>NZ_CAHP01000001.1 GCF_000294655.1 Magnetospirillum molischianum DSM 120
GCTCTGTGGCCGGTTGATCCAAATCTCATGATCAAACAATGCCATGGGACGGATTTACCGCGTAGGGTTTTCCGGTGGGATGATAGTTTTGTAATGATTCAAAATAGACATCGGTGTCTGCGTGCGGCTGGTCTGGTTCCGCTCCCTCTCGGGGGGTGACGGCGGCGGGGGGGATCGGCTATAAACCGGACGATCCGCCGCGTCTTTGCGGCGCCACGGGGAGCCCGACAATGACCGATGCCCTGTTGCCAGCCGTTCCGCTGCCCGAAGCCGAGCGCGATGGCGTTTATCGCGCCATTCTGACCCGGCGCGACACGCGGGGCGAGTTTCTCCCCGATCCGATTTCAGATGAGGTGTTGAGCCGTCTGCTGATCGCCGCCCACCACGCTCCGTCGGTTGGCTACATGCAGCCATGGAGTTTCGTCCTGGTCCGTGACCAGGCGGTGCGGACCAAGGTTCACGATGCCTTCGTCAAGGCCCATGCCGAAGCGGCGATGATGTTTTCCGAGGACAAGCGCGATATCTATCGTTCGCTGAAGTTGGAAGGCATTCTAGAATCGCCGGTCAATATTTGCGTGACCTGCGACCGTGACCGCGCCGGTCCGGTGGTGATCGGGCGGACTCATATCCCGACGATGGATTTGTTCAGCTCGGTCTGTGCCGTCGAGAATTTGTGGCTGGCCGCGCGCGCCGAAGGGCTGGGAGTCGGTTGGGTCAGTATCTTCGACAACGATACGGTTCGGGAGGCGCTGGGGATTCCACCCCAAATCCTGCCGATCGCGTATCTGTGCGTCGGTAAGGTGCGGGGCTATCACAAGACACCCGAACTCCAGGCCGCCGGTTGGCGTCCGCGCCTGCCGCTCGACGAACTGGTTCATTACGATCATTGGGGCGAAGCCCGTCCCGACAGTGCCCTGTCCGAGTTGCTGCGCCAGGACCAGCGCGCCGTTGCCGAAGGGCGCTTTATCGACGAGCGCTTGCCCTGAGGCGGCGTTCTCTCCATTTGTCCAAACATACCCACCTATCCGAGGTTCTTAATGATTCCGCGCTATAGCCGCCCCGAGATGACCCGCATCTGGGAGCCTGCGAACCGCTTTCGTATTTGGTTCGAAATCGAGGCTCATGCCTGTGACGCCCTGGCCGAGATCGGGGTGATCCCGGTCGAGGCCGCCCGAGCGGTGTGGGCGCGGGGCGATCTGGTCTATACGCCCGAGCGGATTGCTCGCATCGATGAGATCGAGCGCGAGACCAAGCACGACGTCATCGCTTTTCTGACCGAGCTGGCCGAGCATGTCGGGGCCGAATCCCGCTTCATCCACCAGGGAATGACCTCGTCCGACGTGCTCGATACCTGTCTGGCGGTGCAGTTGACCCAGGCCGCCGACCTGTTGCTGGCCGATATCGACCGGGTGCTGGCGGCGCTGGAAAAGCGTGCCTTTGAATATAAAGACTTGGCTTGCATGGGCCGCAGCCACGGCATTCATGCCGAGCCGGTGACGATCGGCCTGAAGTTCGCGGGCTTCCATGCCGCCTTCCAGCGCGCCCGCGTGCGGCTGTTGGCGGCGCGTGCCGATATCGCGACCTGTGCCATTTCCGGCGCCGTCGGCACTTTCGCCAATATCGATCCCCGCGTCGAGGTGCATGTCGCGGCGAAGCTGGGTCTGATCCCCGAGCCGGTCTCGACCCAGGTGATCCCGCGTGACCGCCACGCTCTGTTCTTTGCGACCCTGGGCGTCATTGCCGGGTCGGTCGAGCATCTGGCGACCGAAATCCGCCACCTTCAGCGCACCGAAGTGCGCGAGGCCGAGGAATATTTCTCTCCCGGTCAGAAGGGCAGCTCGGCGATGCCGCACAAGCGTAACCCGGTATTGACCGAGAACCTGACTGGTTTGTCCCGTCTGGTGCGGGGCATGGTCACCCCGGCACTGGAGAACATCGCTCTGTGGCACGAACGCGACATCTCGCATTCGTCGGTCGAGCGGATGATCGGCCCCGACGCCACTGTCACCCTCGATTTCGCCCTCAACCGGCTGGCCGGTGTGGTCGAAACCCTGGTGATCTATCCCGACGCCGTTGCTCGCAACCTGAATCAGTTGGGTGGGTTGGTGTTCTCGCAGCGGGTGCTGCTGGCATTGACCCAGGCGGGGATGAGCCGCGAGGACAGCTATAAGGCGGTGCAGCGCAACGCGATGAAGGTGTGGCAGGAAGGGGCGAATTTCCTCGATCTGCTGAAAGCCGACGAGCAGGTTACCGCCCATCTGACCGCCCCGGTGCTGGAATCGCTGTTCGATCTCGGCTACCACACCAAACATGTCGATACCATCTTCTGTCGGGTGTTCGGTCGGGCTTGATTCGTACCGCCAGCCGGGCGCGGGGTCGCGTCCGGTTGGCGGGGTGGATCGTGAAATTGCTCTAGGAACCCCGCCAAGGCCGATGGTATCTCTATATATCGGCCAGGGAAGTATCCGGCCGGTTCGCACCTGAGGCTCCGATAATAGGGGCTGGACCAAAGAGGGCTGGATGAACGCCGGGGCGTTCGGAGGAAAACCGCAGGAAGTCGTAACGCCGGAAAGCCTGCTTTTCGACGCCGCCGAGCGTGTCGGCCGGTTGCGCGAGGGCCGTCAGGCGCTGCACTTGCATTTGTCCCGCCTGCTTCCCGCCAATCGCGAGGAAGGCCGGATTCGCATCGCTTTCCGCATGTTCGAGTCGATGGTCAGCGTCTATCGCGGCCAGATCTTCCTGCTGTCCAATTCCGACATCATGCTGATCTGCAAGGACGCGCAGATCCCGGACCTTGACGCAATCGTCTACAAGTTGCGTGCTCTGTTCTCGACCGATCCGCTGACCTATGCTGAATCGGCCGACGGAACCGACCGTTTCGTCGCGCTGTACGATCTTGAATGCGATTACGAGGCGTTTTTCTCGCTTTGTGGCGAGATGGTGGCCGAGGTACGCAAGACTAAGATTGATATGGCCCCCACTCCCAAGCGGTTGCCGCTTGAAGCCACCACCCTGGTCCGGGTTCTGGACGGGATCGGCAATACCGATATCGCCGGGGTGGTGCGCCGTCAGGCTTGTATCCGGATCGTCGGGCATACCGCCGCCGAAGTGGAGTTCCAGGAATTCTATATGTCGATTGCCGACCTGCAAAAGGTGCTGGCTCCCGATATCGACATTCTGTGCAATCGATGGCTGTTCCAGCATCTGTCGCAGGAACTGGATCAGCAGGTTCTGGCGACGCTAGGCGATGCCGGATTCCAGGTACTACCGCGAGCCTTCTCGCTCAACCTCAACGTCAGCACCATCGAGACACCGGCTTTTCGGAAATTCGAGGCGGCGGTACGGGGGAAGGCCGGGTTGTTGGTCGAGTTCCAGATGCTCGATGTCTTCAACAATCTCGATGGCTTTTTCCATGCCCGCGACCGGCTGCGCACGCGCGGTCATAAGACGGTGTTGGACGGGATGACCTCGGTCGGACTCCAATTCATGGATTGCGAACTGTTCGACACCGATTACGTCAAGCTGAGTTGGAGCCAGGACATGCTCGACGATATCCGTACTGCGGAAATCCAGCACGCCTTGGCACCAGTGGGATTCGATCGGGTGATCCTTTCGCGGTGTGAGACCGAAACCGCGATCTCGTGGGGGCTGTCCATCGGGATCAGAATGTTCCAAGGGCGATTCCTCGATTCAATGACCGCCGCCGCCACGATGGGCGTCTGCGACAAGGCCGCCGCCTGTTCTCTGGCTCAATGCACGTCGCGCCATGGGATCATCACCGGCACGATCCGCACCGAATGCGGCAATGCCGACATGCTTGACCTGTTCCCGCCGCTGCGGGCTTTGCAGTAGGAGGAAAGGCGAAGCCAATGCGATCCCCGCCGCCGTCCCCGACCGCCGCCGCCCGTGCCACCAGCCAGGAATCCCTGATGCTGGATTACGTCCGCCGGTTGGAACGCCACCGCCAAGATCGTAAGGCGGTGCATATTCATCTGTCGGGGCTGTTGGCTCAGAACCGGCGTGACCACCATCTGCGTATCGCCGCCGGGACTTTCGATCCGCTGGTCAAGCTGATGCAGGCCCAGCTGTTCGTGCTGTCCAATTCCGACCTGATGCTGATCTATAAGGCTCAGGCGCAGGATGAGATCGAGGCGGCGGTGGTCAAGCTGCGCTTTCTGTTCTCGGACGATCCGCTGGTCAGCGACGAACATCTGGCTCCTCAATCGGTGTTCAGTACGTGGTACAGCCTGGACCGCGAATACGATCTGCTGCGGACCCTGGCCCAGAAAATGGTGAAGGAGGAAGCGTCTCGTCGTGCCGCTTCCAGCGAAAGCGCCGCGAGCGATTCCACCCGGATGCAGAAGCAGCAGGGGACGCCATTCACCCCGGATCTGCTGATCCAGGTCGAAGCGGCGCTGGGGCAGGCCGACCTAGCCAACCTGCTGCGCCGCCAAGCGGTGTGCGCGATGGTCGGCAAGGCCCAACCGCAGCCCGTGTTCCACGAATTATTCATCTCGATTGCCGATCTGCGCCAGACTTTGCTGCCGTCGGTCAACGTCAATTCCAATCCCTGGTTGTTCCAACAATTGACCGAGACCCTCGACCGCCGGGTTCTCAGCATGTTGAACAAGCATGATGACCGTACCCTGGAAGGCGATATCAGCATCAACCTCAACGTCTCGACGATCCTGGGACCGGAATTCCTGGTGTTCGACGACAACGTGAAGGCAGGGATGCGCGGGACCATCGTCCTCGAACTGCAAAAGGTCGATATCTTCGCCGACCTTGGGGCGTATCTGTTCGCCCGCGATTTCGCCCACGACCGGGGCTATCGTATCTGCGTCGATGGGCTGAGTTATGCTCAGTTGCCATTTGTCGATCGCGAGCGGTTAGGGGCCGACCTGATCAAGCTGATCTGGGATCCCGCCCTGACGAAGGAAAAGGATAACCGCACCAGCGCGCTGCGCCGGATCGGGGTTAATCGCATCGTCTTGTGTCGCTGCGACAATCCTGCGTCGGTCGAGTTCGGTCACTCGGTCGGCATCAGCTTGTTCCAGGGTCGTCACATCGAGTCTCTGATCCAGGGAGACTCGGGCAAGCGTCTTCGCGCACGGCCCCGCCCGTGAACGCGGTCGAGGTCCGGGACGTCACCAAGCGGTTCGGGACGGTGGTGGCGGTCGATACGATCAGCTTTACCGTCCAACCCGGTACGGTCACCGCGCTTCTGGGCGGCAACGGCGCGGGAAAGACAACCACCCTGTCGATGCTGCTTGGGTTGCTGCTGCCGACCAGTGGCGAGATCTCGCTTTTGGGTCAAGACATGATCCGCCACCGCTATCGGGTGTTGCCGCGAGTCAATTTTTCCAGTCCCTATGTCGATCTGCCTCACCGCTTGACGGTGCGTGAAAACCTGACTGTTTACGGCCACCTGTACGGCGTGCCGGGATTGAAGGCGCGGATGGCCGAATTGTGTCGCGATCTCGACCTGACCGGCTTGCTTGACCGGCCGGCGGGAAAGTTGTCGGCGGGGCAGAAGACGCGGGTGTCGATGGCGCGCGCCCTGCTCAACCAGCCCGAATTGCTTCTGCTCGACGAGCCGACCGCTTCGCTCGATCCCGACACCGCCGATTGGCTCCGCGGCTATTTCCAGGATTATCGCCGCCGCACCGGGGCAACCTTGTTGCTAGCCTCGCACAACATGACCGAAGTCGAACGGATGTGCGATCAGGTACTGATCATGAAGACGGGACGGATTGTCGATCGCGGCACCCCCGCCGAACTGTTCGCCCGATATGCCCGCGACACGATGGAGGAGGTGTTCCTCGATATCGCCCGCGACCGCCGCCGTCCCGACGATCCGTGCCGGAGGGAGCCATGATTCTGTCGGTTCGGCGGGTGGCCGGGCTGTGTCTGCGCCACCTCTATATCCTGCGCGGTTCGTGGCTGCGGTTGATCGAAATGGCCTATTGGCCGCTGATCAACGTGGTGATGTGGGGCTTCACCAGTCAGTTCCTCTCGAACAACTCATCCTGGTTCGCTCAGGCCGGGGGGGTGCTGATCGCGGGCGCGCTGCTGTGGGATGTGATGTTCCGGGGCAATCTGGGGGTAGCGCTGTCCTTCCTGGAAGAAATGTGGTCGCGCAATCTCGGCTATCTCTCGGTCAGTCCGCTCCGCCCCGGCGAGATGGTGGCGTCAATCCTGGTGATGAGCTTCATCCGCACCATGATTGGAGTGTTGCCGGCGGCGTTTCTGGCGATTCCGCTTTACCATTTCTCGCTGTTCTCGCTGGGCGCGCCGTTGCTGGTGTTTTGGGCTTTGCTGACGATGATGGGCTGGGCGACCGGCCTTGCGGTGTCGGCGATGGTGTTGCGTTTCGGGCTGGGAGCGGAAAGCCTTGCCTGGGTGATGATCTTCGCCATCGGCCCGCTGGCCGGAGTCTATTACCCGATCTCGGTTCTACCAGACTGGTTGCAGCCAGTGGCTTGGGCGTTGCCACCCGCTCATGTGTTCGAGGGAATGCGCGAGGTGATGACCCATGGCGTCGTCCGCACCGATTTGATGCTGTCGGCTCTGGCGCTTGATCTGGTCTATCTCAGCCTGGGGATCGGGCTGTTTCTCTATGCCTGGCACGGGGCGCGGGTTCGTGGCGCTTTGCTCAATGTTGGGGAATAAGCGTTTTTCCTCGCCTCGGACCATTCTTCGGGCCGAGGCGAGGAGTGTTCCCGCTACAGCCAGCGGCTGACCTTGGCCTTGTAAGCAAGGTAGGACTCGCCGAATTTGTCTTCGAGGTAGCGCTCCTCGGCCAAGATCACCACCCGTTGAAGGGTGACGGCCAGGGCGATCCCTAACAGAACCATCCACAGTGAGTTGAGCAGCAGCGCCAATCCGAAATAGATCGCCACCAGCGACAGGTAAAGCGGGTTGCGCGAGAAGCGGTATGGCCCTTCGCCGACGATGGCGGTGGTGGCGTGGCGGGGGTGAATTGGCGTCCCGTGGCGGTTCAGCGCCAGGATCGCGGTTGTTGCGACCGCTGCCGCTGCCAATAGCAGGGAAATTCCCAACCCGCGCGCGAGCACGCCAGGAAGAGCGTGGAGCGAAGACGCCCACGCGAACAGGAACCCAACGGCGAGATAAATGGAAAAGATGACCGGCGGAGTCACCTTGATATCGGCCCGATCCGGAATATCATCCATATTGGCGTCCTCTCGTTGCGGGACCGCTTGTAGCGATCTTTGATGAGACAAGCCCGATTCCGTTGCCCGTGCCTTTGGGGAACGGGGGGAGCCGGTAATATGGAGAGAGAATAAACCGGAATGGCGAGTAACGGGACACCCTCTTAGTATTGGGAGGGCGCCTTTGAGAGCAAAGGATATCGACATGGATCTCAATCCCCGTCTTGCGCCGGGACGCCAGCTGATCCAAGCCTATGGCGATGGCGGGTTCCTTATCGCCGGACAACGTTGGTGTGGTTCGGTTCTGGTCTTTCCCGAAGCGACCCAGGCCTGGGCCTGCGCCGACATTGCCGCGCTTGGACTCGAGGCCTTGGCTCCGGTTATCGCTGCCGCACCGATTCCAGAATTGTTGTTGGTGGGATGTGGACCGGCGCTTCGGCCTTTGCCGCCGACCGTGCGTGCGGGTCTGGCTGCGGCCGGGGTGCGGGTCGAAACGATGGATACCGGTGCGGCCTGTCGCACGTTCAATGTGCTGTTGACCGAAGATCGACGTATCGCGGCGGCTCTTTTCGCCGTTTGATACCAACCGGCCAAATCCAGGGTTGGCCGGTTTGAGGCGTGTCGGGCGTCACTCCAAATCCTGTCCGGGAGGCTTTAAGCCTCCCGGACACTTTACGGAGTTCTGCCGGTGGCCGTGGACTTTTACCCGCTTAGATGAAGTAAGCCTTCAGCGGATCGAAGCCGTTGAAATTCACCGCCGAGTACGAGGTGGTGTAGGCCCCGGTTGACAGGATGCGAACCTTGTCGCCGACCTTGAGGCTGACCGGCATTTCGTAATTCGACTTTTCGTACAGGATATCGGCGGAATCGCAGGTCGGACCGGCCAGTACGACGGGGGCGGTATCGTCGCCGTCGCGGGTGGTCAGGATGCGGTACTTGATCGCCTCGTCCATTGTTTCGGCCAGACCGCCGAACTTGCCGACGTCGAGATAGACCCAACGAACGTCTTCGTCATAGCCCTTGCGGCTGATCAGGACGACTTCGGTTTCGAGAATGCCGGCATCGCCGACCAACGAGCGACCGGGTTCGATGATCATCGCCGGGATGTTATTGCCGAAATGGTTGGTCATCGCGCTCATCACCGCGTCGGCATAGCGTTCGACCGCCGGGATGTCGCTGCGATAGCGGGCAGGGAAGCCACCACCAAGATTGACCATCCGCAACTCGACGCCAACGGCATCCAGCGCAGTGAACAGCATCGCCGCCTTGCCGACCGCGATGTCCCACTGGCTGAGGTCGGTCTGCTGGCTGCCGACATGGAAGGATACGCCATAGGGATCAAGGCCCAGGTCGCGCGCACGGACCAGCAGATCGCGGGCCATGTCGATTTCGCAGCCGAATTTGCGTGACAGCGGCCATTCGGCACCGTCGCAAGTCATCAGGATGCGGCAGAACACCCGCGAGCCGGGTGCGGCTTCAGCCAGTTTTTCCAGCTCGGCTTCGCAATCGAAAGCATAAAGGCGAACGCCCTTTTCGTAGGCGTAGGCGATATCGCGCTGCTTCTTGATGGTGTTGCCGAACGAGATGTTCTCGGCGGAGACTCCGCTGGAGAGGCACAGGTCGATCTCGCCGCGTGAGGCGACATCGAAATTCGATCCCAGCGCGGTCAACATCCGCACGATCTCGGGGGCCGGGTTGGCCTTGACCGCGTAATAGACATCCGCGAGCGGCAACCAGCGGCGCAGTCCGAGGTAGTTGTCTCGGACGACATCGAGATCAACCACAACGCAGGGGGTGACAGGGCGAACTTCTTCGAGGAAGCGGGCGATCTTGGCGGTCATGGCAAGCTCCAAACGGACCCATCGGGTCCTTGAACAGGACAGATGGCGACGAAACCCCATCCTCCGCCGGTCAGGCGAAGTCGGGGACGACGGTTTGACAACACGAAATAGGGNNTGTCGTCAGTCCCGCTTGGACGTACTTCGGACATCAACCCAGAGCAAAGCCCAGGCCTGCCGAGGTTTGAATCCCTGTGATTTGGGAATAATGGTCACGGACGACGCCATAGCGTGCCGGGCAATCGCGATCATAAGATTTCCTCCAAGCACCCGGGGGTTTAGCCCGCTTGCACCCAGAAGACGCCTTTGACGTCGTTGCCTGACCATACGGTGGTCAGAGGCACGTGCGCTGTACGTCTCACCTGAAGTCGCTATATACGCTGTTTTTGCCCTGGGAAAAGATAAAAAAATCCTCGTATGTCGAAAATTCACACAAGCTGGAGATTTGTTCTTTCTTTCCAATGAGATGACCGAACGGGGCAATGTCATCTCTATCTCCCTGCCCTCATGCCAGAAGCGGCGGTATCTCGGTGGCCAGGGTGCGGGCCTCAGCCGTCCGCTTGCCGCACAGAGCGAAGCCGAGCGGCTGGCCATCGGGTCCGACGAACAGCGCCTTCAGGTCACAGCCCTCTCCTTCGACCCGCCAATGCCCCTCGGCACCGGGAGGCGGGGGGCAGACCGTGGTCGGCAAGGCAGGGGTCTTGACCACCACCGGCAGCGCGGGTAAGGCCAGGGGCGTTTCGGTCCCGGCCAGAGTGGCGGCCAGGGCTTTGGCCTCGGCGAGCAGCGGGGCGATGTAGGGCAGGGGGCCGACTTCGGTTTCGGCGCAATCGCCCAGCGCGTAAATCGACGGGTCCGAAGTGCGCAAAAGGCGATCGACGACGATTCCCCGCATCACGGCCAACCCGGCCGCTGCGGCCAGCGCGGTTCGCGGCACCAGCCCTATCGCGGTCAACGCGCGGTCGAACGGAATTTGGGTGCCATCGTCGAGGACAGCCAGACCGGGGGTGAAGGCTGTTACGGAACGGTTCAGGTGAAGTACGGCTCCGGCTTTGGCCAATGCTGCCGCCATCGCAATGCCTAGTTCGGCGGGCAAGAGGCGGCCTAATGGCCAGGGGGCGGGATCGACCAGGGTAACGGCATGGCCGCCGGTGACGAGATCGTTGGCGAATTCACAGCCGATCAGCCCGGCCCCAATCAGCAGCACGCGTGCGCCGGGAGTCAGCGCCTCACGCCAGAGGGCGTAATCGTCCAGATCGTTGACTGTGAACAGACCGGCGGCGGCGCTGCCTTCGACCCGATAGGGCCGGGGATCGGCCCCGACGGCCAGCACCAATTGCTCATAGCCGATTTCCGTTCCGGTGCCGTCGGGACGGCGCAGGGTCAGGCGGCGGCGGTCGCGGTGGATCATTTCAACCTGATGCCGGGTCATCACCCGGATCGACAGGTCCGACGCGACCAAGGCGGCGGCCTTCTGCACCAGATCAGCGTGGGTCTTACCCTGGGCGAATGCGGCAGACAGCATGGGCTTGCTGTACGCCTCGCCGCCGTCGGCGGTGATGAGGGTGATCTGAACAGCGCTGTCGCGCCGCCGCAATTCGCGGGCGAAGGTATAGCCTGCCAACCCGCTGCCGACGATGACCACCCCGTCTGCGGTCGAAGTCATCGCTTTAATCCTCCAGCTCGGAGAAGTCAGCCTTGCTCACCCCACATTCAGGGCAAATCCAGTCGTCGGGCAAGGATTCGAACGGCGTACCGGGTGGAATGTCTTCGTCGGGCAAGCCAATGGCCGGGTCATAAACGAAACCGCAGACGGAACATATATAACGCGTCATCCCGTTCTCTCCTGCCCTGGCACCGCCATGGCGGCGGCGTGATTTCTCTTTATACAAAGTCGGTCTTCTCCCGCCTTTCTTCAAGGTACAGGATGCATCTGATTGCAGAGATCTCGATCAATCGGTGACATATAACGAAAAAGGCCCGCGCTGGTGGCGCGGGCCTTTTAAGATAACAGAGCCGATTCGGGTGAAGACTCAGTCCAGCGCCTTGACGATCTGCTCGGTGACCTTCTTCGCATCGCCGAACAGCATCATCGTGTTGGGACGGAAGAACAGGTCGTTTTCGACACCGGCATAGCCGGATGCCATCGAGCGTTTGATGAACAGCACCGTCTTGGCCTTTTCGACGTCAAGGATCGGCATCCCGAAGATCGGGCTTTTCGGATCGGACTTTGCCGCCGGGTTGGTGACGTCGTTGGCACCGATAACAAAGGCGACATCGGCGGTGCCGAATTCGTGGTTGATCTCCTCCAGTTCGAACACCTCGTCATAGGGAACGTTGGCTTCGGCCAGCAAGACGTTCATATGACCGGGCATGCGACCCGCCACTGGATGGATGGCGTAACGGACATCGACGCCTTCCTTTTTCAGCAAGTCGGCCATTTCGCGCAGGGCATGCTGGGCCTGTGCCACCGCCATGCCATAGCCTGGAACGATGATGACCTTCGATGCGTTCTTCATGATGAAGGCGGCGTCGTCGGCCGAACCGGCCTTGACCGCACGGTCGGCACCGCCGCCCGCAGCCGCTCCGCCTTCTCCCGCCACTTCGCCGCCGAAGCCGCCCAGGATGACGTTGATGATCGAGCGGTTCATCCCCTTGCACATGATGTAGGACAGGATCGCACCGCTGGACCCGACCAATGCGCCGGTGACAATCAACAGCGGGTTGCCAAGGGTGAAGCCGATACCGGCCGCCGCCCAACCCGAATAGGAATTGAGCATCGAGACGACCACCGGCATGTCGGCACCGCCGATCGGCAGGATCAGCAGGAAGCCCAGCGCCAGCGCCACCACAACGATTGCAACGAACAGGGCGACCGAACCACCGGAGAAGGCGAACAGCACGACCAGAGCCAGCAGCAGGATGCCGAGACCGGCATTCAGCGGGTGCTGTCCCTTGAACACCAGCGGCCTGCCGCTGACCAAACCCTGAAGCTTGGCGAAGGCGACCAGCGAGCCGGTGAAGGTGATCGCGCCGATGGCGGTTCCCAGGCTCATCTCGATCAGCGAGGCGGCCTTGATGCCGCCATCGGCCGCCAGGATCGAGAAGGCCGCCGGGGCCGACAAGGCTGCCGCCGCGACGAATACTGCCGCCAGACCGACCAGAGAGTGGAACGCCGCCACCAACTGGGGTAGGGCGGTCATCTCGATCTTCTTTGCGACAACAGTTCCGATGCCGCCGCCGATCAGGATGCCGAGCGGCACCAGAACCCAGGCGAAGTCGGGGGTGATGATGGTGGTGACAATGGCGATGGCCATGCCCGCCATGCCCCACCGATTGCCGTTCTGCGACGTTTCGGGGCTGGACAGCCCGCGTAACGCCATGATGAAGCAGACGGCGGCGACGAGATAGGCGAATTGAGTGAGATTGCTTGCCACGGTCGCGTCCTCCCTATTTCTGCTTCTTCTTGAACATGCCGAGCATGCGTTGCGTGACCAGGAAGCCGCCGAAGATGTTGACGGAGGCCAGGATCACGGCGAGGAAGCCCAACAGGCGCGACGCGGTGGTGTCGGTCGCGGTGGCGACCAGCGCACCGACGATGATCACCGACGACACCGCGTTGGTCACCGCCATCAGCGGCGAGTGCAGCGCCGGGGTGACCCGCCAGACGACGTAATAGCCGACGAAACAGGCCAGAACGAACACGGTGAGCAACGAGACGAAGCCGATCCCGTGATCGCTGAGAGCCTGAAGATGCGCCGCCTGGGCAAGCACTTCGTTGGCCTTCAGGGACAGAGCCTCGGTCTCATGGGCGAGCTTGGCGGCGGCACGGACGATTTCTGTGGTATCCATGGCAGCTTGCCTCCTTAGCCGGCCAACGCGGGATGAACGACGCTTCCGTCGCGGGTCACACACGTGCCCTTCAGGATCTCGTCGTCCCAGTTGAATTTCAGACTGTTGCTGTCCTTATCGACCAGCGGGGTCAGGAAGTTCAGCAGGTTGCGAGCGAACAGCGCCGAAGCGTCAACCGCGATTCTCGCCGGGATGTTGCCGTGGCCGACCAGGGTAACGCCGTGCTTGACCACGACTTTATCAAACTCGGACAGGGGGCAATTGCCGCCCGCCTCGACCGCCATATCGACGATCACCGAGCCTTCGCGCATGTCCTTGACCATCTCTTCGGTGATCAGCACCGGAGCAGGCTTGCCAGGGATCAGGGCGGTGGAAATCGCGATGTCGGTCTTTTTCAGCACCTCGGCGATCTTCGCCGCCTGCTTCTTTTTATAGTCGTCGTCCATTTCCTTGGCATAGCCGCCCTTGGTCTCGGCGTCCTTGCCCGCGTCGGGATCGACCTCGACGAACTTGCCGCCCAGGCTTTCGACCTGCTCCTTAACGGCGGGGCGGACGTCGAAGGCATAGACCACGCCGCCCAGCCGCTTGGCGGTGGCAATGGCCTGAAGCCCGGCGACACCGGCCCCCAAGATCAGGAAGCGGGCCGGGGCGATGGTTCCAGCGGCGGTCATCATCATCGGAATGGCGCGGCCGAAATGCTCGGTGGCGTCCAGAACCGACTTGTAGCCGGCCAGGCTGGCCTGCGACGACAGGATATCCATGCTTTGGGCGCGGGTGATGCGCGGCAGCAATTCCATCGCAAAGGCGGTGATCTTGCGTGCGGCCAGCGCCTTGATCAGATCGCGGTTGGCGAGCGCGGCCAAGCCGGCGATCAGGACTGCGCCTTCCGGGATCAGGGCGATCTCGTCATCCTGGGGGCGCTGTACTTTCAGGACGATATTGGCCCCGGCCAGCGCGGTGGCGGCATCGGCGGCAATGGTGGCTCCGGCCTCGCGGAAATGGTCGTCAAGGATCGAGGCGCCGGCACCGGCGCCGGTCTCCACCACCACCTCGAATCCCATCCCCTTGAACTTCTTCACGGTGTCAGGAGACGCTGCGACCCGCGCTTCGCCAGCGCGCCGCTCTTTCGGTATGGCGATCTTCATGTAAACCTCATCCCTTTGTGCTACGGGCGTTACCCCCGTTTTACGTTTCTGACAATGCCTTTCCAAGAGGGGTTTGCCAAGCGGGTTCGCGTAGGTGGTTTTCTGGATGGGTCGGGTTCAACTCCGACCTGTCCGCGCGCTTGTGCCGATTGTTACCAGCACTTAGTATTGGGTTTATCTCGAAACGACTTGCGAGGGTCGATCCGATGGGGCTGTCAAACATTTTTACCCGCATGCGGATCACCGTTCGTTTGTGGTTGCTGGTCTTTCTTCCTCTCTGTGGTCTGGCGATTGTTTTTGTTACCGATACGGTTAAAACGCGCTCCGACATGCTTGAAGCGCGCGAGACCAGTCTGCGCCGGGTAGTCGAAACCGCCAGCGGTGTGTTGACACATTACGCCGCCGAGGCCGCCCAGGGCCGCATGACCGAGGCCGAGGCCAAGGCGGCAGTGATCGGTGTGCTGAGAACAATGCGCTATGACGGTGCCGAATATTTGTGGATCAACGACTTGGGAAAGCCGTTACCGCGGATGGTGATGCACCCGGTCTCGCCGTCGTTGGACGGCACCACCTTGCAGGGGGCGAAGTTCGACAAGGCAACATGGCTGCGTCCCGATGGTGGCGGTGCTCGCGAGGCTCTCGACCATGTGAATCTGTTCGCCGCCTTTGTCATGGTGGTCGAACGCGGTGGCCAGGGCTTTGTCGGCTATGAATGGCCCAAGCCCAAGCAGGGCGGGGGCGCGACCACGGAAATCTACGCCAAGATTTCCTATCTCAAGGGCTTCGCTCCGTGGGGCTGGATGGTGGGGTCCGGCGCTTATATTGACGATATCGACGCCGATTTCCGCGTGGCCTTGCTCCAGCGTGGACTGGTTCTGGCCGGAGTGTTGCTGGTGTTCGGCGGTTTTGGCATCGTTATTATCCGCAATGTTTCTTCGGGCTTTGTCGATTTGCGTCACGACATCGATGTCGTTCATGCCAGCGGTACCGGATTGCGGCTCTCGCCCGATCGCGGGGATGAATTCGGCGCAGTCGCCGGGGTTCTGGGCGAGATCGCCGAGAACCGCCGCAAGCTGATCGAGTTGGAGACCGACCGCGCCGCCGCTCGGCGTCAGGCCGAGATCGAACGTCATTTGTCCCAGCGCACTGTGCTGCGTTCGTTGGTTCAAGCGGCGAGCCTCGGTAACGAAGCGATGATGACCCTGGCGCGGATGAAGCATGAAATCGATGTATCGACCCGTGAGGTCGATCGGATGGCGAGTTCGATCGAACAGATGCGGGATTCGATTTCGGCGATCTCGACCGACAGTGCCGGGGCGGCCAAAGGCGCGGGCAGCGCGGGTGAGGCGGCCAGCGGAGGATTGGGGGCCAGTCGCGAGGCGGCATCGGCATTCGGTCGAATCGTCGCTGCCGTCGGCGGCGCTGGGGCCAAGGTCGAAGGGCTGGTCGAGGCTTCGAACCAGATCGGCCAGATCGTTACCGCGATTGAGGCGGTGGCGGGGCAGACCAATTTGCTGGCCCTGAACGCCACCATCGAAGCGGCACGGGCGGGCGATGCGGGCAAGGGCTTTGCTGTTGTCGCCAACGAGGTCAAGCACCTCGCCAACCAGACGGCAAAGGCTACCGTTGATATCCGATCCCGTATCGAAGCGCTGCAAAACGAGATGTCCACCATCGTCGGGGCTATCGAAGAAAGCACCCAGGCGGTCGATCAGGGCCGCGCTCTGGTCGATGATTTGGGCGAACGGCTCCAATCGATCGCTGCCGAGGTCGATGACGTCCGCACCAGCATGATGACGATTTCCGATGTTCTGGACCGGCAGTCGCGCACGGCGAGCCATCTGGCCGATGGGACCGCCAACATCGTTACTCTGGCCCGCACCAACGACGACCGGCTGGCCCAGGTTCTTGACTCGATGGGGCGGATGAGCCGCCATCTCGATTCTCAGGTCGATGCCTATGCCGGAATCGGCTCGGCGGCGTTGCTGGTCGAGATCGCCAAGAACGACCATATCGCGTTCAAGCGTTCGGTGCTCGACGGAGTGCTGGGGCGGTCTCAGCTTCAGGCCGGGGAGATCGCCGACCATCACGGTTGCCGTCTGGGCAAGTGGTACGATGCGGTGTCGGACCGGGCGTTGCAGGACTCGGCCGCCTATGTCGCCATTGAGGAGCCGCATGCCCAGGTTCATGCCGCCGCCAAGGCAGCCCTGACCCTTGCAGCCGAAGGCCGCTTCGACGATGCTCTGGTCGAGATTGAAAAGATGAATGTCGCCTCGGACGCGGTGGTGGCCAAGCTCAATATTCTGGCCGAAGCCCTCGGCACCGCCGAAGATGTGAGGTTGAACGCCGGGTAAGTTCCGGCGGGATTATTATTTTATTCCGGCCCTCTCCCCAGGAGAGGGCCGTCTTGTTTCAGGCTTCGAAATGAGAGGGGCGGATCAACCGGGGCAGCACTCCGCCGACCCTGCCGAGCAGCAGCGATAGGAGGTAGACCACGCCAGCGACCAGGACAATCGCGGGGCCGGAAGGTAGGTCGAAACGGAACGATAGCACCAGCCCGACATAGCCCGCGCCAAAGGCGATCAGGGCCGCGACGGCCACCAGCGCCCACAGGCGGCGTGCCCACATCCGGGCTGCCGCTGCCGGCAGCATCATCAATCCTACCGCCATCAGGGTTCCCAGCGCCTGGAAACCGGCGACGAGGTTGAGCACGACCAGCACCAAAAAGGCGAGGTGAACCCAGGCTCCGGCTCCGCCCGCGGCACGGAGGAAGCCAGGGTCGAAACATTCGGCGACCAACGGGCGGAACAGCAGGGCAAAACCGCCCAGGGTGATTGAGGCGATGGCGGCGACCAGCAGAAGCGACAGGTCATCGACCGCCAGGACAGACCCAAACAAGACGTGCATCAGATCGACGTTGCTGCCGTGGGCCGAGACGATCATCACCCCCAATGCCAGCGAGATCAGGTAGAACGCGGCGAAGTTGGCGTCTTCGCGCAACGCGGTGAAGCGGGTCGCCAGTCCCGATAGCAGCGCGACCGTCAATCCAGCGACGAAGCCGCCCAGACCCATTGCCGGCAGCGACAATCCGCCGAGCAGAAAGCCAATGGCTGCTCCAGGCAGGACGGAGTGACTCAATGCGTCGCCCAACAGACTCATGCGCCGCAAGAGCAGGAACATCCCGACCGGCGCGCATCCGAGCGACAGCGCCAGACAGGCGACCAAAGCCCGGCGCATGAAGGCGAAATCGGCGAAGGGGGCGATCAGCAGATCATACGCCATCGGAGTATTCCCGGCGGCAAAGCGCCGCGTTCTCGTCCCAGGTCTCGCTGCTCCGGCGCAGCCGTTCCAGCGTTTCGGGCACCAACACGGTTTCTGTCGGCCCCCAGGCCACCGCTTCCCGTGCCAACATCAGGGTGAAGGGAAAGGATCGTCGCACCAATTCCAGATCGTGCAACACGGCGATCACCGTCCTTCCTTCCTCGCCCCAGCGGCAAACGACCGCCATCAGATCGTCGATGGTGCGAGCGTCGATTGCGGCGAACGGCTCGTCGAGCAGGATCGCCGGTCCGTCCTCCAGCATCAGGCGGGCAAATAAGACCCGTTGACGCTGCCCCAGACTGAGCGACCCGATTCCTCGCCGTTCGAAGCCGGGCAGTCCCACCGCTTCCAGTGCCGCCGTCGCCGCGCGGCGCAGATTGGGGCCGATCGTGCCAAAGGCACCGGTGCGTCGCCAATGGCCGAGCAGGACGACATCAAGAACCGAGATGGGAAAGCCGGGTTCCAGTTCGGCTTGCTGCGGTAAATAGGCGATGCGGCCCCGCTCTTCGGCGTTCAATGCGATGCGGCCGCCCAGCGTGGGCAGCAGCCCCTTGATCCCTTTCAGCAGCGTACTTTTTCCCGCGCCGTTGGGACCGATTACGGCGGTCAGCCGACCGGGGGCAAAGGTGCCGCTGAGATGGTGAACCGCCGGATAGCGGTCATAGCCCAGGGTCAGATTCTCCAGGCGGAGGATCATGGGGGCGTCCCCCACCAGCCCAGCGCCCAACCGACCGCCGCCCATAGCGGCACCAGACACAAAACGGCCGCCACCAGACGGGCGAGGGCGCTCCAGGCCAGAAGCGACGGAGGCGGTGAGTTTTCGGAAAGCATGGGGGGTCCGGTTCAATTTATTTTGTTATAACATATCAATTCAACGCCTCTCGCAAGTCTCGTCTCGTTCGTCGTTTCGGTGCGGCCGCGATACTTGACAAACGGGCGTTCGCCGTCGCTACTCTCCTGAGAATCCGTTCTGGGTAAGGGAGGCTCCGGCCATGGATCGCCGTCATTTTCTTCGGGTTACCGCCTTGGCCGGGCTTGGCGTTGCCGTTGGCGGGCGCGAGGCGGCGGCGCTGAAGCAAATCGATTGCTCCGACGATGGCGCGAATTACGCCTGCAAACGGATCGCCGAGCATGAAGGCTTTCTGCGTGATATGGACCAGATGCTGGCTGAGAAGGGCGTAAATGACCCGGCCGAGCGTCAGGCGCTGCTGGCTGCGGCGACCTGTCCTGTCTGCGGCTTGCCGCTGATGCCATCGGCGACCGGCGGGTTCTAAGCCGTACAATCGGCGCTGATCGCCACGCCTACCGATGCCGGTCTGCGCGTGATCTGGTCGTACTATACCAAATATGGGGATGCGGGCGTGACGCCCACTGTCTGCGGCGCCCCGTCCTCTCTGTCACGGAGGGGACGGGGCGGGCATGTTCTATCGCCGCTGAAGTTGATCGCGGCGTTCCAACTGTTCGAACAGGTCAAGCACCCAGATGGCGCGGTCGGTGAAGCTCCACCACCGGATCGGCGGGCGGATCTTGCCGCGTGAGGCTTCCGGCCAGTCGGGGATCGCAGCAACAGCATCAACCAGGAAGCGGGCTTCCTCGACCGGCGGGGCGACCATCTTGCGGGTCGGAATGAAATCGCTGAGGACGATCTTGGTCACCAGCAGCCAGAGCTTGTGATAAAGCGGCACCACCGCGCGGCCCGACACCGAATCATAGCCACGACGTCTGACTTTGTGGCCGATCTCGGCATACAAATAGCGAGCGGCGTGGATCGCACCCCGGCAGGCGGCGGGCAGGGCGTCCACGCCCGCTTCCGAGCGGTCGTAAAGCTCGTCGGCGGCCTTCAACAAGCGCTTGACCACGCGGCCCAAAGCCTTGTCGAATTTGGGGTTCTTCAGCCACTCGTCGGGATCGATCCCTTCTTCGCGCATCCAGGAGAGCGGCAGATAGATGCGACCCTTGCGGGCGTCCTCACCAACGTCGCGGGCGATGTTGGTGAATTGCATCGCGATGCCGAGATCGCAGGCCCGTGCGACCGCTTCGGGGGCGCGTACCCCCATCAGCATCGTCATCATCGCACCGACGGTCCCCGCAACGCGGGTGGCATAAGCGTTGAGTTCGGACAGGGTTTCGTACCGACGCCCCAATCCGTCCCACTCGAAGCCCTCGATCAGGGCGGCGGGCAGGGTTTTGGGGATGCCATAAAAAGCGACAACCTGAGCAAACTCGCGGTCGGCGGCGATGGGGGCCGGATTGCCCGCATAGATGCGGTCGAGGCGGTCGAGCAGCCCTTCGAGCGCGTCGATTCCGCCGCCTTCGTCGATGGCGTCATCGGCGAGACGGCAAAAAGCGTACAACGCGGTTGCCGGCTTGCACACCGAATTGGGGAGCAGAAGAGAGGCGGCGAAGAATGACTTCGACCCGCCTTTCATCAGGGCGCGGCATTCGGCGAAATCGGCCGCAGACGAGGCGGTTTGGTTAGATGAGGGCGTTGGCATCGGGCACCAGCCTGTCAATGACCTGAGCGGAAGACAGCACGCCCGGAAGTCCGGCGCCGGGATGAGTTCCGGCACCGACCAGATACAGCCGGTCGAGTTCTTCGCTGCGGTTGTTGGGACGGAACCACGCGCTTTGCAGCAAGATCGGCTGCATGCCGAACGCGGCGCCACGGAACGATTGTAGCCGGTTCTGGAAGTCGAGCGGCGTCGTCATCCGCGAGGACACGACATTGGCTTCCAGGTCGGGCAGCACGGTACGGCTAAGGTAGGCGGCAATCCGCTTGCGATAAGGTTCGGCCTCGGTCGTCCAGTCGGTATCGCCCTCCAGGTTAGGAACCGGCGACAGGACATAGAACGAATCGCAGCCTTTCGGGGCCATCGACGGGTCGGTTGCCGTGGGGCGATAAAGGTACAGGCTGAAATCCTCGGCCAGAATTTTCTTGTCGAAGATGTCGTGCAGCAGACCGCGATAGCGCGGCCCGAGAAGGATGGTGTGGTGAGCGACATCCTCATACCGCTTCCGAGTGCCAAAGTACCACACGAATGCACTCATCGAGCTGACACTTTTTTCGATTCGCGAATCGGTCCAGCGGAAACGCGGTTCGTCGGCCAGCAATGTGTTGTAGGTGGTGGCGGCATCGGCGTTCGAGACAACGATGTCGGCGTCGATGACTTCGCCGGATTCAAGCCGGACGCCGACGGCGCGGCCATGTTCGGCCAGGATGCGGGCGACGGGAGATTTATAGCGGATCTTATTCCCTTGCCCCTCGATCAGACCGACCAGTCCCTGGACCAAAGCGCCGGTTCCGCCCATCGCGAAATGGACGCCCCAACGCTGTTCCAGGAACGAAATCAGGCTGTAGACCGAGGTCACCGAGTAGGGATTGCCGCCGATCAGCAGCGGATGGAAGCTGAAGACGATCCGCAGAGCCTCGTCCGAAAGATATTCGGAGGCGAATTGGAACACGCTGCGGTAAGAGCGGTGGATCGCCATCGCGGGCGCCACCTTCACCATGTCGATGATCGATGAGAATGGCATCGAGGACAGCTTCTCGAAGCCAACCCGGAACACGCCCTCACTGGCCTTCATGAACCGGTCATAGCCGGGCAGGTCGGCGGGGCAGAACTTTGCCACCTCGGCCCGTATCCGGTCGCGGTCGCCGCAATAATCGAAGGTACGGCCATCGTCGAACCGAATACGGTAGAACGGATCCATCAGCCGGAGGTCGATGTCATCCGACATTTTCTTGCCGCACAGCGACCACAGTTCCTCGAACAGGAACGGTGCGGTGACGATGGTCGGACCGGCATCGAAAGTGAACCCGTCCTGACGGAAAACGTAACCGCGTCCTCCGGCCGCATCGAGACGCTCCAGAACGGTGACGCGATAGCCACGCGCTCCCAGACGGATGGCGGCGGCCAAGCCGCCGTAGCCGCTGCCGATGACGACGGCATGGGGGCGGTTGTCGCCGTCCCGGTTCGTATTCTGACTGTGCTCAAAAGTCACTGACGGGTCTCCGATCTTTTTAGGCTTTGATCAGGCCGGTGAGGTGGGCAATGTTTTTCAGGAAGATGCGGACATGAGCCAGCGGCTTGGCCTTGACCAGCTCCTTGTTCATGTAGGCGTCGAAGGTCAGTTGCTGGACGTCCTGGTCGCGGCAGATGCTGACGAAGCGTTCGCGGCGGTTGTCGTTGCTATACCAGAAGCGCTGCATCACCCCGAGGACACGGAACACGTTACCGTGCGCCTTCATGAAGCGGCGGCGGGCTCCGGCCAAAGCCTTGGATTTTCCGGTGATCAGGAATTCGGCCACCGATTCACCGGCCAGACGGCCGCCGACCATTGCGTAATAGATGCCTTCGCCCGAAGCCGGGGCGACCACGCCGGCGGCATCGCCCGCCAGCAACACGTCGCGGCCATTGTCCCAGACCTTCAGCGGTTCCATCGGGATCGGCGCGCCTTCCTGGCGCAAGGTCTCGGCGCTGTCCAGACCGATGGTCTTGCGCAGGTCGGTTACCGCCTGCCGCATCGAGAAGCCCTTCAACGCGGTGCCGGTGCCGATGCTGACGGTATCGCCATGCGGGAACACCCAGGCATAGAAGTCCGGCGACAGCGGTCCCTGATAATAGACGTCGCAGCGATCGGCTTCATAATTGGCCGGGGGTTGGGTCGGGGTGCGGACAAATTCGTGATAGGCGAAGACGAATTTCAGCTTGTCGGCACCGGGAACCGCCTGATGACCAATAGCGGATTGGGCGCCGTCGGCACCGATCACGGCACGGGCCTTGACCGCCGCCGGGTTGCCCTCGGCATCCTTGTAACGGATCACGGCGACACCGTTTTCATCGCGCTCGAACGTCTCGAAGGTGCCGGTGCGGCGCTCGGCTCCGGCGGTGCGGGCGCGCTCGCGCAGCCATTCGTCGAAGGTCGAGCGGTTGACCATGCCGACATAGCCACCTTCGATCGGAATATCGACGTGCTGGTTCGAGGGGGCGATCATTCGCGCCTTGGTGATTCTCGCCACGAGCAGGCTGTCGGGAATCTCGAATTCAGCCATCAGTCGCGGAGGCACCGCACCACCGCAGGGCTTGATTCGTCCGGCGCGGTCCAGCAGCAGAACAGAAAAGCCCCGCCGGGCCAGATGGGTCGCGGCGGTCGCTCCGGCCGGTCCACCGCCAACCACTACGGCGTCGAAAGTCTTAAGGTCGGTCATCGTCTTTCCCCCCGATTGGTTTTTCGGCTTAACCGCCGACCGGTCCCTCGGCCTCGTCTTGGCGCGGCCGGGACTGGAACACACTCACCGCCAACCAGGCGGCGACAACGAATAACAGGGCTTCCATCGCGAACACCGCGGCATAAGCGGCGGCGGGCGATCCCAGAAGCCAGCGGGCCAGATCGCTCGATGCGGTCGCCACCAATCCGCCCAAGGCGAAGGCAACGGCCTGGGCGGCCCCCCAGATCCCCATCCGGGTTCCTTCGCGCGATTTCGTGCCGTGACCGACCATCGACATCATTGAGCTGATTGCCGAGACGGCGAACGCGCCATTGGCGACGCCCAGGATGAACACGGTCAGGTCAAGCGGCCAGTCCGGTGCGACAAAGCCCGATCCGGCCAGGACCAGCAACATCACTCCCGAGCCGACGCAGCCGATCATCGTCGAGGCGCGCATCGTTCCGGCCCAACGGCGTGCCAGAATGGTGCACAATGTTCCGGCCAGGATCATGCCGAGCAACGCTCCGCCATGTTGCATTCCGGTGATCCGTGCCGTTTCGCCGACAGTGCGGCCATAGACGTGACCGGCGAACGGCTCCAGGATCAGTTCCTGGGCGTTGTAGGCCAGCATCGACACGAAGATGAACAGAGTCAGGCTGCGGGCCTGCGGTTCCGACCATACTTCGGCCAGTGCCTTCATAAACGGTTGCTGTTGCTTTTCCGGCGGCGGGGCGGAGTCGGTCGAGACCGGCCCTTCGACGCCCCACAAAGCCAGTCCGGTCAGCACCAGCGCAAAGACGCCGACGCCGACAGTGACCTCGATCAGCCGCTCCGCAGAGAACGGAGCCAGCAGCTTGCTGACGGTTCCGGCGGTGATCGCCATTCCGGCGATCATCATCACCCAGACGATCGTTGCCGCGGCGGGACGCAGGGCAGGCGTAACCCGCTTTGCCATCAGGACCAGCAGCGTGGTTCCAGAGGTGCCCGCGCCGAGTCCGACCAGGGTGAAGCCGATGAATGAGACTGCCAGACCCAGGCTCAACGAGGTCTGAATGAGCGGAATCGCCAATGCGGCGGCGATTCCGCCAAAGGCGAGGACCACTTGTCCGCCCATGATCCAGGGCGCGCGGCGGCCCCCCTGATCCGAGCCATAACCCATGCGGGGGCGCAGGATCTGGACGGCATAATGCCACGCCACCAGAATGCCGGGGACCAGGGCAGGCAGAGCCAACTCAACCGCCATCACGCGATTGACGGTCGAGGTGGCGAGAACGACGATTGCCCCCAGGGACGCCTGAATCAGCCCAAGACGGGCAATGCCAAACCAGCCGAGGGCCACCCCGGAACTCACCGGGCCACCCCCGCATTCAACGCAATCGCGCTGACCATCATGCCGAGCACATAAAGGGTGATGCCGGTGGCGTTGTACCAGGGAGCCAGCTCGGCCGGGCGCTTCAGCAACTTAACCATCAGCACGCCCTGAATCGCCAGCAGCAGGGTGATAATCGCGGCTGCGGTGGAGTGACCCCACAGCAGAAGCAACAGGATCACCGCCACCTGGGGGGCAGCCATTACCTTGCAGGCCAGCACCCCGGCCTTGTCCGGCCCAAGCAGCACCGGCAGCGAGTTGACGCCCATCTGGCGGTCGCCTTCGACCGACTTGAAATCGTTCAGGGTCATGATGCCGTGGGCACCGGCGCTATAGAGCGCGGCCAGCACGAACACCTTCCAGTCGGGGAGGCCGCCGGTCATCACGGCGGCGCCGGTGATCCAGGGCAGTCCCTCGTAACAGGCGGCGCAGGCCAGATTGCCGTGCCAGCCGTTCTCCTTCAGCCGCCACGGCGGCGCGCTGTAGGCCCAGGCGAGGGCGAGGCCAACCAGGGCGGCGACGAACACAACCGTACCGAGATACAGGGCGACCAACGCCGAAAGAGCGGTCCAGCCGATTGCGATATAAAGCCCGGTCTGACCGGGCAGTCGGCCCGATGGGATCGGGCGGTTGGGTTCGTTGATGGCATCGACGTGACGGTCGAACCAGTCGTTGACGGCTTGACTGGTGCCGCAGACCAGAGGACCGGCCAGGGCGATGCCGGCGACAACGAAGCCGAAATTGTCGATAACCGACTGGCCCGAGGAGACCACGCCGCACCCGAACGCCCACATCGGCGGGAACCACGTGATGGGCTTGAGCAGTTCCAACGCAGGGGCGATGGTCGTGCGCGCTTTCACCAAATCCATGACCCTCTTGTCTCCCTCAGACACCGGCAAAGCGCCGCCATTAGACGCGGGCCAAGCACCCGCTCTTTGGAATTAACTCTGCAATCCAGGCAGCGCCTCCCCCGGCGCGGTCTGGGCGGCCAATTTAAGGGGGGAGATCGCCCGCTTGCAAGGCGAATTGCACCGCGTCGAAAAGGGGCGTCATGGCCCGACTTTGGCGGAAATGGCCGACAGGAACGCTTGGTTGACACCCCCAGATCGACCGTATAGCATCCCGAGTCATGCTTCCGGCTGGGGGGAACGTCGGTAAGATGTCAGGCCTTAATTTCGTCTACAACTTGGTCGATTCAATGGACAGATGCCCTTGGGGAACTGTGGCGGGGCGTAGCAACGCTCGCCACGAGTCGTCGCCACCCGCACCGCCCGCGCCCTTGTACACGCCCGAAGAGCGTCTTCGGCGCGATCAGACGCCTTGGACCCTGGTTCAGGGGATTCTGGCTCCCGTTCAATTCATTGTCTTTCTGGTCAGTCTCGGGCTGGTGATCAACTACCTCGTCACCGGATCGGGCGAGACCGCCGCGACCGTTTCAATTGTCGCCAAGACCTTGATTCTCTACACCATTATGATTACCGGAGCGATCTGGGAAAAGGTGGTGTTCGGCTGCTATCTGTTCGCTCGTGCGTTCTTCTGGGAAGATGTGTTCAGCTTCCTGGTTCTGACTCTTCACACGGTCTATCTGTGGGGTCTGCTGACTGGTTCGTTGACCATCCAACAGCAGATGTACGTGGCGCTTGCCGCCTATGCCACCTACGTCGTCAATGCGGGCCAGTTCCTGCTGAAGCTTCGTGCCGCCCGGCTCCAGGCCGAGGCCGAAGCTGCCAGCACGGGCGGGTCCGCGCAATGACCGTTCTTCCAGCAGCGACGTCCGTGGAGATCAAGTCTATGGGGTGTGACGATAGCGCCGTGCTGCGCGAACGCGGCCAGCGCGAGGTTTTTTGCGGACTTGCTCCGATCGTGTGGTTGCATCGTAAGATCCAGGACGCCTTTTTTCTGGTCGTCGGGTCGCGGACCTGTGCCCATTTGATTCAATCGGCTGCAGGCGTGATGATTTTCGCCGAGCCGCGTTTCGCCACGGCGATCATTGAGGAACGCGATCTGGCCGGCCGTGCCGACGCCAACGCTGAACTCGACCGCATTGTGACCCGGCTGCTCGAACGGCGTCCCGATATCCGTATGCTGTTCCTGGTCGGCTCCTGTCCGTCCGAAGTGATCAAGCTTGATCTCGATCTGGCCGCCGACCGTCTGATGCGGACCGTTGGCACCGGAGTTCGGATTGTTCACTTCTCCGGCAGCGGGTTGGAAACCACCTTCTCGCAGGGCGAGGATGCCTGTCTTACCGCTCTGGTACCGCATCTGCCTGCGGCCGAGGCCGGGGCGGGGCGCTCTTTGCTGGTGGTTGGTTCGTTGGCCGAGGTAGTCGAAGGGCAACTTCAACGCCTGCTTGAAGGGCTAGGGATCGAACGAGTCCGTTTCTTCCCGCCGCGCAATTCCGACGATTTGCCGCCGGTCGGGCCGGATACCGTGATTCTGCTGGCGCATCCGTTCCTTGCCACCACGGCCCGCGCCCTCGAATCTCGGGGGGCGACCCGCGTGTCGGCACCGTTCCCGTTGGGTGCCGAAGGGACCACTTTGTGGCTGAAGGCCGCTGCCGATGCGTTCGGCGTCGCGCCCGAGCGGTTCGAGGCGGTTACCGCCCCGGCGGCGGCGCGCGCTAAAATGGCGCTTGAGCGTTATCGCGAGGAATTGAGCGGCAAGACGATCTTCTTCTTCCCGGACTCGCAGATCGAGATTCCGCTGGCCCGTTTCCTGTCGCGGGAATTGGGAATGACTCTGGCCGAGGTCGGTACGCCCTATCTGAACCGTCAGTTGATCGCGCCGGAATTGGCGTTGTTGCCGAGCGGCACCCGGCTGTCGGAAGGGCAGGATCTCGAACGCCAGCTTGATCGCTGTCGCGCCGATCATCCCGATCTGGTGGTGTGCGGATTAGGACTTGCCAATCCGTTCGAAGCCGAGGGGATCGCCACGAAGTGGTCGATCGAGCTTCTTTTTACTCCGATCCAAGGCTATGATCAGGCTGGCGATCTGGCGGAGCTCTTCGCCAGGCCTTTGGTGCGTCGGTCACGGCTGGTGGAGCTTGCGCCATGCAATTGACCCTCTGGACCTACGAGGGGCCGTCCCATATCGGCGCGATTCGTGTCGCCGCCGCAATGACCGGCGTTCATTTCGTTCTGCACGCGCCGCAGGGCGATTCCTATGCCGATCTGTTGTTCACGATGATCGAGCGTGGACAAAAGCGTCCTCCGGTCACTTACACCAGCTTCCAGGGCCGCGAACTGGCCTCCAATACCAGCGAGTTGTTCAAGACGGCGGCTCGTGACGCGATCGAACGCTACAAGCCGCAGGCGCTGTTGGTGGGGTCGAGTTGCACCGCTGAACTGATTCAGGACGATACCGGCGGCCTCGCTCGTGCGATGAATCTGCCGATTCCGGTGGTGCCGGTCGAATTGTCGGCGTTCATGCGCAAGGAAAATTGGGGCGCGAACGAGACCTTCTACCAGTTGGTCCGTGCTTTGGCGGGACCAAATGTTCCCGCCCCCGGCACGCCTCGCCCGCCCCGTGCGCCCGGACAGCGGCCCCGTTGCAATCTGCTGGGGGCGACCTCGCTTGGTTTCCGCCACCGTGACGATGTTACCGAGATCACCCGTCTGCTCGACCGGATCGGGATTGATGTCAATGTCGCCGCGCCGTTGGGGGCCAGCCCGGCCGATCTTGCCCGTCTGGGCGACGCCGACTTCAACGTAGTGCTCTATCCCGAAGTCGCCTCGGCGGCGGCGGAGTGGCTGAAGCGCTCGTTCGGGCAGCCTGCCGTGACGACCGTTCCGTTAGGGATCGGCGCGACCATCGACTTCATCAAGGAGGTCGCCGCGCTGGCCGGAATTGATCCGGCTCCTGCCCTGGCGACGTTGCCGTCTCGCTTGCCGTGGTACTCGCGTTCGGTCGATTCGAACTATCTGACCGGCAAGCGGGTGTTCGTGTTCGGCGACGCCACCCACGCGGTGGGAGCGGCTCGGGTTGCTGTGAAGGAACTGGGCTTTACCGTGGTCGGCCTCGGGACCTATAGCCGCGAGCAAGCCCGCGATGTCCGTGAGGCGGCGAAGCTGTACGGCGTCGAGGCGCTGATCACCGACGATTATCTGGAAGTTGAGGCCAAGGTGGCCGAGGCCCAGCCCGATCTGGTGTTGGGAACCCAGATGGAACGCCATGTCGCGAAGCGGCTGGGGGTTCCCTGTGCGGTGATCTCGGCCCCGGTCCATGTTCAGGATTTTCCGGCGCGCTATGCGCCCCAGCTTGGGTTCGAAGGCGCGAACGTGCTGTTCGACACCTGGATTCATCCGCTGATGATGGGGCTGGAGGAACATTTGCTGACAATGTTCCGGCACGATTTCGAATTTCACGAGGAGGCGGCGCCGTCGCATCTCGGACGCGGTGCCGCCCAGGCGGCCGAACGTCCGGCCGATCCTGTTGCCGTCGCGGCCGCTCCGGCGGTTGCCCCCGACACGTCCGGTTCCACGTCTGCTCCCGCTACCGGCGATATCGTCCCGGTCTGGACGGCGGACGCGGAAAAAGAGTTGCTCAAGGTGCCGTTCTTTGTCCGCGGTAAAGCTCGCCGCAACACCGAACGGTTCGCTCGCGAGCGTGGTTTGGCCCAAATTACCGTTGAGGCGCTTTATGATGCAAAAGCGAATGTCGGGCGCTGAGTCGACGCCGATCCGCGTCGTCATCGTGACGATGGACAGCCATCTTGCGGCTGCGGTGGATCGTGCTGGCGCGGTGTTGCGGCAGGAAGTGCCCACCCTTGAACTGGTGATGCACTCGGCCGACGAATATTGCAACGATGCCGGGGCCCTCGCGAGCTGCATCGCCGATATCGAGACGGCTGATATTGTCGTTTCCTGCATGCTGTTCCTGGATGAGCACATCCGGGCCGTCCTGCCGGCGTTGACCGCCCGGCGCGATGCGTGTGACGCGATGCTGTGCTGCCTGTCGGCCAGCGAGGTGATGAAGCTTACCAAGCTTGGCAAGTTCACCATGAACGGTGAAGCCAAGGGTATGATGGCGCTGCTGAAGAAGCTGAAGGGCGACAGCGGCAACAAGGGCACCAGCGGTCAGGGCCAGATGAAGATGTTGCGTCAGCTGCCCAAGCTGATGCGCTTTATTCCCGGCACCGCTCAGGATGTCCGCGCCTATTTCCTTTGCCTGCAATACTGGCTGGCCGGGTCGGACCAAAACGTCGCCAACATGGTTCGTCTGCTGATCGAGCGCTATGCCGCCGGTCCGCGCAAAGGTCTTGCCCATTCGGTCAAGGTCGCGGACCCGATCGAATATCCCGATGTCGGCTTGTACCATCCCAAGGCCAAGAACCGGATCGTCGAGCATCTGAGCGATCTGCCCAAAATCGGCGGAGAGACTGGCACCGTTGGCGTTCTGGTGCTGCGTTCCTACGTCCTGGCTGGTAATTCCGCTCATTACGACGGTGTGATTGCCGCGCTGGAAGCCAAGGGGCTGAAGGTGATCGTCGCTTTCGCCAGCGGACTCGATCCGCGCGAGGCGATCGATCAGTACTTCTTCAAGGACGGCGTTCCGACGATCGATCTGATGTTGTCTTTGACCGGATTCTCGTTGGTTGGTGGACCGGCCTATAACGACGCCCATTCGGCCGAGACAGTGTTGTCTAAGTTGGATGTGCCCTATATCGCGGCCCATGCGGTTGAATTCCAGACTCTGGATCAGTGGCGGGCGGATTCACGCGGCCTGATGCCGATTGAAGCGACGATGATGGTCGCGCTTCCGGAACTCGACGGCGCGATCTGCCCGATGACCTTCGGCGGCCGTCCCGCCGCCAGCGACGGACAGAAGCGTCGCGAGATGGTGGTCGATGAGGAACGGGCCGAGACTCTGGCCGCTCGTGTCGCCAAGCTGGTGACGTTGCGTCGGACCGAGCGGGCCAACCGCAAGGTCGCGGTGATCCTGTTCAACTTCCCGCCCAATGCCGGCAAGGTCGGTACGGCCGCGTTCCTGGCGGTATTCCCGTCGGTGTTCAATACGCTGAAGGCGATGAAGGCGGCCGGTTATCAGGTTGACGTGCCTGACTCTGCCGATGCGCTGCGTGATTCGCTGCTGCTGGGCAACACTTCGCTCTATGGCACTCCGGCCAATGTCGCGGCGCGAATTTCGGCCGAGGACCACGTTCGTCACGAGCGCTATCTGCCCGAAATCGAAGGGCAGTGGGGGCCGGCTCCTGGGCGTCAACAGTCCGATGGTGCCAGCATTTTCGTGCTGGGGCAGCAGTTCGGCAATGTCTTTGTCGGTGTGCAGCCTGCCTTCGGTTACGAAGGCGACCCGATGCGCCTTCTGTTCGAGAAGGGGTTCTCGCCGACTCATGCCTTCTCCGCGTTCTATCGTTGGATTCGCGAGTCCTTCGGTGCCCATGCGGTTCTGCATTTCGGCACGCACGGCGCGCTGGAATTCATGCCGGGCAAGCAATCCGGTCTGTCCGAGGCGTGCTGGCCGGATCGGTTGATCTCGGATTTGCCGAATTTTTACCTGTATGCCTCGAACAACCCGTCTGAAGGCACGATTGCCAAACGTCGGGCAGCGGCGTCGCTGATCAGCTACCTGACTCCTCCGATCACCCATTCCGGTCTGTATCGTGGTTTGCAGGATCTGAAGACCTCGATCGATCGTTGGCGCCAACTGGAGCCGGATTCAGATCCTGAGCAGCGGGCGTCTCTGGCCGATCTGATCCAGGCCCAGGCGGCCGCCGTCGATCTGGCTCAGCTTGAACCGGCGTGGGAACCCGAGGCCCGTCAGAAAGCGGTCGAGACCCTCAATAACGAGTTGCTCGAACTGGAACTGACCCTGATTCCAAACGGGTTGCATGTCGTTGGAGAACCGGAAACCCCGGAAGAACGATCCGATATGCTTGATGCCGCTGGCATTACCGACCCGGAAAACCGGGCTCGTGTCGATGATCTGTTGTCGCGCGATTACGAAATCCCGGCGATTCTCAGTGCGCTCGACGGCCGCTATATCCGCCCGGCTCCGGGTGGTGATCTGCTGCGGACCACCGATGTGTTGCCGACCGGCCGCAATCTGCATGGCTTCGATCCGTTCCGCATCCCGAGCGCGTTCGCGGTCAAGGACGGGGCGCGGCAGGCTGGACGCATCCTTACACGCCATCAGGCCGATGGGCACGGCGTGCCCGAGACGGTGGCGATCGTGCTGTGGGGGACCGACAATCTGAAGACCGAGGGCGGTCCGATCGCCCAGGCCTTGTGGCTGATGGGTGCCGAACCCCGCCACGATTCCTACGGTCGTCTGTGCGGGGCTCAGTTGATTCCGTTGGAGACGCTGGGACGTCCGCGCATCGATGTGGTCTTGACTCTGTCTGGTATCTTCCGCGATCTGCTGCCGTTGCAGACCCGGATGCTGGCCGAGGCGGCGTTGCTTGCAGCCAGCGCCGACGAAGATCCCGAGCAGAATTTTGTCCGCAAGCATGCGCTGTCGATCATCGAGTCGACCGGATGCGAGATGACCGAAGCGGCGCTTCGCGTCTTCGGTAACGAGGATGGTGCCTATGGTGCCAACGTCAACCAATTGGTTGAAGCCGGTGCCTGGGATGACGAGGACGAACTGGCCGACGCCTATCAGAAGCGCAAAGGATTTGCCTTTGGCGTTAACGGTAAGCCGGCTCGCAACGACGCGGTGCTCAACAAGCTGTTGGCCAGCGTCGATGTCACCTATCAGAACGTTGATTCGGTCGAAGTCGGCGTCACCACCGTTGATCACTATTTCGACTCGTTGGGCGGCATCACCCGCGCGGTGAAGCGGGCGCGCGGCGGCACTTCGGCGGCGACCTATATCGGCGACCAGACCCACGGCGAAGGCACCGTGCGGACTCTGGCCGAGCAGGTCTCGCTCGAAACCCGGACCCGTACCCTGAACCCGAAATGGTACGAGGCGTTGCTGGCGCACGGCTATGAGGGGGTCCGCGAGATCGAAGCGCAGGTTACGAATACCCTGGGCTGGTCGGCGACCACCGGCGAAGTGGCACCTTGGGTCTATCGGCAGTTGACCGAAACCTACATGCTCGATCCCGAGATGCGCGAGCGCTTGGCCAAGCTCAATCCAACCGCGTCGGCCAAGATCGCCAACCGTCTGATCGAGGCGCATGAACGCAATTACTGGTCACCGGATGAGGACATGTTGAAGGTGTTGCAGGAAGCCGGCCGCGAATTGGAAGACCGTCTTGAAGGCGTTAACGTCGGGGTTGCCGCATGAGAACCGAAAACGGCGCCGGTGACGGCTGTGACAGCCCGAGCCACTGCCCCGACGAAGATGGAAGCGTGCAGGTGAAGCCAGACCCTCGCGTCAAGATCGGCTCCGCCAAGGTGTTCACGATCTATGGTAAGGGTGGCATCGGCAAATCGACCACTTCGTCTAATTTGGCGGTGGCCTTCTCGAAGTTGGGCAAACGGGTCCTCCTGATCGGCTGTGACCCCAAGCACGATTCGACCTTCACCCTGACCAAGCGTTTGACCACCACGGTCATCGACGTGCTCGAAGAGGTCGATTACCACCCCGAGGAACTGCGGACCGAAGATTTCGTGTTCGAGGGGTATAATGGTGTGATGTGCGTCGAAGCCGGTGGGCCGCCTGCCGGCACCGGCTGTGGCGGCTATGTTGTCGGTCAGACCGTCAAGTTGCTGAAGGAACATCACCTTCTCGACGAGACCGATGTCGTGGTGTTTGACGTGCTGGGCGATGTCGTCTGTGGCGGGTTCGCCGCGCCGCTGCATTATGCCGACCGCGCCCTGATCGTTGCCGCCAATGATTTCGATTCGATCTTTGCGATGAATCGGATCATCGCGGCGATCCAGGCCAAAGCGCGCGATTATCCGGTGCGGGTGGGCGGCATGATCGCCAACCGCAGTGCCGCCACCGATCAGATCGACAAGTTCAACGATCTGGCCGGGATGAAGCGTCTGGCTCACATGCCCGAACTCGATGTGATCCGCAAAAGTCGTCTGCAAAAGGCAACTCTGTTCGAGTTGGATCCGTCCAACCCCGACGTCGCGACGGCTCAGACGGAGTACTTGCGTTTGGCCACGCAATTGTGGGCCGGGGTCGAGCCATTGGAGGCCGCGCGGTCTCTGAAGGACCGTGAAATCTTCGATCTGTTGGGATTCAATTGATGCCGACCGCCAATTACCAACAACGTAAGGGCTGGCTCGCCACTTACTTCGACCGGACCGCCGCCGACGCTTGGGCCAAGCTAACGTCAGACAGCCCTGTCAGCCGAATTCGCGCCACCGTCCGCGCTGGGCGCGAAGAAATGCGCGGCACCTTGATGAGTTGGCTGCCCGCCGATATGACTGGGATGCGTTTGCTTGACGCTGGCTGTGGAACCGGGCTGCTCGCCGTCGAGGCGGCGCGGCGTGGCGCTCAGGTGGTGGCGATCGATCTGTCGCCGACTCTGATCGGCGTTGCCAAGGAACGCATGCCGGACGATCTGGCTCCGGGAAGTATCGACTTCCGCTCGGGAGATATGCTCGATCCCGCCCTCGGCACCTTTGACTATGCCGTGGCGATGGACTCGATCATCCATTACGATACACCGGATAAGGTTAAGGTCGTTGCCGCCCTTGCGGCGATGACCCGTCGTGCCGTGTTGTTCACGTTTGCTCCGCGCACGCCGCTCCTGATGCTGATGCATCAGGCCGGCAAGTTCTTCCCGCGCGGAGATCGCGGTCCGTCGATCGTTCCGGTTGAGGAGAAGGCGCTGTTGGCAACGATTGCCACGACATCCGAATTGGCGGGCTGGAGTCCGGGGCGGACCCGGCGTATCCTGACCGGGTTTTATAAATCCCAGGCGCTGGAGCTGCGGCGGTCATGAAGAGGCTTACCAACAGCATTGCGCGCTCGTTGGTGGGAATCGACTCGCGATTCCTGCCCTTCGCCGATATTGGCACGCCCGATCTTCCGCTTAGTCGCCTGATTCGTCTGTCTCTGTTCCAGTTGACGGTCGGCATGGCGGTCGTTCTCGTCATCGGTACCCTGAATCGGGTGATGATCGTCGAACTCGGCGTCCCGGCGTGGCTGGTGGCGCTGATGGTGGCGTTGCCGCTGATTCTCGCGCCGTTCCGGACGTTCATCGGGTTCAAGTCAGACCATCACCGCTCTGCCCTCGGCTGGCGGCGCGTTCCCTATATCTGGATGGGAACGATGTTGCAGTTCGGCGGTCTGTCGATCATGCCGTTCGCCTTGCTGCTGCTGTCCGAGCCTTCGGTGGGGCCGAACGTGGTTGGGCAGATTGGTGCCGCTGCCGCGTTCCTTCTGGTCGGCGCGGGGATGCATACCGCCCAAACCGTTGGTCTGGCCCTGGCCGCCGACATGGCGCCGGAGGAGAGCCGTCCTCGGGTTGTGGCGATGATGTGTTCAATGCTGCTGGTTGGCATGGTCGTCAGTGCCGTCGTGTTCGGCATTCTGCTATCCGATTTCACGCCGCAGCGTTTGATTGAAGTCGTGCAAGGCGCAGCCTTCGTCACGATGTTGTTGAATTCCATCGCTCTGTGGAAGCAGGAACCGCGCGATCCCAACCGCGCCACGTCCGCTGCCGCGAGAGCTGCGATCCCGGAGCCTCGTTTCCGCGACGCGTGGAAAGATTTCATGCAGGACCCCAACGCGACCCGTCGGCTGGTCGCCATTGGGGTTGGGACCGTCGGTTTCAGCATGCAGGACGTACTGCTGGAACCGTTCGGCGGTCAGGTTCTGCATCTTCCGGTAGCCGCCACGACGGCGCTGACCGCCCTGCTCGCCATCGGCGGGTTGGCCGGGTATCTCGTTGTGGCGCGGGGGCTTGCCGCCGGTATGAACGTTCACCGCTTGGCCCAGATCGGAGTTTTCTCGGGCTTGGCGGCTTTGATCAGTCTGATCGTTTCCGCCCCGACTCATTCGGTTGCGCTGTTCGCTCTCGGGACAGTGCTGATCGGGTTCGGAACCGGTCAGTTTGTTGCCTCGACCCTGTCGGCTTCGATGGGGCTGGCAAAGAAAGGCGACAGTGGGTTGGCACTGGGCGCCTGGGGGGCGGTTCAGGCTTCTGCGGCCGGGATCGCGATTGCTCTGGGGGGGGTGACCCGGGATGGGGTGTCCAGTCTGGCGGCCTCCGGCGCGCTGGGTGCGGCCCTCAACGACCCGGCCACCGGCTACGCTGTAGTTTATACTATCGAAATCCTGATGCTGCTCGCCGCGCTGATCGCCCTTGGCCCCCTGTTGCGGGACCAGGGCAACAAAGCTGGTCAGCGTTAGTCAATGTCCGGCCTCGCCGGGCTTCCTAGTTAATCTCTACGATTGAGGTCATACCATGGACATCGGCGCTTTCACTCCTTACGTAGACGCGGCTCAGCTTACGCTGTATGCGTTCTGGGCGTTCTTCGCCGTACTGGTCTACTATCTCCGCTCGGAAGACAAGCGCGAGGGCTATCCGCTGGTGACGGATGGGCCGAACCCCGAGCGTCTGATCGGCTTCCCGCCGCTGCCCGAGCCGAAGACCTTCGTGCTGCGTGACGGGTCCACCCGTACCGCTCCGCGGGCCGAGGCTCTGGTTCCGGTGACCGGCGCGGTTCCGGCTTACAAGTTCGATGGCGCTCCGCTGATTCCGACCGGCAATGCTCTGCTGTCCGGCATCGGCCCGGCCGCGTGGGCCGAACGTGCTGATACTCCGGATATCGATGCCGAAGGTCACAACCGTCTCGTCCCGTTGCGTGTCGCTACCGATCTTTCGGTTGCGTCTGACGATCCCGATCCGCGTGGTTTCAAGGTTATCGGCGCCGACGGCAAGGTTGCCGGCACCGTCTCCGACGTTTGGGTCGATCGTGGCGATCTGCTGATTCGCTACTACGAAGTCGCCGCCCGCACCAGCGAGACCGCTTCTGCTCGTACCGTCCTGATCCCGGCTCCGCTGGTTAAGGTCCACGGCGACGACAAGAAGGTCACCACCGGTTCGGTTCCGGCCGCTCAGTTCGGTGCTGCTCCGGCTCTGTCGAACCCTGATCGCATCACCCTGCTCGAAGAAGACCGCGTCAGCGCCTATTTCGGCGGTGGCTATCTGCTTGCTACGGCTGATCGGTCGGAATCCTGGCTGTGAGCGATCACGACCATCATTTTGAAATGGTCCCGGGCTTGCCCGGGCCTCTTCCTCAGGGGGAGCGCCTGCTTTGGCAGGGCTCCCCTTCCTGGTGGCAGCTGACTTCCCGCGCCTTTCGGTTCGGTTGGTTGGCTGTCTACTTTGGTCTTCTGGCTGTTTGGCGCGCGATTGCCGCGATTGCTGACGGGGGCGGAGCCCTTGATGCTGCATTCGCTGGCGGTCTGATGGTTGTGGCCGGTTTGGCCGCGGCTTGGGTTCTGGTCTTGATCGGCTGGTCCAGCGCCAGGGCAACGACCTATTCCATCACCAACCGGCGGGTGGTTATTTCACACGGCGTCGCTTTGCCGCTTTCGGTCAACCTGCCGTTCGGGATGATCGAGTCCGCCGATCTTAAAACCTATTCCGATGGGACTGGAGATATCTCCCTCTCATTGAACGGGGATCAGCACTTGGCCTATCTCGTACTTTGGCCGCATGCTCGTCCCTGGCGGTTCAGCAAGGTCGAGCCGATGCTGCGCGCCGTTCCTGGTGCGGTTGCGATCGCCCGTATCCTTGGGTCTGCCTTGACTGAGGCCGACCCTGCCCATGCCGCCGCTGCCGGTTCGGTTGCGCGCGAAGACGCCGAAGTCTGATTCGGGAGATGTCATGAGCGGTCCGTTCGGCGATAAGCCCATTCCTCGTCCTTTGTTGATCGGGGCTGGCGTGATGCTGGCTCTGGTCATTACCTTGGTTGGGGTGGCCAAGGTAAGCGGCTATAAGCTGGGCGTTGCCCCGGCCGATGCCGTTGCCATCGATAGCCGCGATGTGATCTTTGTCGATCAGGCCGATGGTGGTGTTCTTGTTCTTGAAGCTGGCAGCCGGGCGCCGATCGACGTCCTGTCCCCTGGCACCTATGGTTTCGTCCGTGGAGCAATGCGGGCCTTGGCACGCGAACATCGCGGGCTGGAGCGCGGTGCGGATGCGCCGTTCCGTCTGACCGCCTGGAATGACGGTCGTGTGACTTTGGACGATCTGACCACGAAGGCTCGGATCGAGCTTAAAGCCTATGGCCCGACAAACGCCGAAGCCTTTTCCCGGTTGCTGACCGTCGGAAAACCGGCGTCATGATGAGCCGGGTGGGCCCGGATTTGCCCCACTTCACCCGAGACTACCGGCCCCAGGAGTAGCGGGACGTGCTCGATTATGTCCTTCCCGCTGTTTATGCCTTGTTCCTGTGGTGGTTCGGAACCGGTGCCGTTCTGTTTCTTGACGGTCTGCCCTCAATCACCTTCCGCAAGACGATGGTGGTGGCAACGGCGGTTTTCGCGGCGTCGATGCTGGGATTGGCCTCGACGGCTGGCGATGCCAGCGTTTCCGGCGCCTATGCCGCTTTCACCTTCGCCTTTTTTGCCTGGGCATGGCAGGAAATCAGCTTTTATCTCGGCTATGTCACCGGGCCGCGTCGGCATGCCTGCCCCGAAGGGTGTCGGGGGTGGGCGCATCTGGGCCATGGGATCCAGGTTACGCTGTACCATGAGATTAAGATCCTCCTGACCGGGGCGGTGATGTGGTGGCTGACCTACGATTCCCCCAATCAACTCGCTTTCTGGTGCTTCGTGATCCTGTGGAGCATGCACCAGAGTGCGAAGCTTAACGTCTTTCTCGGTGTGCCGAATCTCAGTGAAGACTTTCTGCCCGACCATCTGAGCTTTCTACGCAGCTTCCTGACGCGCCGACCGATGAACCTGTTGTTTCCGTTGTCGGTCACCGTCACCACGGTTGCCGCCGCTTGGGTGATCGGTTTGGCGGCGGAGGCCGAAGCCGGCAGCTTCGATCTGGCCGCTTATACCTTCCTGTCTACGCTTTTGGTCGTCGGCGTATTGGAGCATTGGTTCCTGGTGTTGCCGTTGCCGACTTCGGCCTTGTGGGAATGGGGGCTGAAGACCCACGGATCTCACCATGACCAGGAGGGGCGGGGAGACGATTCCGCGCTTCAAGCAGTGGTCGCTCCAGTGACTCCGATTGCCCCGGCCAGCCCACCTGTGGTCAAATCCTGATATCTTACGATTTTTAGGCTTAATCCTCGCCTAGAGCCTTTTTCATTCAATATGGAATCGGCCCTAGGATTTTGCCCAAAGCCGCAGCCCTTCCGGGGCAGGTTTTACAATGAACCAACGTGCATTGGCATTCCGCTCGTGCTGTATGCACATAGCGTTTGTGGTTTGCGTTGCTGACCTTCAGCAATTTCATACCCAACAGCCCTCGACTCGGGGCAATATGCCATGTTGAGGTTAGCGCCAAATAGGGGATCTGTGCCGTGCCTTTGTGGCAGGCTTTTCCCCGAATATCAGTCTTATGGCCTACCGCCCTAGGCTTTTGCCTAGGTTATTCTGGAATGAATCTTAACTATCTACTGCGTATCGCCGTCTGGTTAACCCCAGCCTTGCGTTTCATCGATCCGACCCTGGCTTCCCCCCTGACGTCACGGATCAGACTGTTTGCCATGCGATCCGACCGCCACGGAGAGAAAAATGGATACCACCTTTAGTAACGGAAAAATGAGTTCGGTCTTTTGGTTTATAGTGGCAAGCGATAAAGCAAAGATCGCTCTTGCCGTTCTGGTGGCGTTCTTTTTTCTTATTTTCTTTAGTTATCGAATTGATGACGATCCCAATCTGAAGCCGAATCCGAAGTTCGTTGTTGAAGGTGGGAGTGCCGCCGTTACCATGGCTGCGACCCTTATGAATCTGGAGATCAATGAAACCGGGTGGGCTCCCAACAAGCCCTGGATTTATCCGATGGCCCATAGCAGCAATATGAAGGCCTATCAGACCGGGATTCAGTACGCCGTTGCCCGTTGGGCCAATGAAATGTCCGACTTCCTGGGGCGTGAGAGAGGGTCTGGTGAAGCGGATCGTGACTTGATCTCGGCCAAAGGTAAATTCAGCGAAGACCCAACCGAGTACATCCTGCCCAGTAGTGTGGCGATATACAACGAGGGGATCGAAAGCCTGGTCGAATACAATCACCGGCTGGCACATGGCGAAGCAAAGTACGATAAGATTCACAGCAGCCTTGCCGACTTCCTGGTAAAGATCAGCCGCGACCTGGGCAGCCAGTCGGCCGCTGTCGAGGCCTTGGTCGAACCTCCGGGCCGCGCCGCCTCGGAACATTCCGGCGGCGAAGTGAAGCGCCATATCACCGAGTACATCCCCGGTGGATCAATCTTTGACAGTCGGCCGTCGCGGACATTCTTCGCGACCAAAGGCCGGATGTACGCTTATTACACGATCCTGAAGGGGGTCGGTGAGGACTATAAGGACATTATCGCGTCAAAGGGCGCGCAGCGTCACTGGAACAATATGCTGTCATCGTTGCGAGATGGTGCGACGATGTACAAGACGTTCATCACGAACGGCACCCCTGGTTCTTATGTCGTGCCATCCGACATCGCCACGCAAGGTTTCTTCCTGATGCGTGCCGACAAACAGATTCTTGAAGTCGCCGATATCCTCAGCCGATAGGAGGATAGGTTTTTCGCGCGCACCCGCCAGGAGCCAGAGGCTCCTGGACGAGACTTTGATAGCGCGAGGTAAACGAGAACGGGGCAGGCCCCTGTACCGTGGTGTATCCCCCCTCTCCGCTGGGAAGAGGGGGNAATAACGACTATGCCGTGCCGGAAGACGTGCCTTCGCCCAGGGCGGCCTGAGCCGCTGCGAGGCGAGCAATCGGCACGCGATAGGGCGAGCACGACACGTAATCCAGTCCGGCGCTCTGGCAGAACGAGATCGAGGCGGGATCGCCGCCATGTTCGCCGCAAATACCAAGCTTGAGACCCGGCCGGGTGACGCGGCCACGTTCGGCGGCGATACGGATCAACTCGCCGACGCCGGCTTGATCCAGGCTGGCGAAGGGGTCGCGTTCATAAATGCCCCGCGCCCGATAGACTTCCAGGAACGGGCCGGAATCGTCGCGGCTCATCCCAAAGGTGGTCTGGGTCAAGTCGTTGGTGCCGAACGAGAAGAAAGCGGCGGTTTCCGCGATCTCGCCCGCCATCAATGCGGCGCGGGGCAGTTCGATCATGGTGCCGACCAGATATTTCACCGCGTAATTCTGCTCGGAGAACACCGCCTGGGCTTCCTTGTCGATGGCGGCCTTCAGTAGGTCGAGTTCCTTGCGGGCTCCGACCAGCGGGATCATCACCTCTGGCACGACGCTACGTCCGGTCTCACGCGAGACATGGACCGCGGCTTCGAAGATCGCACGGGCCTGCATCTCGTAGATTTCGGGATAGGTGATGCCGAGACGGCAGCCGCGATGGCCCAGCATCGGATTGGATTCGTGCAGGGCGATATTGCGGGCGCGGATCAAGGCGGGATCGACCCCGGCTTCCTTGGCGACTTCGGCGATTTCCGCTTCGGTATGAGGCAGGAACTCATGCAGCGGCGGATCGAGCAGGCGGATGGTCACCGGCAGCCCACGCATGATTTCGAACAGCTCAATGAAATCCTGGCGCTGATAGGGCAGCAGCTTGGAAAGAGCGGAGCGGCGGCCCTCTTCGGTTTCGGCCAGGATCATTTCGCGCATCGCGATGATGCGGCGCGGATCGAAGAACATGTGCTCGGTCCGGCACAGGCCGATACCCTCGGCCCCGAACTTGCGGGCGGTGGCGGCGTCCTGCGGCGTTTCCGCATTGGCACGGATCTTCAGCGTCCGAATGGTGTCAACCCATTCCATTAGGGTGGCGAAATCGCCGGTCATTTCGGGCTGGATCGTGGGCACCGCGCCCAGGAACACTTCGCCGGTTGAGCCGTCGAGGGTAATCACATCGCCCTCGGACAGGATCTGTCCGGCCACCTTCATCTGGCGGGCAGCGTGATCGACCCGGATCTCACCGGCACCGGCGACGCAGGGCGTTCCCATGCCGCGTGCGACAACGGCGGCGTGGCTGGTCATGCCGCCGCGAGTCGTCAGGATGCCTTCGGAGACGTGCATGCCGCCGATATCTTCGGGGCTGGTCTCGACCCGGACCAGAATGACCTTTTCCTTGCGGACATTGACCCAGTTTTCGGCATCCTCGGCCGAGAACACCACCCGGCCCGATGCTGCGCCGGGCGAGGCCGGAAGCCCGCGCGCCAACACAGTACGCGCCGCTTTGGGGTCGAGAGTCGGATGCAACAACTGATCGAGCGAAACGGGATCGATCCGACGGATTGCTTCCTTGCGGGTGATCAGTCCTTCACGCGCCATATCGACGGCGATTTTCAGCGCCGCCTTGGTGGTGCGTTTGCCGGTACGGGTCTGGAGCATCCACAGCCGCCCCTGCTGCACCGTGAATTCCATGTCCTGCATGTCACGGTAATGGGCTTCGAGCTTGTGGCGGATCGCGTTCAGCTCCTTGAACACTTCCGGCTGGCATTCTTCCATCGCCGGAAGGTTCGAGTTCTGCGCCTGCTTGCCTTCGATGGTGATCTGCTGCGGGGTGCGGATGCCGGCGACGACATCCTCGCCCTGGGCGTTGACGAGGAACTCGCCATAAAATTCGTGGTCGCCGGTCGAGGGATTACGGGTGAAGCAGACGCCGGTCGAGCAATCGTCGCCCATGTTGCCGAACACCATCGCCTGGACGTTGACGGCGGTTCCCCAGCTTCCGGGGATGTCGTGCAAGCGGCGATAGGTGATGGCGCGTTGATTCATCCACGACCCGAACACCGCGCCGATAGCGCCCCAAAGCTGTTCGTGAACGTCCTGGGGGAAAGGATGGCCCAGGACTTCCTTCACTTTGTCCTTATAGCGGGCGATGACCTTTTTCCAGTCATCGGCGGCGAGGTCGGTATCGAGATGAACGCCCTTGTCGTCCTTGGCCTCTTCCAGGATTTCCTCGAAATTATGGTGCTCGATGCCCAGCACCACGTTCGAGTACATCTGGATAAAGCGGCGATAGCTGTCATAAGCGAAGCGTGGGTCGTTTGAACGTTTGGCCAGACCTTCGACCGACAGGTCGTTGAGGCCAAGGTTCAGGATGGTATCCATCATGCCCGGCATCGAGGCGCGCGCGCCCGAGCGAACCGAGACCAACAGAGGATCATCGATTGAGCCGAAGGTCCGCCCCAGGGTCTCTTCGACCTTGGCGAGGGCGGCGATGACCTCGTCTTTCAGCGTGTCGGGGTAGATCTCGCCATTATCGTAATAATAGGTGCAGACCTCGGTGCTGATCGTGAATCCGGGCGGGACCGGGATACCGAGATTGCTCATCTCGGCGAGATTGGCTCCCTTACCACCGAGCAGATTCTTCATATCCGCTCGTCCCTCAGCCCTGCCACCGCCAAAGCTATAGACCCATTTCGTCATGGTCGATCTCGCGCCCTTCAGTTCTGAACGAAAATTACGTCCACGCCCGCTCCGGACGGAACTTTGCGTCCCGATCATGCTCTTTCGTCGAACGAATGACCAGTCAGGAGTGTTACGCAAAGATGGCGGACGGCTCCCTTCTTATCCCTCGATCCGGCTAAAGTCGGCGACGTGGCCCATCGCCGTCCCAATCGCCGCCAACAGGCCAAGCCGGGCGGCGCGCAGGTCGGGCTGGTCGGCATTGACCGTCACCTGTTCAAAAAAGGCGTCGAGCGGGCGACGCAAGGTGGCGAGCGCGGCCATTGCGGCGGCGAAATCCTCGGCCAGCAACGCCGCCTCGACCGTTGGCCCGACCTTGCTCAGCGCCGCCGCCAGAGCCTGTTCTTCGGCCTGGGACAGACACGCGGGATCGACCGGACCGGCGAAGCTGGTTCCGTCCTTCTTTTCTTCAATGCGGACGATGTTGGCGGCGCGGCGATAGGCCACCAGGAGGTTGGCTCCGTCATCGGAGGAGACGAAGGCCGTCAACGCCTCGACCCGTTTGCGCAGCAGAACCAGATCGTCCTGACCACCCAACGCGAACACCGCGTTGATCAGATCGTGGCGGATGCCTTGTTCCTTCCACGCTACCGCCAGACGGTCGGCAAAGAAGGAAAGGAGTTCATTCGCTGTTTTCTCTCCAGATGGAATATTTATGTATTGGGAGAGAATGACATGCTCGTGAACTTCTTCTTCAGAGCAAATTTCTCCGCCGCTTATTACAATGTAATCGGTGTCGTAATTCACGTCATCAATACCAACACGCAAGGCAGAAGACCCTTTTTTATTGAAAAGAACGCATTCTCCCGCAAAATGAGAAGTGTATGACTTCCATGATTCTTTGAGCAAATCGCCCAATTTTACCCGAAGTTCATTCTCGATAATCAGGCGGATCACGCCGAGCGCGGCGCGGCGGAGCGCGAACGGGTCTTTTGAACCGGTCGGCTTTTCATTGATGGCAAAGAAGCCGACCAGCGTGTCAATCTTGTCGGCCAGCGCTACCGCGATCGCGATCGGTGCGGTCGGGCAGGAATCCGACGGCCCCACCGGCGAATAATGGGCGGCGATCGACTCGGCGACCTCGGCCGCTTCGCCGTCATTGCGGGCGTAATAGCGCCCCATCACCCCCTGAAGTTCGGGGAATTCGCCGACCATTTCCGACGACAGATCGGCCTTGGCAAGCCGACCTGCGCGTTTAGCTTGGGTGACGTCGGCACCGATACGGGGGGCTATCTTGCCCGCCAGCAAGTCGATGCGATGAGCCTTGTCATACATCGAGCCGAGACCGGCATAGAAGGTCCGTTCCGCCAGCTTGGGCAGACGCGAATCGAGACGGTGACGACGGTCGGTATCCCAGAAGAACTTGGCGTCGGAAAGACGTGCCCGCAGAACCCTCTGATTGCCCGAGACGATTGCCGCGCCGCCATCGGTGGCCTGCATGTTCGACACCACGACGAAGCGGGGGGCAAGGCTTCCATCCGCCTTCAGCAGGCTGAAATATTTCTGGTGCGCCCGCATCGAGGTAATCAGCACCTCGGCGGGGACATCCATGAAGGCATCGTCAATACTGCCGATCAGCGGTACCGGCCATTCGACCAGCCCGGTGACCTCGGCCAGCAGACCGTCATCGGCCTTCAGCGTCAGTCCCTCGGCTTGGGCCAGTGCTAGTGCGCCAGACAAAATGGCCTCGCGCCGTTCGGCCGGGTCGAGGATCACCTTTGCCGCGCGCAGCCGCTCGGCATAATCGGCGAACGATTTGACCGCGAAGGTCTCGGGTGCAAGGAAGCGATGGCCGCGGCTGACGTTGCCAGCGTGGATCGGGCCGAACGCGACCGGCACGATCTCGCCGTCGAACAGGGCCAGAATCGACTGGACCGGGCGGACCCAGCGAACCGAATGAGTGCCCCAACGCTGCGATTTCGGCCAGGGGAAGGCGGCCATCGTCGCCTCGACCACCTCTTTCAACAGATCGGCGGTTTTGCGGCCCTTGCGTTCGATCACCGCGAACCAGAACACGCCCTTGCCGGTGTCGCGCTGTTCAAGCTGCTCGACGGTCAGGCCGGTCGATTTCAGGAAGCCGTCCATCGCCTGAGCCGGAGCGCCGACACGGGGGCCGCGCTTTTCCTCGGACAAATCGGGACCGGCCTGCGGCAGCCCGTCGATCGCCAGAACCAGACGGCGCGGCGAGACCAGGGCGCGGGCGGACTCGAACGTAATTCCTCCGGCCGACAGACCGTCGGCAACCAACCGCCGCAGATCGTCGGCGGCACGGGCCTGCATCCGGGCGGGGATCTCTTCGGACAGGATTTCCAGCAGAAATTCGGCCATGATCCTCACGCCTCCTTGCGGCTGGCGAGCCAGCCTTCGCAACATGCCTTGGCCAGGGCACGCACCCGGCCGATATACGCCTGACGTTCCGCCACCGAGATCACGCCCCGCGCGTCGAGCAGGTTGAAGCGGTGGCTGGCTTTGATGCACTGGTCATAGGCGGGCAGGGCAACACCCTTGGCGAGCAGGTTCCGGCATTCCGTTTCCGCGTCCTCGAAATGGCGTAACAGCATCTCGGTATCGGCGTGTTCGAAATTGTGAGCGGAATATTCCTGCTCCGCCTGGAGGAAGATTTCGCCGTATTTGACGCCATCGTCGTTGTAGCGAAGGTCGTAGACGTTCTCGACCCCCTGGATGTACATCGCCAGACGCTCCAGACCATAGGTCATCTCGACCGCGACCGGATCGCATTCGATGCCGCCGACCTGCTGGAAATAGGTGAACTGGGTCACCTCCATTCCATCGCACCAGACTTCCCAGCCCAGCCCCCAGGCTCCCAGGGTCGGGCTTTCCCAATCGTCTTCGACAAAGCGGATGTCGTGGGCCATCGGGTCGATCCCCAGCGCCCGCAGGCTGTCGAGATACAGCGCCTGCGGGTCTTCGGGACTGGGTTTCAGCAGAACCTGGAACTGGTAATAGTGCTGGAGGCGGTTGGGATTCTCGCCATAACGCCCGTCCTTGGGCCGACGTGACGGCTGGACATAGGCGCACTTCCACCGGTCCGGCCCCAACGCCCGCAGCGTGGTGGCGGGGTGGAAGGTTCCCGCCCCCACCTCCATGTCATAGGGCTGGAGGATCACGCAGCCCCGTTCGGCCCAAAAGGCTTGCAGGGTCAGGATCAGGCTTTGGAAACTGGGCGCTTGGGTGCCGGTGCTGGCCATGGGTAACCGCCGTGGCAAAGGGGGGGACGGATCAGACGGCCGCAACCCTAACCACGGGGCCTGGATGGGTCAAGCACGGGAGCCCATGAAATCAAGACGTTTGCGAGCGCCGTGCTTCTTGCCGCTCTTCATTGATCCGTCGCAGGATCGGAGTCAGCACCAGTTCCATCGCCAATCCCATCTTGCCGCCGGGGACGACGATGGTGTTGCGGCGGCTCATCCACGAATCCTTCAGCATTTGGAGGAGGTAGGGGAAGTCGATCTGGAAGCGATCCGGTTTGCGGAACCGGATCACCACCAGGCTTTCGTCGGCGGTCGGGATGTCGCGGGCGATGAACGGGTTCGAGGTATCGACCACCGGCACGCGCTGGAAGTTGATGTCGGTCAGCTTGAACTGCGGCAGGATATAATGGATGTAATCGTGCATCCGCCGCAGGATCGTTTCGGTGACCGCTTCCTCGGAATAGCCGCGATGGCGGGTGTCGCGGTGAATCTTCTGAATCCATTCCAGATTGATCACCGGCACCACTCCGATCTTCAGATCGACATGGCGGGCACAGTCGCTGTCCTGGGTGACGATGCAGCCGTGCAGTCCCTCGTAGAACAGACAGTCGGTTTCCGGGGGGATATCGTCCCACGAGGTGAACTGGCCGGGACCGATCCCCTGGTCGGCGAAGGGGATCGCTTCTTCCTCGTTATGGATATACAGCCGCCGCCGCCCGCCGCCAGTTTTGCCATAGGTGGCGAATAATTGTTCCATCTCGGCGAACAAATTTGCTTCCGGGCCGAAATGGCTGAAAGTGCGGTGGTTGCTTTTCTCTGCCTCGATCATCGCCCGCTTCATGTCGGCGCGGTTATAGCGATGAAAGCTGTCGCCCTCGACGATCGCGGGTCTGATTCCTTCGCGCCGGAACATGTGCTCGAAGGATTCCTTGACGGTGCTGGTGCCGGCACCGGAAGACCCGGTGACGGCAATGATCGGATGCTGTCTGGACATGCTCTACGTCTCTCGAAACGGAATGGGTCAGTCGATCCCCAGCCGGGTGCGCCAGCCGGGATATAGCCGGTCGGCATCGTCGGGGAAGGATTCGAATGCCCCTTTCAACTCGGGATGGGCCTTGGCGTATTCGACCAGATCGACCCCTTCGGACCACGCCTGATGCGCCTGACGAAGCGACAATGCGCCCGCGATTGCTCCGGCTTTGTGCCCGAACGCGCCGCCGCCCGAGGTCTGGATGACGTTCGAGTGGCCCAGATTGGAGAAGAACCCCGGCAGGCGAAGTGCGTTCATGCCCCCGGAAATGATCGGAGTGCAGGCCTTCATGCCGTACCAGAACTGACGGTAGAATGGACCGTCGGCCACCTCGCGCTCAAGCATGTAGGCGACTGACTTTTCTCCGGCTTCGCCTTCCATCTTGCCATAGCCCATCGTCCCTGTGTGAATGCCGCTGGCACCGATCAGGCGAGCCATCTTCATGTGGACCAGGACCGAATACCCGCGCTTCGACTGGGTGCTGGTGACTGCTCCGTGTCCGGCGCGGTGGTAATGCAGGAACTGGCTGGGGAAGTTGCGGCGGCAGGTCGTCACCGCCGTCGGCCCAGCGACATAGCCATCGACCAGGAAGGCGACGTGGTTGGCGTTCTCGGCGAAAGTTTCCAGGATGTAGTGGCCGCGCGCGATCATCTCGGCGGGATCGTCGGCGGTGATGTTGGCCGAAAACAGTTTGGCCTGCCCGGTAATGTCCTGAGCCCGCTTCATCGCGTCGGCGACCAGCCGGATCGTTTCTTTCAGCGGAGCGAAGACCTGATTGCCTTGCGGCTCGTCGTTCTTGATGAAGTCGCCGCCCAGCCAGAATTGATGACAGGCATCGGCGAAGGGTTGCGGACGCAGGCCCAGCTTTGGCTTGATGATGGTGCCGACAACCATGCCGCCATTGACCTGGGGCCGCCCCAACACCCGCCACATGTCGGCGATGTTGCAAGCCGGACCGTCGAACAATTGCAGGAAGCCGGGTGGGACGTAGAAATCGTGCATCTTGGCGTATTCGACGTCGGACATGCCCTGATTGTTGCCGATGGTCAGGGTCAGGAACGATGCGATCATCGCCCGTCCGTCGATGATGTTGCGATCGAACAATTCGACCGGATAGGCGATCTTCATCACCTCACGCGCTTCGTCGATCTCATAAACCAGGGCATCGACACCACGGGTGAAATCGTCGGTGGTACAGACTTCGACGTTGGTTCCGGTCGAGGATTCGGCGGCGAAATGGGCGGCGGTGGCAAGGTACCCATAGCCCGATTTCGGCTTCATCCGATAGGCGCACAAGACGTGCCGCCCTTCCGCGATCAGGTCTTCCTCGTTTAGGGAAAGATTGGCGTAGCGGCTGGACTGGTCCATCTGCATTGATCTCCAACAAGGCGTCTTGTCCATCCCCGGTAGACGCGGGGCGACTGGGATGGACGACACTGTGACGGCTTCCTGTTGAGGCGAGAACACCCGGAGGGGGAGTGGAGGCAATTACATGGGTAGGTTATTTACAGCCCGAAAGAATTGGGGATGGGCGGTTTTGGGTCGGTGTGGGCGTCTTCCGCCCCGGCCGTTATAGCCAAAATGAGAAGGGGCGCCCCGATTTGGAACGCCCCTTCGTCGATCTACGTGCTTCCGCGATTAACGCCGCAGATCGATCTCAACCCCAGCCTCTCCAGAGAACTCGACCAGGATATCTTCATCACGAACGATATACTGACAGGCAAGACGATAACTCGGAGGGGAGTCTTTCGTCTCTATCTTTTCAAGCAATGCCTTGCTCAACTTGCCATTGACAGACAAGGTGAGCTTTTCCTTGTCGGTCAGATGGCTGGCCAAGGGCGGATTGTCGCCCAGAACCGTTACTTTGATAAGGCAGGAACCGCATTCACCATCCTGGCACTGGCAGGGGATGGGAATGTCGTTCTTCTTGGCCAAGGCCAGAAGGGTCTTGGTGTCGCCCGCCACCGCGTAAACGGTGACGTCCTTTTCCAGGATGGGCGAGCTGAAAGTCACGTTCGCCATGCTTTTCCCTCTCTGCATGAATCGGGGAGATCGGGCCGCCGCTCCCTTCCGGCGGACGTCATCACGGTTCCGTCTTGGTGATGATCCCGACAGCCTCGGCCAGTGACAGAGTCAGCGGCGTGATGCCCTCGACGTCCAGGAACCGGATTTCGTTGCGGGTTAGATCGTCGGGCACGACGGCATAGCGTGGACCGCCGGAATGTTTGGCGATCTGACGGGCGAAGGTGCGCAAAATCTGGTCGTAGAAGCGACAGCCCAGAAAGACGAACCCCCGTCCAGTGCGCCGTTGCTTGACCGCGTCGGGAATGGGGGTCTGAATATCGATCTCGGTCAGCACCTCGACATAATCGGAATCCGAGACCAGGACGTCCCCGGCGGGTTGGGCGGCACCGTGCGGCTTGTACAGAAGAGTGGTCCAGGCGGCGGCCGCCTCGTCGGGAAGGATGGTGCCATCCCGATCGACGGTGCGCGACCACACCCCGCCGTCGAGTCGTCGTGCTTTCGACGCCCCCTGAACCTGCCCCCAATCCGAGCGTCCTTGAGCGGCAAAAGCGGCCCGCATCGCGCCGTCGTACCAGGTATCGACCACCATCGGCAGGGCTTGCAGCCCGGCCAGCCACAGATGCAGGGCGTTGGGAGCCGGGATTGGCTGGAAAATCTCTGCCATCAGCCGGTCAAGGGTGACGCGGTGGCGGCTGGTTTCAATATACTGGCTGGCGTGCCATAGATTGTTGCGGAACCGGCCGGGCACCGCAACGCGGGTGCCGAGCAGATGCGCCAGAGGTCGGGCACCGACAGGTACCGGCGGCTCGGCTTCCAGGGCAAGGACATCCGGCCCAAGAAAGGGGATCAGCCGTCCGGTGGCGATGCCGGTGCCGATCTCGGCGGCCAGCGCGGCGGGGGTTTGGGTCATGACGCGAGGCTCCGGGGCGGCCGCGTCAATCCTCGTCGCCGATCTTGCGGGCTTCGACCGTGATCGGCAGCTTGGTGTCGGCGGGCATGTCGGGCATGGCGAAGCTCCAGCCATTGGCCAGCTTGATCTTGCCGCCCCACGGGGTGCCGTTTTCCATCTCGACCACTTTCTCCTCCAGATCCTTCTTCGGAACGTAGATTTCGTACTTCTCGCCGATCTTGCGCAGCATGACCTTCATGACGGGTTCCTTGGCAGGGAAGAGGAGGAAAGGGGAGGTTAGGACGGCGGGGCGTCCGGGGCCTTTTCGAGCAGCTTCAATTCGGCGGCACGCATGCCCACCAGACGCGCGGTTTCGATGAAATCGATCGCGTAAATGTAATAGCGGTTGAGATAGGTTCCGACCGAATGGACGTAGCCGATCTCGTCCTTGCGGATCAGAACCTCGCCCATCTTGGCGCCGGGAAAGGTGCCGTCATTGCGGACGTCGCGAAGCGAAACCACCTTGTCGCCTTTTTCAAAGGCAGGCGGTCCCCAAAGTTCAACGGGGGCTTCCTCGACCATGACGGTTCTCCTTTTCCCGGCGCGCTTTTAGATGGACGGTCGTCAGGCCTTGACGATGGCGTCGGCCGGGCAAACCGCCTGGCACTTCGGCGCGTCGCCGTCACATTCGGAGCAAGCCGACGCCTTGATCACATAGACGTCGTTCTTCAGGCTGATGGCGCCGTTCGGGCACTCGAATTCGCAGGCGCCGCAGGACGTGCACTCATCAGCATTAATCGTAAGGGCCATGACACTCTCCTTTTTTGTCTGGCTATGGTTTAGGCGATACTGGCGGCCTCGATCTGGACGCCGAACCTTTCGGCGTACCAAGCCGCCACAGCGCTCTCTATATACTCAAACGGATGGGTGTCGACCGCTTCGATTCCAGCTTTGGCGAGATCGTTGCGCGGACAGCGCCCGATTTTGGACATGAAGACGGTCTCTATCCCCTCCAGGGCGGCCAGGATCGTCGGCATCCGCTCGTCGTCGCCCTCTCCGCCCAGGCAATAATTATCAGCCTTGCGCAGGCCGGAAAAGCGCACACCCAAGGCATCGACTTCAAAGACGTGAAATTCGCGGGCATGGCCGAAATGCTGGTTGATCCGTCCGCCGCCTTTGGTGCAGACCGCGACCAGCCGGGCCGGAGCCGCCGCCGGAGCCGTTTTGGCCAGACCGGCGACCGCCGAGGCGACGGCGCGGGCGCGGTCGGCGCGTTCGCGTGCCACCACCTCACGATAGACCCGCCGGGGTTCGGGATCGACCACCGGCGCTTCGGGAATTTTGTCCAGGGTGAAGTCGCGTGACAAATCCTCGCCCAACATCCCAACGGCATCGGCGCGGCACTGGCGGCAATGGCGCATCAAATGCGCGCCGCCGCCCAAACTGTCCTGAACCGCTTTGACCTCGGCAGGAGTCGGGCCGCGTCGTCCGTCCAGGCCGAATCGGGTGCCGTGCGACGGATCGGAAATCAGCGGCATCACATTATGCAGGAACGCGCCGCGCGCCTTGATCGCCGCATTAACCTCGACCAGATGGCGATCGTTGATGCCGGGGATCAAGACCGAATTGACTTTGACCAGAACGCCCTTGGCCGTCAGGCGTTCCAGCCCTTCCATCTGGCGGGCCAGCAGAATCCGCGCCGCCTCGATCCCGGTGTGGCGGCGGCCGTTGAAATAGATCCAGGGATAGATCTGGGTCGCGATCTCGGGATCGACCGCGTTGATGGTGATGGTAACGTGGTCGATATTGTGTTCGGCTAGTTCGTCAACGTGATCGGGCAAGGCCAGACCGTTGGTCGAGACGCAGAATTTCAGGTCGGGCAGCTGTGCACTGACCAGACGGAAGGTCTCGAAGGTCCGCCGCCAGTCAAACATCGAATCACCTGGTCCGGCGATGCCGAGCACGCTTAGTTGCGGCACTTTGGCTGCCACCGCCATCACTTTGCGCGCCGCTTGTTCGGGGGTTAGTCGTTCGCTGGTGACGCCGGGGCGGGATTCGTTGGCGCAATCGTACTTTCGATTGCAGTAGTTACACTGAATGTTGCAGGCGGGGGCGACTGCGACATGCATCCGGGCGAAATAATGGTGTGCCTCTTCGCTGAAACACGGATGGTCCTTGATCCGGTCCCAAACGTGTTCGGGGACATCGCCACGATCCGAGGGAGCGCCGCAGGACGACGAGGCACAGCCGCCGGTCGGGGGAACCGGCAGGGACCGGATGATGCTGCTTAGGGGAACGACATTGCCAGACACCGGCGGCCTCCTCGTCAGGGCTCGAATAGCCCTATCAAAGCAAAGAGGATGCCAGTTTTGAAAACGGCGGAAAGCCTGGGTTTATTGCCAATTTGTCGGCTGTCGTATCCGCGACATAGGATGACAAACCGTCGCGGATGCGACAACGCGATCCTAGGTCGCGATGGAATCCGACGTCGGGCGGCGGGCCTGCCAGCTCCGCTTCAGCAGGGTATAGAGCCGGATTTCGGTTTGCTGACGGGGGTCAAGCCGAGCGGTTAATTCGGTTCGGGCCAGTTGACGCAATTCCGGCACGGCTTGGGGCGAGGCGAGCAGGGTTGTGATCAATTCGCGGCGGATCAGTGGCGGATAGGTCAGCACCTCGCGCAGCATCGCCGCCTTAACCGACAGCGCTATCTGTTCGCTGACGAACAGGCGGTCGATGCACATCGCATAGATGCCGAAATCGAGTTTGCCCGCGACCTCACGGGTGAAGTCGAGGAATTCGTCGAGGAATGCTACCTCGGAAATCTGCCCCTCGGTCAGCTGACGGATCACATCGAGAAAGGCACGATACCGCGCGCGGGCTGGGCCGACCGAGCCACCCAGTTCCGCCGCCAGCTCGCGAATCCGCGCCTCGCGGAATCCGGCGCGCAGCAGAGCCTCGGCCGAGTCCCGCACCTGAGGTGCAAAAGCCGAGTCTTCGATCAGGGCGAACAGCCGCTCGTATTTGTTGCGCTCGCTTCCGGTCATCCGGCTGGCTGCGACTCCCAACGGGATCAGTGCGGCGCGGGCGACCTGCCCATCGCGAGCGACGATTGCCGCCATCGACAGGGCGGCGGCATCGACGACGGTTCCGTCGAGCAGGTCATCGGTAATCACCAGACGGCCGCCGGGGGAGAGGCTCAGATTAGTGTTGAGCGCACCGCACTCCATGAAGTGCGCCGCCATGTCGGAAGGCGCGCCGAGCGTGGCGCGGACAAAGGGGGGTAGTTTCTGTCCCATCGCGGCATTGAGCCACAGGACCTTAGTTCTCGGCAAGGACAATGCCCCTGTGCCACCTGACTCTAGATGGCATTTATCAATGTCCCTTGCCGGGCGTGGGCATCCGCCCGCTTGGCCGCCGCCTCAATGGCGGCTCTAAAGCTGGCGGACTTCGATGTTGTGCTTTTTCAGGGCATAGCCGATCTGACGGGGGGTTAGCCCCAGCATCCGCGCCGCCTTGGCCTGGACCCAGCCGCATTTTTCCATTGCCTGGACCAGTCGTTCGCGCTCGGACAGATCGGAATCCTCGCCCCCCATCGTATCGCCGTGAGGGGCGGCGGGACAGGGCGGGGCCGATAACGGCCCGGTCGGCACCGGAATCGGTGCCGAGACCCGGCCGGTACCCGGCGTCGGGGCCGGTGATGAAGGCGCTTGGGGAGGACGGGGCTGCGGGGTGCTGCCCTCGGCTCCCGGACGCTTGTGGTGCCACAGGGTCGAGGACAGACAGATATCGTGCTGACAGAGCAGGTTCAGCTCATCGATCTGGTCGCCCTTGGTCATCGTCGCGGTGCGATAGACGCAGTTTTCCAGCTCGCGGACATTGCCGGGGAAATAACAGCGCTTCAGAACATCAAGCGCCTCGCACGAGAAGGTGAGGCTGCGTCCGTTCTCGCGGTTGAACTGCTCCAGGAAAAACGAGGCGAGCAGGGGGATATCGCCGGTTCTCTCCCGCAGCGGCGGCAGGAAGATCGGCACGACGTTCAGACGGTAATACAGGTCGGCGCGGAAGCTGCCATCGGCAACGCCGGCTTCAAGGTCGCGGTTGGTCGCGGCGATCAGGCGGACATCGACCTTGATGGTACGAGTGCCGCCAACCCGTTCGAACTCGCCTTCCTGAAGAACGCGCAGCAGCTTGGCCTGGAACCCGGCTGAAATCTCGCCGATTTCGTCGAGGAACAGCGAGCCGCCATTGGCCAGCTCGAACCGGCCTTTCCGTTCCGCGACCGCGCCGGTGAACGCGCCTTTCTCGTGGCCGAACAATTCGGATTCCAGCACGGTTTCCGACAAGGCGGCGCAATTGACCTTGATGAAGGGCTTGCGTGCCCGCTGCGACAACCCGTGAACGGCGCGGGCGACCAATTCCTTGCCGGTGCCGGATTCGCCCCGCAGCAGGATCGTGGCCTTGGTCGGTGCGGCTTGCTGCACTTGGGCGAAGACGTTCGCCATCGCCTCTGAGGTGCCAACCACGTCGTCCAGTCCGCGCACCGGCTGGGCCTGGGCGACCTCGGCCATCTTCTTTTGCAGACGCTTGGCGTCGTCCATCAGCATTTCGCGGTCGGCCAAGACCTTGCGGTGGAGGCGGACGGTTTGGGCGATCAGGGTCGCGACCATGGTGAGGAAACGCAGATCGTGTTCGTAGACAACAAAGGACTGACCGTCCTGAGCGCGCTCGACCGATAGCGCTCCGATTGTCTTTTCCGTGGTCTTGATCGGTACGCAATAAAAGGCGATCTGCTCGTCTTCCAGCGCCTCGTTGTTTCCGGCGCAGGATTCCAGCAACGGCTCGTCGGCGATATCGGGCACCACCATCGGAATGCTGGTCGAAATCACCTGGGCGGCGGCGGCATAGGGGTATTTCAGGGCTCCCGCCCGCGCCGCCTGAAGCGACATGCCGGTAACGGCGGCCAGGACCGGCTTATTCTGTTCGTCGCTCAGAACAACCGCGCCGTGCCTCATGTTGAGATACGACGACAACACGTTAAGCACATCGCGCAGAGCCTGGTCGAGATCAAGCGTCGCGCCCAGAATCTTGCTGATCTCGTAGATACCGATCAGCGGCAGGGCGCTGTCATCAATCCGTTCCCGCGTCGAGCGCATATCCGAAGTCCTGTCTTCCATGACCACAAACCAGTCTCTCCGGACAAGGGGTCATCCGGAACAATCGCGTTTCTCTCTCCCTCTTATGATGTGGGAGCCATTGTTAAGCAAATCCAGCGGGTGCGTCCACACTCAACTACCTGGAATAATCGAGTGGAACTATGGCACAACTCATGCATAAGGATTCGGCGTCATCATATGGGCGGAGCAAAGCGATGGGCTTGGGCTTGTCGAAATGGGGACGGGGAGGGCTGGCCCTTCTGGGGGCTCTGATCGCCGCATCACCGGCCCGCGCCGTGCCGCCGCTGCCGCTGGACGCCCTTTGCTCCGCCGAAGTGACCACGGCGGAGCAGAATTACGGCATTCCCTCGGGCCTTCTGCAATCGATCTCGATTCTTGAATCCGGTCGTTACGATTCCAGTCGCCGGGCAACAATTGCCTGGCCGTGGACGGTGATGGCCGAGGGAGAGGGGCGATATCTTCCCACCAAGGCCGCCGCAATCGCCGAAGTCCGACGGCTGAAAGCTCGTGGTGTCCAGAATATCGACGTTGGTTGCATGCAGGTTAACCTGCGTTATCACCCCACCGCCTTCGCCGACCTTGACGATGCGTTCGACCCCGCCGCCAACGTCGCGTATGCCGCTCGTTTCCTGAGTGGTCTGCATGAGGCGACCGGCCATTGGCCGACGGCGGCGTCCTATTATCATTCCCAGACCCCCAGCTTGGCGGCCGCCTATCGCGAGAAGCTGATGCGGATTTGGGACAAGATTGGCGGCGAGGACGAGACTCCGCGTCTGGCGTCGGCTCAACGGATTAAGCCCCCTCCTCCGGTACAGCATTCTCCGGCAACGACCGCAGTGGCTCGGGCCGAGCAGGCTCGACGCGATGCCCGCCAGAAGGTCGAGGCCGGTCGGGCCGAGGAAAGCCGCATCGCCGAAGCGTATCGTGTCGCTCGCGTTGCGGAATACCAGTTGCGCCGGGCGCGCTATCAGGAAGCCCGCGCCGGAACATTGCTGGTCCGGCGCTGACCGGTATTATTCCTTCGGCGGAAGCTCGTTCTCGCTGCCGAGGGTTGCCGATTTACGGTGGCTTTTGTAGGCGCTGAAGATCGCGAAGCCGAACAGGCACAGGATAAAGCCGAACAGCACATACCATTTGCTGTCGCCCAGCCATTCCTCAAGCTTGCGCCCCATGAAATAGCCGCCCCAGGCGAAACAGTGCGCCCACAGGCCCGCCGCGATCAGGTTCAGAACCAGATACTTAAGCCGGGCGACCCCGGCGATGCCGACAATGAAGGGCGCGATGTTGCGAACGCCATAGATCCAGCGAAACGTCAGGATGAACAAGGCCGGCGAACGTTTCAGCGCCTGGAACGCCCAATCGATCCGTCCGGTCAGACGGGGCCACCGGCTCAGTAACGGTGCGCCGTAACGCCGGCCAATATAGAAGTAAAGCTGATCGCCAAGAAAGCTCCCGCCCCATGCCGCAGCAGCAAGTACTTCGACATTGATGGGGAAACGGCCTTCGGAAGCAAGAATCCCGGTCACGAGAACGACTGTTTCGCCTTCTACAAAAGTCCACGCAGCGATGAACAGGTAAAGAAGGTAGCCGTACTCATTGAGGATATGGATGATAAGATCTTCCAAAGCGGCTCCCGGGTGAAGGGCCAGACCGAATACGCGTCTGCAAAAATCCGGCAACGAAGCCGGGTCGTCAACGCCCAATTTCGGACGTTACGAAATCGTCACTGCATCGGAGCCATCTGAACCGAGCGGGTGCAAACGGTTGACATGGCCCATCTTCCGGCCGGGACGGGCCTCGGCCTTTCCATAGAGATGGAGGCGAGCATCGGGGTCTGCCAGTATTTCCAGCCAGCGATCGGCATCGGCACCGATCAGGTTGGTCATCTGGGCGTTGGAATGACGCGCTGACGATCCCAGCGGCAAACCGCAAACGGCGCGGATGAACTGCTCGAACTGGTCGGTGATGCATGCATCCATGGTCCAATGCCCGGAATTGTGCGGGCGCGGTGCCATCTCGTTGACCAGCAGGCCGGTGGGGGTGACGAACATCTCGACAGCCAGCAATCCAACCACATCCAGCGCCTCGGCGGCGCAGCGGGCGATGTCGATCGCCTGAGCGGCGGTGGCGGCAGAGATTGGGGCGGGAACGGTCGATGTGTCGAGAATGTGGTGGCGGTGGACGTTCCAGGCCGGGTCGAACGCGGCCCAGCCACCATCGGCACCTCGGGCGACGATGACCGAAATCTCACCCAGGAAGTCGATGAAGCCTTCCAGGATGCCGCATCCGCTTCCGTCCAATCCGGTGCCCAGCGCGGCCCAGGCTTCGGCCGGGTCGGTGTCGGCGGTGATCCGCACCTGCCCCTTGCCGTCATAGCCCATCCGGGCGGTCTTCAGAACGGCGGGACGGCCGATTTCATCCAGCGCGGCGACAAGATCCGCGTGCGAGGTGATGGCCCGCCACGGCGCGGTCGCGATGCCGAGGTCGTTAAAGAACTGCTTCTCGTCAATGCGGTCCTGGGCGGTTTCCAGCACGTTCCAGCCCGGCCGTACCGGCACCAGAGAAGCCATCAGCCGCACGCTGTCGGCGGGGATATTCTCGAATTCAAAGGTCACGACATCGACCGCTCGGGCAAAGGCGGCGATTGCGGTTTCATCGCCATAGGCGGCCACGGTGGCGGCAGCGGAAACCTGCGCGGCCGGGCTGTCTTGCTCGGGGGTGAAGACGTGGACGCGATAGCCCAGTCGGGCGGCTGCCAGCGCGGCCATCCGACCCAATTGACCGCCGCCAATGATGCCGACGGTGCTGCCCGGCGGCAGCGGAAAGCGAGACGTGACGGTGCTCACGGGCGGATCAGGTGCGGCGAGTCTGGATCGACTGGGGCGACGGCGACCCCTTCGGTCTGGCGGGCGCGCCATGCATCCAGCGCCGTCGCGACGGTGGGATCGATCAAAGCCAGGACCGAGGCGGACAACAGCGCGGCATTGATCGCCCCAGCCTTGCCGATTGCCACGGTGCCGACCGGGATGCCGCCCGGCATCTGAACGATCGAGAGCAGAGAATCGAGCCCTTTCAGGGCGCGGCTTTCGACTGGAACGCCAAAGACCGGCAGCGGAGTCATTGAAGCGGTCATGCCGGGCAGATGGGCGGCACCGCCCGCTCCGGCGATGACAACCTTCAACCCGCGATCCCGCGCGGTAGTGGCGTATTCAACCAGTCGGGCCGGAGTCCGATGTGCGGAAACCACCCGAGTCTCGAAGGAGATGCCCAGTTCGGCCAAAACCGCGGCGGCGTGGCGCATGGTCTCCCAGTCGGACTGGCTACCCATGATAATGCCGACCACGGGCCTCGAAGCGTCGTCCATTGCGGCTGCCTCGCCGAAAGGGGAAGGAAAGGCCGGGATTATAGGGATCGGGGGGCGCGGCGCAAGCCCGTATTGCCAGGGCGGTGATCCGGGGGTGACGAACCAACGCTTGACAGGGTACCCCGGTCAAAGTTATATCGTCCGCCTTCCCGTTGGGGCGGAGTAGCTCAGCTGGTTAGAGCAGCGGAATCATAATCCGCGTGTCGGGGGTTCAAGTCCCTCCTCCGCTACCATTAAAAAAGCCCGTCAAGTCAAGCGCTTGGCGGGCTTTTTCGTTTTGTTCCCAGCGGTCGATCCACTCCCGTAACCTTCCCGCCTTTCCGCCGTTTTCCCTCGCCTCCGTTTCCTCCGTGGCGCAGCGATGTGTGGACTTTTGTGAAGATAATTGACATGTCAATTAATTGTGTGTCATGTAACTCAGCCATGGCTAAACGATCCCCCCCGTTGGCCCGCCTTGATTTCGGCTATCGTCTGGTGATTTTGGCTCGTCGTTGGCGAGCCGCGATCGATGCGCGTCTTCATGCCGCCGGACTGACCGACGCCACGTGGCGGCCCCTGATTTATCTCCACCGGATGGGTGATGGAACCCGCCAGAAGGAGTTGGCCGCATCGCTTGGGCTTGATTGCTCGGCGGTGGTTCGTTTGCTTGATCTGCTTACCGCACGCGGGTTGGTCGAGCGGCGGGAAGACCCGGCGGACAAGCGGGCCAAGACCCTGCATCTCACCGACGAGGGGCGAAGCCTCATCACCACCGTTACCGATCTGCTGATCCCGTTCGAAGCGACGTTGCTGGACGGGATAGACGATTCGGCGATCGTCACGCTGCTCGATTCGTTTGACCGGATCGAAACTCGTCTGGACGCCGCCCGGCTGGACGGTCAAACCGAAGAGAGAGAGGCATGAGCCTTCTGGTCAAAGTTGGGTTTGACCCGACCCGTCTGACCTTTGCCCTGCGTACCGTCATTGCCGGTTGGCTGGCGTTGACCGTTGCGATGGTGTTGGGGCTGGACAGCCCGCAATGGGCGGCGATGACGGCGGTGATCGTGGCCCAGCCGACACGGGGCATGCTGCTGGAACGCAGCATTCAGCGGGTGATTGGCACCATTGTCGGCTCGCTGGTGGGGGTGTTGCTGATCCACGAATTTGCCGCCAATCCACCTCTTCTCGTCGTCGGCTTGGCGGTCTGGATCAGCCTGTGTGCGTATGTCGGCAATGTGCTGAGGCAATATCGGGCCTATGGGGTGTTCCTGGCGGGCTATACCGCCGCGATGATCGCTCTGCTGGACGTGCCGCATCCCGATCATGTCGTCTTCCTGGCGACCGAGCGAGTCGAGACGATCATCATCGGCATCGTTGTCTCCGGGCTGGTCAGCGGCTTTCTGACTCCGGTGTCCGACGAATCCCATCTGATCCGGCGGGTACGGCTTCTGAGCGCCGACACGATGGATTGGTGTGCTCGCGCCTTGGCCGGGGCCGGGCGCTCTGGGCTGATGACGCGCGAACGTCTGCTGGTGTCCGAGATGGCGGCGGTCGAAGATATGCTCGACCAGATCGCCGCCGGATCGGTCGAAGGGCATCGTCGGGTTCGTCATATCCGGGGTTTGTTGGCCGCGTTGCTGTCGCTGGTCGCGGGGGTCCGGGGCGTCACCACGCTTCTGGCCCGCGAGCCGGAGCGTCGGCGTGGTGCAGGCCTGCCGATTCTGGTGGTTCATCTCGATGCCGCCGCCGCTCAGTTGACCGCCGGATCACCGCTGTCCATTCCGGTTGGAGAGATGAGCGCCGCGCTGGCCGAGGGTGCTCCAGCGGGAACGCTGACCGATGCGCTGGGACGGCTGATTGCCGCGTTGGGGGCGGTGTCGGCGGGACACGAGGCCATCCGTGTCGCCAAGAACACGCCGCCGGTATTGGACTTTCTGTTTCACCGTGACCGGATCGGAGCCAGAGCGGCGATGATGCGGGCTTTTCTGGCGGTGTTGGCCGTCGGTGCGGCGTGGCAGATCAGCGGCTGGCGCGACGGTCAGTTCATGGTTCTCAGCACCTGCATCATGACCACGGTGTTTTCCTCGTTTGAAAATCCGCTGGTGGTATTGCGGCACGTGATGCTGGGATCGATCGCCGGAGCGGCGGCGGCGATGCTGTTTCACACTCAGATGCTGCCGATGTCGGGTGGAACGCTCGATGTCTTGCTGATGGTCGCCCCTTTCCTGCTCTTGGGAGGGGTGGCGATGGCGCATCGCCGAACCGCTCTGGCCTCGATCGATTACAACATGTGTTTTCTGCTGTTGGGGCAGCCCGCGTTTCCGATGGTCGGCGCGCCTGATGCGGTTTATGGCGCGGCGGGGGCGGTTCTGCTTGGCGTAGCGGCGGCGTTCGTTGCTTTCCGCTTCGTTTTCCCGATCAGTTCATCCCGTCGGCTGCGGGCCTTGATCTCGATCACCATCGAAGATCTGGAAGGGCTGGCTCGTGGACAGTCGCATCCGACTCATGAGCGCTGGCGAGCCCGCATCTATCACCGCATCCTGCATCTGGTGAAGCTGGTCGATGCCCTGCGGTTGACGAACCTGCGTGCGGTCGATGGCGGCATTGCCGCTCTGACCGTTGGCGAAACGATTCTGTTGTTGCAGCAAGAGCGCCGTCGGATCGGCCTGTCTCAGGGCTGGCGGCGGCGGATCGATGTTGCCATGGGGCGTCTTGCCACCCTGTCACGCGATCCACGGGTGGCGGCGGCGGCGTTGGAACGGGCCGTCGGTCACGCGCCATCGGAGACAGAGGCTGACCGTCTGCGCGAGGCCGCCTTGGCACTACGCGAAAACCTGTGGTTCTTTAAGGCAAAGAGCCGCCACCCCCGCACCCGCTCGACCTGATCTTTGTCGATGCGGCGGGGAGTGATCTCAGAGCAGTCGCTTCATTTCATAGATCAGGTCCAGCGCTTGCCGTGCCGTCAGTTCGTCGGGATTGACGGCGCGGAGTTGCTCCTCGACCGCCGAGGAAACCGGAACGGCCACCTCGGCTGATTTTGGCTTTTGTTTCGGCTTGCTCGCGACGGCCGCGAACAAGGGCAAATCGTCCGCCAGTCGAGCGATTCCCGACGCCTGATCCGAGCTTTCCAGAACGGTGAGAACCTCTTCCGCGCGGGCGACCGCCGCCATTGGCAGACCGGCCAGCCGGGCGACATGGATGCCATAAGAGCGGTCGGCGGCACCTTCTCCCACTTCATGGAGGAAGACCACGTCATTTTGCCATTCCTTGACTCGCATCATGTGACAGGCGAGCGAGGGCAGGGTGGCGGCCAGCCGGGTGAGTTCGTGGTAGTGGGTGGCGAACAGCGCCCGACAGCGATTGACCTCGTGCAGATGTTCGACCACCGCCCAGGCGATTGACAGGCCGTCGAAAGTGGCGGTGCCTCGTCCGATTTCGTCAAGGATCACCAGCGCGCCCGGCCCGGATTGGTTGAGAATGGCGGCGGTCTCGACCATCTCGACCATGAAGGTCGAACGTCCCCGCGCCAGATCGTCGGCGGCCCCGACCCGCGAGAACAGGCGGTCGATCACGCCGATACGGGCGATTTCGGCGGGAACGAACGACCCGGTTTGGGCCAGCAATGCGATCAGCGCATTCTGTCGCAGAAAGGTGCTCTTACCCGCCATATTGGGGCCGGTGATCAGCCATAGGCGCTGTCCCTCGGACAGGTCGCAATCGTTGGCGACGAAAGCGCCGCCATGGGTTGCTTCCAGTGCGGCTTCGACCACCGGATGACGGCCGCCCTTGATCTCGAAAGCGGTGCCGGTTTCGACCTGGGGCCGGGTCCAACGCCGCGTTGCCGCCAGTTCGGCCAGGGCGGACGCGACATCGAGCGCGGCCAGGGCGGACGCGGCGGCGGCGATCTCGGCGGCGCGCATGGTGACTTCGGTCACCAGATCGTCAAACAGCGCCAGCTCGATTGCAAGGGCACGTTCGGCGGCTCCGGTGATCCGCCCGGCCAGCTCGATCAGGTCCGAGGTAGTGTAGCGTGCGGCCTGGGCCATCGTTTGGCGGTGGATGAAGCGCTCGTCCAACTTGTCCGCCTGCTTGCCCGGCACTTCGATATGGTGGCCGATGATGTTGTTGTGGCGGATTTTCAGAGCGGCGATCCCGGTCGCCTCGACATAGCGCCGTTCCAACTGCATCAGCAGGGTGTTGCTTTCGGTCTTCAGCGCCTTGGTCTCGTCGAGGGTGGCGTCGTAGCCTTCGGCGATAAAGCCGCCGTCGCGCGCCAGCGGGGGCGGCTCGGGCACCAGGGCGCGGCTCAGGCGATCGACCAACGCGCTGTGCTCGCCCAAATCGCGGAGCGTCTCACTCAAGGCGGATGGCAAAGGACCGATTCCGGTGGCGAGCAGGCGCAACGCCGGAATTGCCGTCAGTCCATCGCGGATTGCGGCCAGATCGCGCGGCCCGCCGCGTCCCAGCGACAGCCGGGACAGGGCGCGCTCGATGTCGGGGCAGCTTTTGAGGGAGGCGCGTAGCGACGCGCGCAGAGACTCCTGCTCGACCAGAAAGGCAACGGCATCCAGTCGCCGGGCGATCTCCGCCGGGTCGGTCAGCGGTGCCGCCAGCCGCGCCGCCAGCAACCGCGCGCCTGCGCCGCTGACAGTGCGGTCGATCGTGTCGAGCAGCGATCCCCGCCGTTCGCCCCCCATCGTCTGAGCCAGTTCGAGATTCCGCCGCGTTGCTGCGTCGATCTCCATGACCGCGCCTTCGGCCAGCCGCCGGGGCGGCGACAGACGCGGCAGCTTGCCCTTCTGAGTCAGCTCGACATAATCGACCAAAGCCCCGGCGGCGGCCAGCTCGGCGCGGGAGAACGAGCCGAACCCGTCCAGTGCGCCGACCTCGAACAGCGTTTCGATGCGGCGGCGGGCATTCTCGGAATCGAACCGGGCCGATGGCAACGGCGACAGGATCGTCTTCCATTCGGCCCAAGTGTCGATCAAGGCGGCCGCAGTCAGCAGACGTTCCGGTACCAACAATTCGCCCGGAGCCAGGCGCGCCAGCGCCGCCGACAATCCAGCCGTCGTCACTGACTGAGTAGCGAAATCGCCGGTCGAGACATCAACCCAGGCCAGCCCCGGCCCGCCCTGCGCTTCGGCCACAGCCGCCAGATAATTGTGCGCACGGGCATCAAGCAGCGTGTCTTCGGTCAGGGTGCCTGCGGTAACGACGCGGGTGACGTCGCGGGCGACCACCGATTTCGCGCCGCGCTTTTTCGCTTCGGCAGGATCTTCGATTTGTTCGCCGATCGCGACTTTGAAGCCCTGACGCACCAATCGGGCCAGATACGCTTCATAGGCCCGGAACGGCACGCCGCACATCGGGATATCTTCGCCCAGATGTTTGCCGCGCTTGGTTAGTGCGATGTCGAGTGCCGCCGATGCCTTGACCGCATCGTCAAAGAATAATTCGTAGAAATCGCCCATCCGATAGAACAGCAGGCAGTCGGGATGCGCCCGCTTGATCGCCAGATACTGGGCCATCATCGGGGTTACGTCGTCGGGAATCGGGGCGGAGGACACGGACGGTGCAGCGGTCACGGGCGGGCTTCACAGTTTTTGGGGGGGGAGGCGAGTGCGGCCGCACCCTAGCACGGCGCGGCCTTTAGGAAAACCGTCAGGGACTTTCTGAAGGATGTCGGACACGCAATTGGAGATTTATTGCAGCCCTGTTATCCATAAATAGAAATTAATGATATTTATTGTTTATTTTCTGAAATATGTTGGATTTATTCTAAATAATTCCCGAACTTCTTTTTGTAAGATCAGTTAATTTTCAATTCGGGACTGTTATCGGGTCGTGCTACAGCTAAAGGGTAGTTTTAATGCACATTAACAAACCTATAGATATAGGGATTGGCTGTGACTTTTCAATTCTGGAGCAATCGCCCTGATGCCGGGCTCTCAATTCGGCGGACATTTTTTGACAGCACTCCCGATGCCATCCTGGTCATGGCCGATGGAATTTATGTCGAGTGTAACGATGCTGCGATGCAGATGTTCGGTTATGCCGATAAGGTCTCGTTGCTGAACGCCACTCCGGCGCAGCTTTCGCCGCCGGTTCAATCCGATGGCGAAAGTTCCGACGAGAAGGCCCAGGTTTATATCGCCGAGGCGATTCGAAAAGGTTTTAACCGCTTCGAATGGCTTCATCGCCGTGCCGATGGCGTCGATTTTCCGGTCACCGTCACCCTTTTCATGGCGAAGGAGGGGGGCCGAACCCTGGTCTTTGTCTGTCTGTCCGATCTGTCCGAGTTGTTCCAACTGCGCGAGGAGCGGGGCAGGGCGCTTCAGGCCATGACGCGGGAGTTCAATCGGGCCGTAACGGGGGTTCTTGATACGGTTGCTCACGCCGCCGCCAACATGAATGGTGTTGCGCAAACGATGTCGGCCAATGCCGAACAGACCAAGCGTCAGGCCCTGACTGTCTCCGCCGCCAGCGACGAAGCATCCGGGAGCGTTCAGACCGTCGCCAGCGCGGCAGAGGAATTATCGGCGTCGATCAGTGAGATCGCGCGGCAGGTTCAGCAATCCGGTGTCGCGTCCAGGGTTGCGTCCGAAGAAGCCGACCACACCAATGGCATGGTGCGCAGTCTGGCCGACAGTTCGGCGAAGATCGGCGCGGTCGTCAATCTGATCAACGATATCGCATCGCAGACCAACCTGTTGGCGCTGAACGCGACGATCGAGGCGGCGCGGGCGGGCGATGCCGGCAAAGGCTTTGCGGTGGTTGCCAATGAGGTCAAGCATCTGGCCACCCAGACCGCCAGGGCCACCGACGAAATCGGGGGGCTGATCGGTTCGGTTCAAGCCAAGACAAAGGAAGCCGTTGCCGCGATCGCGAGCATTGTCGCCCGGATCGATGATATCAACCAGATTTCGGCGGCGATTGCGTCGGCGGTCGAGGAGCAATCCGCCGCGACCGCGGAAATCGCCCGTAATATCCAGCATGCCGCCAGTGGAACGCGTCAGGTGACGTCAACGATTGGCGGGGTGAGTCAGGCGGCGGCGGAAACCGGACAGGCTGCGGAGCAGGTTTTGGCCTCGGCCCGTTCGCTGGTCGATGAATCCGTTGCCCTGCGCGGAGTGGTGACCCGCTTTCTGAACCAGGTCGGCGAGATCTGAACGGACAAGAAAAAAGGGACAGGGGGGTGTGCCCCCTGTCCCTTCCGAACCCGCGATGAATGCGGGGATTTAGTACCGGTAAGCCTCGGGCTTGAACGGGCCTTCGACACCAACACCGATATAATCGGCCTGCTTCTGGTTGAGCGTGGTCAGGGACGCGCCCAGCTTGGCCAGATGCAACAAGGCAACCTTCTCGTCGAGCTGCTTCGGCAGGACGTAGACCTTGCGCTCGTACTTGCCCGGATTGGCGTAAATGTCGATCTGGGCCAGAACCTGATTGGTGAAGGACGCGCTCATCACGAAGCTGGGATGGCCGGTGGCGCAGCCCAGATTGACCAGACGGCCTTCGGCCAGCAGCAGGATACGCTTGCCGTCGGGGAACTGAATCTCATCAACCTGCGGCTTGATGTTGTTCCAGGTGAAGTTCTTCAGCGCGGCGATCTGAATTTCGCTGTCGAAGTGGCCGATGTTGCAAACGATCGCCCGGTCCTTCATCGCCCGCATGTGGTCAAGGGTGATGACATCGACATTGCCGGTAGTGGTGACGAAGATGTCGCCGCGGGGCGCGGCCTGTTCCATCGTCTGGACCTCATAGCCTTCCATGCAGGCCTGAAGCGCGCAGATCGGATCGATCTCGGTGACGATGACGCGGCAGCCCTGGCTGGCCAGCGACTCGGCCGAACCCTTGCCGACATCGCCGAAGCCGGCGACAACGGCAACCTTGCCCGCCAGCATGACGTCGGTGGCGCGGCGGATGCCGTCAACCAGCGATTCGCGGCAGCCATACTTGTTGTCGAACTTCGACTTGGTGACCGAATCGTTGACGTTGATCGCCGGCCACAGCAGCGTGCCCTTCTTTTCCATCTCGTAGAGACGGTGGACGCCGGTGGTGGTTTCCTCGGTCACGCCACGGATTGAGGCGCCGTTGCGGGAATAGAACGTCGGATCGGCCGCCAGCTTCTTCTTGATCGAAGCGAACAGGAATTCCTCTTCCTCGCAGGTGGGGGTGGACAGCACCGAGGCATCCTTCTCGGCGCGCATGCCGAGGTGGATCAGCAGGGTGGCGTCGCCGCCATCGTCGAGGATCATGTTCGGGCAGCCGCCATCGGCCCACTCGAAGATGCGATGGGTGTAGTCCCAATATTCTTCCAGGCTCTCACCCTTGACGGCGAACACCGGGATGCCTGCGGCGGCGATCGCGGCGGCGGCGTGGTCCTGGGTCGAGAAGATGTTACAGGACGCCCAGCGGACATCGGCACCCAACGCCTTCAGCGTCTCGATCAGCACGCCGGTCTGGATCGTCATATGCAGGGAACCGGCGATGCGGGCACCCTTCAGAGGCTGGCTCAGGCCGTATTCCTCGCGGGTGGCAATCAGGCCGGGCATCTCGCTTTCGGCGATGTCCAGTTCCTTGCGGCCCCAGGCGGCCAGCGCAATGTCGGCGACCTTGTAATCGGTGAAGGAGGTCATGCGATTCCTCTGGATTAAGGGTGTTTAGGCTGGTGCGCAGTGTAGCGGGTCTGTCGGCGGAACGCAACATCATATAAAGATATCTTTATGTGTTAATGAGATGGGGCCGACGCGAGATTCTTTTTGGTTAAGTTTTTGATAAAAAACGATTTATTTGTTTTCCTTATGGGGCGTGGGTATTTTTTTCTTCCACAGGGGGGCTCGACTCATTTATAAAACCGCTCACCGCGATTGGTATTGTCGATAACCACCTGAGGAGAACAGCCTTGCGCGACAGGCTCCTCCCAGCAGCGATGCTGGTGATTTTGGCTGCGACGTCCACGGCATCGGCGGGCGAACCGGCCCGTCAGAATTTTTCCCAAGCCGGGTCTGTTCGTGTTGCTGCCGCCGAAGGCCCGCAGACCGCCGCACTTTTTCCCGGCGGTCAGCGTGAGGCACGGGTAGCCCCTTTGCCCCGGCCCTTGTCCGTGGCCGATGCTGAAACCTATCGCCGGATTCTGGCGATGCAGGATCGTGGCGACTGGGCTGCTGCCGATCGCGAAATGGGCATGGTCGAAGACGACCTGCTCCGTGGCTATGTTCAGGCGCGGCGATTGCTCGCCGCCGGAACCAAGTCGCACCTTCCCGAATTGCGCGCCTGGCTGGCCGAGAATGCGGCGATGCCCCAGGCCGAGGCGATTTACCGCCTTGCGACCGCGACCAAGGGCGGGCATGGTCTGCGTGCGCCTCAGCGCGCTGCGCTGCGCGGCACCGGCATCGATACCGATGTCGATGGCGCGATGTGGGAAGAGGTGGCGTTCGATACCGACGAATCCGCCCCCCGTGTCCGGGCGATCAAGACCCGGCTGCGTCAGATATTGCGTGACGGCGATTCGACGCGAGCCGAGGCGATGCTGGCCTCGGCCGAGATCCGATCGCTTCCGGCGCTGGATCAGGATCGGCTGCGGCTGATGGTCGCCTCCGATCATTTTGCCGGGGGCCGCGATGATCGCGCCGCCGAATTGGCCTCTGCTTCCGCCGAACGGTCGGGCGATGTCCTTCCCGCCGCCCATTGGATCGCTGGGTTGGCGTTGTGGCGCGCGGGCAAGGCCGATCAGGCCCGGCGTTATTTCGAAGATACCGCGACGTCCGGGCTGAATCAGGATTGGCTGACCGCCGCAGGAGCCTTCTGGGCGGCGCGGGCCAATCTGGTCAACCGCCGCCCCGAGGCGGTCAATCACTGGATGGAAGTCGCGGCGAGCTATCCGCGCACCTTCTACGGTTTGTTGGCCCGGTCCTGGCTGGGTTACCCGGTCAGCTATGCATGGGAACTGCCGCCTTTTACCGAGGGCGATGCCGACATGCTGATGCGGGTTCCGGCCGCGCGGCGCGCTTTGGCCCTGATCCAATTGGGCGAGCGTGAGGACGCCGAAGAAGAATTGCGTAAGCTGTACCCCTCCGCCGGTAAGGCGGTGCGTCAGTCGATGCTGGTTCTGGCTCAGGCGGCGAAAATGCCGGGCCTTACCGTCCGTCTGGGCGGAGTGTTGCCGCGTGAAAATGGTCGTCGGCACGATGCCGCCGCCTATCCGCTGCCCGACTGGACGCCGCAAGGTGGCTGGCAGGTTGATCGTGCCCTGGTCTATGCCCTGGTTCGCCAAGAATCCTCGTTCAATCCCGACGCACGCAGCGCTTCCGGTGCGGCCGGTCTGATGCAGCTGATGCCTGCCACGGCTCAGGCGGTTGGCGGTCTGCGTGTCCGCGACCAGTTGACCGATCCCGCCGTTAATCTTGGGCTGGGCCAGCGTTATGTCACGCGGCTGCTGTCCGACGATCCGGTCAACGGCAATTTGATGATGATGGCGGCGGCCTATAATGCCGGTCCCGGTACTTTGGGACGCTGGCTTCAGGGGATTCGTCATGGCGAGGATCCCTTGATGTTCGTCGAAAGCCTGCCTGCACGCGAAACCCGTGTGTTCGTTCAGCGGGTTATGACCAGCTATTGGGTTTATCAGGCTCGACTGGGCCAGTCCTCGCCTTCGCTGGAAGCGGTGGCCTCGGGATCCTGGCCGATTTACGGAACGCCGGAGCGTTCTCCGCTGCGTGTTGGTCCCAGCCGGACCGTTGGGTTCTAACTCGCCCTATCCGCCCTAAATCCTCACCGAGCGCTTCGCGCCACCCTCTCCCAAAAGGAGAGGGGGTGGGGTGGTCTCCTTCAGCCGTTGACCACCGCGCGCATCGGCTCGGGGGCCTGGATCTCGACCGGGACGGCGGCGAGATCGACCCAGCTATAAGCTGAACTGTCGGCGAACAACTGGCGAAGAAGCTGGTTGTTGATGGCGTGGCCGGTGCGAATGCCACTGAAATGGCCGAGGATCGGGCCGCCAGCGAGGTAAAGGTCGCCAACCGCGTCCAACACCTTGTGACGGACAAATTCGTTTCCGTAGCGCAGGCCGTCATCGTTGAGCACCTTGGTTCCGGTGCTATCGATCACAACGGCATTGTCAAGCGAGCCGCCACGGGCCAGACCGTTGGCGCGCAGCATCGCCACTTCCTGCTCGAAGCCGAAGGTGCGAGCGCGGGCGACTTCGGCTTTGAAGCTGCGTTCGGACAGGCCGAGGAAGAATTCCTGGCGGGCGATCGCCGTGCTGTCGAAATCGATCTCAACCCGAACCGAGAAAGACGACGCGGGAGAGAGCGAGGCAACTTTGTCGCCGTTACGGACGGTGACACGCTTCAGCACTTTGATGGCGCGGCGCGGGGCCGATTGCTCCAGCGTGCCAGCGCATTCGATCATGAACAGGAAGGGGGCGGCCGATCCGTCCATCACCGGCACTTCGGGGCCGTTGATGTCGATCAGGCAATTGTCGATCTGCATCCCGGACAGAGCGGCCATCAAGTGCTCGACAGTCCCGACAGCGACGCCATCGTTGTTGCGCAGGCAGGTGTTGAGGCGGGTGTCGTTGACAGTGGCCCAATTGGCGGTGACGATCCCGCCGCCGCCAGCAATATCGACGCGGCGAAAGCAAATCCCAGTGTCGGGGGCGGCCGGACGAAGCGTCATAGTAACGCGCGAACCGGAATGAAGACCGACGCCGGTGCAGCCAATCGCGGTTTTGAGTGTCCGCTGCGGGCAACCAAATGCAGATGAGGTGAAAGCCGGGGTGTCGAAGCCGAGATTCTGTTCGTTGACGATCCGATTCACGGGCGATCCCCTATTCTTGTTTTATCTGCCTCATTTTACGTGTCTGAGGCAGTGCTGAACTTGTTCTCTAGGATCCTTTTCTAACAGTCCGGGGTCGAGCCCTCAAATCAATCATTGTTGCCGATTGTTTCACCGCTAACATCTTGAAAAAAAAGGGCCCGGCCGGGCAATCCGGACGGGCCCGTCAAGGTTAGCGCGGGAGGGGGGCCGAAGCCCCCCGAATGGTAACAAAAGGTCTAATTCGCCTGACGGCGCAGGAACGCCGGAATGTCGAGATCCTCACCCGAACGAGGCGCGGTCGGTTCGCGGCGGGCTTCCATCCGGGGCGCGGGTGCCTCGGGGGCGCGGGGTGCCGGAGCCGAAGCCGGGGAGATGGCGTGGCGGCCGCGATTGACCAGACGGTTGAGCAGGCTGCCGGCACGATGCGGTTCGGCGTGCGGGGCGGGCTGCTGCGGCTGGTTGATGGAGGTTTCGGCAATCTCGGACACGGCCCGATGCAGGCTGCCCATGTCCGGCTCCATCTCGTCGGCATAGCGTCCCGACATCGGCCGGTTGAGGCTGGGCTCGGTGCGCATGTCGGGTTCGGCCCGCATCACCGGCTCGGCTTGGCGCGGGTCGAGTTCAGAATCGCGCATTGCCCGCTGCGCCGCGGCTTGGGGGGGCTGCGGCCTGGGGTTGCGGCACGGCCATCTTTTGCGGCGGGCGGAATGCGGGCTGCGGCTGGGCGGTCTGGGCCGCGGCGGGCATGGCGGGACGGGCCGCGGGTTGCGGCGGGGTGCCGACCAACGAGATTACCGTCGGCTTGGGCTGGGCGGCCGCTTCGCTGGCGATGCCGGTGGCGACGACCGAAACGCGGATCTGGCCGTTCAGCTTTTCGTCGAAGGTCGAGCCGAAAATGATATTGGCTTCGGGATCGACTTCATCGCGGATGCGGTTGGCGGCTTCATCGACCTCGAACAGGGTCATGTCCATGCCGCCGGTGATGTTGATAAGAACGCCCTTCGCGCCCTTCATCGAGGTGTCGTCAAGCAGCGGGTTCGAGATCGCGGCCTCGGCGGCGTCGATGGCGCGCTTGTCGCCCTCGGCCTCGCCGGTGCCCATCATAGCCTTACCCATCTCGCTCATCACCGTGCGGATATCGGCGAAGTCGAGGTTGATCAGGCCGGGCATGATCATCAGGTCGGTGACGCCGCGCACGCCGGAATACAGCACGTCGTCAGCCATTTTGAAGGCGTCGGCAAAGGTCGTGCGCTCGGTGGCGACGCGGAACAGGTTCTGGTTGGGGATGATGATCAGCGTATCGACATATTGCTGCATCTCCTCAATGCCCTGTTCGGCGGTGCGCATCCGGTGCGCGCCTTCGAAGTGGAAGGGCTTGGTCACCACGCCAACGGTCAGGATACCCTGTTCCCGCGCGGCGCGGGCGATCACAGGCGCGGCGCCGGTGCCCGTGCCGCCGCCCATTCCGGCGGTGATGAACACCATGTTGGTGCCGTTGATCTGGGTAAGGATGTCCTCGATGCTTTCTTCAGCGGCGGCGCGGCCGACGTCGGGGCGCGATCCCGCGCCCAGCCCCTGGGTGACTTGAGTGCCGAGTTGAATTCGCCGTTCGGTGCGGCTCTGGCCCAGCGACTGCGCGTCGGTGTTGGCGACGATGAACTCGACGCCTTCCAACCGCGACTGGATCATGTTGTTGACCGCGTTTCCACCGGCGCCACCCACGCCGATGACCGTGATGCGAGGCTTTAGTTCTTCATTGGCTCCGGGAAGAAAGGTCAACATGTGTGGTCCTCCGCGCTGTTTCGGCCGCTTCACCCTCGGCCGTATGATGAGATTTCGTCCGGGTCAAAAATTGCGTTTCAACCAGCCCCCCAGCCTGCCCCAGGCCGAGCCGTCGCCGCCGCCGACGCTGATCGCCGCCCGTCGTCCCCGGCTGGGAGTGGGGACGTGGACCAGCGCATAGCGAATCAGACCGGCGCAGCCCGAGAAAGCAGGGCCTCCGGTCGCTTCGGGTAGTCCTTGCAGCCCGACGGGCCGCCCGAGACGTACCTGTTTGTCGAGCACCAGACCGGCCAGGTCGCGGGCGCCCTGCATCTGGCTGGCACCGCCGGTCAGAACCACCCGGCGGCCAGCCATCTTGTCGAACCCGCCCTGTTCGAGCCGGGTGCGAACCAGTTCAAATGTTTCTTCCAGTCGGGGCTGGATGACCTGGATCAGCATCGACCGCGGCACCTGATTGCTGGCGCCGTCTTCGTCCTCGCCGACCAGCGGCACCTTGAGGATTTCGCGGTCGTCCGACGGGGTCGGGATCGCCGATCCGTACAAGGTCTTCATCCGTTCGGCCTGAACCACCGGAGTTGACAAGCCACGGGCGATATCGCTGGTGACATGGGCTCCGCCGATCGGAATCACGTCGGTATGAATCAATTGTCCGGCCAGGAACACCGCGATCGAGGTGGTGCCGCCGCCCATGTCGATGCAGGTGACGCCCAGATCCTTCTCGTCATCGACCAGGCAGGCCAGACCGGCGGCATAGGGGCTGACGACGCGGGCCTCGATGTCGAGGTGGCAGCGGTTGACGACGGTGGTAAGGTTGCGCACCGGACCGATGGCGGCAGAGATGACGTGAATCGCCACCCCCAGCCGGTCGCCGAACATTCCGCGTGGATCCTTGATTCCTTCGTTGCCGTCGATGGTGTAATCGACCGGAATGGCGTGGATCAGCTCGCGGTCGGGGCTTTCGTGGTGGGCGCGGCCGTGATCAAGCATGCGGCGGATGTCCGCCTCGTTGACCGGGTGGCCGTTCATCGCGACCTCGACCTTGACGTTGGCCGAGCCGGGCAGACCGCCCGAGATGTTGACCACCACGGCGCGGACCCGCTCGCCCGCCATTTCCTCGGCAGCATCAACCGAAGCGCGGATCGAGGTCTCCAGTTCTTCCATGTCGATCACCGCGCCATTGCGCATTCCGCGCGCCAGTTGATGGCCGATGCCGACGATGCGCGGCGTGCCGTCGTCCTGGACGCGCGCGATGAAGCAGCACACCTTGGTGGTGCCGACATCCAACGCCGCGATCAGTCCGTTGCGTACAGCCACGTCAATCCTCCTTTCCCAAGCCGAGCGCGGAAGGTTGGGCAGCCGGAGCCTGCGGCGGACGTTCCGCACTTTGAGGCAGGTCGCGTCCGGGCCGCAGCACCAACCGGTCGGGCACGCGCATATCGATCATTGCCAGCGGACGGCTGGCCAGTCCCTTCGATCGTTCCAAGTCGGCGAGGCGGTTCCACGCCACTTCCGGCTCGACCTCGGGCAGCCGCACCTCAAGTCCGGTGCGGATGTCGTCGAGGGTCAGGTTCCAGCGGCGATTACCGACCCGCGTCGCCGCCTTGACTCTCATCGCGAGGTCGGGCGCGGACGACAGCATCGTCAGCAACTCGTCGGCTCGCGCTCCGGCCCCTTCGCCAACCACGAGGGGGAGATCCTCGAAGCCCTCAATGCTGCCGGGGATCACCTTGCCGTCACGGTCGACCAGGGTGTAGACGCCTTCATATTGCCACAACGCAACCGGTTCGCGCTCAACGATTACAAGGTGCAGGCTTCCGGGCAGGCGACGTTCGATCACGGCGGCGCGGATGCCGGGCAACGCCTCCAGCCGGTCGCGGGCGGCAACGATGTCCAGCCCCAGAATCGGATCACCATGTCGCGCGCCCAAAGCCGCGACAATCTGGTCGGTCGGAATGCGGCGGCGACCGGCGACGGTGATTTCAGTGGTGCGGAATCCGGCCATGGCGGTCAAGTGCAGGACCGAATCGCCGGTGTCGCGCCAGACCTTTTGCAAAAATCCCGATTGCCACACCATCGCACCGCCGACGAACAGGGCGGTCAGCGCGACCCCGATCGAAGCGAATTTCTGCACCGGGGTCAGATCGAATCGGAAGCGCTGGGCGCGGCGGCGTCCACGCGCGGCGGTTTGCGGCTGGCGGGGTTGTTTCTGCGGGCGCGGCGGCTCGCTCGACCGGTTGCCCGGCCGGTCGTCGGGGGTGATCACGATGTCGGCGGCGCTTATGCGTCGCATTGGGCGTTCTCCACCATCCAGCGAACCAGTTCGGGAAACGAAATCCCGACATGGGCCGCTATATCGGGCACCAGCGAGGTTGCGGTCATTCCCGGCTGCGTGTTGACTTCGAGCAGCACCAGCCGCGGTGCTTCGCCCGGTCGGGTATCGTCGTAGCGAAGGTCCGCCCGTGACACCCCTCGGCACCCCAAGGCCCGATGAGCCGCCAAGGCCAGCCGACCGGCTTCGGCGGTATCTTCGGGCGGCAGCGGCGCAGGCATGATGTGGCGCGAACCGCCGGGAGCGTACTTCGCATCGTAGTCATAAAACCCATGCTCGGATGTGATTTCAAGCACACCCAACGCCCGGTCGCCCATCACCGCGACGGTTAGTTCGCGGCCGGGAATAAACGCTTCGACCAGCACCTCGTCGCCCATGAACGGCCAGTCGGCCAGGGGGTCGTTATTGCTGTTCTGGTGGACGATATGGACGCCGACCGACGAGCCTTCGTTCAACGGCTTGACGACATAGGGACGCGGCACGGGCGGAGCCTCGCCCCGGTGCACGACTTGCCCCTCGGCGACCGGCAGACCGGCGGCGGCGAACACTCGCCGGGCAAACGCCTTGTCCATCGCTGCCGCCGAGGCCAGCAGGCCGGAATGAGTATACGGCACGCCCAGCAAGTTCAAAATACCCTGGACGCAGCCATCTTCGCCAAAGCGGCCGTGCAGGGCGTTGAACACCACATCGGGGCGCGACTCGCGCAAATCCCGGATCAGCGTGACGGGATCGTGGCCGCACTCGACCAGGGTGACGGTGTAGCCAGCCTGTTCCAATGCCGCGCCGACGGCTTGTCCCGACCGCAACGATACCTCGCGTTCGGACGACGCGCCCCCCATCAGGACGGAAACCCGCGTCGCGCTCATGCTCTTACTCCGATCCGACGAATTTCCCAATGCAGCTCGATTCCGCTGCTGTCGAGGACGCGGCGGCGAACCTCTTCGCCCAGATCCTCGATCTCAGCGGCGGTGGCTTCGCCGAGATTGATCAGGAAGTTGCAATGTTTTTCCGATACCCGCGCTCCGCCGTGGGTCAGCCCCCGGCATCCAGCGGCGTCGATCAGCTTCCAGGCGCTTTCGCCCGGCGGATTGGCGAAGGTCGATCCGCCGGTTCGCACGCGCAAAGGCTGTGACGCTTCGCGGGCAAGACGAATCCGCTCCATCCGCTCGGCGATCGCTGCGGGCTGGTCGGGGTGGGCCGACAGGGTGGCCGAGAGCACGATCGCGTTTTCGCTCAAGGACGAGCGTCGATAGCCGAGTCCCAGTTCTGCCGCATCACGCAGTTGAGTCTGGCCAGATCGCTCCAGCACCCGCGCCGATACAATCACGTCCTTGATTTCGCCTCCGAACGCGCCCGCGTTCATCCGTACCGCGCCCCCGATGGTGCCGGGGATTCCCGACAGGAACTCAAGCCCGCCCAGACCGGCGGCTTCGGCATGGCGGGATACGGTGAGGTCGAGCGCACCGGCACCGGCCTCAATCGATTCCTCATACAACGAGATTGCGGCGAAGGCAGGGCCAAGTCTGATCACCGCACCGGGAAGACCACCATCGCGAATCAGCAGGTTAGATCCGGCTCCGATTACCGTCACGGGCACCTCGGGCGGCACCGCCGCCAGGAACGCGGCCAGATCTTCTTCGTCGGCGGGGCGGAACAACAGCTCGGCCGGTCCACCGACACGGAACCAGGTATAGGGAGCCAGCGGCGCGTCCGGCGTCACCCGTCCGCGCAGGGGCGGCAGGGCCGCACGCCAATCGGCCGAGGACGCGCTGGCGGCTATCATTCGCCGTCCTCCAACTCCGCCAAAGCGGGGGTCAGCTTTGCCAGTTCGGCGGGCAGGGCATGAGCCCAATTGGTGATCGATCCTGCACCCAGGCACACCACCATGTCGCCCGGCCGCGCCACGCCATGGACCAGTTCGGCCAGGGCTTTCGGCTCGGACAGCGCGAGGACGTTGCGGTGGCCGTGCTCGCGTAGCGCCCGCACCAGAGCGTCGCGGTCGATACCGGGAATCGGAGCCTCTCCGGCGGCATAGACATCGGCGACGATCACGGTGTCGGCGTTGTTGAAACAGGTGCAGAACTCGGCCATCAGGTTTTCCAGCCGCGAATAACGGTGCGGCTGCACCACCGCGATGACCTGACCGGTGCTGGCGCTCCGTGCCGCCTTCAGCACCGCCGCGATCTCGACCGGATGATGGCCGTAATCGTCGATGACGGTGACACCGCCCGCCTCGCCGACGCGGGTGAAACGACGCTTGACCCCCGAGAAGCCGCCGAGCGCCTTGCGCACGATGTCGTTGGGCAGCCCCAATTCGACCGCAACGGCAATTGCCGCCAGCGAGTTTTGTACGTTGTGTTCGCCGAACATCGGCAGGTGCAGCCCGGCGATGGTGCGGGACTGGCCGGTAACCCGATCGGTGATGGCAACGTCATAGCGGGCGCCGTCGGTACCGATCGTGACATTGACGGCGCGGACCATCGCCTGGGGCGAGAAGCCGTAGGTGACGATCTTGCGGTCGGGAACGCGGGCGATCAGGGTCTGGACTTCGGGATGGTCGATGCACAGCGCGGCGAAGCCATAAAACGGGATGCTTTCGACAAAGCTGCGGAAGGCCTCGCGCAGCCGGTCGAAGGTGCCGTAATGGTCCATGTGCTCGGGATCGATATTGGTGACGACCACTGCCGTCGAGGGCAGCTTGAGGAAGCTGCCGTCGGATTCGTCGGCCTCGACCACCATCCAGTCGCTGGCACCCAGCCGGGCGTTGGTGCCATAGGCATTGATGATGCCGCCATTGATGACGGTGGGGTCCAGCCGGGCCGCCTCCAGCATCGCCGCGATCAGCGACGTGGTGGTGGTCTTGCCATGCGTGCCGCCGATCGCGATCGCATTCTTGAGGCGCATCAGTTCGGCCAGCATTTCGGCGCGGCGCACGACCGGAACCAGTCGAGCGCGGGCGGCGGCGACCTCGGGATTGTCGGGCTTGACCGCCGAAGAGATCACGACGACGCGGGCATCGCCCAGCGCCTCGGCGCTGTGACCGATCCGAACGGGAATACCCATCTTGCGTAGGCGCTCGACGTTGTAATTATCGGCGATATCGGTGCCCTGCACGGCATAGCCGAGATTGTGCAGGATCTCGGCGATACCGGACATGCCGATGCCGCCGATTCCGACGAAATGAATGGTGCCGATGGACAACGGCATGGTCCGCATGAAACTAATTCCTCGTATAGGTCGGAATCTGGGCGACCACCAGGTCGGCCAGACTTTGAGCGGCATCGGCACGACCGGCGCGGGCAGCGCAATCGGCGGTACGGGCCAGGGTTTCGGGAGAGTGGATCAGCCCGACCAGCCGGGCCGCCAGTGTTTCGGCAGTAAAGCCTTCCTGTGGCATCAGCCACGCACCGCCATGTTCTTCGACGGCGTGAGCGTTGGCGGTCTGGTGATCGTCGATAGCGTAAGGGTAGGGCACCAGGATCGCCGGGCGTCCCAGCGCGGTCAGTTCAGCGACAGTCGAGGCTCCGGCGCGTGCGATCACCAGATGGGCGGCGGCCATCCGCTCGGGCGCATCGGCGAAGAAGCTTTGCAGGGTCGCCTTGACTCCGCTGGCCTGATAATCGCGCTCGACCGCTTCCAGATCCTCGGGGCGGCATTGCTGCGCAACGTCAAGGCGCTGCTTCAGATCCTCGGGCAACAGCGCCAGCGCGGCCGGTACGACTTCGGATAGCACCCGCGCCCCCTGACTGCCGCCCAGGATCAGCAGCCGGATCGGCCCGCTATTGTCCAGCGGTGGATAGGGCGTGTCGCGCAATGCGGCGATCGCCGCCCGCACCGGCATTCCGGTATGGACCAGCTTTTCGATCAGGCGAGGATCGACATGCGAGACTTCGGGAAACGAGGTGGCGATACGGCCGACACGATTGGCCAGCAATCGGTTGGCGCGTCCCAACACCGCGTTCTGTTCGTGCAGTACGCTGGGCAGTCCGGCCATCGTCGCCGCCACCATTCCCGGCACAGAGGCATAGCCGCCAAAGCCGACCACCACCGCGGGCTTAAGCCGCTTCAGCAGCGAACGGGCCTGGACGATTCCCAGTCCCAATTCGACGACGGCGCGCAAGCGGGCCAACGGTCCTCGTCCGGCCAGTCCCCCGGCCCGGATGCGATAGGTTTCCAACTGTCCCAGGGTTCCGCCATAGACTTCGCCACGGCGGTCGGTCACCAGAGCCAGCCGGTGGCCGCGCTCCAGCAAAACCCCGGCCAGCGCTTCGGCGGGAAAGACGTGGCCGCCGGTACCGCCGGCGGCAAGGACAATCAACTCTTGTGTCGGACTCATGCGTCCAATCCTTCCCGGCCGTAACGGGTGCGGGTCAGCGCCAGCACCATTCCCATTCCCAGCGCCAGCGCCAGCATCGATGAACCGCCATAGGAGATGAACGGCAACGTCATTCCCTTGGCGGGCATCAGCCGCAGCGTCGAGGCCATGTTGATGATCGCCTGCATTCCGAACTGGACCAGCAGGCCGGCTGTTGCCAGCACGACGAACAGATTGTCTTCCTTGACGAGGCGGCTTAACCCGCGCAAGACGATGAAGGCGAACAGAGCTACCACTAAAAGGCACAGCAACAGGCCGAATTCCTCGCCGCCGACCGCCAGGATGAAGTCGGTGTGGGCGTCGGGCAGAACCAGCTTGACCTTGCCTTCGCCGGGACCGCGACCGAACAGCCCGCCATTGCGAAAGGCGCTCAATGCCGTCGTCACCTGATAGGCGTCGCCCGCCGAGGGGTCGAGGAAACGATCGACCCGTGACTGGACGTGCGGAAAGAACTGATAGGCCACCACCGCGCCGACCGGGGCCGCCATTCCCAGCACCGCCAGCCAAATCAGCGGCAGACCGGCCAGGAAAAACTGCACCGCCCAGATTGACGCCAGGATCACGGTTTGACCCACGTCGGGCTGGACCAGCAGCAAGAGCGCGGTCAGGCCGAACAGGCCGGTGGCGATGATCCGGCCGGGAAAGCCCGGCTCCAATCGGGCCGAGGCGAACATCCACCCCGCGACCACGGTGAAGAACGGTTTCACGAATTCCGATGGCTGCACCGACAGGCCACCCAGCGACAGCCAGCGCCGCGCTCCCTTGACCTCGGCTCCCAGCAGCGGCACCAGCGCCAACAGCAGCAGCGAGATCAGCAGCCCGATCACCGCCGTCCGTCGGATCTGCTTTGGCGTCAGCAGCGAAATCCCCAGCATCAGGATCACCGCCGGGGCAAGGAAGACGAACTGGCGGCGGACGAAGTGGAAGCTTTGCGCCCCGATCCGCTCGGCCACGGCCGGGCTGGCGGCCATCGTCAGCAATGCGCCGACCGCGATCAGCAGCAACAGGGCGGCGATGGTCCAGCGATCGACCGTCCACCACCAGCGGCCCAGAACGGATGTGTCCGTGCGTCCGAAGGTCACGCTCATGATTTATGCCCCTTAACGCGCCAATCGCTGCGCTTCGGTGCCGATCCGAGGCGGGCGAGTGCCGATGTCACGTCGCTCTCTCCCCGGTCAGGGCCATCACCATTTCGCGGAACACGTCGCCGCGATGTTCGAACGATTTGAACTGATCCCACGAGGCGCAGGCAGGCGACAGCAGCACCACCGATCCCGCTTTGGCCTGACGCCAGGCCAGTTCGACCGCGGCACCCAATTCACCGCAGCAGGTATAGGGAACCTTGCCCGCAAGGGTGCGGACGAAGGCCTCGGTCGATTCGCCGATCAGATAGGCATGAGCGATGCGCGGGAAATAGGGGGCGAGGGCGTCGATACCGCCTTCCTTGGGACGTCCGCCGACGATCCAGTGGATCGATTCGTGACAGACCAAAGCCTTTTCGGTGGCATCGGCGTTCGTCGCCTTGGAATCGTTGATCCAGGCGACGTCGTTGAGTTCGGCCACCAGTTCCTGACGATGGGCCAGACCGGGATAGGTTGCCAGCGCGGCGATGGCGGCATCGGGCGAAACCCCTTCGGCGCGTGCGACGGCATAGGCGGCACAGACGTTCTGCCAGTTATGGCGGCCGGGCAGACGGGGAAAGCGGCGCAGATCGGCCACCGGCACACCATTGTCGAGCAACACGCCATCGGGGGCCGACACGCCCTGAGCCAGCGCGGCAAGGACCGAAATCCGCACCACTCGCATTCCTCGTCCGGCCAGTTCGTCGGCAATGGCCCGGCAAGGCTCGTCATCGACGGCGACCACAGCCGTCCCGCCAGGAACCAGATAATCGAACAGCTTCCGCTTGGCGGCGATATAGCCTTCCATTCCGCCATGTCGGCCAAGATGGTCGGGCGTGATGTTGAGCAGCGCCGCCGCCTTCAGGCCCAGTCCATCGGACAGCTCAAGCTGATAGGACGACAGTTCCAGAACGATGCTGCCCCCTTCGGGCAGATCGGCAAGATCCAGTGCGGCGGTGCCGAGATTGCCTCCGGCGGCGGTCGGTCGTCCGGACTGAGCCAGCAAATGCGCCAGAAGGGTGGTAGTAGTCGATTTACCATTCGTGCCGCTAACGGCGACAAAACGGGCGTCGGGGCGAGCGCGGGCCAGCAGGGCGACGTCGCACACGACCGGAATTCCGGCGGCGCGGGCGGCCTGGGCCAGGGGGTGCGGCTTGGGGTGGGTGTGGGGGATGCCGGGGCTCCACACCACCAGATCGGCGGCGACGTGGCCGTTCTGAAGCGGATCGACGACCGGAATGCCGCTGGCGGCGGCGCTGCTCCGGGTGGCTGCGTCGTCGTCCCAGGCCCGCAACATTGCTCCGCCAGCCAAAAGCGCGCGCGCGGTGGCGGTGCCGGATTTCCCCAGCCCCATCACCGCGACGCTCTTACCCTTCAGGAAGGTGACCCCGATCATCCTCGCCTCATCGCAACTTCAACGTCGATAGTCCGGCCAACCCCAGGATGGTGGCGATGATCCAGAAGCGGATCACCACTGTTGGCTCGGCCCAGCCCTTCTTTTCGAAATGATGGTGCAGCGGTGCCATGCGGAAGACGCGCTTTCCGGTCAGCTTGTACGACGTGACCTGGACAATCACCGAAACCGTTTCCAGCACGAACAGACCGCCGACGATGCCGAGAACCAGTTCGTGCTTGGTCACCAGCGCCACCGCGCCCAGCGCGCCGCCCAGAGCCAGCGATCCGGTGTCACCCATGAACACCATCGCGGGCGGAGCGTTGAACCACAGGAACCCCAGACCGGCCCCGACCAGCGCCCCACAGAACACCGCCAGTTCGCCCGAACCGGGGACGTAGTGGATTTGCAGGTAATTGGAGAAGACGGCGTGGCCGACCAGATAGGAGATCACCGCGAAGACTCCGGCGGCGATCATCACCGGCACGATCGCCAGTCCGTCCAATCCGTCGGTCAGGTTGACGGCGTTACCGGCCCCCACCACCACGAACACGGCGAAGGGAAGATAGAACCATGACAACTGAACCAGCATCATCTTGAAGAACGGTACCGCCAGCGCGCCCGCCAACGGTTCGCGCTGAAGGGTGAAGACCCAATAGGCGGCGATTAGAGCGATTGCGATCTCGCCCAAAAGCTTCATGCGACCGGGGAGACCCTTCGGGTTCTTCTTCGAGATCTTGAGGTAATCGTCGAGAAAGCCGATCAGGCCATAGCCCAGGGTCACCAGCATCACGATCCAAACGTTGGGCGAGCGCAGATCGGCCCACAGCAGCGTCGAAACCGACAGTGCGATCAGGATCAGCAGGCCGCCCATCGTCGGCGTGCCCTTCTTGGTCAACAGGTGACTTTCCGGTCCATCGGCGCGGATCGGCTGGCCCTGTTTTTGCCATGTGCGCAGCCAGACGATCAGGCGCGGCGCCAGCATGAACGAGACGATCAGCGCGGTCAGCGTAGCGCAGACCGTGCGAAACGTGATGTACTTGAACAGATTGAAGACCGCAATCTGGTCTGCCAGGGGATATAAAAAATTATATAGCATCTTGCCCTGGCACCCTTTCCGTCAGAGCTTGAACGACACGGCTCATGCGGCTTCCCGCAGAACCTTTGACCATCACCACATCGCCGGGGCGCAAGCCCGCAAGAACCAGTGGTGCCACCGCATCCGCCGAATCGGCATGGCCGCCGCGACGCGAGGCGTCGAGCGCACGATGCAAATGACTCATCAGTGGCCCGGCGGTGTACACCAGATCGATGCCCCAGGTCTCGATTGGTTCCGCAAGGCCGGCATGCAAAGCCGGCGAGTCTTCACCCAATTCCAGCATGTCGCCCAGAACCGCGATCCGCCGCGCGCCCTTGGCCGGGCGTGACGAGGCCAGGGTCGCGATTGCCGCTGCCATCGATACCGGCGAAGCGTTATAGCTTTCATCGATCAGTTCGATATTGCCGCCGTCGAACGGCAGCCGTTTGCGTTGGCCTCGTCCTTTGGGGGCGGTCATCGCGCCCAGCGCTCGCGCCGCCTGGATCGGGTCGGCTCCCAACGCCTCGACGGCCAGCAATACCGCCAGAGAATTGACCGCCCAATGCTGGCCGGGAACCCCGACCCGATATGCCATCGCCCGGTCGCCGACCAGGGCGAACACCGCAGTCGAACCGGGATCGATGCCGCAATCGAGCAGGCGGGCGGTGGCGTCGATATGGTTGCCGAACGATCGGGTTTTGTGTCCCAGGATCGCGGCGGCTCCGGCCAGACGGTGGAAGTGGCGGTTGTCGCGCGGCAGCACCGCGATCCCATCCGGCTCCAGCCCGCTCAGAATTTCAGCCTTGGCGTCGGCGATTTCTTCGACCGAGGCGAAGAATTCGAGATGGACCGCCTCCACGGCGGTGATGATCGCGACATGGGGACGAACCAGCGCCGAGAGCGGGGTCAACTCGCCCGGATGATTCATCCCCAGTTCGAACACGGCAAAAGCGGCATCGCGGGGCAACCGGGCCAGCGACAACGGTACGCCATAATGATTGTTGAGATTGCCGGCGGTAGTGTGGGTCGGTCCCTGTTCGGCCAAGGCCAGACCCAGCATTTCCTTGGTTCCGGTTTTGCCGACGCTGCCGGTGATTGCGGCGATCCGAGCCTTCGAGCGTGCACGGGCGGCGCGCGCCAATGCCGATAAAGCGGCAGTGGTATCGGCAACCAGCAACAGCGGCGCGTCCTCGCCCACACCTTCGGGGCGGTGTGCAACCATGGCGCAGGCGGCTCCGGCGGCCAGAGCGGCGGCAACATGGTCATGGCCGTCGTGATTGGGACCGGCCAGCGCGACGAACAGGTCGCCGGGGCGGATCGAGCGGCTATCGATTGAAACGCCCAGAGCATTCCAGGGGCGGCCGGATAGGGTGCCGGAGGTGGCGGCGGCAGCCTCGGCGGCGGTCCAGAGTGTTGTATCGCCGTTCGTATTCCCATCGGCGGCGGCGACGGCAGCGCGGGCTTCGGCGGCATCGTCGAACGGCAGCACGGTATCGCCGACGATCTGGCCGGTTTCGTGCCCCTTGCCCGCGATTACCAACACGTCACCCTGGCCCAGTCCGGCGATTGCGGTGCGGATCGCGGCATGGCGGTCGCCGATCTCAATGCCGCCCAGGCAACTGCCCAGGATCGCGGCGCGGATCGCGGCGGGATATTCGCCGCGTGGATTGTCGTCGGTGATGATCGCGGCGTCGGCCAGTCGCCCGGCGATCGACCCCATCAGGCCGCGCTTGCCCGGATCGCGGTTGCCGCCACAGCCGAACAGGGCCACCAATCGCCCGGATGCGTGGGGCTTTAACGCCCGCAATACGGTCTCCAGCGCGTCGGGAGTATGGGCGTAATCGACAAAGATCGTCGCGCCATTCGTGCGTTCGGCGACCCGTTGCAGCCGTCCGGGAACGCCATCGAGGCTTTGCAAAGCCGCCAGGGCGCGGTCGGCATCCTCGCCAATCGCAATCGCCAGCCCCAGTGCCGACAGGGCGTTGTGGGCCTGGAACCGTCCTGCGAGAGGCAGGGCAACCGAGACATCGCGACCGAACAGGGTCAGGCGCAGATCCTGCCCGGACGGCGTTGGCCGGGCTTCGATCAGGCGGATATCGCTTCCGGCGGCTCCGGTGGTAATCAGGCGATGGCCGTGTTCCGTGGCAGCCTTGGCGAAATAGGGCGACCAGTCGCAGTCCATGTCGATGACCGCAACGCCGTCATCAGGCAGCAGTTCGCTAAACAATCGCCGTTTTGCCGCGGCGTAGGTTTCCATGTCGTGGTGATAGTCGAGATGGTCGCGGGTCAGGTTGGTGAAGGCGGCGGCTTTCAGCGCCACTCCGTCCAACCGTTCCTGATCGAGTCCGTGGCTCGACGCTTCAAGGCTGGCGTGGGTGATGCCCATCTTGGCCAATTGAGCCAGGATTGTGTGCAACGCCACGGGATCGGGGGTGGTCAGTCCACCCTGATTGTCCCAGCCCTCGGCGATCACTCCCAACGTGCCGATGGTGGCGGCCCGGTGGCCCAGCGTCCCCATGATCCGACGGAAGAACCAGGCGGTCGAGGTTTTGCCGTTGGTGCCGGTTACCGCGACCATCGTTTCGGGCTGGGGACCGGCGAAGGCGGTGGCCAGCAGCGCCAGCCGACGGCGCGGATGGGGGGCCTGGATCAGTGCGACCGAGTCGGGCACTCCCTCGGGGACGGTGCCATCGGGAACCAGGATCGCCACGGCTCCGGCGGCCAGAGCGGCGGGGATAAAGGCGCGGCCATCGGTGCGGGTGCCGGGCAAGGCGGCGAACAAAAAGCCGGGCCGAACCTGCCTTGAATCGGCGGTTAGTCCGGTGATGATCGGATCGGGGCCTGAATGGCCGGGCAACAGGTCAGTCAAACGCGGCAACGTCGTGCCCTCCCGTCTGGCTCGTGGCGGTGGCAGGACGCCCGTCGCGGTTGCGTTCAGCGACCGGTTGGGGCGGTGTGGGTGGCTTGGGCATCAGCCCCAGCAGCGGAGCGATCTGGGCGATAATCCGACCGGTCGGTGGGGCGGCGGTCCAACCGGCGGCGATGAATCCAAAGGTTTCCTTTGTCCCCTGGGGCTCATCGACCATGACCAGGACGACGTAGCGGGGATCGTCCATCGGAAAGGCGGCGATGAACGAGGCCAGCACCGCTTTGCGGCGATAGCCGCCATGGCCGACCTTTTCGGCGGTTCCGGTCTTGCCGCCGACTTCATAACCGGGTACGTCGGCTTTCTTGCCGGTTCCCACGGTGACCACCATCCGCATCAGGTCGCGAATCTGGGCCGAGGTCTTGGGCCTGACGACCCGGACACCGGGGATTTCCTGGTCGGGAGCGTGGGCGACCAGGGTAGGGTTGCGGTATTCGCCGCCATTGACCAGGGCGGCGGTTCCGGCCAGCAATTGCAGCGGCGTCACCGACAGACCGTGACCGAAAGAGATTGTGATCGTGTTGATTTCCCGCCAGGGATTGGGAACCAGTGGCGCGCCGACCTCGGGCAGTTCGATGGCCGGGGGGGCCAACATGCCGATACGGGCCATGAACGCCCGCTGAGTCTCGGTGCCGACCTCAAGCGCCATCCGCGCCGAGCCAATATTCGAGGAATGGATCAGAATTTCCGGGACGCTCATCCAGCGGTTCTGGGCGTGATCGTCGTGGATGACGTGGCCAGCGAAGACCAGCGGCTTAGTCGCATCGAAACTGCTGTTGATATTGATCCGACCGCTTTCCAACGCGACGGCGGTGTTAAACAGTTTGAAGGTCGAACCCATTTCGTAGGCGCCCTTGGTGGCGCGGTTGAACAAAGCGGGATCGGTTCCTGGCGGTGGATCGTTGGGGTCGAAATCGGGCAGGCTGACCATGGCCAGCAATTCGCCGGTGTGGACATCCATCACCATTCCGGTCGCGCCGATTGCCCTGAACTCGGCAACGGCGCGAGCCAGTTCGTCGCGGACGATGGTCTGGGCCCGGATGTCGATCGACAGCATCAGCGGCTCACGGCTTTCCCGCAACGTCCGCTCGAAATGCTTTTCGATCCCGGCGATGCCACTATTGTCGATATCGGTCATTCCGACGACATGGGCGAGCAGGCTGCCGTGTGGATAGACCCGGCTTTCGCCTTTTTCGAATTGCAGGCCGGGAATGCCCAGCGCGTTGACGTCCTGATGCTGGCGCGGCGTCAGGTTGCGACGCAGATAGATGAATTGTCGCGACGAGGACAGCGTCGCCGCGGTTTCAGCGACATCAAGCTCGGGCAGGATTTCGGTCAGCCGGGCTGCCGCCTGTTCGACATCGACGCGGGCGGCGCGAATGTCATCAGGACGGGCGAACAGCGAAACCGTCGGCAGGGACGAAGCCAGCAGAATCCCGTTGCGGTCGGTAATGTCCGCCCGCTCCATCTCGATACCGTCGGTGCGGGCCTTGGCCGGTCCGCTTTGGCGGGGCGACTGGTAATCCAGCACCGAGACGTCGATCAGCCGCACCACGATTACGCCGAATATCGCGACGAAAGCCAGGGCGGTCGCGATGAGACGCGACCGCCCTGTTTCTAAAGCTTCGCTCCGCACGCCGTCGAGCCGAACCGCGATCCCGGCCTGGAGATCGTCGCCGGCGTGAAAGCCGGGCCTGCGGCGCGATGGGAACAATCTCATCGAGTATCCCCGTCGATGACCGGATCGCCCTGAGCTAGGGCTGGCGAGCGGATGACGATCGAGTGTCCGCCGCCACGGGCGGGTTGTACCGTCGTGAGGGAAGGGCTTGCCGGGAGAGGAGGAGGGGGGGCCGTGACGACCGGCTCGGCGCGGGCCAGAACCGGCTCGGCACGAGGCTGTGGCGGGGGCGCCGCCGGGATCGGACGCGGCGCGGGCCGTTCGGCCGGACGGCTGGCGGCGGTACGGACCAACGTCGGACCTGTCTTGGCGGCGGCGGGCTTGGCCCGGCTGTCAGCGACCTTTGTTACCGGGGCGGGCAAGCCGTCGCGCAACACGACATCAAGCGATGCCATCTGCGTCGGTTGGACCGGACGCATGCCGAGATGGCGTTCCGCCAGGGCGCGGAGGCGGGTCGGATCGTTGAGATAGGCCCATTCGGCGCGCAGGACGTGGACGCTTTCCTGATTGCTGCGGATTTCGGTGTTCAGCGCGTTCAGGCGGCGTTCCTGATCCTTGACTTCATGCTTGATCAAGAACAATCCGACGCCGATGCAGGCCGCCAGTCCGATCCACAGGACGGTTCCGAGGATGCCGCGTTTCATGCTGCCCTCCCGGTGGTCTGATGCCATGCTGGCGCTTCGGTGCGGACGGCGGCGCGCAGCCGCGCCGATCGGGCGCGGGGATTGCGGTCCAACTCGTCCTCGCCGGGGCGGACGGCGCGGCGTTGGGTCAGGGCGAAGCTGGGGCGCGGCCCGACTCCGCCATGGGGAAGATGGCGCGACGGCAGGGCCGCCGCGCCCGAACGCTCGCGCAGGAAGTCCTTGACGATCCGGTCTTCCAACGAGTGAAACGTCACCACCACCAGCCGCCCGCCGGGAGCCAGCAGGGTTTCGGCGGCGGCCAGCCCACGCTCCAATTCGCCCAGTTCGTCATTGACGGCAATGCGCAGGGCCTGAAAAGTGCGGGTCGCCGGATCGATGCCGTCGGGATGACGCGGTACCACCTTGCGCACCAGTGTCGCCAGTTCCCCGGTGCGGCTGAAAGGCTGGACCTTGCGGGCTTCGACAATGGCGCGGGCGATCCGACGTGACAGCCGTTCTTCGCCATAGCGATAGAGGATGTTGGCCAGATCGGCTTCGGGCGTCGTGTTGACGATATCGGCGGCGTCGGGACCGGCACGCTCCATCCGCATGTCGAGCGGCCCGTCCTTCGAGAAGGAAAAGCCCCGTTCGGCCTCGTCGATCTGCATCGACGACACTCCGATATCAAGCACGATGCCGTCCAGTCCGCCTGAGCCATCCTCGCCCAGCAGCGAAGCCATCTCGCCGAATCGACCGGCGAGGAAGGTAAACCGGTCGGGATATTCGGCCGTCAGATCCCGTCCTCGCACGGCGGCGGTGGGGTCGCGGTCCAGCCCGGTCAGGCGGCAGCCCGACGCGGCGGTCAGGATCGCCCGGCTATACCCCCCGGCACCGAATGTTCCGTCGAGATAGCGACCGCCATCGTGCGGCTCCATCGCGGCGATTACTTCGGTCAGCAGGACGGGAAGATGGGGGGCGGCACTCACGATTGGTCTCCGGGGGCGGTGCGGGGGCGCAACGGCAGGGTCGGGCGGTTCTTCAGGGCGCGGGCGCGAATATCGGCCTCGATCTCTCGATAGGTTTCGGGGCGCCAGATCTGGAAGGTTCGTCCCTTGCCGACAAAGGCGGCGGTTTCATCCAGTCCGGCGTGGGCGATTACATCTTCGGGCAACAGGATACGCCCTTCGGCATCCCAGCCGAGCTGGCGAGCATCGGCGAAGATCAGGGCGCTCAGTTCCTCCTGCTCCGGGCTGAACAAGTCCAGGCTTTCAGCGCTGTCCGACAGCCGTTCCATGAAGTCGATGCCGCAGCCCTCGGCGCAGGACTGGGTGAACGAGCGGTAGGTTACAATCCCCTGGAAGGGCAGCGACGCCAGGGCGGACCGAAACGGTGCTGGGACCGAGACGCGGCCCTTACGATCGACTTTATTGACGAATGTGGAGAGGAACAGAGCCATCCTCGTCCGCCTTGTCCTGAGATTGCCCGAAAACAGATGGGCGTAGATCTCGCCCTGATTGCCCGTAGCGTTTCGGCGCACGACTCCACTGGTGTGGCCGAGTGGGTACTGATGGGATATCATGGGATGACATGGGCGTCAATGGAATCAAATAGTAATGAGGTCTCACTTCGCGTGTCATGACAAGTTGTGCATAATTTTTTCGTAAAGTACTGCAAGAAATTGCTGTAAATGCATGATTTAGGCCGATTATTAGCCTTTCCCGGCCTGTGGATAGGCGGTTTGGGTAGGGTATCGGGTCGATAAAAAGTAGGGGGAATGCCTGATGAGGGGCCGGTTGGCCGGCGTTTGGATTGTGGGTCTTCCGCAGAGGTGAGAACGCGGAATTCTATGCGCCAGACGGCCTGTAAGCCGGGTTCTGTCCGCCCCATCGCATGGTTTCCCATGGTACCGGGGGTGGACGGCCATTCCTCTGGGACGCCCGTTACCGGACGCCTCTCGCGACCGACCCGGGCGGCGGCGCGGAAACGCGCTTCGTCCTTCCGAGGAAGGACGGGTGCCGCCCCTATTTGGTCTTGCTCCCGGTGGGGTTTACCGTGCCGCCCCCGTTACCGGGGGCGCGGTGCGCTCTTACCGCACCCTTTCACCCTTACCCGCCGCCCGAGAACGGGGGACGGGCGGTTTGCTTTCTGTGGCACTTTCCCTGGGGTCGCCCCCGCCGGACGTTATCCGGCACCGTGTTTCCGTGGAGCCCGGACTTTCCTCCCTCCGGGCAAAGCCCGAAGAGCGACCGTCCAGCCGTCTGGCGCGGGCGGCACCATAAACCGGGCCGCTGCCGCTGTCACGGGGCGATCACGAGGAAAAGTCACATTGTTGGCGTTCCTGGCCACGCCCTTCTCCCAGAGAGGGCGGGCGAGACGGAAAACGGTGGGCGGGAGCAAGGTGTGAGGGTGTTTCCCTCCCGCTCTTATCCGAACAGCTTGTCGATTTCGTCCTGGCTGATGCCCTTGTTCTCAAGCTGCGGCCCGTTCAACAGTTTCGAATCGTCGTCACGATGTTCTTCGAATATCTTTGGTGAAACGTCGGCGATATTGTCCGGCCCCCAAATATCGATCATCGCGTTGATTCTGGCTTCGACATATTTCAGGGTTTTGACGACCTTAGTGATGCGCTGGCCGGTAATATCCTGGAAATTGCAGGCCTCGAAGATGGTGCTGATGGTGTCGCTGACATCCTCGACCAGACGGCTGACATAGGCGTCGGTGGCGTGGGCCTGGATCTCGCGGCCGATCGATTCGATCCGTTCCGCCGCTTCCAGGATTTGCTCGGTGGCTCGCTCGGTCGAGGAAACGATTGCGTCGAGTTCGAAGGTGACCGAGATCAGTCGGTCTTCATCGGCATCCTTGGGCTTCAGCGCCGCAATCTCGGCCTTCGTGTGTTCGATGCAGACGGCAAGGGCGCGCAATTCCGTTTTTAGCATCGAGACTTCGGCGGCCTTTTGCGGGATCGTCTCGTCAACGGGCGGCGGCCCGGCGTTGGCCGGAAGCTCTCCGTGGCGGATCAGGGCTTCCAGTCCTTTCAGGTCGTCTTTCAGGTCTCGGATCGCCTTCATCACCTCGCCGGAGAGAGGGGAGGCCGTGCCGTCGCCGCGCTGCTGGAGCTTCTTGATTTCGGCGGTGAACAACTTGCGATCATTCGTCATGAGTCTATCCACTTGCTCTCGCCGCACGGGACGGGGGTGTCTGTCTATCGACAGCCCGCGGTTCCCCGACGGACGAAGCAAGGGAACATACTCATGATGTGGTCGCTAACTCCGTTCGTCAACCAGCTGGCCTGGGAAATTATTACCTTTCGGTATTGCGATCGGTAAGGGCTTGCTTCACTGCGCCCGCCAATTGGGCCAGCGAGAACGGTTTCGGCAGGAAGGCGAATCCGGCGTCTGGGCCGATGCCGTCGCGCGCCACATCCTCGGAATAGCCGGAAATCAAGATCACCCGCACTTGGGGGCGCTCGGTTCGGGCCAAGCCAGCCAGAGTGACTCCGTCCATGCCCGGCATCACCACGTCCGAGATCAGCAGATCGATCGGATTCGGCCCGCGCAGAAATTCCGCCGCCTGTTCGCCCGAGCGAGCCTCGATTACGGTATAGCCCTTGTTGCGCAACGCCCGCGCTCCGAACAGGCGAACTGCGTCCTCGTCCTCGGCCAACAGAATTGTGCCACTGCCGGTCAGGTCGGTCGGAGACGGGGATTCCTCGGCGATGACGCGGCGGGGTTCAACCGCGCTCTCCGCTGCGGGCTCGCCGTCGATTCGCGGCAGATAAATCGAGAACGTCGCGCCTTGGCCCGGCTCGCTGTTGACGAAGATGAAGCCATCGGTCTGGCGCACGATGCCATAGACCGTGGACAGGCCAAGCCCGGTTCCCGCCCCGATTTCCTTGGTCGAAAAGAACGGTTCGAAGATGCGGGGCAGGGTGTCGCGGCCGATGCCGGTGCCGGTGTCGGCAATCTCGATCAGGACGTAATCGCCGGGGGGCATCAATTCCGGTCCACGCTGGACCGGCTGATCGACCAGAACCGCGTTGGTGCGGATGGTCAGGGTGCCGCCGCCCGGCATCGCGTCGCGGGCATTGACCGCCAGATTGATGATGACCTGATCGAACTGGCCGGGATCGACCCGGATCAATCCCAGGGCGCGGCCGTGGATCATCTTCAATTCTATGGTTTCGCCCAACAGGCGGCGCAGCAGCGTCGAGAGGTCGGCCAGGGCGTCGGTGACCGCCAAGCGTCGAGGTTGCAACGCCTGACGGCGGGAGAATGCCAGCAATTGGCGCACCAGTGCGGCGGCGCGGTTGGCGTTTTGTTTGACCTGCATGATGTCGGCGAAGCTGGGGTCGCCAACGCCGTGGCGTTGCAGCAGCAGATCGCAAAAGCCGATCATCGCCGTCAGCAGATTATTGAAATCGTGCGCCACCCCTCCGGCCAGCTGTCCCATTGCCTGCATTTTCTGGCTTTGGGCAAATTGAAGCTCAAGATTGCGTTGCTCGGTCGCATCGATGAAGTGGATCACCAGGCCGTTGATGTCGTTGTCCTCGTGCGAGGGACTGACAAACAATTGGGCGATCGGGGCCCGCTTTCCCGCCAGCCGGACGTCAAGATGAGTGCCGGGCAGCGATCCCTGCATCACCCGGCCCAATTGATCGACTGCCCCGGCGCGGCTTTCCTCGGCGATCAGATCGGCGATAGGGTGGCCGATCATGTCGTTGCGGTCGATTCCCAGCATTGCCTGAAGCGCCAGATTGCAGCCCGACAGGGTGCCGTCGGGATCGACCAGAGCGATGCCGACCGGAGCGTCGTCGAACAACCAGCGGAAGCGGCGTTCGGCGGCCCGTACCGCCCGCTCCAGATGCTGTTCCGGCAACGGGTCGCGCACCACTACCGACCGGGTGAACATCTCGCCGCCTTCGTCGAACACCGAATGGGCGATCATCCCCTGGAACACTTCCCCGCTGCGCCCCTTGAAGCGGAGGTCGGACCGCTCTTCTTCGGGGTTGGGGGTGGAACCCAAAAGATCGTCCAGAGAGTGGCCGACCAGCTTCTCGTCGGTGCGGCCCAGCCAGTCGGCCAGCCGCTGATTGACATAGCGGACGGTTCCGTTCGCATCGGCCGAGTAGCATCCTACCGGCAGGTAATCTACGAAGTCGGACAGTCGCTCGTTCTCGCGCCGCAGCGTTTCGACAATCGCGCGCCGCCCGCTGACGTCTTCGGCGATCCAGATCAGCCCGCCGGGACTATCGCCCGGTCGGACCTCCAGCGCCAGCCATTCGCGTCGGCCCATCGGTTGAGGTAGCCCGATCTCGGCACGGCGTGGCGCACCGAGGCGGGCGGCGACCTCCAACCGTTCCAGCCCGGCGCTGGCTCGTTCGTCCCCCCCGGCCCGCCTCTTGAGCGTCGCCAGAGGATCTGCAGCCCCCCCCAACAAGCGGTGCCCGGCGCGGTTACGGAACAATTCCTTGCCATCCGCGCCGACCACCAGCACGGCGCGGCCGTCCTCCTCCAGAGCGGCGGCCAGAGCGGCGGCAAGCCGGGCGGGAGTGGGGCGGCGGCGGGTCAGGCGCGACCACCAACGCGCCAACCGGCCAGCGGCAGGCGGAGGAGACGACGCGGGTACGGGGGAATCGTCAGTGCGCAAGACGGCCCTTCAGTTTCATGACATAGCCGATCACCTCGGCGACCGCTTTGTAATGCTCGGGAGGTATTTCCTCGTCAATATCGACCGTGGCGAACAGGGCGCGAGCCAGTGGCGGGTTCTCGACCAGCGGGATTTCGTTCTCCTCGGCCACCTCGCGGATGCGCTTGGCGATCAGATCGGCGCCCTTCGCTACCAGCCGGGGTGCTCCCATCGTTTCCATGTCGTATTTCAGCGCGACCGCGAAGTGGGTCGGGTTGGTTACCACAACGTCGGCATCGGGTACTGCCGCCATCATCCGTGATCTGGCCCGTTGCATTCGAAGGTTGCGCAGGCGTCCCTTGATCATCGGGTCGCCTTCGGTCTGCTTGTGCTCGTCTTTGACCTCCTGCTTGGACATCTTCATTTTCTGCGTGAAGGTCCAGCGCTGATAGGCCCAGTCTGCTGCGGCCAGGACGGTCACCAGCAGCATCGCAATGATCAGCATGTGCAAAATCTGGCTGCGCAGATAATCGAGAATCGTCGGTAGGTCCACGGCCGCCAATCCGACATATTCGTCCATGCGCCCTCTTAGCACCAGGAATACCACGATTCCTACCGTGCTGACCTTGAACAAAGACTTTAGGAACTCGACCAGATTGTTCATCGAGAACAATCTGGTGAGACCCTTTATCGGACTGATTTTTTTGAAATCGGGCGCGATCCTTTTGGGGACAAACATCAGCCCGTTTTGCGCCACCACCGAAACGACACCGGCGATCAGCAGCAAAGCCAAAGGCATGAGCAGAATCTGTAGCGTGTCGAAGGTGAGATCGGTCAGGGTGCGCCCGATCCCGCTTGGACTCATGTCGAAGGCGTGGGGGCGCTCGATGAACGGCAACAGCAGGGCGTTGAGGTCGCGGGACAGCGGCGAGGAGATCAAAGCCACCACCACCAATGTTCCCATCAGTCCGGCCCAGGTGCGGACTTCGATCGACGTTGCGACTTGCCCTTCCTTGCGGGCATTGTCGAGTTTTCGGTCTGTTGGTTGCTCGGATTTGTCCTCGGACTCTTCGGCCATCGCATCATCCCGGCGGCAGGTAGGGGATCAGGGTATTCTCGAACAGCCGCAGGAACAGTGCGATCACTGTCGATAGGCTGGCCATGAACACCGCCATGCCGATCAGCATCTGAATCGGCATCGCGACGAAGAACACCTGCATCTGCGGCACCAGCCGCGACAGCAGCCCGAGGCCGGTATAAAACACCAGCCCGAACACGATCAACGGTGCCGAAAATTGCAGCCCGATGCGGAACGTCTCGGTCAGCAAGTGCGACAGGGTTTCGGAAAAGTCGCCAAGCGGCAGCGTCTGCCCTGGCTGGAATAAGTCGTAGGATTCGATCACCGCTCGGAACATCAGATGATGAAGATCGGTCGAAAACACCGCCAACATCCCGACATTGCTAAGAAAGCCGGTTAGCAACTGGCTTTGCTGCTGGGAAATAGGATCGAACGAGAAGGCATTGGTCAGCCCGGTCATATAACCGATCATCGATCCCGCCAGATTGAGTGTGCCCATCACAAAGGTCACCACGCTGCCGATGAATACGCCGATCATCACCTCGCCTCCCAACAGTGCCAGCATTGAGCCGGGTGTCGGAGGGGTCGAGGGCAGGGTTGGCCCCAGAGTCGGCAACATCAGAAACGAAATCGACAGAGCTAGCAGCAGGCGGATGCGTGAGCTGACCAATGGGCCGCCCAAGCCGGGAAACATGAACATCGCCGCGCCGATACGGGCGAAGATCAGGAAGAAGCGGTAGACGTCGAGTTGGAGCAGTTCCGTCAGCACGGCGGGATCATCCGCCGCCAGAGATCACCCTGTCCATCGTGTGCTTCCAGAATTCGGTCAACTGCCCCAGGATGAAAGGGAGGAAGAGCACCAGAGAGGCGAAGACCAGCATCAGCTTGGGCACGAAGGTCAGGGTCTGTTCCTGGATCTGGGTCAGGGTCTGGAAGATCGAAATAAGCAGTCCAACCGCCAACGCGGTCAGCAGGCTGGGGGCGGAGACCACAAGGGTCACCACCACCGCCTCGCGGGCAACGTCGATCAGTTCGGCTTCGGTCATGACAGCACGCCTCAGATCGGCATGCGCAGGATTTCCGTATAGGCGTTGATAACCTTGTCGCGGACATTAACCACGGTATTCAGAGTCATTTCGGTGTTGGCGACGGCGGCGACGACTTCGCGGATATCGGCCTTGCCGGCAACCGCCGACAGCGAGGCGCGCTCCGCTTCCTTGGCTCCGCCGATCGCGACCTTGGCGGCGTCCTTCAGAACGCTGGCGAAATCGGTGCCGGTCTCGGCGCTGGCCGAGTCGGATTCGGTGCTGCCGCCCAGGGCCGCCAGCGGATCGGCGGCGTTGCGATAGGCGGAGATGGCGCTGGAGATAGAGGAGGTCATGGCCGGGATATCCTAGGGTGATCGGCGCTAACGGAGCATCTCGACCGTGCGCGACAGCAGGGTGCGCGAGGTGTTGATGACATTCATGTTGGCCTCGTAGCTGCGCTGGGCCTCGCGCATGTCCATCATTTCGATCAGCGGGTTGATGTTGGGAGTCAACACATACCCCTCGCGGTCGGCGGCGGGGTGTTTGGGATCGTAGCGACGCTGGAAGTCGGACGAATCGCCTTGAACCTTGTCAACCTTGACCTTGTTGATTCCGGTCGAACGGTCGAGTTCGTTCTTGAAGGTGACGACCTTGCGGCGATAGGGCTGCCCCTCGGGGGATTGGGCAGTGGAATCCGCGTTCGCCATGTTCTCCGAGATGACGCGCAGCCGCTGCGACTGTGCCTTCATGCCGGAAATGGCGATCTGTGTGCTTTTACTCAGTTCGTCCATGGCTCTTATCCTGGTTTACGATCTAACGCTGTCCAAGTGCATTCATAATCATCTTTTGGTATTTCTGGAACAGCGAGGCAGAGGTGTTGAACGAAGTGCCGGATTCGCCAATTTTGGCCATCTGCTCTTCCAGGATGACGGCGTTACCGTCCGGGGCGGATTCATAGGTTTTACGCTGTGTCACCGACTTGAATGGATCGATCCCCATCTCCGGCACGATGTGTGCCGAATTGGTGGCGACGGCGGTGACGGTCGGAGCCTGGGTGCCGGTTAGCACTTCTTTAAACGACACCGGCTTCAGATCCTTGGGCAGATAGCGCGGGGTGTTGGCGTTGGCGATATTTTCCGCCAGCACTTCCTGGCGCTGGGCCAGCCAGTCCATCTGTGCCTTGGTCACCTTGAAAATGTCGAGCTTATCGTACATCGTCCGACCTTTCGACCGGCGACGGGGCAGACTCTTCTTCCCCTGCGACCGGTGTCATGCACTTTCGCCCCAGTGCCTTTAAGATTCGGTAAAGCCCAGCGGAGTTATCGTCTCGCCATGATCCGTCCCCTCGTCGATATCATCGAGCGTCCACCCCTGCCCGAGGGCGAGGCGGTGTTCGAAATCGTTTCCGACTATCAGCCCGCAGGCGACCAGCCCCAGGCGATCGAAGCGCTGTCGCGGGGTGTCGTCGAGGGCGAGCGCGATCAGGTTCTTCTTGGCGTGACCGGCTCGGGCAAGACGTTCACGATGGCCCAGGTGATCGCCCGTACCCGTCGCCCGGCCTTGGTTCTGGCTCCCAACAAGACGTTGGCCGCCCAGCTTTATGCCGAGATGAAGGGCTTTTTTCCCAACAACGCGGTCGAGTATTTCGTCTCCTATTACGATTATTATCAACCCGAAGCCTATATTCCCCGTACCGACACGTATATCGAGAAGGATTCGGCGATCAACGAAGAGATCGACCGGATGCGCCATTCCGCCACCCGCGCGCTGCTGGAACGGCGCGACGTGATCCTGGTTGCCTCGGTCTCATGCATTTACGGCATCGGTGCGGTCGAATCGTATGCGCGGATGACGGTCACGCTGAAAGCGGGCGAGTCGATTGATCGCACCGAATTGCTGCGCCGTCTGGTCGAATTGCAATACACCCGCAACGATGCCGCCTTCGAGCGGGGAACCTTTCGGGTTCGGGGCGATGCGGTCGAGATTTTTCCGGTTCATTACGAGGATCGCGCTTGGCGGCTGTCGATGTTCGGCGACGAGATCGAGACCATCCACGAATTCGATCCCCTGACCGGCGAGCGGACCTGTGGCTTGTCCGAGGTGACGGTCTATCCGTCCAGTCACTACGTCACGCCGCGCCCGACGATTACCCAGGCGGTCAAAGGGATTAAGGTCGAGCTGAAGCAGACGCTGGAGCGCTTCAACCAGGAGGGAAAGCTGCTGGAGGCGCAGCGGCTGGAGCAGCGCACGACCTTCGACATCGAAATGATGGAGGCCACCGGCCACTGTAAGAGTATCGAGAATTATTCCCGCTATCTTACCGGCCGCAATCCGGGCGAGCCGCCGCCGACCCTGTTCGAGTACCTGCCCCGCGACGCCCTGCTGATCGTCGATGAAAGTCACGTCACCGTGCCGCAGATCGGCGGAATGTATCGCGGCGACTTTCAGCGCAAGAGTGTGCTGGCTGAATTCGGTTTCCGCCTGCCGTCCTGCATCGACAACCGCCCGCTGAAATTCGAGGAATGGGAGGAGATGCGACCGCAGACGATCCACGTCTCGGCGACTCCCGGCCCGTGGGAGATGGAGCGGACTCGGGGCGTGTTCGTCGAGCAGGTGATCCGTCCCACCGGGCTGATCGATCCGGTTTGCATCGTCCGCCCGGTCGAGCATCAGGTGGACGATCTGCTGGGCGAATGCCGCGAGGTGGCCTTAAAAGGCTTCCGCATTCTGGTTACCACGCTGACCAAGAAGATGTCCGAGGATCTGACCGAATTTCTTCACGATAACGGCGTGCGGGTCCGCTATCTCCATTCCGATATCGACACGCTGGAGCGGATCGAGATCATCCGCGATCTGCGCCTGGGGGCGTTTGATGTGCTGGTCGGGATCAATCTGCTGCGCGAGGGGTTGGATATCCCGGAATGCGCCCTGGTCGCGATTCTCGACGCCGACAAGGAGGGCTTCCTGCGGTCGAAAACCTCTTTGGTCCAGACCATCGGCCGCGCCGCCCGGAATCTCGAAGGCCGGGTGATCCTCTATGCCGACAAGATGACCGCCAGCCTCGATTACGCGATTTCCGAGACCAACCGACGGCGCGAGAAGCAGCAAGCTTATAATATCGCCAACGGAATTACTCCCGAGAGCATCCGCAAATCGATCACCGACGTGATCCACAGCGTACCGGAGCAGGATTACGTTACCGTCTCGACCGGCGATGCCGGGTTGGGTCACGCCGTCGGCAAGTCGCTGGCCCAGATCCGCGCCGATTTGGAAAAGCGGATGAAGGCCGCGGCGGCCGATCTGGAATTCGAAACGGCCGCCCGTTTGCGCGACGAACTGCGCCGACTGGCTGCCGCCGAACTGGAACTTCCCGTTCCGGGCGGCGGCGCGCCGCGTGCGCCTCAGGCTCCGCCGGGACGGACGCGGCGCAAGGGTAAGGGACGCGGTGCCTGACGTCTCGTCTCGGCTAGTTTTTGGCGTGGGAGATCTGAAATCCTTCAAGTCCGGGCAGGGCGGCCAGGGTGGTGGCAAGGCGGTCGATCGAGGGGATTCCCGTGTGTCGTGACAATGCCAGGAAGTGCCATTCCGTCCACTCTGCTGTGATCTCGATCGATAGGGATTCCGGGATCAGGGTAAAGCCGTGCTCGACGATCAGGTGGTTCAACTCGACCTCGGACAAGGCTCTGCCCTTGGCGCAACGGAGCTTGACCGCCAGTTCGTGATTGGATGGCAATTGTCGCTCGACCCACCTCAGCGCCAGCATCCCAAAAGTCGCGAGAAGGGTCAGGACGAGGGCGGTGGCATAAAAGCCGATGCCGACGATCACACCGATCACCGACACCGTCCAGATCGAGGCGGCGGTGGTCAGGCCGCTGATGGTGAAGCCATCCTTCATGATGACTCCGGCGCACAGGAAGCCGATTCCGGTCACGACACCTTGGATCACGCGGGTCGGATCGCCGACCAGCCCGCTGGCCGCGCCGCCGCCATACCACGAGGTCGGATGGCCGACGACGACGGTCAGCGCCGCCGAGGCCATGCAGACGAAGCCATAGGTCCGCATCCCCGCCGCGCGTCCGTTCCACGTCCGCTCATAGCCGACCACCAGCCCGAGCAGCAGAGCGCCGACGACGGTGAGGCTGGCCAGAAGATTATCCTGTACGGCGCGGTCGGACCAGTAAGCGACGGCGATATCGGCCAGGGTCTGTGTGGTCATCGTGGCGGGCCTTTATCGAAAACCAGCCTATTGTGCGATCAAGTCTTCGGGATATGAACTGATTTCGTCGGTCTCTGTGTTATTGTCGAAGGATATGATCGCCAAGCTGGGTAAAACCGACCAGTGGGGAGGATTTGATGTCTGGATACAGAGTTTCCTTCATCCGTTCATCCGGCTGGACTCGTCTGGGTCTTGCCGGGGGTGTGCTGTGTCTTTTCCTTACCCCGATGCTGTGGTCGTTCGGGTTGTTCGGCGATGGCGATGTGGCCTTGCGGCGAGCGATCGTGTTCGCGTTGTCGGGAACGTGGCTCTTTGGCCTTGGCTTCTTCCTGATCGGATGGGCCTTGCAGGGCTTTGTCATTCGGGTGCGGACGTCCGAGGACGAGGACGATCACCATGGCGCGGCGCGGCCATCGGGATCGTCGTCCGGCCATCCCCCGGCGGCGGGTCGGCATGCGGTCGGAGGACGGACGGGCTGATTTCCGAATGCGTTAAATAGGCAAGAGGTTAAAGCTATCAATCGGTGTATGCTTTCCGGGCGTCCCTCTCTTGAACGGGGTCCTGGCGATGCGTGCATTGGTGTTTGGTGCCTCGGGCTATGTCGGATCTAATCTGGTTCCGGCCCTTCTTTCCGCCGGTCACGTCGTCCGTGCCGCCGCCCGCCGTCTCGACGCGATCGAGGCTCGGGAATGGCCCGGAGTCGAATGTGTCCAGGCTGACGCCTTGCGTCCCGACAGTCTGGCGGCGGCATTGTCCGGCATCGACGTCGCTTACTACCTGGTTCATTCGATGGCGGCGGGGAGCACTTTCCCCGAGATCGACCGCCGGGCCGCCGTCGCATTTCGCGACGCGGCGGCAAAAGCGGGCGTGGGACGAATCGTCTACCTTGGCGGGTTGCAGCCCAAAGGGGGGCGCTCGACGCATCTGGCGTCGCGCTCGGAAACCGGCGATGTGCTGCGGGATGGTTCCGTTCCGGTCACCGAGATTCGAGCCGGAATTATTATCGGTCCCGGATCGGCGGCATTCGAGGTGATCCGTGATTTGGTGTTCCATCTGCCCGCGATGGTGACGCCCAAATGGGTTCATTCCCGGTCGCAGCCGATCGCGCTCGACGATATTTTAACCTACCTGATTAGAATCCCCGAATTCGCCCAGTCCGCCGGTGAGATCTATGACGCGGGCGGGCCGGAGATCTTGACCTATCAGGACATGATGCGTGAGTTCGGCGAGTTGGTGGGCCGCCATCCGGTGATTGTGCCGGTTCCGTTTCTGACGCCGCGTCTGTCGTCTTATTGGCTGGCTTTGGTGACGTCGGTGCCCGCCAACATCGCTCGCGCGCTGATCGGCGGACTGGAACACGACGTTCTTGCCGACGATGCGGCGATCCGCGCCTTGATTCCGCTTTCGCTGAAAGCATACCGGGACGCGGCCCAGGCTGCGCTTGAGGCCGAGCGGACGGCCAGCGAACCACCGCGCTGGGTCGAGGGGTCGATGCGGCATCGACAGAACCGCCCCGATTTCGCGTATTACGCCAAGTTCTATCGTGCCGAGGCAACAGCAACGGCGTCTCCAGAAGAGGTCTGGGCCCAGATCACCCGGATCGGTGGCGATAACGGATATTACTTTCTCGATTCTCTTTGGCAGGCGCGGGGGATGTTGGATGGCCTGTTGGGCGGAGTCGGGATGCGCCGGGGGCGTCCTTCGTCCGATACGGTCGTGGTCGGCGACGTGATCGATTTCTGGCGGGTGATCTCCGTTCAGCCCCTCAAGCGTCTGACGTTACTGGCCGAGATGCGTCTTCCGGGATCGGCAACGCTCGATTTCGAGATCAGTCCCGCCGGACCCGGCCGGGTTTTGATTACGGTGACGGCCTATTTCCATCCTGCCGGGTCGTTGGGCATCACCTACTGGAATGCGCTGCTCCCCATCCATGCCGCCATTTTCCATGGGCTGGTGCGGGAGATCGCTCGCCGGGCCGTTGCCTCGTCATAATCGTTCACGGCCAAGCCGAAACGGGGTGAATATTGGAGCGAAGCGCAGGCTTGGCGCGGTCCCATTGAAAATGCAGAATATCCCGGACACGCTCTATTTTGTCGCATCATTGCGATGCGGCAGTGGAGCGTACCCGGTAAGAATTCGTGTTCGACAGAACTTTCCCCTCTTTGCATAGGCGCGGTTTGTGCGTTACCCTTCTGACGGGTGGCTGTCGTCCTGGAAGAAATCAAAGACGCACGCACGCTCCAAGAATAAAAAAAGACAGGTAGGCACGACACGTCGAGGAGAGATGGCCGATGAGCGCTCAGATCGAGACGTTCTACGAGTTGATCCGTCGTCAGGGAATTACCCGTCGAAGCTTTATTAAATTTTGTAGTCTGACGGCGGCCGGTCTTGGCCTCGGTCCGGCTGGCGCGGCCTCGGTGGCTCAGGCGCTCGAAACAAAACCTCGCGTACCGATTATCTGGATGCATGGGCTTGAGTGCACATGTTGCACCGAAAGCTTCATCCGTTCCGCGCATCCCCTGGCCAAGGATGTCGTGTTGTCGATGATCTCTCTCGACTACAACGACACCATTATGGCCGCTGCCGGTCATCAGGCCGAAGCGATCCTTCAAGAAACCCGGCAGATGTACAAGGGCCGGTATATTCTGGCCGTCGAGGGTAATCCGCCTCTGAACGAGGACGGGATGTACTGTATCGACGGTGGCCGTCCGTTTGTCGAACGGCTGACTGAGATGGCCAGTGATGCGATGGCGGTTGTCGCCTGGGGTACTTGCGCCTCGTGGGGCTGCGTCCAGGCGGCTAAGCCGAATCCCACTCACGCGGTGCCGATCGACAAGGTGATCCGCAACAAGCCGATTGTCAAAGTTCCCGGATGTCCGCCGATTGCCGAGGTGATGACCGGCGTCATCACCTATGTGACGATGTTCGGTCGGCTGCCCGATCTCGACCGCCAGGGACGGCCGAAGATGTTCTATTCCCAGCGCATTCACGACAAATGCTACCGGCGCCCGCATTTCGACGCCGGGCAGTTCGTCGAGGAATGGGACGACGACGGCGCGCGCAAGGGGTTCTGCCTCTATAAAATGGGTTGCAAGGGTCCGACCACCTATAACGCCTGCTCGACGACACGGTGGAACGGCGGCGTGTCGTTCCCGATCCAGTCGGGTCACGGTTGTATCGGCTGTTCCGAGGACGCGTTCTGGGACAAGGGATCGTTCTATGACCGGCTGACCGGAATCAACGCCTTTGGTGTCGAACGCAATGCCGACGAAATCGGACTGGCTGCCGCGGGCCTTGTCGGCGCGGGTATCGCCGTCCATGCCGGTATCACGGCCGTCCGCCAACTGACCGCCAAACCCAGGGACATCAAGGCCACGACGTCCGATCCGACCAATCCGAACGCTGGCTGACAGGGGAATACATCGTCATGGGCGCTCAGACACCGAATGGCTTCTCCCTCGACGCGTCCGGCAAGCGGATTGTTGTCGATCCCGTTACGCGCATCGAGGGACATCTGCGCGTTGAAGTGAACGTCGATGAAAATAACGTGATCCGCAATGCCGTCTCGACCGGCACGATGTGGCGCGGGATCGAAGTGATCCTGAAAGGACGCGATCCCCGCGACGCCTGGGCCTTTACCGAGCGGATTTGCGGCGTTTGCACCGGGACCCACGCCCTGACCTCGGTGCGAGCGGTGGAAAACGCGCTGAAAATCGACATCCCGGAAAACGCCAATACGATCCGTAACCTGATGCAGCTTGCTCTTCAGGTCCACGATCATCTGGTCCATTTCTACCATTTGCATGCGCTCGATTGGGTCGATGTGGTGTCGGCGTTGAAGGCCGATCCGAAGGCGACCTCCGTTCTGGCGCAATCGATCTCGCGCTGGCCGATGTCGTCGCCCGGTTATTTCAAGGATCTCCAGACCCGTCTGGGCAATTTCGTCGAGTCCGGCCAGCTCGGCCCGTTTAAGAACGGTTATTGGGGGCATCCGGCCTACAAGTTGCCGCCCGAGGCGAACCTGCTGGCGGTGGCTCATTATCTGGAAGCGCTCGATTTCCAGAAAGAGATCGTCAAGATCCACACCATCTATGGCGGCAAGAACCCGCACCCGAACTGGCTGGTCGGCGGCGTGCCGTGCTCGATCAATGTCGATGGCACCGGGGCGGTCGGTGCGATCAATATCGAACGGCTGAATCTGGTTTCGTCGGTGATCGACCGGACCCTGGATTTTGTCGAACAGGTCTATTTGCCCGATGTCGTCGCCATCGCCGGGTTCTATAAAGACTGGCTTTACGGCGGCGGGCTGTCGTCGAAATCGGTGATGTCCTATGGCGACATTCCCGAACACGCCAATGACTATTCAGACAAAAGCCTTCTGCTGCCGCGCGGGGTCATCCTGGGCGGTAATCTGAAGGAAATCCACGAGATCGACCTGAACGCGCCGGATCAGATCCAGGAATTCGTTGCTCATTCCTGGTACAAATATCCCGACGAGACGATCGGTCTGCACCCCTATGACGGCGTGACCGAACAGAACTATCAGCTTGGTGCCAACGCCAAGGGCAGCAAGACCAATATCGAGGCCCTTGACGAATCCGCGAAATATTCCTGGATCAAATCGCCGCGTTGGAAGGGCAATGCTGTCGAGGTCGGTCCACTCGCCCGTTACATCATCGGCTATGCTCAGGGCAAAGCGGAATTCAAGGACCCGACCGACAAGTTGTTGACCGATCTCGGTCTGCCGCTTTCGGCACTGTTCTCGACACTGGGACGCACCGCTGCGCGCGCCCTGGAATGCCAGTGGGCGGCGCAAAAAATGCGCTATTTCCAGGACAAGCTGATGGACAGCATCAAGGCGGGCAATCTTGCCACCGCCAATGTCGATAAGTGGCAGCCCTCAACCTGGCCGAAAGAGGCGAGGGGCGTCGGCTTCACCGAAGCGCCACGCGGCGCGCTTGGCCACTGGATACGGATCAAGGACGCCAAGATCGACAATTACCAGTGTGTCGTCCCCACCACCTGGAACGGCAGCCCGCGCGATCCCAAGGGCAATATCGGTGCGTTCGAGGCATCGCTGCTCGACACGCCGGTCGCCGATCCGAATCAGCCGTTGGAGATCATCCGCACACTGCATTCCTTCGATCCCTGTCTCGCGTGTTCGACCCATGTGATGAGCCCGGACGGGCAAGAGATGGCGAAGGTCACCGTGCGCTGACATTTGTCGGCGTAAGGCGACCCGCCCCATTGCACCGTCACGACGTGAACCCAAGTCGGAAGGGGAAAGGCTATGGCGGAACTCACTAAACTCCAGGGGGCCATCGACAGCCAGGGCGAGCGCGCGGTAAGCCGCCAGACCGTCTATGTCTATGAAACGGCGGTTCGGCTGTGGCACTGGATCAACGCGCTGGCGATCACCGTGCTGGGAGTGACCGGATATCTTATCGGTTCGCCCCTGCCTTCGATGCCGGGCGAGGCCAGCGCTTATTACGTCATGGGCTATATCCGTTTTGCCCATTTCTCCGCCGGGTATGTACTCGCCATCGGGTTCCTGTTCCGGCTGTATTGGGCCTTTGTCGGTAATCGCTATTCCAAGCAGATCTTCGTTCCGCCGGTGTGGAGCAAGCTATGGCGCTGGGGATTGGTCTACGAACTGAAGTGGTATCTGTTCCTGGTCAAGGACCCGAAAAAGTATATCGGGCACAACCCGTTGGGCCATGCCGCGATGTCGAGCTTCGTCGTCGTGCTGATCTTCATGATCTGCACGGGGTTTGCTCTTTATTCGCAGGGGACGGGGAATGACAGCTGGCAGTTCGCGCTGTTTGGCTGGGTATTCAGTATCTGGCCCAACGCCCAAGACGTCCATACATGGCATCATCTCGGCATGTGGTCGATCGTGATCTTTGCCATCATCCATGTCTATGCCGCAATCCGCGAAGACATTCTGTCGCGCCAGAGCACGATCTCGTCGATCGTATCGGGCGAACGTGTGTTCCGCGACGATTTCCGGCACTGATCCATGATCGCGACACACTCACCCGCCTTGCCGAAAACCCTTATCCTCGGCATCGGCAACATTTTGTGGGCCGATGAAGGTTTTGGGGTGCGAGCGGTGGAGGCATTCCACCGCCGCTATGCGGTGCCCGAAAGCGTGACCGTGCTCGATGGCGGGACACAGGGGCTTTACCTCGTCCAATTCGTCCGCGAGGCGGACCAGCTTTTGGTGTTCGATGCGATCGATTACGGCCTTGCCCCTGGCACGGTGAAAATCGTGCGGGACGACGAGGTGCCGAAATTTACCGGCGCGAAGAAGATGAGTTTGCACCAGACCGGCTTTCAAGAAGTGTTGAGCGCAGCGGATTTGCTGGGATCGTATCCGCGCCGTCTGGCCCTGGTCGGCTGCCAGCCGCTCGATCTTGAAGATTGGGGCGGCCCGTTGACAGTTCCGGTGCGGGCGGCGCTGGCCCCCGCACTGGAAGCCGCGCTGGCAATTCTGGACGAATGGGGGCTTGTCGTTACCCCCCGTCCTGCCGGAGACGACGGGGCGGGGTTACTGGCTCACGATATCGATGTCGCCAGTTTCGAGCGTCGCGCCGGGGAGTAACGCGAATGTGTATCGGGCTGCCGATGCGGGTGGTGACGGGCGGCGACTTCTTTGCCGAATGCGACCGCCGGGGAACGATAGAGCGAGTCTCTTTGCTGCTGATCGGGCCGCAGCCTGCGGGAACCCCGGTCCTGGTTTATCTGGGGACGGCGGTGCGGGTTCTGGGGGCCGAAGAAGCGCGGTTGATCGACGACGCCCTGGACGGCGTTGCCGCCGCGATCGAAGGACGGCCCTACGACCATCTGTTTGCCGATCTGATCGATCGCGAGCCGGAATTGCCCGACTTCCTGCGGGTGCCAAGCGTTTAGTCCGGGAGGAACCGCGATGATTCTGGATCTTCTGGGGGAAAGCGGGGACAAGCGCGCGCCATCGCTGTCTTTTTTGTCGGGGAGCGGAGCCGAAGAGGCGGTGGCGCGCTGTCCGCGTGTCGCCGCTCTGTTGCCCCGGCTTGCCGAGGCTCTGACGGCGAGGAGCGCGGGGCAGTCCGATCACCGCTTCGATCTGGCCGGTCTCGACGAATTGGAACTGACCCTGATCGCTGATGTCCTGGGCGAAGGCGAGGTCTCGGGCGTCGTGACCATGCCCGATGGGATCGTCGCTCACATCGAGGAAGCGGTGATGGCGGGGCTGTGGCGCGTCCGTTGTGTCGATTCCGAGGGCCGGATCGTCGCCGACTACCTTGACGTTGCTGCCATTCCCGAGGCAGTACGTGGTGCCGCGACCGTCCTGACCCGTCCCGACATCGCGCTTGCCGCTCTCCCTGCGGGCCTTGTCACCGCGTCGGTGCTGGTCGCCGAGATTGGCGCCCACCTGGAATCGTGGCGTCCGGGGCAGCCCAACCGCGTCGTTACCGTTTCGCACCTGCCGGTTCCACTTGAGGACATGACCTTCCTTCAGGAACTGCTCGGCACGGGGCCGGTCCGAATCTTATCACGCGGTTATGCCAGTTGCCGGGTGGTTTCGACCGCGACCCGTCATGTCTGGTCGGTGCAATACGTCGATGCCGCCGGAGCCATCGTGCTCGATACGCTGGAGATTGGCGACGTGCCGGCGGCGGCCTGCGCCACCGAAGAGGATATTCGCGATTCCGCGTTGCGGGTGGCCCAGATCGACCGGGCCTATTTCGCATGATGGATGCGGCGAGGCAGGTTGGCGACCGGCTGGAGGCGATCTATCGCGAGATCGACATCCGGTCGATGCGGGATTTGCCGATCCATAACCCGCGGCTGGAGGTTCAGGCGGTTGGGTTCCGCCCGCACCGGGGATGGGCAATCGGCGCTCTTGTCACCCCGTGGTTCATGAATATCTGTTTGGCCGAAATCGCGGGCGGTTCGTCGCTGCCCCCCGCCTTGCCCGGCGATAGTCATGCCCTGGCGTTGCCACTGGGCACCCTCGATTTTGTTGTCGGATCGGTCGAGGGATTCGGGCGGCTGGATTCAGTGTCACTGTTCTCGCCGATGGTGTCGTTCGACGATCCCGAGGTGACGCGGATCACGGCGACGGCGGCACTGGCGGCGTTGTTCGAATCAGTTCCATCCCCTGCCGCCCTGGCCGTGCCGCGCAATCGCCGCGAGATGCTGTTCGGGCGCGGAGCCGTCGTATCGTGACCGCGCCATTGTCTGTCGGCTGTGTTCATATTGCCGCGACAATGGCCGAGGGAGCCGTTGTTGCCGCCTCGATCGCCTGCGATCGTCCCTACAATATCGGGGCTGTGCTCGTTCGCCATCCGTTGGATCAAATCCCCGATCTGGTCGGGCGTCTCCATACGTTATGCGCGGTCTCGCAATCGCTGGCGGCCCGATCCGCCCTGACGGCGGCGGGTGTGTCGCTTGGTCCGTTCGATTCTGCTTTGGCCGAGCGCCGCCTTGCCGCCGAGCGTCTGGTCGAGCTTCTTCGGGCGACGGCGATCGGGTTCGCCGACGTGGTAACGCCCGACCCGAACGAAATCCAGGCATTGCGGCATGTTTTGGCCGCTGGGAGCGGCACCCTGGCCAATGGAACAGCCGATGGAGCCGGGATTGAAGAGGCGCTGGCCGTGCTCGGTCTTACGGAGGACCTGCCTTTGCCTGAGTCCTGGGCCGGGCGGGTTACGTCTTGCGCGGCCGAGATCCTGTGGTCCGATGAGGGCGTGATCGACCCGCTTGGCCCGGATGACGATGAGGCAGTCGTTGCGGCGCTGCTTGACGCGGGCGAGGCATTTGCGGCGCGGCCGGTTCTGCCGGGTCGCCGGGTTCATACCGGCCCGGTCGCTCGCGCCGCGCGGGCCGGTCGCCCGTGTCGTCGGCCCTTGTCCGCCCGCTTTGCCGAAATTGCCCAGGCGGCGCGACGTGTGGCCGGAATGGTCGAGGAGACCGCGATTCCCTGGCTGCGGGCCGGGCAGATTGCGCCCGGTATCGGCTTTGCCGCTATCGAAGGCCCACGGGGGCGACTTCATCATCTTGCCGTTCTGGACCGAGGCGGCCGCCTCGACCGCTACCTTATCCTCGCACCGACGGCATGGACTTTTGCCCCTGACGGCCCGTTCGCCGCAGCGCTGACTCGGCTTCGTCCCGGCGGAGCCGTTTCCGTCGAACGAAGCGTTGCCCGGTTGGCCGCTTTGTTCGATCCCTGTGTCGCCTGCAAGATCGTGGTGACTCATGCATGAGATGGCGCTGGCTGAAAGTGTGATCGATCTGGTCGAAGACGCGATCCGCGACAAAGATATCGCGCAGGTGAAAAGTGTGGTGGTCGAGGTCGGAATCCTCAGTCATGTCTCGCCCGAGGCATTGCTGTTTTGCTTCGATGCGGTTTGCCGCGACAGCGCGGCGGCGGGAGCACGGCTGGAGATCGTCCGGGTGGCGGGGGCGGGCTGGTGCCTTGATTGCGGCAAGACCGTTCCGCTGTCCGAGCGGTTCGGCGCGTGCCCCGAATGCGGCCGTCATCATGTCCAGATGACGGCTGGAGACGAATTGCGAGTCAGGGAAGTGGAGATCGGATGATGTGCACCGTTTGCGGATGCGGCGAAGCGTCGGTCGAAACCGGCAAGACCGGAGCCGACCATGTTCACTCTCACGATCACGGCCACGATCACGGCCACGGCCATAGCCATGATTATGGAACGGGGCTGGCGGGGGTGCATGTGCCGGGACTGAGCCAGGAGCGAATCGTGCGGATCGAGCGCGATATCCTGTCGAAGAACGATTCCCATGCTGCCGCCAACCGGGCGCGGCTGGCGGAATTGGGTGTTTTCGCGCTGAATCTGGTTTCCAGTCCCGGTTCGGGCAAGACGGCGTTGCTGGTCCGTGTTCTCTCCGATCTGGTTGGAAAAGTTCCGGTCGCGGTGATCGAAGGCGATCAGCAAACCTCGAACGACGCCGCCCGTATCCGTGCCACCGGCGTTGCCGCGATCCAGATCAACACCGGCAAGGGCTGCCATCTTGACGCTCATATGGTTGGGCATGCTCTGGATGATTTGCCTTTGGAGCCGGGGAGTGTGCTGTTCATCGAGAATGTCGGCAATCTGGTTTGTCCGGCGGCGTTCGATCTGGGCGAGGCGCACAAGGTGGTGGTGCTGTCGGTCACCGAGGGCGAGGACAAGCCGCTTAAATATCCCGACATGTTCGCCGCCGCCGATCTGATGCTGCTCAACAAGTCCGATCTGTTGCCGCATATCGAATTCGATGTTGCCGCCTGTGTCGCCAACGCGCTGCGGGTTAATCCTCGTCTGAAGATTCTAACGGTGTCGGCCCGCAGCGGCGAGGGACTCGACTCGTTTCTCGATTGGGTCAGGGCTGGGCAGGCGCTGGCCCGCGCGACGGCGAAGGCCGCCGCTTTGGCGTGAGGCGAAAGGATCGGGCGGTGACGCGGGAAGCGATCCGGCTGCGTGGAAGGGTCCAGGGCGTCGGCATGCGGCCGTTCGTGTTCGGTCTGGCCGAGCGGCTGGGGCTGGTTGGTTTTGTCCGTAACGATGCCGAGGGGGTGGCGATCGAGGTCGAAGGAACGGCCGTCGAAGCGTTCGCCGCGGCATTGCGGGCCGAAGCGCCGCCGCTGGCCCGGATCGATGCGCTGGAACGTCGCCCGCTTCGTTCCCGTGGCGGGGATGGCTTTGTCATCGCGCCGAGCGGGGAGGGCGGCAGGGCTGCCACCTCGATTCCCGCCGATGCCGCGACCTGCGATGCTTGTCTGGACGATCTGTTCGACCCGGCCAGTCGCTTTTACCTCTATCCCTTTGTCACCTGTACCCATTGCGGGCCGCGTTTCACCATTACCCGCGCCGTGCCCTATGACCGCTCCAATACTGCGATGGACGGGTTCGCGTTGTGCCCGGAGTGTGACCGCGCGTATCGCGATCCCCGCGACCGCCGCTTTCATGCCGAGCCAATCGCCTGCCCGGTCTGTGGTCCCCGCCTCAGTCATCCCGTCGCCGAAATCGTCGCGGCGCTGTCGGCCGGGCGGATCGTCGCGGTAAAAGGGATCGGCGGCTTTCACTTGATGTGCGATGCCCTCAACGAGCAGAGCGTCGCCGAATTACGGCGGCGCAAGGCCCGCGAGGCCAAACCCTTTGCCGTGATGATCGCCAATGCGGTTTCGCTCGATCGCTTCGCCGTGCCCGAGGCGGCGCACCGCGACTTGATCGCGACCCCGGCACGGCCCATCGTCCTGATGCCTCTGCGTCCCAACATCCTGGCTCCCTCGGTCGCGCCGAATTTGTCACGGGTGGGGTTTTTGCTTCCTTATGCCCCGCTTCACCACCTGATCTTTCACGAATTGGCAGGGCGGCCGCAGGACCGGGCTTGGCGGAACCGGGCGCTGTCGGTCGCGCTGGTTGCCACCAGCGCCAATCCCGGAGGCGAGCCGCTGGCGGTTGAGGACGACGACGCCAGACGGCGGTTGGCCGGGATCGCCGATCTGATCGTGACCCATGACCGCCCGATTCTGGTTCGGGCCGACGATTCTGTGATGGCGGTGGCGGCTGCCAAGCCGGTCTTTTTGCGGCGGGCACGCGGGTTCGTGCCCGATCCAATCGATCTTGGCGCGGATGGCCCGTGCGTTCTGGGTGTCGGCGCGCACCTGAAGGCGACGGTGACACTGACACGCGGGCGCGAGGCGTTCGTTTCCCAGCATATCGGCGATCTCGATACGGTGGAGACGGTTCGGTTCTATCATGAGACGGTTGCCCATCTGTCGCGGGTGCTGGATGTCACCCCCGACCTCATCGCCTGCGACGGGCATTCTGATTACGGTTCGACCCGTTATGCGGAGGCTTTTGACCGTCCCCTGTTGCGTGTTCAGCATCATGCCGCTCATCTGGCCGCAATCGCGGCCGAACACCAGCATCGCGGTCCTTTGCTCGGAGTGGCGCTCGACGGTCATGGTCGCGGCGACGATGGCGGCAATTGGGGCGGCGAAATGATGATCGTCGCGGGCGCGACATGGCGGCGGATCGGACATCTGCGGCCGCTGGCCCTGCTGGGCGGCGACCGTGCGGCTCGTGAACCCTGGCGGATGGCAGTCGCGGCGCTGTATGCGCTTGGGCGGCTGGACGCGGTTCCCGCGCTTTTTCCTGAAATACCGCTGGCGGCGGCGTTGGCGGCGCGGGTTGTCGCTGCGCCGACCACCACTAGCCTGGGACGTTTGTTCGACGCCGCGTCCGCTTTGTTGGGCTTGCGCACTCACCAGGATTACGAGGGGCAGGCGGCGATGGAACTAGAGGCGCTGGTGACGGCGCCTCGTCGGCTGGAAGGGGGCTTTGTTCTGACCGGCGATACACTTGATTTCACCCCGCTGCTGGCGGCTTTGGCCGCGCCGGGAATCGATTGTCGCGCCGGGGCGGAGCTGTTTCACGGTACGCTGATCGCGGGCCTTGCCGCCTGGATCGCTGGGGCTGCGTCACGCCAGGAGATGGATTGTGTTGCGCTGGGCGGCGGCTGCCTGATGAATTGCGTGTTGGCGGACGGGCTGGCCGCCGCGTTGCAAGAGCGTGGGCTGAAGCCGCTGCTGGCGCGGGCGGTGCCGTGCAACGATGGAGGGCTATCGTTGGGGCAGGCCGCGATGGCGCGGGCGTGGGCAGCCGGGTCGGACTCGTGAAGGAGAAGCGTCGATGTGTCTAGCCATTCCTGCCGAAGTGATCGACTTGCTTCCCGACGAGATGGCTCGGGTCAGTCTGGACGGAATCCTCAAGACGATTTCGGTCGGGCTACTCGACGAGGTGGCGGTCGGCGATTACGTGATCGTCCATGTCGGCCATGCCCTGGCTCGGATCGATGAGGTGGAAGCGCAGCGGACTCTGGCGCTGCTCGCCGAAATGGGCGTGGCGGCGGAGGAAGGGCGATGAAGCATGTCGGGGAATATCGCGACGGCGCGCTGGCTCAGGGAATTGCCGCCGCCATCCGGGCCGAGGCCGATCCCATGCGGTCCTATCGCCTGATGGAATTTTGCGGCGGGCATACCCACGCCATCGCTCGTTATGGGCTGGAAGATCTGTTGCCGCCGCAGGTGCGGATGATCCACGGTCCCGGCTGTCCGGTCTGCGTGTTGCCGGTCGGGCGGATCGACGCCGCGATACGGCTTGCCGCCAGTCCTGAAATCACGCTGTGCACCTATGGCGACCTGATGCGGGTGCCGGGTTCGAACGGCGACAGCCTGTTGAAGGCCAAGGCCGCCGGAGCCGATATTCGGATGGTCTATTCGACGCTGGATGCTGTCGGCATTGCGGAGCGGGAGCCGACGCGCGAGGTGGTGTTTTTTGCTATTGGCTTCGAAACCACCTCGCCTCCGACAGCAATGGCGATCCGGCTGGCAGCACAGTCCGGTCTTTCCAATTTCTCGATCTTCTGTAATCACGTCCTGACTCCCGCTGCGATCCGGGCCATCGTTGCCGGACCCGAGGCGCGGCGGGACGGAGTGAAAATCGATGGCTTTGTCGGCCCGGCTCATGTCTCGACGGTGATCGGGGCCGATGCCTATGCCTTCTGCGCGACCGAATTCGCCAAGCCGGTGGCGATCGCCGGGTTCGAACCCCTCGACGTTCTCCAGGCGGTGTTGATGCTGGTGCGGCAGGTCAATCAGGGGCGCCACGAGATCGAGAACCAGTATATCCGCGCCGTGACGGCGAACGGCAACCGCAAGGCCCAGGCTTTGGTCGCCGAAATGTTCGAACCGCGCGAGGCGTTCGAATGGCGTGGTCTAGGAGCGCTGCCCCACAGCGGTTTGCGGCTGCGGCCCGCCTGGAGTCGGTTCGATGCCGAGACCCGCTTTGAAATCGAGACCGTCGCGGCGGCCGACCATCCGGGATGCGCGTGCGGGGCGGTTCTGCGTGGAGTGAAACGGCCTGAAGAGTGCCGGTTGTTCGGTGTCGCCTGTACCCCGGACAGTCCAATCGGAGCCTGCATGGTCTCGTCCGAAGGAGCCTGCGCCGCTCAATGGAGTTATGGCCGTTTCCGCTCCCCCGCCGCATCCGTTGCCGCCGAGCGGGTGCCGGCATGAGCCGCGACCTTTTCCGCAGTCGGCTCGATCTTGTCGGCGGCCGTGTCGAAATGACCCATGGCGCGGGTGGGCGGGCAATGGCCCAACTGATCGAGGCGATCTTCCAGCCCGCCCTGGCCAACGATTTCCTGGGCCAGGGTAACGATCAGGCGGTGATGCCGCTGCCACGTTCGGGGCGGCTGGCGATGTCAACCGACGGCTATGTCGTGTCGCCGCTGTTCTTTCCCGGTGGCGATATCGGTTCGCTCGCGGTCCATGGCACCATCAACGATATCGCGATGTCGGGGGCCGTGCCGCTGTACCTGTCGGTCAGCCTTATCATTGAAGAGGGCTTCCCGCTCGCCGATCTCGACCGCATCGCCCAAAGCATGGGGGCGGCATCTCGTGCCGCCGGGGTGCCGGTCGTTACCGGCGATACCAAGGTGGTCGAGCGCGGCAAGGCCGATGGATTGTTTATCTCGACCGCCGGGGTTGGTGTAGTGCCGCCGGGACTGGTCTTGTCGGGCGACCGCGCCCGGCCCGGTGACCGGGTGGTTCTGTCCGGTTCGATTGGTGATCATGGCATCGCGATCTTGTCGTCTCGTGAGAATCTGGAATTCGAGACCGCGATCTTGTCGGATTCCGTTGCTCTGCATGATCTTGTCGCCGCGATGGTGGCCGCCGCCGGGCCGCATCTGAGGCTGATGCGTGACCCGACGCGGGGTGGAGTGGCCGCGACCCTGAACGAGATCGCTCACCAATCCGGCGTCGGGATCGTGATCGAAGAGGGGACGATTCCGGTCAAGTCGCAGGTTATCGCGGCGTGCGACTTGCTGGGAATCGATCCGCTGACCGTTGCCAACGAGGGCAAGTTAATCGCGGTGGTCGATCCGGCCGGCGCCGGGTCTTTGCTTGCCGCGATGCGTGCCCATCCGCTGGGGGGTGAGGCGGCGCTCATCGGGACGGTGGTCGAGGATGACCGGCATTTCGTCCAGATGCGCACCGCGTTCGGTGGCGGGCGCATTGTCGATTGGCTGGCGGGCGAGCAATTGCCCCGTATCTGCTGATCGATTATGCCCGCGCGGGTTCGTCAGGTTCGGACCTCGACTTCGATCTCGTCGTAGCGCCTGACCCGATAGATCACCGTCGAGATCGCCCAGGTTGCCATGAACAGCCCGATCAGGCCAAAGCCGACGACGCCGAAATTCTCGCTGACCGCTCCGATCGAGTCCCAGAACGCGCCCTCCAGACTGAGCTTGTCGGCCAGCAGAGCCAGGGTCTCGATGCAGCCGATCAGGACGGCGATTACAACCGAGAGGAAGGTGATGGTGATGTTGTAATAGAGTTTGCGAATCGGTTTCTTGAACGCCCAATCGTAGGCGGCCAGCATCAGTGTGCTGTCGATGGTGTCCACCAGGGTCATTCCGGCGGTGAACAGGACCGGGAAGACCAAAATCGACCAGATTGGCAGTCCCATCGACGCCTGACTGGCCGAGATGCCGAGCAGCCCGACCTCGGTCGCCGTGTCGAAGCCCAGGCCGAACAGCAGGCCCAGCGGATACATGTGCCAACTGCGCTCGATCAGCCGGAACAGCCGCCGGAACATTCGTCCCAGCAGGCCGCGATTGGCCAGCAGCAGGTCGATATCCTCTTCCACCAACGGCCTTCCGGCTTTGACCGCACGGAAGGTTTTAATGATCGCGACCAGAACGACGATGTTGGCGGCGGCAATCGCGAACAGGAAAAAAGCGGATACGCTGGTTCCGATGATGCCGCCGACCTCCTTGAACGCTTCGAATCGGCTCTGAAGCGCCGCAGTGGTGACGGCGATGGCGACTGAAAGGCCGAGCACGATGCTGGAATGGCCCAGTGAGAAGAACAATCCGACCGTTAGGGGGCGTTTGCCTTCCTGCATCATTTTGCGGGTCACGTTGTCGATGGCGGCGATGTGATCGGCATCGACGGCATGGCGCAGTCCCAAAGTATAGGCCAGTAGAGCTGTTCCCAGCAGGACCGGATAATCTTGGAAGGCGACCAGCGCCCAGGCCCATGCCACTATATTGAATAGCCCGAGCAGGGCATAGAGACTGATCAGTTTTACGCGGAAGGAGGATGCCGCATCGCCAAACAGTCTCTGGAGCATGGCCTGTCATCCGTATGAAGAATGCATGATTGTTCATACGGTAGCGGCGTGGTTTCTGTCAACGCTGAGTCACATTTGTGACTTATTAAATCTTGGCCTGGTTGTTGTGGTGTTCGTCGGGTCATTATCCGCTGGGATAAGCTTCAGCTTGCCATGGCAGGCTGTCGTTTCCGCCAGGGGCCTATTGGCACGAAACCGAGTCGGCGCATCTTGATCAAGTGATTCGGTCAATCTTTTCATCCATACTATCTTTATACCCTTAAATGCATGGATCAATACTATCAATAATAGTGCGTATTATCCGGCTCTTTTTTTATACTAACGGGATTGTAGTGTTCGGTCCCATACGGTTCCGCGCGGCGAAGGTCGCGGCGGAGTAACGCGTATCGGAAAGGTGGCCGAAATGCCGAGACTCTCAACCCAGGAAAACCGACGCTATAAACGGTACGACTCCCAGCAGAAGGGAATCATGACGACCCGGAACGGCGTCAATGCTCTGTGCATTATCCGTAATTTTGGTCGGGGCGGAACTCATCTGGCGATGATCGGGTCGAAAAACCCGGACGAGGGGGGCCGGATTGGGCTGAAAGCGCAAAACCAGACCTATGACTGCACCATCGTCGGGATGGATTCTATCGGTATTCACTGCAAATTCATCGAACCGATCAATGAGGAGAATTTGCGGGTTTTCGTCCCCGAAGCCCCGCTAATAGGGCAGGAGCAGGGCATTTGGCTGGATCGCACGATCGCGCGTGAAAGGATTGCTCCCCCGTCGCCCGCGCCGATAGTCTTGCCCCCAAGCGATCCACCGCCCGACCGGCTGGCAGCCAGTTTGCCGGCCAACCTGATCGGCTCGTCGCTTTTCGGCCGCATCTATGCGGAAGGATGGTCGGTTGGTCGCGATCAACTCGATCCCGTCATCGGGCCTCTGGAGGCGACAATGGTGGCGCTGAATCCGTATCGCCTGCCGCCGGAAAGCGATTGCTGGAATGCCGGATTTCGCGACGGCCTTCTTATCCCGCTCTGGCTCATGAGGCAGTGATTTATAGGCCTTTGGCTATAGCATCATAAGGCGAAATTGAATAATTATATTTGAATTTTGAGGCGAAGATCGTCTCATCAGGCCAGGACTCCTATGCTATCGTATAAGCATTCTTGGATCCGGTGTCGGTCGCGAAAATGGAAGCCGTTCCAATGTTTTCGACAGAATTCGTTACAAACTATATTCATCGATATGGAGCGCGTTTGGGGCTTGCCGTGTTGGCATGGATTGGGTTGTGGGCCTTGTCCTATGTGCTTGGTTATGATCGTCATGCCAGCCTGTGGTTTCCTCCTTCCGCGCTTGACGTCGCCCTGTTCCTTGCCTTCGGCTGGGCGGCGATTCCCATGGTGTGGATTGGCGCGGGTGCTCCCGCGATTCTGAGCAGCCTGATGTTGGACAATTCCATCGGCTGGAATCCAATCTGTCTGGCGGTCGTCTATGGGGCGATTCATGTCGTTAGCTATGGCGGGTTCGCCTGGGTTCTGAACCGCAGCCGCTTGCCTCGGGATAAAATCGATCATGTCGGTGTCGGCTTCCTTTGGGCACCGCTCTTTTGTGGCATCGCGGCGATTGGCGGTGTGCTGAATCTCGCGGCCTTTACCAACGTCACTTTGGCGCAGGCGCTGGAACTGGCGCCGGGATGGTGGATTGGCGACTTGATCGCCGTCAGCACGCTGACCCTTCCCTTTCTCTGCATTATTCATCGCGGACGCTTTGGAACTCCGTTCCAGGCCGAAACGCTGAATTGGCTCGTTCTGACGACAGTTCTTTTCTGTACGTCGTCCTACTTGGTCTATCTCTCCGCCGGGCGCATTCCCGTGTCGCTGGAAGCCTATCTTCAATTGCTTCCGTTGCTGTGGGCGACGCACCGGCTCTCTCCGATCTCGATCTCGATCCTGGTGTCCTGGTCGGAACTTCTGTTCGTCGTGCGGGCGATGCTCTTTGGCGTCGGAGAAGGGGCCTTCGAATATCAGGGGGCGATGCTCGCTATCGGCGCGATTACGTATGTCGGCACGGCTATCCCGACCTTGCTGGCCGAGCGGTCTCATTTTCAGCGTCTGGCCTCCACGGATGGCTTGACCGGCTTAATGAACCGGACAAGCTTTTGTGCGTTGGCGGAGTCGGAATTGGCGAGAACGCGCCGTCGCGGCGGGATTTTATCCGTTGCCATGATCGATCTCGATCATTTCAAGCGGATCAACGACACGATGGGGCATTCAATCGGCGATCAGGCGCTCAAGAAGGTCTCCGATTGCCTGTCAACCGTGGTGCGAACCGGCGATCTGGTCGCCCGCTGGGGTGGCGAGGAATTCGTCGTCTGCTTCCCCGATACCGCTCTGGGGAGCGCAATGGAGATTTCAGAACGGTTGGGTGGGGCGATCACGACCCTTTCTGTTGGCAACGGTACCGTCCGCGCGATGCTGTCGGCCAGCATCGGCGTTGCCGAAATCGGTGACGGCGAAAGCCTGTCGGATGCGATCAATCGGGCCGACAGCGCCCTTTATATGGCCAAGAACGCCGGGCGTAACCGAGTGTTGAGCGCCGATTTACCGTCCTTGAGCACGGTCGTGGCATAACCGAATCTCGGTGGTATTATCGGGTCCGGGTATCGACGGGAGGACGGTCGTGACGCGGATTGCATCGGTTGTGCTGTTTGCCATTCTGGCCGCCTGCGCCCCCCGGCCCGAGGCCGAGCCGGTCGTCGTCGAACTAGTCTTCGGGCTTTCGACCGGACGCGGCGGCGATGTTGCCGCCGGGAATTGGGAATCGTTCCTCAACGACGTGCTGGTGCGCAAAAGTCCGGGTTTCACCGTGATGGACTGTCAGGGCGGCTGGATGAGCGACGGCGCGGTGGTTCGTGAGCGTTGCAAATACGTGATCGTGATGACGGATCGGGCCGGGCTGCCAGCCCTGGCCGAAGCCGTGAACGCGTATCGCCGCCGTTTCGATCAGGATAGCGTCCTGTGGATGGAGCGGCCGTGTCCTCCCGATCAATGCCGCTTCGAGACTGGTCCCGTCCTGCCGTGAGCGTCGATCCGGCCCGCGCCGACCTTGATGCGATCTTCCGGGCGGCGCTGACGCGGGTCGATCCCTATCGAATGATCGTCGATCATCTTCGGTTGGACGGGAGCCGTCTGGTGGCATCGTTCGAAGGTGCGTGCCACGAAGAGGATCTGGACGGCTACGACCGCGTGCTGGTTCTGGGGGCGGGTAAGGCTGCGGCCCGGATGGCTCGGGCGGTCGAACAGGTGCTGTGCGACCGCATCGTGGGTGGGTTGGTGGTGGTCAAATACGGCCACGCCGAGAGGTTGGACCGGATCGAGATCGTCGAGGCCGGGCATCCGACTCCCGATGCCAACGGCGTTGCCGCGTCCCGGCGGATCGCCGCCTTGGCCGAAGCCGCCGACGCTCGCACTCTGGTTTTGATCCTGATTTCGGGCGGAGGTTCGGCGCTGCTGTGTTCCCCTGCGACAGGCAGTGGAATTCCGGTGACCTTGGCCGACAAGCAGGCCGTTACAGCGGCTCTGTTGGCCTCAGGGGCCGATATCGGGGCGATCAATTGTGTGCGCAAGCATCTCTCGGCGCTGAAAGGCGGGCGGTTGTTGCGTCTGCTGGCTCCGGCGCGCAGTCTCGCCCTGATCCTGTCGGATGTCGTCGGCGACCGGCTCGACGTTATCGCCTCGGGTCTGACCTCTCCCGATCCCACCACGTTCGCCGAGGCCCTGGAGACCCTTGTATCCTATAAATTGCGCGACAAGGTTCCCGCCCCGGTGCTGCGCTTTCTGGAACAGGGGGCGGATGGCCATCTCGCCGAGACGGTGAAGCCGCACGATCCGATCCTGCCCCTGACGACCAATTGCCTGATCGGCACCAATCTTGCCGCGCTCCGTGCCGCGTGCACCCAGGCTGAAGCATTGGGGTACCGTCCGGTTCCGCTGACCAGTACCCTGACCGGCGAGGCGCGTGAAGTGGCGAAGGCTCTGTATGCGATTGCCCGTGACGTGCGCGATCACGGTCTTCTCGCCGCCCGACCGGCCTTTCTTGTCGCCGGTGGGGAAACCACCGTGACCGTGACCGGCTCTGGCAAAGGTGGCCGCAACCAGGAACTGGCGCTGGCGTTTCTGGTTGAAATGGCCCGTGATCCGCTTCGGGGACAGGGACTCCATCTTCTATCGGCGGCGACCGATGGTGGCGATGGTCCCACCGATGCCGCCGGAGCCTTTGCCTCGACCGCGAGTCTCGACCGTGCCCGCGCGGCGGGACTGTCGCTCGACGCCGCTCTGTGCGACAACGATTCTTACGCTTTTTTCAATGCCATCGACGGTCTGTTGCGGACGGGGCCGACCCTGACCAATGTCTGCGATTTGCAGATGGTCCTGATCAGGTGATCCAGGGCACGGCGTCGCTGGTATCGCCCGGAGCCGTTCTCCATTGCAGTTCGGTGAGGACGACCACGCGTTGGCCGTTCAGTTCCTCATAAATATCGACGATGCCGAGCGACTGCATTCGCGCTAACAGCCCCAGGGCGCGGCGCGGCGAGTGAGTGCCACACGCCTGAGCGATCATCGAGTCGGTCGGGCAGGGTAGATCCTGGATCGCGGCGCTGGCCAAGTGCAGGAACAACCCCTGGAACGCTTCGTCCAGGCGGTTGGCGATCGTGACCGCCTGCGGCCAATCCGGCAGTTCGGCGACGGCCGGGGTGATTCCGGCCTGGGCCAGCACCAGCCGTCGCCGGAAATGAACGATGTCGAGCACCCGCCCGGACAAGCGGCGCTTGCGGCAGCGTGACAGGAAATCCTCGTACAACTTGGCGACGGATCGTCCGGTCGCGCCGGGTTCGCTGAACAGAGCGTTGAGAACGGCATCAATCCCGTCCTTCGCACTGACCTCGGGACGGTCGTTCTCCGCTGCCGCGCGGGGGGGAGGAGAAGAAAGCGGGGGAGACACCGCTTCCACCTCAGGCATCGCGTCGGTTTCTGACTCGGGTTCCGTGTCCGACATCGGTTGGGGTGCTGGCCGCTCGGTCATCGTCGCCAACAATGCCTCGATCCCCATCGTTTTCTCGGGGACATAACGAGGAATCTGGGGGGCGTTGGCCTGGAACAGCAATCCCCGCGCCTCTTCCTGCGACCGTTCAGGCAACGGCAGCAACTTGGCCCCGCTGGCGTTGCTGTGCGTCCGCACCTCGCCGATGCTGATCGAGATCGGCCGTCGCGACAAAGCCGGGCCAAGGCCGACAAAGCGGCCGCATTCGAGGTCGCGGAACATCTCGGCCTGACGGCGGTCGATCCCCAGAAGATCGGCGGCGCGCTGCATGTCGATGTCGAGGAAGGTTCGGCCCATCAGAAAGTTGCTGGCTTCGGCGGCAACATTCTTCGCCAGTTTGGCGAGGCGCTGGGTGGCGATGATTCCGGCCAGTCCGCGCTTGCGTCCCCGGCACATCAGGTTGGTCATCGCTTCCAGGGAACTTTTGCGTGATTCGTCCGAGACTTCGCCCGCCACAGCCGGGGCGAACAATTGCGCTTCGTCAACCACGACCAGGGCCGGGGTCCAAAATTGTCGGTCGATATCGAAGAGGCCGTTCAGGAATGCTCCGGCATAGCGCATCTGCCGTTCCGTATCGAGATGTTCGAGCGTGACCACCACCGAGACCCGTGATTGCCGGGTGCGACGGGCGATCTGGCGCATCCCGTTTTCGCTTTGGGCTGCGGCGTCGATGACGATGTGATTGAAGGCATGGGCCAGACTGGCGAAATCGCCTTCGGGATCGACGACGACCTGTTGGACCGCCTGGGCGCTCTGCTCGATCAGACGGCGCAGCAGGTGAGACTTACCCGAGCCGGAATTGCCCTGCACCAGCAGACGGGTCGACAACAGCTCTTCGATCGACATGAAGGCCGGAGCGCCGGAAGTCGTTGTGCCAAGGACAATATTCACGTCAAAAGGCTCTGCTGTGGTTTGGGGGGAGGGGGCGATCGACATATGGACACGAAACGCGGCAGTCTGGATCTCAGGCTGCCGCACGATGGGGAACCCTGTCGAAGCGCGGGGAAGGAGTCTTACGCTAACCCCGTCCCTTTCTTCAATCGGGTTTCGTCGGGGCGATAGCCTCGTCATGAGCAGGGCGTTGATCCGACTGCGGGTGACGATGGAAACCCTTATCCTGCATCGGGCATGCTCTGGGCAGAGCGGGAGGCGAAAGTCGCTCGCGATTGAAAACCGCTCCTTGACGTGCGATGTGTGGACCCGGATGGGACGATCGAGAGTGCCTGGACGCGCAGGATAACTTGGCCTTAGCTGGCGTTCTCCCGAAGTGAACCAATCGGAGCGGGACCGTGTCTCTTTTCGGCCATCTCGACGATACGGCCTTTTTGATTTTCAGTCGCGGTAACCGGCACCTTTATGCTGAGGCCGTGCTGGTGGTCTATCGCCAGTTTTTCAGTGGAAGCCGCATCATCGTTCCCTTGCGTGACGATGTGGTCGAGACGCTGGCGCGTTTGGTGCGGCAGCGGCCCGAGCTGTGGCAAGACCCGGAAGAGATCGAGGACGTTCCGGTCGGGCGTGGACGCAAGCCCTTGCCGTTGCCGACCGACGAGATCGGACGCAAGGCCCAGCACGTCTACGGCCGTTTGCTCCGCTGTGGCTGGATCGAGGAAGAACCCCACGGTTTCAACGCGGTGGTGGAAATGCCATCGGCGGCGATGGCGCTGGCCGACCAGTTCGATGCCATCGAACGCGGGCTGCCCCAATTGTTCGGCGGCGTGGTGGTCGATGTGAAATCCAGCATCGAAGCCATCGCGTTGAACCCATCCGCCAACGCGCTGGGCCTGCCCGAAGCCGCCGCTAACGCTGTCCGCTTCACCCGTCGGCTGCGTGCGATCCTTTCGTCGCTGCGGGCGGTGCAGCGGGCGATCATGGCCAGCCCGGATATCAAATCGCGTCTGGATACTTTTTTCGAAGATTTTATCGGTCGTATCCTGATCGCCGATTACAAAGCGACTTTTTCCTATGCCCAACATCCGCTGCGGTTCCGCGCCGACGTGGCGCGAATGGCGCGTGCCTACGCCACCAATGTCGCGCTGGTCGAGGATATTGCCCAGGCTTATGTGAAGAACGGCGTCAGTCCTGATGTGGCCTCGGCGCGGCGCGAGGTGTTCGGTCAGCTCGACACGATCGCCGAGATTTTCGAGGGGATGACCAGCTTCGTCAGCCGGATCGAGGATTTTCGGACCCGTCTGGAGCGACGGTTGCGCAACACTATCCGCTACATGGACCGCAGCGACGACAGCATCACCACCAGGCTGGCGACGACGATGCGCCGTGTCGATGGATTGCGGACGAGGGGAGAGCCGCATGGTCTTGAGCTTGAAATCCCGACGCTTCTTGCCGTCCGTCCCCGGCTGTTCTCGCCCGATGGCTTCGCCGAGCCGAGGGAGTCGAAAGCGCCGATCAAACCGCGCCCGGTCCAGCGCGGCGAGGCCGATCCGGTCGAGGATTTTCGCGATTTGCTGGTCGAGGCGTTTGAAGGGATGCTGGAGCCGGACGAAGCGACGGTCGCCGCTTTCCTCGATCGCAGCATCGCGTCTGACCGGCCCAATGAGGGGCGGTGGCTGTGTCCCGACGATCTGGCCGGTTTTGCCGCATTCGACGCTCTGGTCGAGCGGCTGAACGAGCCGGGCGGCGGCGAGATCGATGGGCGTTATCGTATCGCGCCGGCCGAAGGCCGCCATGCCAGCGCGTGGATCGACGCCCCCAACTTCACCATTACCCCCGCCGAGGAGTCGTAAATGCCGGCAATTCTGGCAGAACTGACCACGTTCGAGGAGAAGGTCGCAGCCTCGAAAGGTCAGGCCGCCGCCGAACGCGCGGTGGGCACGCTGCGCCGGGCGTTGAACGTCCTGCTCGACCGCCAGTTTATTTATAACGGCGACCGTGGCATGGCCCCCCTGTACGAGGCGTTGTTGCGCCCCGATGTCCGTCAGATCGTCGAAGGCGTACTCGACGCTCTTGGCTATGCGCTGGTGGTCGAGACCACCGACCAGTGGATCGGGGTGGTGCCCAGCGAAGGCGGCGAACTGCACGGTGCCCGGCTGCGCATCGACGAGACGATCATCCTGCTGCTGCTGGGGCTGGTCTGGCAGGAGGGCATGAATACCGGCCTGTCCGAGGACCGCGCCACCGTGCCGACGACCTCGGAAGAGGTGTTCGCCCGGCACGCCGCCATTCTTGGGCGGGAGCGGATTCCCAGGGCGCGGTTCCAGGATATCCTGCTGGATCTGCGCCGCCGCGCTCTGATCGAGATTGGCGAGGAAGACCCGGAAACCCGCGACATGATTTTGCGGATCCGCTCGACCATCCGCCTCGTCTCAGGCGAGGCGCAGGTGCAGATGATCGAGCGTTTCGCCCAGGAGACCGACCGCAGGCTGGACGGGCTGGATCGTGAGGCGGCCCGCCGGGAGGCTGGGCTGGAGGAGATGCCCGAGGACGAGGCCCTCGACGAAGACGGGGAAGTCTGACCGATGTACGAACTGGTAAATGTCGCTCTGATCGACTGGTTTTTGCTCGGGCGGCAGGATATTCCGCTACGCGGCGCCGTCGGGGTCTATGGCGAGAACCGTTCGGGTAAATCGACTCTGCTGGATGCGATCCAGACCGCGATGTTGTCGAACGACAAGAACGCGCTGCAACTGAACGCCGCCGCCAATCCCGAGAAGAAGCGCAAGAACCGGCGTAGCGTCCACGGCTATTGCCTTGGCCGTCTGGGCGGTGCGGGCGAGCCGCCGCTGCGTGACGCCGCCCGTTCGCATATCGCCCTGGCCTATCGCGATTCGATCGACGGCCGTTACGTCTCGACCGGGCTGATTTTCGAGGCGCGCCAGTCCGAGACCAGGGAGGAAACCACCGCCCGCTGGCTTGTCACCGGGATCAAGGTGGACAGCGCCGATCTTGTCCTGTCCGGCCCGGATGGCGACGTCGCCCGTACTTGGCCCGAGCTTGAGGCGCATCTGGAGGCGCGCTGTGCCGCCGAGGGTGGCGAGGTGCGGGTCTATATGAGTCCCAGCGAGCATATCGGCGATATGCTGCACTGGTGTTCACAATCCGGCCAGCATGGCGGCATCGATCAGTTCCGCCGCGCCTTTGCCAATGCGGTCAGCTTCGAGACGATCGACGACGAAAGCCAGTTCGTCCGCACCTATGTTCTTGACCGCGACGCCATTTCGATCCGCGGCCTGCGCGAATCGATGCGGAACTACCGTGAAATCGCCGAGACGATCCGCCGTCTGCTGCAACAGGTCGAGGATCTCGACGCGATTCTTGCCGCCGCCCACCGCCATACCGCCCTGGTGGAAGAGAAATACCATCGGGCCTGGATGATGCGGCGAGCCAAGGTTCTGCTTGCCCTGCGTGACGTGCGCAAGCATCGAAAAGCGCTGCGGAGCGCCCAGAATGACGTCGCCCGCCTGAAGCGGATCATTGAGGATTGCGAGCGGCAGAGCATCGAGCTGCGCGACGAAAAGCAGGGGCTGGAGCGGTCGGTGCGCTCCAGCGAAGTTGCCGGGGAACTGGCCCGCGTCGAACTCGATCTCGAACAGAAAAAGGGTCAATTGGCCGAGGTCATGGCTCCGGTCCGGCACTGGGAACTGGCGGTGACTCGCGCCGCCTCGATCCCCGGCCAGACCGGACCCGCCCTCGACATTCTGCGCGAGCGTGCGCCTGCGCTGCTGACCGCGCTCAACACACTGCAACGACTGTCTGGCGCGGACAAACTTCCGGTCTGGCCGGTCGATCCCGATGCCCTGGCCCGTATCATCGATCAGATGCCGGATCTGGACGGTCTCTGCCGCACCCTGGGCGATCTCGCCGACGACCGGCTTCGTGGGCTGGGAACTCAGGAAATTGAGGATCTGCACCGCCGCCTTGAGGCGATCGAAAAGACCGGATCAGCGATCTCTTCTGAAACCGGCGCGTTTCTATTCGACCTGGAGGCCGAGGGGTTCTCGCCGAAGCTCGTTTGCGCCGAGATCGAAATGCTTGATCCCGACTGGCGCGATGCCGCCGAAACGATCCTGGGTCGCGACCGCGAGGCGGTAGTCCTGCCGCCCGATCAGGCTCGCCGCGCCATCGCTCTGTTGCGGGAGAGGCGCCACACCGGGCGCTATCACGGGTGCCGGGTCGTCAATACCACCCGGATCGAGACCGGACGGTCGCCTCCGGGCAGCCTCGCCTCGGTCCTGCGCGCCAGGAATCCCCTGGTTGCCGCGTTCATCGTCCATCGCCTCGGGAATGTCCGTCTGGTCGAGACCGAAGCGGAGTTGCAGGAGGGTGGTCGGGCCGTCACCAAGGATTGCGCCTATTGCGATGGGCTGGTGACCGAAATCCGTCAGGTGGGCGAGCGTAAAATCGGTGCCGACGCCACCGGCGCGCTGCGGCGCGATCTTGAAAGCCGTCTGCGGGTGCTGCTGTCGGAGCAGAGCGAAACCAAGGATCTGGTTCACGGCCTGCGGTCGCTGGCGGAACGTCTGACGCCGCTGGCGGCGGCGCGTACCCATGGGGTGGGGCTGGTCGATGCGGTTTTCGCCTATCGCGACAAGTTGCGGCAGATCGAGGGGCTGCGGGGGCAGATCAAGCGGTTGCAGGACTATGTTCATCCTGAAATCAGCCGCCGTGTCGCCGAGATCGACAGCGACCTTGCGGCGCTGGCGCTTGAATTGTCCGGCGATCCCGACGGAGCCGATCCCGATTCCCGCAAAGGCGCGAAGCGTCTGCTCGACGACGCGCTTCGGGCCGAAGGGACGGCGACGACCGGCTGCAATTCCGGTCTGCCCGATCTGATCGTCGCGCTGAATTTCTATCGCGAGGAAAGAGCCAGGGGGATTTTTGCCCAGGCAATGCCGCTTTGGATCGCGGAACGCGCTCGTTCCCGTGGTGCGCTTCCCCCGATTGTCCGGTCCTGCGATGAGCGCCTGACCGTTCTGGCGGAGGAGATTCCCCGCGCCAACAAGGCGGTGTTCGCCCAGATTTTCGAATTCCGGCGGACCAGTCAGCGCGATCTCGGTTTCACCATCGATTCATCGATTGGTGAGGAGATCGTGCCCTGGGCATCCCGGTTGCGCAACGATATCGCGGACAAGGATCTCGCCCAGCACCGCCGCCGTGCCGACGAGGCGGTCGATGAGGCACAGAAGCTGCTGAAGGGCAATTTCGTCAATATGCTGCGCGATCGCTTCGAGCGGGTGACGAACGCGATTTCAATGCTGAATAACGTGTTGCGCCAGCATGCTTTCCATAACGAGCGCTACCGCTTCGAGGTCGAGCCGGATGCCGATTTTGTCGGGCTGATCGATCTTGTCGTCGCGGCGACGCAAGACGAGATGATTCTGCTGCCGCTATTCGGTGGGGCCGAAATCGAGAAATCTCTGCACGCCGAAAGCCTGAAGATGGTCGAGGCGATCCTGATGGAAGACGATCTCGACTATTCCCGCTACGAGGATTACCGCAACTACTTCCGCTTTAATCTGGTGATGACCGACATCGAAACCGGCAAGGCGACCACCTTCGCCCATCGGCTGGGTGTCGGCTCCGGGGCCGAGAAGCAAGTTCCATTCTATGTCGCCATCGGGGCCGCGCTGGCCAGCGCCTATCACAACGGCCTCTATGCCGCGTCGAAGCCGGGCGGTCTGGGGCTGGCGCTGTTCGACGAGGCTTTCATGAAGATGGACCCTAAGAACCAGCGCGAAGTGCTGCATTTCTATCGCGAGATCGGGCTTCAGCCGGTGCTCGCCGGACCGAAGGGGGGCAAGCTGTTCATGCAGAAATTCATGGATACGCTGGTTAAGGTCGCCCGGCCCAGCTATCGGCGGATGGCGATTACCGTTACCCACCCCGGCACTGCCCTGAAAGAGGCGCTGATGACCGAAGATCCCAGCGAGTGGTCGCGTGAGACGCTTGAGCGGCTCTATTCGACGCTCCGGCCCTGACGATGGCCAAGGTCTATGTCGTCACCGCCGATCAGGCGTTTGATCACTTCTTGTCTGCGTATGAGAGGAAGCCAGATCGTACCAGAGACGTTCATGTCTATCCCGATTACCATGGGATGGGGGTGGATCGCGCTGGCGAAAGATTTAATGTTCGCATGGTCGAAGCCTCCAATTTTAATAGAATAACCGAGACTGGCGAGAAAGTTCCCGCAGTCGAACTGACGTGGGAGCCATTCCCGGCAAAACGCTATATCGCCAGGGTGACGTTGCGGGATGCTAAAGCCCTCTACGACCATCTCAAGCGTCAGCCGCCGGAACAGCCCGCTCTCTCGCCCGCCGTGCAAGCCGTCCTCGCCGAGGCCGCCCCCGTCAGCGACGGGGAACGGGCGGGATGGATCGAGATCGCGCGGGCGATCGAGGGCGACTGGCCTCCATCGAAGCTTCCAGCCCTGGTGGCCGAACTGAAGCGTATCCGGTCCGAACCGACCGACCGGCCCGCCTTCATTGCTTCAGCCGCCGGTCCCCTGGCCTCGTCGAAATTGCTGGATCGGTTGCCTCGGGCGGCTCTGCGGCGGATCGGCCTTTCGCTCGAGGACTATCCCGCGTCGCCGGTCGTGCTGCTGACGGCGGGGGTAGCCGTGCCGGAGGCGGTTGTGTTGGTCGAGAACCCGCGCGCGTTCGAGCGTGCGTTCGTGGCCACTCGCGATCTTCCGGTGGCTTGGATATCGACACACGGTCTCGTCGCCATGTCCGTCGTTCGCGCCCTTCAGGGCGTCTGGTATGGCGCGCCGGTCGATGGGACGCCGCCCCCTCTCGATGCCTTGCTTGGCGCTGAGCGACTGTTCTATTGGGGCGACCTTGACGCGGCCGGGCTGATGATCTTTGCCGAGGCGCGCAAGCGTCTGCCGCAGATGAGCCTCAGTGCGCTCTATCGGCCGATGCTGGCCCTGCTGTCCGAGGGGGGAGGGCCCCCCTACGCGGCAGTGACGGACAAGGCCGGTCAGCGCCCTTGGACCTCCGACGATCCCGAGCTTCAGGCATTGCTCGACGCCTGCGCCTCCTCCTGCATCGATCAGGAATGGGTGTCGCCTCAGTCGATTCGGGATCTCTGCACGCAAGGGTTTTGCTAGGCCCTAAGCAAAAGGCCCGGTCATGCAACCGGGCCTTTGTCGTCATCGGATGCGGCGAAGGCTCAGGCGATCTTGCGGACCCAAATGTTTTCGTCGGCGATCTCGCCGCGCTGGATGCCGACCAGCTTTGCCTTGAGGGCTTCCGTCACGGGGCCGCTGCTACCGTCGCCGATGGTGAAGTCGCCACCAGTGCTCTTGATTTCGCCAATCGGCGAAATCACCGCCGCCGTACCGCAGGCGAACGCTTCGCGCAGTTTTCCGCTTGCCGCGTCGGCCCGCCACTGATCGATGCCATAGCGCTCTTCGCGCACTTCGCGGCCTTCGCTGCGGGCGAGGGAGATCAGCGACGCCCGCGTGATACCGGGCAGGATGGTGCCGCTCAGGGGCGGGGTGACCAGCGACCCGTCTTCGAAGACGAAGAAGATATTCATGCCGCCCAGTTCCTCGACCCAGCGATGGTCTTTGGAATCGAGGAAGACAACCTGATCGCAGCCATTCCGGCTTGCCTCGGCCTGGGCAATCAGGCTGGCGGCGTAATTGCCACCGCACTTCACTGCGCCGGTGCCGCCCGCCGCCGAGCGGGTGTAGTGCTCGGACAGCCAAACGCTGATCGCCTTCTTGCCGCCCTTGAAATAAGCGCCGACGGCGCTGGCGATGACGACGAAGAGATATTCGGAAGAGGGGCGGACGCCAAGAAAAGCTTCATTCGCGAACATGAAGGGGCGTAGGTACAGGCTGCCTTCACCGCCCGGAATCCAATCGGCGTCCACCTTCACCAACTGCTCGATCGCCTGAAGGAATGTCGAAACGGGTAGGACCGGCATCGCCAGACGCTCGGCCGATGCTTGGAATCGAAACGCGTTCTGCTCCGGTCGGAAGAGGGAGATGCCGCCATCCTTGGTGCGGTAGGCCTTGAGTCCCTCGAAAATCTCCTGAGCGTAATGCAGGACGGCGTTGGCCGGGTCGAGCGTCAGCGCCTCGCGAGGGCGCACCTGGGCATCGTGCCACCCGCGCCCCTCGGTCCACCGGATGGTCACCATGTGATCGGTAAATACACGGCCAAAACCGGGATTTTTGAGCATGGCGGTTCGCACGTCGACGGCAACCGGCTCAGGATGGGGGTGATGGAGAAAGGGAAGATCCTGTTCAGCGTTCATCGATACCGTTCCTTGTCTTCTCGCCGGCCTCATGTCGGGTCAACGCATACAGATTGCAGGGATTCGCGACATCTTCAGTGATCGCGGTGGTTCCCGTGTGTAATTTTATGACCGCCCAAGCGCTATTTTCCGAAAGAGTGTTCCGGGGACGCGTTGGAAAAGGTGGGCAGGGTCACACTGGTTGTGCAGGCTACGCGGCCCTGGCTCGCGGTTCAAGGTCTGGCGTGTGTTCTGGCCTCCGAAGGCGAAAAACCGCGTCTGGCGCAGGCTGTCTTGGCCGCATATCGTTCTCAACACAAGCTTGGCTCCATGCTATATGAGTATGCTGCCGCTATCTGGGAGAGCCATCCGATAATGGAAATTCCTGCCCGCTATTGCGCCGAGCGAGTCGATCCCGCTGATTTTCCCGGCTGGCTCGGCTGGTCTCTGGAGTTCTTCAGCGGCCCAGCCCTGCAAAATCCACATGTCGATGTGACGTTCCAGTTGGATGTCACTCAGGCTTGGGCGCGTTACCAGAGGTTGTCGCGGCAAGACCCGCCCCCACCGTCGTTTTTTTCGTTTCTCGTGTGGAATTTGGCGCAGACTCTGGCGCGTCACCCGTCGTTCAACCTGCGTCGGATTGATGACGATTGGTATTTGCTGCGCAATCCCCCGATCTTCATTCCTGTCGCGGTTGGTGGCGATGCCCGGTTCCAGTCGCTGGTGCTGGATGACGCCTATCGGCAGGACCTCGCAACCTTTTCCGCCTGTTATCGCGACCGTCTCGCGCAGGCCCGTTCACCTGGGGGTGGGCCTTCCGCTGCCAGCGACACTTTCGTCTATGCGCATTTCATGGGGAATCTGCCCAATCTGCGCTTTACTGGTTTGACCCTCCATTGGCGGCCGGACCAAATGGTCGGGCAGAGCTTTTTTTATTTTGGGCAACGCTACACCGACGGAGATCGGATGTTGATCCCGATGTCGGTTCGCCTCCACCATTCCTGTACCGATGCGGTTGTCTTGGACCAGTTAATTGAAGATTTCAAACGGCAGTTCGCCGAAGACGGTTCGGCATCTTATTGATTTAATCCAGGCGCTATCCTTGCAGCCTAGCCGCGATAACCGAAAATCGCCGAGCCGACCCGGACATGGGTGGCACCACAGGCGACGGCGACAGGGAAATCCTCGCTCATCCCCATGCTGCGAACCGGCAGGCCGTTACGGGCGGCCAATTCAGCCAGCCGCAGGAAATGCGGGGTCGGGTCTTCGCCTGCCGGTGGGATGCACATCAGTCCGCACGGCTCCAGCCGGTATTCGTCACGACACAACGCAATCAGGGTATCGGCCTGATCGGGATCGACTCCGGCTTTTTGCTGCTCGCGGCCGATATTGACCTGAATCAGGATGTCGGGGCGGCGTCCGGCCCGGTCGATCTCGTCGGCGAGGACGCGGGCCAGCTTGGGGCGGTCGAGGGTTTCGATGACATCGAACAGGGCGATCGCCTCGCGAACCTTGTTGGTTTGGAGCGGTCCGATCAGATGCAGGCGCAGATCGGGGTGGCGCTCTTTCAATTCGGGATATTTGGCTCTGGCCTCCTGGACCCTGTTTTCGCCGAATAGTCTTTGACCGGCGGCCAGGGCGGCGACGACGGCTTCGGTGGGGTGGGTCTTGGCGACGGCGACCAGGGCGACCGAACCGGAAGCGCGCTGGGCGGCGGCTTCGGCGGCGGCGATGCGGGAACGGATGGCGGCAAGGCCGGCGGCGATTTCGGACAAGGTAGGGGAACCCTTTTCAAGTCGGTCGGGCGCGGATAGCCCAACCGGATTATAATCAGCGGATGACCCTAGCAAACCCCTCCCGTCGTCTCAATTCAACCGTCTGCGGTCTTTCGGCCTGGGCCGGGCCGCCGCTTATCCTGGTTACGGACGATGTGCGGCTGCCCGATCCGCTGGCCGCCGCCGCAGCCCTGCCGTCCGGCAGTGGAGTGTTATTGCGCCATTACGGTGATCCGGCCCGCGCCGCTCGTGCCGCCGCCCTGGCGGCCCTGTGCCGACGGCGGCGATTGGTGCTGCTGGTCGCTGGAGATTGGCGGCTGGCCGCCCGGCTGGGAGCCGCCGGGCTGCATCTCCCCGAAGGGATTGCCCGTCATGGCGTGCTGGCTCCGGCGCTGGGGTGGCTCCGTCGCCGCCATGCTTTGCTGACCGTCGCGGCTCATTCGCCGCTGGCGCTGGGGCGGGCGGCTGCGCTGGGGGCCGATGCCGCCTTGGTCTCGCCTGTTTTTCCCAGTCGCAGTCATCCCGGAGCGCCGGTGGTGGGGCCGCTGCGCCTGGGGGGGTGGCGTCGTCGCGCCCGGTTGCCTCTGATCGCTCTGGGTGGGGTGTCGGCGGCGACAGCGCGGCGTCTGCCTCGTGGCTCTGTGTGCGGGCTGGCGGCGATTGAGGGTTTATCAGGAGTTTCACGAAGCGGACAGGGTGAGCGGGATGTGTTAACATTAGGAATTGATTGATTAAGGAGGTCGTCATGTATCTTGATCGACTCGCCGTCGCCGCCTCTGTGTCCGCTCTGGCTGTTCTGCTCTGTCTTCCCACCGCCGTCTCGGCTCAGGGCATGGGGCAGGGGAGCGGCGGGCCAGGAATGGGCATGGGAATGGGAATGGGGCCGGGGCGGATGTTGCCCGATCCGGCCATGCTGCCGGGTCTTAAAGCCAAGCTGGGCATCACGGCAGCTCAGGAACCGCAATGGACCGTCTATGCCGATGGCGTTTCCAGCGCTGACGAAATGCGCCGTCAGATGCAGAAGGGCGCTCGTGAGATGGCTCCCGCAGAGCGGATGGAGACCCGTCCCGACCGTCAGGCCGCCGGAGCCCAGGTGCATGAAGGCCTGAATCAGCGGCGGGACGATTTGGCTCGGGTGCTGACGCCCGAACAGCGGGCGATCCTCGACCGCGAAGCTCCGCCACTGCCGCCGCCGCCGAAGCGGTAATGGCTTGGCCTCATTTCTATGTTGACGTGGGGCCAACCCGCACATATAAACGCGCCTTCGAATTTGCAACCGAGCTGCAAGGTTTTCATCCATGGCCCATCATCCTTCGGCTAAGAAGCGCATCCGTCAGACCGCCCGTCGTACCGAGGTCAATGGCGCTCGCGTCAGCCGTATCCGCAGCTTCGTCAAGAAGGTGGAACTCGCCATCTCGGCGGGCGATTCCGACGCGGCCCTGGCCGCTCTGCGTGCCGCCGAACCCCAGTTGATGAAGGGCGTCCAGGCCGGCGTGGTTCAGAAGAACACCGCGTCGCGCAAGGTCTCGCGCCTTTCCGCCCGTGTCCGCGACATGAAGCCGCAGGCTTAAGTCGTTTTTACGGGTTGATTTTTTCTGACGTTAAGGGCCGCGCCCATCGGGCGCGGCCCTTGGTTTTGGGTGAGCGGATGGGGCGATTTAGCCTTTATTAAACCGCAGATCACCCAACCCCTTGGCCTGTCAGCGAGTCCTGGAATGCAAGCGAAAAATTTTCGTCGTTCGTGTTCCGATCTTGTTGCGAGTCTTCGGTCGTATGGATAGTCTGGCAAAGCTCGTCGGGCGATCCAAAGAGTTCCTCGAGTCTTCAAGCTAAATCACATCGATAGTCATCTTCATTGCGTCGGTTCTGTGCGTTGCAGAACATAGATCGCATTTTAGATATTTTATGATAACCATCGGTGGCACCGTTTACTGACTTGGTAAATTGGGAGCAAGATTCTGAGGCGTGTCAGTATTGTCGAGATCTCTGCCCTAGGGTGGACGACAGCCCGGCGTGAAGCTGCGGTCGCAACGATCCGGTTAGTGACAAAAAGGTATCCCGCACCATGAATCCGGATTTCCGGAAGGACGGCACCAATGGTGCCGAAGGCGCGGAAGCTGTCGGGCGGACGGCAGGGATTCGGGGATCGGCAATGGCGAAGTCTGAGTGGGATCGGGTGAAGACCAGGTTGCGGGACGAGGTGGGTGATTCCGCCTATCGGTCCTGGCTGCGGCCCATCACCGTGCATGGAATCAGCGACGGAGCCGTTCGGTTGGCGCTGCCGACGCGGTTTTTGCGCGATTGGGTTTCGACCCATTACGGCGAGCGTATCCGTGCCGTGTGGGGGGCCGAAAATCCGGCGATCCGCAATGTCGAGATCGTGGTCGAGACCGCCCGTGCCGCCGCCGTGCCGAGCCAGCCTGTCGCTCCGGCGGTCGAGGCCGATCCCGAACCCCCGTCCGAGGCTCCCGCCCTGGTGGCGCAGACCGTCGCCGCGGCACAGCCCGCGCCGGTGCCAACGGCCGCCCAGATGGCTGAGTCCGGTGCCGCCAATGCCGAACTGGACGAACTGGGGGCGCTGCTCGATCCCCGCTTCACCTTCAAGAATCTCGTCGTCGGCAAGCCGAACGAATTCGCCTGGGCCGCGGCCCGCCGTGTGGCCGAGGCCGATAGCGTCTCGTTCAATCCGCTGTTCCTGTATGGTGGCGTCGGGTTGGGTAAGACCCACTTGATGCATGCGATCGCCCATCATATCCGTGAGCGCAATCCGCACCGTTCCGTGCTGTACCTCTCTGCCGAGAAGTTCATGTACCGCTTCATCCGGGCGCTGCGGCACCAGGACACGATGTCGTTCAAGGAACAGTTCCGCTCGGTTGACGTGCTGATGATCGACGACGTTCAGTTCATTGCCGGCAAGGACACGACCCAGGAAGAATTCTTCCATACCTTCAACGCCCTGGTCGATCAGGGGCGCCAGATCGTGATTTCGGCCGATAAGTCGCCGTCCGACCTGGAAGGGATCGAGGAACGGCTGCGCTCGCGCATGGCCTGCGGTTTGGTCGCCGACATCCATGCCACCACTTACGAGCTGCGCCTGGGCATCCTTCAGTCGAAGGCCGAGCAGATGGGTGTGCTGGTCCCGCAAAAAGTGATGGAATTCCTGGCGCATAAGATTTGCTCCAACGTCCGCGAATTGGAAGGCGCGCTGAACCGCGTCGTCGCCCATTCGCAGTTGGTTGGCCGCGCCATCACCCTGGAATCGACCCAGGAAGTTCTGCACGATTTGCTGCGCGCCTCGGACCGACGGATCACTATTGAAGAGATCCAGAAGAAGGTCGCCGAGCATTTCAACATCAAGCTGGCCGAAATGTCCTCGGCGCGGCGCTCGCGTCAGGTTGCCCGTCCCCGTCAGGTGGCAATGTATCTGGCCAAGCAGTTGACCAGCCGCTCGCTACCCGAGATCGGACGCAAGTTCGGCGGTCGCGACCATACCACCGTGATGCACGCCGTGAAGAAGGTCGAGGAGCTGAAGGAAGCCGATCACAGTTTCGCCGAGGATGTCGAACTGCTGCGTCGGATGCTCCAGGGCTGATTTGGGTGACATCCGGCTTGTTCAGCCGCCTCGTTTCGGGTCACACTGGCGGAGACGAAGCCAAATGCCGGGTCCGATCCGATGAATGCCTGTCCCCTTGAATTCATTTCTCTTGCGCAGCGACTGGCCGATGCCGCTCGTCCGGTGGTGCGGACCTACTTCCGCACCCCGATCGCCGTTGACACCAAGGCCGATGACAGCCCCGTCACCATCGCCGACCGCGAGGTCGAGGCGGCGATGCGGGCTATTCTCGATGTTGAGTATCCCGGTCATGGCATCCTGGGTGAGGAACAAGGGCAGCGCGATTGTGACGCCGAATGGGTGTGGGTGCTTGATCCCATCGATGGCACGGCTGCTTTCATCACCGGCAAGCCCAGTTTCGGCACCCTGATCGCGCTGGCCCACCGTGGCCGCCCGGTGCTGGGGATCATCGATCAGGCTTTCACCGACGAGCGCTGGCTCGGTGTGGCTGGGCAGCCGACCACTCTTAACGGTCAGCCGGTCTCGGTGCGGGCCTGTCCCGATCTGGCTCATGCCCGCGCCTTTACCACCGCGCCCGAACTGTTCGATGACGCTACTCGACCGGGCTGGGACCGCATCGCGGCACGGGTGCGCGGCGTCCGGTATGGTTGCGATTGTTACGCCTACGCCTTGGTGGCGACTGGTTTTGTCGATCTGGTGGTCGAAGCCGGGTTGAAGCCCTATGACTATTCGGCCCTGGTTCCGGTGGTCGAAGGAGCGGGTGGTCTGATGACCGATTGGCAGGGCCAGCCGCTGACGATCTGGTCCGAAGGGCGGGTCGTTGCCGCTGGCGATGCCCGTTCCCATGCCGAGGCGCTGGCGGTTCTGGCCGGATGAGTCCCGAAGAGGTCGAGTCCCTGTATGCTCGGCTCGCGGCGGCCAATCCCGAGCCGCGCAGTGAGTTGGAATATCGCGATCCCTTTACCTTGCTGGTGGCGGTCGTGTTGTCGGCTCAGGCCACGGACGCCGGTGTCAATAAGGCAACCGGACCGTTGTTCGCTGTGGCGGCGACACCACAGGCGATGCTCGACCTGGGGGAGGAGTGTCTGGCCGAGCGGATTCGCACTATCGGCCTGTACCGCACTAAGGCCCGCAATGTCATTGCCCTGTCGCGCCTGCTGATCGAGCATCATGACGGTCAGGTTCCGTCCGAGCGCGAGGCACTGGAAGCTCTGCCTGGGGTGGGGCGCAAAACCGCCAACGTCGTGCTTAACATCGCCTTTGGTCAGCCGACCATCGCCGTCGATACCCATGTCTTTCGCCTTGCCAATCGCACCGGCCTCGCGCCGGGCAAAACTGTCGAAGATGTCGAGCGGAAATTGCTGGCGGTCACGCCATCGCATTGGATGCAGCATGCTCATCACTGGCTGATCCTGCACGGTCGCCACGTTTGCAAGGCGCGCAAGCCGGACTGCCTGTCCTGTTGCCTGGATGACTTGTGCGCCTTCGCTTCCGGCCCGAGCTAAGTCCGATGACGGTGCGTCCCCCGGCGCTGATGCTTCAAGGCACTGGCTCTGATGTCGGCAAATCGCTGCTGGTCGCTGGCCTGTGCCGGTTGTTCACCGCTCGGGGGGTGTCGGTTCGCCCCTTCAAGCCGCAGAACATGAGCAACAATGCCGCTGTTACCGTCGATGGCGGCGAGATCGGTCGTGCCCAAGCCTTGCAGGCCCGTGCCTGCAAGGTTGCGCCGCTGGCCGACATGAATCCGGTGCTGATCAAGCCGCATTCCGAGACCGGTGCTCAGGTGGTGGTGCAGGGTCAGGTGTTGGCCAAGGCCGGGGCCGGGGATTACCAGCGGCTGAAGCCGACTCTGATGCCCCGTGTGCTCGACAGCTTTCACCGTCTCGCCGCCGGGGCTGGATTGGTGGTGGTCGAGGGCGCGGGCAGTGCTGCCGAGGTCAATCTGCGCGCGGGAGACATCGCCAATATGGGCTTTGCCACCGCTGCCGACCTGCCGGTGATCCTGGTCGTCGATATCGATCGCGGCGGGGCAATCGCCGCGATTGTCGGCACTGTCGCCGTGCTGCCCGAACACGAACGTGCACGGCTTAAAGGCTATGTCATTAACCGCTTTCGCGGCGATCCGGCATTGTTCGCTCCTGCCCTCGACGTTATCGCCGCCCATACCGGGCTGCCCTGTCTGGGGATCGTGCCGTGGTTTGCCGAGGCGGCTTTGTTGCCCGCCGAGGATTCCGCCTCGCTGGGGCGCGGTCCTTCCGCGACGGGGCGGCCGCTGCGGATCGTCGTGCCGCGTCTGCCCTGTATCGCCAATTTCGACGATTTCGACCCGCTGGTCGCCGAACCCGATGTTTCCCTCGACATGATCGTTCCCGGTCGCGCTTTGCCCGGCGATGCCGATCTGGTGATCTTACCCGGTTCGAAGGCAACCATCGCCGATCTCACGTTTCTACGCGCTCAGGGCTGGGATATCGATCTTACCGCCCATCTGCGCCGGGGAGGGCGGGTGCTGGGGATCTGCGCCGGTTTCCAGATGCTGGGGCGCTCAATCGCCGATCCGCTTGGAGTCGAGGGGCCGCCTGGATCGGTTGCGCCCGGTCTCGGCCTGCTCGATGTCGAGACGGTGATGGCGGGCGACAAAGTGCTGCGTGAAAGTGTCGGCTATGATGGCTCCGGTCGTCCGGTTCGTGGCTACGAGATGCATATGGGCCGCACCACCGGCCCGGATTCCAAACGCCCCTTGCTAACCATGGAGGGCCGCCCAGAGGGTGCGCTTTCCGCGGATGGTTTGGTCGCCGGATGCTATTTGCACGGCCTGTTCGCGTCCGATCCGTTCCGTTCCGCTTTTCTCGATGTGCTCCGCCCTGGCCGTGCTCCCGGTGCCGCGTGGGAGCCGCAGATCGAGGCGATTCTCGACCGCCTCGCCAGTCATCTGAAACAATCGCTCGACATCGACGCAATCGGGCGGATCGCCGGTCTGTAAGGGGTAGGGCGCGGCCTTTATCCCCAGATCAGGGAACTGCTTTTCAGCCAGAGCACCAGAACCACCAGTCCGGCATTCAACACACAGGCGACGGTAAATAAGTGGAGGGCGCGATGGATGTCGGCCAGATCGGCCTTGGTGCGGCCGCGGCCCATCCATTTTTCCTCGACGGAGAAGCCGGGATAGCGGCGTGGGCCTCCCAGCGCGAGGTCGAGCGCGCCGGCGCAGGCGGATTCCGGCCAGCCGGAATTGGGCGAGCGGTGGTGGCGGGCATCGCGGAGCATGGTGACCAGCGCGTTGATCGGGCGACCGCGCGGAACGAACGGGGCCGCCAGGACGAGCAGCAGGCCGGACAGGCGGGCGGGGATCAGGTTCATCACATCGTCGAGTCGGGCCGAGACCATCCCGAAGTCGCGATAGCGCTCGTTGCGATAGCCGACCATTGAGTCCAGCGTATTGACGGTCTTATAGGCGATCAGTCCGGGTAGACCGAGCAGCATGTACCAGAACACTGGCGCCACCACTGCGTCGGAGAAATTTTCGGCCAAGGATTCAATCGAGGCGCGGGCAATTCCGTGGCCGTCGAGCGAACTGGGATCGCGTCCGACTAATCGAGACACCGCATAGCGCCCCGCTTCGATTCCATTTTTCTGGAGGGCGATGGCGACATCGTGGACATGATCGAACAGGGATCGTTGGGCGAGAAGAATCGCGACAAGGAACAGTTCGACCAGCCACCCGTGCGGCACTGCGTTGGCCAGGAACGAGATCAATGCGCCCGCTGCTATTCCGATCAGAATGAGCCCGACCGCCATCACTCCGCCGCGCCACTTCCGCGCCCGACCGGATCGTTCGGGGCGGTTCAGTCGTCGTTCCAGGATCTCGATGGCTTTGCCAATCGCCGCCACCGGGTGGGGGACCAGTCGGAACAGCCAGGGCATATCGCCAAGCAGAGCGTCCAGGCCGATGGCCAGGAACAGGATCAGCAGCGGGTCGGGGGCAAGGGGAAGGGGAGTCACGGGGAGGGCCAGCGGTCGTCACAGAGGGAGGAGGGAGAAGAGGCACGCCAAACCCCGGCCCCGATGCCTCTTTCGGCCCAGGGTCCGGGGCGGCTGAAGGAAAGCGTCCTAATTGTTCTTGGCGCCTTGCTTGATCCACAGACGGAAGGCATCACGGTCGCACTGCGACAGTTTTTTCTTGCCATGAGGCATTCGGATCGACGGATCGACCTTGTGATCGATCAATCGTAACAGGCTGCTGGTTTCGGGTTCGCCGGGGGTGATCATCGGGCCGAACTTGGTTCCCTTCATCAGTCCTTCGTAGGAACTGAGGTCGAGACCGCTGGCTTCGGTTCCCATCCCTCCCTTTTGATGACACTCGATACAGCGGCCCTGGATGATCGGGCGGATATCTTCAGAGTAACTGACGCTATCTTCCTTGGCAGATGCGGCCCCGGCGGTTCCAAGAAGGATTGTTGTTGCAACTAAGGCGAGTATACGTCTCATTCTGCCCTCCCTCCCTCCCTGGGAGAATATGAACCTCATACCCAGTTTGGCATAAGTTAGGCCGAATGCAATGACGATGCGGACGGGGCGGATATCTCCGCCCCGTGGATCCTACAGGCTGGATTCAACCCATTCGAACAGCTTGCTCTTTTGCAGAGCACCGACCTTGGTCGCGGCGGCGGCACCGTTCTTAAAGATCATCAGGGTGGGAATACCGCGCACGCCGAACTTGCCGGGGGTCGCGGGATTCTCGTCGATGTTCAGCTTGGCAACGGTGATCTTGCCCTCAAGCTGGGTGGCGAGTTCTTCGAGAGCCGGGGCGATCTGGCGGCAGGGGCCGCACCATTCGGCCCAGAAATCAACCAGAACCGGGCCGGAGGCATTCAGAACCTCGGCTTCGAACGAGGCATCCGTCACGTTCTTCATGGGCACGTTCCTTTGTATCTGTCGAACCGCCGGGCGGTTCCTGGGGGGACGCAGGAAGAAATCTTGGGCGACCGGACGAGACCGGGCGCGGAAGGCACTCTAGCCGCAAATACCGGGGCTGTCACGATCAGGGGAAGACGCATTCAACCATGCGATCCCGGTCCTGTGGACAGGTTCAGGACTATAGTTCCGGCAAGAATTAGTCCGATACCGGCCAGGGCGGTGGGCGACAAGGTTTGACCGTACCACAACCAACCCACCAGCGAGACCAGGACGATTCCTACCCCCGACCACACCGCATAAGCGATGCCGACGGGGAGAACCTGCAAAACAAGCGAAAGAAAATAGAATGCCAGACCATAGCCGAGCAAAACGACAACCGACGGCCCCAGACGGGAGAAGCTGTCGGTTGCCTTTAGCGCCGAGGTCGCGATGACTTCGGCCAGGATGGCGAGCCCTAACCAGACCCAAGCCATCGGCAGCGGTCAGACCGCTGCGCCGTGGCAATGCTTGAACTTACGGCCGGAACCGCAAGGGCAGGGGGCATTGCGGGAGATGGAACCCCAACTGGCCGGGTTATTGGCATCAAACGCAAGCGGGGTGGCACCGGCAAGAATCTCGGCGGGATCCTGGCGGCTTTCCTGGGCGAGAGCAGGGCCGCGTGGTTCCAGCGCCTGATCCAAATCAGGGTCGCCGACGCGCAGTTCGACATGCGCCAGCACAGAGGTGACTTTTTCGCGCAGATCGTCCAGGGCGGCTTCGAAGAGATTGAACGCCTCGCGCTTGTACTCGTTCAGCGGATCGCGCTGGGCATAGGCGCGCAGCGAGATACCCTGGCGCAGGTGGTCGAGCTGAAGCAGGTGATCTTTCCACACCTGATCGAGCAACTGGAGCAGCAGGCTCTTTTCGACCATCCGCATTGTATCGGCACCACAGCTTTCGGCCTTCTGCGCCATCTTGGCGTCGGACGCTTCGGTGATGCGGTGGCGGATTTCCTGATCGGCGATACCTTCTTCCTTGGCCCATTCGATGACCGGCAGGTCGAGGTTGAGGACGCGGCGGACCTCTTCATGCAGCGCGGCGACATCCCACTGGTCGGCATAGGCGCGTTCGGGAATGCAGCGGCCAACCATTTCGGCGATGACATCGGCGCGGAAGGATTCGATCTCTTCCGTAACGCTCTCGGCGGCCATCAGCTCCTTACGCTGCTCATAGATCACCTTGCGCTGATCGTTCATCACGTCGTCGAACTTCAGCAGGTTCTTACGGACGTCGAAGTTGCGGGCCTCGACCTTCTGCTGGGCCTTTTCCAGCGCCTTGTTGATCCAGGGGTGGACGATCGCCTCGCCGCTTTTCATGCCGAGCTTTTGCAGCATCCCGTCCATCCGGTCGGAGCCGAAGATCCGCATCAGATCGTCTTCGAGCGACAAGAAGAACTTCGAGGCGCCGGGATCGCCCTGACGGCCGGAACGGCCGCGCAGCTGGTTGTCGATACGGCGCGATTCGTGGCGTTCGGTGCCGACGACGTAAAGACCGCCCGCGGCCAGCGCCGCCTGCTTGTTGGTTTCGACCTCGGCACGAATCTGAGCGATACGACGCTGGCGTTCGGCCTCGTCGGTGATCTCGGAGAGTTCGAGGCGGATACGCATCTCGATATTGCCGCCCAACTGAATGTCGGTGCCGCGACCGGCCATGTTGGTGGCGATGGTCACCGCACCCGGCACCCCGGCCTGGGCGATGATATAGGCTTCCTGCTCGTGATAGCGCGCGTTCAGCACCTGATGCTTGACCTTGCGCTCGCGCAGCAGGGTGGCGAGCTGCTCGGACTTTTCGATCGAGGTGGTGCCGACCAGAGCCGGCTGGCCGCGCTTGCGGCAATCTTCGATCAGGGTAACGATCGCTTCCAGCTTCTCGTTTTGGGTGCGATACACTTCGTCGTCATGATCCTGGCGCGAGACCGGGACGTTGGTCGGAATATCGACGACTTCCAGTCCGTAGATCTCGGCGAATTCGCCCGCTTCGGTCATCGCGGTGCCGGTCATGCCACCCATCTTTGGGTAGAGACGGAACAGGTTCTGGAACGTGATCGAGGCCAGAGTCTGATACTCGTTCTGGATGGTGACGTTTTCCTTCGCCTCCAGCCCCTGGTGCAGTCCTTCGGAGAAACGCCGCCCGTCCATCATCCGGCCGGTGAATTCGTCGATCAGGATAACCTTGTCGTCCTTGACGATATAATCGACGTCGCGCGAGAACAGGAAGTGGGCGCGCAGAGCCTGATTGACGTGGTGGACCAGGCTGACATTGCCGACATCGTAGAGGCCACCCTTCAGCAGACCGGCTTCGCGCAAAAGCTGCTCGATCCGCTCGGTGCCGCGTTCGGTCAGGGTTACCGCCTTGACCTTCTCGTCCTTCTCGTAATCCTCGGCCACCAGATGCGGCATCACCTGATCGACCTGACGGTACAGATCGGAATTGTCCTCGGTCGGCCCCGAGATCACCAGCGGCGTGCGCGCTTCGTCGATCAGGATCGAATCAACTTCGTCGATGATCGCGTAGTGGAAGGGCCGGTGGACCATTTCCTCCAGCCGGAACTTCATGTTGTCGCGCAGGTAATCGAAGCCGATCTCGTTGTTGGTGGCGTAGGTGACGTCGCAGGCATATTGCTGCTGGCGCTCGGCATCGTCGAGACCGTGGACGATCACGCCCACGGTCAGGCCAAGGAATTTATAGACCTGCCCCATCCATTCGGAATCGCGCGCGGCCAGATAGTCGTTGACGGTAACGACGTGGACGCCCTTGCCCGTCAGTGCGTTGAGATAGACCGGCAGCGTTGCCACCAGGGTCTTGCCTTCGCCGGTTCGCATTTCGGCGATGCGGCCCTGGTGGAGGACCATGCCGCCCAGCAGCTGCACATCGAAATGGCGCTGGCCCAGGGTGCGTTTGGCCGCCTCGCGCACGGTGGCAAAGGCTTCGACCATCAGGTCGTTCACGGTCTCGCCCGCAGCCAGGCGCTGGCGGAAAAGTTCTGTTCGTCCGCGTAATTCGTCGTCGGAGAGGCGCGCCATCTCCGGTTCCAGGGCGTTGACGGCGGCGACCTCTTTGTAGAGGGGCTTCAGAATACGATCGTTGGCGGAACCGAAAATCCGCCGGGCAATGGCGCCGAACATAGTGATTCCCCGAAACCAGTGGCCCCTGCCCCCAACACTTGAAGGCCGGTTGCGACCGGCAAGAGATAGAGGCCGCTCTGGCTCCTGTCAACGCTGACGCCCGGTTCCCGAGGGGTAATCGGTCCGCCGAAAAGCGGGCGTCGCTTGACTTCCGCCGATCAGGGGGAATATGACCCGCAGGATGTGTCGGAGTCGCTCACAGTCGGGAGAGGTCAAAACCATGAGGCCAGGGCAAGTCCGCGGCAACGTCAAACCGGTCCAGCCGCCGTTTTCTCCGGTGTTGCTGCTGGGGATGGCGTTAAAGCCGGTTCGTCCCGCGCTGTTGCAGCCGGTGTTCGATGGTGTGTTGAAAATGCTGCGCCGCCGCCATCCGGATATCCTCGACCGCATGGCGGATTATGCGTCCAAGCCGGTCTGCATCAATCCGGTCGATCTGCCGTTTGTGATTCTGCTGGACCCGAATCCCGACGATCCCCGCCTGACGGTGCGGCGCGAGATTGACCCGCAGGAAGTCGCCGCCACGATCCACGGCCCGCTCGATGTGCTGCTAGCCCTGGCGGAAGGCAAGGTCGATGGCGATGCGCTGTTCTTTACCCGGCGGTTGGTGATCGAAGGCGATACCGAGGTGGTGGTTGCGCTCCGCAACGCCATCGACGGTGCCGGAATCGATCTGATTAACGACATCAGCGCCGAACTTGGACCGCTGGCCCGCCCGTTCCGGACCTGCGCCTCGGCCGCCGTCGATCTGCTGGGTCGGATTCAAGACGATATCGAAACCCTACGGACCGCCTTGATCGCCCCCGCGGTCAAGGATTCCAATGCTCATAACGCACGGATTACCCAACTCGAAGCCGAGTTGAAGGTCCTGCGCAAAGCAGCCCGTCGTGGAGGAGTCGCCTAAATATGACAACCGCACAGCCCGCCCCCGCGCCGCTGACACGTCCCGAATTGGTTTGTCCCGCCGGAACTCCGGCGGCGCTGAAAAGCGCGATCGATGCTGGTGCCGATTGCGTCTATATCGGCTTCCGGGACGAAACCAACGCCCGCAATTTTCCCGGCCTTAATTTTAGTCGCCGTGAGATGGCCGAGGGGATCGACTATGCCCACGGCCGGGGTGCCAAGGTTCTGGTCGCGGTCAATACCTTCCCCCGCGCCGGTCGGCCCGAAGTCTGGCATCAGGCGGTGGCCGACTGTGACTCGCTGAAGGCCGATGGGGTGATTTTGGCCGATATCGGCCTGATCGACCATGCCGCCCGTCATCATCCTAATTTGCGGCTGCATCTGTCGGTGCAGGCGGCAGCGTCGAATCCCGATGCGATCCGCTTCTACGTCGAACGCTATGGCATCAAGCGGGTTGTTCTGCCTCGTGTGCTGACGGTCCAGGAAATCGCCGAGGTCAACAGCCGGATCGCTCCGATCGAGACCGAAGTGTTTGTGTTCGGCGGTCTGTGCGTGATGGCCGAAGGTCGCTGCGCTCTGTCGTCCTATGCCACCGGACAATCGCCCAACATCAACGGTGCCTGCTCTCCGGCTTGCGATGTCCGCTATACCGAGACCAGCGAGGGGATCACCTCGGAACTGGGCGGCTTCACCATCAACAAGTTCGCTCATACCGAACCGGCCGGGTATCCTACCCTGTGCAAGGGCCGCTTCATCGCGAATGACAAGGCGAGCTATCTGTTCGAAGAGCCGACTTCGCTCAACACCCTGGCGATTCTGCCCGACCTGATCCGTGCGGGCGTCACCGCCTTCAAGATCGAAGGGCGCCAGCGTGGCCGTGCCTATGTCTCGGCTGTGGTTCAGGCGTTCCGGGATGGTGTCGATGCGGTGATGGCGGGTAAGAGCCTGCCCGATATCGATCTCGATCGTATTACTGAGGGTGGCAAGCAGACCACCGGAGCCTATGAAAAGGCGTGGCGCTGATTATGACGGCAAAACTGACCATGGGGCCAGTCCTGTTCAACTGGAAGCCCGAAACCCTGCGCGATTTCTACTTTCGGATCGCTGACGAAGCACCAGTCGATACGGTGCATGTCGGCGAAGTCGTCTGTTCCAAGCGCACTCCCTTCTTTGAACCTTATATCGCCCCTGTTGTGGAGCGGCTTCAGGCCGCCGGTAAGGAAGTGGTTCTGTCGTCGCTGGCTCTGATCATGAGCGAGCGCGAGATGGCCGCCGCCCGTAGCCTCGCCAGCGATGCCGAGGTTCTGGTCGAGGCGAACGACATTTCGGTCGCGGCGATCACCGCCGGGCGTCCGTTCGTCGCCGGAGCTTTGCTCAACATCTATAACGAAGGCACCCTGGCGGCTCTCGAATCGATGGGTGCAATCCGCGTCTGTTTGCCCGCCGAATTGTCGGGCGACGCCATCGCCGCTTTGGCCTCTGCCGCCAAGTCCGAGATCGAGATCCAGGCGTTTGGGCGTCTGCCGCTGGCGATTTCCGCCCGTTGCTATGCCGCCCGCGCCCGTCAGTTGACGAAGGATGCCTGCCAGTACGTCTGTGCCGACGATCCCGACGGCATGGAGGTCGAGACCCTGGACGAAATCCCGTTCCTGGCGGTCAACGGGACTCAAACGATGTCGTCCCATTATATGGATCTGCTGCCCGATCTGGTCTCGTTGCGAGCTCGGGGCGTGTCGCGCTTCCGCTTGTGGCCGCAGAACGTCGATATGGTTGCGGTCTCTGGCTTGTTCCGCGCCGTGCTGGATGGGCGGATGGCGGTTGCCGAGGCCGAGGACCAACTGGCCGGTCTCTGTCCCGGCGTCCAGTTCGCGAACGGCTACGTTCACGGCCGTGCCGGTCACCTGTTTGTCGAGGACGACGAATAGGCTTCGTTACGGCCGATCATCGGACGAAAAGAAGGGGGGAGGCGGTTTCGTCTCCCCCTTTTTCGTGGACGCGTTCTTCGTGATGCCGGTGTGGTCCGGCCAAACAAAAACCGGGGAGGCGATTGCCTCCCCGGTTTGCGTTGGGGCGAAGTCCGATATTAGCCGAGTGTGGCCTTCATCTGCTTCATGTCCAGTTCCTTTTCCCACTTCGACACCACCACGGTGGCGACGCCGTTGCCAATGAAGTTGGTCAGGGCGCGGGCCTCGGACATGAAGCGGTCGATGCCGAGGATCAGGGCAAGACCGGCTACCGGCACCGAGGGAACCACCGCCAGGGTGGCGGCCAGGGTGATGAAGCCCGCTCCGGTGACGCCGGAAGCGCCCTTGGAGGTCAGGATGGCAACGCCCAGCAGGGTCAGCTCTTGTCCCAGCGTCAGCTCGATGTCGAGCGCCTGGGCGACGAATAGGGCGGCCATGGTCAGGTAGATATTGGTGCCGTCCAGATTGAACGAATAGCCCGAGGGAACGACCAGACCGACCACCGGCTTCGAGCAGCCCATCTTTTCCAGCTTGGCCATCAGTGGCACCAGCGCGGATTCCGAGGACGAGGTGCCGAGAACGGTCAGCAGCTCTTCCTTGATGTAGGCGATGAACTTGAAGATGCTGAACCCAGTCACCCGTGCGATCAATCCGAGCACGATCACTACGAACAGGAAGCAGGTCAGGTAGAAGCTGCCCATCAGCGCGGCCAGCGGCTTCAGGGCGGCGACGCCGTACTTGCCGATGGTGAAGGCCATCGCGCCGCCAGCGCCGATCGGAGCCAGCTTCATGATGCTGTTCATCATCGCGAAGAAGATGTGCGAGCATTCTTCGATGAAGCGATGAACGCCCTGGCCCGCCGAACCCATCTTGCTCATCGCATAGCCGAACAGAATCGCCACCAGCAGGACCTGAAGCAGATCGCCCCCGGCGGTGAAGGCGTCGAACATCGTCTTCGGGATGATGTGGAGAATGAAATCGACCGTGGTCTGCTCTTCGGCCAGCTTGGCGTATTTCGCCACTGCCTTGGCGTCGAGCTGGCTGGGGTCGGCGTGGAAGCCGTCGCCCGGACGAATGAGGTTCATCACCACCAGGCCGATGATCAGCGCCAGGGTAGAGACCACCTCGAAGTACAGAAGCGCCTTGCCGCCGACTCGGCCGACCTTCTTCATGTCGCCGGCACCAGCGATACCGAGAACCACCGTACAGAAGATCACCGGGCTGATCAGCATCTTGATAAGCGCGATGAAGCCGTCACCCAGCGGCTTCAAACTGACGCCTATCGACGGTTCAAAATAGCCAAGAGTACCGCCACATATAATAGCAACGAGAACCCAGAAATAAAGATAACTCATCATTCGTTTCATTCGAATGCCCTTCCTGCCCGATGGCATTTTGAACCCAACCGACGATGCAATACGGAATTGTCGTGTTCGCTGTCGATTGCGGTTTTCCGACATGATTCGGACATAATTCCCCTTATTTAACAAAGTAGTATTTTTGATGACTTTATTGATGATGAATTTTCTTTTTAAATCAAATGTTTAAAGGCTTAACAATAATTAATATAATTTTATTCCCAACCAAGAGGGTAGTTTTCGGGTAGGGAAAAAACTTATCCAAGATTGCGAAAAAAGAGAGGCCGGGCACTTCGGCCCGGCCTCTTACTGTAATAATCTGTCGTGGTGTTGGGGTGACGAACGCGCGGCTCCGGTCGAGCGGGGAGTGTCAGGGCGCGGTGTTGGTGCGGGCCCAGATTCCATCTTCGAAGGCGATATAAGACTCGATCATCGCCCGGTAAATCCGTTCGATCAGGGCCGGGTCGGCACCGCGTTCTTCTGCCAGGGCGCGGACCTTGGTGATGATGCGTTCGATGCGGGGCACATCGACGACCTCGCTTCGGGTCTGTTTGAACTTCGTCGCTTGGGCGACATAGGCCGCCCGTTCAGCCAGCAACGGCACGATCATCCGGTCGATCCGGTCGATATTGGTGCGTACTTCGTCGAGCGAGTCGCACGAAACGGCTGCGGGTGGGCTGTTGCTCTGCGGCTGTCCCTCGGCGCTTGATGCCGCTTCGGAAGAGATCAGGATGCCGCCGCCGATAATGGCGACAAGACCCCAGGAAAAAGCACGTCTCATCATCCGCTTCATTCGAAAGTCTTTCCCGCCTAGTCTGACGCTGTGAATGTGCCTGCGCACCGTCTTTTGATCCGTTCCCGCTTGAACAGGACCAGCTAGGGAGCGGAATGGGTGTGGGCCCAGATTCCATCCTCGAACGCGATATAAGATTCGATCAACGCCCGATAGATCCGTTCGATCAGCGCCGGATCGGTGTTTGCCTCCACGGCCAGGGCGCGGACTTTGACGATGATGTCTTCAATGCGGGGGACATCGACCACGGCACCGCGAGTCGGCTTGAACCCGGCGGCCTGGGAGACATAACCCGCCCGTTCGGCCAACAGCGGCACGATGATGCGGTCAAGGCGGTCGATGTTGGCGCGCACCTCGTCGAGCGAGCCGCAGGAAACGGTCATGAAGCTGTCCTTATTTAGTAGGCATATTCGGAAAAGAGAGGATCGACGCAGCCACCCCACCGATCGGTGAAGGCCTCAAGCATCTCCTCGGCGGCAGTACAGCCAGTTCGAGCGATGGTTTCAAGCGGCGCAAGATAAATACTTTCGTCCCGACCGGATTCTGTGCGGCGGTCGCGGCGGTGCAGCCCATCGGCGGCCAGTACCAGCATGTCGATGGCGATGTCGCGGGCCGTCCGTCCAGCAATCGGGGTGTCCAGGCCCTGGCGGGCGATGTCCACGCGCAGGGCCTCGCGATCCTGGGCGGTCCAGGTCTTGACCAATTCCCAAGCCCCGTCTAACGCGATGGAATCATACAGCAACCCGGTCCACAGCGCGGGCAGCGCCACCAGACGCCGCCACGGTCCGCCATCGGCACCGCGCATCTCCAGGAACTTCTTCAGCCGCACATCGGGGAAGGCGGTGGTGAGATGGTCGGCCCAATCGCCCTGGGTCGGCAACTCGCCCGGCAGCGCCGGGAGTCGGCCTTCCATGAAATCGCGGAAGCTTTGCCCGGCGGCATCGATGTAGCGGCCGTTGCGGTAGACAAAGTACATCGGTACGTCGAGCATCCAATCGACGTAGCGTTCGAATCCCATCCCTTCGTCGAAGGCGAACGGCAACCCGCCGGTGCGGGCCGGATCGGTGTCGGTCCAGACGTCGGCGCGGGCTGACAGCAATCCGCAGGGGCGGCCCTCGATAAAGGGCGAACTGGCGAACAGGGCGGTAGCAATCGGCTGTAGCGCCAATGACACGCGCAGCTTGCGCACCATGTCGGATTCGGAGGCGAAGTCGAGATTGACCTGCACGGTACAGGTCCGCAACATCATGTCGATCCCCTTGGACCCGACCCGAGGCATGTGGCGGCCCATGATGTCATAGCGGCCCTTTGGCATCCATGGGATGTCCTCGCGCCGCCATTTGGGCTGGAACCCGACGCCAAGGAAGCCGATCCCCAGCGGCTCGGCCACGGACTTGACCTGTTCCAGGTGGGCGGTGACCTCATCGGCGGTCTGGTGCAGGGTCTCCATCAGCCCGCCGGACAGTTCAAGTTGTCCGCCCGGCTCCAGCGTTACCGATGCGCCCTGCGAGTCGGTCAGGGCGATGACGTTGCCGTCCTCGGCGATCGGTTGCCAGCCCAGGGCGGTCAGACCGTTCAGCATTGTCTTGATGCCGCGCGGCCCCTCATAGGGAAGCGGCTTCAGATCTTCGAGGGTAAAGCCGAATTTTTCGTGTTCGGTTCCGATACGCCAAGCCTCTTTCGGCTTGCATCCGGCCTCCAAAGCCTCAACCAATTGGCGCGTTCCGGTGACCGGCTCCGCGCTGGGCACGGCTGGTGCGGACATAAGGCGGGCTCCTGCCAGGAAAAGATAGGGTTAGCAAACGACAGCCATGGCAGGGGCGTCAAGCGGCGAATCGATCCGCCCCCCGACCGCAATTAAGATGTTGCGGAACCGAGGGATGTGCGTTTACGTCTGCTGCTTGTCATTCCCCGTTATTTCCGGTGCCCCATGATGAAGGTCATCCGCGCGAAGCTGCACGGCATTCGCGTTACTAATGCCGATTTGAACTACCACGGTTCGATCACCCTGGACCCCGAACAGTGTGAGCAGGCCGGCCTTTATCCGATGGAATTCGTCGAAATCTGGAACAAGAATTCGGCCGCCCGCATCTCCACCTATGTCATTTTCGGCGAACCGGGGTCGCGCTGCTGCGTGCTGAACGGCGCGGCCGCCCGCACCTGTCAGAAGGGCGACGAACTGATCATCGCCGGAGCCGAGCTGATCGACAGCCCCGAACGGCTGTACGAAATCAAGCCGCGTATCCTCACCTTCCTGCCCGATAACCAGATCGATCAGGTGTTGGCCTACGACGTGTTCCAGAGCGAGCGGCGTCCCTATGATTTTCGGATCGTCGATGTCGGGCGGCAGACCGTCGAAAGCTGCCACACATGGCCCAACGTCGATATCGCCGGGGTGCGCACGGCACTGAAGGCCAAGGGCTGGCCCGAGAGCGAGATCGATGCCTTCCTTTCCCAGCACTTCACGTTGTAAGGAGGCCGCGATGAGCGACCGTCCCGCCATTGTCTTGCTCTCTGGTGGCCTCGATTCCTCCACGGTGCTGGCGATCGCCCGCGCCCAGGGGTTCCGTCCGGCCGCGCTGACCTTCCGCTACGGTCAGCGCCACGCCGTCGAGATCGACGCGGCCCGCCGTGTCGCCGCATCCCAGGGTGTCGCCGACCATCGTATCGCCGACATCGATCTGCGGGTGTTCGGCGGATCGGCCCTGACCGCCGATATCGACGTTCCCAAGGGACGCGACGAGGACGAGATGTCCGACGGCCAGATCCCGGTCACCTATGTTCCGGCGCGGAACACCATCATGTTGTCGTTCGCCCTGGCTTTCGCCGAAGTGATCGATGCCGCCGATATCTTTCTGGGTGTCAACGCCGTCGATTACTCCGGCTATCCCGATTGCCGCCCGGATTACATCCAGGCATTCGAGACGATGGCCAATCTCGCGACGCGGGCGGCGGTCGAGGGGCGGCGGTTGACCCTGCACACGCCGCTGATCGATCTGAGCAAGGCCGACATCATTCGCCAGGGTCTTGCCCTGGGGGTCGATTATTCGATCACCTCGACCTGCTACGACCCCGATCCTCAAGGCCGTGCTTGCGGTCAGTGCGATTCCTGCCGCCTTCGGCTGAAGGGCTTTGCCGACGCCGGTTTGTCCGATCCCGCACCCTATATGTAAAACAGGGGATACCGGCTTCCGCCCGTATCCCCTGTTCATTCGTCGTTCAATCCGAGTCCGGGGTGGAAGAGGTCTTCCGCCCCGGTTTCGGTTTTATGCTCCTCGCCGAAGCAATGTGCGACGGATCATCTAGGCTCCCAGACCCTTTTCCATCACCCCGACCAGACGGCGGGCAAAGGCGGCCGGGTCCGCCGGGGGCTCGCCCTCGACGATGCGCGCCTGATCGAACAGCAGGGCGGCAATGTCCTCGATCAGAGGTCCGGTGCCGCCGGTCTTGACCCGATGGGCCAGCCCCTTGATCAAGGCATGGCGAGGGTTGAGTTCGAGGATGCGGGGCCGTTCGGCTTCGACCTGCCGATGGGCGCGCAGCAGCTTTTCCAGATGCATGCTCATCTCGCCCTCGGCGGCGACGAGGCAGACGGCGGATTCGGTCAGGCGTTCCGAGGCACGGACGTCCTTCACCTTGTCGCCCAGTGCCAGCTTGACCGCTTCGATCAGGGTCGCGATCTCGTCGGTGGGGGCTTCATCGGCCTTGGGTTCATCGGAATTTTCGTCAGTCTTGACCTTCGACAGGTCGCCCCCGGCGGCCGCGACCGAACGGAATTGCTTGTCCTTATAATCGCCGACTGAAGAGACCCAGAACTCATCGATCGGATCGGTCAGCAACAGAACCTCGACGCCCTTGGCGGCAAAGCCTTCCAACTGCGGGCTTTTCTTGAGGGCGGCGAGGTCGTCGCCGGCGATGGTGTAGATCGCTTCCTGTCCCTCTTTCATCCGGCCCAGATACTCGGCCAGCGACACCCAGCCGTCCGAGGCGGTGGTGCGGAAGCGGCACAGGTCGAGGATATCCTCACGGCGCTCGAAATCCTCGTACAGACCTTCCTTCAGCACCGCGCCGAAGGTGTCCCAGAAGGTGAGGTAATCGCCGTCCTCGGCCTCGGCCTTGCGCTTCAGTTCGCCCAGGATGCGCTTGACCAGTCCGGTGCGGATCTTGGCCAGAATCGGGTTGTGCTGGAGCATCTCGCGGCTGACATTCAGCGGCAGATCCTGGCTATCGACGATGCCCCGTACAAAACGCAGATAAGGCGGCAGCAACTCTTCGCAATCGTCGGTGATGAACACCCGGCGGACATACAGCTTCACATGCTGCTTGCGATCGGGGTTGAAGATGTCGAACGGCTTGGTCGAGGGCAGGAACAGAAGGCCGGTATATTCGATCGCGCCTTCGGCTTTGTAATGCAGGGTTGCCCACGGCTCGTCGAAAGCGTGAGCGACGTGATGATAGAATTCCTTGTACTGCTCCGGGGTGATCTCGGATTTCGGCCGGGTCCAGAGGGCGCTGGCGGAATTGATCGCTTCTTCGTCCTTGTCGCCGTCCTTCAGCAGAACCGGGATGGCGATATGGTCGGAATAGCGCTTCACCACTGTCTTCAGTCGGAAGGCTTCGAGGAATTCGCGGCTGTCCTCGCGCAGATGCAGGGTGATGGCGGCACCCCGTTCGGCGTCCGGTGCGGGGGCGACGGTGAATTCACCCTTGCCGTCAGAGCTCCAGCACCAGCCCGCGTCTTCGCCCGCCTTGCGTGAGGCGACGGTAACCCGGTCGGCGACCATGAAGGCGGAATAGAAGCCGACGCCGAACTGACCAATCAGGCTGACGTCGTTGCGGGAATCGCCGGTCAGTCGGCTCAGGAATTCGGACGTGCCGGACTTCGCGATGGTGCCAAGATTGGCGACCAGTTCGTCGTGATCCATCCCCAGGCCGTTATCGGCAATGGTCAGGGTGCCCGCCTCGGCATCGGGGATCAGTCGGATGCGGAATCCGGTGCCGTCATCGGCCAGCAACTCAGGACGGGTCAGCGCGGCATAACGCAGCCGGTCGCAGGAATCCGAGGCGTTGGAGATCAGTTCGCGCAGAAAGATCTCTTTATTCGAATAAAGCGAGTGAACGACGATGTCGAGCAGCTTGCCGACTTCCGCCTGGAATTGCCGCTTTTCTTCGGCCATGGGGGAACGTCTCCGTAAAAGTGATAAAACTCGAGGCGACCTGATATGCGGCGAGCGGGCGAAGGTTGCAAGTGTGTCGATTCTCCGAAACAATGGTTCATCCCAAAAGGACGTCTCGGCGTTCCTTGCGGGGGCTCCCGCTCCCGCTCACGGGTGCCGCGAGCCAAGTGCGGTAGGACGGGTACGTTACCGATTACAATGGAGACGTTAATGCAGATTCCCCTCCAGATCACTTTCCACGGTATTGATCATTCCGACGCCGTTGAGACCCGTATCCGCGAGAAGATAACCAAGCTCCAGGTCATTTCCGATCGGATCACCTCGTGTCGGGTGGTGATCGAGGTCCATCATCGCAATACGTCGAACCTCCACCGCAAGGGCGAACCTTTCCATATTCGTGTCAGCCTTGCCGTGCCGGGCGCCGATCTGGTGGTGAAGCGCGATCCCAAGGACATCCACGAGAACGAGGACATCTTCGTCGCTCTGCGTGAAGCGTTCGACTCTATTGAACGCCAGTTGAAGGATTACGCGGCTCGCCAGCGTGGCGACGTCAAGACGCGCGCCAACTCAGGTGCCGCCGCCGAAGTCTGATCGATCAGACCGATGTTCCGCCCCCTTTCCGTCCCGGCGGGGAGGGGGGCGGAAATGGGGCATCCTATCCATCAAGATAATTGATGTGATCCGGTCGAGCGGTTGATGCTGCTCTCCGCTTCAGGTAGAACTCAGGCGATTTTGCAGCGCGGCACCCGTCAGCGCGCACCGGAACCGCCATGAATATCGAACTCGCCCGTACTTTTCTTGAAATCGTCGATACCGGCAACTTCAACAAGGCTGCCGAACGCCTGTCTGTGACTCAATCGACCGTCAGCATGCGGATCAAGGCGCTGGAGGACGAACTGGGACGGCCTTTGTTCGTCCGTTCGAAATCAGGAACTCAGCTTACCGCCGCCGGAATGCACTTCCGCCGCTATGCCACCACGATGGTCCGGGTGTGGGAGCAGGCTCGGCAGGAACTGGCGTTGCCGCCCGGTTTCCGCACCGTGCTGACGGTGGGTGGTGAAGTGTCGCTGTGGGATCGGCTGTTGGTGCAGTGGATTCCCTGGATGCGGACCGCGATGCCCGATGTCGCGCTCAGAGTCGAGGTCGGTCTGTCCGATGGTCTGATGCGCAAGCTGATCGAGGGATTGCTGGATGTTTGCGTGATGTACTCGCCGACCAGCCGTCCCGGTCTTCACATCGAAAAGCTGGTCGATGAGCGGCTGGTCCTGGTTTCGACTCGTCGCCGCACTGCCCAGGAATGGGACGACGATTATGTTCTGGTCGATTGGGGGCCGGATTTCCGTGCCGCCCACAGCCAGGCATTTCCCGACCTCAAGACTCCCGCCGTGTCGGTGGGGTTGGGGGCCATGGGGTTGCAGCACATCCTTGCCCATGGCGGCACCGGCTATTTTCCGATGCGGGTGGCCCGGCCGCATCTGGCCGCCGGACGATTGTTCGAGGTAAGCGGCGTTCCAGAATTCCGCCGCCCGGCCTATCTGGTCTGCGCCGAGGATGAAACCCGCGAGGATTGGTTTTCGACCGCGCTGGACGGGTTGCGTTACGTCACGTCGCTCGAACAGGAAGATTAGGTTCGGTTGTATCGACCGGTTGTTCCGCGAGCCTGACCCGTTTTGACGGCAGGCGAATGACGGCTTGGGTGCCGTGACCCGGTTCGCTGTGCAGCGTCAGGGTTCCGTCATGCAGTTCGACGATGCCGATCGAGAGCGGCAGGCCGAGGCCGGTGCCCTCGTTCGAGCGTTCCGCGTTGGTGGCGGTGTGGTGTTCAACCCGGCCATACGGGGCCAGGGCGAGGCGCAGATCTTCGGGGCTGATCCCCTCGCCGTCATCGGCAATCGTCAGGAGACAGTCTCCCGTTGGCTCGATTTCGGCGCTGATTTCAACCCGCCCTCCCTGACGGCCATATTTGACCGCGTTGACGGACAGGTTGAGTACGGCTTGCAGCAGGCGGCGGCGGTCGCCATGCAGAGTTAAGTCGGGTGGATCGATCCGGGTCGTTACGGTGATGTTGCGCAATTGTGCGGATTGCGAGATCAGCCGTATCGTTTCTTCGATAATGTCGCTGGCGGCGAAGGTGCTTTCATCGAGCCGCAGGCTGCCCGCGTCAATCGCCGCGCTATCGAGCAGATCGTTAACCAGGGCCAGCAGATGCTGGCCCGAACGATGAATGTCGCGCAGATAGTCAGCCTGTTCCGTTGGGATCGGGCCGCGGATACCCATCAGCAGGGCTTCGGAAAAGCCGAGGATTGCGTTCAGCGGGGAGCGCAGTTCATGCGACACGCCGGCCAGGAACTGCTCGCGCCGATTCAGCAGGAGCTTCAGGGCGCGGGTGCGGTCGTGGACCCGGTTTTCCAGGGTTAAGGCTTCTGCCTGGAGCGAGGTTAGCAGACGCAGAATCAGGCAGGTGCCGACAGCGATCGCCAGCGAGACCAGGACAGATCCCGCCAGCACCAGCCGGACCCGGCGCCACCACGGTTCCAGCGCCGCGTCGCGAGCCAGCGAGACCACGACACCGATATTAAATGGCTCGATCCGTTTATAGGCACCCAGTCGCCAGATTCCGTCGAAGGGGGAGGGGCCTTCGAAATGGCCATCTCTTTCCCCGCGCCAGTTTACAGTATTGAAGAGAGGGGCTCCGGTTAGGGTTTGGACCCGCTCTTCGTCCGAGGGGGACGGGGAGCGGGCCAGAACGGTGCCGTCATCGCGCAACAGAGTGATCGCGCCGCCGACGCTATGGCGGATCGTGTCGTAATGACGTTCCAGGGCGGGGATATCGACCCCGGCCATCAGAAGAGAGATCGAACTTACGGACCCGTCGATGCCGTGGACCAGCGGTAACAGCCAGCGGTTGGAGAGTCGGCTTTTGACCGGGGGCGATGCGACCATCCTGCCGACTTGCGCTTCCGCAACAAAGGGGCGGTCGCCGACATAGACAGGAGGCTGTGAGGGTGCACCATTGATGACGTGCAGCATATGTTGCTTATCGACCGTCGCGAGGCCGGTTAGCGAGGCGTCTTGACGCAGCAGACTGGTGAGTCGGGCGATAAGAGCGAGATCGTTTGGAGTGGGCTGGGGGTCAATCGCGATCGGCTTGACCGATTCAAGAAACAGATCGGACAGCGAGAGCAGGCGGTGGGCATGTTCGGCCACACTAATGCTCATCCGCCCCAGTTCGTTGCGCGCTTCTTGTAACGTCGCGACCCGATCGTTCCACAGCCAGAGAGCGCCGCCGACCCAGATCAGGGCTGCAATGGCGATGGCGGTGGTTGTAACCGCGTGCCGAGACGACCGATACGCACGCACAAACAAACGCCCCAAGGAAATTAACGGAGTCTGAAGGATACCCCCCTGGCCCGAGTGGCTTCAACTGGTCTGGAAGCAGAGCGGGCATACAAACAGCAAAAAGGGCGCTAACGCAGCGCCCTTCTGGAATCGTCCGTTTCGAAAGCCACTACTTAATCTTGGCTTCCTTGAACTGGACATGCTTGCGCACGACCGGGTCGTACTTGCGGAATTCAAGCTTCTCGGTCGTCTTACGCGGGTTCTTCTTCGCCACATAGAAGAAGCCCGTCCCGGCGGTGCTCAACAGCTTGATGAGGATGGTGGCAGGCTTAGCCATGGCGATAATCCCGAACGAAGTTACCGATTTGGACGTCAGGGGGCGCACAATACTGATGATCGGCGGAGAGTCAAGGATAAACCGCTTTGACCGGGCCGTTGGCCCCCGGCGGTGCCGGGGGCGGCGCGGATTTAGCCCTTTTTGACCTCGGTGACGAACTCGCCGACATTGTGGCGCAAACGGGCGCTTTCCCCGTTCAGTCGATCGGCCAGGGCCGTCAGTTCGCTTGCGGCGTTGACGGTGGCCCGTTCGGCTTCCAACACCCGTGCGATCGAGTTCGATACTTCCGAGGTGCCCTGGGCCGCCTGCTGGACGTTGCGGGCGATTTCCTGGGTTGCGGCTCCCTGTTCCTCGACCGCCGAAGCGATGCCGATCGTATATTGGTTGACGGTGGCGATGGTATTGCTGATGCCGATGATGGCGTTGACCGCCCGGTCGGTTTCGGCCTGAATCTCGGCGACCTGGGCCTGGATGTCGTCGGTGGCTCGCGCGGTCTGATTGGCCAGTGTCTTGACCTCTCCGGCGACGACGGCAAAACCCTTGCCCGCCTCGCCCGCGCGGGCGGCCTCGATTGTCGCGTTCAGCGCCAGCAGGTTGGTCTGTGACGCGATGTCGGTAATCAGGCTTACAACGTCGCCGATCCGCCGTGCCGCGTCGGCCAGGCCGCGGACTGTGGCGCTGGTGCTTTCTGCCTCTTGAACGGCGCTGTTCATCGCCGCCGCCGTTTCGGTCACCCGGCGCGAGATTTCCTGAATGCTGTTCGAGAGTTCCTCGGCGGCGGCGGCAACGGTCTGGACGTTGCTGCTGGCATTGTCGGCGGCGGTGGCGACGACGCTTGATTGCTCGGTGGTGGTGGCCGAGGTCGCCGACAGCGTTTCGGTCGCGGTGCGCAGGCCATTGATGGCGTTCGAGACCCCGCCGACCACCGTGTCGATCGATTCGACAAAGCCGGAGGTAACCGTCTCGACCCGCTGGCGGCGCTCGTCACGGGTGCGGGCGGCGGCGGCTTCCTGCTGGGCGAGTTTGTCCGTCTCGCGGGCCTTGTCACGGAGAATCTCGATAGCCTTTGCCATCCGTCCGGTCTCGTCGTTGCGGTCGGCATAGGGAACGACAAAATCGCGCGAACCCGAGGCGAATTCGTCGATAACGCTGGTCAGGCGAGCCAGTGGGACGATGACGCGGCGATTGATGCCAAGCACAGCTATCGTCAGGGTCACTGCCGCTGCGCTGAGGAGCAGACCGACGAAGAACAGGTTGCGTCCGGCGTGGGCATGATTCTCTGTTGCGGTGCGTGCGGCTTCCTCAATGGCGGCATCGCGCATCAGCATGATCGATTGCAGCATCGGGGAGCTGAGTCGTCGCCACTCGGCCTGATCCAGGTCATAGGCGCCATCGCTCATCGCAGCCTTCGCCACGCGGTCGCGCAGCGGCTTGAACTGGGCAAAGAATCCAGCATCGACCTTTTCTACGCCCCCGCGCAGGATGGCGGGGCTTTCGGGGGAACCGGCCTGCTCACTTATATGTTCCCACAATTGGCGCATACGGCCCTGGGTTGTATCGACCTCTTGCATGGTCTCGGGCGAGAACGGTTTGCCTGAGGTGATGGCGACGGTATATATCGTCGAGAGACGCCCGGCCTGATCGCGGAGGTTCCAGGTGGCCGTCGCCAGCGCGGCCGGATAGGCAACCTCGGCATCCAGGACGCTTAATCTGCGTTCGATTCTGGCATTACTCCGGCCGACCGTGTGCAGCATGGTGTACATCGCCTCAAGGTAGTCCTTGCGGAAGGCGTCGGTTTTTTCATGGTCGCCTCCCATGAGGGCGTCGGCCTTGCTCCGCCAGACGTTCACCTCGGCCCGGATCTTCATCAGTTTGTCGATGGCATCGTGAAATTCGGGTGCCGAGGAGTCTTTGGAAATCCGTGTGATGCGCTCGAACGCCGCATCGACTCTGGCACGGGTTTCAGTCAGAACCTTGCGAGAGGCCGCATCGCCGTCCAGTGCAACATTGGTCGCGCCACGTTCGGGTGCCAAGGCTTCAGAAACCTGGGTTGCCGCCCCCAGCAGGTCAACCAGATCTCCCGCTTCTCTAGATGCGTGAAAATCATGCCAATTTTCAGCAAGTAAAAGTATTGCGGTAATGACCAGAAAGGCGCTGACAGCGGCCAGACAGGTCGATACAAAACTTTTGATTGACATCCCATCCCCCCCAAGACCGTATCATCCATACCAGCGGGAGATCTCTATCTTAAGAAGATCTCTCCTATACATCGGGTATGGTATCGCTCTATGCCCAGACCCGAAAATGCGCATAAAGATAATGCCTCATCGGGTATGGATAAGGATGTGGTGTCCGTCTCACTCTAAAGGGTGGTCGTTGCTATCCCGGACGAGGCCGATTTCCCGCAACGCATGCTGTTTTGCTTTTCCAACGATACGGATGCGGTTATAGATCCTAAGCGTTATCAAAATAGACCATTGTCGTGTCTAGACTAAGGGCATGTTCTGGCGCGCGGAGAAGCGGAGCAGGGGGCGGTCCGCTTTGATTTACGCGGTGGCTGGCGAATCGTTCTTTCGGTGCCCATCACGGACGGGGAGAGTCAAGGTGAGAGCACGTAGTGTGATGTTGGCCGTGCCGGTGGCCGTGATGGCCCTGGTATCATCTTCCGCATGGGCGCAGCCTGCCAGTTCTGAACGCGCTTTGGACGACCAGCGCCGCCTGTCCGAGGGCGTGCGCGAAACCGATGCAGCGTCACGTGCCGCGATGGAGCGGGGATTGACCGGTGGTCCCGAAGTCACCTGGGAACAGGTCCGGCGCAATCCCGACGATCCCGGACTGAATGCCGCTTGGGCGCGAACCCAGATCATGCGTGGCGATCTTCTGGGGGCGTCGGCGACGCTGGAACGAATTCTGATGCGTTACCCCGCCGCAACCGAAGCGCGGCTGGTGCACGGTCTGGTGCTGTTCCGTCTCGACGATACCACGACAGCCAAAAGCGAGTTGGAGTCGATCGATCCCGCCCAGTTGACCCCGGCCCAGCGGGCCGAGCGCGATCAGGTGTTGGCTCAGATCGAGCAGCGGACCAAGCGGTTGCGTCAGGCCGTTACGATCGCCCTGGGCAGCCATTTCGATTCCAACCGCAATTCCTCGCCCAGTTCAGGGGAAATCCTGATCAACAATCTGCCTTTTACCCTGGAGGGCAGCGCCGAGAAGCGGGCGGATTGGGGACGGGTCGGAGTGGCGTCCTATGAATTCGACTACGACCTCGGCACCGATCCGCGTCTGTCGCTGTTTGGCGCGCTGAATTTGCTGGGCGACCGTCAATCGACTCTCAAGACCTATGATACCGTTGCCGGTGGGGCGACAACCGGGGTGCGTTATGTCGATGGGCCGATCGGAGCCCAGTTCGGCGCGTTCTGGAACAGCATGGCGATGAACGACGATTACTATCTCAGCGATTACGGACTCGACGGACGGTTCACCTATCGGCTGGCCCCGGCCTGGGAGGCATTCACCACCCTGCGGCTCGATCGTCAGGTTTTCCATAATATCTCGTCCGATCAGGTCGCTACCGACAGCAGCGGCGTTGTCCTGACGTCCTGGTTTGGTGGCGTTTGGCATCCCGACGAGGCGCACAACGTGTCGTTGTCGGCGGGCTTCGCACGCCGGAATGCCGCCGCCGGTTATATGTCGAACGACCGCTGGGCCGGCCGGTTGGGCGACACATGGTTGCTGGGCAAAGGGCAATTCATCTCGGCTGTCGCCGAATTGGGGGTCGCGCTCTATGATAAGAGCAATCCGACCTTCAGTTCCCAGATCCGGCGCGACAGTGACGGGCGTTTCGACCTGACCTATGGTGTTCCGGTGGGAACGGTCGCCGAAACGGTTGGGCTTGATGCGCCGGATCAGTTGCGCGAAGTGATTCTGTCGGTCACCGGCGAGTATTACCGTTCGTTGTCGAACCTGCCCAACTATACTTATGCCAATCTCCGGACCCAGGCGCTGGTGTCCAGACGGTGGGAGTTCTGACCATGCGCCAAGCCTCTTACGGTGTCTCGGCGGCGCTGGCTTCGGCGCTGGCCCTGTCCGGCCCGGCCCTGGCTGCCGATGGTATTCCTGTCGGCACGGCGGGCGGGCTGCATGGGTCGGTGCAACTTGCCGCCGCAGGTTTCGATGCCGAGCGTCGGCCGGTTGGGCGCCAGATCGGCAGCGGCGATCCGATCTATCAGGGTGACCTGATTGTCACTGGTCCCGGCGGCGGGCTCCAGGTGATGTTGCTCGATCAGACCATCGTTACATTGGGCGAGAATGCCCGGATGACGATTGACGACATCGCCTTTAACCCGGCCAACGGAGATGGAAAGATCGAGTTCGGTGTCGAGCAGGGCACATTCCGCTTCATCAGCGGTCAGGTCGCCCAGGCTCGGCCGGATAACGTCAACATCCGGGTGCCGATGGGGAACATTGGGATTCGCGGCACCATCGTCGGCGGTGTCGTCAGCCCGACGGAGACCTTGGTCGCCCTGTTGGGGCCGGGTGGCGAGACCGACAGCTCGGCTCGCCATGGGGCCATCGTCGTGACCACCCCCGGCGGATCGGTCGATATCTCCCGAACCGGCTTCGCCAGCCAGATGTTTTTCGGCCAGCCGCCGCTTCCACCGGCTCCGTTGACGCCAGCTCAATTGCAGTCATTGAATCGAGCGGCCGCCGCGCCGCCGCAATCGTCCAGCCCGCCGCCTGCTGCGGGAGCGGGGGTTTCTGCTTCAGCGGTGAGCGGGGAGTCGGGTGCGGTTGGGGGGCGATTTGTCAACGTCGTTACCACTGGCACAACGTTCCAGGGCGCGGCCGACAAGCGCAACGAGGCCAGCAACGGTGCATTCGTCACCATCTCGTTGGCTTATGTTCCGACTCTGGCCGATTCGATCGGAACGGCGTTGACGGTCAGACCCGACATCAACATTCGGGGGCTTGAAGAAACCTGCGATATGACGTGCCAGAGTCCCAGCGCCCAGCATGACTATGCTGAGATCGAATATGATGGTTTCAATAAGTCCCTCACATATACCAAGGCTGGTGTCACCCTCAGAAGTGTTGGATCGAGTCCTGTGCGGCTTAATACCCTGACCCAGGATGCACTCACTAAAATCGATGTCTATTCCGGTAGTGGTGGAACCGTTTTTTACGATTATCATCACGTTGATGGATTGCTCTATTCGACCTATGGGTATTTCGTCGAAACGTGGAGCAACGATGAGACGCGCCACCTTGTCGCGCTTGGAACGGGTATCCCCACGCCCCGAGCACAGATGCCGAATTCGGGATCGGCGACTTATTCCGGTGGTACTGTCGGCTATCTCACCATCGGACATGGCCAAGAATCGTCGGCGACGTTTACCGGGACCGCCACACTGACCGCCAATTTCTCCGCCGGTTCGATCGGAGGGAGCCTCCGCAGCCTCTCGACGACGATGCCGGACGTCACGATGGGCAATATCGCTCTGAGCAACGGTGTCATCGGCGGCAACATGTTCGGCAACGGTGTTGCGACCGGGACGGTTACCCATATGCAATCCCCGACCGATATTCACGGTAGTTTCAGTGGTGGCTTCAACGGTCCCAGCGCCAAGGAAATCGCGGGAACCTATCAGATGAACAACTCCACCGCGCCGAACTTTTCCGATGTCCCGATGAGCGTCGTGGGATCGTTTGGGGCGAAGAAATAGGGCGCGCTTATCTCGCCTCCGATCCGCCACCGCCCCAGCGCGCCAGGGTGGCGGCCAGGATCGGCCGGCGGATTGGCTTGGACAGGTAATCGTCCATACCGGCGGCCAGACAGCGGTCGCGGTCGCCTTCCATGGCGTTGGCGGTCATCGCGATCACCGGCACCCGTGCTTGCGGGCCGTCGAGCGATCGAATCAGCTGGGTGGCCCGATACCCATCCATGTCGGGCAATTGCACGTCCATCAGGACCAGATCGAAAGTGTTGCGCACCACCATCGCAACGCCTTCGACGGCGTTCGAGGCGATTTCGACGTCGTGCCCCAGAGACGAGAGGAACCCCCGCGCGACCTCTTGATTGATCCGGTTGTCTTCGACCAGCAAGATATGCAGCGACGGGCCGGTCGCGGGGCGTTCCGATGCCGACGGTTGGGGTTCTTCGGGGGCGGAGGTCGCTGTCAGGTCGCGGGCCAGACGCAGGGCGTGGATCGGCTTGGTCGTTACCACCACATTTTCCAATGTTTCCGCAATCGCTCGGGCCGATGCGTCATTGACCGTCAGTACGCAGCGCGTGGCGGCGAAGAACGGTTCGGCTTTCAGCATCACCAAAAGATCGGTCCCGGTGACGAACGGCATGTCGTGATCGACAACCAATGCGTCGAACGGGGTTCCGCCACTTTGGGCGGCCCGCGCTGTTGCCAATGCCTCGGGAGCCGAGGCTGCCTGTATGACGTCCGCGCCCAGCGCTGTTAGGTCGGCGGTCAGGAGGGTGGCGGCCTGAATTCCGTTTTCGACGAGCAGCAGCGACAGGCCAGCCAAAGGCCGTTCGAGCGGGCGGGGGGGAGACGAGCGAACGAGGGGAAGGCGGATGAGGAAGGTGCTGCCCTGGCCTTCGGCGCTGGAGAAGTTGATCTTGCCGCCCATCACTTTCGCCAGCTTGAGCGAGATCGCCAGTCCTAAGCCAGTGCCGCCGAACCGGCGCGAGGTCGAGGAATCCGCCTGAATGAATTTGTCGAACAGCCGTTCCTGCGCCGCCGCCGGAATGCCGATGCCGGTATCTTCGATCGTAATCGTCAAAAATCCATCGACATAATCGGCACTCAACCGAACCGTGCCGAATTCCGTGAATTTGACGGCATTGCCGAGTAGGTTCAGCATGATCTGGCGGATACGAACCTCGTCACCGATAAAGGTGGCGTCGGCCTCGGGCGCGATCGAGAACAGCAGATCGACGGATTTTCCTTTCAAGCGCGGGCTGACGATATCGATGCCGCCTTCAATCAAGGTGCGCAGGCAAAACGGCTGTTCGTCGATGTCGAAATGGCCGGCTTCGATTTTCGAATAATCCAGGATATCGTTGATGATGGTCAGCAGCGATTCCGCCGAGGCGTGGATGGTGTCGGCCATCCTCCGCTGATCCTCGGTCAGTGGCGTGTCGAGCAGAAGGTCGGTCATCCCGACGATACCGTTCATCGGGGTGCGGATTTCGTGGCTCATTGTCGCCAGGAATTCCGATTTGATCCGGGTCGCCGATTCCGCCTCTTCCTTGGCGGCGATCAGGGCGTCGCGGGTGCGGCGCAGATCGGTGACATCGTTGATGCCGAGGAGCAGCGCCTCGTCCCCGCCGATCTCCAGCGTGCGGCCCGACACCATTCCCCAGAAGGTTGAGCCGTCGTGGCGGCGGAACAGAATCTCGCGGTCGGTTGAATGGTCCAGCGCGGCGGCCTCGACTTCGGTCCAGGAAGCGGCGTCGAGAAAGGCGGTGGCAGGGATGCCTTGGGGATCGGTGCCGTCGCCCAGTACCGCATCGCGCATCAGGGGGTTGGCATAGATCACCGTTCCATTCGCCCGCGACAACAAAACGATCATGACCGGCATCGATTCAATGATCAGGCGCAGGTGCTGCTCGCCTTCGCGGACGATCTGTTCGGCGGCTTTTTCCTCCTGGAGGCGGAGGAGTTTGCGGGCATGGCAACGGAACACGTCAAGCGAGCGGGCGATATCGCCGATCTCGTCCTTGCGGTACAGGGCTGGGATCTCGGCGACGTCCTCGCCCCGCGCCAGTCGCAGCATCACCGAACTGATGTTGCAGATCGGGTAGGTCAGACTGCGGAAGGTAATGATGATGAAGCTGGCCAGGAACAGAAACGCGCCGATCAGCGCCGACGCTCCTTCCATCGTCGCCTGACGAACGGCGGAATCGAGTGCGTCACGCGAGTAATAGATCCTCAGGCGCCCGACTTTTACCGGCCCTTCGTTGGACGAGTGAATCACCGGCAGGTCGATCAGAAGGGAGGAATCAATCGGACGGTCGTTCCCGATGAAACCGATCTGAACCCCTTCGACATCGTTGACGAAGACGGCGACGATCTCGGGGTCCGAGCGCAGCGCGTCGAGTTGGGTCGTTACCAGCTCGTAATCGTAATCGTAGATCGGTCGTGACAGCGACCGTGCGGTGAAAAGAGCGGTTCGGTTCATCTCGGTCGCCAGGGCTGACAATCCGGCTTCCCGCATCTCCCACAGCCCGATCAGGCCGATGATTGTGATGGCCAGGAACGACCCGCCAAGGACGGCAAGCAACGCTGTGCTTCCCAAAGGAAGAAGGCGCATTTCGGCTTTGTCTGGCGGATCGGGAGACGGTGATGTCGTCATATGTCACGCCTGGCGAATATCGCGGTTTATTTAGGATAGAATGCCACCGTCTCGGACCCGGAGGAACCGCCATGAAGGGTTTGTTGCTCGCCGTCCTGATCCTGGTGACTTTACCGTTCCAGGCCGCGGCCGTTTCTCCGACGGTCGTGTTGGCTGCCGATCCCTGGTGCCCTCACATCTGCCCGGCGGATTTGTCCCATCCCGGCTATATGGTCGAGGTCGCCCGTCGGGCCTTTGCCGTGTCGGGCGTCACCGTGATCTATCGCGCGATGTCCTGGAGCCGGGCGATAGCCGATGCCCGTGAAGGCCGCATCGACGGGGTTATGGGGACTTTGGCCAGCCGGGCCGAGGCGTTGGACCTGCCACAGGAGGGATTTGGCCGTAATTTCTATGCGTTTGCGGTGCGTGCCGACGAGTCCTGGACGTTTACCGATCTCGCCTCGTTGGAGGAGCGGACCATCGGCGTGGTTCAGGGCTATAGCTATTCGCCCGCGCTCGATCCTTGGTTGGCCGAACATAGAGACCAGATTCAGGCGCTGGGGGGGCAGGCCGCGCTGGAACGCAACCTGCGCAAGCTGTTGGCGGGGCGCATCGATACGCTGATCGAGGATGAAGCGGTCTTGAAATATCGGCTGAAGAGCTTGCCCGAGGCCCGCTATATCCGGTTGGCCGGTCGGATCGAGAGCGGTGCTTTGTACATTGCCTTTTCCCGCCGCGACGGGCGGGGTACCGATCTTGCCCGCATGTTCGATTCCGGCGTCCGATCTCTGCGTGCGTCCGGCGAGTTGGACCTGATTCTGGCTCGGTATGGGATTCGAGATCAGCCGCGCTGACGCGATCATCCCGCGACGGAGGTCAACTCGACCGGATCGGCGAAACGCGTCTGGATGTCGAGCACCTCGTTCCAGGCCGCCAGGAACGCCTCGACGCAGTGCGGGTCGAAATGATGACCGGAATTTTCGATCAGAAACGCCTTGGCCCGTTCCATCTCCCACGCTTTTTTATAGGGACGGCGGCTGGTCAGAGCGTCGAAGACATCGGCGACGGCGACGATCCGGCCCGAGATCGGAATCGTCTCGCCTGCGATTCCATAGGGATAGCCGGTTCCATCGAATTTCTCGTGATGAGTAATGGCGATCTCGGCCCCCAGTTGAATCAGATGCGACGAACTGCCGGACAGAATGGCATGACCGATGATCGGATGGTGCCTCATCACCTCTGTCTCGTTGTCGTCGAGACGACCCGGCTTCAGCAAGATATGGTCTGGCGTCCCCAGCTTTCCGACATCGTGCATTGGCGCGGCTTTGAAGATCAGCTCGCATAAATCATCGGCCAGACCCAGCCCGCAGGCGATCAACCGGGAATAATGCGCCATGCGGAGAATGTGGCTGCCGGTTTCCGGGTCGCGGAATTCGGCGGCCTTGGCTAACCGGACGATCAGTTCTTCCTCGCGGTCGAGCATTGCCCGCGTGGCGTTGCGGACCTCCTCAGCCAGCCAGCGGTTCTGGTCACGTAGCCGCAGATGGCTGCGCCGTAGGGCCAGCAGATTGGTGACACGGACCCGCATCTCGCTGGGATCGACCGGCTTGGTCAGAAAGTCGGTCACCCCCAGCTCAAGCGCGGTCTGGCGGACAAAGCGGTCGGCGGCGGCGGTGATCATCACGATCGGCACGTCGCGTGCGCCCGGTATCGCCCGCATCCGCCGGACATATTCGTGACCGTCAATTCCGGGCATCATGTAATCGACCAGGACAAGGTCGGCCATCTGTCGCGCACAATCGACCAGCGCCGCCAGCGGATCGGGATAGCAGGCGATCGAGACTTCGCTATCGACGCGTCGGACAATCTGTTCGAACAGCATCAGGTTGGTGTCGTTGTCGTCTACGATGTGGACCAGCATGAGGAGACCTTTCGGACTCTTAAGGGGTGTGTCTGGCGGTTTCTGCCGCCGCGCGGGCCAGCATCGCTAGCGAATTTCCAGTGTCACCGGCGTCGCGGGCGGCATGCTCCAGGCGACCCGAGGCATCGGCGAGGCGGGCATAGCCCAGATTGGCCGCCGCCCCCTTGAGGGAATGGCTGGCGGCAACGATCGCCTGACGGTCGCCCGAGGTTACCGCCAGATCGATGTCGCGTATCCTCGCCGCAAGCCCGGCGCGGAAGGAGGCGAGCAGGGTGGCAAGGGATTCCGCCCCCAGAGCTTTGGCCAGATCGGTCTGGGAGTCTTTGTCGATCAGCGGCGGTTCATCGGCCTGACCCGGAAGGGAGCGGGCGACCTGAGCCGGGATCGGGTGGTTGCCGCGCTCTCCCGCCAGACGGGCCATCCAACGGTCGAGGCACTGAGCCAACCGTCGGCGGTCAATCGGCTTCGAGATGTAATCGTCCATTCCTCCCGTCAGACACAGATCGCGATCGCCGGTCATTGCGTTGGCGGTCATCGCGATGATGACGATATTAGATTTCGGAGGAGCCAGCGCTCGGATCGAGCGGGTGGCGTCCAGGCCGTCGATGCCGGGCATCTGCATGTCCATCAGAACCAGATCGTAATCGCCCCGCATAACCCGCTCGATTGCCTCGCCGCCATCATCGGCGACATCGGCACGGTGGCCCAGTTTGACCAGCAGTCCGACCGCGACCTGTTGGTTGATCGCATTATCCTCGGCCACCAGCACTTTCAGTGATAATAGCGGCGATGGCGACGAGGTTTCTGTCGCATTGATCGGGTGAGGTCCGCTCCGACCGCGCCCCAGCAGAGTCATCAGACTGTCGAGCAGCGTGCTCTGTCGGATTGGCTTTATCAAAATCTGGTCAAGCGACAATTGCGCGGCTTTGTCGTGCAGCGATCCCAGATCGGCTGATGACGCCAGTATAATCGGCAGCCCGCACGTGGTCGGGTCGGCTCGCAACACCGCCGCCAGATCCAACCCGGTCATCCCCGGCATCTGGTGATCCAGGATCACGGTCTCGAACGGCACGCCTCGCCCCTGCGCGGCACGGATATCGGCCAGCCCGGTGGCGGCGTTATCGGCCAGTGTCACCGCGGCCCCCCAGGCTCGCAACTGGTGGGTAAAGATTTCGCGGTTGGTGAAATTGTCGTCAACCACCAGGATTCGGGCATCGCGTAACGGGTTGTCGGGCAGATCCTCGGATGGCGTGTCGTCGGTGCGGTCGAGCGGTACAGAGAACCAGAAGGTGCTGCCCACTCCTTCCTCGCTGTCGAAACCGATCTGCCCGCCCATCAGGACCAGCAGACGTTTGCAGATCGCCAGCCCGAGGCCGCTGCCGCCAAAGCGGCGTGCCGTCGAGGCATCGGCCTGGGAGAACATGCCGAACAGACGGTCGCGGGCGGCGGCGGGGATGCCGATCCCGGTATCCTGAACCGAAACATGCAGGATTGCCCGCTCTGGTCCGTCCTGCTTCAGCGAGGCCTGGATCGATACGGTTCCATGTTCGGTGAATTTGATCGCGTTCCCGGCGAGGTTCAGCAAAATCTGGCGAAGACGTCCGGTGTCCCCCCGGAATACGCCCCGTGTTTCGAGCGGAACCAGATAGCTGAGTTCGATGTCTCGACCGCGAACACGCGGCGACAGGATATCGACCACGCCTTCGATCAGTGGACGGATCTCGAATGCGCTCTGTTCCAGCTCCAGCCGCCCGGCCTCCATCTTCGAGAAGTCCAGGATATCGTTGATTATATGGAGCAGAGCTTCGGCCGAGGCGCGCACGGTGTTGGCGAAATGCTGCTGTTCCAGGGTCAGGTCGGTGTCGAGCAACAGACTGGTCATCCCAATGATGCCGTTCATCGGGGTGCGGATTTCGTGGCTCATCGTCGCCAGGAATTCCGATTTGGCACGGCTGGCGGCCTCGGCCCGTTCGACGGCGACCGCCATTGCCTTTTCCATCTGTTTGCGCGGAGTGATATCGGTGCGGATGGCGACGAACTGGCGCGGATGGCCGCTTTCGTCGAGAATCGGCACGATCGTTGCCGCTACCCAACACAGCACGCCGCTTTTCGATCTGTTGCAGACTTCTCCGTGCCACACCTGGCCCGAGGTGATCGTTCGCCACAGATCGGAATAGAAATCGGGAGAATGCAGGCCGGATTTTACGATCCGGTGATTTTGGCCGAGCAACTCGTCGGGCGAGTAGCCGGTGATCTCACAGAACTTGTCGTTGGCGTAGAGGATCGTGCCTCGGGAATCGGTGATGCTGACAATGGCGTGCTGGTCGAGAGCGAATTTCTGCTGTTTCAACTCGCGCTGAACTGCCGTGCGTTCGCGCACCAAACGGGCGATCAGTGCGCTGATCTCTTCCAGTCCCAGATCTTCCGCACCAAGTCTGGGCTGTTCCAGCGATTCGAGGATTTCTCCGGCGCTTTGGCGCAATTGGGTGATAACCCGAAGCTTGGCGGCGGATTCATCGCCAAGTCTGGAGGTAACGCGACTTAGTTCCTCGGTGCAGTGTCGGACGTCATGGTCGCGCCGGATCAGGGCGCTTTCGGAATGACGATAGGATTCAGCCGCACTCGCGAGCAGCGAATCGAGGCCGTCGAGGAGGGTGGCTACCGCCGGGGGAAGGGTTACGGGATCGACGGCGCGGGCCGCCGTCATGACCGACAGAGCTTCCGCTTCAGTCTCGACCCCAAATGCGGTTTGCATTTGTTTCAGCAGAACTGGGTGCATCTTACCCCCATGGCGCCGTCTTCCCTTGCACCTTGATTTTTCCGGCGAGGATAGGACCCGTCACATTTTCAAGCTAAGAACGCGAATGGTGTAATTTCTCTTAATGCACGGCGGCGTTGGTCGCTCGATCCCCCTGGTTGCGGTTACGTCCTTTGAATTGAGGTCAGGAATCCCTCGACGGCGTGGCGCAGGGTTTCCGCCACCCGAGTCAGGCGTTCCGACGATTGGCGAACTTGGGTCGCGCCATTGCCGTTGCGGCTGGCGGCGTCCTGAATCCCGTTGATGTTCGCCGATACCTCGCCGGTGCCGAGGGCCGCCTGCTCGATGTTACGGGCGATTTCGTGGGTCGCGGCGTTTTGTTCCTCGACAGCAGCCGCGATCTGGCTGGCAACATGCTCCATGCCATGAATACTGGCGATAACCTCGTCCAGGGCGGTTACGACATCGTTGGTCTGAGCCTGGACGGCTTCGACCTGACGGGTGATGTCCTCGGTGGCCCGTCCGGTCTGGTTGGCCAGTGTCTTGACCTCACCCGCGACGACGGCAAAGCCCTTGCCCGCCTCGCCCGCACGGGCGGCCTCGATCGTCGCATTCAACGCCAACAGGTTGGTCTGTGACGCGATATCGGTGATCAATCCGACCACAGTCGAGATGTCGGCGGCGGCCTTCGACAGAATCCGCACCGAAGAGGCGGCACGATCGGCAGCCTGAACCGCTTGGGCAGAGGACTCGATCGAATGGCCGACCTGCCGCGAAATTTCCGAGATCGAGGACGATAATTCCTCGACGGCGGCGGCAACCGTGTCAACATTGACCGCGGCCTCGTTGGCGGCGGCGGCCACCGTGGTCGCCCGCGTTCCGGTGTCCTGAGCATCGCGTTCAAGTGCGGTCGAGGTCTGGCCCAATTCCCCCGACGCATTCGACACGTCCTGAAGTGTAGCCTTGGCGGTGCGGTTGAATTCGGCGACTAACTCGCCCATCAGGATGGCGCGGCGAATTTTGGCCTCGTTTTCACGGGCGGCGGCGGCTTCCAGTTCCTGGTTGTGCCGTAACTGATCGCGCAGGGTCAGCAGGGCGGTGGCGACTTCGCCCAGTTCGTCCTTGCGTTCGGTTCCGGCAATGGAGATGGAAAGATCGCCCTTGGCCAGGGAATGGACTTCTTCGACGCAGGCGCGCAGCGGACGGGAGACGCCGCGTTGAGCGATCAACGCGCCCAAACCGATCCCGACGATCAGGACAATGGCCGAAGACGACACCAGCAAAATCGAACGCAGGCGGGCCATCTCGTCTGCTTCCCGGTTGGTTTGGGCCTGACGGTCTTCTTCCCGTTTGAAAAAGACGCGAACCGCCTCGCGGGCGGCGGCGGCGGCGCTGGCGCTGGTTCTGCTCAACGTGACCAGTTCTTCGCTCCCGGCGCGTGCAGCGGCCAGGACTGCGGTGGAGGATCGTGCGAACGCCTCTTCCTTGACGGCGATGGCGTCGATGAGGACGCGGCTGTCGGCATCAGGATTAAGTTCGCGGATCTTCGCCAAACGCTGATTGAACAGTTTGCGTTCTGTCTGCAACCCCTCTTCGGCGGCTTGGAGCGCCGTCGGCGTGGTGTCGATCGCGGCCACCGCCTGGATCGCGTTCATCGCCTGGACGTTGGTGTTCAGCCGGGCGGCAAGAAGGGTGGATTGCCCGCTTTGGGCGATGAGGTCCATTTCCTCGTCAAGGACTTGAAACGACAGGATCGAGAACGTCGATAAGGCCACGATGGCGAGGCCGAGGACGCCGACGATCACGAGTATCTTGTGAAACACCCGAAGGTTATCAAGCATTTGACGTCTCCCGAAAGAATAACCGAGCGTCCACTCCCAGCCATCGGCCATCCGAGGTGAGAGGGGGGAATCTTGTCGCTTTGGGGCCGTTCTCGCTAAAATATTATACCCTTCAGTCAGTGCCTAAGGATATAATCAGCGCCGCCTTTGAGTGCAAGAGAATCGGGGGTTCATCCCTGAAAGGTTTCTTTGATCCGCTCGACTGCGTTCCTGTCGTAGAGGCTGCACGCGCCGCGCTTCGCCGTGGGGTCCAGGCCGAGCTTCGTGATGGCGTTCTTTACGCGTGCGTCTGAAATACCCAGCTCTTTTGCTATTTTTCCGGCGCTGACGAGATCGGTGTTCGCATCGGTCATGGGGGGCTTCTCCCTATTTTTTGGTCATCAGGCGATCATTCGCTCGCGTCTTTGATGGTGCGTCACCCCCTCGGCGCGATAAATTTTGATTTAATTCAACGTAATTTGTCTTAATTGATTAGATGTTTTTCATATTCGCGACGACGTTCTGACCAATAGAAACTATCAGGATAATTCCTCTCCAGCCCGAAGCTGCCTAAGTCCCCGTTCTTGACTCCACTTTAACAATACACCGATATATCGATTATTGAATGCTCACTCCGAAGCCTGCTCCGAGAGTGGCGGAGAATGGAGAACGTTATGGGCATCAGCGTGCGCCTGGCGCTTATCGTCATCGGCTCTGTAATCGGAATGGTTGTTATCGCCACTCTGGGGCTGTTCAATGCCCGCGACAACCTGATGGAAGAGCGACGGATCAAGACTCGTGAGGTGGTTGAGCTGGCCGTCAGCGTTGCCGCCGCAGCCGAAGCGCGGGTCCGTGCCGGTGAAATATCCGTTGAAGCGGCCCAAGCCCAGGCTTTGGACCTGATTCGCCAAATGCGTTATGCCGGTGATAATTACTTCTGGATCAACGATCTCGACGGCGTGTTGGTGATGCATCCGCACCGGGCCAAGGCGATTGGCACGTCGGTGTTGGGATTGAAGGACGCGGCGGGGCAGTTGATGTATGTCTCTTTCCTCGATGCCGCCCGTCGTGCTGGCGGTGGCTTTGTCGAGTATGTCGGGCGCCGTCCCGGCACAGATATCAATGCCGCCAAACTGTCCTATGTCGAAACCTTCAAGCCATGGGGCTGGGTGTTTGGCACTGGCATCTATGTTGACGATGTTGAGGCGGAATTCCGCGCTCGCTCGCTGGTGGTCGGCGGGCTGGTGGGTGGCGTTGTGTTGCTGATTGCGCTGGGGGCGGTGCTTGTCGCCCGCAGCATTGTCCGCCCCTTGCGTCAGTTGGCCCATGGGATGGAGCGCGTCGTCGCCGGAGATCACACCATCGTCATCGGCCACGAAACCGACCGCAGCGAGATCGGACATTTTGCCCGTGCTCTGGCCTTGTTTCGCGATCGTCTCGTCGAGATGATGCGGCTGCGGGCTGAGAACGAACAGGCTGCTCGTGCCGCTCAGTCCGCCCGTCGTGAAGCCGTTCTAGGCGTCGCCGATGATCTCGAAACGGCGGTCGGTACGGTGATCGACCGGCTATCGACCCAGGCCGGGGAGATGGAGGCCACGGCCGAGGCTTTGGCCGTCACTGCGAAGCAAAGCGCCCGTCGTGCCGCCGATGTGGCTCAGGCCGCTGGCGATGCCTCGGTTTCGGTCGGGGCGGTGGCGGCGTCGGCCGAGCAACTTTCGGCCTCGATCGGCGAGATTGGCCGTCAGGTGACCCGCTCGACCGGCGTGTCGGGGCAAGCGGTGAGCGAGGCCCGCACCAGCAGCGAATTGGTTGCCGGTCTGTCCGGTTCGGTTGACCGGATTGACGCCGTGGTCAGCCTGATCAACGACATCGCGGCCCAGACCAATCTGCTGGCTTTGAACGCGACGATCGAGGCGGCGCGGGCAGGCGAGGCGGGCAAGGGCTTTGCCGTCGTCGCGGGCGAGGTCAAACAGCTTGCGACCCAGACCGCGCGTGCCACCGAGGAGATTTCTGGCCAGATCGCCGCGATCCAGGCCGAGGCCAGGGACGCAGCCATCTCGATTCGCACGATCTTGACGACGATCGATACGGTCAACGATATCGCGACGGCGATTGCCGCCGCCGTCGAGCAGCAGGGGGCCGCCGCCTCCGAAATCGCTCGTGCGGTTCAGGCCGCCTCGCAAAGCACCGAAACGGTAACGGCCAATGTGATTGCCCTGCGCAACGACGCTGACAAGACGGACGAGGCCGCCGCCGCATTGCGGGGCGGGGCCGGTCGTGTCAGCGCCGAGGCAACCGGGTTGCACGGAGCCGTTGGTGAATTGTTGGCTCGCGTTCGCGTTTAATCCTGGCCGCTATTGTGCGGCCGGCACTACGCCGCAGGCCAACCGCGCTCCGCCGCCGCCCAGCGGCAGGGGCTGGTCGGTATAACTGTCGCCGCCAGCATGGATCATCAGGGCATGACCGCGCAGGTCGGATAGTTTCAGATGCGGTGCCAGCAAAGGCGATCCGGCGGTGCCGTCGGCGGCGACGACAAGGGCGGGCAGATCGCCGCGATGGCCCGATTCGAACGGGCCACGGTGGGCTCCGGTTTTGTCGGGGTCGAAGTGTCCCCCTGCCGCCAGGGCTGGGACGCTCTTACCGTCCTGCTCCTTGGGAGCACAGGAAGGGAATTCGTGGACGTGGAAGCCGTGGGGGCCGGGCGGAAGTCCGGTCAATTTGGGGGCTAGCACCAGCCCGTCGGGGCCGTCGCTGACTTGGATCGATCCGACCGAGGTTCCGATCCCGGAGGAATCGACTCGGTTGAGTGGGATAGTCAAGCCGTCCGCCAGGGCGGAACCGGCGATCAGGCAGAGTCCGAAAGCAAGGGCTGCGGATGTATTCATGACGCGTCTCCCCGCGATGCCCGCCGATGCGGGCGGTTTACGACAGGTGTCAACTTCCCTCGCGGTTTTCAATCCGCATTTTCCCCAGGGTTGCTTTCGGGTAGGATACCGCTGTTTCTGCCGAAAGTATTAACCGGCTCATGTCAGGGGAGCACTCGATGACCACGAACGATAATCTAGCCGAAGCGTTTGCCGGGGAAAGTCAGGCTAATCGCAAGTATCTCGCCTATGGCGAAGCAGCGGCTAAGGACGGCTTCCCTCACGTGGCGAAGCTATTCCGGGCGGTTGCGGCGGCCGAGACCGTCCACGCTCTCGCTCATTTCCGCGCGATGGGCGGTGTCAATGCGACCGTCGAGAATTTGACGGCGGCTATCGAGGGCGAGAAGCACGAATTCGAAGAGATGTATCCCGGCTTCGTCGCCACGGCCGAAGCTGAAGGAGCCAAGGCAGCCACTCTGTCGCTGAAGAACGCTATGACGGTCGAGAAGGTCCATCATGGCCTGTTCCTCGACGCGCTGGCGGCGGTTTCGACGGGACACGATCTGGCTGACGCGAAGATTTCGGTTTGCGCTCTGTGCGGTCACACCGTAATCGGTGATGTGCCCGATCACTGTCCGGTGTGCAAAGCTCGCGCCGAGAAGTTCAACGAGATCGTCTGATCGTCGTTGCGGAGAGGGGAGTCAGCTGAGTCTGCCTCCTCGTCTCCAATAGCGCGTCAGTGTCGCGGAATCCGCCGCGAACAGGTTGCGGTCGCACCTGTCGATCCCGGCGACTTGGCGGGTCCGTGGCTTGAACGGCCCGCCGCCGGTGCCGTCTCCGGCATATTGCCACAACCGCCAGCCTCGACCGATCCAGGCGGTTGGTAGTTCCGGCTGGGCGCGGTAATCGGCCAGCCACAGGTCGCAGGCGGCCAGCATCGATCCAGGGCGGATCGCGCCGCCCAGGGTGCGTCCGCGTCCCCCCATCGCCTCGCCGTCGGCCCATGCGGGATGGACGTACAGCACCGGCAATCGTCCGGTGGACATCAGGATGGTGCGGACGAAATCCTCGGCGCGAACGATGTCCATCGAATTCGCCTGATTGCGTTCGTTCAGTTCCAGGTCGAGCGCCAGCAAGGTATCGGTGGAGGGCTGGGCCGCCGCGAGGAATGACCGGGCCTGTTCGGCACCGGGACGTTCGAACGTCCCGAAATGATAGGCTCCCCACAGCAAACCGGCGGCTTCGCAGGCGGCGCGGCGCTGGGCATAGGTCGGATCGACCCAATCGTAGCCCTCGCTGGCCTTGTGGATCACGCCCAGGATGTTGCTGCCGGTCCGCGCCTGGGTGATATCGCCGACCCGGTTGAAATGGCTGATGTCGATAATCGCGTCGAGGCCGATCCGCGATGGATCGTCCACCGTCGTCGGAACTGCCGGTTGCCGCCGTGAGGGCGGTATCAGCTGGACGTAGCCGTCCCCCGGTCTCGGTGCACCGGGCGTTGCGGCGGCGGATACCGGCTGTGGGCGACGGGCCAGCCGCGGCGGCGAGGTGCATCCCGCCATCGTGGCCGCCAAACCCATCATTGCTATCCGGCGAGAAACCGTCATGCCGCGCCGCCCTCCCTTCCCTGGTATCAGCCAGCGGGAAAGTCGGCGCTTCGGCTGCGCCTGGCAAGCCTAAAGCTCATGTCTTCCAGGAAGACCTCGGTCCCGTGACAAAAGAGGGCCGACGGAACCGAGGTCGGAAGAGGGCTATTTCGTCGGCTGCGTTTCGAGGATAAACCGGCGGTTGATTGGCTGCACAGGTCTGGCGTTGTTGGGGAATAACTTGGCAAAAGTATCGATCTGGGCCTGAGAGGCGGTGACCGGCTGCTTGAACACAACCCAATGAACGACTTCCGAGCAAGGCGGCGTCGTCAGCGAGCCTTCGTAGCGGAAATAGGCGCGTTTGGCCGGAAGGAGTGTGGCCGGGTCGAGGCGGATAGCCGGAACGTCCTTGGCCGCACCGGCTTCGGTCGGGGCCGCATCCCAAACCGCCTGGATCAGTGGGTTGGCCTTGCCCGGCACCAACGTCACGCCCAGCACCGCCAGCTTGCCGGATTCCACGCCCTTATGCACCAGATGGACTTCCAGCGGAGCTGGTTTCCCGTTGACTGTATGCTCGCTTGGGGTGTGGAAATGGTATTGAATTAAGTCGTAGCGTTCGCCCTCGAAGGTGATGAAATTGCCGGGGGCTTGATTGACCTGGATCGTATGACCGTTATTGACGAGGGTAAGGGGCTGTGGCCGATAGCTGATTTTGACCGGGGAAAGCCGGGCCGGCAGCGCGCCGTGGAGATCGACCGGCGACTGGTCCTTGCCCGCGCCGCAAGCCTCGAAATTCGGAGAAAGCTGGCCCCATTCGGCTGGGCCGCCATGGCCTTCATAGCTCCAATGCGGGGTCTGATCGTCAGCGATGGCACGGCCAGCGAACAGGCTGGCGGCAACGGCCAGAGCCGTCAGGGAAAGGCGGTTCAGAGACATGAGCCCTCCTGGAGGATAGTGTTCTCCCTGGCGGAAGGTCGTGCCTCCGCAAGGTTTGAGCTCTGAACCTTAGACTAAAAGGCATAATCTATCTATCTTTACGTGATTTTCAGTCCTTGGGTTGACGTTTGTGGAGATAGTGCCGCACCAGCCGATGCAGACCATAGAGCGCCAAGGCGATAGCAATGGCTCCCAAGATGCGGTGTTCCCAATATTGCAACCGGCCTATTATCGCCTCGACCGCATTGCCGCCGACATAGCCGAGTCCGGCACCCACCGCTGCCCATACCGCTGCCGCGATCAGGTTCAGGCCGGCGAAGCGAAGCGCTGGAATCGACGACAGGCCAATCGCAAACGGGCTAACAGAGCGCAGGCCGTAGAGAAAGCGGAACGACAATACGAACCACACGCCCCAACGGTCGAGTCTCTGGGACACCCGCTCGATTGCGGGAGCTTTGCCGGGATGGGCGTCTAGCCAACGACGACCGAAGCGTCGTCCGATCCAGAACCAGAGCTGGTCTCCGCAGAACGATCCGGCAAAGGCGCAGGCCATGACCAGATCGAGTCGCAATATTCCCTGATGCGCGGCAAAACCGCCCAAGACCAACACCGTCTCGCCTTCGAAGAAGGTTCCGAGCAGGATAGCGAGATAGCCCCATTGGCCGATCAGTTCTTCCATAAATCTCTCACCGTAAGTGCCTTGCGTTTGGGGACGCTATAGGTTGTGGCGCGTCCGTCGAGGAAAAAGAAGGTGCCCCGAGGAGCCTCCCGAGCAATGATACGGCTGCCTTCTATACCTCGCCGGGATACCATCATGAGGCCTCACGTCAAAATCGCTACCCCCTGTTACGGAGGGCTGGTCACTCAGCTTTATATGTTGTCAGTGGTCCGCCTCCTGCGCGAGGGGCCGGATCTCGGCTTTGACGTCAGCCTGTCGCTGTTGGGGGGCGATGCGCTGGTGTCGCGGGCGCGGGCAACCCTGGTGGCGGCGTTCATGGATGCTCCCGAGGCGACCCATCTGTTGTTCGTCGATGCCGACATTTCGTTCGAGCCGGATCAGGTCCGGCGGCTGCTGGACGCCGACAAGGATTTTTGTGGAGCGTTCTATCCGGTCAAGACGGTCGATTGGTCTCAACTGCCCCGGCGTTGCGTCGAAGGGGGCGAGCCGTTGCAGACGGCGGGACTGTCCTATGTCGGTACGTTATGCCAGGGCGAGGCGTTGCGGCAGGATGGCCGTTTCGCCACGGCGCTTTATGCGGGTGGCGGCTTTCAGATGGTGCGGCGGGGGGCGGTCGAGCGGATGTTCGCGGCCTATCCCGCGACCCGGTTCCGTTCGACCCACACTTATCCGGCTCCGGCGGTCGCCAGTCCGAATCTGTATGCTCTGTTCGAAAGCCTGATCGATCCGGTCAATGGCGCGTATATCAGCGAGGATTATGCTTTCTGCCGCCGTTGGCGCGACCTGGGCGGCGAGATCTGGCTCGATCTCGACAGCCGTTTGACCCATACCGGGCCGCAAAGCTTTGCGGGCGATTTTGCGGTTCGCGCCGCCGGAGGTTTACCGCTGGAGGCTTAGATGTCGGGCGATCCCGCTTAAACCGAACGCAGATGGGCGAGAAGGGCGCGAATCTGGTCAAGCCGTTCGACAATGGCGGCAATGCCCAGCGTTTCCTCGACTTGGGCGCGCTCGGCTATCAGGCGCAGGCGTTCGTCGCCATCGGCCTTGTGCCAAAGATGGTTCATCTGCTCCTCGTATGTGGCGAAGGCGTGCAGAGCTTCGTCGAGACGGCAATCGAGCGCATCCTTCTCGGCAAGCAGGGCGTCAACCGACGCCAGGATGTCGGGAGTGCTCATCGCGTGCTGCCGGTCACGGCGGAACAGAAGCGGTCAGTGACGGCGGACACTTTTCGCAGCGGTTCAGCGTGCATGCGTCTCCCTTTCGTCGGTTCGCCCGACCCGAATCGGGCCAGAGAAACGTACCGCTCGGAGCAAGAGACTTCCAACAAAAAGATGGCAGCCGCGTGGCATCTTCAATGTAAATGGAATGTAAACGTAGCTTTTCGGTTATTCCAAACGACCGAGGGCGCGGGCGAGGACCAGATACAATTTGCCAACTTCGGACGAGGTGAACGTCCCGGTCAGTACATCCATATGATCGGAGTTGCGCGCCTGATTGAGCAGAGCCTCGAATTCGGCCAGATAGCGGGTGGCGTATTCACGGAATTCGCCATCCTCCTCGAAACGCGAACGGATCGAGGCGATCTGATGGCGGTCGAGGTTCTTTAAGATCTTGCGGATGAAGATGCTTTGGTCGCCCGCATGGAAGTCACGCCATGACTTCTCATCGATATTGGCGTTGAAGATGCGGGCGATATCGACCGAGAGCGATTGCAGCTTCTCGACGATGAAGGCGGCGCTTTGCAGGAAGTTCTCGACCGAGGCCAGAGCGCGCTTTTCCTCAAGCTGTTGGGTTCGGATCTCGGCCAGCTTCGAGGCGCTGACCAATTGCTCGATCTGGCGTGAGAAGTCGGTGGAGAAGCTTTCCGCCTGCTGGGCCAGCCGGTCGCCGGTGATGCCGAGATCGTTCGATTTGGTTCGCACCATTTCGAAGGCCGCTTCCAGCTTGGCGCCGGTGCGGTCGGTGGTCTCCTGAAGTTCCTGGGCGTGGCGGCGTAGCCCGTCGCCGGAGGCACGAACCTGTCCGGTGATCCGCTCGGCGGCGGCGGTCAGTTCGCGAATGCCCGCACGCAGCATATCCCCGGCCGTGGTGACCTGGACCGCCGTCTTGTTCGAACCTTCCTCGAAATCACGGCTGATGGCGCGGAGCGCATCCCCGGCGGTTTGAGACTGGGAGAACACTTGCTGGGCCGCTTCGCTCAGTTCGACGGCGTTCTGTTGGACCGCGGCCCCGAAGGCGCGCAAGACCTCGGTTGAATCGTCGGCGACACGGGTCAGAGCCTGCCCCTGCACCCGCACGGCTTCGGCGACGCCGCTAACCGAGGCTTCGGCCTGATCGGCGGTCGCGACCACCTGCTCGGTCTGACGACGCAGGACGTCGCCCGCCACGCGCAGGCGCTGCCCCAGCGTTTCGCTGGTTTGCGACAGTTGTTCGGCGCGCTTTTCCAGTGTTTCCGCGACGGAAACGGTGTCGGCATTGGCGCGGCTGGCCGCGACTCCGACATCGCTGGAACGCTGGCGCAGATTCTCACCCACCGCTTCCAGTTCGACGCTGACGCGACTCGATATCCCCACCAGATCGTTGGTGTTCTGACGCAACGTGTCGGTGATGGTCTTGATCCGCCCCATGACCTGATCCGAGGTGGCAACCAGATGGCGAGCCTGCTGGTTAAGCGACGCTTCGGACAGCTTTGACTGGGTTGAGACCACGTTGGCGGCGTCGGCCAGTTCATCGGCCTGCTTGCGCAGCGATTGACGGATCGCTTCGGCCTGGGCGCTCGCACGCTCGGCTCCCTTGCCCAGATCTTCGATATGAAGGCGCAGGGTCTCGGAAATCTCGCGACCGCGTGCGGTCATCTGGTCCGAGGCGGCGACCAGGGCGCGGCTTTGGCCCTGGAACGACTCGCCCAGGTCGCGGATGCGGGTTATGCCGCGATCGACAGCGGCATCGACCTCGCTGCGGCGCTGGGCGAACACCTCGCCGATTCCGGCGATCTGGGTCGCGGCACTGTCGGCGACGCCTCGCACCGCTTCGGAATGGCGGGCCAGCACGTCCTCGATCTCGCGGAAGCGGGCCATCGCCTGATCCGAGGCCGAGACCAGTTCACGCGACTGAACGCCCAGCCCTTCCTCGACGATTCTGACCCGCGACAAAACCCGCTCGGTGATCTGGTCGAGTCCGGTAGCCTGTTGCTGCAACGAGGCGGAGATTCGTCCGGTCTGTTCCGCCAGTCGCTCCGCCGCCTGATCGAGATCGGTGTTCTGACGAGTGAACAGACCGCGCAGAGCGTCGATCCGCTCGGCCAGCGCGGTGGCGACTCCTTCGGTACGGTTGGCGGCGTTTTCTACCGTGTCGGCCAATTGCGTGGTCTGGCGCTCGAACATGCCGACCACCTGTTCGGCCCGGATTACGGCCGATTGCGATACCTGATCCAGCGCTTCGGCCTGCTGGCGGACCTGGCTTCCCGCTTCCTCGGCGCGGGTGACGGCGCGGGCCGATACCGTCTCGATCCCCTCGATCTGGTCGTGCAGCAGGTCGGCGAACTCGCGGACCTTCAGCGCCGCACCCTCGGTCGCGCCGGATAGATCGCGGGTCTGCGACCGCAACACCCCTTCGATCTCGCGGGCGCGCTGTGTCGCCGCTTCGGTGGCGTCGGACAAGCGGGCAACCTCGGCCTTCAACGCTTCGACGGCGTTGCGGGCTTCGCCTTCGACCCGTCCCGACAGGTTGCGCAGGGCGTCGATTTGGACGGTCAGGGTATCGCGGACCGCTTCGCCGCTCCGGGCGGCCTCAGCCGAAGCGTCGGTCAGCAGCCGCGCCTGAAGCTTCAGGGTGTCGGCGATTGTTCCGGTCCTGCGTTCGATCCCTTCGGATGGTGACGTCAACCGTTCGAACTGGTCGCGCAAGTCCAGGGTAAGGTCGTGCAATTCGCGGCCGCGATCGAGATAGGTTACCACCAGCCACAGGAAGGCGAGGGGGACAAAGGCGGCTCCGACGATGCCGCCGATTTCCTGCGGTTGCATGTCGAGCAGATTGGCAAACCCGATCGAATTGGCGGTGTAATAGGCGCAGACACCCAGCCAGGCGACCGAGATCGTCGTTGCCACCTGAGTCAGGGACAGAATACCCAAGCGCTGGGGTGAGGGGAGCAAGCCGACGGGGGGAGAGTCCGGTGCGGTAATTCTAGCCAGCCCCAGCGGAGGCGGAGACAGCGCAGGGACAGCGGCCACGTCCCGGTCGGCCGAAAGGTCGCGTGATTTAATATCGTCGCTGCCGATCGTGGTCTCGCCCATCGCTTGAAGCCCTGACTGTGATATCCCCGCCACCCGGCCCGCCCGGACGCTCGAACCCGAGAATGCATTGTTTAACTAGGAAAATCAAACGCGCCCGGTACGCGTGCCGCGTGGTTTTCCGCCGCCGGATTGACGAAGTTTCGGCGAAGGCTTGGCCTTGCCCCCGCCGGTTCCGCTCCTTTTGGTGGCGGTCTGGTGGAACGTTCCCTGGACCCGTCGCCTCGTCTCGTCATCGTTCCAGCGGATCTGTTCCGGGTCCAGACCAGAAAGCAATTCTCGCAGGAAAGGGGAGGGTAACGCTCGCTTCCGCCGTTCGGCGACGAAGCTGAGTACCAGCCAACGCCGCGCCCGTGTGACGGCGACATACATCAGCCGTCGTTCCTCCTCGATATCGGGAGCGGATTCGTGGGGAATCAGTTCGTCCTCGCAGCCCGCGACCACGACCGCCGCCCATTCCAGCCCCTTGGCGCCGTGAATAGTTGACAGCACGACGGCATCGCCGCCCGCTTCGGCCGCGCGCAGAGACCGCCGTTGTTCCTCGATCGAGGCGACGAACGGCTCGACTCCGCCAGTCTCGGCGGCAAGGTCCGCGGCGGCGTAGCACAGGTCGCGCCACTGTACTCCCTCCTCGCCCGGCGGCCGCGCGGTCGAGGATACCAGCCGCCCGACCTGACGGCACAAAGCGGGCCAGGGTGCGGTGTCGTCGATCTTGTCCGGGGCTTGCTCTAACAGCCGTTCGACCCGCTTGCCATGCCCCAGCAAGGCCCGTGCCTCAAGATCGCCGGGATTCGATATCAGCCGGATCAGCGCGGCGGTGAGACGCACCGGCGCCAGTTGCCAGAACTCGCCCGCACCACGGACCACGACTGGAACGCCCGCCTCGGCGAGGGCGATCTGTAGCCGCGAGCCGACGTGACCGGCGCGATACAGCACCGCCATCTCGTGCCAGGGAACGCCCTTGCCCGCCAGACCGCGCACGACGCGCAGGACATAGGCGGCTTCGTCCTCATCGTCTTCCAGTCCGGTGACGGTCACCGGCAGGCGCGAAGGATTTTGGGCAGCCAGACTTTTGGCGTGACGGTGGCGGTTGCTCCCGATCAGCGCCGAGGCAGCATCGACGATGGTGGCGGTCGAACGGTAATTGCGCGAAAGTCGGAAGAGGGCAGGGTCCGGCCATTTCGTCTCGAAGCCCAGGATGAAGGCCGGGTCGGCCGAACGCCAGGCGTAGAGGCACTGATCGTCGTCGCCGACCGCCCATAAATGCGCGCCTTGATCGCGCAGGAGGCGCAGCATCTTCTCCTGTGCCGGATTGATATCCTGGAACTCATCGATCAGCAGGTGATCGAAAAAACCGGCGATCCGGGAACGATAGTCGGGATCGGTCTCCATCCCTCGCACCAGCGCGACGATCAGGTCGCCGAAATCGAATCCGCCTTCGGCTGAAAGAACCTCCTGATAGCGGATATAAAGAGTGGCGGCTTCAATCAAATCGGGATCGCCTTTGGCCTTCGCTTCGGCCAGCGCCGCCGCCGGGTCCATCAGCCGGTCCTTGAACGCGCCGAACAGATCCTGCGGCCGCTTCGTTTCGTCGCTATGATAAAGGCGGTGGCGGGCGATCAGGCGACCGCAAGCCTGATCGTCGAAAATCCGTACCGGCGGACAGCCGGGCGGGGGAAAGCGGGTCAGCAGCCGCGAGGCCAGACTGTGCAGGGTACCGATCGGCAACCGTCTCAGGATCTCGCGGGGGATGTCGCCGCCATCGGCAATCCGGCGATGCAGTTCGGTGGCGGCGCGCACGGTGAAAGTCGAAACGAAAATCCGTGATGGAGGAGTTCCGTTTTCAACCAGATGACGATAGCGCCCGACCAGGGTGGTGGTTTTTCCGGTGCCGGGACCGGCAAGGACAAGAACGGATGCCGCCAGGGCTTCGGCAGCCAGACGTTGGTCGGGGTCGAGGGGAAGGGCGCGAGCCGACCCGGCCGCAGGCGCGGGGGAGGGGGAAGACATGCGCGGCACACTAGCCCGAAGGGGCCGTTGACGCCAAGATATGTTGCCATTCTTCCCAATCCATCGCATATCTCGATTTGCTCGAAAAACATCGCGTTCTCGTCGGTTTGGGTGCCACGCGACGCTTGCCTTAGGCGGACAAGCCCTGTATAAGGCTGGCCTTCGGCTTCGGCCTTTTCCGTAAGAGTCGCCCCCTGAGGTGGGAGCAGCTTACTGCGGGAGGCTCTTTGAACTGAACCTGCTTCACCGATCGGCGCCCCGATGGGGCGCCGATCTGATTTGACGGATGACTTGATCATGGAAAGCCAAAACATCCGCATCCGCCTCAAGGCGTTCGACCATCGCGTTCTCGATCAGAGCACCCGCGAAATCGTCAACACCGCCAAGAGAACCGGAGCGCAGGTGCGCGGACCGATCCCGCTCCCCAGCCGGATCGAGAAGTTCACCGTCAACCGTAGCCCGCATATCGACAAGAAATCGCGCGAACAGTTCGAAATTCGCACGCACAAGCGCCTGCTGGACATCGTCGATCCGACGCCGCAGACCGTTGATGCGTTGATGAAGCTCGACCTGGCCGCCGGTGTCGACGTCGAGATCAAGCTCTAAGGAACCAACAACGATGCGATCCGGTCTCATCGCCCAGAAGGTCGGCATGACGAGGATCTTCGCCGAGGACGGCACTCATCTGCCCGTCACCGTGCTGAAGGTCGACACCTGCCAGGTGGTCTCGACCCGCTCTGAGGAAACGGACGGCTATATTGCCGTTCAGCTCGGCGCCGGCACGGCCAAGGTGAAGAATGTGAGCAAGCCTGCTCGCGCCAACTTCGCCAAGGCCAAAGTCGAACCGAAGAAGAAGCTCGCCGAGTTCCGCGTTTCCGCGGAAAACCTCCTTGAGGTCGGCACCGAACTCTCGGCGGCGCATTTCATCGCCGGTCAGTTCGTTGACGTCACCGGCACCACGATCGGCAAAGGCTTTGCCGGCGTGATGAAGCGCTGGAACTTCCGCGGCCTGGAAGCAACCCACGGCGTTTCGGTCTCGCACCGTTCGCACGGTTCGACCGGTCAGCGCCAGGATCCGGGCAAGGTGTTCAAGGGCAAGAAGATGGCGGGCCATCTCGGCGACGTCCAGGTGACCACCCAGAACCTCAAGGTTGTCTCGACCGATACCGAGCGCGGCCTGATCCTGGTCAAGGGTTCGGTCCCCGGTCACGAGGGGTCGTGGGTGCTGATCCGCGACGCGGTGAAGCGCAAGCTTCCCGACGGCGTGCCGTTCCCGGCCGGCGTCAAAAGCGCCGCCGATGCCCCGTCCGCCCCGGTTGAAGCCGGCGAGAGTTGAGGAAGAACGGCGATGAAGACGAACGTAATCAGCCTCGAAAATCAGACGGTCGGTGAGATCGAACTGGCGGAAACCGTGTTCGGTCTGCCTGTCCGTACCGACATTCTGGCCCGCATGGTCAACTGGCAGTTGGCCAAGCGCCGCTCGGGCAATCACAAGACCAAGGGGATCAAAGAGATCTCCGGCACCACCAAGAAGCCGTTCGCTCAGAAGGGCGGCGGGCGTGCCCGTCAGGGTTCTCTGCGCAGCCCGCAGTTCCGCGGCGGCGCCACCATCTTCGGCCCGGTTGTGCGCTCCCACGCCCATGACCTGCCCAAGAAGGTGCGTAAGCTGGCGCTGAAGACCGCCCTGTCGGCCAAGGCCGGCGACGGCAAGCTGTTCGTGCTCGACGCCGCCAACGTCGCCACCCCCAAGACCCGCGAGCTGGCCGCCCGGCTGAATGCTCTGGGCTGGTCTTCGGTGCTGGTGATCGACGGGGCTGCCGTGGACGACAACTTCGCCCTGGCCAGCCGCAACATCCCCTATGTGGATGTGCTGCCGCAGGCGGGCGCCAACGTCTATGACATCCTCCGCCACGACACCCTGGTCCTGACCAAGGACGCGGTGGAAGCCCTGGAGGCCCGCCTGAAATGAGCAAGCCCGTCATCAGCAAGGAGCGGATGTTCGATCTGGTCCGTGCGCCTGTGATCACCGAAAAGGCGACCATGGGTTCCGAATTCCGCCAGGTGACCTTCAAGGTGCCTCTGGACGCGACCAAGCCCGAGATTCGGGCGGCGGTTGAAGGCATCTTCGGTGTCAAGGTCTCGGCCGTGAACACCCTGATCGCCAAGGGCAAGGTCAAGCGGTTCCGCGGCCGCGTCGGCGTGCGTAGCGACGTCAAAAAGGCGATCGTCACGCTGGCCGAGGGCCACTCCATCGACGTGACCACGGGAGTCTGACGCCATGGCACTGAAGACGTTCAAGCCGACGACTCCGGGCCGCCGCCAACTGGTCCTGGTCGATCGTTCCGATTTGTGGAAGGGCAAGCCCGAAAAGAGCCTGACCGAAGGTCTGCGTTCGAAGGGCGGCCGTAACAACACCGGTCGTATCACCGTCCGCTGGCGTGGCGGCGGGCACAAGCGCCGTTACCGCATCATCGACTTCAAGCGGACCAAGTTCGACGTGGCCGCGACGGTCGAGCGGCTCGAATACGATCCGAACCGCACCGCTTTCATTGCCTTGCTCTCCTATGCCGATGGCCAGAAGAGCTATATCATCGCCCCGCAGCGTCTCGCGGTCGGTGATCAGGTTGTGGCGGGCGAGAAGGTCGATATTAAGCCCGGCAACGCGATGCCGTTGAAGAATATCCCGGTCGGCACCATCGTTCACAATGTCGAGCTTAAGGCCGGCAAGGGTGGACAGTTGGCCCGCTCCGCCGGTACGTATGTTCAGCTCGTCGGCAAGGATCAGGGCTACGCCCAGCTCCGTTTGTCGTCCGGTGAGCTGCGCATGGTCCGGGGCGAATGCATCGCCACCATCGGCGCGGTGTCGAACCCCGACCAGCAGAACGTGTCGCTCGGCAAGGCTGGCCGCAACGTGTGGTTGGGACGTCGTCCCAGCGTTCGCGGTGTTGCCATGAACCCGATCGACCACCCGCACGGCGGCGGCGAAGGCCGCACCTCGGGCGGCCGCCACCCGGTTACTCCGTGGGGCAAGCCGACCAAGGGCAAGAAGACTCGCAGCAACAAGAAGACGGATCGGCTGATTATGCGCCGCCGTCATCAGAACCAGTAGGAGCGACGAGAATGGCTCGTTCCGTTTGGAAAGGCCCCTTCCTCGACGGCTATCTGCTGGGAAAGGCCGATAAGGCCCGCGCCAGCGGTCGCAACGAGGTGATCAAGATCTGGTCGCGTCGGTCGACCATCCTGCCGCAGTTCGTTGGATTGACTTTCGGCGTCTATAATGGCCAGAAGTTCATCCCGGTGCTGGTGACGGAGAACATGATCGGGCATAAGTTCGGTGAGTTCTCGCCGACCCGCACGTTCTACGGCCACGCCGTCGACAAGAAGGCGAAGAGGAAGTAGCCATGGGCAAGAAACCCGCAGATAGGGTTCTGGCGGAGACCGAGGCCAAGGCCTTCGCCGCCACGATCCGCACCAGCCCGCGCAAGCTGAACCTGGTGGCCGAGAGCATCCGCGGCCTGAAGGCCGATGTGGCGCTCAACGCCCTCTCCTTCTCGAAGCGGCGTGTCGCAGTGGAGGTCCGCAAGGTCCTCCAGTCTGCGATCGCCAATGCCGAGAACAATCACCAGCTCGACGTTGATCGGCTCTTCGTTGCCGAGGCCCACGTCGGCAAGGCGATGGTCATGAAGCGTTGGAAGGCGCGTGCCCGCGGCCGCGTCGGCCGGGTGGAGAAGCCGTTCAGCAATCTGACCGTCATTGTGCGCGAACGCGCCGAAGCGGCGGGGGAGTAACCAGATGGGTCAGAAAGTCAATCCGATCGGCCTGCGCGTCGGCATCAACCGCACCTGGGATTCCCGTTGGTTTGCGGACGAGACCTACGCCCGGCTGTTGCACGAGGATCTGAAGCTGCGCGCCTATCTCCGTGAGAAGCTGGCTCAGGCCGGCGTGTCGCGGGTGGTGATCGAGCGTCCGGCGAAGAAGGCCCGCATTACCATTCACACCGCCCGTCCGGGTGTGGTGATCGGTAAGAAGGGTGCCGATATCGAGGTGTTGCGCAAAGAACTGTCGCGGATGACCGGCAGCGAAGTGCATCTCAACATCGTCGAGATCCGCAAGCCCGAGCTGGACGCCCAGCTGGTGGCCGAAAGCATCGCTCAGCAGCTCGAGCGCCGCGTCGCTTTCCGTCGTGCCATGAAGCGCGCGGTTCAGTCGGCGATGCGTCTGGGCGCCCAGGGCATCCGGATCAACTGCTCCGGTCGTCTGGGCGGAGCGGAAATCGCCCGCATGGAATGGTACCGCGAGGGCCGGGTGCCGTTGCACACCCTGCGCGCCGAGGTCGATTACGGTGTTGCCACCGCGAAGACCACCTACGGCACCTGCGGCGTCAAGGTCTGGGTGTTCAAGGGTGAGATTCTCGCCCATGACCCGATGGCCCAGGACAAGCGGGCCGCGGGCGAAAACGCCCCGGCTTCGCGCTGATCTGAAGAGGGTTAGACGATGCTTTCGCCCAAGCGTACTAAATACCGCAAGGCTCACAAGGGCCGGATTAAGGGCCTGACCAAGGGTGGTTCGGCGCTGAATTTCGGTGCCTACGGCCTGAAGGCCCTGGAGCCCGAGCGGATCACCGCCCGTCAGATCGAAGCGGCCCGCCGCGCGCTGACCCGTCACATGAAGCGTCAGGGCCGGGTGTGGATCCGGATTTTCCCGGACCTGCCGGTCTCCAGCAAGCCCGCCGAAGTCCGCATGGGCTCGGGTAAGGGTGCGCCGGAATTCTGGGTGGCTCGCGTTGCTCCCGGTCGTATCCTGTTCGAAGTGGACGGGGTGCCCGAGGAAATCGCGCGTCACGGCTTTACCCTTGCGGCGGCCAAGCTGCCGATCAAGACTAAGTTCGTCAGCCGCATCGGAGGGATCTAAGCCATGGCCGACAAGGTTGCCGATCTGCGTCAGAAGACGTCCGATCAGCTCAAGGAGCTGGTCGTCGATCTGAAGAAGACGCAGTTCAATCTTCGCTTCCAGCGGGCTTCCGGCCAGTTGGAGAACACTGCCCAGGTGCGTGCCGTGCGTCGCGAGATCGCGACCATCAAGACGCTGCTTGGCGAACGCGCCCGTAGCGCGTCGTAAGAGGAGACCCATCGAAATGCCGAAGCGCATTCTTCAAGGGGTCGTGGTCAGCGACAAGATGGAAAAGACCGTGGTCGTCAGCGTCGAACGGCGCGTGATGCACCCGATCTACAAGAAGTTCATCCGACGCTCGAAGAAGTACCACGCCCACGACGAGAACAACGTCTTCAAGACCGGTGACAGCATCCGCATTCGCGAGTGCCGCCCGATTTCCAAGACCAAGTGCTGGGAAGTGATTGTCGAGCCGCAGGCTTGACGGTTGCGAATCAGGGAATAAGGAACCCGTGACATGATCCAGATGCAAACCAACCTGGACGTCGCCGATAATTCGGGAGCCCGCCGGGTGCAGTGCATCAAGGTGTTGGGCGGTTCGCACCGCACCATCGCCACGGTGGGCGACGTCATCGTCGTTTCCATCAAGGAGGCGATCCCGCGGGGTCGCGTGAAGAAGGGCGACGTGCACCGCGCCGTCATCGTGCGTACCGCTAAGGAAATCCGGCGGGCCGACGGTTCGGCGATCCGGTTCGACACCAATGCCGCCGTGCTGATCAACAAGCAGGGCGAGCCGATCGGGACCCGTATTTTCGGGCCGGTCACCCGTGAGCTTCGCGGCAAGAAGTTCATGAAGATCATCTCGCTGGCTCCGGAGGTGCTCTAAAATGGCCTCGCTCAATGTGAAGAAGGGTGACCAGGTCATCGTCCTCACCGGCAAGGACAAGGGCAAGAAAGGCGAAGTCATCGCCGCCCTGCCGAAGGATAACCGCGTCATCGTCTCCGGTATCAACCTGGTGAAGCGCCATCAGCGCCAGACTCCGTCCAATCCGGGCGGCATCGTCGAGAAGGAGGCCGCCATTCACGTCTCCAACGTCGCGCATGTCGATCCGAAGGACGGCAAGCCGACCCGCGTCGGTCACAAGGTCCTCGAGGACGGCCGTAAGGTGCGCATCGCGCGCCGGTCCGGCGAAGTCATCGACCGGTAAGGGAAGGACGAGACAGATGGCACGTTTGCGCAATCACTACGATACGGTCGTCCGCCCGGCCCTGCAGAAGGAGTTCTCTTACAAGAACCCGATGCAGGTGCCGAAGCTTGAGAAGATCGTCATCAACATGGGCGTCGGTGAGGCTGCCCAGGACGCCAAGAAGATCGAATCGGCCATCGCCGAATTGACCTTGATCGCCGGTCAGAAGCCGGTTGTGACCAAGGCCAAGACCTCTATCGCCCAGTTCAAGCTGCGCGAAGGTCAGGTGGTCGGTTGCAAGGTCACCTTGCGTGCTGAGCGGATGTACGAATTCCTCGACCGGTTGATCAACATCGCCCTGCCTCGCGTCCGCGATTTCCGCGGCGTCCCGGCCAAGAGCTTCGACGGGCGTGGCAATTATGCCCTCGGGTTGAAGGAACAGCTTGTCTTCCCGGAAATCAACTATGACCGGGTCGATACCATCCGGGGCATGGACATCATCTTCGTCACCACGGCCGATACCAATGAGGAGGCCAAGGCTCTCCTCAAAGGCTTCGACATGCCGTTCGTGGCCTGAGGGAGGTTTGGGTAATGTCTAAGGTCAGCTCTGTCGAGCGCAACAAGAAGCGCGAGCGGATGGCGAAGCAGTTCGCTAATCGCCGCGCGCGTCTGAAGGCGATCGCCACCGATCGCGAGACCAGCCCCGAGGAGCGCTTTGAGGCCTCCCTGAAGCTGGCGCAACTGCCCCGCAACTCGTCGAAGACTCGCGTGCGTCTGCGCTGCGAAGTCACCGGCCGTTCGCGCGGCAATTATCGCAAATTCAAACTGTGCCGGAACAAGCTGCGCGAGCTCGCCTCGCAGGGCCAGATTCCCGGCATGGTCAAGTCCAGCTGGTAAGGGAGGACTCGCCATGTCCATGTCCGATCCTCTCGGCGATATGCTCACCCGCATCCGTAACGGACAGCGTGCGCATAAGACCGCCGTCACTGCTCCTGCCTCCGCGTTGCGCTCCAACGTGCTCGAGGTCCTGGTTCGCGAGGGTTATATCCGCGGCTACAGCCGCGTCGACGTCCGCAAGGGTGTGTCCGAGCTTTCGATCGAACTGAAGTATCACGAGGGTCAGCCGGTGATCCGGGAGATCTCGCGCGTGTCCAAGCCGGGCCGTCGCGTGTATTCCAAGATCGCCGACCTTCGCCGCGTCGCCAACGGGCTGGGGATTTCGATCCTCTCGACCCCGAGCGGCGTGATGTCCGACGCTGAGGCTCGCGCCCAGAACGTCGGCGGCGAAGTCCTCTGCGAAGTGTTCTAACGGAGGCTCTCACAATGTCGCGAGTCGGCAAATATCCGGTCTCGGTGCCGTCGGGGGTCTCCGTCAAGATCACCGGCCCCAACCTGACCGTTTCGGGGAAGCTGGGTGAATCCCAGCTGGCCCTGCGGGACAATGTCGAGGTCACCCTCGACGGCAACCTCGTTTGGGTGAAGCCCAAGGACGAGTCCAAGCATGCGCGTATGATGTGGGGCACCACCCGTGCCCTCATCAACAACATGGTCAAGGGCGTCTCCGAAGGCTTTACCGTCAACCTCGAGATCAACGGCGTTGGTTACCGCGCCGCGGTCGAAGGGTCCGTGCTGAAGCTCCAACTCGGCTATTCGCATGACATCAATTATCCGATCCCGGCTGATGTCACCATGAAGTGCGAGAAGCCGACCGCCATCACGATCTCCGGCCGCGATAGCCAGCGCGTCGGTCAGATCGCGGCGGAAATCCGCGCGTTCCGTGGTCCCGAGCCCTATAAGGGCAAGGGTATCAAATATCAAACCGAGACCATCCTGCGTAAGGAAGGTAAGAAGAAGTAAGGGGCACCGCCATGATGACGCCGAAGGATCTTTTCGAGCGCCGCAAGCGGCGCGCCCGGCAGAGCCTCAAAGCGAAGAGCCACGGCCGCTTGCGGTTGTCGGTCTTCCGCTCTGGTCAGAACATTTACGCTCAGGTCATCGACGACCAGCAGGGTGTCACCCTTGCTGCCGCGTCGAGCCTGGACAAGACGTTGAAGGACTCGCTGAAGACCGGTGCCGACAAGCAGGCTGCTGCTGCCGTCGGCAAGTTGATCGCCGAGCGGGCTGTCGCGGCCGGCATCACCGAGGTGGTGTTCGACCGTGGCGGTTACATCTACCACGGTCGGGTCAAAGCCCTGGCCGACGCGGCTCGCGAAGGCGGCCTGTCTTTCTGAGGATGATGAGCAATGGCACGTACTCCCAATACTGACCGGCCCGAGCGAGGCCGCGGCGGCGAGCGCGGCGAGCGGGCTCCCCGCGGCCGTGGTGGCGAGCAGTCCCCGCGTGAGCGTGAGGAATCTGAATTCGTCGACAAGCTGGTTCATATCAACCGCGTTGCCAAGGTGGTCAAGGGTGGCCGTCGCTTCGCCTTCGCCGCTCTGGTGGTGGTTGGCGACGCCAAGGGCCGCGTCGGCTACGGATCGGGCAAGGCCCGTGAAGTGCCGGAAGCGATCCGTAAGGCCACCGAGCAGGCCAAGCGCAACATGATCAAGATCGCGCTGCGTGAGGGCCGTACCCTCCATCACGATTCATTCGGGCATTTCGGTGCCGGTCGTGTCGTGCTGCGTGCGGCTCCGGCCGGTACCGGCATCATCGCCGGTGGCCCGATGCGCGCCGTGTTCGAGACCATGGGCGTGCAGGACGTGGTGGCCAAGTGCCTGGGCACCTCGAACCCGCACAACATGATCAAGGCGACGTTCGCCGCTCTGACCGCGATGGCTTCGCCGCGTTCGGTCGCCGCCAAGCGCGGCAAGAAGGTCGGTGATATCATCGGCCGCCGCGACGGCACCGCCGCCGCCGTCACCGCTGCTTGAACGGGAGAGACGAACCATGGCCGCCAAGACCGTGAAAGTCACCCAGATCCACAGCCCGATCGGCCGTCCGGCCGATCAGCGGGCCACTCTGGTGGGCCTGGGCCTCAACAAGATGAACCGGACCAATGAACTGGAGGATACGCCCTCTGTTCGCGGCATGATCGCCAAGGTCCGCCATCTGGTGCGGGTGGAAGAATAGGATCTCCGGCGCCGGGCAGCCTTGTGCTGTCCGGCGATCCGGTCACGAGGAAAAGACAATGAAGCTGAACCAACTTCGCGACAATCCGGGCGCTCGCTACAAGGCGAAGCGCGTGGGCCGCGGTATCGGCTCGGGTAAAGGCAAGACCTCCGGCTCTGGTGTCAAAGGTCAGAGCTCCCGCACCGGCGTGGCCATCAATGGCTTCGAAGGCGGTCAGATGCCGATCTACCGGCGTCTGCCCAAGCGCGGGTTCAAGACCCCGTTCCGCCTCGAATTCGCCGAGGTCAATCTCGGCCGTCTTCAGGCGGCGATCGATGCCGGCCGTATCGACGCCACCAAGACGATCGACGCCGCCGCTCTTCAGGCTGCCGGCCTGATCGGTAAGATCCTGGACGGTGTTCGTGTGCTGGCCCGTGGCGAGCTGACCTCTAAGGTGACCCTCTCCGTCGTGGGGGCTTCGGCCGCCGCTCTCGCTGCCGTCGAAAAGGTCGGTGGCGTGGTGGAGATCTCGGCTCCGAAGGCTTCCGCAGCCGCCGTCGAGGCGTGATCCCGTTGGGCGGTTCCACCGCCCGATGGTAAGTCACCGCTTTTCGAACGCGCGTCTCGCGACACGCCCTCCGCACCCGCCTCCGTCCGCATGTCGCGGCGGGGGCGGACGGAATTTAAGGGGTGGTGGCCGGGACGTGGATGTCGTAAACGATTGCGACGATCGACTCCGTATCACTGGAACCGGGAGTAAGGCATGGCCTCCGCTGCCGAGCAGCTCGCCTCGAACTTGAACTTTGGCGTGTTCGCCAAGGCGACCGACCTCAAGAAAAGGATCTGGTTCACCCTGGCTGCCCTGGTGGTGTACCGCCTGGGAACCTGGATTCCTCTGCCTGGCGTCGATCCGCACGTATTAGGCGAGCTGTTCAAACAGAACGGCGGCGGCATCCTCGGCATGTTCGACATGCTGGCCGGTGGCGCTCTGCACCGCATGACCATTTTCGCGCTGAATATCATGCCGTACATCACGGCATCGATCATCATTCAGCTGATGACGTCGGTCATTCCCAGCCTGGAAGCCACCAAGAAAGAAGGCGAATCCGGGCGTAAGAAAATCAACCAGTACACCCGCTACCTGACGCTGGCGATCGCGACTGTCCAGGCCTATGGCATGGCTCTTGGTCTGGAAAGCATGAGCGGACCGGCCGGTTCGGCGGTGTACATGGATAGCCATCTGGTGTTCCGCTTCTCAGCGGTCTGCACCCTGGTCGGCGGAACCCTGTTCCTGATGTGGCTGGGCGAGCAGATCACCGCACGCGGTATCGGCCAGGGCACTTCGCTGATCATCATGGCCGGTATTGTTGCCGAATTGCCGGCGGCGATCGGCAGCACCCTGGAACTGGGGCGCACTGGCGCTCTGCCGGTTCTGGTCATCATCGGCATCCTGCTGATGTCGATCCTGGTGATTGCCTTCATCGTGTTCCTTGAGCGCGCCCAGCGTCGGATCATCGTTCAGTATCCGAAGCGTCAGGTCGGTAACAAGGTGTTCGGTGGCGATTCCTCTCATCTGCCTCTGAAGGTCAACACCTCGGGCGTTATTCCGCCGATCTTCGCCAGTTCTGTTCTGTTGATGCCTGCCACTGTCGCCCAGTTGAGCGCGCAGGGTGGACCGGAATGGCTGACGAGTGTCGCGGCCCTGATGGGGCATGGACAGCCGCTTTATGTCGGCATGTATGTCGCCCTGATCATGTTCTTCGCCTTCTTCTATACCTCGGTCGTGTTTAACCCGACTGAAACGGCGGACAACTTGAAGAAGTATGGCGGCTTCATCCCCGGCATCCGTCCCGGCAAGAACACCGCCGATTATCTCGATTACGTTCTGACCCGACTGACTGTGGTAGGAGCGATCTATCTGGCGGCGCTGTCGGTGTTGCCGGAGGTTCTGATCTCGAAATTCTCTCTGCCATTCTATTTCGGCGGCACCAGTCTGCTGATCGTGGTCTCGGTCACGATGGATACCGTGTCGCAGATTCAGTCTCATCTTCTGGCCCACCAGTATGAGGGGCTCATCAAGAAGTCCCGGCTGCGCGGTCGTCGCTAAGAAAAAAGGGGAGGCATGATGTATCTCGTTCTGCTCGGACCGCCAGGCGGCGGCAAGGGAACCCAGGCCAAGCGTCTTCAGGAGACCCATGGACTGGTCCAGCTCTCGACCGGCGACATGCTGCGCGCCGCCGTCGCCTCCGGCTCTGACGTTGGTCGCCGGGCCAAGGCGGTGATGGATGCCGGACAGCTGGTTTCAGACGAGATCGTCATTGCCATCATTGACGAGCGTCTGGATCAGCCCGATGTCGCCAAAGGGGCGATCTTCGACGGTTTTCCCCGCACCGTCGCCCAGGCCGAGGCGCTGGACGCGATGCTGGCTCGCAAGGGTAAAAAACTCGATCTGGCGATCGAAGTCCGCGTTCCCGACGAATTCATCGTCGAGCGGATCACCGGTCGCTATACTTGCGCCAAGTGTGGCGCGGGCTACCACGACACGTTCCAGAAGCCCAAGGTTGACGGTATCTGCGATTCTTGCGGCGGCACCGAATTCGTTCGTCGCCCCGATGATCGCGTCGAAACGGTGACCAAGCGTCTGGAAACCTACCACGCCCAGACCGCCCCGCTGCTTCCTTACTATGAGGGCAAGGGCACGTTGAAGGTGGTCGACGGTACTCGGGAGATCGTTGAGGTCACTCGGGCTCTGGAAGACATTCTGGGCGGGATCGGCTGACGCCGGTTCGTTCAGACGCGAGACGGTTGACTCTTGGCCGAATCGCCCTATAATCCCGCACCTTCGGTTTCCCCGGCCCGGGAGAAGCCTTGGGCTGCGTTTGTCGCTAACAGCTCCGGGTGTTCCCTGGCGCGGATTTATCTGGTGAAGGAGTAACCAGCTTTGGCTCGTATCGCTGGCGTCAATATTCCGACGAACAAGCGCGTCATGATCGCGTTGACCTACATTCACGGCATCGGCCGCACCAAGGCCAGGGAAATCACCCTTTCGCTGGGCATCCCCGAAGATCGGCGCGTCAATCAGCTCACCGACGACGAAGTGCTGAAGATCCGCGAACTGATCGATCACGACTTCCAGGTCGAAGGCGACCTGCGTCGTGCCGTGGCGATGAACATCAAACGTTTGATGGATCTTGGCTGCTACCGCGGCCTGCGCCATCGTCGTGGCCTTCCGGTCCACGGCCAGCGCACCCACACGAATGCCCGTACCCGCAAGGGTCCGGCGAAGCCGATTGCCGGCAAGAAGAAAGTGACGAAGTAAGGAATACCTCAGATGGCCAAGCCTGCTGCTGCCGCGCGTCCCCGCCGTCGCGAGCGCAAAAACATCACTTCGGGCGTTGCGCATGTCAACGCGACGTTCAACAACACGATGATCACGATCACCGACGCCCAGGGCAACACCATTTCGTGGTCGTCGGCCGGGATGCAGGGCTTCAAGGGCTCGCGCAAGTCGACTCCGTATGCCGCTCAGGTGGCCGCAGAAGATGCCGGCCGCAAGGCGTCCGAACATGGTATGCGGACCCTGGAAGTCGAGGTGAAGGGACCGGGTGCCGGTCGTGAATCCGCGCTGCGCGCGTTGCAGGCTGTTGGCTTCCAGATCACGTCGATCCGCGACGTCACGCCGATCCCGCACAACGGGTGCCGGCCGCGTAAGCGTCGCCGCGTCTGATCGGGTCTCCATCGGGACTTGGGCCGCCGCTCCTCTCTCCCCACTTGGGAGAGGAGTCGGCGGTTCGTCCGTTCCGGTTTCCCTTCCCCTGATCCCAGCATGAGGTCACGCCCGTGATTCAGAAAAACTGGCAGGAATTGATTAAGCCCGGCAAGCTCAATGTCGAGCCCGGCGCCGACCCGCAGCGGGTTGCCGTCGTTGTTGCCGAGCCGCTGGAGCGTGGCTTCGGCATGACGCTGGGCAACAGCCTGCGCCGGATATTGCTGTCCTCGTTGCAGGGGGCGGCGGTGACCGCCATCCAGATCGACGGCGTGCTGCACGAGTTCTCGTCCATCCCTGGTGTGCGGGAAGATGTCACCGACATCATCCTCAACATCAAGACGATGGGCCTGCGCATGCATGGCGAAGGCCCGAAGCGGATGCACCTCCGCGCCGTCGGCCCCGGCGAAGTGAAAGCCGGCATGATCGAAGTCGGTCACGACATCGAGATCATGGACCAGGATTTGGTGTTGTGCACCCTCGACGAGGGCGCTGTTCTTAACGTCGAATTCACCGTCGAGACCGGCAAGGGGTATGTGCCCGCGTCGCAGAACCGTCCCGAAGATTCGCCGATCGGCCTCATTCCGATCGATGCGATTTTCTCGCCGATTCGTCGCGTTGCCTACAAGGTCGAGAACACCCGCGTCGGACAGGTTACCGATTACGACAAGTTGTCGATGACGATCGAGACCAACGGCGCCGTCACCCCCGAGGATTCGGTGGCTCTTGCTGCCCGCATCCTCCAGGACCAATTGCAGCTGTTCATCAACTTCGAGGAACCGACCCAGGTCGTCGAAGAAGAGAAGCGCGATGAGCTTCCCTTCAACAAGAACCTGCTGCGGAAGGTCGATGAGCTTGAGTTGTCGGTTCGTTCGGCGAACTGCCTGAAGAACGACAACATCATTTACATCGGCGATCTGGTCCAGAAGACCGAGGCCGAGATGCTCCGTACTCCCAATTTCGGGCGCAAGTCGCTGAACGAAATTAAGGAAGTGCTGGCGCAAATGGGTCTGCATCTGGGTATGGAAATTCCGAACTGGCCGCCCGAGAACATCGAGGAACTGGCCAAGAAGTTGGAAGAGCCGTACTGATTGATTGATCGGCGCGAGTGAACCTGTCTTCGGGATAGGTCTGCTCGCGCCGTTTGTTGTGCCAATAGGGTCATCCCGACCCGCCCGTGCCGTACTCCTCGCCTTCTGGCGATGTGGCGGCAACGGTTCGACGATCGGTCTCGCCCGGCGAGGCCTAGGCGACGAGGAGAGTTTTTCATGCGTCATGGTATGTCCGGCCGTAAGCTGAACCGCGACAGTTCCGCCCGTAAGGCCCTGTTCGTCAGCCTGTCGAACGCCCTGCTGAAGCACGAGCAGATCAAGACCACCCTGCCCAAGGCCAAGGATCTCCGTCCCGTGGTCGAGCGTCTGATCACCCTGGGCAAGCGCGGCGATCTGCATGCACGCCGTCAGGCTTATGCCTTCCTGCGTGACGACAAGGTTGTGGCCAAGCTGTTCGCCGAGATCGGCCCGCGCTACAAGGCCCGCAACGGCGGCTACACCCGTGTTCTGAAGGCTGGCTTCCGCTACGGCGATTGCGCTCCGATGGCGATCATTGAGCTGGTTGATCGTAACCCGGCCGCCAAGGGTGCCGATTCCGGCCCGACTGCGGAGCGTGCCGAGGACGAGTCCGAAGACTAAGCACGATTGCTAACGCAGCCTCAGCTGCGTTGAGTTTTGCGCCACGGGGAGAAGCCAGTCAGCTTCTCCCCGTTTGCACGCTCCTCCTGGATTAAGCCGTTTCTGCCCCGTGGTGTTCCGCACCGGCGGGCGGAGTCGCATGGCTGTAACGATCCTTGACAAGGGGTGGAACCGGCGCGATACTCCTGACTGTAACAAGGAAGAAAGGACATCAGCGTCACGAAGTTAAGTGGTTGTTATCGGATCGAAGACTTCGCCAATATCGTGGGTTACCACGGGTGAGGAGGAGAAAATCGTAAAGGAAATGACTCCACAGGGTCATGTTTGAGGTGTCGAATAGTACGGCACCGGCCTTTGATACATCACATATACTAACCGTGTCGGCTGTTATGCCGAATTCCCAGAGCCACAAGGCTCTTTAAAATCAATCAGCCCCGCGCCGAGCTTTGTCTCCCGCGGGGCTTCGATTTTTGGTGGATGCTCGGGTGTCTTCGGCCGAAAGCAGGATCGATCCTGCGCCGCTGATCGGTTTTCCTGCCCGAAAATCTATCCGCCCTCTTTGAAGGCTGGAGGCAAGTCCTGCAATCTGTCGAAGGGGGAGGCGATTCCGGGCTAGGGCATGGGTCGGGCTTTACTTCACTGGGTGGCATGCCTCATATAGGCTTTGACTGGCCGGGGCCGGGCATCCCTAGCTCCTTCATCCGTGTCTGTCCAAATTGGTGAGATCAGGAATGTTCAAACGTAAGACGTTCGACGCACAGGTCGGCGACATGTTCGTCAAGTCCCAGGACAACAAGAAGATCGTATGGGTGGTTGAGAAAATTTTCGAGCATGTTGATGGTATTTTACATGCTCGTCTGTATAACAAGACCCATCCCAAGACGATGATTACCGTCTCCGCCTTGACCTTGGCCGATCCAGATTTCTTCTGCCGGGCACCGAACGGGATAGAAGACTAATCTGTTGAGGCGTGTGGTGCATCGGGCTTGGGGCGTCGTTTGGCCACACTCCTTCCCGGAGAAGGAGTGCGGAGCCGTGAAGCTGTTGCCGTTTCCGCATTCTGCCGATTTGTAACGACATCGCGTCGCTACAATGCTGATCCGAGTCTAGCGCAGCAAATAATACATCTTTGGGGTGTAAGGGGGTCGAGTTACTTCGCCTCTCCCTCCTCTCGTCCATGTCATAAGTCATGGGCGATTGGTCCTTAGTATGGAAGCCTTCGACCATGGCCGCATTTTACCGACATCCATATGTCGGTGCGGTATTTTTTTGTTCTTAACGGAAGTATCCCATGGTATAAAGGCAAGTCAGCCGAATTGTATCGGCAGATAGGTTGCCGAAAGGCCTTCCGAGCGGGAGTTCGCTCACCTAAATAAGCCGCGATATCGAGTCCAGCTCGCGTTTAATAGCGCGAGCGTATGGTATCGCGTTCCGGATGGAGCGCGAGGACGATGTCTTCGGCACCACTGGTCCTCATTCTAGGGAATCCGAAGAGATGACGGTCGTTTCTTTTGCCCAGGGCGATTATGTGGTTTATCCCACCCATGGTGTCGGTCAAGTTGTCGCCATCGAGACGCAAGAAATCGGTGGGATGAAACTACAGCTTTTTGTCATCACCTTTGATCGCGACCGCATGACCCTCCGCGTTCCGGTGACGAAAGCGCATAAGTCCGGTCTGCGCAAGTTGTCTCCCTGTTCCGTGATGGAGACGGCCCTGACGACACTGAAGGGCCGCGCCAAGGTTAAGCGGACGATGTGGAGCCGTCGCGCCCAGGAATACGAAGCCAAGATCAATTCCGGTGACCCGGTTTCGATTGCTGAAGTCGTGCGCGATCTGCACCGCAACGCCAATCAGCCCGATCAGTCTTATAGCGAGCGTCAAATTTACGAGGCCGCGCTTGAGCGTCTGGCGTCTGAGTTGGCGGCAGTCGAGCGGATCGATACGACCGCTGCCACCGCCCGTCTGGAAAGCCTGCTCGAAGCCGCCTGATCCGGTTGTTCGATCTCCCTGGGAAGAGCGTGGACGGGGTTCGTCCGCGCTCTTCCCGTTTTAGGGATGTGGATCAGGCCTGGTCGAACAGGGCGGTTGACAGATAGCGCTCGGCGAAGGACGGGATGATCGCAACGATCTGCTTGCCTTCGTTTTCAGGGCGGGCACCCAGTTCCAACGCGGCGGCCAGAGCGGCACCGGACGAAATGCCGACCGGAATCCCCTCGATCTTTGCGGCCTTGCGCGCCGTTGACAGAGCCGTTTCGTTGCCGATCTGAAGAATTTCATCCAGCACCGAGCGGTCGAGGATATCGGGGACGAAGCCCGGTCCGATCCCCTGAATCTTATGCGGTCCGGGGGCGCCGCCCGACAAAACAGGGCTATCCTCGGGTTCGACCGCGACGATCTGCACGCCCGGCTTGCGAGCCTTCAATACCCGTCCCACGCCAGTGATGGTGCCGCCAGTGCCGACGCCGGAAACCAGGATATCGATCTGGCCGTTGGTGTCGGCCCAGATTTCTTCGGCAGTGGTGCGGGAGTGGATCGCAGGATTGGCGGCGTTCTTGAACTGCTGCGGGATGATTGCCCCAGGAGTTGCCGCAGCCAGTTCCTCGGCCTGACGCACCGCGCCGGTCATGCCTTTCGACGCCGGGGTCAGCACGATTTCCGCGCCCAGCAATTGCAGCATCTTGCGTCGTTCCAGCGACATGCTTTCCGGCATGGTCAGGATCAGTTTGTAGCCCTTGGCGGCGGCGACGAAGGCGAGGGCAATGCCGGTATTTCCCGAGGTCGGTTCGATGATGGTGCCGCCGGGCTGCAATGCCCCCGAGGCTTCCGCTGCTTCGACCAGGGCAACGCCGATACGATCCTTGACCGAAGCCAGGGGGTTGAAGAATTCGAGTTTGCCGATGATGTCGGCTTTGACCCCGGCTTCGGCGGCTAGGCGCTTGAAGCGCACCAGCGGGGTAGCCCCGATCGTATCGATGATGCTGTCATAGATTTTGCCGCGGAAGGTTGCCGGGCTACCCTGCTCTGCGCTCATCTCGAAACTCCAGGAGAATAGTGTAAAAACGATTATATATACACTATCTCATTTCGATGGGCGGGAAAAGCGCTGCAAACACAATTTCACAGGCCGCAGGGCAGGCCGTTTCGCGATGAACTTCGATAACGCAAAACCAGCTGGCCCCGTGATGTTTTGGCATCAACGCGCCGAGCGACGGTTAGAAAACCACGAAGCCGATAGTGGCTAACGAGCCAGGGCCAGACGCGGCGTGCGGACTTGGGGGAGGAACAATACCAGACGTCCGGGGCTTTTCATCCGGCCCGCTTGGGCGAAGGCGGCGGCACCGCTGCCCCAGAACAAGTCGCCACGCACCGGCCCCTTGATCGCGGCCCCGGTATCCTGGGCCATCATCAGGCGGCGCAGAGGCTTGCCGTCGGGCGTGGTGGTATCGACCCACACCGGAGCGCCGAGCGGGATATGGCGCGGATCGATCGCCATCGAGCGCTCCGGTGTCAGCGCCACCCCCTCGGTTCCCAGTGGGCCATCGCCGGTATTGATGGCATAGAAGATATAGCGCGGGTTGCGGGCGAGCAGGTCGTTGGCTTGATCGGGGTGATCCTTCAGCCAGGCGCGAATCCCCGGCATTGACGAGTCGCCGGACAGCACACCCTCGTCGCGCATCACCTTGCCGATGCCGACAAATTTATGGCCATTGGTGCCGGCAACGCCGAGACGCAGGACGGAACCGTCCTCAAGGCGGACTCGGCCCGACCCCTGAATTTGCATTATCGCGAAATCGACCAAATCGTCGGTCCAGACCAGCACCGGCGCCCGTCCGTCCAGTCCGCCGTTTTCGATTTCCTTGCGGGAAGGGTAGGGCAGCAACCGACCGGCCTCGACCCGGCCGACGATCTGCTCGCCTTTCATCTCGGGGCGGAATCGGCCCAGATCGACACTGACGAGATCGCTGGGCTTACCCAGAACCGGGATGGAGAAGCGGCCTTTGCGCTGCTTTGATCCGGCGATCTCGGGTTCGAAATAGCCGGTGAACAGACCTTCGGTATTTCCGTCGGCGCTGACCTGCCAGGGTTGAAACAAGGTTTCGAACATTGCCCGTGCCGCGTCATCGTCGCCGGGAGCGATCCGGCGGGCGGCGGCGCAAGGGGCGTACCAGTCGGCAGCGGTTCCGGCAATGCCATCATGGCCGATCGAGCGGTCGGTCGGCAGACGCAGAATCCGGTCGCAGGTCCGCAGCAGCGCGGGCAGCACATCGGCGGCGCTGTCTTCGGACCAGCCGGGAAGTTCGTCATAGCCGATCGGCTGCAATCCCATCCGCGCCCCGGTGGACGGGGCTGCGGGTGGTTCCTGCGGTGCGAAGGGAGCGCAGGCCGAGACCAGGAGAAGCAGGACCAGCCCGCACAGCGCACGCATGATGGCCGACCTACCTATTCTTCCGGGGTGCGGGTGGCAACCAGCAGCCAGTTGGGATCGGCGGCGCGAGGATCGCGACGGAACGTCCATTCATCGGTGACGTTGACGATTCGGTCGGGGTTGCCCTCGATCACCTGTCCTTCGGCATTGCGCAGCAGGTTGACCTGTTCGCTGACGAAGCGAACGGTGATTTCGAGGAAAACACCACGGACGGCGGCGTCGATCGGTTCGACGGTGCGGATCGAGACCAGTTCAGTGGTCAGGCTCTCTCCCCGCGCGCTGTGAGCGTCGATCACGGACACGAAATTGGCGAACACCTCGGGCGAGAGGAGTTGGCGCAGGGTCTCGCGGTCACCGGCGGCAAAGGCGGTGACGACCATCGAGAACGCGGCGCGGGCACCGGCCAGGAAGGTATCGAGATCGAAAGACCGATCGATCGTCCGAATCTGTTCCAGCCCACGCGAGGTCGGTGTGCCGGGGGCCGGTTCCGATACGGACCGGCGAGCCGAGGCCAGATCGACGACGTTGTTGGCGGGTTCACCCGCTCCCCAACGTTCGGGTGGGTGTTCTGCTCCGGTACGGCGACCCAGTACGCTGCGCAGGCGCAGGACGAGGAAGGCGGCGACCATCGCGAAAAAAATGATATCGAGGTAATGGAATCCGTCGTTCATTGAGCGAGTCCGGGATAGGCTGGGGGTGATCCGCTGTTTCCGGCCCTTACGGGACGGGGGGATGCGGCGAAGTGCAACACCGGCTTAGTCCAAGACATAAGCCGTGAAGGGGGAAAGAGCAAGCATGGGTTGGATGCTGTTCGCGGGCGTAATCGCCCTGCCGGTCGCCGAGATCATGGTGTGGGTCAAAATGTCGGCGGTGATCGGCGCCGGCGCGACGATCCTGCTGTCTGTGCTGGCCGTGCTGATTGGCCTCTCGATTTTACGGCGGCAGGGATTGGCTGTGCTGTTCGATGCCCGCTCGCGGCTTGAGCAGGGGGAAATGCCGGTCGAGGCGGCGTTCGATGGACTCTGTCTGTCGGCGGCGGGCTTTCTGTTGGTTCTGCCCGGTTTCCTGACGGATATCCTGGCGGTGGCACTGCTACTTGCCCCGGTTCGGGCCGCGCTGTGGATCTGGATCGAGCGGAACTCATCGGTCGTCGTGTCCCAGACAGGGACGGGTCCGGGCCGTGGTGCCGGTCCCCGTAGCGGGCCGGTGATCATCGAGGGTGATTTCCACGAGGTCGATCCGAAGGCGCCGCCGGTGGACCGTCGCGTCGATCCGCAGGGGTAAGGGATGAGCCTTCTTGGCGAGGAAGCCGGCCCATCGGGTCGGCTTCATCCTTTCGATCTTTTGCGTTGGTATCTCGATGTCGGGGTCGATGAATGCATCGGGGAACTGGCGATCGACCGCTATAGCGTGCCGCCGCCGGTTCCGCGCCCGGTTGCCGCCGCCGTTCCGGCATCTCCGTCTTCGTCTTCGCCTCGTCGTGCCGTGGTGGGGCGGGAGGCGGATGGAGCCGGTGCGTCAGGCACCGCGACGCAGATTGCCGCCGCCTGCACCAGCCTGACCGAGTTGCATCGGGCGCTGGAGGCGTTCGAGGGGCTGCCGCTGAAACAGGCGGCGACCTCGACGGTGTTCGCCGATGGCTCGGCCCAGCCGCGCCTGATGTGCATCGGCGAAGCGCCGGGTCACGAAGAGGACCGCCAGGGCGTGCCCTTCATTGGCGCCAGTGGAAAACTGCTTGACCGGATGCTGAAATCGATCGGGTTGGACCGTTCCGAGGTCTATATCACCAACGTCGTTCCCTGGCGTCCTCCTGCCAACCGCAAGCCGACTCAGGATGAAGTGGCGGTGTGCCTGCCCTTTGTCATCCGTCATATCGAACTCGTCGATCCGCCATTGCTTTTGCTGTTGGGCGGGGCTGCCGCCTCGGCGCTGCTGGCGCGATCCGAGGGGATCAACCGGCTGCGGGGGCAGTGGTTCGAGGTCGGATCGCCCGGATTGCAACGTCCGGTGCCGACCCTGGCCACGTTTCATCCGGCGTACCTGCTGCGCACGCCCGAGGCCAAGCGCGAGGCGTGGCGTGATTTACTGCTTTTGAGCAAGAAGTTATAAGTCCTGACGCCAAGAGCGGGGCGGCGTGCGACACTCTGGACCATCGCCTGCTTACCGTGTCATCCTTTGGCCCGAACGGGAGAAAGACGCCGTGCGGCATCGCCCTCGTGGGGAGAATATCATTAGCTTCGACAGCGTGGGGCTGCGCTACGGCTTGGGGCCGGAAGTTTTGCGCGACGTTACTTTCGCCCTGCCGTCGGGTTCGTTCCATTTCCTGACCGGCCCCTCGGGCGCGGGTAAATCGTCATTGCTGCGCCTGATGTATCTGGGGCTGCGCCCGACGCGGGGGCGGGTCGTGCTGTTCGATCGCGACATCGCCACCACCCGGCGGTATGAATTGCCCGCCCTGCGGCGGCGTATCGGGGTGGTGTTCCAGGAATTCCGCCTGCTCGATCACCTGACGGCGCTTGATAATGTTGCGCTGCCGCTGCGTGTCCGCGGCGTGCGCGAGGCCGAGATTCGGAAGCATGTGCCGGAATTGCTGTCCTGGGTCGGCTTGGCCGACCAACTGGGGGCCAAGCCCTCGACCCTGTCGGGTGGGCAGAAGCAACGGGTGGCGATCGCACGGGCGGTGATCGGGCGGCCCGATCTGCTGTTGGCCGACGAACCGACCGGCAATGTCGATGACCGTATCGCGATGCGGCTGATGCATCTTTTCGAGGAGTTGAATAAGCTGGGAACCACTATCGTTGTCGCAACTCATAACGAATCGCTGGTTTCGCGCTTCTCTCATAACCCGCGCCTGCATCTGGAGCATGGCCAGGTGACCAGGGTGAATTGAGCCGATGTTCGGTCGTCATTCCGACCTTCCGCTGGCGGGCGATGCCACCAGCCGCTTTCTGCCCTGGCTGGTCGCGCTGATGGTGTTCCTGGCCACGATGGCGGTGACCGGGGCTTTCGCTGTCGAAGAAGTGATGAGCCGCTGGGATCATGATGTCTCGGGTACGGTGACAGTTCAGGTGCTGCCCGCCGGTGGCGAACGGGCCGAGGCCGCCACCGACGATCGGGTCCGTCAGGCGGTCGATCTGATGCGTATGGTGCCGGGGGTGCTGTCGGTCAAGGCGCTGGACAAGGCTCATACCCTTGCTTTGCTCGAACCGTGGCTGGGCGGAACCGAGGTTGTGCGCGACCTGCCGCTGCCGCGTCTGATCGACGTTAGTGTCGATCCCGATGCCCGCATCGACCTCGCCGAGATCTCCGAACGCCTGTCTACGGCCGTCCCCGGTGCCTCGCTCGACGATCACCGCGTCTGGCTGTCGCGTCTGGTCAATCTGTCGCGGACGATGGAATGGCTGGCGGTCGTGGTGGTCTGTCTGATTGGTCTGGTCACCTCGGCGACGGTGGTTTACGCCACCCGAACGGGAATGGCGGTTCATCACGATATTATCGAAGTCCTGCACCTGATCGGAGCTCATGACGATTACATCGCCCGCCAGTTTGCCGACCGCGCCTTCGTTCTTGGCCTCGGTGGTGGAATGTTCGGTCTGGCGATGGCGGTTCCGGCGTTGTCGGCGCTGGGTTGGGCGGCGCGGCGGCTGGAAGGTGGCTTTCTGCCCAGCATTGGCCTTCCCATTTTCGGTTATGCCGTGATCGCCCTGCTGCCGTTCCTGGCGGCGGGATTGGCGATGCTGACCGCTCGATTGACCGTCCATGGCACCTTGGCGCGGATGCCATGACGGCGGGGCGGATCATTCTGCGCGTCATTGGCGGGTCCGTCGCTCTGGCGGTGGCGGCGGTGGCGGCTTGGCTTGGCGGGTTGCTGTGGTTCGCGACAGCTCTGCCCGACAGCGTTGAAGATCCCAACACCGTTACCGATGCCATCGTGGTTCTGACTGGTGGAGCCGAGCGGGTGTCTGGCGGCCTGGCGCTGCTGGAAGCGGGCAAGGCGCGGATGTTGTTCGTGTCGGGGGTTCATCGCGGCGTCGATCTGGCTGATCTGCTGCGCCTGTCTCATCCCCTGGCGCCGCCGCCGTCTTGCGGAGGCCGCTGCATCGCTCTGGGCCACGCTGCCGACGATACCGTCGGCAATGCCGTCGAGACCGCCGCCTGGATGAAAGCGGGTGGGTTCAGTTCGTTGCGGCTGGTAACGGCGGCGTACCATATGCCGCGCTCGTTGCTGGAATTCCACCGTGCGATGCCGGGCCTGTCGATCGTTCCGCATCCGGTGTTCCCCGAAGCGTTCAAGCAGGATCAGTGGTGGCGCTGGCCCGGCACGATCCATCTGCTGACGATTGAATACAGCAAATATCTGGTGGCGATGGTCCGCCCCTTGTTCCCCTCCCTGATTCCGGAGAAGAAACTGTGATCGTTGTTCGGTCCGCCTTGTTTTTCGTCTATTTGTGCAGTTGGACGGTGATTCTATCGACCCTCTACATCCCGTTGCTGGTAATGCCACGGCATTGGACGGTGGTCGCGGCGCGGTTCTGGCTGTCGGGCGTAGAGGTGGGGCTGCGAGTTCTGGTAGGGCTTACCTGGGAATTGCGCGGAGCCGAGAACATTCCGGATGGCGCCATCATCGTCGCGTCGAAGCACCAATCGACCTTTGAAACTTTCGCATTTCGTCGTGTCTTTCCCGATCCCGCCTTCATTTTGAAGAAGGAATTGCTGTGGATACCTTTCTTCGGCTGGTATCTGTTCAAGTCCGGTGTCATCGCGATTGACCGTTCTGCTGGCACGCGGGCATTGAAAGAGATGGTAAAGGGAGCCTTCATTGCCTCGGCCAAGAAGCGCCAGATCGTGATCTTTCCCGAAGGCACCCGCGCGGCGCCGGGGGCGAAGCTGCCCTATCATTCCGGGGTGGCGATGCTATACGGGTCTCAAAATCTTCCGGTGGTGCCTGTCGCCTTGAATTCAGGGGTTTATTGGCCCCGTGGCGGCTTTCTAAAGCGGCCGGGAAAGATCGTCATCGAGGTTCTCCCCGTTATCCCGCCGGGGCTTGACCGCAAGACCTTCATGACTGTTCTGGAAAGTCGGATCGAGGAGGCAAGTGACCGCCTCGTTGTCGAGGCGCGGCACGCATTGGGGGAGAGTTAGGTCCTTAGCGGCATTCGACCCACAGGCACGGATAGTCTGTGGAACATGGTGCTGGCGGCTGTGGATGAATGCCGCCGGGGTATGTTGCATCCGAGGCGGTTTTGTCCTAACACCGCCTCGGGATTTCCTCGTATTCGGATACGGAAAGGGTGGTTACATGGCAGACGGTACTTCGACACCGGTACTCGGCATTATCGGCGGTAGCGGTGTTTACGATATTGACGGACTGACCAACAAGGAATGGCGCACGGTCGAAAGCCCGTTCGGCGCGCCCTCCGATCAGTTGCTGTTCGGCGATCTCGACGGGCAGAAGCTGGTGTTCCTGCCCCGTCACGGCCGTGGTCATCGCATCCCCCCCTCCGAACTGAACTTCCGCGCCAATATCGACGCGATGAAGCGGGCCGGTGTCACCGAAATCCTGTCGGTCTCGGCGGTGGGGTCGCTGAAAGAAGATCTGCCGCCCGGCACTTTCGTGATCGTCGATCAGTTCATCGATCGTACCTTCGCTCGTAACAAGAGCTTCTTCGGTACCGGTCTGGTCGCGCATGTCAGCATGGCGCATCCGACCTGCGAACGTCTCTCCGATCTTGTCGAGCAGGCGGCGGCGGAAGCCGGAATCGTCGCAGTGCGCGGCGGCACCTATCTGGTGATGGAAGGCCCACAATTCTCGACCAAGGCCGAAAGCGAATTGTATCGGCAGTGGGGCTGTGACGTCATCGGCATGACCAACATGCCCGAGGCCAAACTCGCTCGCGAAGCCGAGATCTGTTACGCCAGCGTCGCCATGGTCACCGATTACGATTGCTGGCATCCCGATCACGATGCTGTCACCGTCGATGCCATCGTCAAGGTGCTGCTTGAGAACGCCGACCGCGCCCGCCTGCTGGTCAAGACGGTGGCTCCGAAGGTCACGGGTCGGTCGGTTCCGTGCGCTAAGGGCTGCCATACCGCGCTCGACAACGCGATCATCACCCATGGCGAAGGCCGCGACGCATCCCTGGTCGCCTGCCTCGATGCGGTTGCCGGTCGGGTCCTGTAAGTTCGAGTGTTACTCCCCCTCTTTCCCTCGTCGTGATGGGAAAGAGGGGGGGNTTCGGCTCAGGTCTACTCGGGTCTGCGGCGGCGCACCAGATATGCGTCCATGATCCAGCCCTTGCGGGTGCGCTGCTCGGCGATGGCGGCGTCGATGCGGTCGGCGACGTCATCAAGACGCCCGGCGATCAGCACTTCGTCGGGGCCGCCGACATCGCCGCCCCAATAAATATCGACATCTCCCGATCCTTCCAGCCGTCGGAACGCGGAGCGCGAATCCAGCATCACCACCGCGTTGTTCAGCGTGGCCGGGTCTGACTCTTCGACCTGACGGCCGGTGGTGATTGTGATGCTCTCGCCGATTCGATTGAGCGGGATTTTGTGTCGCGCGGTCAGCATCTGAACGCTGGTAATACCGGGAATGACCTCGAAGGCGATATCGGTTCGCCCGCCGTCGATCAAATCGTGCAGGCTTTGCATCGTCCCGTCATACAGCGACGGATCGCCCCAGACTAAGAATCCTGCGATCTCACCATCCGCCATCTTGCCGTCGATCAGGGTTTCGATTTCCTCGGTCCGGCGGTGCCGCCAGACCTCGACCGCATCGGTGTAATCAGGTGAGGTGCGATCGCGCGTCGGGCTGCGCCCCGAGGCAATGCGATAGGGCAGGGTGCCGCGATGCTGATCGATGACCTCGCGGCGAAAGCGAATCAGCGAGTCTTTGCCATCTCCGTCTTTTTCCAGAAAGAAAAAGACGTCAACCCGTCGGATCGCCTTGATTGCCGCCAGAGTCAGGGCGTCGGGATCGCCCGGCCCAATGCCGATAAGAAGTATGGTTTTCATGGTCACGCCATTCTGCATGGCCGCTTGGGCGTTGTCAAAGCGGGGGAGGGGCAGCTCAAACCGCAGGACGGGAATGCGAATGAAAATCACAATATGTTGTCGGCCTGTTTATATGATGATTATAATGACTTTCATCTAGGGGGCCGTGTCGTCGGGTTCCCCGTCACGCAGGGGAATGTATCGATGAGCGCCGTGTCACGCTCCCTGAGGGGCTTGTTGCTCGTAGCGGGCTTGGTGGCCGCCGAACCGTCGCTGTCGCAGGCCGCCGACGGTCATTGGGCCGGAGTGGCGGAACAGGTCATCGCCGAGGTCGATCGCGCCGAGGCGGCGATGAAGGCGGGTAACTTCGACGCGGCCGAGGAAGCTGCTATCGCCAGCTATTTCGATTTCTTCGAGGGGCTGAACATGGAGATCGCCGAACGTCAGGCTTTGGGAGCCAGACGAGTCAGCGATGTGGAGGCTCTGTTCCATGATTTGCAGTCCCAGGCAGCCAAGCGCGCCGATCTGCACGGCGTCGCGGCGTCGCTCCGTAAGGCCCTGCGTGCCGATGCCAAGCAGTTGGATGCCGACAAAGTCGGTCCCGACGGACATCTGAAAGGAAAATGATGCGCCGCCTGTTTCTCGCCCTTGCGGTGATCGTCACGTTCGGCCTGTCCTGGTCGGCCCCCTCTCTTGCCGCGCAGCTGGACGTTGCCGCCGCGATTGCCGCGGTTCAGGCCAAGGGCGATTCCCTTGTCGCCGAATACGATCCGGCACAGAAAATGCCCACCATGCGGGGCTTTTCGTCCCTGTATTTCGAGCAGTTCGATGGCGATCTGGAAAATACGATTGGGGCCGCCGACAGCGCCCTGAAATCCCAGCTTGAAGCTGGATTCGCCCAGGTGATCGGACAGATTCGCAAGGGCGGAACCTCCGCCGAGGTGCAGGCGAGCTGGCAGTCTCTACGCGACGGTCTGGACAAGGTTCCCGAACGTATCGGCGGGGGCGGTGCCTTGGCGACGTTCATTCAATCCTTCCTGATCCTGGTCCGCGAAGGCTTCGAGGCGATGCTGGTGGTCACCGCGCTGCTCGCCTATCTGCGCCGCTCGGGCGCGGCCGAGAAGACGGTGGTGGTGTATCAAGGCGTCGGGTTGGCGGTGCTGGCCAGTCTGGGAATGGCCTGGGGCATGTCAACGCTGTTCTCGATGTCGGGAGCCGGGCGGGAAGCGATGGAGGGTGGCACCATGCTGCTGGCCTCCGCCGTTCTGTTTTATTGCTCGTACTGGCTGTTCGCCAAACGCGAAGCGGCTCGCTGGCAGAGTTACGTGCAGGGTCAGGTCGATCAGGCTCTGTCGGGCGGGCGGCTGTACGCGCTGGGCTTTGCCGCCTTCCTGGCCGTATTTCGCGAAGGGGCCGAGACAGTGTTGTTCTATCAGGCGTTGGCCGCTGGCGCGCCCGGCCAGATGCCTGCTTTGCTTGGCGGTCTGGCGCTGGCTGTCGTCGCCTTGGCCGCACTCTATGTCGCGATGCGGGTGTTGTCGATCCGGCTTCCATTGCGGCTGTTCTTCAGTGTCACCGCCGCGTTGCTCTATTACATGGCGATTTCGTTCGCCGGGAACGGCGTGGTCGAGATGCAGAACGGTCATGTCCTGTCGGTGACTCCGCTGGCGGGGTGGCCGAGTCTGAGCTGGCTGGGGTTCTATCCCACCGTCGAAGGCGTGCTGGCCCAGGCGATCCTGGTCGTTCCCCTGGTGCCCTGGCTGGTTTGGCGTGGCCTTGTTGCCCGTAAGGTCAACCCGGCATGACCATGACGACGAAGGCCGATGCTGGCTGTTCTCAGTCCTGCTCCTGCCCCCAGCCCGAGATCTCGGGTTGGGGGCGGCGGGCGGGATCGCGGATCGAGTCGGTCCTGGTCCCGTTGACCCGCTGGTTGCCTGTGCTGCACGGTTTGATGTTCGTCGCCTTTCTGGTGCTGATCGTCGGCCCGCTGTTCGCGCCGCCAGTCCCGCCCCAGACCAGCCTGTGGCGCGATCTGCCGTCTTTGTCGAACTATTTGCTGTGGGGATTGTGGTTCCCGCTGGTGTTCCTGTCGGTGATCGCTACGGGCCGGTCGTGGTGCGGTTTGTTCTGCCCGATGGGGGCGGCGGCAGAGTGGGGGAATCGTTTCGGCCCACAATGGGCGATCCCCGGCTGGCTGCGCTGGCAGGGAACTCCGGTGGTCAGCTTTCTGATCATCACCATCCTGGGCCAGACCGTCGGTGTGCGCGATCATCCCGAGGCGGTCGCCGAGATCTTTGGCGGGACGATGGTTGCCGCGATCCTGTGCGGCTTTCTGTTCGGTCGCCGCAAGCGCGCCTGGTGTCGTCATGCCTGCCCGATCGGCCTACTGCTTGGGGTGTTTTCGCGGCTGGGTGCGGTTCAGTTCTCTCCTCGTACCCTGCTGCCGGGCGGCGAGGGGTATTCCGAGAAAGGCGTCTGTCCGACGATGATCGATCTGGCGCGTAAGACTGAGTCGCGCCATTGCATCGAATGTTTCCGCTGCGTCACCCCAACCGCGCGCGGTGGCGTTCATCTTGAATTGCGTCGTCCTGGCCTCGAAATCGAGGCGATCCGACAGCATCATGCCAATCCGTGGGAGGTCTGGTTCCTGTTCATCGGTACCGGCGTCGCGCTCGGTGGCTTCCTGTGGCTGGTCCTGCCTCAATTCCAGGATTGGCGCCAGTCCCTGGGGGAACGTGCGGTCGATTTCGGCTGGTCGGGTTTGCTGGATAGCGGGCCGTGGTGGCTGATGAGTGTCCATCCTGGCCGTAACGAAGTGTTCCTGTGGCTCGATTTCGTGATGATCGTCGGCTTCATGGTGGGCTGTGCCGTGCTGACCGTCGCCGTGCTGGGCGGGCTGACCGCGCTGTCCGCACTCGTGGCGGCCCGTTGTGGCGGTGATGGTGGATTCCGGCGCGGCTTCGTCGAGTTGGGCTACCAATACGCTCCGGTGGCGATGGTCTCGCTGGTGGTTGGGCTGGGAGGAAAGCTGTTCGATTCTCTGACGGCGACCCCGATCGGTCCCGGAGGTGTTCAGGCCATCAAGGGCGCGTTGTTCGCTGCCGGTCTGGTGTGGAGCATTCGTTTGGGTGAACGCATCCTGGCCGCACAGGGGTTAGTCCCGGCGGGGCGTTCATTGGCTCTGCTGCCCGGTATCGTGGGCAGTCTGGCCGTGGGGGTGGGGTGGTGGCCAGCGATCTTCGGCCTGTGACTCAGGCTGAGCAAGGGGCGAATCACCCCTTTTGTTGAGATTAAGTCAGACTATCAATAACCGTGGAGTTGTCCGAAATGAACAAGCTGATTGCCAGCGGCGTCGCTTTGCTGCTGATGGGGGGAGTTGCCCTTGCCGCCGAGCGTCCGATTGGCCGCGCTATCGAACGCGACGGGATGCGGGTTGCGGCGGTCTATCTCCAGGGCGTGACGATGGAGCCGATGGATCATCATTCCGAAGGCGATATCCATCTTGAAGCCGACATCCATGCCATCAAGGGCAACAAGAACGGCTTTGCCGCCGGGGAATGGATTCCGAATCTGGGCATTTCGTATGTCGTGACCAAGCCCGATAACCCCGCTTATTCCGCCAAGGGTGATCTGATGGCGATGGTCGCCAATGACGGGCCGCATTACGGCGCGAACGTCAAGCTGGACGGCCCCGGCAAATATCACGTCGCCTTCCACATCACGCCGCCGAACGAGCATGGCCTCTATCGCCATACCGACAAGGAAACCGGCGTCAGCCCGTGGTGGACTGCGTTCGACCAGGAATGGGATTTCACCTTTGTCGGCAGCGTCGGCAAAAAGGGCGGATACTAAGGCTTCGAGTCGGTCGGGGGGGCGTCCGTCTCCCCGACCATGCTCTTCCTTATTATAGATCCCGATGATCAGATTTTATCGGAATCTGGCGGGGCCGTTGAGACACCCGCCCGGCGCATGAGGGGCGAGGTATTATACCGATAAGAGTCGGATCAGCGCCGCCGTTGTCTCGGCTTCGCCAAGATCGGCCAGATTCGGTCGGCGCAGGATCGTCACCCGGCCGCGCGGGGCGCACAGATCGGGATTCGAATCCGCCGAGAACAGCACCACCGATGGGCATCCGGCGGCAGCGATAAGGTGCATCGGCCCGGTATCGTTGCCAATCGCGGCGACGGCGGAGCGGCCTAGCCCCAGGATGTCGAGGAAGCCGGTTCGTCCAGACAGATCGACAGCTTTGGGGCAGGTGGCTCGGATTGTCGCAATTGCTTCCGCTTCGGCTTCGGTGCCGAGCAGAACCGGGATCAGTCCGCGTTTGGTCAGCCGTGCCGCGACCGCGCCGAATCGTTCGGCGGGCCAACGCTTGGCCGGGCGGTGGGCGGCTCCACCGGGGCAGATCAGCACGTATGGATCGCCAAGGCCGAAATCGGTAGTGGTTCCGGCGGCGACCCATGACAGATCCGGCGGCGGCACATCGGGAATCCCGGCCATTGCCAACTGCTCGCGCTGACGCTCGATTGTGTGCATCCGGTCGCGGTTGGGGTTGGCGTGCGGGTGCGAGCAGCCACGGGCGATGCCCGACCATTCGACGGTTCCGCCGATCAGGCGGAAATAGCTGGACGAGCGATCCGAGGTTTGAAGATCGTAAACCCGGTCGAAACCACCGCCCCGCAATCGCCGCCGCAGGGTCAGCAGGCGGCGGATCTGCCAGAACCGGGGCTTGTCGTCGATCCAGACTTCGTCGAACCACGGGCAGGCGCGGGCCAGTCCGACGAATGGGCGGGTGGTCAGCAGAGTGATCGACGCGGTGGGAAAACGGGCGCGGATCGCCGCGAACGGGCCCAGCGCCTGAACGAAGTCGCCCAGCGCTCCCAGCTTGATGACCAGGATGCGCCGGGGCGTCACGGCAGGCGTAGGGGAACTGGCTGGCTCAACACCTCGTCATAGACCGCCAAGGTGCGGGCGCACATGGTTTCCTTGGTGAATTTGGCACGAACATGGTCCATGGCGCGGCGGGCCATGCTGTCGCGCCCATCGGAATTCAGCGCCAGGAACCGGTCGAGTGCCTTGGCTAGGGCTTCGGCATCGCCGGGTGGGGTCAGCCACCCGGTTTGACCGGGCAGCACGGTTTCGGCGCTGGCACCGTGGTCGGTGGCGATCACCGCCCGGCCCATCGCCTGCCCCTCGACGGCGACCCGGCCGAACGCCTCGGGATCGGTCGAGGCCGACACCACCACGTCTGTCAGCATATAGGCCGCCGGCATGTCATTGCATTCCCCGGCAAGGTGAACAATGTCGCCCAGGCGGCGACGGTGGACCAAATCGACGAGATAATCGCGATAATCGGTGCGGCCCTGGTCCGAACCGACCAGCAGGCAGCGTAGATCGCGGCGATCGAGCAGGGCCATTGCTTCGATCAGCACCGCTTGACCTTTCCAGCGGGTCAGGCGTCCCGGTAGCATGATGACCTGATACCCGTCGGGCAGCCGCCATTTTTGCGCCAGTTGGATGATCCGCTCGGGGCTGACCCGCGCCGGGTCGAACCGGCTGAGATCGATGCCGCGCGGCACTACTCGAATACGCTCGGGATCGACCCCGTAGATGCGCCAGGCATGTTCGGCGATGAATTCGGAAATCGCGATCACCCGCTCGCCGCGAGTCATCACCGAATTGTATCGGTTCTTCAGCCCAAACCAGCCCAGATTATAGGTGCCGTGGAAGGTGGTGACGAAATGACGATTGGTTCGTCCCGCAGCCATCCAGGCGCTCCAGGCCGGTGCGCGCGAGCGAGCGTGGACGATATCAACACCGCGTTGCTCGATCAACTCAGACAACCGATCGGCGTTGCGTCGGATCGTCAACGGGTTCTTGCTGGCGAGCGGGAGGGTGATATGCTCTGCACCGACGCGGGACAGCTCGCGCGCCATTGGCCCGCCTTCCGAGGCGACGATGGCTGTCCACCCCGCTTCGGCAAGGGCGGCGGCAACATCAATGGTGCCACGTTCGACGCCGCCGGTGACCAGAGCGGGCAGCACCTGCAACACCACGGGCGGACGGGAGCCCGACAGGGGCGCGACAAAGGGGACTGCTTGGTCCATGGACATCCGGAAACGAGAGCAAAAGCCATGACGGCGATCAAGGACGGCGAGGTTGGTCTCACCGAGCGCGGGATATTATCACGCCCCGACGGCGCGACAATCTCCTACAGCAGGTTAGAAGGAAAAAACCCTGGCGTGGTCTTTCTCCACGGCTATCGCTCTGACATGAGCGGCGGGAAAGCTTTGGCGCTTGAGGATCTTTGCCGCGCTCGCGGACAGGCTTTCTTGCGCTTCGATGCGTTTGGTCATGGCGGTTCATCGGGAGATCTCCTTGACGGCACGATTGGTCGCTGGGCTGCCGATGCGGTGGCGGTGATCGAGGCGCTGGCGCCGGGGCCGCAGATTCTGGTCGGCTCCAGCCTAGGCGGATGGATCGCGACTCTGGCCGCGTTGGAGTTGCGCGCCCGTGTGGTCGGGCTGGTCGGGATCGCCGCCGCACTCGATTTTACCGAGGATTTGGTGTGGGCCGATCTCGATGTCGAGCAGCGGCGGACCTTGCTTGAAACCGGCGAGATCGCGCTTGGTGATGATAATAATGGAGCCGAGCCGCATTGGCGCTTCCGTCGCTCGTTGATCGATGACGGGCGTAATCACCTTTTGCTGCGTGACTTTATTAATCTGTATTGTCCGGTCAGGCTGATCCACGGTCAGCGCGATAGCGACGTGCCGTGGCGGACATCGTTGCATTTTGCCGAGATGCTGGCTTCGGATGCGGTTGAAGTCTGCCTGGTCAAGGACGGAGATCATCGTTTGTCGCGGCCTGAAGATTTGGAGCGGCTGTCTCGCACGGTCGAAGATCTGATCGTTTAATCTTGCTCTCAACCCAGTTAAAATCAGCTCGGGATCTATCACCTGTTTCGATGGGGTGTGGTTTTGTCTGTCGTTTCGTTGGATCGGGTGAGGATGCTCGGCATCCCGTTTTCTCTTGCGGCCATCGCTCTGGTTCTGTCGGCATGCTCGGTCGTCAGCCCTGAACACAGCCCGGATTCGCTAAGGGCCAATGCCGAGGTGATCAAAACGATCCACCTCGGCATGTCGCCTGCCGCGGCGTGTCCCCGATTGGCACGGATGATGTCGTGGTGCGCCACTGGCCCCAATTACCACTACCGATGCGCAATCGTTGACGATAACAGTCGTGCTGTTCTGACAGGCACGCTCGAAGCGGTGTTCCATGCCGAGATATTCCTCGTCACCGACTTTGTTCGTGACGAGGGCGGAACCACCGCGACGATTTACCAGCATAAGGGGATGATGATTCCGAACTTCCCTGAATTGGTCGAAACGCGTCTTAACGACCGGGAATGTCGTCCGGAATAAGCGCACGCACCTTTAGCGCGAGGCGGCCAACTCGAATTCGAGATCGGCAATGCGCTTGGCCAGGGCGGACTTGACCGAAGCGGCGGCCCAGGGCTTGAAAGATGCCTGCTCTTCTTTCAGACGCTGCAACAGGCGCAGCTTTTCGTCTTTCGACCGTTTGATCGGCTGTCGGTCTGAATGTTGACCTTCATGAGTGCGCCAACCGCTCATACTCTATACCTTTCGTTGGTATTGTTGGGCCGCGGACTATGCCCGGCCCCGTCTTGCTGCGCAAGCGTCAAACCATGACGGTGCATGTGGCGTTTTGTCCGATCGGGGCTTCCGTCCCCCCTTGCGATAATGCTATAACCCCCGCGCTCTAAAAGCGCTCGCGTCCCGGTAGCTCAGCAGGATAGAGCAACGGTTTCCTAAACCGTAGGTCAGGGGTTCGAATCCCTTCCGGGACGCCAAATTCTCCTTATATTTCAGTCAGTTAGCGTCAAGGTGAATTGCGAAATAGCAATTCACACTCATTTAACATATGCTATGCGGGAAATTTGCACAATTTTATACGCGCTTTAGTAGTGGATTGTGAAATGGCCCGTGCGAAAAAGACCGACTATGTCTACGCCGATGACAAGACCATCGCGCTCTATCAGCGCCCCGGCAGCAGCTTCTGGCAGGCGCGCATTCAGCATGTGAACGGCAAGTGCCAAGCTATCAGCACCCGGCAGACCGATTTGGACAAGGCGCTGGCCTGGGCGCGAGAGCATAAGATAATGGTCAAGGTGCTGACCGCGCGCGGTCAGGATCCCACGGCAGCAACGTTCAAGCGCGTGGCCGAGCGGTGGCTGAGTTCAATCGCCGAAGGCGATAATCCGCGAACAATCCACGACTACACGACCATCGTTCAGCGCTACCACATCCCCTATTTGGGCAAGTTCAAGATCACGGAGATTACCCAGCAGGTCTTGCGGGACTATGAGCAATGGCGCAAATCCTACTGGACAACGGGGCCGGGGTCTCAAGAAGCTCGCGAAACCATCGAGCGCAAGGACGGCAAGATCTATGTCCGGGCCAAGAAGATGGGGAGCCGGTCAAAAGCCTACAGCGAAGACACCGTTCTGCGGCAGATTTTCGCCTATGCGGTCGAACACGATCATCTGCCAGCTTCCCGCAGGCCGGTGATCGGAACCCCTCGCTCGAAATCCCGCAAGGTTGTCCTGGAAAACCGTTATCCCGCCTTTACCCAAGATCAGGTCGAAAAAATCCTGGCCTACTGTGCCGAAAGCACGCGCGCCAAGGTCAGGGAGGCAGAGACGGGGCTGTCATCCCAGCTTGATCTGGTCGATCAGGACCGCTTGGTCTTCAACGTCTTCGTTTATCTGATCCTCGGGACAGGCATGCGCCCTGGACGCGAACATTCCAAGCTGAAGTGGAAGCATTTACGCCATGAAACGGTCGATGGCGTGGACCACCTGATCGTGACCGTTCCACCCGGAACGAAAACAGGAAAGCGGGATGTGCGGTGCGATAATTTCGCCATGACAAAGCTTGTGGCGTTCCGAATGCACAGCACATTTCGGGGCGATGACGATTACATCCTGGCCGATCAGGAAACCGGGCAGGCGGTCAAATCGTTCAAGCGGCAGTTTTCAACCATGTGCCGGGTTCTCGGCTTTAAAGCCGACCAAGTCGGCAAGCCATTCGTTCCCTACAGCCTGCGCCACACCTACGCCACGCTGAAGCTCAATGCCGGGGTGGATATTCGGCTGATCGCCAACAACATGGGCAACTCGCCGGAAGTCGTTCATGCCCATTATGGCCACGATACCGCAGTCAGCCGTGCCAACGAGTTGTCCACCAAGCTCGATTGGATGGGCGTGGAAAATCCGCTGGAAAAACCTCGGAAACGCCCTCGACAGAAGGGTGAAGACTGATCTGCCTGTCGCCAATCGCGTTGTGGCGCATTCTGGCTGCGAGTTCGGCCCTGTCATGCGCCTATGTAGCGCGGCTGCCATCACGTGTATCCGGGGCGTTCTGGGGTGATGGGTTTGTCGGGTTTCCCGACAGGGCCAGCCGTGTGACACGATTGGCCAGTCACAGAAACAGCCCCGCAAGATCGCCGGGGCTGCTTCAGATCAGGGCTTGAGCTTCTTGCCGTAGCGGCCTTTGGCCGCTGCAAGCTGTTTGTCCAGTTCGCCCGCCAGCACCGCGTCACGGATCAGCGTCAAGGTGGGAACGAGATTGTCGGTCGCGCCGACCTGAACGGTGGACAATTTGGGCTTCAATTCCAGCCGCTTGTTGCCGTAGCGGATTTCCACCAAATACCCGCCCTTCTCGTCGCGCCAATACCAGGGGCGGAAACGCACCGGCATGTCCTTGAGGACTTTCGTGCCGGTTTCCGCATCCTCGACCCAGCTTTGCCGCCGCCGCTGGAACAATTCACCCTTCAGCATCGCTTCGGCCGCTTCGATCTGCCGGTTCAGCGCATCGACCATCTTGGCCCGCATGGCCGCTCCCGGCGTATTGGCTTGATACCGTGTCGCTTCAACGAGCTTCAGCTTCTCCAGGTTTCCCATTTCCGTCTCCATGACAACCATATAGAGAATTGTAGTGCCGCTGGAGATCGATCGCTACCTGTGGATGAACTGTCGCCGAACATACTTGAAGTATGTTGGCCCCCGGTCCGATCACTTACTTGCAAGTAAGCGCAGGGGCGAAAGCGCGGAGGCAGGTGGACGCTTTGGCGCTCTCCATGGCCGGGAACATACATCATGTATGTTCGGGACAGTCTGACGAGCGGCCTACAGCCCCTCGGGCCGGGCCTGCAAACGCCTGATTAGGCGATGAAAATTCGATTTCACATACATCATGTATGTGAGAAGGGCCTTGAGCGATGCGGCCTACAGCCCCTCGACCGCCGCCCGCATCATATGGTCGTTGACCTCGATATAGCGCTGGGTGGTGCTGAGGTTGCGATGACCGGCCAGTGTCATGATGACCTTCGGTGACACGCCCGAGTGGGCCAACCGGGTGATAAACCAGCGCCGCCCCGAATGGCTACTCGCTCCGTCAATTCCCGCGTCCGTGTAGATACGGCCGAAAAGCTGGCACAGGGTGTTGGGGGAGAATGCCGTGTCCTTCTGCGTCATCAAGAACGGCCTCCCGCGATCGCCATTCGTGTAACACGATTGGTAACGCTCGAATTCCCGGCGCAGCTTGCCGTTCACGAACACCGTCCGCGCCTCGGCCGTCTTGGTGGTTTCCGCCCGCAGGATGATTTGGTCCCGAATGCGCCCTTCCCCATCCAGCACATCGCCGATGGTCAGGGCCGCGATCTCACCGACGCGCATTCCGGCATAGAAGCTGAGCATCACGGCCATGCGGTTGCGGGCTGCGTGGCGCTGGGAGGCGACCAGGGCGAGAACCCGCTTCAGTTCCGCTTCGCTGAGCACCTTGGCCTGTTTCATCTCGAAACCTCATATAATAAGTCCCCGTGTGGAAATTATTATATTGTCGGTCGATGTGTGGCCGCATCCGAAGAAATTGGCCTTACGGAATAAGCGGTTAGCGCAGAATATAAAGAAAGTTGGATTTTCTTACATTCCGGCCCGGGCTGTTTCCCGCGCCTGCGCCAGCAGTTCGCCTTGCCGTTTACACGCAGTGTCATTCGCCTTGGCGACCTGTTCGCGTTTCTTCTGAAGTGTGGCCGCCTGTTTCATCCGCTTGGCCTGATCGGCCTTCGTGTCCGCTTGCCGCTTCAGGCTGTCGCTGTATGGTGTGGCCGTCGCCTCTTCGGCCATGAATTCTCGAAAACGCATCTCCTCGCTCCTGCTGGTCCGTGTCAGCAGGTATTTATCAACACCCTTGAGGTGGTATAGCTTTCCTATAGATGTGGCTATGACATCTTTGCGCTTCATCCCGGCCGTTTCGTGCGCGGCACTCACTCCCGACAGCGGACCTTGTCTTGATGTTCAGCACGGTGGGCTATGCCCCCCAAGACTCAATCTAGCGGAGACTAGGTAGAGGTTGCAGAACACGCTTCCTTCTGGAAATTAGGCTAAAAACTGTAGTCTTCTTCCGGCGGCGGGCCACCGGCAATCAAATGCCACGTCGAATCAAGGCGCTTATATAACTGTGCCTTCCCCCACCCGATAACGGCGCTGTGCTTTAGGGCGCAGGAGACGCAGAGGTTACCCCATCTTGGGTTCACAGAGGCTTCTGAAGGCCCATCGATCATATAGGTTTCGGAGGCCATTGGCCGGGAACAGACATCGCAGTTCTCGATAGGCCCGCACCAGACTGGTCCGGCCTTGCTTATGGGGGCAGCGGGGTCATAGGTTGCAAAGTGCGCTTGGGCAACAGCATGGTCAATTGGCATCAAAAATACCTTCCGGCTGCGCGAGAAACAGGGGTGAAACATAGACCTTGCGCGCCCCGAAATTGATCCTACTGATTCGCACAACGCCACACAGTTTCGCCCATCCCGATCTAAGCGTCGAATCCGCCGTTGACGTTGTGATCCATCGGGGTTGAATCTCGCAGATAAGAGTCCATTCAGTGAATCTCCGGTAAATAATGCATTTATCTGAAGCCCAAGCGGCCGGAAGATCATTATCGTTGTCGATCTCTACTGTTCGGAAATTCACTGGCTCAATGAAACAATATTGTCCAGCATCGAGGTGGGAAATATCATCATTCCCGCCAATCTGATGAGCGTACATGTCCTCGTCATTGAGTACATGACAATATTTAGCCATCACACGCCCTGCGTTGAATCCGAGGTCACGAAAACGTTGTGCGGCTCCGAAATCAAATTCGAACTGTGGTATAGGAATAGAATTTGCTACGGCATACATATCTAATCTTGGCACGTTGAGGTAAAGAATGTGGTGGAACCTGGGCTTCTGAACTCGGTTTTGGCCAAGGCAGCAATCTACCCAGGCATAATGCTCTCTGCGCATTGTCGTGAGTACATTGGGCGCAAATTTTATCGGCTGCTGATCGACTTCGGCGTGGCAATTCTTGCATAGCAAGATGATGTTTTCGCGATCATTGCGATCCGCCGGAGCACCGGGGGCGCTGCCGCGCGGCCCCTCATTAGAATAAGCCCAAATATGCGCGTCGTCTCCGATGCGCGCTTTCTCGGCAAATTCATTCTCACGGAAGACTTGTGTCTTGCATTTGTTGCAGCAGCCACCGGATTGCCCGATGATAAAGCGTCGATCGGGTTCCGAAAGCGCCGCACGTACCAAGCCCATTCAATATCCCTTTTTGCGCTACAGCTTGTGAAAGGATGGACGTTCCCGCTAGGAGGCTACCACAGCAGCAACGCCATTCACAACCAGAGGCAATCCAATTGCCACGACTTCACAGCGAACCGTTCCGTTTCGCCCTCCAACCCGTTGTCGGTTTTCCCGACAGAAATGGCGGTCCCCGCGATGACCATTCGTGTAACACGATCCGATCTGACCGGATGAGGCGCACCCACCACCTCCTGTGTTCGGTCCTTCCTGTATCCCACGGCCATATCCGTTCATTGTCCGGTATGTTGAAAACCTATCCAAGAAACTCCTCAAGAGCCCTTCGAGCCGTGTTGTTGGTGATTTCTATTTGGCCTAACCGATCTCTGTGATCTCTGGCGATCTCTTGATCGATTTCGCCGATCTCTTGATCGATTTCGCCGATCTCTCTGATTGGCTATTTAGGATGATTTACAATGTGGCGTTGCCAAGAAGCCACATTTCTCCCCCCACTGCCAAACTACCGGAGAACACCTATGATGTCCTGGCCGGTGAACTTCCCTGGGAAGCGCCTGACAGTGGGGGAGAGAAGACGTTACCCGTCGCCGTGTTAATTCGCTTCAGTTAAGGCGGCATCCGAATTCCTTACCTGTAGAAGCGTCCCTCCTGAGCTTTACGCTCAATGCGGTTATGCGATTGCAAGCGACTACGGCGACGCTTAACACTTGCGTCTGCGCCAAGTCCTATATCGAAGGCTTAATCCGTCGTGCATTCCGCACTCTCGCGCACAGACCGTAGTCTTAGTCAGACAGCGTGCTATTCTGCTGACTAATCCTTTCTGCGCTGGTTTAAAGTTTTCCCCTTGCATCTCGAAGTTGCCCTACTGTCGTTTCGAGCACTCTATCTTTTACGCGCCGCCTACTTCGTTGTGTGGATGCTATATGGGCCGTCACCGGCCATTGCTATTTATGCTCAGTTTTCGTCGGTCTGGAAATTTTTCTGAAAAATTTCTGCCTCCATGAGCGCCCGTCCCGGCTGCGCCCTGTTGGCCGTCGGTTTTCCCGACAGGATGATGCGGGTGAGGTAATCGGCCAAGCCGCCCCATTCAATCCGCTGCCCCTGGAAGCCGATCTCTACGGTTTTCGTCGTCATCGCAATTCTCCTTTCTGATCCGCGCTGTTCCGCAAGTGTATTTATGCCGAATGGCATAAATAGCTGCACAGGACACCAAGAAGGAGAACGAGATGGACATATACGAAGCTTACGGGGAATTGAAGGCCAACAGCTTGACGCGCGACCAATACGATTTCAGCCGGACATGGCTTGGCCGTGACCGCAGCTATCTTTCTAGCCTGAAGGCGCGCAAGCGCCCGGCCAGCCCGGAGACGATGATCCATTTGGCAACGGCATTGACCCGCGCCATGGTCGCGGCACGGGCCGAACGACAGATGGCGCAAGCGGAGGTGCTGGACAGGATCGGTGGAAGGGTTTGGGCGGGAATTTTCATGGCGGAAGAGGGCGTATAGCCCGCCGCCATTTTGTCCGTTGCGCGGGGGTGGCTGGCCCGCATAATCACGCGCTGGGCAAGCCTGGAAACCTCATCTTTTCCGCGCCTCCATTTCACAATCATTTCACAATAGGCCAATAAGCTTATAATGCGCTGATATTAAATACGAAAAAATAGCGCTACACTTTCCTAAACCGTAGGTCAGGGGTTCGAATCCCTTCCGGGACGCCATTTTCTTCTTATATTCCAAGTAATTAGCGGCCATATGAATTGCGAAATGGCAATTCATATGCTGTGTGTTGTGCATTTGCACAGCTTCTACCCGTTTTGGGTGTTGACCGTGAAGTGGCCTGTGCGAGAAAGACCGACCATCTCTACGCCGACGATAAGGCCATCGCGCTTTATCAGCGCCCCGGCAGCACCGGGAATATGCTGCCGAAACGGGCGGTTGTCTTCGAACAAAAGAAGAACTAACTTAGCCACGCCAACGCCACAGGTGCGCCCGCATTCTTCCTGAACCATAGCCGCGACTGTGTGGCTGCTGGTTCATACCGCCATCGTTTCGATGGCAGTACGGCGATGCTGACATGGTTCGATGGGAAGGGCGAAAAGCTTCAAAATATCCATCACATTAGTGATTGGGCGTTCATTGTTGTGAATGACTTATTTTAAGCAAATATACTTATATTTATTGGTTACATTCAAGCTCATCGTTAGGAAAATTGCCGTAGTTTGACGGCATTTGGGTATTTCGCCCACAGCCCGCTCCAATCGGAGCGGGCTTTTTTTGTTTTCAACGGAGACCAAAATGACGGAACGACGCGCGCATAATCCTTTGCCCACGGTCAAGCTGTCCCGATCCCAGTATGAAGCTGAGATGTGGAACCACTTGAAAGCCCGAGAAGGGATGGCGAATCGTATCTATACGGATGACAAAGGCATCCCGACCATGGGCGTTGGTGTCGCCCTGGCTGTTCAAGGGAAAGACGGAAAATTTGTTTTACGGAAGCCGGAGGCGATCGGTGCCGAGATCACGGGAGACAAGAATGCTCCGTATCGATTCAAACCGGAAGAATGGCAACTCCTTCAAAGTCTTACCGAAAAACTCAATGATTCGTCCTTAAGTGAAAGGCAGAAAGCCAAGGAAGCCAGAAAGTTGATCCCAGCATTTTCCTCAGGCAAGGACGCCCCCGAGAACAACAAATTCGGCTTCACCCTGTCGGAAGAGCGGATGAAGGCGCAAGCCTTCGACAAGCTGCCCGAATATCGCGAAGCCGCGCTGAAAACCGTCAAGCAGGAAGCCCTGAAGCGGGGCTGGAATGAACAGGATGCCAGCGCCTATGTGGAACAGTTGCGCAATTCCCGTCAGGAAGGTGCCTTGACCTCCATGCGCTACAATGGTGTCGCCGCGCCGAAGGCGTCGGGCGCTATGGTCGATGGCGATCGTGCCACCATGCGCAAGGAAATTCTGTATGGTTCCAACCCGCCCAGCAATGGTAACAGCCAAGTGGGTATCGCCAACCGGCGGCGCGACGAAGCCGACATGGCGACCGGCAACCCGGCGAGGTGGATGCCGGAAGAGCAGGTCAAATGGCGCAGGTACGAAGCAACCCCGCAGGCGCAGGAATACCGGCGGCAATTTCCCGATGCTTTCAAGGATCGTCCTGGCACTCCGGTGCCGTCTGTCCCTGCCTTGGGGCAGAGAAGCGATACTATTGTCGAGCGGATGAAAACCACGACGCCGACCGCACTGGAAAGGCCGAAGGTGGATTCCTCGGCATTCCCGGCTGCTTAGGAAGCGCCGAAACCAGGAGAACCGGGATGGTGGGACAAAGCCATGTCGTCCGCTAATGAGGTGGGGCTCGGTGCCATGGCCAGCGGGAGGCAGCCGGATCGAACCGCGCCGTTCGGATCGGGATTGCGTCAGGCTTAGGTTGATTTCATTCCGTTCCAGATCCCTCTCTGTTCGAGGGTCGTCTCCTCTCCTTTCTCGCCACTGCCCGCTTTGTAAGTGGGAACAGCGTGAGAATCCGAGTGTGAAGGCCCATCCTTGATGTTTCGGGCTTGGCTTTGGTGACGTTCGCTCGCTGGCGGATCGTCTTGACCTGGGCCACTCCCTCGGCGATATCGAGGCTTTCTTTCAACTGCGCGACCGGCATCAGGTCGGTCGAGCCGAACGGATGATCCGATACCCGGAGCGCGCCCATTTAAGGGTGGTCAATTATGCCCGGATGCGCCCTGCATCATCCGGTAATCCCCCCTTCTGAGGCTCCGCACATTTTCGGCACATATAAGGAAGTACGGTACAGTCCAGAAAGGAAAAAACCCCAAGAATCTATAGAGATTCTTGGGGTTTTTTGGTGGGCGCGCACGGACTCGAACCGTGGACCCGCTGATTAAGAGTCAGCTGCTCTACCAACTGAGCTACGCGCCCGAAGTGCCGTTCAATGTGAGCGGCGATCACCGGAGGCCCGGTTTATAGGGAACTCCGCGATCCGGCGCAAGCGAAAAAACACAGGGGTGGGGAGTTTTTTTGTTCCTGTTCAGGTGTGCGCATGGTGGAGGTGTCGTGCGGCGACAATGCGTCTCCCCCTCTGGTGGGACGTGGAAAAAAGCGTTAAAGAAGACGGCATGAGAACCCTGTATCATCACCCACTGTGCCCGTTCTCGCGTCTGGTTCGCGTTGTTCTCGGCGAGAAGAAGTTGGAGTTCGAGGCGCAGATCGAAAAATTCTGGGAAGCGCGTCCAGAATTCGTTGCTCTCAACCCCTCCAGCGAGGTTCCTGTCCTGGTTGAGGGCAACGGCACGGTTCTGGCCGATGCCGTGGCTATCGCCGAATATCTGAATGAGATTCATCGGGATCCGCCGCTGTTGCCAGCCGATCCCGTGCCACGCGCGGAGGCCCGTCGGCTCGTCGGTTGGTTCGGTCACAAGTTCTATAACGAGGTCACCGACAATCTGGTCGGGCAGAAAGTGTTTCGCCGTCTTGGCTCTCGTCAGTCCGAGCCGGATTCAAGCCGAATCCGTTTGGCCTTCTCGCTGATTCACGCTCATCTCGATTATATTGGCTGGTTGGCTGAACGCCGTGCCTGGTTGGCTGGGGCTGCGTTCTCGCTTGCCGACATCTCCGCCGCCGTCCAGCTCTCCTGTCTGGATTTTATCGGTGACGTGCCGTGGGAGGATCATCCCGCAGCCAAGGACTGGTACGCTCGTGTCAAATCGCGTCCCAGCTTCCGCCCGCTACTGGCCGACCATCTCCCCGGCATGCCTGCCCCGCGCCATTATGCGGACCTCGATTTCTAAAGATGGCTCTTCCGTTTGAGTGGAGCCATCTCTAGGTGGGGCATGCCTAATTTCCAGCAGCCAGTTCGTCTTGTTTCTGTTTGCGGATATCGGATAGCAGCCAGACCACCCCACCGGGCAGGGCGGTGACGGTCGAGACCAGTCCGAACAGCACAGACAGCACCAGGGCGGAGTGGGGTTCAACGCCGACATAGCCGAACGCGACGACCATCGCGGTTTCGCGCAACCCCCATCCAGCGATCGAGATGGGCAGGGTCATGATCAGGATCACCGGCGGCACCAGCACCAGACAGTCGATCAGCGAGACGTCGAGGCCCAGGCCGAGCGCCAGCGCATAAACCTGAAACGATAGATTGGCGTGGCCCAACATCGCGACTATGAGCGTTGCGCCGCCCCAGGCCGGGTGAAAGAACAGTCGGCGGGTATCGCCAGCCAGATGGATCAAACCGCGCACAATTCGCCAGTGGTGTAGCGATGAAGGCAGCCGATCCAACACCGAAAGCACGAGAATCCCGATCAACCCCAGTACCGAAAGTACCGGGAAGACCCAGCTTCCGGGGATGTTGGGTGTCCGCGACAGCAGCAGCGGCTGAGTTGCGGCGACCAGTAGAACCAGTGCCAGAACGGTGGCGGCGCGTTCCAGCATCACCGAATTGATGCTGGCGGCCAGAGACATGCCCGACCGCCGCGCCGTCCACATCCGTACGGCATCGCCACCGACGGCACCGGGCAGGATGATCGCGAAGAACACCCCGATATAATAGACGATGAAGGTCTGAGTGGTGGTGAATGTGGCTTTCAGCGCCCGCAGCACCAGCCACCAGCGGACGGCACCCAGCCAGACCTGAAGCAATCCAAGCGCCAAGGCGAGGAACAGCATCGCCGGGTCAAGGGTCCGAGCCTGTGTCCAGGCTGATGCCAGGTCGATCTTGCTAAAGACAAACCAGATCAATCCGACGGAAAAAGACCCCTTTAACAACCAGGGCAACCACCGCTTTACCATTGACATCATCACCGCATCAGACGCGAAAAGACGGCTTCTATATCACGAAATCATGTTGCGTAGATACCGCACCACAGTCCTGGTCACGGGGGTGAAACAGCAGTGGAAACGCTGCTCTGACGGCGATATCCTCCGGTCGTTACCTTATGAGGGGGATTGGTCTCGCCGATGGACGATAGTACCGCGAAAATGGTTGCCGAGGCTTATGATGAAACCTATTCGGAATCTCTGGCGCAGGGTCGTTCTACCGAAGTGGCGCATCGTGAGGGGGTGACCGCCGCGGCAATGTTCCTCGCTTCGATGACGGGGCTGGAGGATGCTGCCGCTATTGCCGAGGTCGAGGGATTGGGGCTTCGGCAATAATAAGGCGGAAGCGTCCATCCTCACGTCCGTCCCCCTTCTCTCTGGGAGAAGGGGGTGTTTTTTTGTCCTGGCCGTTCTTCAGGGCGGACGATCGTCAGTCCTTCGCGTTTTCGGACTCGCGTGGCCAGGGACGGGTCTGTTCGCCGCCGTCCCACAGCACCGGCTGGGCCAGCCATTTCTGAATGAAGGCCCAGGATTGAGTGTGCCCATCGTGGGGGAGGGTGCAGGCAGAGCAATCCTTTCGCCGCACCCCGTTCTTGCTGGTGAACGCCTTGTACGGTCCCGGACAGTCAAACGCACTGAGCGGGCAATAGCAGAAGAGACAGTTGAAGGCCCGCTTCACCCCCTGATGGCAGGGATAGAACGGGCAGTCGCTGTTGGTGAAGCCCTTGAAGGCTTCGTTACGTCCGTCCCCCTTCTCTCTGGGAGAAGGGGGTGTTTTTTTGTCCTGGCCGTTCTTCAGGGCGGACGATCGTCAGTCCTTCGCGTTTTCGGACTCGCGTGGCCAGGGACGGGTCTGTTCGCCGCCGTCCCACAGCACCGGCTGGGCCAGCCATTTCTGAATGAAGGCCCAGGATTGAGTGTGCCCATCGTGGGGGAGGGTGCAGGCAGAGCAATCCTTTCGCCGCACCCCGTTCTTGCTGGTGAACGCCTTGTACGGTCCCGGACAGTCAAACGCACTGAGCGGGCAATAGCAGAAGAGACAGTTGAAGGCCCGCTTCACCCCCTGATGGCAGGGATAGAACGGGCAGTCGCTGTTGGTGAAGCCCTTGAAGGCTTCGTTGGCGGTGCTGTCCTTTGGTTCCACGGGCACTTCTCCGCTGTCTTGTTTTGCTCTAGCCGCGTACCGCAGCCAGGGCTGCGGCATAGTCGGGTTCGTCGGCGATTTCGGCGACCAACTGGGTGTGGACGATCTGGCCGTCCTTAATCACCACCACAGCGCGGGCCAGCAACCCGGCCAGCGGGCCATCGACGATCCGCAAGCCGTAACGGTCGCCAAAGCCCTTGTCGCGCAGATCGGACAACGGCTTGACGCGCTCCAGCCCTTCGGCCCCGCAGAACCGGGCTTGGGCGAAGGGCAGGTCGGCCGAGATGCACAGCACCGCGACGGTTCCCAGTGTGTTCAGCTCCGCATTGAACCGCCGCACCGAGGCGGCGCACGTGGGCGTATCGACGCTAGGGAAGATGTTCAGCACGACCGTCTGGCCAGCAAAGGCGTTCAGGCCGACATCGGCAAGGTCGGTTCCAGTCAGGAGGAAATCCGGGGCGGGGGTTCCGGTCGCAGGCAGGTCGCCGACGGTGTGGATGGGGTTGCCCTGAAGGGTGATGGTCGCCATGAGGGTGTTTTCTCCGTAATGGATTCGGGAACCTCGACTGTGCCCGATCCCCTGCTTCGGAGCAACGAGGGAAGGTTACGCGATCCTGCGCCGCAATATCGACCACACGATCCAGGCCGTCACCGCCGGGGCGCACATCAGCATCAGCCGGTTGATCGCAACGGCGAACCCCCAGCGTTCGCCGGAGAGGAGAAAGGCTTGTTTGCACTCGAAGCGTTGCTGGAAGGTGCCTTCACAGACCCGCATCCGCTGCTGCATCGCCTTCGACGTATGGTTATCGACGATTTCGGGCGGCACAGTGCCGAAGAACAGCCAGCCCGACGCCACCAGCCAGATCACGCAGCCGATTGTTACCGCCCGATCGCCGGTACGGCGCAGTCGTTGCCTTTCGACATGGGGACTGGACTGAAACATTGTTATCGGGCCGATAGGGATAGGAGGGCGGAGGCTCAGTCTGACAGATAGCGGTTAAGAGGGGATGAAATCACCCCGGTCGCAATATCCGTCAGTGCTGGTTGGCGAAAGCGCAGCCACCGCAGCCTTGGGGCGGGCACATCGGCGCGGGATCGGCGGCTTTGGCCCGGCCGAGATTGGGGGCCATGATCGCCTTGGCGATGTCGGTGCCACCGCATTCGGGGCAGGCCAGCGATCCGGCGGCGGCGCGACTGTCATATTCGGCACCGTTGGAAAACCATTCCTCGAATTCATGACCGTGGGCGCAGCGCAGGCGGTAGAGAATCATCGTGGTCTATTCCTTGCTTGAAGCCGACTGGTTATATAGCTCCCGCCTCGGGCCGCGCAACCGGCTCATCGTCGCCGGTTACCACGCCTGAAATCAGCTCGGCCCTATAGAGCGCGGACAGGTCGATCCGACCGACTTCCGCGACCGGGGCAAGCGCATTAAGGCCGGTCAGTAGAGCGCGTTCCTGGTCGCGCCGGGCCGCTTCGGCCTGTTCGACCGTCACGGCCTGGAAGAAAAGACGGTCTCCCGGCGCGGCGCGACCAAGGCGGGGCAGATCGGCCGAGATCGCGGTGGCGATCTTGGCATAGCCGCCAGTGGTCTGATGATCGGCCAACAGCAGGATCGGCCCGCCGTCGCCGGAAACCTGAAGGCATCCGGCGACGATCCCGTCCGAAACGATATCAGCCCCGGCGCGATGGACCAGTTTCGGGCCTTCCAGCCGCATGCCCATTCGATCCGAGCGCATGCCGACCCGATAACAAGACGACAGCAGAGTGGCGAGTGAGGCTTCGGTGAACGCTTCGGCCTGCGGTCCAGGAATGACCCGGATCGGCCCGTCGCCGTAGGGCAGGGGGCGAGTCAGGGTGAGATCCGGTCCCGATCCGGCTTCGGCTCGGCGCAGCGGCAGCAGCCCAGGGCCGAGTGCCCGCCCTCCCAGCGGTCCCAGACCGGCGCCGAGATGGGTTGACAGGCTACCCAGCACCGGATCGATGGCGAATCCGCCTTCGACCGCCAGATAGGCGACCGCGCTGCCGATGATCGGGCCGATCTCAAGGAGGTCGCCCCGTCCAAGCCGCCACGAGCGGTCGGGCGACAGAGTGCGCTGCTCCCCTCTGGCTGTCGTCAGGGTCAATCGCGCCGGACCCGCGATTGCGATACGAACCGAGTCCGTCTCGATTCGGAGCAATGGCCCGGATAGGGTCAGTTCCAGACACCCTTCGTTCTGAGGGTTGCCGACCAGGGCGTTGGCAAGGCGCAATCCGATCCGGTCCATTGCTCCGGACACCGGAAGGCCCATCGCCCGCCACCCGGTTCGTCCCAGATCCTGGAGACTGGTGCGCGGTCCTGGCCGCAGCACGTCGAGGCTTGGACTCATGCCGTCTGGTCTGGTTCTGGAGAGGGGCGGACGGCCGCCAATGCGGCGAAGCAATCCGGCTCGACCGGCTCGAACCGAACCCTGTCTCCGGCCGAAAGCAGCACCGGCGGCGTGGCGGAGGGATCGAACAACGGCAGGGGGCAGCGTCCGAGCAGATGCCAGCCGCCGGGGCTGTCGCTCGGATACACTGCCGCCAGGGTGTCGGCGATCGCGACCGATCCGGCGGGAACACGAGTCCGGGGATCGCTGCGGCGCGGCAGGCGAAGGGCGGGGTCGAGCCCGGTCAGATAGGCGAAACCGGGCAGGAACCCCAGCATGCGGACGGTGTAATCGGGGGCGCAGTGACGGGCAATCACCGCATCGCAGGATAAGCCGGTTGCCGTCGCGACGGCCGTAAGGTCGGGGGCGAACTCCCCCCGATAGCAAACCGGCAATCGCCATCGTCGTGACGGGGGGGAAGAGGATCGGGCGATTTGGGCGTCGAGCGCCAGTAATGCGGCTTCCAGGACTGCGCGGCTGGTGACCAACGGATCGTAGACGATTTGGAGCGACCGGAAAGTCGGGACCGTCTCGACCAATCCGGTCAGTTCGCCCTGGTCGCGGGCACAAAGGACGGCGGCGTTCAAGGCGGTGACCCGGACGCCGACCTCCAGGCTCAGGTCGTCGCCATACTCGATATTAAAGGCGGTATCGCCCAGGCTGGTGATGCGGGGCGGGTGCACGTCTGTGTGCCCTTCCTATGTGTGCACCGCGTCCAGCAGCATGGTGCGGAACAGGCGGACGAGATGCTGGTCGAGATGATGGATCATCTGCTCGGTCATCAGGGTTAGGGCCTTTTCAGCCTCCATCGCGGGTTTGTAGACCCGGCGGTCAGTCAAGGCGCTGAACACGTCGGCGATTGAGGCCATTCTGGCGAGTTCGTTCAGTTCGCCTTTATGTAACCCGTGCGGATAGCCGGTGCCATCCAGCTTTTCGTGATGCTGGGCGGCAACGATCCGCACTGGCTTTGGGATGGCGTTGCCCGCGTCCAGATAGCGGAGGGTTTCGGTAACGTGTCCCTTCATCACTTCGAACTCGGGATCGGTCAGACGGCCCGGTTTGTTGAGGACTTCGTGGGGAATCGCCACCTTGCCGACATCATGCAGCAATCCGCCGCTGGCGAGCATCATCAAATCCTCGCGCGGCAGTCCCAGCGTGTGGCCGAACAGCGACAGCAGGGTCGCGACCCTCAGGCTGTGGGCATAGGAGTAATTGTCATGCTCCTTTACCCCGTCGAGAATATCCCGAACATCGTTGGTGCCAATTGCATCGACCAGGGGGGCGCAGGCATCTTTGACCGAAATGAACGGTACCGGCTCGCCTGCGGCAATCGACTCAGAAATGTCGTTGAAGATCTTGACCGTGCCCCTCAGCGCCAGACGGGACGGTTCCTCCAGATCATTCCATTGCGCTTCTACCTCTTGGTTGATCAGCGACGATATCGTTTGGATCAGATGGTTTCGGCCATAGGGTTTCGACAGGCAAGCTTTGGCGCCGCATTGCTCCAGCGTCTGGGCGATCTCTTCTTTATCGTGACGTGTGACGATCACCACGGCGACGTTGGCCAGAACCGGCTCCAGCCGCATCTGGTTGACGAGGGCAAAACCGCCATGGGGCGGAATCTCGTCGTCGATCAGGACGACCCGCGGCGGAGCGACACGGAGACCGTGCCATCCCCGTTCGGCATCGGGATATTGGTTGACCCGGTACATCGACATCAACACGTCGGCCACTTTCGCGCGGTTGGCGGCGTTGCCGTCGATAACGGAAATGAGCGGAACGTGCATTGGTGCAGACATGGGCCGAATTATGGGGTTAGACCAGACTAAAGTTATAGGCCGGTGCTGGGTGCGGAGCCTGAAGATAGACCTAACGTAGGCTCCGAAATAAGAATAAACTTACTCATATTGTAACTAATTAAGCCTTGTCTAATCGAAACGTCGGGGGGTCTCCGCGTAGGGGGAATTGCTCGATTCGGCGATCCTCCCCGGTTGCGTTGGCTCCGGTTTGTGGGGTTAAGAGTGGATCAGACTTCCCGTCGCCTGTTGTGCCGGTTACCTTGCGCCGTCCGTTCCTTCCTGGCAGGGGACGGGATAAGAAGGGGGAGATCGTCGTATGCCTACGACTATGGCTTTTTACCTGCGAGCGCTTGAACGGGCTTTTATCGATTTGCGCTTGCCGGTTTTGTGTGCAGTCGCGTTTTTTGCCGCGCCGTTGCCCGGTTTGACTCAATCCCTGGAGCCGGGAGCGTTCCCGGAACCGGCGGCGCAGGCTCCTGTCGTGCTGCGGCCGCCGCTCCAGCCGCCCGCGCCGGTCGCTCCCCCTGCTCCGGCGTTACCGCCTCCCCCGATTCATCTTGGTGCCGATCTGCCGTTCCAGATCGCGGTGCTTCAGGGGCTGGACAAGGTTAGCGCTCGGGTTATGACGATTGAGGCCCCGGTTGGCGAGCCGGTTCGTTTCGGGTCGCTTGAGATCATTGCCCGTGCCTGTAAGAAGCGTCCGCCCGAGGATCAGCCCGAAAGTGCGGCTTTTCTCGACATCTGGGAATTGCGGCCGGGCGAGCCGACGGCGGAGTTGTTCCGCGGCTGGATGTTCGCGTCCAGCCCGGCGCTGTCGGCGATGGAACATCCGGTTTACGATATCTGGGTGCTGGATTGCCGTGGGGCTCCGGGGCGCTGATTTTTATGGCGCAGCGCAACATAGTTTCTTCTCAGCCTGGGCGGCGAAATAAAATATCGATTTCTGGTGCGGACGCAAGCCCCTCGTGCGAATGTGCAACCTGCCTATTCGACATTGGTGGTAGCGGTGACGGGGGGGTAAAGATCCGTAATGGACATCTGTGTGGAGCCGCCGTGCATGTATAGAGATCGTATCCAGCTCAAGTCGCTGTGGGGCAAGGTGGTTGGTGCGGAAGAAGCCGCCATGCACATTCAGGACGGCATGACCGTCGGGATGAGTGGCTTTACCCGTTCCGGCGACGCCAAGGTTGTGCCCATGGCTCTGGCCGAACGAGCCACCGAGCAGCCGCTGAAGATCAGCCTGATGACGGGCGCCAGCCTGGGCAGCGACATTGATAAGACCCTGGCCGAGGCCCGTGTGCTGTCGCGTCGGCTTCCCTTCCAGGCCGATCCGGTGCTGCGCAAGGCGATCAACGCCGGCGAAGTGATGTTCGTCGATCAGCATCTGTCCGAAACCGTCGAAATGCTGCGGTCGCGCCAGTTGCCGAAGATCGACGTGGCTGTGATCGAGGCCGTGGCGATCACCGAGGATGGCGGGATCATTCCCACCAGCTCGATCGGCAATTCCGCCACCTTCGCAATTCTGGCGGAAAAGATCATCGTCGAGATCAACATCCATCAGAGCATGGATCTGGTCGGTCTCCACGACGTCTATATCCCGACCCGGCGTCCCCACCGCGAGCCGATCCCGCTGATGACTCCCAGCGACCGCATCGGCCTGCCCTATATTCCGGTCGATCCCTCGCGCATTGCCGCGATTGTGATTACCGAAAAGATGGACTCGTTCGCGACGATCACGCCGCCGGACGAGGAAACCAACGCCATCGCCGGGCATCTGGTTGAGTTCTTCCGCAACGAAGTGCGCAAGGGCCGTCTCTCGACCTCGCTCCAGCCGCTTCAGGCCGGTATCGGCTCGATCGCCAATGCCGTGTTGCATGGATTCATCGACAGCCCGTTCCACGATCTGACGATGTATTCCGAGGTGTTGCAGGATTCGACCTTCGAACTGCTCGACGCGGGCAAGATGACCTTTGCCTCGGGGTCGGCCCTGTCGCTGTCGGGCGACTGTGCGCGCAAATTCTTCGGTGACGTGAAGCGCTATAAGGACCGGCTGGTGCTGCGTCCGCAGGAAGTGTCGAACCATCCCGAGGTGATCCGTCGTCTCGGCCTGATCGGCATCAACACCGCGCTTGAGGCCGACATCTACGGCAACGTCAATTCGACCCACGTCAATGGCACCCACATGATGAACGGCATCGGCGGTTCGGGCGATTTCGCTCGTAACTGTTATTTGTCGGTGTTCGTCACCAAGTCGGTCGCGAAGGGCGGCAAACTGTCCTCGATCGTGCCGATGGTTACCCATGTCGATCATTGCGAACACGATGTCGATCTGATCGTGACCGAGCAGGGGCTGGCCGATCTGCGCGGGCTGGCTCCGCGTGAGCGCGCTTCGCTGATCATTGAGAACTGCATGCATCCGACCTATCGCGACCTTGCCCGCGATTATTACAAGCGGGCGGTCGGACGCGGTGGTCACACTCCGCATCTGATCGAGGAAGCCTTCTCCTGGCACCTCAACGCCCAGCGGACTGGCAGCATGCTGGTCACTCCGCCGAAGGCGGCGGCGGCCGAGTAAATTCGGTAGGCAATGCGGACGAAAAAAAGGGGCGCTCCCGCAAGGGGGCGCCCCTGTTTTTTACCCATATTCAGTGCTCGGATCGTCCTGTCAGCCCAGCGCGTTGTCGAGCAAATAGCGGGCGATGTCCGCCGGTTTGACCTTGATCTCGTTGATCTCGCGTCCGTTCTCCAAAGCGAAGCGAATGCGCATCGAATTTTCGACCGAACCGGGATTGACTTTGACGATCCCGGCCTCGCCCTTCAAACGGGGGTAATAGGCGGGATCGACCATCTTTTCCTTGCGCGCCATCCGTTCCAAAATCGCCGTTTCGGATACGGCTTCGGCGGGGCGGGCGGTTACCACCACCCAGTCGGAGGCCCCGGCCAGTCCTTGGTCCAGATGATCGGCGGGCGTGCCATCGGCGAGATAGCCCAGTTTATACAGATGCTTTCCGAGCCCGACATCTCCGCCCCAGGCTTGCAGACTTTTGCTTTTGGCGACGTAGGCTGTCCCCATTCCTCCCCCCTTGCGATCGGAGCGAACCCGATCCGGTTCGCCGGAAGCGAACTGGTAGCACGCGGTGGGGGGCTTCGGCAAAGCCTTGACGCCGCCGGGCTTTGCCCACGGTCCCGCCTCGGGCATGATGGGACGGGAAGAAAAGCGGAGGACGGGATCGGGTGCCGGGCGCGATGACGCAGAACGGGCCGGAAGGGACTCCGCCGCGACCGGGGCGGGCGGCCGGAGGCTGGCGATTCGGTATCCGCGCCAAGCTGTTGGTGGCGATTGGCATCGTCGGGGCGATGATCCTGTTCGGGGCCAGTCTGACCTGGTTCAGCTATACCGAGATCGAGCGGCTGTTGGCGGCGATGACCCGCACCAACCTGCCCAGCGTTTCGAACGCTCTGAAGCTGTCCGAGGCGACGGCGCGGCTGGCGGCGGCAGCGCCAGCGCTGGACGGGTCGATGTCGCAGTTCCAGCGTCAGAGTAATTTCGTCGCGCTACAACAGCAGACCGAGGCATTGCTCGGTCTGCTTGACGGTTTAGCTGGGGCGGCGACCGATCAGGGCCGGGTCGAGGAATTGCGCTCGATGATCGCCTCTTTTGCCGACAATGTGGTCGATCGCAATATCCTGGTCGATCGGCGGCTGCAATTGTCCGAGCGCGCCCGCGCCCGCGCCGAGGCGATTTCTCAACTGGATATCGAGGTTCGCGGTTCGGTCGAATGGCTGAATAACGACCAGTTGCTGGCGGCGGTGGTGCTGGCCTCGACCATCCTGCGCGAGACGGTGACCGCGCCCGACCTCGAAAAAGTCGGCGATTTGCGCCAATCCTATGACGAGCAGGTGCGCCGTCTGGCGTTGCTGTCCGACGAGATCGGTGTGGGGCCGGGGGCGGATCGAGCGCGGGCCTTGACCCGCCGGGTGCTGGCGCTGGGGACCGGGGCGGAAAACGTGTTCGAACTGCGCACGCTCCAGATGCTGACGATCGCCCGCCTGTCCGCCGCCAACGATGAAGGTCGCGATCTGGTGGCGCGGACGTCTTCGGCGGTGGGGCGGCTGGTCTCGGCCGCCGAGACCGATGCCGCCGACAACGAACGCCGCGCCGAGGCGGCGGTGCTGAACGGCCGTTACACTTTGCTGGCGGTGGCGATGCTGACCGTGATCGGTCCGTTGCTGTTCGTCTGGCTATATCTCGGGCGCAATCTGGTGGCACGGCTCACCGGGTTGGCCGAGTCGATGCATCGGATCGTGCAGGGCGACTTTCACACTCCGATCCTTGGCGGCGGTAAGGATGAAATCGCCGACATGGCCGCCGAGTTGGTGGTGTTCCGCGATGCGATGGCAAAGGTCAGCGATTCAACTCAGGCGCTGATGGAAAGCGAGAACCGGCTGCGCCGCATTCTCGACACCTCTCCGTTGGCGCTGGCGATTTCAACGGTTGCCGACCACCGGGTGATCCTGGTCAATCCGCGCTGGACCGAACTGTATCGGGTGCCCGATCTCCAGGCCATCGGTCTGGATGCCTCTAATGTCTATGCCGATCCGGGCAATCTGTGTCGTCTGGTCGAACTGGTTGGCCGCTACGGTTTCGTCACGGGTTTCGAATGCCGGATGCGGCCTCGTGACGGCCATGATTTTTGGGCGATGCTGTCGGCGGCCGAGATCGAGATGGATGGCGAGAAAGCTGTCATCGTCTCGTCGATCGATATCTCGCGCCACAAGGAAGAAGAAGCCGCCCTGGCCGAGGCCAAGCGGATGGCCGAGGAAGCAAATCAGGCCAAGTCGCTGTTTCTTGCGACCATGAGCCATGAAATCAGAACCCCGATGAACGGGGTCTTGACGATGGCCCGTCTGCTGGAAGATATGCCGCTGCCGCCCGAGCAGCATGAGATGTCGCGGGTGATCCGCGATTCCGCGACGTCGCTTCTGACCATCATCAACGACATCCTCGATTTCTCGAAGATCGAGGCCGGGCGTTTGCCGCTGGAGGTGATGGAGGTCTCGCCGGTCGATCAAATCGAGGGGGTGGCCGAATTGCTGGCTCCGCGTGCGCGGGAAAAGGGGATCAGCCTGATCACCCATGTCGATCCCGACCTTCCGGCCCGCGTGCTGGGCGATCAGGTGCGGTTGCGCCAGATTGTCACCAATCTGGCCGGGAATGCGATCAAGTTCACCGATAGCGGCTATGTCCGTCTTTCGGTCGAGACCTCCGACCTGCACGCCCGGCCGCTGGCTTTAACGCTGTCGGTCACCGATACCGGGATCGGTCTGGATGACGAGCAGAAGGCGCGATTGTTCGAGCCTTTCATGCAGGCCGACGCCACCATTTCCCGCCGCTATGGCGGAACTGGTCTGGGGCTGTCGATCTGTCGCCGTCTGGTCGAACTGATGGGGGGCGAGATTGCGGTCGAGACGCTTCAGGGGCGCGGCTCGACCTTCCGCGTTACCGTGCCGCTCGACGTAGCCGACCCGGCCCCCGAACCCGGTCCCGATTTGGCCGGAATCGCCGTTCTGGTGTTGGCCGAGGGGCCGGTGGCCGCCGATGGCTTGCGCCGTTATCTCGGCCATCTCGGCGCTCAGGTTGCGGTCGTGGTCACGACCGAGGGGGCGCTGGCGGCGGTGCGGGCGGCGGCACTGGCGGGGTGGAGCTACGATGTCATGCTGCTCGATGGCGGTCAGGATTACCGCCAGCGTCTGGGGTTGGCCGGAGCGCTGATGCAGATTGCCGCCGCCGAGGGGGGCACGCGAGTGGTGATGATGGAGGAGTCCGGCGGTCTGTCCGCCGCTCAGGCCCAAGCCGCCGGTCTGTTCGCGCTGTTGCCCAAGCCGGTACGTCGTCGCGCCTTGTGGCGAACGGTTGCCGCCGCTGCCGGACGCGGCTGTCTCGACGAGGAAGCCGCGGGCGGTGACAGCCTCGCCGAGGCGGAAGCCCTTTTTGAAGCTCCTTCCGTCGCCGAAGCTGCCGCTGCCGGGGCGCTGATCCTGATCGCCGAGGATAATCCGACCAATACGGTGGTGATCCGCCATCTGATGGAGCGGCTGGGTTATGCCTGCGAAATCGTCGCCAACGGAGCCGAGGCGTGGGAGCGGATGCGTATCCGCGATTTCGGCTTGCTGCTGACCGATTGCCACATGCCCGAGATGGACGGGTACGAGCTGACCCACCGGGTGCGCGAGGCCGAAATCGAGACTGGACGGCGAATGCCTATCGTTGCCCTCACCGCCGACGCCTTGTCAGGAACCGCGCGGCGTTGCCAGGATACCGGGATGGATGGATTCCTGGCCAAGCCGATCGATCTTGCCCAACTCGACACGACCCTGCGTCACCTTCTGCCCGCTGCCCAGCCGCTGCGCCGCCGTCGGTCTTCCGTCGTGCCTGTTGTCACGCCGCCATCCGAGGCCGAGCCGCCGGTGCTCGACCTTGAACCGATGCGCAGTTTGTTCGGATCGATTGGAGACGAGGCTCGCGAGATGTTGACGCTGTTCATCGACACGACCCGCCCGCAGGTTGACGCGATGGCGGATGCCCTGGCCGATGGCGATGCGGTGACGGCACGCGAAGCCGCTCACTCCGCCAAGGGCGCGGCGTATAGCGCCGGGGCGATCCGTTTCGCTCGGCACTGTACCGTGATCGAGGCGGCCTGTGCCGAGGCGGATCTCGCCGTCGCTGTCGCGGCCTTACCTCTTGCGCAGGCTGCTTTTGCCGAAACCGAGGGCACGGTGTCGGCGTTGTGATCGCTCCTGATTGACGGCAGCGAGGATGGCTTTCACTGTGAAATGACGAGAGAGGGAAAGAGGGGGGGGAGGGCAATGAAGGATATCCTGGTTCATCTCGACGACAGTGACCGCTGCCGCGTGCGTCTGGCCCTGGCGATCGGGTTGGCGCGGCGGTTCGGTGCCCGGCTGACCGGGTTGTTCGCCCGAGTCGACAGCTTTACTCCCGGCGTGGTGGCGCATCAGGCCAGCGACTTTCTGATCGCCGCCCGCGATGTCGTCCGCGCCGCATTCGAGGCGGCGGTCGCCGCTGCCGGAATCGATGGCCGATGGTGGCAACTCGCCCATGGCGAACCCGGCCATGTGCTGGGAGAGACAACATTCTGTGCTCGTTTTGCCGATCTGGTGGTGATGGGGCAGGCCGAGCCGAAATCGTCCCTGGTTCCCGACGATCTGGTCGAGCATGTCATCTTGAATTCCGGTCGGCCGGTGCTGGTGGTGCCGCACAGCGGAACTTTCGCCACCCTGGGCGAGCGTGTCGCGGTCGCCTGGAACGCCAGCCGCGAAGCGGCCCGTGCCTTGGCCGATTCCCTGCCGTTGTTGGCCGGGGCGATGTCGGTGACGGTTCTGTCGTTACGCGGTGGGCACGAGGATGTGCGGACCCTGCCCGAGGTGCCGCATGTCGATATTGTCGATCATCTTGCCATCTGGGGAATCAAGGCGAACTCGGAGCATCTGTCCGGCGAGCAGATCGGTAAGATGGATATGCTGCTGTCGCGGCTTTGCGATTTGGGGGCCGATCTGGTGGTGATGGGAGCCCAAAGCCCCGGCGCTCTGTCGCTGAAGCGCGGCAGTGGGACGCATTACGTCTTATCCCATATGACGGTGCCGGTCCTGATGGCGCATTAACGGGATTTACGCCGGGGCACAGGCTCCTCGTCAGCGCTCCTGGCGCTGGCGGATTTCGGTCTCGCATAGGAATAGCCAAGCAAGCCGCCGCATCCGGGTTGATTGCTGCGCGGCTTCGCGTCGTTCCTTTTCAGCGGGGTCGTCGGTTTCGTCGCGTGACAGGCGGTTCATCCGGCTTTCGATACCGCCGGTTTGTCGGGCGGATTCTTCTTCCAGCCGGGTCCGGCGGGCGGGTTGAGCCATCAGGTCGCTGCGTTCGGCGGCGATTGCGTCAAGCTGGCCACGCCAGAATGGACCGGGATACAGGGTTGCGGATAGTTGGGGCGGGCCTTGCTGCGGCTCACAGTGGTCGTTCAGGGCAACCTGGGACGGGGGCCATGTCGCCCACACCATCGCTGCCAGTCCCAGCACCAGCAACACAGCTATTTGGACGCGCGACCAGTTCATCGATTCCCCCTGCCGTTTCCGTGAGGATACGGCCAAGGATACGGCGTGACAATGCGGAGGAAGGCAGACGGTCAGGTGGCGGGGGACAACTCTTTGTCGTCATCGTTCTTTTCGGCGGCGCGCTCAATGCGGAGAGCGTACCGCCATGCGCTGAACAGGATGAATGCCCCGACCAGAGCCATGGAAACGATGGCAGCGACGGTGATGTCCTGGACCGACAGGGTCATGACGTCCTCATTAAATCCCAGTCCAGGATGATTACACGTTTTTTGCAGGTGCGAAAGGGCGGTCAGGTCAGCCAGTCGCGACGTTGACGGACCAGTGCGGCGAAATCGTCGGCGGGGATGGCGCGGCTGAAATAGAAGCCCTGCGCTTCATCGACGCCTCGGGCCAGTAGGAAGTCAAGCTGGCTGCGGTTTTCGACCCCCTCGACATTGACGCGGGTGCCGAGTGAGTGGCCGAGATCGACGATTGCCTTGACCACCGCCGCATTATCGGGGTGCTGGCCGATATCGATGACGAACGAGCGGTCGATTTTCAGCTTATCGACAGGGAAGCGCTTCAGATAATTGAGCGAGGAATAGCCGGTGCCGAAATCATCAATAGAAACCAGAACACCCATCCTTCGCAAGGATTGCAGAACTTCGATAGTGTTTTCGACGTTCTGCATCGCGATGCCCTCGGTGATTTCGAGCTGGAGATATTCGGGGGCGAATCCGGTTTGGTCCAGAATATCGGCAATCATCGCCAGCAAGGTCGGGCTGTGCTTGAACTGGACCGGAGACAGGTTGACTGCGATCTGCATCGGTCCCAGCCCCTGGCGCAGCCAGGTGCGGCCCTGAAGACAGGCGCGATGGAGAATCCAGCGGCCGAGCGGAGTGATGAGGTCGGTGCGCTCGATGATCGGGATGAAGTGGGCGGGCGGCACCCAGCCCAGGGTGGGATGACGCCAGCGCAGCAATGCTTCACAGCCGACGATCTCGCCGGTCTTGAGGTCGAGCAGCGGCTGGTAATGCAGTTCAAGCTGGTCAGTGCCAAGCGCCAGACGCATGTCGCGCTCAATCGCCTTGCGGGCCTGGACCTCGGCATCCATCGCGGCGACATAGAAATGATAGGCGTTGCGGCCTTGGGCCTTCGAATGAAACATCGCCAGATCGGCGTTCTTCAGCAACTGGTCAGCTGATTCGGCGTCATCGGGGTAAAGAGTGATGCCGATTGAGGTGCTGGTCAGAACCTCGTGATCTTCCAGCCCGAACGGTTCGGACAGGCTGGCGATGATGGTGTCGGCGACATGGCTGGCACCTTCGGCATCGGCCAGATTAGTCAAAATCACCGCGAACTCATCGCCGCCCAGTCGGGCAACGGTGTCTGTCTCGCGCAGACAGCGGGTCAGCCGCCGTGCCACTGCCGTCAATAATTGATCGCCGATATGGTGCCCCAGCGTATCGTTGACGTCCTTGAACTTGTCGAGGTCGAGGAACAGTAGCGCCAGCCGGGTCTTGGTGCGGCGTCCATGAGCCAGAGCCTGACGCAGCCGCTCCTGGAACAGGGCGCGGTTGGGCAGTTCGGTCAGCGAATCGTGATGGGCGAGGTGCTGGATGCGGGCGGCGCTCAACTTGCGTTCGGTGATGTCGCGCCCGACCACCACCAGCCCACGGCGGCCACCATCGGCGGTGAACAGCGGTACTTTCGTCATGTCGAACACGCGCGGCCCGCTGGACGAGGGCATCGAGAGTTCGAATGTCAGAGTACGGCCCTCGCGCCATGCCGTCTCGTCGGTCTCGCGGGTCGCCAGCAGGAAGTCGTGATGTTCCGGTGTCAGCCGCGACAGCTCACGGGCGCTGCGACCGACGTAATCCCGGCCGCGCAGTCCGACCATTTCGAGGCAGACCCGATTGGCGATCAGCCAGCGCCCGCTACCGTCTTTTAAGCAGACCAGATCGGGCAGGGCGTTGATGAGGGTGATCAGCCATTCCTTCTGCTGACGCAACTCCTCCTCGTTGGCTTTGCGGGCGGTGATGTCATGGCCGATCGCTATGAACAGATCCTGGCCGCCCAGTTGCATCGACGACAGCGACAATTCCAGGAACAGCCGCGCCCCGCCTTTCAGGACGCCGGTGACTTCGGTGCGGTGGTCGAGATAGGGAGCGGTAACAATCGTTCCGGTGGGACCAGCCAGTTCGGGGATCAGGGCGGCGATGTCGTGTCCAACGATCTCGGATGGCGAATAGCCGAAAATCCGCTCCGCAGCCGGGTTATAGGTGCCGATGCTGCCATCCTCGCCAAAGGTGATGATGGCGTCGGCGGTGTTGTTGACGATGGCGCGGTTGTGTAATTCCGACAGGCGGTAATTGTCGGCCAGAGCTTCCATCGTCCGCGCTTGGCGGCGCAACACCGTTTCGCGCGCGGCCATCGGGGTGATGTCGAACACCTGGATCAGACAACAGCGGCGGCCTTCGTCGTCGAGCGGGCGGATCACCACGATCTGGTGCATTGGCTCGGGGCGGTCGGGGTCGCCGGCGCGGCGTATCAGCGGGAACAGCGTCTTGTTCAGCGACGAAGACAGCAGCGCCGACAGACCTTCGTCCAGGGCCTGATCGATCGCCGGCCCGATCCGGGTCGTGGCGACGATTGGGAACAGATCGTCAAGCCTTGACCCGATCGCGTCTTCGGCCTGAACGCCCGACGCCCGCACCATCCAGGCGTTCCACAGGAGAATGCTGCGGTCGGAGGCGAGCAAAACCAGACCGATTTCGCCAGCATCGGACAGGGTTTGTAACAAAGGACTTACGGCCATCGGCTGATTTATCCCGCCATGACCCGTGCAACATAGGCGGAAACCGTTGCTGCGAAGCTGTGAGCCGAGACGATATCCATCACGAAGGCAAGATAGCCCCGCACGCCCTTTGCCGCGACCGAGAAATCAACCTGAAGGAACATCACCAGCTCGGATTCGACGTTCTTGCTGTCGAGGATGCTGGCGCCACGCCCGCAGACATAGGTCGGGAGAGAGCTTTCGATCGTCAGGCCCAACTGGTTGGCCAGACTGCCCAGGCAGGCGTTGAGGATGATGTTGCCGACCTCGATCAGCGCCTCCTGCTCCAGTTCGGTCAACTGGTCGAGCGGAACGGTGTCGGCCAGCATCGAGCGGACCAGATCAAGGCTTTTCCGTTCGGGGAAAATCAGCAGGATGTCGCCGGAGAAGCTGCTGTGGAATTCCTGGCGAACCGCCACCGACAACCCGCCGCCGGTGGCTTCGTCCAGCCGGATGGCACTCTGGTCGGGAGAGAGGAATTCAACGAAAGGCACTGACAGCGTTACTTCGTCCTCGACCAGCCGCGACAACGACGCGGCAGCTTGCCCCACGGCGATGTTCAGAATCTCCGTGACGGCATCGTGCTCGATCTCGCCAATGATGGACGTCATGATGGATCCTCTCGGCTGTCGAGGAAGTGGGCGAGGGCATCCTCACGTAATGGCTTTATCAAAAATCCCACTCCAATGCGATCAGCCTGTTCGCGGATGGGGTCTTGAATGTTGGCGGTTAACAGGCTGATGGCGGCCTGGGGGTAGTCTCTGCGCAGATATGTGGCTGCGGCCATGCCGCCGATGCCCGGCATATTAACATCCATCAAAACGAAATCGGGGGCGGCGGCGGCGGCGGCGGCGAGAGCCTCCTCGCCGCTGGCTGCTTCGACGATCCGCCAGTTTGGGCGCAAACGCATGATCGCCGCTCCGGTCATCATCCGCGCGACCCGGCTGTCGTCGACCAGCAGAATCGTCATGTCGGTCATACTATGATCTCTCCTCGCGGCCCCCAAGCTGCGCAATCTCCGCAGTGAGGACATCGTGATTCTATGATTGAGCCAGAGGCTCGCCGCAAGCGTAAAGTCCTTCTAAGTTGGGTGCCCGCGCCGACAGCTGGTCTTCCCGCCATTCTGGGGTAGGGTATAAAATCAAATTGACACCACCAGACGTCGATGCAACAGTACGTTCCGTTATCGAGGGGCGGTCAAGGGGAATGCCCAGGCGAACGGCAGATCGGCGATGCGTTAAGGTTAATTCCGTGTATCCCGATCTATTATCGTGTCTGCGGCACATGTTTCTTTTGACACACGCCCCGTGTCGTTGCGGATTTCAGCCGTAATGTGCTCTAAGGTCGGGCACATGAAACGGCGAAGCAGTGATGCGCGCCAACAATGGGACGTGGAGCGGCCTTAGCCGGTTCCGCCCCGGAGTGGGAGGCAGCGCTCCAGCGAAGGGTTAAATGTTGGCAGGCATAGTTTAGTCTGTTCAACTGAAGAGTTTGTCGTGGCGTGGTTTGCCATGACAGGCCCAGCCGCGCGGGACGTGCGCGGCAACCACTTTGGAGTGTAGACTCATGGCTGAGAAGAGAAGCTTGTCGGGCCTGACCGAAGAGGAAGCGGTCGAGTTCCATGACCAGTTCAAGACCACCTTCAGCGCGTTCCTGATCATCGCCGCCGTCGCGCACGTGCTGGTGTGGGTCTGGAAGCCCTGGTTCTGATTTAGACCAATTCATTAGGGGGATTTTCCTATGAGCAATCCGAAAGACGACTACAAGATTTGGCTGGTCCTCAATCCGTCGACCTGGCTGCCCGTGATTTGGGTTGTCGCCGTTGTCGTGGCGATCTCCGTTCACGCCGCCGTTCTGGCCGTTCCGGGCTTCAACTGGATCGCCCTGGGTGCCGCTAAGAGCGCCGTGAAGTAATTCACTCTTAACAGAGTGCTTTACTGAACGGTTGCGGACGGATCCTGAGCGTTTCGCTCGGTTCCGTCCGCAGCTATTTTAAGGGTGCGCTTGCACCATCGTCTGCCCCTGCCTTGGCGGATATCCACGATCTAGAGAATACGGGGCGCATTCAAGCTTTAAAGCTGAAGCAAGGCGCTCCAGCCGCCATTTAAGGCGGCGCCCAAGCGGGGCCAGTGCCCGGCCCCTCGGCGAGGCGCTTCATAAATGCCTAGAGCGTGATGCGGATCTAAGATCTGCCAGTCTCTGGTCTTTCAGGCACAATTTTCCTGTCTCTCTCCGTAGAATCCCGCTGTCGCGCGTCCGCGCGCTGGATGGTACCCGGCATTCGGTGCTGTCTCAGGCATGCCGTTGTCGATCGCTTGCGTTTGTCGTCCTTATATGATTCGCGAGCGCCTCGCCGGGCGTTGCTCTCTGGCCACAGGACCAATGCTCGCAAGAGTTAAGGCGGCTACTTTGATCCCGTAGGCGCTCCGAGTGCCTTGCGCAGTGATCTCTGGCACCATTACGGCGTGTTAAAATTCTCAGAGCATTGCTCCGCTCAGGTAGAATCAGCGCGATACGTTTGCGACGTAAGGGGATGCTTTCTGGAAGTTTTTACCCTTAATATAAGGTGTCCTTCCCGCGCCTTCGGTTTTCCTCCGCGAGGGAAGATCAAAGTTTTGCGTCAGGGCAAAATCGAATTGACAGAGAGGGGCGTCGGTGCAAGATTACAGTCCGTTAATGAGGCCTTGCAGCGACGAGTTCCGCCGCTGCCCCCCATTATCTTGGAGTTCAAAACATGGCTGAAAGAAGCTTGTCGGGTTTGACCGAAGAAGAAGCGGTTGAGGTCAATGACCAGTTCAAGACCACCTTCTCTGCGTTCCTGATCCTCGCCGCCGTCGCGCACGTGCTGGTGTGGGTTTGGAAGCCCTGGTTCTGATTTTCGACTTTTCTTAGGGGGATAATCCTATGAGCAATCCGAAAGACGACTACAAGATTTGGCTGGTCATCAATCCGTCGACCTGGCTGCCCGTGATTTGGGTTGTCGCCGTTGTCGTGGCGATCTCCGTTCACGCCGCCGTTCTGGCCGTTCCGGGCTTCAACTGGATCGCCCTGGGCGCTGCCAAGAGCGCCGTGAAGTAATTCACTCTTAACAGAGTGTTTTATTGAACGGGTTGCGGACGGGACTTGAGCGTAGCGCTCGGTCCCGTCCGTAGCTTTTTCAGGGGTCGCTTCGGCGGCTTCCTCCCTTCGTCAGTATGACGAAGCGCGGGTTATGCCCGTCCTCTGCGCTTGGCGCAGAAACCACCATCATACTTCGAAACAAGGTTGTCCGGTCTCTCCCGGCTGCTTTCGTGTGCAATGATGATTGCGGATGCGCCCACCCGGCGAGGGGCAATACAATCGGCCAGTTCACTGGCCGATTGTATTAAGGCGCGAAAGACACGAACCCTATCGCGAATCCGGTTTTTTTCCTCGCCCAGCCATTTTGCCTTTCGCCAGCGGCGGCGGGCGGCGTGGCGGTATGGCGGCGTGGCACGGTCTGGTTCCGCCTCTGGGCACCAGATGATGAGGGCCGGAACCGATCAGATCGGCTCGGCCCATCCGCATCAACGCCTCGCGCAGGATGGGGGCGTTTTCGGGATCGTGCCAACGCAGGAACGCTTTGTGCAGGCGGCGCTGGCGCAGTCCTTTGGCTGTGAAGACCGTTCCCTCGTCGCGCTGTACCGGGCGGAGCGGGTTGTGGCCGCTGTGATACATCGAGGTCGCCAGGGTCATCGGCGAGGGCAGGAAGGTTTGGACCTGATCGAGGCGGTAATCGTTGCGCTTTAGCCACAAGGCAAGGTTCAGCATGTCTTCGTCGGTGGTACCGGGGTGGGCGGCGATGAAATAGGGGATCAGTCGCAGCCGTTTTCCCGACCGCCGTGCCGAGGCTTCGAACATGGCACGGAAGCGTTCGAACACATCCAGCCCCGGCTTCATCATCAGTGACAGCGGCCCCGGTTCGGTGTGCTCGGGGGCGATTTTCAGGGTGCCGCCGACATGATGGCGGACCAGTTCATCAACATAGGCCGGGCTGTGCAGGGCGATGTCGTAGCGGACGCCCGAGGCGACCGAGACGGTATGGATTCCCGGCACGGCGCGGGCGGCGCGATAGAGCGCCACCAGCGGCGCGTGGTCGGTGACCAGCGAAGGGCAGGGGGCCGGGAACAGGCACGATAGCCGCCGACACTTAGCCTGAGCGCGAGGCTTGCCGCATCCCAGCCGCCACATGTTGGCGGTTGGGCCGCCGAGGTCGGAAATCGCGCCGGTGAATCCGGCGGTGCAGTCACGGATGGTGGCGATTTCGCGCAGTACCGATTCGGCCGACCTGTTCTGGACGATTCGGCCTTCGTGGGTCGTGATCGAACAGAAGGTACAACCGCCGAAGCAGCCCCGCACGATCGCGACCGAGAAACGGATCATCTCCCAGGCGGGAATGCGGCCCTGGCCGTGGCCGGGATGGGGAGCGCGGGCATAAGGAAGCTCGTGCACGGCGTCGAGATCTGGGGTGGCTAACGGCAGGGGCGGCGGGGCCAGCCACACATCTTTATCGCCGTGGCGCTGCACCAATGCGCGGGCGTTGAACGGGTTGGTTTCGGCATGCAGCACTCGGGTTGCATGGGCGTACAGCACTGGATCGTCGCGAAGTTGTTCGAACGAGGGCAACCGCACCACCGTTCGGTCGGAATCGGCGGCGGAAGGGGCCGGGGGATGAATCCCGTCCAGTCCGCTTTCATCGATCACGGTCCACCCATCGGGAACTGTGTCGCGCACGGTGGCCGTGCCGCGGATATCGCCCATCGCACGGAGAGACTCGCCTTGTGCGGCGCGGTGGGCGATATCGATTACCGCGCGTTCGCCATTACCAAACACCAGCAGATCGGCCTTGGCATCAAGCAGGATCGAGCGGCGCAGCTTCTCGGACCAGATGTCGAAATGAGCGACACGGCGCAGGGACGCTTCGATCCCGCCCAGTACGATGGGGACGTCACGAAATGCCTCACGGCAGCGCTGGGCATAGACGATCACGGCGCGGTCGGGCCGTTTGCCGCCTTCGCCGCCGGGGGTATAGGCGTCATCGGAGCGGATGCGACGGTCGGCAGTATAGCGGTTGACCATCGAATCCATGTTGCCCCCGGTGACGCCGAAGAACAGTCGGGGCCGTCCCAGCGCCGCGAAGGCGTTGGGTCCGCTCCAATCCGGTTGGGCGATGATTCCCACCCGGAAGCCTTCGGCTTCGAGAACCCGGCCGATCACCGCCATCCCAAAGCTGGGGTGATCGACATAGGCATCGCCGGTGACCAACACGACGTCGCAACGCTCCCACCCCAACCGATCCATCTCGGCGCGGGTCATTGGTAGATGGGGAGCCGGTTGGCGCGGCCTCGGCCGCGAGAACAGGGTGGGGGGAAGCGAAAGAGTCTCCACGCGCCTTACATCCGCTCCAGTTCGTCGATGAAGCCGATCACGACGTCCAGCCCTTGACGCCAGAAATCGGGATTAGCGGCGTCCAGCCCGAACGGGGCCAGCAGGTCGCCGTGGCGCAATGTGCCTCCCGCCCGCAGCATGTCGAGATAGCGGTCGGGGAAGCTGGGAACGGTTCCGCCGGCATGGGCGGAATAGAGCGAGTTCACCAGGCAATCGCCGAAAGCATAGGCGTAGACATAGAAGGGAGAGTGGATGAAGTGAGGAATGTAGGTCCAGTAATTCTTGTATTCCTCATCGAAGCGGAATGTCGGTCCCAGGCTGTCGGTCTGGACCTGCATCCACAATTCGCCGATCCGTTCCGGCGACAGCTCGCCCTGGCGACGTTCTTCGTGTACCAGCGATTCGAAATCGTAAAACGCGATCTGGCGCACGACAGTATTGAGCATGTCCTCGACCTTGCCGGCCAGCATGATCCGCCGCCGCCGGGGATCGATCTCGCGTTCCAGCAAGGCGCGAAAGGTCAGCATCTCGCCGAAGACCGAGGCCGTCTCGGCCAGGGTCAGCGGTGTGTCGGACATCAATCCGCCCTGACTACCGGCCAGGATCTGATGTACCCCGTGCCCCAATTCATGCGCCAGGGTCATCACGTCGCGGGTACGGCCCATGAAATTGACGAGAAGGTAGGGATGAACCGACGGCACGGTGGGATGGGCGAACGCGCCGGGCGATTTGCCGGGGCGTGTGGGGGCGTCGATCCAGTTATTGTCGAAGAAGCGGCGTCCCAAGGCTTCCATCTCGGGCGAGAACGCGCCATAGGCTCCCAACACGATGTCGCGGGCCTCGTCCCAGCTATAAAGCCGGTCGTCATCGTCGGGCAGGGGCGCGTTGCGGTCCCAGTAATCGAGCATCTCGACCCCGAACCATTTCGCTTTCAGCGCATAATAGCGGTGAGCTAATTCGCCGTAACAATCCTTGACCGCGGCGGCCAGGGCATCAACGACATGATCCTCGACCTGATTGGACAGGTTACGAAAGGATTGCGGGCGGGGATAATGCCGCCAGCGGTCGTCGATCTCCTTTTCCTTGGTCAGCGTGTTGGTGATCAGCGCGAACAGCGGCGCGTTCTCACCCAGCACCCGACCCAGCGACTTCGCCGCTTCCTTGCGCTTGGCTCCGTCAGTGTCGGATAGCAGGTTCAGCGCTTCGGCCGACGTCAGGTCGCGGCCGCCGATCGGAAAGCGCAGCCGCGCCATCGTCTCGTCGAACAGGCGGTGCCAGGCGGCGGTGCCGACGACATGCAGGTCGTGCAGCATCTTTTCCAGTTCGTCGGACAATTGATGTTCGCGAAAGACCCGGATGTCGCGCAGCCAGGGCGCATAGCGTTGCGCCTCGGGCGCGGCCAGCAGCCGCTCTAGAGTCGCATCGTCAAGCCGGTTGATCTCCAGCGTGAAAAACAGAGTGTGGCTGGAAATCTCGGTGACTCGTTCCTGCATGCCTTGATAAAAGCGACCGCGTTCTGGGTCGGAAACATCCGCCGCATACAAGAGTTGCGCATAGGACATAATCCGTCCCAAAATGTCACCGATTCGTTCATATTCGATCAGCGCGGCACCAAAAACGGCACCGTTCAATTCGTGTAGCGTACTGGAATAGTGTTTTTCGAATGTCTTTGCGGCTTCAAAAGCAGTGGCGATGTCGTCCTTTAGGCGTGACGATTCAGGACTCGGATACAGATCGGAGAGATCCCATTCGGGAAGTTGGTTGTTCGCAACTGCGGAAGCCTTATGAGTCATGCGCTGTCTCCTTGTGCCGGTCGCAAATATAGGTATCACTGTAGCAGGGGAACAGGGAGATCGTCGCATGGAGGATATTCGCGCCTGCAAAAGCTTGCCGGGATTGTTTTTCGGCTGGGCGGCACGGCTGGGGGAAAAGCCGTTTCTGGTGGCGCGGCGTGACGGGGAATGGCGAACGCAATCTTGGCGCGCCGTTGCAGACGAAGTGCTTGCTCTGTCCGCTGGACTGGAACGGTTGGGGGTTACCGCAGGCGACCGGGTGGCGCTGATCGGCGAGAACCGGCCCGAATGGGCCATCGCAGATTTGGCGATCATGGCGACCGGGGCGATTACCGTTCCGGCTTATACGACCAATACTGTCGCCGATCATCGTCATATCCTGGATAATTCAGGGGCAAAGCTGGCGATCGTTTCGACTCCGGCTTTGGCTCATCGGGTTCTGGCCGCGGCTGCCGAAGCCAGCGCCCGTCCGGGAGTGATCGTGATCGATCCTCCTTTCGCGGAACCGCCCGAGGGAATCGTCCGCCATAGTTGGGATGAGGTGATGGCCCTGGGCCGCGCCAGCGGAGCCGAGGCGCATGTGCGCGCCCGTGTTGCCGGTCTGCGCCGCGACCATACCGCCTGTATCATTCACACGTCGGGAACCGGCGGTGTGCCCAAAGGGGTCATGCTGTCGCACGGCGCGATCCTGCATAACTGTTATGGTGCCGCCGTTCTGGTCGATGACCTGAATGGTGGCGTCCATTGCGACGAGGTGTTCCTGTCGTTTCTGCCGTTGTCGCATGCGTATGAGCATACGGCCGGGCTGTTCCTGCCGATCTCGATCGGCGCGACCATCTACTACGCTGACAGTATCGAGCACCTGTCCGCCAACATGCTGGAGGTCCGCCCGACCATCATGACGGCGGTGCCGCGTCTGTATGACAGCATCCGTATCCGTATCCTGAAGGGGTTGGGCAAGGTCGGTCGGTTGCGCCAGACTCTGTTCCATGCCGCTCTTTCCCTCGGTGAGCGCCGGATTGCCCAGGGGGGGCGGCTGGGGCCGCTCGACAGTCTTGCGGATCGGGTGCTGGACCGGGTGGTGCGCGATAAAATCCGCGACCGTTTCGGTGGACGGTTGAAGGCGTTCGTTTCCGGGGGGGCACCGCTGCCGCCCGAAGTCGGCCGCTTTTTCCTGTCGCTTGGCGTTACCATTCTGCAAGGCTATGGGCAGACCGAGGCGGCTCCGGTGATCAGCGTCAATCGTCCTGGCCGGGTCCGGGTCGAATCGGTCGGCCCGGTGATCGAAGGGGTTGAGATCCGCATCGCCGCAGATGGCGAGATCCTGGTGCGCGGCGAAATGGTGATGCAGGGCTATTGGCAGGACCCGGCCTCGACCGCCGCCGCGATCGATCCCGATGGGTGGTTGCATACCGGCGATATCGGGGTAATCGATCCCGATGGCAATTTGCGCATTACCGATCGCAAGAAGGATATCATCGTCAATTCCGGCGGTGACAATGTTTCGCCGCAGCGGATCGAGTGTCTGCTGACTCTTCAGCCCGGCATCGCCCAGGCGATGGTGCATGGCGACCGTCGGCCGCATCTGGTGGCGCTGATCGTGCCCGACCCTGATCGGGTTCAGGCTTTGGGGGCTCCCGCGCGGGAGCGGGTGGTGATCGAGCATCCTCGCCTTAAGGCCGAGATCGCCCATGCTGTCGAGCAGGTCAACGCCCATTTGGCTCCGGTCGAGCGGATCCGTCGCTTCACCGTGCTGGCCGAGCCGTTCTCGGTCGAGAACGGGTTGTTGACGCCGACGATGAAAATCCGCCGCCATCTGATCCGCGAAAGTCACGCCGCGATTCTGGATGGGATGTACGAAGACCGCTCCGTGCGGGCATCGCGGCCGAAGGTTGAAGCGATGTAGACGGGGTGGTGCTTGCCAGTGTTGCATTTGCCGTGCCGGCTGCACTATGAGTCGGCTCCCGACCGTGCCGTGCGGGGGCGTCTGACTGTTCCGTCGGGCCGTGTCGGCTTGCGCGCCCCAGGGTCGCGTTCACTCCTTTTTCAGGTGCTTTACCATGACTCCCGCCGCCAGGCTTCAGGCTGCCATCGACGTTCTGTCCGCGATTGAGAAATCGGCCAAGCCCGCCGATTCCGTTGCCGCCTCTTATTATCGCGACCGCCGTTATATCGGTGCCAAGGATCGCCGTGCCGTTGCCGAAGTGGTGTGGCGGGTGCTGCGCCGTCGCGCCCGGCTCGATTGGTGGCTTCAGACCTTCGGGCATACGGAGATCGACGCCCGCAGCCGGGTTCTGGCCGACATGGCGCTTGAAGGCATCCAGCCCGACCCTGATTTGTTTCGCGGTCCGCATTCGGCTTGGGCGCCCGAGCCGGAAGAACGGCGCTTCATGGAGCGGATGTTGGAACTGAAATCACCGTTCCACCGCGACATGCCGCCGCATGTGCGTTCGGAATACCCGGAATGGATCGAGCCGCGTCTGACCGCTCTGTTCGGTGAGACGCTGGGCGAGGAAATGGGGGCGATGCGCGACGAAGCGCCGCTCGATCTGCGTGTCAACGCTTTGAAGGCAACGCGCGAGCAGGCGATCGCCGCCCTGGCCGCCGAGAAGATCCGGGCCGAACCGACGGCGCTCTCGCCGTTGGGGCTGCGGCTGGCGTCGAGACTGCCGCTGGTTCAGATCCAGGCATGGCGCGACGGGCTGATCGAGGTCCAGGATGAAGGGTCGCAACTGGTTGCACTGATCGTCGGGGCCAAGCCGGGGATGGCGGTAGTCGATTACTGCGCCGGAGCCGGGGGGAAGACGCTGGCGCTGGCCGCGGCGATGGCTAATAAGGGACGCCTCGTTGCTTGCGACGTCGCTAGTTGGCGGGTTGACCGCGCCGGTGATCGGTTGCGCCGCGCCGGAGTCCACAATGTCACCCGGCGGGTGATCGAGGGCGAGTCCGACAAATGGATCAAACGCTCGGCCGGAAGCTTCGATCGGGTTCTGGTCGATGCACCGTGCACCGGGACCGGAACTTGGCGGCGTAATCCCGATGCGAAGTGGCAGTTGGGCGAGTCCGACCTGCTCGAATTGATCGTTCGTCAACGCGACATCCTGACCAGCGCGGCGCGGCTGGTCCGTCCCGGCGGGCGGTTGATTCACGCCACCTGCTCGTTGATGACCGAGGAGAACGAGGCTCAGGTCGAGGCGTTCCTTGCCGCCCATCCCGATTATCGTCAGGTTCCGGTCGAAGAGGTGTGGGCCGAGACGATTGGAACTTCCTGTCCGGTGCCGGGGCCGCATTTGCGCCTGACTCCGTTGCGTCACCATACCGATGGCTTTTTCGCATCGGTGCTGGAGCGGGCGGCGGGTTAACCGCCGCTTCCCGCGCGGTGTGGGGGGAATGCGCTACGACGTAGGCACCATTTTTGCGGGATAAAGAGGAAAAGGTGTCGAGTCGAAAAATCGATTTGACTCCGGCAACCGTCAATGCAACATTACATTCCGTTAATGAGGCCCGGCAGCGGCGGACCCCGCTCGTTGCCCCCACCGTGATGGAGTTACATACATGGCTGAGAGAAGCTTGTCGGGTTTGACCGAACAGGAAGCCGCTGAATTCCACGGCCAGTTCCAGACCACTTTCCTGACCTTCCTCGTGTTCGCCGTTGCGGCGCACGTTCTGGTTTGGGCCTGGAAGCCCTGGTTCTGATCTAGCCTTTTCTTAGGGGGTTTTTTTCTATGAGCAATCCGAAAGACGACTACAAGATTTGGCTGGTCATCAACCCGTCGACCTGGCTGCCCGTGATTTGGGTTGTCGCCGTGGTCGTGGCGATCTCGGTGCACGCCGCCGTTCTGGCTGCTCCGGGCTTCAACTGGATCGCCCTGGGCGCTGCCAAGACCGCCACGAAGTAATCCTCACTTACGAGTGAGTTTACTCTGGTGATGCGGGCGGAACCTGAGCTTAGTGCTCGGTTCCGCCCGTTGTCTTTTGTGGGGTCTGCTTCGACCCCACCCCGTTGCCAGCGTTATGACACGCCTCCGCCGAGAACCTTGTACAAGGTGACGAGGTTCGACAGGCGCGAGACCTGGACCGAGATCAGGTCCTGTTCAGCGCCGTAAAGCGAGCGCTGGGAATCCAACACGGAAAGATAATTGTCGATGCCACGTTCATAGCGGGCACGCGACAGGCGATAGCTGTCGCGGGTGGCGGCAACCAGATCGGATTGCGATTTCATCTGCTCGGACAGGGTGCTCTTTGCCGTCAGAGCGTTCGAGACCTCGCTGAATGCGGTCTGGATCGACTTCTCGTACTGGGCGATGGCGATGTCGCGGCTGGCCTTGGCGCTGTCGAGGTTGGCGAAGTTCTTTCCGGCGTCGAAGATCGGCATGGTGATCTGGGGCGCGAACGCCCAGGCACCTGTTCCAGCGGCGAACAGGGTGTCCAGTGTCGTGCTGGTGGTGCCGAACGATCCCGTCAGCGACAGGGTGGGGAAGAACGCGGCGCGGGCCGCGCCGATATTGGCGTTGGCGGCTTTCAGGGCGTGCTCGGCCTGAGCAATGTCGGGACGGCGGAGCAGAACCTCGGAGGGCAGGCCGGTCGGCAGATCCTCGACAAAATGAATTCCGCCGAGATCTCCCGCCGTCGCCAGTTTCGTTTCGTCGATTGGAGCCCCGACCAACAGCGTGAGGGCGTTCTTGTCCTGCTCGACCTGACGCTGATAACGCGAGCGGTTGACGCGGGCGGTTTCAACCGCCGTCCGGGCCTGGGCAACGTCAAGCTGTGAGGAGACACCCTGTTGGAAGCTGCGTTCAATGAGTTCCAACGAGGCCTGACGGCTCCCCAGGGTCTCGTTGGTAAGATTGAGCAGGGCGCGGTCGCCGAACAGGGTCAGGGCCGCATTGGCGACTTCGGCGATCAGGGCGATGCGGGTCGAGGTTCGCGCCTCTTCGGTCGCCAGATATTTTTCGAGCGACTGTTCTTCCAGGCTGGATAGCCGTCCGAACAGATCCAGCTCAAACGACGTGATTCCCAGATTAGCGTTGAAACGGCGAGTGGTGCTCGCCGTCTTTGGGACTGACGAACTGATCGAACGCGGATTGCGCTGAATGGTTTCCGACGCTCCCGCATCGAGATGCGGGAACAGATCAGACTCGGAGACGCGGTAGGTTGCCCGTGCCACCTCGATGTTCAGCGCCGCGACCCGAAGGTCGCGGTTGTTTTCCAGTGCTTGCTCGATCAGGTGCTGAAGCGATGCGTCGGTGAAGAACTCTTTCCATGCCATGTCGCCCAGCAACGGCTTATCCGTTTTGGCCTGGGGGGCCGGGTCAGCTCCGGCTGGCCAGAGGGCGGGGACCGGCAAATCGGGCCGCAGGTAATCGGGAACCAGCGAGCAGCCCGAAAGCAGGGTAGCGGCGGCAAGAGCCGCGAGAAGCGGTCTGGTCATGACGGTGTTCCGACTAGGGAGAGAAAGAGACTCAGACATCGGTCGATCCTTCCGTGCCAGCGGGCGTCTCCCGCTTTTTGCCGAAGCGGCCGATGACGATGACGAAGAACAGCGGCACGAAATAGACCGCCAGGAAGGTTGCACTCAACATGCCGCCCATCACGCCGATGCCGATTGCGTTCTGAGCCCCCGACCCGGCGCCGTTGGCGATCGCCAGCGGTAGAACGCCAAGAATAAAGGCCAGAGAGGTCATCAGAATCGGGCGCAGCCGCTGTTGGGACGCCATGATCGCGGCGTCGGTCAGCGACATTCCCTTCTCATAGAGATCCTTCGCGAACTCGACAATCAAGATGGCGTTCTTAGCGGCAAGACCGATGGTGGTGAGCAGGCCGACCTGGAAATAAACATCGTCGGGACGTCCGGCCAGGGTCACCGCGCCAACCGCGCCCAACACGCCGAGCGGAACCACCAGCATCACAGCGAACGGGATCGACCAGCTTTCGTATAGCGCGGCGAGGCAGAGGAACACCACCAGCACCGAGATGCTGTACAACGCGGGAGCCTGCGACCCGGCCAGCCGTTCTTCGTAGGACAGGCCGGTCCATTGATAGCCGATACCGGGCGGAAGCTTGGTGGCCAGATCTTCCATGATCGCCATCGCCTCGCCCGAGCTGTGGCCCGGAGCAGGGGCACCCATGATTTCACGCGAGGGAACGCCATTATAGCGTTCGAGCTGTGGTGAACCGTAGGTCCATTGCGCCGAGGCGAAGGTCGAGAATGGCACCATATCGCCGGTGGCGTTGCGGACCTCCCAACGATTGACGTCTCCGGGCTGCATCCGGAACGGGGCATCGGCCTGGATATAGACCTTTTTGACCCGGCCTTTTTCGATGAAGTCGTTGACGTAGGCCGATCCCCAGGCCGCCGATAGGGTGGTATTGATCGTCGAGAGCGACAGGCCGAGCGCCGATGCCTTTTCCCGATCGACCGAAATCCGGTATTGGGGCGTGTCATCCAGCCCGTTGGGCCGGACTCCCACCAAGGCCGGGTTCTGCGAAGCCATGCCCAGCATCTGGTTGCGGGCCTGCATCAGCGCTTCGTGGCCGACTCCGGCCAGATCCTGCAACTGGAAGTCAAAACCGTTGGCGTTGCCCAGTTCGATCACCGCAGGCGGCGCGAAGGCAAACACCATTGCGTCCTTGATCTTGGACAGATTGACCATGGCGCGACCGGCGATGGCCTTTACCTTCTGGTTGGGAGCCTTGCGTTCGTCCCAATCCTTCAGCCGGATGAAGGCCATACCCGCATTTTGTCCGCGACCGGCGAAGTTGAAGCCAGCCAGGGTGAAGATGCTTTGGACCGTGTCTTTTTCTTGTTCACGGAAATAGGACTCGACCTTCGACATCGTTTCGGCGGTGCGTTCGCGTGTGGCCCCGGCCGGAGTCTGAACCTGGACGAACATCAGTCCCTGGTCTTCCTCGGGGAGGAAGGCGGAGGGAAGTGTGATGAACATCGCGGCCAGACCGGCCAGCAGCAGGGCGTAGACCAACAAAGACGGTATGGTCCGGCGGAGAACACCACGGACGCCGGTGATGTACATCGACCGGCTGCGGTCGAAATTGCGGTTGAACCAGCCGAAGAAGCCGCGGGAAGACAAGCCGTGGCCGCGCTCGACCGGCTTTAGGATCGTGGCGCACAAGGCCGGAGTCAGGATCAGGGCTACCAGCACCGACAGTCCCATTGCCGACACCAGGGTCAGCGAGAACTGGCGATAGATTGCACCAGTCGAGCCGGTAAAGAACGCCATCGGCACCAGAACCGCCGAAAGAACCAGGGCGATGCCGATCAATGCCCCGGTGATCTGATCCATCGATTTTCGTGTGGCTTCCTTGGGGGATAACCCCTCCTCGCTCATCACGCGCTCGACATTTTCGACGACGACGATGGCATCATCGACCAACAGGCCGATCGCCAACACCATCGCGAACATCGTCAGCGTGTTGATCGTGAATCCGCTGGCGGCGAGGATACCGAAAGTACCGAGCAACACCACCGGAACCGCGATGGTCGGGATCAGGGTCGCCCGGAAGTTCTGCAAGAACAGGAACATCACCAGGAAGACCAGGATGATCGCCTCGATCAGGGTCTTGACCACTTCCTCGATCGAGATGCGGACGAACGGCGTGGTGTCGTAAGGGTAGGTGACCTCCAGCCCTTCGGGCAGAACCTTCTTCAACTCCTCGAACTTTTTGCGCACTGCATCGACGGTTTCAAGCGCGTTGGCGCCGGTCGCCAGCTTGATCCCCATCGCGGCAGCGGGGTGGCCATTATACTTGGCCTGGATTTCATAATTTTCCGAGCCGACCTCAATCCGGGCCACGTCCTTCAGCCGGACCTGCGAGCCGTCCTTATTGACCCGCAACAGGATCGCGCCGAACTGGTCGGGGGTCTCCAGTCGGCTTTGGGCCATGATGGTGGCGTTGATCTGCTGTCCCGGTACCGCCGGATTGCCGCCAAGCTGGCCGACCGAGACTTCGGCGTTTTCGGCCTTGATCGCATTGACGACATCGGTGGTGGATAGGGCATAGCTGACCAGCTTGTCCGGGTTCAGCCAGATTCGCATCGCGTGCTGGGCACCGAACACGGTCACTTCGCCGACGCCGTTGACCCGGCTGATCGGGTCCTGAACCCGCGAGGTCAGCATGTCGGTCAGATCGACCTGGGGATAGCGGTCGTCCTTGGAATAGAACCCCGCGACCAGCAGGAAGTTCTTGGCGGCCTTCGCGACCTTGACGCCCTGGCTTTGGACTTCCTGCGGCAACAGCGGCATCGCCAGTTGCAGTTTGTTCTGCACCTGGACCTGGGCGATGTCGGGGTTGGCTTCGGGGTCGAAGGTCAGAGTGATCGAGACATTGCCCGCGGAATCGCTGGTCGATGACATGTAGCGAAGATGATCGAGGCCATTCATCTTCTGCTCGATCACCTGGGTGACGGTGTTTTCGACCGTCTGGGCCGCCGCCCCCGGATAATAGGCGGAGATCTGCACCGCCGGCGGGGCGATCCGCGGATATTGTTCAATCGGCAGCGACAGGATCGATAATCCGCCCGCCAACATGATGATGATGGCGATCACCCAGGCAAAGACGGGGCGATCGATGAAGAAGCGAGGCATGGGGGGACTCTCCGATCAGCGGGCAGCGGCGGGGGGAGCCGCAGGGGGCGCTTTGGCGGGAGCGACGCGGACTTCAGCACCGGGACGGATCTTCTGCAACCCTTCGGTCACGACCTGATCGCCAGAGGCCAGCCCCTGTTCGACGATCCAACTGTCGCCGACCGCCTGACCGACCGTGACTGGACGCGGCGCGACCTTGTTGTCGGCACCGACGACCCAGACCGAGGCGCTACCATCGGCGCTGCGTACCAGCGATTTCTGCGGGACCAGAATGCTCTGCTCCTTCACGCCCTGTTCGATGCGGGCGCGGACGAACAGGCCTGGATAAAGTTCGTGGCGCGGATTGGGGAACACAGCGCGGACTTGGACCGCGCCGGTGCTCTGATCGACGGTGACGTCGGAGAATTCGAGCCGACCGGGCAGGTCGTAGGGTTGAGATGTGCCGTCCAGGGTCAGGGTCACGGGTGCGGTTGCCGTTGCGGCATTGCCACCGGCTGCAATCGTCCGGCGCAAACGCAGCAACTCGGAACTCGACTGGCTGACATCGACGAAGATCGGGTCCAACTGGGTGATGGTGGACAGACTGGTGGTCTGGTTGGCGGTGACTAATGCACCTTCGGTGACGCTGGACTTGCCGATGCGGCCACTGATCGGAGCGAAGACCTTGGTGTAGCCCAGGCTGATCCGCGCCGTCTGTACCGCTGCTTCCGCGACCAGGATCTGGGCCTTGGCTTGGTCGAGACTGGCGATGGCGTCGTCGTAATCCTGACGCGACACCGCATTGATCCGCACCAAATCCTCATAGCGGGATGCCTTGGCTTCAACCGACTTCAAGGAGGCGCGGGCTTTGACGAGATCGGCTTGAGCGCTGTTGACGGCCGCTTGATAGGTCGCCGGATCGATTTGATAGAGCTGCTGCCCCGCTTTGACTTCGCTGCCTTCCTGGAACAGTCGCTTCAAGATGATGCCGTTGACCTGGGGTCGGACCTCGGCAACGCGGAAGGCTGTGGTCCGGCCGGGCAATTCAGTGGTCAGCGCCACCCGACCGGGCTCGACCGTGATGGCGGAAACCTCAACGGGACCGGAGGGGCGAGGGGCGTTCGACTGCTTTTTGTCGTCGCAACCGGCTGTCATCAACACGGCAAAAGCGAGAACAGCCAGGGATGGAAATCTGGGGGGGAAGGGCATTGTCGGAATCCTTGACTTCGGCGACGCCAATCGGAGAAGGAATGGACGCCGCTGATTATGCAGTGTACCGTACCGTACAGTTTAGTCTCGATCAAGGCGCTTTCGTCGGGATATACCTAGGGACAGGAGAGACAGGCCAACCATGACACAGGCAAAGCCGCAGGGACGGGGGTTAGCCCGCCGTCAAGCCATGCTGGATGCCGCCAGGGAGCTGTTTCTCGAAAAAGGATTTGAGTGCACTAGCCTGACCGATATCTTAAAGCGTTCCAAGGGATCTCGCAGCACCCTTTACGAGCAGTTTGGCAGCAAGGCGGGCTTGCTCCGCGCCATGGTCGAGGAGGTCACCTCGACCGTCTGGCAGTTGCTGGGCGACGATAGCGGCCCGTGCACCTTCTGCGAAGCCGGGCTGATCGAACTGGGGCGGCGCTTTGTCTATTCCGCGTTGGCCCCGGAGACCATCGCGGTCTATCGAATTATCGTCGCCGAGGGGCATCGGGTACCGGAGATCGCCGAGTTTTTCTTCAATACCGGCCCCCGCACGCTTGAACATCGTTTGGCCGAACGGTTCCGCGCCGCCCTGTCCGTGCGCGAAAATGTTGGCTCGCCCGAAGAGATCGCCCAAATTTATCTAGGGGCCGTTCTGGGCGATCTGCATGTCCGCCAAGTTCTAGGGTTGGTGCCGCATTGGAGCGACGAGCAAATCGATTCTCACGTTCGCATCGCGGTGGGGATTTTTCTCGATGGGGTCGGCCGTCCTCCCAGTCGCGTTGAAACGATCTCAGATCGCCCGGATTCCCCCAAGGAAATTATCGACCTCGGATCGCAGCTTGGCTGAAACCTGTCCCAGTTCCAGGGCAACCGAATGCATCCGGTTGGCAAGATCGCCGGTTTGTCCCGCCGCGCGCGACACCTCGATGATGCCCCGGCTGACTTCGGCGTTGCCTTCGGCGGCTTCTTGGACGTTGCGGGCGATTTCCTGAGTCGCGGCGGTCTGCTCTTCGACTGCCGAGGCGATCGAGGTGACGACGCCATCGACCTGCCCGACCACATCGCGAACGCGCATGATCGAATCGGCGGCTTCGTGGGTATTGTTCTGGACCCCGGCGATCTGGCTTTGGATCTCGGCGGTGGCGCGCGCGGTCTGGGTTGACAGGGCCTTGACCTCGCCCGCGACGACGGCGAAGCCTTTGCCCGCTTCGCCGGCGCGGGCCGCCTCGATTGTCGCGTTCAAGGCCAACAGGTTGGTCTGTCCGGCAATGTCCTCGATCATTTGGACGATCTCGCCGATACGGTCAGCGGCCTGTTGCAGATCGTCAACCCGGCGGGTTGCTTCGGCAGTGTGTTCAACCGCCATTTGCGAGATGCGGGTGGTGTCCTGGACCCGGCGGCTGATCTCCGAGGTTGACGCGCCCAATTCCTCGGTTGCCGAGGCAACCGTCTGGACATTGGCGGCGGATTCCTCGGCGGCGTGGGCGACCGAAGCGCTCTGATCGCCGGTCAGGCTGGCGGCGGCATTCAGTTCGGTCGAAGCGCTGGCGACCTGATCGACCACGGTGGAGACCCCGATCATCACCTGGGTAACCGCTTGGTCAAACCGACTGGTCAATTGGTCGCGGCGCTGGGCACGGTCGAGTTCGCGCTGGCGCGTCTGTTCGGCATCGCGCTGGAGCTTCTCGGTTTCGGTTAACTCGCGGCGAAAGACTTCGAGGGAGCGGGCCATGTCGCCGATTTCATCGCGACGGGTTTGATGGGCGATGGAAAGATCGCGGGCTCCCTCTGCCATCTTGCGCATCGCGTCTGTGATGGCGAGCAGCGGCACGGTGATCGAGCGGCCGACCGAGCGCGTGACCATCAGGAAGACCACAGCCAGCGCAAGACTGAAGACCCAGGTGAATGTTGTGGCCCTGTCGGTGGTGACGGCGACGCTTTGCAGCGCTTCGTCGCGTTCCTTGCCGGCGCGCTCTCCCAATTGGTCAAAGCGGTCGCCGAAGCTGGCGTAACTCTCGCTGAGTGCCTTGCGAGCCGCCTCGGCTTCCTGATCGAGCGCACCGTAAGCGGTTATAGTGGTGAGGTAATTCTCGGCATCCTGCCGCAGGGTGGCGCGTTGACTCTCGTTTAGGCCGCTGCGGTCGAGCGTGGCGAGGAAGGCGCGTTGCGACGTCGCGACCTTCTCAAGATATTCTCCGCGATGGCGCAGCAGGAAGTCCTTCTCGCTTCGGCGCATCATCAGCAGATGGACCATCAGAGTCGGTTCGGAGCTGGTGGCGGCAAGGCTTTTCTCGATAGCGTGAGCGGCGCTGCGGAGATCCTTCTCCAGTCCCTTCTCCTCGCTCAGTCCCTGTTTGATCAGATTGTTGGATACCGTTTGCAAGGCGATGCGATAGCGTTCGAGTCCGGTGCTGATCGCCTCAAGATCGGAGCGGAAGATCTCTGCATGGGGTTCGGTCGCCATTCGTTTGGTTAGATCCACCGCCTGGTTCGCCGTTGACAGGGCGATTTCGGCGTATTTGGGATCTTTGCGCAGCAGAAAATCCTTTTCCGCGCGTCGCATTTCCAACGCGATGATCCGCAGGTCGCGGCTTTGGCTGAACAGAAGATTATGCGCCTCGGCTTCATTCCGCTCGGTAGAGACGATTTCTTCAGACCAAGTCTGGGTCAAGAGAAGGAGAAGCAGAGCGGATAAGCCCATGACAGCCAGGGTTGAAACCCGAGCGGCGAGGGATTGTGAAGGATTGATTTTTCGCGGCAGCATGAGGCTGTCTCCTGTCGAGACCTAGAGTCTGTAAACTATTTACTCTTTACATCTTATTTCAGCGAGGAATCGTTCCACCTCTCCTTCCAAGGAGCGGCTATGGTTTTTTAGGCTTTCGGCAATGGAAAATACGTCCTTTGCCATTCGTCCGGTCTCGGCGGCGGCTTGGGCAACTGTGGAGACGCAGGTCGAAACGTCGCGGACGCCAAGGCTGGCCGCTTCGACATTGCGGGCGATTTCGCTGGTGACTGTCCCCTGCTCCTCGACTGCTCCGGCGATCGCGGTCGAGAATGAATCGATTCGGGTGATGGTTTCTGCGATCGCATGGATGGCTTCGACAGTGGCGCGGGTTCCGTCCTGCACCGCCGAAATCTGCTGGGTGATGTCGTTGGTTGCCTGGGCGGTTTGACCGGCCAGAGTCTTGACTTCGTGGGCGACGACGGCAAAGCCTTTGCCTGCCTCTCCGGCCCGTGCGCTTTCTATCGTCGCATTCAACGCCAACATGTTGGTTTGACTGGCAATACCGTTGATCAGGCTGATGACTTCGCCGATCCGGTTGGTTGCGGAGGACAGTCCTTCGACCCTGCGGTTTGTTTCGGCGGCTTCGGAGACTGCTTCGCGGGCAATAGCGGTCGATTGCTCGACTTGGCGGGCGATCTCGCGGATTGAGGTGGATAGTTCGATCCCCGCCGCCGATACCGTCTCGACATTGGCCAAGGCGGTGTCGCTGGCCAAGGCCAGTGCGGCTCCCTGTTTTCCGGTCCGGTCGGCGTTCGCGGCGAGATTGTCGGCGGCGCGGTGCAGATGGTCGGTCAAGGTGCCGATCTCGGCAACGACGCCATGAACCCGTTTCTCCATGTCGTCGGCCAGCGCTGTCATTTCGGCGTGACGCACTTCGCGTGCTCGTTCCTCTTGGGTGTCCTGTTCGTGGTTCAGTCGTTCGTTTTCGGCGGCATTGGTGCGGAAGATCTCCAGGGTGCGAGCCATGTCGCCGATATCGTCCGGACGGTCGATGAACGGCAAGGATTGGCCGAGTTTTCCCTGAGCGATATCCCGCATCGATGCGGTGATCGTCCGTAGGGGACTTACAATCGTTCTATAGGCCAGCAGCAATCCCAGCCCGAGACCCACCGTGCCGCATCCGATCAAGATCAGCAGGGTCCAGGTCTTGACCGCGTTGGCCGAGGCGAAGAACTGCGCAACCGGCATTCCGACATATAAAATTCCGATCACCGATCCAGATGCATCGCGAATCGGGTCGTAACCAGTGATGTAAGGAACCCCGAGGATATCGACGATGCCACGATAAGGCTGATTTCGTTCGATAACGGATTCGTGGGCTGCGTTGCGTGCCAGTTGGGTTCCAACCGCGCGGCTGCCATCGGACTTGCGGACGTTGGTTGCGATGCGTGTGTCGCCCATGAAGACGGTTGCAGTACCGCCAACCTGGGCGACGATGGAATCGACCAGGGCGAAATTGTCGTTCAAGGTGACGTTACCGGCCAGCAGGCGGCCATCGGCGATGCGGATTTCGCTTCCCTGAGTCCTCAAATCCTTCCATGCGACCCGCATGTTGCGGTCGATGGCGCTATAGGCGTCTTGTTCGGCATTGCGGTTGAGGACCATAAGCGTCGCCACACCGACCGAAATCCCGATCAGGACAGTGTTAAGCAGGATCACCAGGCCGACCCGTAACGATATCGTCAAACGTGGCACGACACCCCCCACCTCCATAAAGGTTCTGGGTATCATATGACCTTGGTTATGTCGTTTCCAAGGGGGGCTTCATGCGCAGGGGGGCGTCTGAAGCCCCAGAATCCGGTTTAGAGCGGCGGCGATGTCGCCGGCCGCGTCGAGGCGCGGACGGTCCCAGGGCGACAGGTCGGTGATGGCATCAAGCGGTCGCGCCAATCTCCGTTCGTAGAGCAGGCGGTGTAGTCGTTCGTGCTTGGGCGCAACCCAGCCCGGCGGCGACCAGATGAAGACCGGAGCCGGACTGGCGCACGCTTCGCAGCACATGCTGACCGAATCGCCGGTAACCACAATCGCGTCGGCTAAAGCGAGGAAGCCGAAATAAGGATTGTCGCCCGGCTGGCCGTAAAGGTGCAGCCAGTGCGGCTCGGGCAGTTGTGTCGCCAAGGCCTGGGATTGGGCTGCGCCGGTGCGGCGACTGGTGGTCAGCAAGACCGATCCGTGCGCCGTTGCGGCCAGATCGGCGACTCGACGCCCTAAATCCGTGGCCATCTCGACCGAAAAAGGACGTTGCCGGGTTGCGCCGCCGACGATCACCGCGATCCGGGGATGGGGCAGGGTGGCGAATGCGGTCTCCCACCGTTTGGCTTCGGCGGCCAGTCGGGCCGGGCCGACCCGGTGGGGGGCTCCGACGATTTCAATGACATTGGCGGCGGGGTGGGGGCGGTCGTGCGCGGGGATGGCGATCAGGTCGAAATCGTCGCGTCCGGGAGCGCCTGGGTCCATGATCTGGGCTAAAATCGCGCCCGATTGCCGCTTGATCCAGCGCGCCACCGGGGCGGTGCGGCGTCCGGCCGCGATGACCAGCCGGGGCCAGGGAGGCATCAGCGTCGAGCGCGAGTCCGGTAGGATGCCGATCAGTCCGGCCCCTCGCAGCAGGTTGGGCAACTTGGCCCATCGGTTATAGCGGATTGTCTTGATGGCGAAGGGGAGGCCGAGGGACTCGGCAACGCCCAGCGCCTGGCTAACATTGCCGGCGCGGTCGTCGGCGAGAACCCATACCGGAACCGACTCGTCCCGCATCCCTTGTTTGCTCCGGTATCGTCGGCGGGCAGCTACTTTGACGAATCGGGCGAGCTTTGCAAGTGGTTCCTGTGCGCTCGTAATGAATGACTCGACTGGTCGGGTAAAGGTTGGTATATTTTAGTCGTTCAATTTCGCATGGAGCCCCCCGCCATGTTCGCAGACAACACACTGACACCAAAAGAAGCCGTCAGGCTCTGTGCCCTCGGTACCCTTGCGTCCCGGCCAATGCGCTATAGCGAACTGGCCGGTGCCGTCCGTCATTTCACCAGCCGTATGATGGGCCCGTCACTTGAGTTGATGGGAACCTCCATTGAGCTGCTCCGTTACGAAGGGCTGGTCGAGGCGCGTGAAGGCGCCGGGATGGAGGACGACGCTCCTCTTGAGATCACCCGAGGCGGACAGCGCGAGCTGCATTCCCTGTTGACGGCCCGGTTGCGGCTGGGCAGCGACCTCTCGAAGCTGGTCGTCGCCTTGAAGATCCGCTTTCTTGATCTGCTTGAACCGGCCGAGCGTCGGACTCAGGTCGATCTGTTGATCGAAGCGGTCGAGACCGAACTGGCCCGTCTGATCGATCTGCGCGGCAGCAGCGTTGATGAATGCGGTGCCGACAGTGCTCTTGTCGCTTGGCTCGACCACGACATTGCCCAGCTTGAGGACCGTCAGTCTTGGCTGGAAGCGTTCCTCGCCAAGCTGTGATCCTTTCGCCACCGGGGCTTTATTTCCCCCGGTGGCGGGGTTCTTATTCCTTCCATCCGTATTGGTCCCATGTCCGGCGCTTCCCTTGGCCCGGTCCGTTTGGCATCCTGCATTCCAGCAAAGGATGAGCGAGCGGATGGACGAACACGGTTTTGATCGTAAAGGACACCGGGAACGGTTGCGGTGGCGCTTCCATGAAGCGCCGGAAGCTCTGCCCGATTACGAATTATTGGAGATGCTGCTGAGCATCGCCATTCCTCAAAAAGACATCAAGCCTCTGGCTAAGACGCTGATTAAGCGCTTCGGCAGCTTCGCGGACGTCCTGACCGCCTCGGCCGACGATCTGAAATCGGTCGATGGGATCGGTGACGTCGCCGCGACGGCCTTGAAAGTCGTTCGTGAATCCGCGATCCGTCTTGCCCGTGCTCCGATTGTCAACAGCGTCGTGATCAGTAGTTGGGATTCGCTGCTCGATTACTGTCATACCGCGATGGCGACCTTGCCGCTGGAACAGTTCCGCCTGCTGTTCCTCGACCGCAAGAACGTGCTGATCGCCGATGAGCTGCAACAGACCGGAACGGTCGATCACACGCCGCTTTATCCGCGCGAGGTGGTCCGGCGCGCCTTGGCGCTGCATGCCAGCGCCCTGATCATGGTGCACAACCACCCAAGCGGCGACCCGAAGCCATCGAAGGCCGATATCGAGATGACTCGTGTGGTCCGGGAAGCGCTGGGCGCGGTCGGTATTGCGCTGCACGATCATCTGGTGGTCGGGCGCAAGGGACATGCCAGCTTCAAGGCGATGGGGTTGTTATAAGGCGGGCGGTGGAGTTCCCTGTGGCTTTGCCGTCCATCCCGGTGGCTGGGGATAGACAACCCCGGTCAAAATCAGTCCGGTGGCGGGGCAGGTCGGTCCGGCCTTGGCACGATCGTGGGCGCCTAGGATGCGGGTAACGTCGTCCGGGGTCCATTTGCCGTCGCCGACCAGCTTCAGGGTGCCGACCATGTTGCGGACCTGATGATGGAGGAATGAGCGGGCTTCGGCGACGATGTGAATCTCATCGCCGATCCGGGTGACGTCGAGGCGGTCCAGGGTCTTGTTCGGGCTTTTTGCCTGACAGCATCCGGCGCGGAAGCTGGTGAAATCATGGTGCCCGAGCAGTCGGGTTGCCGCTTCCGCCATTCTTTCGGCATCAAGCGACGCAGCGACCCACCACACGCGGTGGCGGTCGAGCGCCGGAGCCGAACGCCGGTTGAGGATACGGTACAGATATGACCGCCCAATCGCCGAGAAGCGGGCGTGAAAACCGTCCTCTGCTTCTTCGGCGGCCAGGATCGCGATCGCATTCGGCTTCAGGTGGAAATTGATCGCGTCGCGAACGGTCTCACCGGAATAGGAGCGGGGCAGATCGAGATGAGCCACCTGTCCGGTGGCGTGAACCCCGGCATCGGTGCGTCCGGCGGCATAAAGGGTGACCTCTTCGCCGCACAGTTTGGCGGCAGCAGCCTCAATCGCGCCCTGAACCGATGTACCGTGGTCCTGGCGTTGCCACCCATTATAGGACGAGCCGTCATACTCGACCAGCAAGCGATAGCGCGGCATCAGCCCAAAACGGTCCCAACGGTGACGGGATGGCCGCGCAGCATCTCTATCGCTTCCATCGGTGCTTTTCCGGGGCGTTGCACCCGGAGCGGACGCAGGCTGTCGGTACCGCAGGCGATCCGCAGGCCGTCGTCAAGGACGGTGCCGGGCTGGCCCTGGCCGGTCTCGACCGTGGCGTTCAGAACCTTGATCCGCTCGCCGCCGAGGTCGAACCACACGCCGGGCCAGGGATTGAGCGCGCGCACTTGGCGCTCGATCTGGCGGGCAGGCAGGGTCCAGTCGATCCGGGCCTCGTCGCGGGTCAATTTGGCAGCATAGATCGTACCTTCCTCGGGCTGGGGACGGGCGGTCAGGGTTCCATCGCCCAGCTTCTCCAGCGCCGTGACGATCAATCCGGCGCCTTGCTCGGCCAGACGGTCGTGCAGCCAGGGTGCGGTGACGTCGGGTGGCAGCGGCAGGGAGCGAAGCAGGAGGATCGGTCCGGTATCAAGCCCGGCTTCCATCTGCATGATGGTGACGCCGCTTTCGACATCGCCAGCCAGGATGGCGCGTTGGATCGGCGCGGCCCCTCGCCAGCGTGGCAGCAGTGAGGCGTGGACGTTCAGGCAACCATGGCGCGGTGCGTCGAGCACGGCTTGGGGCAGGATCAGGCCATAAGCCGCGACAATAGCGGCGTCGGCGTTCAGCGCGGCGAACGCGGCCTGCTCCTCGGGCGAGCGCAGGGTCAGCGGGGTGCGAACCGCAAGCCCGCGCGTGGCGGCGAAAGCGTGAACCGGCGAAGGCTGTTCCTTGTGCCCGCGTCCGGCAGGGCGGGGGGGCTGGGAATAGACCGCGACGATCTCGTGGCCAGCCGACAGCAGCGAATCAAGGATCGCCACGGCGAAATCGGGCGTCCCCATGAATACCAGTTTCATCAGACTTCGGCCTCTTTGCGCAGCTTCGCCACCTTGCGCAAAATCATGTGGCGCTTGAGCGATGACAGATAGTCGATGAACAAAATCCCGTCGAGATGATCGATTTCATGCTGGATCACGGTGGCAAGCAATCCGTCGGCGTCGATCTCGATTTTCGCGAAGGTCTCATCGTGATAGCGCACCCGAACCTGACGAGGGCGGACCACCTTGGCGTAATTCTCGGGGACCGACAGGCACCCTTCCTCATAGACGTTTTCTTCCTCCGAAGCCCAGATGATCTCGGGATTGATCATGCGAATCGGCTGACGATCCGCTTCGGTCTTGCCGATATCGATCACGACGATCCGATCCGACACCCCGACCTGGGGCGCGGCAAGGCCGATCCCCGGAGCCTTGTACATCGTTTCGAGCATGTCGTTCATCAGGGTAATAACCCGTTCGTCGACCGTCTCGACCCGCCGGGCCTTTTGTTTAAGGATCGGATCGGGGGCGGTGAAGATGGGCAGAAGGGCCATGGGGAGAGGTCTTTCGAGAAAAGCATGCCAGCTTCGGACATAAGCCCGCACGGCTCCAGCGTCAAGCGTGGTCGTTCAGAGACGAACGGGTACTGGTGACTGAGGCTATGAACTGAAGCGAAGCGACTGGCGCATTGAGCGCCCGCGCGGTCGTCCGCGCGAAAGCCAAGCGAACGGAGTGAGTGCCGGCGCCTGAGGCTCTGAACTGAAGCGAAGCGACTGGCGCATTGAGCGCCCGCGCGGTCGTCCGCGCGAAAGCCAAGCGAACGGAGTGAGTGCCGGCGCCTGAGGCTATGAACTGAAGCGAAGCGACTGAGGGACATTAGTTGCCGCGAGAGGGCGCTTCGTCGTAGAACGGCGTTTATGACCGATATTCCCCCCCGTCCCCGCCTGCGTTTGTTCGTCGAGGTTCCATTGTCCGCCGGTGTTGCGGTGGCGTTGGAACGCGAACAGACTCATTATCTGTCCTCCGTGATGCGCGCCGAACCGGGCGAGACTGTGCTGCTGTTCAATGGCACCGACGGCGAATGGCTGGCCCGTATCGACCGGCTGGGCCGGTCTGGTGGGATTTTGATCCCCGAGCAGATGGTTCGCCCTCAATCGGCCGAGCCTGAACCCCGGTTCGATCCGTGGCTGCTGGCGGCACCGTTGAAGCGTGACCGCACCGATCTGGTGGCGGAAAAAGTCGCGGAGTTGGGAGCAACGCTGTTCTGGCCGGTCTTTACCCGCCGCACCGTTGCTCATCGGGTTAATGGCGATCGGCTGCGCGCCCGGATGATCGAGGCGGCGGAGCAATGTGAGCGTTTGACCCTGCCGCTTTTGAACGAAGCGGCTCCGCTGGAACGGATTCTGGCGGGCTGGCCAGAGGGGCGGACCCTGCTGTTCCTTGACGAGACGGGCGGCGGTGAACCGCTGGCCGGTCTGGCCGCGGGCTGGGTTGAAGGGCCGGTGGCGCTGCTGATCGGGCCGGAAGGCGGCTTTGCGCCCGAGGAGCGGGCGTTATTGGTGTCGCGCCTCTTTGTCCGTCCGGTCGGGCTGGGGCCGCGCATTCTACGGGCCGAGACCGCGACGATTGCCGCGCTGGCTCTGTGGCAGGCCCTGGCCGGCGACGGGGCCAGGCCGCCACGCGGCTGAGGCGGAACATGACCTATATTGTACGAGAAATCTTCGCCTCGCTTCAGGGCGAAGGAGTCCAATCCGGGCGGGTCGCGGTATTCCTGCGCTTTGCCGGGTGTAATCTGTGGAGCGGGCGCGAAGCCGACCGTATCACGGCCCGCTGCCGCTTTTGCGATACCGATTTCGTCGGTGGAGAGCGCTACGGAGACGCCGAGTCGCTCGCCGATGCGGTTGCCGCGGCGTGGCCGGCCCAAGATGGCGTGAACCGGCTGGCGATCGTCACCGGCGGCGAGCCGGGGTTACAGTTGGACGACGCCCTGATCGCGGCCCTGCATCGCCGTGGCTTCGCGGTGGCAGTCGAGACCAACGGAACGCTCCCGCTGCCATCGGGGCTGGATTGGGTCTGCGTCAGCCCCAAAGCCGGAACCGATCTCGTGGTGACCCGTGGTGACGAACTGAAGCTGGTCTATCCCCAGGTCGGAGCCGCGCCCGAGGATTTCGAGCATCTGGACTTCACCCACTTCCTGCTTCAGCCGATGGACGGCCCGGAGCGGGCGGCCAACACCGACGCCGCGTTGCGTCATTGCCTGTCCCGTCCGCGCTGGCGGCTGGGGCTGCAACTTCACAAGAGTCTGGGGCTTCGCTGATGTCCGTGTTTCATATCCGCCGCCGCATCGAGATCGATGCCGGTCACCGCATCGCCACGCACGGCTCGAAATGCCGCAACCTGCACGGCCATCGCTATGGGATCGAGGCTGAATGCGCCGCCGATGCATTGCATGACGGTGGCGAGCAAACCGACATGGCGCTCGATTTCGCCTTCCTCAAGGACGAGATGATGAGCCGCATCGATGCTTTTTGCGATCACGGCCTGATCGTCGCGTTGAGCGATGCCGCACTGCTCGACCTGTTCGCGCCGAACGGTGCCGACCCGGTGGTGTGGCGGGCCAGATTGGCTCAAACCGTGGCACGCGACGGTGCCGCTCTGACTTCGGATACCCGTCTCGGCTCGAAGATTTACGTCGTACCGTTCCACCCCACCGCCGAGGCGTTGGCCCGCCATTGGTTCGAGGTTCTGGCGGCTCCGGTGGTCGAACGCTCGGGCGGTGCGGCCCGGCTGGTGGCGCTCCGTGTGTGGGAAACGCCGAATTGTATGGCCGAATACGCCCCCTGACCTGGGGTGGCCCGCGTTTCTCTCGTGGCCCAGACGGTAGAGGCCGCGATGCGACATCTACCGTCCGTTGCTCTGAACGTGGTTATTAATCGGCCTGCTTCATCCGAAGTCCGTCGCCGGTGACAAGGACGCGGCCATCCCACTGCACCTTGCGCCCGAGCGGGGTCCGCAGCCAGATCGCGAAATTGACCAGTTCGCGCAGCGGAACCAGCAGCGGTTCAGCCGGGGGCAGGTCGAAGCGTTCTCGCAGCAGATGATGCAGCCGGATACGCAGCGCGATGTGCAGCACGATCACCGGCAACGCCATCCACAGCGGCCAACCGAACAGGACCAATAGCAGCATCGGCCCAAGCGGGCTCATGAAGATCGACAGGAAATGTTCCATCGGTCGGATGGCGCGGATTGCCCGGTTCCAACGCAATTCGTGTGACATCAGGGCCGAGAAGCTCGGTTCGGCCACCACGGTTGCAACCGTCGATGATGAAAGCTCAACCCGGTAGCCGTTGCGGTGCAGTTCGTACCCGAACACGAAATCCTGGGCCACCGCGTCGGCCATCGCCTCGAACCCGCCGATATCGGTCAGCGCTTTGCGGGTGACGGCGATCGCGGCGCCATAACAGATGTCCATGTCGCGTCGGGCCAGATCGACCAGCACCGAGGGAATGAACCAGTCACAGTGAAACAGCGCGCCGACCCGCGACGCCAGATTAGGTTCGGGGCTGCCGGTATACAGCGCCGTGACCCCGCCGGTGGCCGGATTGGCGAGCGGCTGGATGAATTTGGCCAGAAAATCAGGTCGGATCAGCACGTCGCTGTCGATCATCGCCAGGATATCGTATTTGGCCGCCGGATACATATTGGCCAGATTGGCGTTCTTCGGATTTGACCCGGCGCGACGGCTATTGATGACCAAGGTGGTGTCGAGGTTAGGAAACTCGGCCTGAATCCGTTCGATCACCGCCCGCGCCGGATCGTCTTCCGCATGCAGGCCGAACACGACCTGAAGCGTCGGATAATCCTGAGAACAGATCGACCGCAGACACTCTTCCAGCCGTGGAGTTTGTCCATGGGCGGGGACCATCACCGTGACAGGCGGTTTCCAGTCGGTGGCGGCTGCCGGGGGCAGGGCGCGACCGACATAGCGGAACGCCAGACCGAGATAGGCAAACCCTCCAGCGGCCAGCGCGCCGCCGATCAGACTTGATGCCAGCATTTTAGCTCAAAATTCCCTTATTACGATCAGGCGAATTCCACGGCAGCTTCAAAGAAACTGTGGCGGATGCCAACACAAAAGATGTAACTAACCACCCGAACGCCCGGGCGGAACATCGCTCGGGCGCGATGGATTGTATGCGCATGAATAGTATCTGTCTTGTCACCGGGGCAACCGGTTTTGTCGGCTCGGCCATCGTCCGGGCCTTGCTCGCGCGCGGTCAGGCCGTGCGGGTGCTGGCCCGTTCTGGTTCGGATCGCCGTAATCTTGCCGGTCTTGACATTGAACTCGCCGAGGGAAGTCTGGAGGATGCCGCCTCGCTTCGGCGGGCCGTCTCCGGCTGCGACCGGCTGTATCATGCCGCTGCCGATTACCGTCTGTGGGTTCCCGACGAGGCGGCGATGATGCGCGCCAACGTCGATGGCACGCGGGAACTGATGCGGGCCGCCTTGGCCGAGGGTGTCGAGCGGATCGTTTATACCAGTTCGGTCGCGACTCTGGGTCATGCTCCCGGCGGCGTTTCTGACGAGACGACGCCCAGCACGATTGCCGACATGGTTGGTCCCTACAAGCGCTCGAAATTCCTGGCCGAGGCCGAGGTGCGCCGGATGGCTGCCGAAGAGGCGTTGCCGGTGGTGATCGTCAATCCCTCGACTCCGATCGGGCCGGGCGATGTCAAGCCGACGCCGACCGGGCGGATGATCGTCGAGGCGGCGTCCGGGCGGATGCCCGCCTATGTCGATACCGGCCTTAATCTGGTCCATGTCGAGGATGTGGCCGAAGGTCATCTGCTGGCGATGGAGAGTGGTCGTATCGGCGAGCGCTATATCCTGGGTGGCGACGATTTGCCGCTGGCCGAGATTCTGGCCCGAATCGCCCGGCTGACCGGGCGGCGGCCGCCGTCGGTGCGCCTGCCGCGTCTGCCGTTGTTTCCGCTGGCGGTGGCCGCCGAAGCTTGGTCCCGCCTCGCTGGAGGCGAGCCGTTCGTGACCGTTGACGGTCTGCGCATGGCGCGCTGGCGGATGTTTTTCTCTTCGGCCAAGGCCGAAGCCGAATTGGGCTACCGTCATCGCTCGGCCGATCTGGCTCTGGCGGATGCCGTGGCTTGGTTCCGTTCCAACGGTCAGGTGCGTTCATGAGTCTCACGACAATTGCCGGTTTGGCCGGGCTGGGTGCCTGGGGCTGGTTGTTGACCCTGCGCGGTGGGTTCTGGCGGGTAGAACCGCCCGTTACGGTGCCCGAGCCAGATGGCTGGCCCGAGGTGGTGGCGGTGATCCCCGCCCGCGATGAGGTCGAGTGTATCGGTTCGACCGTGACAACTCTGCTGTCGCAGGATTATCCCGGCACGTTGTCGGTGGTGGTGGTGGACGATCACAGCAGCGACGGTACCGCCGACCTGGCCCGTGCCGCCGCCCGTGCGATTGGTGCCGCCGACCGGCTGACCGTTGTGGCCGCGCCCGATCTGCCGCCGGGTTGGGCGGGAAAGATGTGGGCGCAGAATCATGGTATCGCGACCGCACGGGCGCGTCACCCCGGCCTCGACTTGCTGCTGTTGACCGATGCCGACATCGAGCACGCGCCGTTCGAACTGCGTCGTCAGGTGGCGCGTCTGATTGCCGCCCGGCTCGATATGGCCTCGCTGATGGTACGCCTTCCCACCGATGGGTTCTGGGAACGGGCGGTGATCCCGGCCTTTGTATTCTTCTTTCGGATGCTTTACCCCTTCGCGTGGGTGTCGGATGCATCGCGCACGACCGCGGCGGCAGCCGGCGGCTATGTTCTGATCCGGCCCCAGGCGTTGGACGATATTGGCGGTGTCGCCGCGATCCGCAATGCTCTGATCGACGATTGCACCCTGGCGGCGGCGGTCAAGCGCGCCGGGCGGCGCATCCATCTCGACCTGTCGCGTGAAACGGCCAGTTCGCGCCGCTATAGCGGTCCGTCCGGACTGTGGAAGATGATTTCCCGTTCGGCCTATTCTCAGTTGAACCATTCGCCGTTGTTGCTGGCGGGGACGGTCCTGGCGATGCTTCTGGTGTTTGTCGCGCCGCCGCTGCTGGTCCTGTCAGGTGGTCCCGCCGCTTTGTTCGGTCTGATCGCCTGGGGGGCGATGAGCATCGCTTATGCGCCGATGGTTCGCACCTATGGTCTGCCATCCGCGTGGTCGGTGGCTCTGCCGCTGGTGGCGTTGTTCTATCTGGGTGCCACGATCGATTCAGCGGTTCAGTACTGGCGGGGACGGGGCGGTGCTTGGAAAGGGCGGGTTCAGGATCACCGGACGGGAGCAGAGTCATGATCGCGGTCGATCCCGCCCTCTACGAACAGATGGCGGCCAAGGTCAAGGCCTCGGGCTCATCGTTCTATTGGGGGATGCGGCTGTTGGAACTGCCGCGCCGCTTTGGCATGTACGCCGTCTATGCGTTCTGTCGCGAGGTTGACGACATCGCCGACGAGCCGGGCGATCCGGTCGAGAAACGCTGCCAACTCGAATGGTGGCGTGTCGAGATCGGTCGGCTTTATGCCGGTCAGCCGGTGACCCACCCGATTCTGGTGGCGCTGGCCGGTCCGGTGGCGGAATACAACCTACCGCAGGAGGACTTCCTGGCGGTGATCGATGGTTGCGAGATGGATATCGGCACCGCGATGGTCCGTCCGACGATGGCCGCTCTTGAGCTGTATTGCGACCGCGTTGCTTCGGCGGTGGGGCGGCTGTCTGTGCGGGTGTTTGGTGAAGACCGCCCCCAGGGTCAGGCTGTCGCCAACGCAACCGGCATGGCCCTGCAATTGACCAACATTCTGCGCGATGTCGCAGTCGATGCCGAGATCGGTCGGCTTTATTTGCCCGACGAGGTGCTGACCGCGCACGGTATCGACAGCCATGATCCGCGTGAGGTTCTGGCCCATCCGGCCCTGGGAGCGGTGTGCCGCGATATCGCCATAATTGCAGTGCAGCAATTTAATGATTCCGATCGGGCGATGGCCGAATGTTCGCGCCGGACGATGCGTCCGGCGACTTTGATGAAGGAAATGTATCGTGGGATTTACCGTCGTCTGGAGGCCGAAGGCTTCCAGCCTCGTCTTCCCCCGGTCCGTTTGCCTGCCGGAGTCAAACTCTGGTGTGTGCTGCGCCACGGGCTGGTCTGACAGACCGCACCGGAGTGCCCCGTTTCTGTTTTATGAGGTCCGACGTGTTTGCGAGTGAAGTGAAACCGCGATCCAACGACTCCACCATTGCCGCCGACCGGCTGGAAGATGCGGTGCGTGGCTCTGCCGCCGCCTTGATGTCCAGCCAGAAGGAAGATGGTCATTGGGTGTTCAAGCTGGAGGCCGATGCCACCATTCCGTCCGAGTTTGTCCTCTATCTGCATTATCTCGATGAGCGGGACCCGCCTCTTGAACGCCGCATCGGTGTTTATCTGCGCGACATCCAGGACAAGACGCATGGTGGCTGGCCGCTGTTCCACGGTGGCGAATTCAATATCAGCGCCTCGGTTAAAGCCTATTTCGCCCTGAAGGCGATCGGCGACGATATCAATGCCCCGCACATGAAGCGGGCGCGCGAGGCGATTCTGGCTCATGGCGGTGCCGCCACCAGCAATGTCTTCACCCGGACCCTGCTGGCCCTGTTCGGTCAGATTCCGTGGAAAGGCGTGCCGGTGATGCCGGTCGAGATCATGCTGCTGCCGCGCTGGTTCCCGTTCCATCTCGATCGGGTCAGCTATTGGTCGCGCACGGTGATCGCGCCGCTGATCGTGCTGATGAGCCTGCGTCCCCAGGCGCGTAACCCGCTGAAGATCGGTATTCCCGAGTTGTTCACCACGCCGCCCGAGCAGGTGACCAACTGGTATATCGACAAGCCGCGTTCGCACTGGGCCTATGTTTTCCGTGGCCTCGACCGTGTGCTGCATCAGGTTCAGCCTTATTTCCCGCAGGGCCTGCGCCGTCTTGCGGTCGAGAGGGCGGTCGCCTTCGTCGATGAGCGCCTCAATGGCGAAGACGGACTGGGCGCGATCTTCCCGGCGATGGTCAATGCCGTTCTGATGTACGACCTGCTGGGCGTGCCGAAGGACGATCCCCGTGTCGTGACTGCCAAGAAATCGATCCGCAATCTGGTGGTTGAGGAGGGCGACCGCGCCTGGGTTCAGCCCTGCGTGTCGCCGGTGTGGGACACGGCGCTGGCGACCCATGCCCTGCTCGAGGCTGGTGGGCCGGAGGCTGAACAGTCAGTCCGGCGCGCCGCCGATTGGCTGGTCGAGCGTCAGGTCACCGATTTTGTGGGTGACTGGGCGGTGCGCCGTCCCGGTCTGGCTCCTGGCGGCTGGGCGTTCCAGTACGCCAACCCGCATTATCCCGATGTTGACGATACCGCCGTGGTGATGGCGGCACTCGACCGGATCGACCCGCAACGCTATGCCGATTCCATCGAAAAGGGTGCGGTGTGGCTGCGTGGGATGCAGAGCGAGGACGGTGGTTGGGGTGCATTCGACGCCGAGAACACCGCTCATTACCTTAACCACATTCCCTTCGCCGACCACGGTGCTCTGCTCGATCCGCCGACCGCCGACGTCTCGGCGCGTTGTGTCTCGGTGCTGTCGGTGCTGGGCGAACGCCAGAGCGATCCGGTGGCAAAGGAAGGTGTGGCCTATCTGCTGAAGGAACAGGAGCCAAATGGCTCGTGGTTCGGCCGCTGGGGCACCAATTTCGTTTATGGCACCTGGTCGGCCCTGACGGCATTGAACGCCGCCGGGGTAGAGCACGACCATCCCGCGATCCGCAAGGGAGTCGAATGGCTTCTGTCGAAGCAGCGCGAGGACGGCGGCTGGGGTGAGGACGGTCGTTCCTATTGGGATGGCGAGCCGCATGGCGAGGCCAGCGTCAGCACTCCGTCTCAGACCGCTTGGGCTTTGCTCGGTCTGATGGCGGTGGGCGAGGCCAAAAATCCGGCGGTGGCGCGTGGCATTGCGTATCTCGTCAACACCCGCACCAAAGAAGGGTTGTGGGACGAGGAGCATTACACGGCGGTTGGTTTCCCCCGTGTGTTTTACCTGCGCTATCACGGCTACCGGCAGTTCTTCCCGGTATGGGCGTTGGCGCGCTATCGTAACCTGACCACCGGCAATGCCGGGCCGGTACTGCATGCCCTCTGAGGCAGACAGCGCTGGTTTCCCCGCCGCCTGTTGGCTGGACGGCGTGCCCGGCCAGGTGGCGGTGGGGGTGATCGTCGGAATGGAGTCCGAGGCGGCGCTGTTGCCGCCCGGAACCCGGATTGGCGTCGCGGGAGCAGACAGCGCCCGCGCCGCCTCCGAGGCCCGCCGTCTGCTCGACGAGGGGGCCGAGGCGCTGCTCAGTCTGGGGATTGGCGGCGGCCTCGATCCGGCGCTGGTTCCAGGCGAGATCGTTATCGGCACCGCCGTCCAGGATGGCGACGAAACCCTTGATACCAATCAGGTCTGGATGTGCCGGTTGCTCAACGCGATCCCGCATTCGCAGAGCGGATTGATCCATGCGTCTGCCGGTCCTGTGGTTGGGCGGGGCGCGAAACAGGCGTTATTCGTCGCCAGTGGGGCGCGGGTCGTCGATATGGAAAGCGGCGCGGTGGCCCGTGTCGCGGCAGCGGCGGGGCGTCCATTCGCGGTGATCCGTGCCGTGGCCGATGCCGCCGATTTGTCTTTGCCATCATCGGCCCTGGCCGGGATTGGTCCCGATGGAAAGTCCCGTCCCTTCGCCGTTATCGGCCGCCTTGCGCTAAAGCCGTGGGAATTGCCCGACCTGATCCGGGTCGGACTTGACTCTCACACGGCACACTCGGCCCTGCGCGTTGCTCTCGGCGGTCTGGGACCGGCGTTCGGGCTTTAAATTCATTCCGATTTGGGGTGGCTGCCCGCAGGCGATCCGGGCGGTTGCCCGGACTCGCTTGCGAGTCTCACCGATCGAACCCTTTAGCTCGGATCGGTTTTCAGCAAGGCCCGCCCTTCTTCCAACACTTCGGCGTAGCGGTCAACCGCCGGACGCTGATTGTCGAGCGAAAGATCGGGAGCCATCGGCCCCTCGGTGCGCGGCCCAAACAGCGCGACCCGTGCCGCTTTCAGTGGATGATTCAAGGTGTCGGTGACGGCGGTCGGTTCATAGCCGCTGTGAACCATGCAATCGGCGCATTTTTCATACTTGCCGGTGCCGTAGGACTCCCAGTCGGTTTCTTCCATCAGTTCCTTGTAGGTGCGGGCATAACCTTCGCCCAGCAGATAGCACGGACGCTGCCAGCCGAACACGTTGCGGGTCGGATTGCCCCACGGCGTGCAGGCATAGGTTTCGTTGCCGGCAAGGAAGTTGAGGAACAGCGAGGATTGCGTGAACTTCCATCCGCGCCCCTTGCCCAACCGGAACAGGGTGCGGAACAAATCCTTGGTCGTCCGCCGCGTCAGGAAGTGCTGGCCGTCGGGGGCGCGTTCGTAGGCGTAGCCCGGCGACAGGGTGATTCCCTCGACCCCGATCGAATGGGCAAAGTCGAAGAACTCGGCCATCCGCGCCGGGTCGGCGTTGTTGAACAGGGTGCAATTGATATTGACGCGGAAGCCCCGCGCCCGTGCCGCCTTGATCGCCGCTACCGCCTGATCGAAAGTGCCGTCGCGCGATACCGCGTGGTCGTGGTCCTCACGGTTGCCGTCCAGGTGGACGGTCCAGGTGAAGGCCGGGTTCGGCTCGAACTGATCGAGCTTCTTTTCGAGCAGCAGGGCGTTGGTGCACAGATAGACGAACTTACCCCGCGCCAAGGCTCCGCGAACGATCCGGTCCATCTCGCGGTGGAGCAACGGCTCACCGCCAGCCATCACCACCACCGGGGCCGGACACTCGTCGATCGAGGCCAGAGCATCGGCCACGGACAGGCGGGCGTTCAGCACGTCGTCGGGATAATCGATCTTTCCGCAGCCGGCGCAGGTGAGGTTGCAGCGGAACAGAGGCTCCATCATCAGCACCAAGGGATAGCGCTTGGCGCCGGAAAGGTGCTGGCGCAGAACATAAGCGCCGATACGCAGGGTCTGTTTAAGGGGGACTGCCACGGATTTCGACTCGGGTTGTTGGCGGGGCCGCCGGGCGTTTCTGGCGGGTGGCGGATCATACAGGCCGGTCGTCGTCAAGTTCAACGACGGAACGTCGGTCCGCAACGCGCCGATGGCGCCGGGGCCGCAGGATGTGCTATGGGCTGCGGTCATGAGAATGAATATGAGGTTTCCCATGAAGCCGGGTTTTGTCGCCGCGATTCTGGCGCTCGTCATCCTGGTTGCGGGCCTGTCGGCTCCGGCACGGGCGGGAGAGGCCGAGGCGGTCATCGCCACCTTCAACGATCGCCTGCTCGATGTGATGAAGACCGGGCAAAAGCTGGGGTTCAATGGACGGGTCGAAAAGCTGCGCCCGGCAGTGGCAGCGGCTTACGATATGGCGGCGATGACACGGGCGACATTGGGGGCGGCGGCTGCCAAAATGGCGCCGGAAGAGGCGTTGCGGCTGTCCGATGCCTATACCCGCTTTTCCGTCGCGACCTATGCCGCTCAGTTCGACGATTGGAATGGCGAGCGGTTCGAGGTTGGAGAGGCGCGGGCATCGACTCAGGGGGCGGTGATCGTGCCGACCAAGATCGTCCCCAAGGATAGCGAGCCGGTCGCGATCGATTATCTGCTGCGTGAGGATCAGGGGCGTTGGCGGATTGTTGACGTTTATTATCAGGGAACGGTCAGTCAGGTGGCGGTTCGCCGTTCCGAGTTCTTATCGATTTATCGCGCCAAGGGATTGGACGGGCTGATCGAGACTCTTGACGCCCAGACCCGCGCTCAGGGTGGAAACTGACGCATGATTAGTATGTTGTTCTGGCTGCTGACCGCGTTGGTCGGCGCCGGATGCGTTTACCAAATCGCCGCCGCGATTCTGGTTCGGCGGTTTGCCGCTGCATCGCGGTTGGTTCCGGTCGAACGCCCTCCGGTCAGTCTGCTGAAGCCGCTCCATGGTGCTGAGGCCGGTTTGGATACGGCACTTGAGTCTACTCTGCGCCAAGATTATCCGGCGTTTCAGGTTCTGTTCGGCGTTGGCGATCCGTCCGATTCTGCACTTGATGTCGTGCGGGCGCTGCCTGCGCCGCCGCCTGGGGGCGAGGTTATGGTTGTGGTGCGGCCCGGTGGCCCCGCGCGCAACCGCAAGGTCGCCAATCTGCTGTCGATGTGGCCCGAGGCCCGTCACGATCTGATCGTTGTCGCCGATAGCGATGTCCGGGTTGATCGCGGCTATCTCGACGATCTGGTCGCACCATTTGCCGATCCCACGGTCGGAGTGGTCACCAGCCTTTACGTCGGTCGTTTCGGCGAGGGATTGTGGAGCCGTATCGGTGCGCTGGGGATCAATCACGGCTTCCTGCCCTCGGCTCTGGTTGCTCGGGCGCTGGGCCGTTGCGACGGTTGCTTCGGTGCCTCGATCGCGATCCGGCGGTCGGTGCTGGAACGGGGCGGCGGATTGGATGCCGTCGCCGATCTGCTGGCTGACGATTGGGCGCTGGGAGCGATGGCGCGGGCCCAGGGACTCAGAATTGCCCTGGCGGCTCGTCCGGTCGATATTGTCGTCACCGAGCCCGATCTGAGAACGCTGTTCGATCACGAAATTCGTTGGGCGCGGACCATCGCTTCGATTGACCGCGCCGGTTACTTTGCTTCGATCATTACCCAGCCGTTTGGGCTGGCCCTGCTTGCAGCCGGTGTCTCGTTGGTCGCGGGTAGTGTCGGCGTGGGGCTGGTGGTGCTGGGCGCGGCTTCGGCCTGCCGCCTGTGGGCGGTACGGGCCGAGGAAGCTGCTTTTGGTCTGCCGCGCGCCGATCTGACCGATCTGGCGTTGCGGGAAATTCTTTCTGTCGCCGTCTATGCTGTCGCATCGGCGGGGCGGACTGTGCTATGGCGTGGCCGCCGTTTTGTCGTCCGCCGTGACGGTACTCTAGAGCCTGTCGAGGGGTTAGCCTCATGAAGAAGTCGTTGTTTCTCAATCCACCCTCGCTCGAAGGGTTCGACGGCGGCGCCGGTGCCCGCTATCAGGCGAAGCGTGAAGTTCGCTCTTTCTGGTATCCGACCTGGCTTGGCCAGCTCGCGGCGCTGGTTCCCGATTCGAAGCTGGTCGATGCTCCGGCTCACGGCCAGACCCTGGCCGACATCTTGCCGTTAGCGAAGGATTTCGAACTGCTGGTGATCTATGCCAGTGCCGCCACCTTCGCTTCCGAGGTTAAGGTTGCCGAGGCGTTCAAGGCCGCCAACCCCAACCTGATGATCGGCATGGTCGGCGCGCATGTCGCCACTGTGCCCGAGCCGTCGTTGCTGGCTTCGCCCGCGATCGATTTCATTGCCCGCAACGAATTCGACTACACCATTGTCGAGATCGCCGAAGGCAAGCCGTTCGCCGAGATCGATGGCCTGACGTTCCGCGGCGTTGATGGGGCGGTGGTCAACACCAAGGATCGCGCCCTGATCACCGACATGGACGCGCTGCCGTTCGTCTCGCCGGTTTATCGTCGCGATCTGAAGATTGAAGATTATTTCATCGGCTATCTCAAGCATCCCTACATGTCGTTCTATACCGGGCGGGGATGTCGGTCGAAATGCACCTTCTGTCTGTGGCCGCAGACGATCGGCGGACGCTCTTACCGCGCCCGGACGCCTGCCAGCGTGATCGAGGAAGTGACCCAGGCTCGGGCAATGTTCCCCGAAGTGAAGGAATTCTTTTTCGACGACGACACCTTCACCGATGACCTGGAGCGGGTTGAGGAAATTGCCCGCGGTATCGGTAAGTTGGGGATTCCGTGGTCTTGTAACGCCAAGGCCAACATCCCGCGCAAGACCCTGGAAGTGCTGAAGGCCAACGGCCTGCGTGTGTTGCTGGTCGGATATGAATCCGGTGTTCAGGACATTCTCAACAATGTCCGTAAGGGGCTGCGCCTCGACATCATGCGGCAGTTCTCCAAGGATTGCCACGAGTTGGGGATCATCGTTCACGGCACCTTCATTATCGGCTTGCCGGGCGAAACCCGCGAGACGATCCAGCAGACCCTGGCTTTTGCCAAGGAAGTCAATCCGCGGACCCTCCAGGTGTCGATGGCGGCTCCCTATCCGGGGACAGAGCTGTTCCGTCAGGCGATTGACAACGGATGGTTCAAGCAGGACGAAGGGTTGTTGCGCCAGGATGGCTGGCAGATGGCGGCACTGCACTACCCGCATCTGTCGTCGGAGGAGATCTTCTCTGCCGTCGCCGATTTCTATAAGGCGTTTTATTTCCGCCCGTCGAAGATCGGTGAAATTGTCCTGGAGATGGTTCAGGACTGGGATATGATGAAGCGTCGCCTGCGCGAGGGTGTCGAATTCTTCCAGTTCCTGCGCACGCGTAAGCCTGGGGCCGATTGCTGATCCCGGATTCGTTCGCCCACCCCAAGAGAGCCGGGTCCGGAACTGCGTGTGCCGGTTTCTGGACTCAGTTTCTCTTGACGGGGGGAGAGCGGATAAATAGGATGCGGGCCTCCCGGGGGACCGGTGGCTGGCGACGGGCCATGACACCGTCGTCCGCCGATTAGCGAAACAACGATGTTAACGCCGGACGGGTCGGCGACCGATACCCGAAGAGGCCCGGTAGTCAGGCTGCCGGTGACCTTTCATCTTGGTTGCGCCATTCCTGCGAGGGGAAAGAGACCGTATGCCTACGATTAACCAGCTGATCCGCCAGCCGCGTACCCCGGAGAAGGATCGTAACAAGGTGCCGGCGCTTGAAGCCTGCCCGCAGAAGCGCGGCGTTTGCACCCGCGTTTACACCACGACCCCGAAGAAGCCGAACTCGGCGCTTCGTAAGGTTGCCCGCGTGCGTCTGACCAACGGCTTCGAAGTCACCAGCTACATTCCCGGCGAGGGCCATAACCTCCAGGAACACTCGGTGGTGATGATCCGCGGCGGCCGTGTGAAGGATTTGCCGGGCGTTCGCTACCATATCATCCGTGGTACCCTCGATACGCAGGGTGTTAAGGACCGCCGTCAGCGCCGGTCGAAGTATGGCGCGAAGCGTCCGAAGTAAGGAGTTCGTCACAGATGTCCCGTCGTCACGCCGCCGAAAAGCGCGAGATCACTCCCGACGCCAAGTTCGGCGATTTCGTCGTTGCCAAGTTCATGAATTGCCTCATGTTCGATGGCAAGAAGTCCGCCGCCGAAGCGATTGTTTATGGCGCCCTTGACAAGATCCAGGCCCGGAGCGGCCAGGACCCGTTGAAGGTGTTCCACGAGGCCCTGACCAACGTGAAGCCGGCTCTCGAAGTCCGGTCGCGTCGCGTTGGTGGTGCCACTTATCAGGTTCCGGTCGAAGTCCGCACCGATCGCCGTCAGGCGCTCGCGATCCGCTGGCTGATCGAGTATTCGCGCAAGCGTTCCGAAACCACGATGATCGACCGCCTGTCCGCCGAGCTGCTTGATGCCGCCAACAACCGTGGCGCCGCTGTCAAGAAGCGCGAGGACACCCACCGTATGGCAGAGGCCAACAAGGCCTTCTCGCATTATCGTTGGTAAACCGGAAACGCGAGAATAAAAATGGCCCGCACGACGCCCCTCGATCGGTACCGCAATATCGGCATCATGGCTCACATCGATGCCGGCAAGACCACCACGACCGAGCGTATCCTTTACTACACCGGAAAGTCCTACAAGCTCGGTGAGGTGCATGAAGGCACCGCCACCATGGACTGGATGGAGCAGGAGCAGGAACGCGGTATCACCATCACTTCCGCCGCGACGACCGCGTTCTGGCGTGATCATCGCGTCAACATCATCGACACCCCCGGTCACGTCGACTTCACCATTGAGGTCGAGCGTTCCTTGCGCGTGCTCGATGGTGCGGTGACGGTGTTCGACTCGGTCGCTGGCGTCGAGCCGCAGTCCGAGACGGTGTGGCGTCAGGCAGACAAGTACGAAGTTCCGCGGATTTGCTTCGTCAATAAGATGGATCGTATCGGCGCCAACTTCTACCGTTGCGTCGATATGATCATCGATCGCCTCGGTGCCCGTCCGCTGGTGCTCCATCTGCCGATCGGCGAAGAGAGCAACTATCTCGGTGTCGTCGATCTGCTGCGCAACTGCGCGGTGATCTGGAAAGACGAAAACCTGGGCGCCGAGTTCGAAGACGCCCCGATCCCGGCCGATCTGGCCGAGAAGGCCGCCGAATATCGCGCCCAGCTCATCGAGACCGCGGTCGAGATGGACGATGACGCGATGGAGCTGTATCTCAGCGGCGAGGAGCCCTCGATCGAGACTCTTCGTGCCTGTATCCGCAAGGGCACCATCGCTCGGACCTTCGTGCCCGTGCTGTGCGGTTCGGCCTTCAAGAACAAGGGCGTTCAGCCCCTGCTCGACGCGGTGGTCGATTACCTTCCGTCGCCGCTCGACATTCCCGCCATCAACGGCGTGAAGTTCGGCACCGAAGAGGAAATCTTCCGTCACGCCACCGATGACGAGCCGTTCTCTGGTCTTGCCTTCAAGATCATGAACGATCCCTTCGTCGGTTCGCTGACTTTCGTCCGCGTCTATTCGGGCGTTGTCGAGTCGGGTTCGTACATCCAGAACACCGTCAAGGAAAAGCGCGAGCGCGTCGGCCGTATGCTGCTGATGCACGCCAATTCGCGTGAAGAAATCAAGGAAGCCCGCGCTGGCGATATCGTCGCCTTCGCTGGTCTCAAGGACACCACGACCGGTGATACCCTGTGCGACCCGACCCCCAGCTCGCTGGTGATCCTGGAGCGCATGGACTTCCCCGAGCCGGTGATCGAGGTCGCGGTCGAACCGAAGTCGAAGGCTGACCAGGAAAAGATGGGCGTTGCCCTGGCGCGTCTTGCCGCCGAGGATCCGTCCTTCCGCGTTGCGTCGGACCCCGAAAGCGGTCAGACGGTGATCAAGGGGATGGGCGAGCTTCACCTCGAAATCCTCGTTGATCGCATGAAGCGCGAGTTCAAGGTCGAAGCCAACGTCGGCGCGCCGCAGGTGGCCTATCGTGAGACGATCTCGAAGTCTTACGAGTGCGACTACACCCACAAGAAGCAGACCGGTGGTTCGGGTCAGTTCGCCCGCGTCAAGATCCGCTTCGAGCCGGCCGAGAAGGGCGACGGTTTCGTCTTCACCAACAAGGTCGTTGGTGGTTCGGTGCCGAAGGAATACGTCCCCGGCGTCGAAAAGGGTATCCGCTCGGCGATGGACAATGGCGTGATTGCCGGCTTCCCGCTGATCGACTTCAAGGCGACCCTGATCGACGGTGCCTATCACGACGTCGACTCGTCGGTGCTGGCCTTCGAAATCGCTTCCCGCGCTGCCTTCCGCGAAGGTATCGCCAAAGCGGGTCCGAAGCTGCTTGAGCCGATGATGCGTGTCGAGGTCGTCACCCCCGAAGACTACATGGGCGACGTCATTGGCGATCTGAACAGCCGTCGCGGTCAGGTCAACGGCATGGATCAGCGCGGTAATGCCCGCGTCATCACCGCCATGGTGCCTCTCGCCAACATGTTCGGCTACGTCAATACCCTGCGCTCGATGTCGCAGGGCCGGGCGCAGTACTCGATGCACTTCGATCACTATTCCGAAGTGCCTCAGAATGTGTCGGACGAGATTCGCGCCAAGCTGGCTGGCTAAAAAACACGGTATTCGAGGACGGAGTAAGAGACGATGGCTAAGGCGAAATTCGAGCGCAACAAGCCGCACTGCAACATCGGCACCATCGGTCACGTTGACCATGGCAAGACCTCGTTGACTGCGGCGATCACCAAGGTTCTGGCCGAGACCGGCGGAGCGACCTTCACGGCCTACGACCAGATCGATAAGGCCCCCGAAGAGAAGGCTCGCGGCATCACCATTTCGACGGCGCACGTGGAATACGAGACGAGCAATCGTCACTATGCTCACGTTGACTGCCCCGGCCACGCCGACTATGTGAAGAACATGATCACCGGCGCGGCGCAGATGGACGGCGCGATCCTGGTCGTTTCGGCGGCTGACGGCCCGATGCCGCAGACCCGCGAGCACATCCTGCTGGCGCGTCAGGTCGGTGTTCCGGCCCTGGTCGTGTTCATGAACAAAGTCGACATGGTTGACGATCCCGAACTGCTCGACCTGGTTGAGCTTGAGGTTCGTGAGCTGCTGTCGTCCTACGATTTCCCTGGCGACGATATTCCGATCGTCAAGGGCTCGGCGCTGTGTGCTCTCGAAGACCGCAGCCCGGAAATCGGCAAGGAAGCGATTCTGAAGCTGATGGCCGAAGTTGACCGCTACATCCCGCAGCCGGAACGTCCGAAGGACAAGCCGTTCCTGATGCCGATCGAAGACGTGTTCTCGATCTCGGGCCGTGGCACCGTCGTGACCGGCCGTGTCGAGCGTGGCGTGGTGAAGGTTGGCGAGGAAGTCGAGATCGTCGGTATCAAGACGACCGTCAAGACCACCTGCACCGGCGTTGAAATGTTCCGCAAGCTGCTCGATCAGGGTGAGGCTGGCGACAACATCGGCGCTCTGCTGCGCGGCACCAAGCGTGAAGACGTCGAGCGTGGCCAGGTTCTGGCGGCTCCGGGTTCGATCACGCCGCACACGAAGTTCGAGGCCGAAGCCTACATCCTGACCAAGGAAGAAGGTGGACGTCACACCCCGTTCTTCACCAATTATCGTCCGCAGTTCTACTTCCGCACCACCGACGTCACCGGCGTCGTGTCGCTGCCGGAAGGCACCGAAATGGTGATGCCGGGCGACAACGTGAAGATGAGCGTTGTGCTGATCGCCCCGATCGCGATGGATCAGGGTCTGCGTTTCGCTATTCGCGAAGGCGGCCGTACCGTCGGTGCCGGTGTGGTTGCCAAGGTCCTCGAGTAGTCTCGACGGTCCTTAAGGTTTGTACGACGCGCCCGGAGCTTACTGCTCCGGGCGTTTTCGTTTGTGGGTGCGCGGGGGACGTGTCTGTGCCGTCGATCCAAAGGCGATAGCGTCTTCCATGCCCCAAGCCATCTTGCCTCGCGCCCGCAGGGTGTCTAATATTCAATCCCTAACGTTCGAGGGGATTGGCGATGGCCAAGGTGGTAAGCGGACTCGCGCAGGGAACGAAACTTGTGGCGAAGGGAACGCGCCTCGTTGCGTTGTTCGTGATGAAGCTGTCACGTCTTCTGGTGCGGCTGACCGGGCGCTTCGGTCTTGCCTTCGCCCATTCTTCTAACGAGACCAAGACCACCACGCTGATGGCTTTGCTCTGTGCCGTCGGTGGTATTGTTTTGTCGCCGTTGGTCGAAATCACCGTGGCGGGAAGCGCCGTTTCGAGCGCGATGATTTTGGCTCTAATCGGGCTGGTGATCGGGTCTTTGGCCGGGTACAGTGCCGTTAAGAAGGTCCGGGACGGGGGAAAAGCCGGATCGTAGGGGAAATCGCCTGGTTCCGGCTCGGAATTGGGCGGGAATCGGCAGGTCGACATTCCGGGGGGATCGGTCGCACAGTTGCCGGTTAGGAACTGCGGCGGCTATTCTCTTTGGGTCTTGAATCCATGGGTTTCGAGGAACGGAAATGACGGAGAACGGTGGGCGAGAGCTCCAGAGCGTCGAGCCGGTTGCAAATAATATACCGGCGGAGCGGGCATTAAGCCTCACGCAGAGCGACTCGCTCGATCTGAGCGGTTTGTCCGATGCGCAGGTTGCCCTGATCAAACGGCAGCATGCCGACGGAATGGTCTCGGTCCAGGTCAAGGCCGCCGAGATGAAACTGGATGTGTCGGCCCTGGATGCGGCATTGACCTCCTTTACCGACCAGACCGCCAAGGCGACCCAGGCCGGTGCCCATGCCACCATCCAGCATTCGCAGACCAGCGCCATCGGCAAGACCGAAGTGGTGATCGGCAATACGGAACGGGCCGCTGCGGGCCGGTTCGCCGGGTTTTCCGAAGTGGTGCAGAAATATATTCTGTGGATCGTTGGCGCTGTTGCTGTGCTGGTGATCCTCGGTAGCACGGTCATGGGCCGCTAGCCGATGTTCAAGCGCGACATCATTCTTCGGCAGCCGCAGGACGCGCCCCGAGAATTGGCGCGCTTTCGTTCTCTTCTCACCCATTCTGGTCTGCCGGATGTGACTGCCGCGCTGCTTGCCGAGCAGGTCGAAAGCACACTGTTGCAGTTCCAGTTCCAGATGTCCGTTCCCCACGTCAAGAAGATCGTCGCCGATCGGGTGCTTGAAGGGGATGGCTATCGGGTGACGATCGAGATTCGGCTTGGTAGTGAAAGTCTTTTGGCGAAAGTGTTGCGCCTGTTTCGGGGGGGGTAATGGGACTGGCTCGTCGCCACATCCAGGAAGCCCAGGAGTTCTCTCGCGAGGTCGGGGGCCTCGATGCCGAGGTGAAGGCTTACTTCTTCTCGTTGGATCGCGAGCAGCTCGATATCCTGTTGAAGGAATACGGTAAGAAATACAGTCCCCAGGCGGCCAGTTATGCCCGTCAGGCGATTCCGAAGTGGCGGGCCGGTTCGACGAAGATGTCGGGAACCGTGATGAAACGGTTGTTCGACCTGTTGCCGCCGTTGATGCCGCTTCATATGAAATTTGATCTGGCCGAGCGGATCTGGCTACATTTTGGTCCCGCATCTCGCCACGAATACATCATCGGTCCCAATGCCGATGTCGCGGAGTTAATCGCCCTGGTGTGCGAGAAACTCGACGAAGTGGTGATTCCCTATGAACTGGAAGAAGCGGTGCCGCACCGCTTTCACTGGTTGTCTTCGGGTGATGTTAAGATCAAGGAAAAGCTGCTGAATCACTCCCGCCAGGTTCAAAAGACGCTGGCGACGGAAAAGCTGTCGCTGGAAATTCCCGTCTTGCAGCGTCAGGTCCGCGATCACTCCGATATTACGCGTCTGGCCCGTATCGAACTGAAAATCCATAAGCACAGCGTCATCGTTTCGGTTGAGAAAGCGATGAATCGCAAGGTGATGGAAAAAACTCCCGAGGCGATTATCAGCCCCGACAGCCAACGCAACTGGCTGCGGTTGCTGATTGGAACCGTGCTGATCTCCTTTGTTTTGTCACGTCAGGTGGTGTGGTCCACCCTGTTCGAAGTGATCGCGCGGCTGAACGTCCTTTTGCCGTTCTGATCGGTGCCGCCTCTGTCCGTCCGTCCCGAGTGCTGTGGCACCGGGGGGGGCGGGAATTGTCGGATTCTCGCGGCTGGCTGGCTTGTCTGGCTGAGTCCGGCACGGCATAATCGCCGCCGGCTGAAAATTGGTTCGGGGGTTACTGTATGTCTGAGGCAACGGGGCGGGAATTGCAGAACGTCGAGCCGGTCGTGGCGAATGTCCCGGCCGAGCGGGCGATCAATCTCGCACAGAACGACGTGCTTGATCTGAGCGGCTTGAACGACACCCAAATCGCTGAGATCAAACGTCAGCACGCCGATGGGATGGTTTCGGTCCAAGTCAAAGCCGCCGAGATGAAACTGGACGTTACCGCGCTGGACGCGGCGCTGACCTCGTTCACCGACCAGACCGCCAAGGCGTCTCAGGCCGGTGCCCACGCCACCATCCAGCATTCGCAGACGACTTCGATCGGTAAGACCGAGGTGGTGATCGGCAATACCGACCGTGCCGCCGCCGGGAAGATCAATTCCGGCTCGAACACCCATCTTCGCACCCTTCTGGTGGTCGCGGTTGTCGCTATCGCTGTTGTGGTTTTGGTCGGGCTGTTCCGCGGCCATCCGTAACGTCTTGTCATGGCTGCGTTGGGTCGGACCGGCCTCGCCGCCGTTTGGAAAGTTTGGGCGTGCGTCCGTCTGCTCGCCCTCTGCCGCCGATTCCCGGCGGGTTGCGTTCGTTTTGAACGCCATCGCTGGGGATCGCGGCTTTCTCCGGCGCGATCTTCAATGATACACTGCGCCACGTTTCAGTCCGGGGGAGCCTATGTCTTATACCGCCGATATCAGTCGTTCCACGCCGACCTGTTTTCTGTTCGTGATCGATCAGTCGGGGTCAATGGACGAGATTCTGGATTCTGGCGAATCCAAGGCTGAATTCGTCGCCAATGTTTTAAACAAGACGCTTTATCAGTTAGTGATCCGCAGCACCCGCGCCGATGGTGTGCGGAATTACTTTGATGTCGGCGTGATTGCGTATGGCGGTGCGGGTGTCGGCTCGGGCTTTCGCGGTGCGTTGAACAGCGGCATTATCCATCCGCTGTCGGAGATCGAAGCCAACGTGCTGCGGGTTGACGAAAAGCACAAGAAGGTCAGCGACGGTGCCGGTGGTCTGGTCGAGGTGTCGGTCAAGTTCCCGGTCTGGTTCGAGGCGGTTAACGAGGGTGGAACCCCGATGTGCGAGGCGATGCACAAGGTCGCCGAAGTGTTGGTCGAATGGTGCGATGCCCATCCCGGCAGTTATCCGCCGACCATCATCCACGTCACCGATGGCCAATCGACCGATGGTGACCCGTCGCGGATCGCCGATGGATTGAAGCAGATCGCCACCCAGGACGGCACCTGCCTGCTGTTCAATCTGCATATCGACCGCACCAGTGGTTCGGCGGTTCTGTTCCCGGCCACCGAGCGCGGCTTGCCCGATTCTTATTCGAAGATGCTGTACCGGATGTCGAGTGTCTTTCCGCCCCATCTAGTTGCGGCGGCGAAGGCCAAAGGTCATGAGGTCGAGGAGGATTCCCGCTTCTTCGGCTACAAGGCCAATATCGAGGAAATCGTCGACTTCTTCGAAATCGGCACTCAGGCGGCCAATCTGCGGTAGGGCGAGAGGAGGGCAGGCCATGCGCCCGCTGTTCGAAGCCCAAGTGTCCAAGTTGGAGGCGGCACCTCACGAGATCGAGGATGCCGCCTGCTCATGGCCGCAGCGCGGGCTGTACGCGGTCAGCGACGGTGCCAGCGAATCCTATCACTCGGCATCGTGGGCGCGCGTGCTGGTCCGGCGTTTCATTGCTCATCCGTCGCTGGGGGCTGAGTGGCTGGCCGAGGCGATTACCGAGTACAACACCGGCTTCGACCGTGAAACGATGTCGTGGAGCGCTCAGGCGGCATTCGACCGTGGTTCGTTTGCGACTTTGCTGGGGTTGTCAGTGTCACGGCCCGAGGAGCGGGTCCGGCTGCTTGCCGTTGGCGATTCGCTGGCGGTGCTGGTCTCGGGAGGGCATCTGGTCGCCTCGTTCCCCTATGACCGGCCCGAGCAGTTCGAGGCTCGTCCCATGCTTCTCTCGACTGTTTCCGAGCGCAACGAGGCGCTGCTGCGCCCCGCCAGTCTCCAGGCGATGACCGCCGAATGGGGGCTGAAGGGTATCGTCAATCCCCGCGTCCTGTTGATGACCGACGCATTGGGGGCTTGGCTTCTGGCCGAGGCGGATGAGAGGGTCGAACACTTATTGACGTTGCCGTCGGCAGCCGCCTTCTCGCGGTTGGTGGTCGAGGAACGCGCCGCCGGGCGAATGCGTCGCGACGATTGCACCCTCGTGGTCCTGGGGTAGTGGCCGATGGCCTACCCGTCGCCGGATCAGTACAACGACGCGGTTCAGGCTCCGCACCTCGCTTTTGCCGACCCGGTGCTGCAAGCGGGCAAACTCGTTCTGAACGACATGGGGTTGCCTCAGGCCTATGGCGGTGGCTTTGCCGTCACCTACGCCGTCGCCCATGGGCGACGAAAATATGCGGTTCGCTGTTTCCACAAAGAAGCTCGCGACCTTCAGGACCGCTACGCCCGGATCGGTGAGGCTCTGTCCGGCGGCAAGGGCGGTGAGCACTTCGTTGGATTCGACTATCAGCCGACCGGAGTCCGGGTGCTGGGGAAGCCGTATCCCCTGGTCAAGATGGACTGGGTTAATGGCACGCCGCTTGGTATCTGGCTGGAGCGCAACCACCGTCGTAAATCGGCGTTGACCCCCTTGATTGCCCGATTGCGCGTTTTGGAAAAGCATTTGCGCATGCAGGGCGTCGCTCATGGCGACCTCCAGAACGGCAATATTCTGGTTCAGGATGGGACCCTGAAGCTTATCGATTACGACGGCATGTTCGCCCCCGGTCTGGTCATGGGCGACGGCAACGAAGTCGGGCACCGTCACTTCCAGCACCCCACCCGCAAGGGCGAGCATTTCGGTCCCGAGATGGACCGCTTTTCCTTCATCGTTCTTGATCTCAGCCTGCGTGCCCTGATCAAGGAACCCGGTCTGTTCCGCCGTCATGCCAACGGTGAGAATATCCTGTTTTCCGCCGCCGATTTTCTCGATCCTGCCTCGTCGCGGGTGTTCTCCGATCTGCGTGCGATTCGCTCGCTGGCGAAGGATGTCGAGAAATTTGCGGCTCTGTGCACCGGGCCGTTGGCCGACATGCCGACGCTGGAGGATTTCGTCGGCATCGTTCCGCCACCCCCCCCCAAGCCCCGGCCGGTGGTGTCGAACAAAAGTCCCAACCAGATGTTGCTGGAAGAATTGCAGCGGATGCCGGGCGAGGCGTTACCTCCCGAGTTGTTGCTGGACGATGGCGAGCCGCAGGGGCCGATCTTCCAGCCGCCAGGAACGGTTGCCGGAGCCGCGCCGCAATGGTTGGTCGTCGCGGGTGTCGCGGCTCAGTTGCTGTGGTTGGGGGCGCGCAAGGGAGGGCAGGCGGCAATCGAGGTCGCCGCTCGCCAGATCGAGACCCTGGCCCAGGATCACCTTCCCGATACGTCGCCGACACCGGCCGCGTTAGCCGGAAAGGCGCTGTCGTCACTGAAGCAGGTGGCAGGGCGTTGGTTCGGTTCGAATCGGCCTTAAAACAGATCGACTTCACGGTGTCCGAAGTCTTCGCCAATCCTCCAGGTGCTATTTCCCATATTACTTTGTCCCGGTGATCTCAACGGATCGCGGTTGCGCTGGCGTGATCGGACTCGGTGTCGGCGGAAAGCGTCAGACTCCCTATCACGATGCCAGTGGGCGGAGGGAGATGATGACGAGTGTGGAGAAAGGGAAAGTGCAGGCGAACAGCTCGTAACCGTGACACGTATATTTTTATATAAGGGATATCACCTACATTATTGATTGTGCCTTGACAGGTGCCAACTGGTTGCATCAACATTTGGTTGTTTTTGTTTAAAATACAACATAAAGAGCATCTTCTATGTATTTTGCTCATAGTCTACGCGAAGAATCGGACAAGACGGGCTGGCAAAAATTATCGGATCACGCCAACGGCACTGCGGAATTAGCCGCATCTTTCGCGAGAGTGTTCAAAGCAGAGCGCGCCGCCAGTGTCGCCGCTATTCTTCACGATCTCGGAAAATATTGTCCTGAATTCCAGGAACGTCTTAATGGCGCCGACATAAAAGTCGATCATTCTATCGCAGGTGCTGCCGAGATTCGTGCTTTGGGTGCGACTGGAGCCTCGGCCTGGGACAAGATCATGGCGGAACTGGTGTCCTATGCCATCGCCGGTCATCATGCCGGATTGCCCGACTGGCAAGACTTCTCCGACCGCCTGAAGCATATCCGCCCCGCGCTTGACTCGGTTTGGCGCGAAGAGATTTCGGTCGATTCCAGCAATCTTGCTCTGTCGCTGACGCCCCATCCGGCGAAGACGCGGACAGCGTTCCAACTGGGTTTTCTGGGCCGGATGCTGTTTTCTTGTCTGGTTGATGCCGATTACAAGGATACCGAGCGTTTTTACGCTCAGGCGGCAGGGAGCCAGCTTGACCGCGACTGGCCCCGCCTGGGAGACATCACGAGCGATCTGATCGCCCGGTTCGATGCCCATATCGCCACCAAGGCCGGGGATGGTCCGGTCAATCGTCTGCGCCGCGAGGTGCTGACCCATGTGCGGGAGAAGGCGGATACGTCGCCCGGCTTGTTCACCTTGACGGTGCCGACCGGGGGCGGAAAGACGCTGGCTTCGCTGGGGTTCGCGCTCGACCATGCCCGCCGCCATGGGCTGGAGCGGATCATCTATGCGATTCCCTTCACCTCGGTGATCGACCAGACCGCGCAGGTATTCCGCGATGTTCTGGGCGACGACGTTGTTCTGGAACACCACAGCGCCATCGAAACGGAAAAATCCGCGCAATGGGAGCAGCGCGACAAGCTGCGGTTGGCGATGGAGGATTGGGCCGCGCCGATTGTTCTCACCACCAATGTTCAATTGTTTGAAAGTCTATTCGCTAACCGCTCGTCGCGCTGTCGCAAGCTGCACCATCTGGCCAAAAGCGTCATCGTTCTTGACGAGGCTCAGACCCTGCCGCTTTCCCTGCTGATTCCCTGCATCGCCGCAATCGATGAACTGACCCGCAATTACGGTGCCTCGGTGGTGCTGTGCACCGCCACCCAGCCCGCACTCGACAAACGGCATTTTGCCGGTGGAGACGGAACCGGGCTGGAGTTGGAGGGGCGGGAACTGGCCCCGGATCCGGACGGTCTGGCGGCACGGCTGACGCGGGTGACGATCCGTTCCGGCGGCCCAATGAGCGACGACGAATTGGTCGCGGAACTGGAGCGCCACCCCCAGGGGCTGGTGATCGTCAACAGCCGCAAACATGCCCTGGCACTCTATCGCAAGGCGGGCGAGGCGGGACTGGAGGGGCTGGTTCATCTCACCACCCGCCAGTATGCCGCCGACCGGCGTCGGATTCTCGCCGATGTCCGACAGCGGCTAAAGGATGGCGATCCCTGCCGCCTGATCGCAACGTCGCTGGTCGAGGCGGGGGTCGATCTTGACTTCCCCCGCGTGTGGCGAGCCGAGGCCGGGCTGGATCAGATCGCCCAGGCGGCGGGACGCTGTAACCGCGAAGGACGCCGCCCGGTCGAGGATAGCATCGTCACCGTGTTCACCGCCCCCGACAATCCGCCTCCGCGCGAGGTCGCTCAACTGGCCGCCGCCTATGGACGGATGGCCGGGAACCACGACGATCCACTGGCTCCCGCCGCCCTGCGCGACTATTTCGGCGAAGTCTATTGGAGCAAAGGCCCCGATCTCGACCGGCACAAAATCCTTGGCAAGTTCACGGTCGATCGCAGCGGTCTCGCCTTCGATTACAAAACGGTGGCGAGGGATTTCCAGATGATCGATAGCGGCTTGGTGCCGGTGATCGTCGCTCACGAAAAGAAGGCGCGCCACGCCCTCGAGCAACTGGGAATTGACGGGATCAGTCCCGGCCAGATCGCACGTGCGCTTCAGTCCTTCGTCGTCCAGATCCCGCCCAAGGCGCGGGCGCGGTTGCTGGCCAACGATCATGTCCGTTTCGAGCGGGAAAAGATCTTCGGCGATCAGTTTGCCGTCCTTCAGACGGGCAGCCTGTATCGGAAGGAGACCGGCCTGCTGTGGGAGGACGCGGACTATCTCGGGTTGGAGCAGTCGATTTTCTAAAGGCAAAGGGCGGACCTCATGTCTCTGGGCGTCAAATTACGGGTTTCGGGCGCGCATGCCTGCTTTACCAGACCAGAAATGAAGGCGGAGCGGGTCTCTTATGACGTGATGACGCCATCGGCGGCGCGCGGCATTCTGGAGGCAATCCATTGGAAACCGGCCATTCTTTGGGTCGTCGATGCGATCCATGTGCTGAAGCCGATCCGCTTTCACACCCTGCGCCGCAACGAAGTCGGCAGCAAGATCCCGGTCGCCAAGGTCAAGACTGCGATCAACCGGGGCAGTCTGGACGGCTTGCATCTTCGGGTTGAGGACGACCGCCAGCAGCGCGCCACGACCTTGCTGGTCGATGTCGAATATGTGATCGAGGCGCATTTCGAGATGACGTCTCGCGCAGGGGACGAGGACAATCCGGGCAAGCATCTCGACATCTTCAATCGCCGCGCCCGTCGGGGACAGTGCTTTCACCAGCCCTGCCTGGGCACGCGGGAATTTCCGGCGCGGTTCGATTTGATCGAGGCCGATACCGAGGTTCGCTCCCCCATCGACGACAGCCGGGATTTGGGCTTCATGCTGTGGGACATCGACCATGGCGGGGACCGCGCCTCGATGTTCTTTCGCGCCCGGATGGAGCGGGGCGTGGTGCGGGTGCCGCCACCCGGTTCGCTGGAGATCCGCCGATGAGCATCCTGGCCGCGCTGACCAAAGCCTATGACCGTCTCGCCGAGGACCACAAGGTTCCTCCGTTCGGCTATTCCAGCGAAAAAATCGGCTTTCTGATTTCGTTGAATGAGGACGGCACTCCCGCCGGGCTGCCGATCGATTTGCGTCAGGGAACCGGAAAGAAGCTGACGGCGCGGATGCTGTCGGTACCTGCGTCGTTCAAGCGCCCCGGCATTACACCTCGTCCCTTCTTTCTGTGGGACAACACGGCCTACTGCCTTGGAATAACTGCGTCTCCTGACAAGGATGCCTTGTCGAGATTTTCTTCATTTAAGGATTTCCACGCGAAGGTTCTGTCTCAATCGGATGATCCCGGCCTGTTGGCGCTGCTGGGGTTTTTGCGCGATTGGACCCCCGACCGATTCGCCGCGCTGGGCTGGCCGGAGGAGATGAAGGACCAGAACGTCATCTTCACCCTTGAGAGCGACCGCCTGAGCAACCGTTATCTGCATGACCGGGCGGCGGCGCGGGAAGTGTGGGCCGATCTGGCCTCGGCCGAGACACAGACTCAGGCGGTCTGCCTTGTCACCGGCAAGACCGCGCCGATTGCCCGATTGCATCCGGCGATCAAGGGGGTGTGGGGCGGACAATCCTCTGGCGTCTCGATTGTTTCCTATAACAAAGACGCCTTTGAATCCTACGGACACCAGCAGGGCGATAACGCCCCGGTGTCCGAAGCCGCCGCCTTCGCTTATACCGCGGTCCTCAACCGCTTCCTGGAAAGTGACAGCCCGAACCGCCTTCAGATCGGCGATGCTTCGACGGTGTTCTGGGCCGATGCCTCCGATGCCGCGACCGCGCAATTGGCCGAAGACGCGTTTCTCGCGATGTTCGACAGCATCGACGAAGACAAGCAGGCGGGCGAGGTGCGGGCGATCCTCGACAAAATCCGCCAGGGTTTGCCGGTCCATGACTTCGCCCCCCAATTGTGCGAGGGCGTCCGCTTTTACGTTCTGGGGCTGGCCCCCAATGCGGCGCGGGTGTCGATCCGATTCTGGTTCGAGGGCGATTTCGGTCGGCTGGCCGAGAACTACCGACGCTATGTCGAGGACATCCGGATCGCGCCGCCGCCGCGCGATCCCCATCCGCCGCTGTGGCGTTACCTTCAGGAAACCGCCGTGCTGGGCAAGCGCGAGAACGTGCCGCCCAATCTGGCCGGGGACGTTCTCCGCGCCATCCTGACCGGCTCGCTCTATCCGCTGACTCTGCTGTCCAACATCTTGATGCGCCTGCGCTCAGACAAGACCGTCAGCGTGCTGCGCGTGGCCCTGCTTCGGGCCGTTCTGATCCGGAATTACGGTTACACCGACAAGGAGGCTCCCGTGGCGTTCGACCCGGATAATACCAACAAGGGCTATCTGCTGGGGCGGCTGTTTGCCGTTTACGAACAGGTTCAGAGCGCGGCTTTGGGCCGCAACGTCAACGCGACGATCAAGGACAAGTTCTATGGTGCCGCTTCGGCCCAGCCGCGCAAAGTGTTCGCGATTTTGGAAAGCGGTTCCGCCAATCACCTGTCAAAGGTCGGCAAGGCCCGACCCGGAGCTAGGGTGAACTTGGAAAAGGAGATCGGCGCGATCATGGGCTTGATGTCGCCCGGCGACGATCCGTTCCCCGCTTCGCTGTCCGCCGAGCAGCAGGCTCTGTTCGGACTCGGCTATTACCACCAGCGCAATCAATTCTTCGTCGCCAAGGATCACGATTCTTCTGCCCAGAAGGAAACTGCTGTATGAGCGCCCTGTCTCACCGTCACGAATTCGTCGTTCTGTTCGATGTCGCCAACGGCAATCCCAATGGCGACCCCGACGCCGGCAATCTGCCGCGTCTTGACCCCGAGACCAACCACGGTCTGGTGTCCGATGTCTGCCTGAAGCGGAAGATTCGTAATTACGTCGAACTAGCCAAGGGCGACGAGAGCGGCTTTCACATTTACGTCCAGGACGGCTCGATCCTCAACGACAAGCACCGCGAAGCCTATGTCGCCCTGCGTCCCGGCGACGAAAAGGTCGCCAAGGAGGCCAAGCTCAATCCCAAGGACGAGGCCGAGGCCAAGAAACTGCGCGCCTTCATGTGCGACAATTTCTTCGACATCCGCACCTTTGGTGCGGTGATGGGGACCGGGATCAATTGCGGTCAGGTGCGGGGGCCGGTCCAGTTTGCTTTTGCAAGCTCGGTCGAGCCGATCGTGCCGCTTGAAATCTCGATCACCCGGATGGCTGCCACCAACGAGAAAGAAAAAGAAAAGAACGACAAGGAAAAAGCGCAGCAGGACAATGGTGACGGCAACGACCGCACCGACAATCGCACGATGGGCCGCAAGCATATCGTGCCCTATGGCCTGTATCGCGCCCACGGGTTCGTCTCGGCCAAGCTGGCCGAACGCACCGGCTTTTCCGAAGCCGATCTCGATCTGCTGCTAGAGGCGGTCGAGAACATGTTCGAGCATGACCGTTCGGCGGCGCGAGGCGAGATGGCGGTGCGCAAGCTGATCGTTTTCCGTCACGATTGCGCGCTGGGCAAGGCACCGGCGCACAGCCTGTTTGAACGGGTCAAGGTCGGTCGCAACATCGACGGAGAATTCCGCGCGGTGAACGACCCGGCGATCGACAATCGCACCTCGGCGCGCAGCTTTGCCGATTATCTGGTGACGATCGACCGGGACAATCTGCCCGAGGGGGTCGAGATCGTCGAGCGTCTGTAAGCGCGCTTGATGTCCGGGGCAGATGCTCCGATGCGAGGCGACGAGCGGGAGGGCGACCCCATCCCGCTTTCCGCGCTTCAACATGCGGTGTATTGCCTGCGTCAGGCCGCGCTGATCCATCTCGAACGGCTGTGGGAGGAAAACCGCTTCACCGCCGAGGGGCATCAGCTTCATATCGCCGCCGACCGGGGCGACCAGCGTAAAGTGCGGGGCGTTCGCCGGGTGATGTCCCTGCCCCTGGCGGCTCCCCGTCTCGGGATCGCTGGCGTGGCTGATCTGGTCGAATTCCGCCGCGCCGCCGATGGAACCGAAACGCCATTTCCGGTCGAGTACAAACGCGGCAAGGCCAAGCTGCACCGCGCCGACGAAGTGCAATTGTGCGCGCAGGCTCTTTGCCTGGAAGAGATGGTCGGGGTAGCGGTGCCCGACGGGGCGCTCTATTACGCCGAAACCAAACGCCGGGTCGCCGTTCCCTTCGATGCCGAATTACGCGCCCTGACGGTGGCGACCATTGCCGATCTGCGCGAGATGTTTGCCACCCTGCGCACGCCGCCACCGACGTTCCGCGCCGATCGCTGCCGGGCCTGTTCTCTGATCGATCTGTGCCGCCCCAAAGCCGCCATTCGCCCCGCCCGACAATGGCGCGACAGGATGCTGGCTGCCCTGCTGTCCGACGATGAGACCGACGCATGAAAAAGTTGCTCAACACGATCTATGTCACCACCGAGGGGGCGGGAATCCGCAAGGATGGCGAAAATCTGGTTGTCGAGGTCGATGGTGCCGAAAAAGGCCGGGTTCCGCTGCATATGCTGGCCTCCGTGGTGGTGTTTGGAGGTATTTACCTCTCGCCCGCTTTGATGCAGGCCTGTGCCGCGAATGGCATCACCATCGTTCTGCTCGATCGCGGCGGTCGTTTCCAGGCCCGGATCGAGGGGCCGGTGACTGGTAATGTTCTGCTGCGCCGCGCTCAATACAAAGCGTCGGAGCAACCGGAAGAGATCGTCAGAAGTCTGGTGATGGGCAAGGTCGCGAACCAGCGCTCGGTGCTGATGCGGGCGGTGCGCGATTACGGCGGCGAGTATACGCCAGAGCAGAGCACCGCCCTGGCCGACGCCATCCAGCGCATGTCGTACATCTTGCGCAAGGTCGATGCCTCGCCCGGCGACACCGATGAATTGCGCGGTGCGGAAGGCGAGGCCGCCGCTCTCTACTTTGGCGTCTTTACCCATTTGATCCGCTCCCCCGATGCTGATTTCGCGTTTCAGGGTCGTTCCCGTCGGCCGCCGCTCGACCCCACTAATGCGCTGCTGTCATTCCTCTATACGCTGTTGACCCACGATTGCCGCGCCGCCGCCGAAAGCGTCGGACTCGACCCGGCCGTGGGGTTTCTTCACCGCGACCGGCCAGGGCGGCCCAGCCTTGCCCTCGATCTGATGGAGGAACTCCGCCCGGTCATGGCGGATCGTCTGGCGCTCTCCCTGATCAATCGCCGCCAGCTTCGCGCCGGGGACTTCGAACGGCACGATGGCGGGGCCGTTCTTCTTGGCGACGAAGGACGCAAGACGGTTCTGACCGCGTGGCAGGAGCGCAAAAAAGAAGAACGTCAGCATCCGTTCCTGGGAGAAAACGTCCCGCATGGATTGGTGCCGTATCTCCAGGCTCTGCTTCTGGCTCGTCACCTCCGCGGCGATCTCGATGCCTATCCGCCCTGGTTCTGGAAATAAGGAGGACGCCGATGATGGTCTTGGTCACCTACGACGTCAGCACAATCGATCCGGGCGGGAGCCGCAGGCTGCGCAAAGTCGCCAAGGCCTGTCAGGATTATGGACAAAGGGTCCAGAATTCCGTCTTCGAGATCGAGGTCGATCCGGCCCAATGGGTCGGCCTGAAAGCCCGGTTGGAAGCGATTATCGATCCTGCCGTTGACAGTCTGCGGTATTATTTCCTTGGATCGAACTGGCAGCGTCGTGTCGATCATGTCGGGGCAAAACCGACACTCGACCTGAACGGTCCTTTGATCATTTAAGACTGGCCGATTTCGCTGGAATGATCCCGTGCGAACCTCAAGCGTGTCTGGAATTCCCGGTCGGTTCGCACGAGGGCTAACTCTTTGACATCGTGAATACTTGACGGTCCAGCGTCGCGCTGTCGGTGAAAAAACCCGCTTTTGGCTCGCCGGTTCGCGCCAATGCGGCGATTTTCTCAATGAGAGCAATCTGTTATTCCTAGGCTGTCGCCCCCCACGCGGGGGCGTGGATCGAAACAAAATCTCCGGGCGTAGGATGTTGTGGGGCATTCGTCGCCCCCCACGCGGGGGCGTGGATCGAAACGGTCGGCAGGATGGTCTTGGCCAGAGTGGTGGCGGGTCGCCCCCCACGCGGGGGCGTGGATCGAAACTCCGGTCACAGAGGAAAGGGCGGTCAAGAACTGCGGTCGCCCCCCACGCGGGGGCGTGGATCGAAACCGTAAGAAACCAATTCGCCGTCAACCCAACACAGCGGTCGCCCCCCACGCGGGGGCGTGGATCGAAACTCGCTTCGGCCATGTTTTACGCTCCGGCTAACTGGTCGCCCCCCACGCGGGGGCGTGGATCGAAACTATTTTTTGGAAGATGAACGGAACAGTGTCCGCCCGTCGCCCCCCACGCGGGGGCGTGGATCGAAACATGGGCAGGCTCTTCAGAATGTCGCGACCGATGCGAGTCGCCCCCCACGCGGGGGCGTGGATCGAAACGAACCGCCACGGTCTGATTGTCGATGCCACCCTGGTCGCCCCCCACGCGGGGGCGTGGATCGAAACCGACGTATCAGACGGCCAGCGTCAAGGCGCAGGGTCGCCCCCCCACGCGGGGGCGTGGATCGAAACGCGAAAGACGTGAGCCTGTGCTTTCGAGGCCGACAGTCGCCCCCCACGCGGGGGCGTGGATCGAAACCAGGAAGTAGCCCAACTCGCGAATGAAGAAATCTGTCGCCCCCACGCGGGGGCGTGGATCGAAACCAGTTGCGCTTGACAAAACCATCCGGGGCGGCTGCGTCGCCTCCCACGTCGGGGTCTGGGGCAAAAGCCCCAGATCCTTTTGGGGGCGAGCCTTATTCGTCCTCGGCGATCGGTTCGAACTCACCATTGCTGTCGAGTTCAATCGGCACGCCGGGTTGAACCTTGGCGCTGCGGATCGCCAGGGCGCTTTTTACGTGGCTGATATTGGGTGCGGCGGTCAGGCGGGTGGTTAGGAAGCGCTGGTAATCGTCCCAATCGTGGGCGACGATCTTCAGTAGAAAATCCATCTCGCCCGCCAGCATGTGGCACTCGCGTACCTCAGGCCAGGTGTTGGCAAGATCCTCGAATGCCTTGAGGTCGCTTTCAGCCTGACTGCTGAGTCCGACATGGGCGAAGATGGTGACATTATACCCCAGGGCCGCCGGATCAATGTCGGCGTGGTAACCCCGTACATATCCCGCCTCTTCCAAAGCCCGGACCCGCCTCAGGCAGGGCGGGGCCGATATTCCTGATCGTCGCGCCAGTTCGACGTTGGTCATCCGGCCGTCGGCTTGCAGATCGGCGAGAATTCGACGATCAATGCGGTCGAGCTTGACCCGCTGCATAAAGAAACTCCAAAACCAAGGGTGCGCGAAATTATATTACAAAAGCTCACCCCAGCAAGCGCGAGTTTCTTCCTGCCCGTTTTTTTTGCAAAAAAACCGTTCCGCTGTTCAGGAGAGCACAATCTGATCGGCAGACCAGCGGCGAGCCAGCGGGTTACCGATATTGCTCCATTCCTCGAACCGGCGACGGGCGTCGGCCTCGGCGGATTTTCGGTTGAAACGGCCGTGATAGGTGACGCGCATGTCGGCCAATTCTCCCGCCGACGGCTGCCCGTCGACCGTGAAGCCGAAGCGCAGGAGGCGGCGGGAGGCCATGGTCAGTACTTCCGCAGCAGGCCGACCAATCGTCCCTGGACCTTCACCCGATCGGGGGGGAATATCCGGGTTTCGTATTTTTTGTTGGCAGGCTCCAGAGCGATCGAAGCCCCCTTGCGACGGAGACGCTTTAAGGTCACTTCGATATCGTCAACCAGGGCCACGACGATGGTTCCGGCCTCGGCGATCTCGCAACTGCGCACCACCACGACGTCTCCGTCGAGGATACCCGCGTCGATCATCGAATCCCCTTCGACGGTCAGGGCGTAATGGTTGCCGTTGCCCAACATCAGTCCAGGGACGTCGATGCTGCTGTTATGATCGCGTAGCGCCTCGATCGGGGTGCCAGCGGCGATCTTGCCGTAAAGGGGAAGACTGATCGCGTCGGAGGGACCGGCGACCGCTGCTCCCGGCAGGATTTGTGAGAAGCTGCCCTTGATCACAGTCGGGGAAAAAGCCCTCGTCGGCGGCGGAAGCGGCTGGTCGGCTGCATTGTCGGGCATCCGCAGCACTTCGAGTGCGCGGGCGCGGTGGGCCAGACGACGGATGAACCCGCGTTCCTCTAGTCCGGTGATCAGGCGGTGGATGCCTGATTTCGATTTGAGATCAAGCGCGTCCTTCATTTCGTCGAATGACGGCGAAACTCCGGTCGCGCGCAGGCGCTGATCGATAAACATCAACAGTTCGTACTGCTTGCGGGTCAGCATGCCGGGCATCCTTTCGCAGCGGCCGAAGCCGGAACAAAGACCAAACGGTCCCGGTTTCGTTCTATCCTCGTTCCGGTTTTGCGTCAAGTACGCTCTCTGCGTCTGACCTCAGGCCAGAGAGGTGGCTCCAGCCCCGGCCAGCAGCACCTTTAGCGCCTGCTCGACATCGGTCCGGCGCATCAGCGCTTCGCCGATCAGGAAGCGGCGCACTCCAAGCGCAGCCATGCGCTTCAGATCGCCCGGCCCTTCGAGTCCGCTTTCCGAGATCGCGATTTTACCTTCGGGCAGCAACGGAACCAGCCGCTCGCTGGTGGCGAGGTCGGTCTTCATGATCTTGAGGTCGCGATTGTTGATGCCGATCAGCGGCGATTTCAGCTTCACCGCGCGGGCCATTTCGGCCTCGTCATGGACTTCGAGGATTACGTCCATGCCGTAGCCGAGGGCGATTCCCTCCATTTGTTCCAGTTCGGCATCGGTCAGGGCGGCGACAATCAACAGGACGCAATCGGCTCCCAACGCGCGGGCTTCGACGATCTGGTACGGATCGATCATGAAATCCTTGCGCAGTACCGGCAGATCGCAGGCCGAGCGCGCCGCGCCGAGATCGGCGTCGCTGCCCTGAAAGAACCGCTGATCGGTCAGCACCGAGAGGCAGGCGGCCCCACCGCGCTGATACGCGCGGGCCAACTGGGCCGGTTGGAAGTTAGGACGGATCACCCCGGCCGAAGGCGAGGCCTTCTTGATCTCGGCGATGATGCCATAGCCGATCTTGTCGATCTGGTGTTCCATCGACAGGGCAAAGCCCCGCGGCGGAGCCTGATCTTCGGCCCGCTTCAGCAATTCCTGTATCGTGCGGCGGCCTTTTAATTCGGCAACCTGCTTGCGTTTCTCGGCGCAGATGCGGTCCAGGACGGTTGGGGTGTCGGACATGGTATCAGGAATTCCGGTTGGAGATGGTGATCATGCGGTCGAGGATTGCGGTGGCGGCGCGGCTGTCGATGGCCTGCTCGGCTTGTCGGGCGGCGGCGGCGAGGTCGGGGCTACGCCCGGCCACGACCAGCGCGGCGGCGGCGTTCAGTACGACGATATCGCGATAGGGGCCTTTTTCACCGGCCAGAACCGTCCTCAACGCGGCGGCGTTGACGGCTGCGTCACCGCCCTTCAGGTCGTCGGGCACGGCGCGGGCCAGCCCGGCCTGTTCCGGTGTCACGGTAAAGACCCGAACCTCACCGTTTTTGAACTCGGCCACTGTCGAGGGGCCGGTCGTGGTCAGTTCATCCAGCCCATCCGAACCGTGTACCACCCAGGCATGTTCGGCTCCCAGGCGGCCCAGCACATGAGCCACCGGCTCGACCCACCGTTCGGCGAACACGCCCACCACCTGGCGGCGGGTTCCGGCGGGGTTGGCCAGCGGCCCCAGCAGATTGAAGATGGTGCGGGTGCCCAGTTCGACGCGGGGACCGCCGACATGACGCATCGCGTTGTGATGGCGTGGTGCCATCAGGAAGCCGATATTGTTGGTGTTGAGCGATTCCAGCACCAGCGAGATATCAGCGTCGATCTTGATTCCCAGGGCGGTCAGCACATCGGCGGAACCCGATTTCGACGACAGTGCCCGGTTGCCGTGCTTGGCCACCGGCACGCCGCAGGCGGCGACCACAAAGGCGGCGGCGGTCGAGATATTATAGGTGCCGGACCCGTCGCCCCCGGTGCCGCAGGTGTCGATCGCCCCCGGTGGGGCTTCGATGTGCAGCGCCTTTGAGCGCATGATCCGGGCCGCGCCGGTGATTTCCTCGACCGTCTCTCCCCGCACTCGCAGCGCCATCAGCAATCCGCCGATTTGCGCCGGGGTGGCGTCGCCCGACATGATGACTTCGAACACCGCCTCGGCCTCGGACTCAGACAGGGTCTGACCGGCACCAAGGCGGCCCAGGACATCCTTGATCACGGCGGGGGCGGTGGGTGGAGTGGACTGAATGCTCATCAGGCGGCTGCCCCGTTGACAAGGGCGTGCGCGGGGCTGCCCGTTGAGAAATCGAGGAAATTGCGGATCATCTGGTGACCGTGTTCGGTCTCGATGCTTTCCGGGTGGAACTGAACCCCCCAGACCGGCAGCTCGCGGTGAGCCAGCCCCATCACCAGCCCATCATCGGTCCAGGCCGAAATGTGCAGGCTGTCCGGGAAGGTTTCGCGCTCGACCACCAGCGAATGATAGCGGGTGGCGCGGAACGGTGACGGCAGACCGGCGAACACGCCGCTGCCGTCATGGCTGACCGCGCTGATTTTGCCGTGCAACGCCTGGGGGGCACGGATCACCTTGCCGCCAAAGGCCTGGCCGATCGACTGGTGCCCGAGACAGACACCGAACAGCGGCACCCGTCGGGCGGCGGCGGCGGCGATCAGGTCAAGACAGATGCCGGCGCGGTCGGGATCGCAGGGGCCGGGCGAGATCACGATGCCCTGGGGCTGCAACGCCAGCGCCTGCTCGACGGTCAGGACGTCGTTGCGCCGCACTTCGACGTCGGCACCCAGCTCGCCCAGATAATGCCAAAGGTTGTAGGTGAAGCTATCGTAATTATCGATCAGCAGGAACATAGCCGGCACCCGCCCAAGTCCAAGGGGTTTGGTGGGCCGGCCCTCCCGGCACGCGGCGGCACGAATCGGAACCGGTCCACAGATCAAATCAGTGGCGGCAGAATGCAGGGGCGCCCCCCCGCCCGTCAAGCAAGACAGGCGGAGAAATGGCGAAGAATGCTCTCCTTTGGTATAAGAGAACGATGAAACCGACCGATCCGGAGCGGCAGCAGGCTCATGCTGCCCTTCTCGTTGCACACGACATCGCTGTCGCCGCCCTGGCTGGCGGGGTCGAAGCTATTCTGGCCGCTGTCGGGGCGTGTCATCAAAGCGCGGATCGTCTGTGGGGCGATGCCCGCGCCGCCGGTTCTGATCCGGCCGCCGAAGCGGCCTGCGCCGCCGGTTGTGGCTGGTGCTGTCACCAGCCGGTCGAGGCTTCGACGGTCGAGGTTTTGGCGATCGCGGCCCGCTTGCGCATTCATCCCGATATCGCCGCTCTGCGGGCGCGGCTGGGCGCGTGGTCTGGCGGTCGGATCTGTCCGTTTCTTACAAATGGAACCTGCGCGATTTATTCGTTTCGGCCGCTGAAATGTCGCGGCCTTTATCAGCCCGATCCGCGCTGGTGCATGGCCACTTTCGCCAAGATCGATCCGCCCGAGGATGGTTCGCCAATTTGCCACCGGGCCTTCACGTTGCCACGCACTCTCTTCGACGCGGTAGGGCAGGGGCTGACCCGGCCGTTGCATCGGGCCGGGCTGGATTGTGCCGCCCTTGACTTCGCTCCGGCGCTAAAGGCGGTTCTTGATCGCCCTGACGCGGCGGCGGCCTGGGCGCGGGGAGATGCGCTATTCCCGGATCGGGTCCGTTTCCATGGTTGGATCGAACGGGATTTCTCGCTTTAAAAAGCCGATACTGTGTGGCCGTGATTGAGCGGGCCGTGGCCCCGGCCCAGACCGGGGGCAGTCTCGATGGCGCGGCGGACATAGGCGCGCCCTCGTTCGACCGCCGCGTCGAGTCCCAACCCTTGGGCCAGTCCGGTGGCGATCGCCGAGGCCAGGGTGCAGCCGGTGCCGTGAGTCGAATTTCCGGGCAACCTCCGACCGGAGAACACGCGCACTCCGTCGGAATCGGCCAGTAAGTCGATCAGGTCGTCGCCGTCCAGGTGCCCCCCCTTCAACAGGACGGCCTGCGATCCGAACCGCAGCAGCGCGCATGCCGCCGCCTCCATCGCCGCCGCGTCGGGAATCCGGCGGCCCAACAGCGCTTCGGCCTCGGGCAGGTTGGGAGTCAGCAGCCGGGCGCGTGGGAGCAGGCGGACGATCAGGGTCTCGACCGCCGCCGGGTCAAGTAAGGCCGCGCCACCCTTGGCGACCATCACCGGATCGAGCACCAGGGGCACGTCCGGCACGCGGTCAAGCGAGTCGGCTACCGCCGCGATGATCGGGGCCGAGGCCAGCATCCCGGTTTTGATGCAATCCGCGCCGATATCGTCGATCACCAGATCGATTTGACGTTGGACGAAGGCGGGCGGTACCGCTTCGACCGCAAAGACCCCCATCGTGTTCTGGGCGGTCAGGGCGGTGATGGCGCTGGCGCCATAGCCTCCCAGGCAGGTGACGGTTTTCAGGTCGGCCTGAATTCCCGCGCCGCCACCGGAATCCGATCCGGCGACGATCAGTACCCGTCCGGTCTGGAGTCGCGTCATCGTCAGCTCTCCGATCACTCTTGCATTTCCCTCTGGGTACTTCATTTCCGCGCCCTTTGCCAGCCGTGGCCACCCGGTTTGAACGGCGGTTTTACCACCCCTGCCGCATTTCCGTTTGCCGCGCCGAAGCAAACGCGGTACATCGGCAGTTACCCGACCGTCGGGTGACCGGGCGGCCCTGTCCGGCTGCCCCTGTTCCAGGTTGCGACACCGCCGATGACTGATTTTGCCCACCGGGCCCTGTTGCCCGCCGGTCTGCGTGACATGTTGTCTCCCGACGCCGCCCACGAGGCGGGCGTGGTCGAACGGCTGATGCGCCTGTTCGCCGCCCAAGGCTATGACCGGGTTAAGCCGCCGCTGATCGAGTTCGAGGAAAGCCTGCTCGACGGTCCAGCCGCTGCCGCCTCGGCTCAGACCTTCCGGGTGATGGACCCGCAGAGCCAGAAGATCATGGGGCTGCGTGCCGATATGACGCCGCAGGTTGCCCGTATCGCCACCACCCGGCTGGCGCGGGCACCTCGTCCGCTCCGTCTGTCCTATTCCGGGCAAGTGCTACGGGTCAAAGGCAGCCAGTTGCGCGCCGACCGCCAGTTTGCCCAGGCCGGGGTCGAGTTGATCGGTTCGGACGCCGCCGCCGCCGATGCCGAGGTGCTGGTCCTGATCGGCTCCGCCTTGTTCGAACTTGGCGTCGAGGGCGTGACGGTCGATCTGTCCCTGCCGACCCTGGTTCCCGCGTTGTTCGCCGCGCTGGGGGTGGAGGGTGAGATTGCCGAGCGTCTGCGCGCGGCTCTCGATCATAAGGATTCCGCGACCGTCGCCGAAATCGGTGGTGCCGGTGCCGACCTGCTTCAGTCTCTGATTGCCGCCGCTGGTCCCGCCGACCGAGCCGTGGCCGCGTTGCAGGCGCTGCCGCTGCCGCCCGCCGCCGCTGTCGAGCGGGAGCGGCTGGCACAGGTCGTCGCCTGCGTCCGCGCCGGTCTGCCCGACCTGCCCCTGACTGTCGATCCGGTCGAGAATCGGGGCTTCGAATATCATTCCGGTGTCGGATTCACTCTGTATGCCCGCAATCTCGGGGCCGAACTGGGGCGGGGCGGCCGCTATCTCGCTGGCGGGTTAGAGCCTGCGGTGGGCGCCACCCTGTTCATGGACTCGGTGCTGGCGGCGCTGCCTGCCCCCCGTGTCCCCGGACGTGTGTTCGTTCCGGCGGGAACGTCTCGGGCCAAGATTCGGGAATTGCATGACCAGGGATGGGTAACCGTCGCCGGGTTGGACGACGGCGCCGACGTGGCGGCCGAAGCGCACCGTCTGGGCTGTAGCCACTGGCTCGGTTCCGACGGACTTATCGACGTACTTTAGCAAGGCAGGGACAAGAATGGCGAACGTCGCGGTAGTCGGCGCCCAATGGGGCGACGAGGGCAAGGGCAAGGTCGTCGACTGGCTGTCCGAGCGTGCCGACGTGGTGGTGCGGTTCCAGGGGGGCCATAATGCCGGGCATACCCTGGTCATCAACGGCGTCACCTACAAGCTGTCGCTGCTGCCCTCCGGTGTGGTCCGGGGCAAGCTCAGTCTGATCGGCAACGGCGTTGTGGTCGATCCGTGGGCGCTGCTCGATGAAATCGACCGCCTCTGTGCCCAGGGCGTCGCGATCACTCCCGACGTGCTGAAGGTTGCGGAGAACGCCTGTCTGATTCTGCCGCTGCATGCCCAGATCGACCGCGCCCGCGAGGAAGCCAGCGGTGCCGCCAAGATCGGCACCACCGGCCGCGGCATCGGCCCCGCTTACGAGGACCGGGTTGGCCGTCGTGCCATCCGCGTTTGCGACCTGAATTGCCGTGCGACGCTGGAAGCGCGGATCGAAGGCTTGTTGCGCCACCACAACGCGCTGCTGCGTGGGTTGGGAGCCGCCGAGATCGACGGGCAGGATTTACTCGAAAAGCTGCTGGCGGTCGCGCCGCGCATTCTGCCTTATGCCGATGTGGTGTGGCAGCGTCTGGACGAACTGCGTCATACTCGCAAGCGGGTTCTGTTCGAGGGTGCGCAGGGAGCGATGCTTGACGTCGATCACGGCACCTATCCCTTCGTCACATCTTCCTCAACAGTGTCGGGCAATGCCGGGACCGGTTCGGGCGTTGGGCCGGGGCAGGTCGGCTATGTGCTGGGGATCTGCAAGGCCTACACCACCCGTGTCGGTGCGGGTCCGTTCCCGACCGAACTGTTCGACCCGATCGGCGAGCGGATCGGTGATCGCGGCCACGAATTCGGCACTGTTACCGGGCGGCGGCGGCGTTGCGGCTGGTTCGATGCGGTTCTGGTTCGTCAGGCGGTCAAGGTCGGCGGCATCGACGGCATCGCCCTGACCAAGCTGGACGTGTTGGACGGTTTCGAGGAATTGAAGATCTGCATCGGCTATCGTCTGGGCGATAAGGTGCTGCGTCACCTGCCGGCCTCGATGGCCGAACAGCCGCTGGTCGAGCCGATCTACGAATCCCTGCCGGGGTGGAGCGAAAGCACACGCGGCGCTCGTTCGTGGAAGGATCTTCCCGCCAGCGCGATCAAGTACATCCGTCGGATCGAGGAACTGATCGAGGCTCCGGTGGCGCTGCTCTCGACCAGTCCCGAACGCGAGGACACCATCCTGGTCCAGGATCCGTTCTCAACGTGATTGTCGGGTGAGCCGTCTCTCCATAACGTGTATAAGGAACCGATGGCAATCGGGTGGGAGCGATGGCGGAAGCCGAAGAGGATGTCGATGTCGTAGAAGATCCGGTCCTTCATGCCGAGGAAATACGCCCGGCTGGCCCACCCGGATTGCTGCGTGATCGCTTTTTAATACGTTCGACCCAGCCCCTGGTTGATTTGTCGACTCCCTCGGCGGACGCTTTTGCCGCCGAGGATAAGCGCGACCCCAACCGGCAAATGTATGCCCTGATCTGCAAACCCGAACTTCCGCCCCGCGTCACCGTGATGCGGGCGCTGAGGGGGGTGTCTTCACCCGGAATGCAGCAATTGGTCGAATGGGGGGCAATGAACTGGCCCCCAGCCGGTCGGCGCTGCATGACGGTGATCTATGAGCGCCCCGCCGGTCGGCGGATCATGGCCTCTCTGCGCGGCGAGGTGAGGCGCTTCGACGAATACGTCATCACCAAGAAGGTGATTGAGCCACTGTCCGCCGCGATTCGCGAGCTGACCTCGCGCGGGATTACGCATCGGGCGGTGCGTCCAACCAATCTGTTTTTCATGGACGCCAACGGCGATCGGCTGGCTTTTGGCGATTGCGTCGCGGCTCCGCCCGGATTTGACCAACCAGTTCTGTTCGAGACGATCGAATCCGGGATGTGCAATCCGATCGCTCGTGGCAGCGGCACCTATTCCGACGATTTGTATTCTCTGGGGGTAACCGTTGCGATCCTGCTGATGGGGCGCAACCCGGTCGCGAATATGTCGGACGAGGCGATCCTTAGCGCCAAGATTCAGTTGGGCAGCTACAACACGCTGATCGGTGACGAACGGTTGCCGATGCCGCTGATCGAGCTGTTGCGTGGCCTGCTGTGCGACGATGGCGAGCAGCGCTGGACTGTCGAGGATCTTGACCTTTGGATGTCGGGGCGGCGGATGTCGCCGTTGCAGCCGCGTGGTGAGAAGCGGGCGGCCCGTGGTTTCCCCTTCATGGGCAAGGATTACTTCAATTGCCGCGAATTGTCGCAGGCGATGGCGCGGAATTGGGATCAGGCGATTCCGCCGGTTATTGAGGGGAAGCTGGAGCTTTGGCTGCGTCGGGCCGTCGAGGATAAGGACAAGGCCGCGATTGTCGCCGAGATCGTCCGGCTGGCACTCAACACGACGGCCGACAAAAAAAGCTCCACCGACCTGATGCTATGTAAGGTCTTGATCGCGCTCGATAAGTCAGCACCGATCCGGTACAAGGGCTTTTACGCGATGCCCGACGGTTTCGGCTCGGCTTTGGCGGCGGTGGTTGCCAGTCGGGGCGATACCCGCCTGCTGACCGAGATGATTATCCGCGAAGTGCCGAAGCTGTGGTTCGAACTGCGCGGCGAATACCAACCCGACAATTCATTGATGGAGTCAAATTTCCGCGAATTGCGCGGTTATCTGACCCAGCCGGGGATGGGATTCGGCCTCGAACGCTGCCTGTATGAGATGAATGACGCCCTGCCGCTGCAAAGTGCGCTGATCGGCGAGGATTACGTCGTCGAGGTCAAGGAATTGCTGCCCGCGCTTAATCTGGCCGCCACCCGGCGCGGCGAGAGCAAGCAGGTGCCGATTGACCGCCACATCGCCGGATTCCTGGGCGCCCGGATGCGGTCGGATATCGACCGCAACCTTAATCTGCTCAACGATCCCGACGAATCCGTGATGATGCTGGCGGTGCTGAATCTGTATGCGGTTCTGCAATATCGGCTGGGACCTGAATCGCTGCCGGGTTTGGCTGAGTGGCTGTCTGTGTCGCTGAAGTCGGTGATCGATGCGTATCACGGCCGCGACAAGCGCAAGGAACTGGAAAAGGGAATTCCCCGCATTGTCCGCAAAGGCTCGATCGTCGAGCTTTACCACCTGCTGGAAAATCCAGAGGAACGAGCCAAGGACGAAAAAGAGTTCCAGTGGGCTCAGGCGCAATATCATGCCGCCGAGGAAGAGGTCCGCCGCCTCCTGGTTGAGGCCGATGAACATGTTGTCGAGGCGGAAAAAATTGGCCGTCAGACGGCTGCGGTCAGCGGAATCGTTATCGCGATGGTGGTGGCGACGATCGTTGTCGTGACAGCGGTGTTCTGACCGGGGACGGCAGGACGCCGGAGATCCGAGGATCGTCCGGCGCCGCGCCTCTACCAGATGATAGACTTACTTTCCGAGAACGCCTTTGAGGGCCTCGCCGGCTTGGCCGGTGATCGCCTTCAGCTTTTCGTCGGTAACCGCCTCCTTGATTTTGTCGGCGACGTTGCCAAGAACGCCGTCCAGGCTGCCGGACGAGTTGATGGCACCTGAAATCAGCGCGTTCATAATCTCCTGACCGACCTGGACGGGGGTGGCGCCACCATTGTCGCGTCCGATGCCGGTCAACTCGATATCGCCGATCTTGGCGGTCGTGGCCGCGCCGGGCACACCGCCGACGGCCAGATCGACCTGTCCCCCGGTGATCGCCAGACGATCGATCGTGACCTTCTTATCCGCTCCCTTGGCCGGTTCGGTCTTGGCGGCTTCGGTCTTCGCCGCGTCGCTTTGGACGGGCTTTTCGCCGTCGGTGGCCGTCTTGTCCTGATCGGTTCCCGAGATGTTGCGGCGCAGAACGTCAAGGTTGCTGCCGCCGTTAGGCGACACTTCCAGCGCAACGGCCGGAGACGCAATCAAGATTTCCTTGATAACGATAGGATTGCTGTTCAGCGACGTGGTCTCAAGCGAGACCGCGACCTCGCCGAACTTGATCGCCGGATTGGCGGAAAAACCGGGCGGATTGGCGACTGTCAGGCCCTTGATCGCGGCCTTGCCCTCGGACACTCGAATCGCAACCGACCCGACCGAGACCTTGACCCCGGTGACCTGGGTTCCAACCCGTTCGATAACGGTTTTGACGATGCCGTCAATAGAAGAGAACAGGTAGAACAACCCGCCTACGATCACCGCCAGCAGAACGCTGGCGCCGATGATGAGCTTGCGCATGAGGCTCCCTCGTGCTTGATGGGAAAGGAGGAGAGTGTCCGCCAGACTCGTCTGCTTGTCGAGACATCGAGCGTGGAGGCGGCTATGCTTGAAGGATGGATGACAAGGCTATCTCCGACCTGGATTTTGCCGCATTGATGCTCCCGCTGGGACCGTTCGAGCCCCGGCCGCGTCTTGCCGTGGCTGTTTCAGGGGGGGCTGACAGCCTGGCCCTAACCCTGCTTGCCGATAAATGGGCCAGGATGCGGGGTGGTCATGCGGTTGGGCTGACCGTCGATCATCGTCTGCGCCCAGATGCGGCGGCCGAGGCGAACCGGGTCGGGCAATGGCTGGCCGTGCACGGGATCGATCATGTCATTCTGGTCCGTGAGGGCGAGCGGCCCACCGCCGATATTCAGGCGGTGGCGCGGAAAGCCCGACACGACTTGCTTGGACGCTATTGTGCCGAGGCGGGTATTCTCCATCTGCTTTTGGCTCACCACCGCGAGGATCAGGCCGAGACGTTGTTGTTGCGGCTGGGCCGAGGGTCGGGCGTGGACGGCTTGGCGGCGATGGCGACCCGACGACCAACCCGGTGGGGGCAGATTCTTCGCCCTCTGCTCGATACACCCCGCGCCCGGTTGCGTTCTACCCTGGTCGAACGCGGTCAGGATTGGGTCGAAGACCCTTCCAACGCCGACCCGGTCTATGCCCGCGTGCGTTTCCGCCAACTCGCCCCGGTTTTGGCCGCCGAGGGGCTCGCCTCCGCGCGGCTGGCGGCGACGGCGGCGCGGCTGGGGCGGGTGCGGGCGACCCTGGAACACGATGTGGCGCGAGCGGCGGCGCGGCTGATCGTTCCGCACCCCGCCGGGTTTGCCCGGCTGGCCGCGAATGGTTTTAGCGCACTGTCCGAAGAGATCGCACTTAGAGTGCTGGCCCGTCTGCTGTCATTGGTCGGCGGCGAGCCTCTTCCTCCCCGGCACGAGCGGCTGGAACGGCTGGCCCATGCCCTCGCCGCAGGCTCCATGACGGGGCTGACCCTGGCCGGATGCCGGATCGTCGCCGATGGCCGCGGCTGGATCGTCTGTCGCGAGCCAGCGCGGGTTGCTCCGCCGGTCGCGCTGGTTCCTGGTGCCGAGAGTCTCTGGGATCGCCGGTTTCTCGCCCGAATCAGGTCCTCCGCTCCCCAAGGGCTTTACCTTGGGGCGCTGGGGGCTTCGCCCGGTCGCGAGCTTGCTCAGGCGGCGCGACGGCACGGTATTCCGGCCTGTGCCCGTGCGACGATTCCCGCTCTGCACGATCAGCAGGGTGTTTTCGCGGTGCCGCACCTCGTTTATAACCGAGAGGGTGCACAACAAAATGTGTGCCGACTGGAACCGGCCCCGGCTCAAAGCCTGACCGTGGCGGGGCTCAGGCTTGTGCCGTTCGGTTCAAACCCCATATCCTGGGGGATGTCTTCGGCGTGCGATCCGGCTTCCGGCGCCGGTCGCGCCAAACCAGGAAGGACCCAACCTTGAATTTCAGCAAGAACCTGGCGTTGTGGGTCATCATCGCCGTGCTGCTGGTGATGCTCTTCAACCTTTTCCAGGCATCGTCGCCCCCGCGCGGGACCGGGCAGGTCTCGTTCTCCGACTTCCTTACCGATGTCGATCGCGGAAGCGTTGCCGACGTCACCATTCAGGGCAATTCCCTGAACGGTCATTACGGCGATGGGCGGACGTTCTCGACCTATCTGCCTGACAATTCACAGGTCGTCGAAAAGCTGCGGGCCCAGAACGTGCGGATCACGGCCCAGCCTCCGGCCGAGAACACGCCGACGGTTTGGAGCCTGTTGGTCTCCTGGTTCCCGATGCTTCTGCTGGTCGCGGTCTGGGTGTTCTTCATGCGCCAGATGCAGTCGGGCGGTGGCAAGGCGATGGGATTCGGCAAAAGCCGGGCCCGCCTGCTGACCGAGAAGACCGGTCGGGTCACTTTCGAGGATGTCGCCGGAATCGACGAAGCCAAGCAGGAGCTTGAGGAAATCGTCGAGTTCCTCAAGGACCCGCAGAAGTTCCAGCGTCTGGGCGGAAAAATTCCCAAGGGATGTTTGCTCGTTGGCCCGCCCGGCACAGGTAAGACCTTGCTGGCCCGTGCCATTGCCGGCGAAGCCAATGTCCCGTTCTTCACTATTTCCGGTTCGGACTTCGTTGAGATGTTCGTCGGCGTCGGTGCGTCCCGTGTCCGCGACATGTTCGAACAGGGCAAGAAGAATGCGCCTTGCATCATCTTCATCGACGAAATCGATGCGGTCGGTCGTCATCGCGGTGCCGGTCTTGGCGGCGGCAATGACGAGCGCGAACAGACCCTCAATCAGTTGCTGGTCGAGATGGACGGCTTCGAATCGAATGAGGGCGTGATTCTGATCGCCGCGACCAACCGTCCCGACGTGCTCGACCCCGCCTTGCTCCGTCCCGGTCGGTTCGATCGTCAGGTCGTGGTGCCCAATCCCGATATCGCCGGTCGGGAGAAGATCATCCGCGTTCATATGCGCAAGGTGCCGTTGTCGCCTGACGTCGATGCCCGGATCATCGCACGCGGTACTCCCGGTTTCTCTGGTGCCGATCTCGCGAATCTGGTCAACGAGGCCGCCCTTCTTGCCGCCCGCGCCGGGAAGCGCGTGGTGGGGATGGTCGATTTCGAAGCGGCCAAGGACAAGGTGATGATGGGGGCCGAGCGTCGCTCGATGGTGATGAGCGAGGACGAAAAGAAGCTCACCGCCTATCATGAAGCGGGTCACGCCCTGGTTATGATGCATGTGCTGGGGCACGAGCCGCTGCATAAGGTCACCATTATCCCGCGCGGCCGGGCGTTGGGTCTGACCATGTCCTTGCCGGAACGTGACCGTTATTCACTGTCGCTGCGTCAGATCAAGTCGATGATCGCCTCGTTCTTCGGTGGTCGCGTTGCCGAAGAAATGGTCTTCGGTCTTGATGCGGTGACCACCGGTGCGTCGAACGATATCCAGCGCGCCACGGAACTGGCTCGTAAGCTGGTGACCGAATACGGCTTCTCGGAAAAGCTCGGGCCGCTTCGCTATAACGAGAATCAGGAAGAGATCTTCCTCGGTCACTCGGTTACTCAGACCAAGAACATCTCGGAGACGACCGCGACCCTGATCGATTCCGAGGTCCGCCGCTTTGTCGAGGAGGGGGAAAATACCGCTCGCGACATCCTGTCGCAGTACCGGGCCGATCTTGAGACGATCGCACGCGGTCTGCTGGAATACGAAACCCTGTCAAAGGACGATATCGACACCCTGATCAAGGGCGATCCGATCACTCGTCCCGACGGTACCGAATATCACCCGCGCGACGTGCCGCGTCGCTCGTCGGTGCCGACCTCGGGGCCGACCGCTGGTCGGGGCTTTGGTCCCGAGCCAGAGCCTCGGGCCTGATCCGGTGGCGGCCGTTACCCCGGTCGCATCCGCCTTCCACCGAAGCCCCGCTCTTCCGCGGGGCTTCGCGCTGGAAGGGGTCGATCTGTCCCGCTCTCTCTATCTTCTTCCGACCGGAATCGTTGGTGGTGAGCAGGCTGCCGCAGCCGTGGTTGCCGGTCACGGCTGGCCGATTGCGGACGGAACCCTGGCTTTTACCGCTCTTGCCGTGATCCTGCGCCGTCCAGGCGGTGGGGCAACCCTGTCCATCGCGCCGTTTGCCGAGGCGGTGACGTGGGCCGAGCGAGAGCATCCCGATCTCTGTCGTCACGTTTCGGACTGTCTTCACCGTATCGGTCGCCGCCGTCCTGCCTGGGGGGGCGTTCCGATGGAGACCCCGGTCGTGATGGGGATCGTCAATGTCACGCCCGATAGCTTTTCCGATGGAGGAGAGGCGTTTGGCACCGAACCTGCCATCGCCCGTGCTCTGGCCCTGATCGAGGCCGGGGCGACGATCATTGATGTCGGGGGTGAGTCGACCCGTCCCGGTGCCGATCCGATCTCGCCCGAAGAAGAAGAACGCCGGGTGGTGCCGGTGGTGCGTGCGTTGGCCGAACGCGGTATCGTTGTCTCGATTGACACGCGCCATGCCCGTGTGATGGCCGCTACCGTCGCCGCCGGTGCCCGGATCATCAACGATGTTACCGGGTTGGCCGGAGATCCCGATTCCCCCCGCGTTGCCGCCTCAGGCGGGGCGGCGGTTTGCCTGATGCATATGCTGGGGGACGATCCCCGCACCATGCAGGCCGACCCACGCTATGAATGCGCTCCCCTCGATCTGCTCGATCAGATGGAAGAGCGGATTGCGACGGCAGAGCAGGCTGGAATCGACAGAGCGCGCCTGTGCGTCGATCCCGGTATCGGTTTCGGCAAGACCGCCGAGCACAACGCCCAGATTCTGGGATCGCTGGGCCTGTTGCACCGTTTCGGTTGCCCGGTTCTGCTCGGCGTATCGCGCAAGAGCTTTGTTAGTCACCTGAGCCAGGGCGAGCCACCGCGCCAGCGTCTGCCCGGTACCCTTGCCGCCAATGTGGCCGGTCTTGATGCCGGAGTGCAGATTTTGCGCGTTCACGACGTCGCTGAAACGGTTCAGGCGCTGCGGATATGGCAGGCGATGCGGGCCGGAGCTTAGGCGCGCAGGTTTCATTCATGAAATGACATAAAAAAGCGCGGGCGAATTCGCCCGCGCTTTTCCGTATCCGTAGCCTCAGTCTTCCTTGTGACGGAACATCTGAGTGATAAGCGGCTGTCCATAAATCTGGTGCGCCACTGCTGCGCCAACATGGACGATCAGGAAAGTCCACAGCACAGAGGCAAGAAATTCGTGGATTTCCTTGGCCAGCCAGCCAAAGGCGCTGATCTGGCCGCTCGGATAAAAGCTGAAATAGACGATGAATCCGGTGAAAGCCAGTCCGCTGGCGGTGATGAGGCCAATGCCCTGGATCGCGCCGGGCAGTGGGGTGGGAACGTCTGATTCGGGAATCTTACGTTCCTTGGCGGCCTGAATGTACAGGCGGGCGTCGGCGACAACGGCGTCGATCCCGGCGCGGCTGGTCCACGGGAACAGGTAATGCGGGGTCTCGCGGTATTTCGGCAGCGACTTGACCCAGTGCACGATCAGCAGGACCCCGACGGCGAGGCCCGCCCACGAGTGGAGGGTGAACAGCCAATTGCCCGAATAGCCGGGCTTCGGGTGGCTCATCACCAGACTGAGCAGAATTTGCAGGATGATCCCGGCGGCCAGGAAGCGGTGCAGGGTTCGGGTTGTTTTGTCATAGGTCATCGGCGTGTCTCCATTGGCAGATTGCCACCCGAGATGAACCGTGAGGACACGATCGGCCCCAGGCCGACCGGGGTCAGCGCGGCTCGCGCCCTTTGAGAAAGAAAGCGACGGCTTGGGCGCGGTTGCCAACCGCAAGCTTGTCGTAGAGGTTTTTCAGGTGGAATTTGACAGTATTAAGGGAAATATCGAGCTGTGTCGCCATCTGCTGATTGGTCAGGCCGCCGGCCAGGGCGGCGAGTAATTCCCGCTCACGCGGGGTCAGGCCAGCCAGCGGATCGCTGGCCAAGCTGGCGACGTCGATGAACGGAAAGACCATCCGTCCCGTCGCCACCGCCAGAATGGTATCGACCAATTGTTCGGGCGGTTCGCGCTTCGAACAGAATCCTGCCGCCCCTAGCGTCATCGCCTGACGTGGTACGTCGGGATTGGCGCTGCCGGTATAGACGATCAGGCGAGGGGCATCGGTGCGGCCGCGCAGCGATTGCAGAACGCCGCGCCCGTCGATCACGGGCATCTCCCATCCGATCACCCCGACACGGAATGCGGTCTTGTCGAGAAGTTCCAGGAATCGTTGCCCGTCATTGGCAACGCCGGCAATGGTGAATCGCTCGTCACCGCCCAGTAATTTCACCAGACTGCTTTGCAGCAGCGGGTTCTTTTCGGCAATGACAACAGCGATCGGTCGGCTTTGGTGACCAGGCATGGACAACACTATCTCCCGCGGGTCGTTCTTCCCTACCCTATTGGGCCGTATTGATAACGCCAAACCCGTATTTCTCAAAGGGTCAAAGCGACAGGGGGGGAGAGGGGTGTACCGCCGGATATGTCGTCTTATCGTCCGAGGCTGTCCAAATCGAAGCCATCGGGCGAAAACCGGGGCGGGGTGGGCACCCATCCCCAGGTTCGGGTCAATTCAGTGAGTGGAGCAGATCAGGCCTGTTCGGCCCAGCGGGAGACATCGATCCGACCGGCGTCGGCCGGGCGAACCTGAACCATCGGAGCTGGGTTTGCGACAGTCGGAGCCGGGGTTGAGACCATTTGCACGGGTTCGACCGTCTTGGCCGGAGCGGCAACGACCGGAGCCGGCTCGGCTGTCTTGACCGGGGCTGCGGCCGGCGGTTCTGCCTTAGGCTGCGGCGGCATCGGATCGACCCGCATCACGGCCGTGGTAACGGATTCGTTCAGGGCCACGGTCTGCAAAAGAGGTTGCGACGTGGCCGTCGGGGTGGCGTCGGCGCGATTAGAGGAATTCGACAGCGGCTGAGTCATCATGCCGCGCGGGGCAGGGGTGCCGGGGCGATAGACAAAGCCTTGGGTCAGATAGACTCGGGTGCCCAATTCGCCAGCCGGGCGATAGAACACGCGAACCTGGGACCAGTCATTGTTGGGGGATACGTCGATAACAGGGACGGAATGGGTTACTTTGCCGCGTCCGGCGCTGCGATGCGGTGCCCAATTGGCGTGATCGACCAGAAGCTCGCGGCTGTTTTTCATGTGGCGAACCACAGAAACGTGCCCATGCGCCATTTTCCCCTGGCGTTTGAACACAAGCACGGCACCTTCGCGCGGACGGCTACCCCGATCATAGACTCCGGCGGCAGCTTCCCACCACTTCCAGGCATCGCCCTTCAGATTGAGTCCGCTGACGTCACGAGCATATGTCACGCATTGTATGGCGGCGCTCGCCTGGAAAGGCGTTGCCAGAGCCATCGTCGCCACGATCACAAAGGTCGCCGGCAGAATGGTCGCTCTCCGCACCGGTACCCTCCCCTCCGGTTATTGGTGCGGCCGATTGTGTCTATCCGAAAAGCCGATGGCAACTATTTTCGTGAAATGCGTCACATTTAATCTGAAGTTATCGCCAGCCCGCATTCGGGGCCGCAATCGCCGGCATCGGTTGGATTTGGTGTCTATCGTTCTCTTTCGGGCGGGGCAGGGCGGGGCTATTATCGTCAGTGTTTGTAAGGAGGAGTTTGATTCTGCGACCGTTCTCGAAGCTGTTGACGGCGGCCTGTCTGGCCCTCGCGACCCCCTCTGCCCTGGCGGCGGAGCAACGCCCGCTGGTCATCGCCGGAGGCGAGGTGACCGGCTATTATTTCCCGGTGGCCGGTGCGCTGTGCCGTGTCATTAACAAGGATCATCCGCGCGGCATGACCTGTACGGTGATGCCATCCTCGGGTTCGGCGGCCAATCTGGCCGCGTTGCGGGCTGGCGAGGTCGATCTGGCCCTGGTTCAGTCGCGTGCGGCTCAATTGGCCTTGGCCGGAGACGAAGGCTTTCACGATGCCGGGCCGATGCCCGATCTGCGGGCGCTGATGGCCCTCCACGGCGAGGTCGCGGTGGTGCTGGCCCGCCCCGGTTCGGGTATCGAGCAGGTTGGCGATCTGAAGGGCAAGCGGGTTAATCTTGGCCGTCCTGGTTCGTTTCAGCGGGTGATGGCCGAAACGGTTCTTGACGCTGCCGGTCTGTCGCAAGGCGATCTGTCGGTTCTGGTCGAACTCGACCTCAACGAACAGGTGGCCGAACTGTGCCAGGGCAATATCGATGCGGCGGTGTTTACCGGCGTTCATCCGATGACCGAGGTCCAGTCCGCCATCGAGGAATGCGGTGCCACCCTGGTGCCGATCCGGGCGAAGTCGGTTGAGTCTTTTTTGCGTAAAAGTCCGTGGGTGGCTCGCTTCGTCGTCAAAGGCCGGACTTATGACGGCCAGAAATCGGACATTCCCGCCCTGGGAATGAAGACGCTGTTGGTAACCAATCGTCTGTCGTCCGATGAGGTCGCCGATCTGATGCAAACCGTCTGGGCCAATTTCGGGGCACTGACCCGGCTGCATCCGGTGTTGAACGACCTGACCCGAGCCGAAGCGAGCCGGGACGGCATCCCCATCCACCTTCATGATGGGGTGGAACACACCCCATCTCGTTCACTGGAAACGTCTGAAGCCGAGAAAAGCAGAAAGAAATAACGGAAAAACGATGCGGGGGCGGTCCCCGCATCGTTTCCCGGTCGGTGATTACTTCCTTACCGATTGCAGGAAGTGGTCTGCCTCGTCGTTAAGATCGGCAACGACGTTGGCCAGGGTCTTCGCGCTCCAGATGACCCGGATCGTTCCAGCACAGGCCTGAGCTGACGCTTTCGACAGGTGAGTGACGCTACGTGACACCTCGCCCGCCTGATGGGCGACCTCAGTGATGTTGCTGGCGATGTCGCGGGTTGTGGCCTCCTGCTCCTGCACCGCGCTGGCAATTGCGGTCGAAATGTCGCCGATCTCGCGGATGGTCTCGACGACGCCTTCGATGCTAGAGGTCATCTCGCGGGTCGATTGTTGCACCGCCGCCACCTGTTGCGAGATTTCCTCGGTTGCTTTGGCGGTCTGGTTGGCGAGATGCTTGACCTCGCCCGCGACGACGGCAAAGCCCTTGCCGGCTTCTCCTGCCCGTGCCGCCTCGATCGTGGCGTTCAGCGCCAACAGGTTGGTCTGGGCCGCGATGTCGTTAATCAACTGGACGACATTGCCAATCGCCCGCACCGCGTCGGACAGGCCGACCATTTGCCGGGCGGTGGTGTTGACATCCTCGACTGCCTTTTGGGCGATACGCGAGGAATGACTGACCTGCTGGGCGATTTCGTTGACCGATTCAGCCAGCTGACGGGTTGCTTCGGACACGGCCGCCGCGCGCTCGGTGGTGATCTCGGCGGCTTCGCTGACTTCAAGGGTGCGGCCTCCGCTCTTTTCCGAACGGTTGGCCATCGATTGGGCGGTGTTGCGGATGCCTGCGGTCGATTCATCGACGCGGGCGACCTTTGACTTCACCGTGTGCTCGAAATTGTTAGCCATATCATGACGGGCCTGGGCGCGTTGGGCCGAGGCGCGGTTGCGTTCCTCTTCCTGGCTGGCGCGCAGTCCTTCGGCCTCGACCATGTGTTCTTTGAACACCTGGACCGTCCGGGCCATGTCACCGACCTCGTCCTGACGCTCGACCCCCTCGATCGAGACGGACATGTCGCCTTTGGCCAGCCGTTCCATCAGCGCCGACATGCTGTTGATCGGGCGGATGATGACTCCGGTCAGAATCCATCGCACCACCAGCACCGATATGATCGTTGCGATGATGCCAAAGCCGATCAGCCATCCCATGATGGAGCGCAATTCGGCTCGTTCACTGGTCGAGGATAGCGAACTGGACAGCACCGCGATTACTTCGCCGTCAACGATCCCCATGCCGCCATGACAGGTGTGACAGACTTCCTGATTGGCTCCCTCGGTGACGCCAAGGACAATCGGAAGGGAATAGCGGTAGAAATCGCCGACGAAGCGTCCGACCGGTTTCCCGGTGGCCAGTGCTTCGCGGTCCACGTCGTCCTGTGGTGCCTTGGGTATCCGGTCGGGTTCGGCATCCTTCATATAGGTGGTGACCTTTGGCCCCCACACGCTCCACACCTTGCCGGCATAGTCGGTGTTGCGGCTATCGAACCACTTGTTGAAGACCTTGATACCGATATTGTCGCCATCGACGGGGCGAGTCGCCATCACGTTGACGATCAACGCGTGAAGCGAGGTCATCTCGTTGACACTGAGCTCATGCAGCTTGCGTTCCATCGCTTGTTCGTCAAAGCGGGCGATGAACAGCACGATAACCGTCGCCATGACGATGACGCCCATCCCGATCACGATCATAAACCGCTGTCTGAGCCGCAGGGCCCCCCAACCGGCCTTCCTCATTCCCTCTCTCCTCTCAACTCTCTCTTACTCTCCCGGTTTACCGGGTTATCGCGAAAACCTTAGTGGTTTCCGTCAGTTCCAACATCCTGAGCACAGTGTCGCGCGGCCGGAGCAGGGCGAGGGCGATGTTGGCCTTACCCAGATCTTCGTGCGCAATGTAGAGCAGCCCCAGCCCGACTGAATCGACGTGGCTGAGGCCGGACAGATCAAACCGAACCTGCCGTCTGTGCGAGACAACCAGGTCGGCGAGCAGTTCCTGAAATTGGCGTTCGGCGGCAAAGTCGAGCCGTCCTTCCAGCGCCACGGTCAGCCCGTCATCGTCATCGACAAGCCGATACCGTATCCCCCGTTTTTCCACCCCTCACGTCCCCCCCCTCATGTCAATTTCCCTGTGCAATGCAAAGTCGTGGAAAGGTCATCACCAGAGTTCGCCCCCCATCCTCCGATCCGATCCGGGCGCAAGCCCGCCGGATTAGTCCCAGGCCGCGCCCGCTATGGGCATCGACACGAGTTTCTTTTTCCAATTTTGACTCTAGATTGAATCCGCCCCCCTGGTCGGATACAAAGAGAGTGAATGATAACTCTCCATCCCTCAATGCGTGAACCTCAATTCTCCTTGAGGCCATGGTCTGATCGCAGAGACGTTCGCGCATGATCTGCCGGAAGGACTCGAAGCCCTTGGGGGTGGCGCGGAGATGATTCGGAATTTCCAGATTGCCGTGGATGACGGCGTTGCTGACCGCTTCGCCCAGGCAGATTTCCATCAATTCCGCGACCTCGCCATCAGGAAGCGCAAGCCGCCGCCGGATTGCGATTGAGATGAGTTCAACCACCGGCAGCGTGCAGGCCGTGGCGGATGTCAGCGAGAGAACCAGACCGCCAGCACGAGCGGTCTTGATACAGCGCTGGGTAATTCCGGCCAGACCATTGGGACAGGTTTCTAGAAAGCCGGAGAAAGGAAGAGACAGGCTGTGGCTGATTGTCTCGATCGTCGCCGGTCCGGCCTGAAGCAGGGGAGTCTCGTCCGGCTCGGATTCATCCGCAGAGGCGGCGCGGTGGGGAGACAGGCCCAACGTGGCGCATTGCTGGTCGAAATTCCATGTCTCATCCGGCGATCCGATCAGCCGTACTCCCGGCGCTGCATTCTGCTTCACGTCGGAACACGCAGTCGGTGTCATCACGGAGTCTCCGCCAGCCGCCGGATGCCCAGCGCGGTCATGTCGTCTTCGAGCGGCATACGCACCCGCGCCTGGAACGCGTCTATCAAGTCGGCGATGGCCGATCGGCCGGTGCGGTCGATCATCTCCTGAGCCAGAGCGATCAGTCCTGCTTCGCCGAACAGGTCGCCCTCTTCCTTGGGGGCGTCGGTGATGGCATCGCTATAGATCATCAACGCGGCACCGGGAGGAAAAGGTTCGCATCGATTGCGGTAGTGCGGGTCGGCGGAGAGCCCTAACGGCACTCCCTGTGCATCGAGAAAGCGCACGCCACCGTCGGCGATCATCAAAGGGGCGGGGGCTCCGGCCGATGCCCACTCGATTTCGCCCCGACCGCAATCGATCGTACAGAGGAACATCGTGGCGAAATGGCCCCGCGCCAGCAGGCCGCGCAGGGCGATCCCCAACAGCCGCAGTGTTTCGGCCGGGGTCTGATCCGGCGTCCAGCGGTCGCTGATCAATGCGTGGAGACGAAAAACATTGAGGGCCGCACCGATGCCATGGCCGGTGAAGTCGAACGAGTAGAAGCTCATCCGCTGTCCGCCACAATCGAGACAGCCCCACAGGTCGCCGCCGATCCCCAGCGAAGGTTCGAAAAACGATTCGACCTCCAGCCCGAGTTCGGCCAGACGGGGATCGATCCGTTCGGGCCGGGGCAGCAGGTCGAACTGCATCGCTCGGGCGGCGTCGATTTCGGTCATCAGGGTGCGCTGCTGCTGGGCGATTCGACGCAACAGAGTCTCGCGCTCGATCTGGCTGGCCATCCGGGTGATGGCATAGCGGATCGCCCGTCCGACCGTTCGTTCGGGATCGTCGCTTTTCACTAGGTAGTCCTGAGCGCCCGCTTCCAGCGCGGCGGCGGCCAGGCGCTGGTCATCCATTCCGGTCATAATGACGATCGGGATACGGGGAGCCGCGTCTTTCATTCGCGCGACCGTGTCCAATCCGGTCGAGTCCGGCAGGCTGAGATCCAGCAGTACCACGTCAAGCGCGGCACCACCGGCAAGAATGGCGATTGCCTCGGTCAGGCTGGAAACATGGGTGACGGCGAATGCCGGTTTCCGGCACCCCATCAGAGCCAGTTGGACCAGCCGGGCGTCGCCCGGTTCGTCCTCGACCAGCAGGACCGAGAGCGAATCCCGGTTAGGGCGTAATGGGGGCGGGACCGAGGGCAGGTCTGGATCGGCTCCAGGCGAGTCCAGCCATCCCGCCGTGCGGCTGGGCAAGCGGATCAACCGACCGATGTCGGGGGTTCCCGGCGACAGGGCCGAATCGGTTTTCACCGCGCCTCCGGTCCTCATGATCCCGGCTCCGTGACCTAAAAATTTCACGGAACCATCCTAAGGCACCCGCTTGATCACAGTCCAGGATCGCGCCGGATCGCGATGCAGAATCAGTGATGAAAAGAGTTTTCTCTCAGGGTATCCTGCCTTTAAGTCAGGGTGCGTGTACCAGCCTGCCCGGTGTGCGGGAACAGGATGGAAAAAAGAGTCGTAGAGGTGGGTGATCTGTCCGGTCCAGGAAGCGAAGCCGAGGAGACCGCAGTAGCGACGCGTGCGGCGATGGAAGCGGAAATCGTCCGCCTTACCGCCGAGTGCCGATCTTTGCGCGATGCCGAAACCCGGTCGCGCGAATTTGCCGCGACCGCTGCCGATTGGTTCTGGGAAACCAACCCGGCATATCACGTTATCTGGCTATCGGACGGATTCGAGAACACGACCGGGCTTTCCCCCGCCAGCCTGCTGGGGCGTCGTCCGTGGGACTTCGCCTGTGAGGCGATGGAGATCGACAGCAATCTTTGGCAAGAGCACGTTGCCGTTCTTGCTGCCCGCCAACCGTTTCGTGACTTTAAATATTGGCAGCAGGATAGCAGTGGTCACGCCCGCTGGATCAAAGTCAGCGGCGCTCCCCGCTTTGCCGCGGATGGTAGCTTCTCTGGATATTATGGCGTCGGGGCCGATATTACCTCGGCCGTTTCCAGCGCGCACCGGATGCACATGCTGTCGCGCGCGGTCGAACAATGTCCCGCCTCGATCGTCATCACCGATCTTGATGGCGAAATCCAGTATGTGAACCTCAAATTCATTCAGGTTACCGGCTATTCCGCCATCGAGGCGATGGGGCGGAACCCTCGCATCCTCAATTCCGGATTGAACCCTCCCGGTACGTTCGAGGAGATGTGGCAGGCGCTGAGTTCCGGGCGGAAGTGGGAAGGTGAACTGATCAACCGTCGCAAGAGCGGCGAATTGTATTGGGAATATGCCTCGATCCAGCCGATCCAGAATATCGAGGGGATCGTTACGAATTATCTGGCGATCAAGTCCGATATCACCTCGCAGAAGCACAACGAGGCGCGGCTGGCCGCGTTGGTCGAGGAATTGCGTCACTCAAACGACGAGTTGGAGCAGTTCGCTTATGTCGCCAGCCACGATCTGCGCCAGCCCCTCAGGATGATCAGCGCCTATCTGGGGTTGTTGGAAAAACGTCTGGCTCCGGTACTCGATGGCGAAACCCATCAGTTCCTTGGCTTTGCCTTGGACGGAGCCAAGCGTCTGGACCGGATGATCGTCGATTTGCTGCAATATTCCCGCATCGGCCGGGTGACGACGCTGATGGAATCGGTCGATCTGGGCGATGCGTTGCGCGACAGCCTGCGCCATCTTGAAGTCGCCATCGCCGAATCCGGGGCCGAGGTGCGGGTCGAGGGGACTCTGCCGGTCTGCCATGGCGATCGTCTCGAATTGATGCGGCTGTTCCAGAATCTAATCTGCAACGCGATCAACTATGCCCGTCCCGGCCATCCGCCTCGGGTGGTGGTCAGCAATCGCGATGCCGGTGACGAATGGGTGGTGACGGTGGAAGATAATGGGATCGGCATCGCCCAGGCCGATCTGGGCCGGGTGTTCGGCATTTTCCAGCGGCTGGTGACCCGCGACAAAGTCGATGGCACTGGGATCGGTCTGGCCGTTTCCCGCAAGATCGTCGAGCATCACGGCGGCCGTATCTGGGTTGAATCCCAGCCCGATGTCGGCAGCCGTTTCCTGTTCGCGTTGCCCAAGAGCGGGGTTGCCGCTTCGTCTCCTCATGATTAACGACAACGAACCGGCGGAGGTCCCTTTC
>NZ_CAHP01000002.1 GCF_000294655.1 Magnetospirillum molischianum DSM 120
TCCCTGTCTGCGGTCTCTGCTATCGGTAGCGAAAATCATGCTGTCACTGCCTAACTCAGTTATCAAAGTAAGCTTATCTGAAAAATTCATGGCTGCTGGCGGATGTGGCACTAGCGATCCTGTCCCGTGGAGTGGTGGTGTGGTAATCCCGCCATTTTTAGCGGGGGTTGGACATAGAATTCATGCGGCTAATTTCAGTTTCTGGGCGGGTGTGATGCCGCCGATGCCCATATTGGGGCGGTCGTTGTTGTAGGTCCAGAGCCATTCTGTCGCGTGATCCTGCACCTCCGCGATGGTTTCAAAGAGGAACTGGCCCAGCCATTCATGCCGGACCGTCCGGTTGTAACGCTCGACATAGGCGTTCTGCTGCGGCTTGCCGGGCTGGGGATGTGTTGGAGGCCGATGCCGTGCGTCTCGGCCCATTTCATCAGCGTACCGCTGATATATTCGGGACCATTGTCGACCCGAATAGCGCCCGGTTTGCCGCGCCATTCGATGATCTGGTTCAGCACCCGCACGACCCGTTCGGCGGGCAGAGAGAAATCGACTTCGATGCCGAGTCCCTCCCGGTTGAAGTCGTCGAGCACGTTGAGCAGCCGGAAAGCCCGGCCGTCCTCCAGACGATCTGCCATGAAGTCCATCGACCAGACCTGGTTGGGGGCGTCTGGCACCGTCAGTTCGTCGGGCTTGTCGCGTTTGAGCCGCTTCCGGGGTTTGATCCGCAGGTTCAGTTCCAACGCGCGATAGAT
>NZ_CAHP01000003.1 GCF_000294655.1 Magnetospirillum molischianum DSM 120
CCTCGTGCAGCACCGCCAGCACCCCGGTCCGCTCGGCGGCCGTCAGGGCGCGAGCCNGTCGGCGGGGCAGAGGGGGGCCTTGGACCGGCCCATGGCGGAGGCGATGGAAGGTGGCCCGCGCCAGCCCCAAGGCAGAACATACCGCCTGACGCAGTCCGCCAGGCGCTTCGGCGACAAGGGCCGTCAGCTCTCGTCGTCGCTCCGGCCCAGATCGATCGCCAGGAGTTGCGCAGCTTTTTTTGGATTCCAATGATCAGGTGGGCCTTGGCCAAGTGCCGCTCCAGCCGGGCATTCTCGCGGCGCAGCCGGTCGAGTTCCTGCGCTCCATCGCTCTTCCGCGCGGCGGGAGGCCCGCGCCGGACCGGGGCCTGGGGCTGGAGCAGTCCCTGTTTGCGCTGACGCCGCCATGTCACCAGGGACGATGAATACAGCCCTTCACGGCGCAGAATCGCACCGGTCTCTCCTGCCTTGGCGCAATCAAGCTCGGCAAGAACCGCCAGTTTATAGGCCGCCGTAAACGTTCGCCGCTGCGCCTTCATCGCCACCTCCGGATCAGGAAGGGGGGGTGAAACGTTCCCGTCAACTACAATCGCCGTTGTCACCGTCTTCATTAATCAGATCCTCTGCGCCAAGCTCACTAAACGACACCCTTCATTGTGTCGCAAGGACGTTGGCACAGAGGGATCCAGTCGGGCATGTAACGCCCTCTGGAAATGGCTAATTTTGCGGGTTTACGTGTCCCTGGAGAATCGACACCCTCATGGTTTCCCCTCCAACAGAGAAGACACGGAGCACAACCACCTTGCCGGAGATCAAAGGAGCTATGCGGGAATTTGGGTGACGGGCTCCGATCAGGCGGCGGTTTGAGAAACGGCCTCGGGGCTCTGGACACCGTCAATGAATTTGATGCCACTGATGAGCTTGGGCAACTGATTTTCGCCCTTGAGACGACGCCAGGTTTTGGCGGCGGCCATGACCAGCTTGAAAACCATCAGCTTGGCGGTCGTCGCCGACAAGGCCCCCTTGGTCCGGACGGTGGCAAAGACGCTTTCAATGGGTTTGGTCGTGCGCAAATGCACCCAATGCTCGGCGGGAAAATCGTAGAAGGCAAGCAAGGGGTGGCGGTCCTTTTCCAGGCATTCAACCGCCTTGGGATATTTGGCGCCGTATTTGGCAGCGAAGACATCGATGGCTTTCTCCGCCGCCCCTTGGCCAGCACCACCACTCTGCCAGTCACGCCACGCTCGATCCGAGCGCGATATTCAGGCCGATAACGGCGCCACCGGCAAGGTAGCCCTCAGACGACGCTTACGAATAAGCCCTTGTTTTTACAAAGAAAATTTTAAATCATTGAAAATATCCTTTGTTTTTACAAAGAAAATTTTAAACCATTGACAATATCCTTTGTTTATCATAAATTTAGACCGGAAAAAATTGGAGAATTGCTATGACTACCACCCCTGCTGAAATCCTGGCCCGCCAAAAGGCAAAGCTCGAGGCGCAACTCGCCAAAGTTACTGCACAAGAGACAGCCTTGACCAAAGACCCTACTCTGATCCTGAAAACAGCCGCAGCCGACCCTGTACTGGGATCCGCAGTCGTTCAGGCGGTTTACACAGCCACCGGCAACAACGGTCCTGCGACCGCGTCTATGGTCGGGATGGCAGTTTCAAAGATGCACACGACCCGAAAGGAAGCAGCCCCCAAGCCGGAAAAATAATACACGGAGAGGCGATTGGACCAGTCGTTACGCGTTCCTGGCGAATCGACTGGTCCAATCGACAGCCTCATGGTTTCCGTAGCCCCCCCTACCCAGTGGAANGGGGTTAAGCCTCGGCCTTCGGAGCCAGGTCGAACACAGCGCGGTCGATATCCCGTGTAAGGTTCTGGTCAAGCAACGCCATGAGGCGTTGCTTGGCTGCAGGGTTCTTCTCGGCCTCGGCTAAAATAGCCGCACCAACCAACACCTTATGACGGGTATCATCTTTCCGGGAACGCTCTTTCTGCCGAGCTTGGATGGCCTGCATTTGCGCCTCAAGGGCGCGTTTCCGGGACTC
>NZ_CAHP01000004.1 GCF_000294655.1 Magnetospirillum molischianum DSM 120
CCCAGGTCGATCGCCGGGTCATGACTCTTGTGCCCGAAAAGGTGGTAGAACGGAAGCTTGCGCATCTGCTCAGTTGCGGCGGTGACCAGTCGTAGAGCCAGTCCCAGGCGGGCGAAAGGCGGTTGATGACTTTGGGCTTCTCGGCCTCGGGAACGTGGAGGACGAGTCTTTTTTGGCCTTTGGCGTTGATCGTCCCCGGCTCAAGGGTGCCGTTGGACCACATTTCCACGCCGGTGGTTATGGCGTCGGCCTTAGCGACCGCCGCCGCCTCGATTTGGCGGCCCTTGGAGGCCGCTTGATCGATCTTCTGAGCTGCCAGGATGTCGGCGGTGGCAAGGGCGTCCTGGGCCTTCTGGCGGGCTTCTCTGATAACCTGGTTAGCCATCTGGTGTTTGTAGTCGACCGCGATTTCGGCAGCGTTGACGTTTGTTAGCCGCTGGGCTGTCCTTTGGGCTTCGGCGGCCTCGGCCTTCCATTCCGCGCGGGTCAGGCGGCGGCGACCAGGGCCTATCCGCGTCTGTCCGTGTCTCATACCAATATCGTTGTGATATCGGTCTTGCCATACGCGCATGGCGTCACGATAGGCCAAATTGCACTGTTTTGCGCCCAATCCGGCCTCTTTTGAAGCCGCCAAGGCGGCATAGCCGGGGTGAGCCTGCTTGGCGTCCAGGCGGGCATTGAGTGGGATGGCCAGGGCATGGATGTGAGGATGCTTCTCGTCTCTGTGCTCAACGATGCTGACCACCTCCACGCCACGGCGACGGCCATCCTCGATCAGCCAGCGGGCGGCTTCGTCGCGCCATGCCTCATAGGCGCGACGTTGATCGGGATCGGCGGCGAGGTCGGCGCAGCGGGAAGGGTGGGATAGCACCACGCCTTCCATAACATGGGTATCAGCGCGCACGCTGTTACCGCGCCCCTGTCCTCGCATGGCGGCTTTTGCCTCCCGCACCCGGCGCTCGATCTCGGCCGGAACCTCGGCCGGGTCGATGCCGTGCAAGACGGTCGGCGGCTGCGGCTGCTCGACATGGGGAGCGTGGCCGTCCAGGCGTGCTGCCTCGGCGGTGACATCAGCGACGGAGCGGCCAACGCTGTTACCCTTCCGGCTGAAGGTCGAAATGTGCGCGAACTGGTAGGACATGATCGCTCCAGGCAGGGGGACCAGGGGGGCTATCCCCCCCTGGTCGACGACTTTAAGGGGGAACCGCGCAGCGGTGGGACCCTTAAAGTTATAGTCGGTACACTATAATTTTTTCAAATCCGTGATTGTCACGCGACTTGTCGCGTTGTACTGTGGTGTCAGGAGGCACCATGAGCGACGATCCACCCAAGGCGAAAACAGCGGCAGAACGGAAGCGGGAAGAACGGGCACGAAAAGCCGAAAAAGGAGTCGTCACCGTCGCCCTCGATGTCCCGACCCGACATGTGAAGTGGATGCAGAACACTGCCGCCAAGCTCCGCAAAGGCGGGGAGCCACCGGGCGGTTTTCGTGATCCGGTGCCGCTGGAGATCCGCACGGTGGAGGTGCCGAAGCCAATTCCGACGCCTGGGCCGGTGCGGGTCGAGAAAGTGGAGGTTGAAAAGCTCGTACCTGGGCCTGTGCAGGTCAAAGAGGTGCAGGTGGGAGTGCCTGTTCCTCGGTTGGACTGGCTGGCCCTGTTAATTGCCCTGGTGGTCGCTGGCGGTGCAGGTTGGGTGGCTGGATGGTTGGGCCATGGAGTGACACACCCTCCTGCACCACCACCCTATGGCGTTTGCGCCGAGCCGCTCCAGGATGGGGCGAAGGTCAAGGATGGCCCCAAGGGACAATGGTGTTGGGTCAATCCGCCTTCGGTGTCCCCGTTCCGCTGATAAATCGGCGTTAAACGGCTGGGTTACGCAGGTGCCGTTACCCGAAAGGTAACAATGTAATTGACATTGGAGTGGAGTGTGTTACCTTATAGGTAACAGTAGGCCCAGCTTGGCGTTTCCCTGCGGGGGTGCAGTGGGCATGCTGTATGTCTGTACGTTTGAATATATGAAAATAACGGGAGAGAAAAATGACCAACATCAATATCAGCGCTTTCATGCGCAGTACCACTCGCAAGGACTTAACAGATGATCACCGACATCGTTGATAAAGGACTAAAAGATTTATTTTTAGATGGTACGTCTAAGCACATCGCCAGCAATTTTCACAGGACATGCATTCAGATTTTAGACTTGCTGAACATGGTTCAGAGTCCTAAAGACCTTGTAGGTGTGAAGAATTTTCACCAATTAAAGGGTGATCGAGCCGGATACTATTCTATGCACGTCAATGGAAATTGGTGCATCACGTTCAGGTTCCATGGCGTTGACGTCGCCGGTGTAGATTTCGAGGATTATCACTAGTTAAGTACTAGTTGTTCCTTGATTTTAGATGGAGGAGGTTAAAACCTCCTCCATCCTCATAAAGGAGAGAATGATATGCTCACTCGGAACAGGGCGCCGACCCATCCGGGGACCATATTGAAGGTGCTTTACCTAGACCCACGTAAGGTCTCTGTGACGGCTTTTTCTGATGCAACAGGAATCTCTCGGAAGCATCTTTCGCAGATTATTAACGGCCATGTTGGCATAACTTCGGAAACAGCAGTGCGTATTTCTGCTGTTCTCGATACTTCCGCGCAGATGTGGATGAATGGCCAGACGGCCTTTGATCTCTGGCATGCCCAGCGAGATCTGCCTGAAGGTAAGCCCGTTAGGGTGGGGGCTTTTGCCCCTGAACAAGGCGGTGGAGCTGAGGCTCACGCCTGATAACGGTTTCATGAACCTAAGCAAAGCGGCGGCCAATAAGGCCGCCGCTTCCATTTCGGCTGTGTGGTTAGCCCTTGAGTCAGCTACACGCCCTCGACGGCCTTCGGGCTTGCACGGCGACGATACTCCTTCACGAAAGCCACTCGATCACCCTTGAAGAACAGGGAGGGGTTCACCCAATACTGGTTTGGAGACCGTGGAATGAGGAACTCCTTTTCTAGCAGTTCCTTTATTCCGCGATTGAAAGTTCGTTCAGACATTCCAATGGCTTCGCCGTTGAGGCCATTGTCAAACCAGAACAGAGTGAGGCAGTCTGCATAGCCTCCAGTCATTTTNTCCTTCTGGTAGGCGTCTAGTACGGCCTGGAATACTTTTGTCCCCGCGGAGCCAAGTCCAAAGGCCATTTTGACGCCTTCCGCGAAGACTTTGACGAAACTCTCGTCATCGCGGTCTTCCACGGTGTGGATCATGGACACAGCTTTGACCTCGCCGGTTTCCGGGTCCACCAGTTGCTGACTTGTGGACGTGCGGACATACCGCCGTTTGGCCTTTGCGGTGATCTCCACCGTCACTGGCTCCAAGAATGGGTTGACCATGGGGGAAAATGCACGCTTAAGCGCGTGAACTGACTTCTTTTCTGACATTTTACCTCGCCATTTTGTCAGTATTCCAGACACACGATGTCGCCGAAACTGACAAAATACAATTATTTTTTGTCACCGAAACTGACTGAGTTGTCAGTTTCGGCGCCAATTTTGTCACCGGTGGTCTAGGCTGGCTGCGGGTTTCGGGGCTTTCGCTTCTCACTCTATATAATGGGGGGGCAAAACGACCCCGCTGGTGATCGGTGGGCAGGGGAGAGAGGCCGGATAGGCCGACGACCGAATCGACGCAAAGCGGCGACTGTCCACGGATCGAGCCGTCGCAGCGTTGAAGCAAAGGGCCGAAGGCTTCTTCTAAAAATCTCATAGAAAATCTTGACCGCGCAAAGCGCGTACTGTGGGAAGAATTGGCCAAAGGCCAAGCTTTCCACAGAAAACAAATCGGCGTGGCGCTAGCCGCGCCACAATTTTTATAAGGGGCCGCAAGCGGCAAAAATGCTCGGCATGGAACAAGCTACGCTTGTCCATCTTTTCCGCTCCATTTCTTGAGGCTGGATGCCCCTTGGCATTGTGCTAGCTGATAGGGAGGAGTGGCCGTAGGGGGTGACCCCCTACCCCCCCTTATCGACTGTAACCCCTGGATTGCTTAGCTTGTCGCCGTTCTTCGACCTGCTGGGCAGCCTGAGTGAGGGCGTCGGCCTGCTTCTGCTGGGCGGCAGGCAGGTATTTCTTGACCTCTTGGGCCAGCTTGGAGGCTTCCAGACTCTCCTTTAGCCGCTCAGTCATGCGGCTAGACCAGTCGTAGAGCCAGTCCCAGGCGGGCGAAAGGCGGTTGATGACTTTGGGCTTCTCGGCCTCGGGAACGTGGAGGACGAGTCTTTTTTGGCCTTTGGCGTTGATCGTCCCCGGCTCAAGGGTGCCGTTGGACCACATTTCCACGCCGGTGGTTATGGCGTCGGCCTTAGCGACCGCCGCCGCCTCGATTTGGCGGCCCTTGGAGGCCGCTTGATCGATCTTCTGAGCTGCCAGGATGTCGGCGGTGGCAAGGGCGTCCTGGGCCTTCTGGCGGGCTTCTCTGATAACCTGGTTAGCCATCTGGTGTTTGTAGTCGACCGCGATTTCGGCAGCGTTGACGTTTGTTAGCCGCTGGGCTGTCCTTTGGGCTTCGGCGGCCTCGGCCTTCCATTCCGCGCGGGTCAGGCGGCGGCGACCAGGGCCTATCCGCGTCTGTCCGTGTCTCATACCAATATCGTTGTGATATCGGTCTTGCCATACGCGCATGGCGTCACGATAGGCCAAATTGCACTGTTTTGCGCCCAATCCGGCCTCTTTTGAAGCCGCCAAGGCGGCATAGCCGGGGTGAGCCTGCTTGGCGTCCAGGCGGGCATTGAGTGGGATGGCCAGGGCATGGATGTGAGGATGCTTCTCGTCTCTGTGCTCAACGATGCTGACCACCTCCACGCCACGGCGACGGCCATCCTCGATCAGCCAGCGGGCGGCTTCGTCGCGCCATGCCTCATAGGCGCGACGTTGATCGGGATCGGCGGCGAGGTCGGCGCAGCGGGAAGGGTGGGATAGCACCACGCCTTCCATAACATGGGTATCAGCGCGCACGCTGTTACCGCGCCCCTGTCCTCGCATGGCGGCTTTTGCCTCCCGCACCCGGCGCTCGATCTCGGCCGGAACCTCGGCCGGGTCGATGCCGTGCAAGACGGTCGGCGGCTGCGGCTGCTCGACATGGGGAGCGTGGCCGTCCAGGCGTGCTGCCTCGGCGGTGACATCAGCGACGGAGCGGCCAACGCTGTTACCCTTCCGGCTGAAGGTCGAAATGTGCGCGAACTGGTAGGACATGATCGCTCCAGGCAGGGGGACCAGGGGGGCTATCCCCCCCTGGTCGACGACTTTAAGGGGAACCGCGCAGCGGTGGGACCCTTAAAGTTATAGTCGGTACACTATAATTTTTTCAAATCCGTGATTGTCACGCGACTTGTCGCGTTGTACTGTGGTGTCAGGAGGCACCATGAGCGACGATCCACCCAAGGCGAAAACAGCGGCAGAACGGAAGCGGGAAGAACGGGCACGAAAAGCCGAAAAAGGAGTCGTCACCGTCGCCCTCGATGTCCCGACCCGACATGTGAAGTGGATGCAGAACACTGCCGCCAAGCTCCGCAAAGGCGGGGAGCCACCGGGCGGTTTTCGTGATCCGGTGCCGCTGGAGATCCGCACGGTGGAGGTGCCGAAGCCAATTCCGACGCCTGGGCCGGTGCGGGTCGAGAAAGTGGAGGTTGAAAAGCTCGTACCTGGGCCTGTGCAGGTCAAAGAGGTGCAGGTGGGAGTGCCTGTTCCTCGGTTGGACTGGCTGGCCCTGTTAATTGCCCTGGTGGTCGCTGGCGGTGCAGGTTGGGTGGCTGGATGGTTGGGCCATGGAGTGACACACCCTCCTGCACCACCACCCTATGGCGTTTGCGCCGAGCCGCTCCAGGATGGGGCGAAGGTCAAGGATGGCCCCAAGGGACAATGGTGTTGGGTCAATCCGCCTTCGGTGTCCCCGTTCCGCTGATAAATCGGCGTTAAACGGCTGGGTTACGCAGGTGCCGTTACCCGAAAGGTAACAATGTAATTGACATTGGAGTGGAGTGTGTTACCTTATAGGTAACAGTAGGCCCAGCTTGGCGTTTCCCTGCGGGGGTGCAGTGGGCATGCTGTATGTCTGTACGTTTGAATATATGAAAATAACGGGAGAGAAAAATGACCAACATCAATATCAGCGCTTTCATGCGCAGTACCACTCGCAAGGACTTAACAGATGATCACCGACATCGTTGATAAAGGACTAAAAGATTTATTTTTAGATGGTACGTCTAAGCACATCGCCAGCAATTTTCACAGGACATGCATTCAGATTTTAGACTTGCTGAACATGGTTCAGAGTCCTAAAGACCTTGTAGGTGTGAAGAATTTTCACCAATTAAAGGGTGATCGAGCCGGATACTATTCTATGCACGTCAATGGAAATTGGTGCATCACGTTCAGGTTCCATGGCGTTGACGTCGCCGGTGTAGATTTCGAGGATTATCACTAGTTAAGTACTAGTTGTTCCTTGATTTTAGATGGAGGAGGTTAAAACCTCCTCCATCCTCATAAAGGAGAGAATGATATGCTCACTCGGAACAGGGCGCCGACCCATCCGGGGACCATATTGAAGGTGCTTTACCTAGACCCACGTAAGGTCTCTGTGACGGCTTTTTCTGATGCAACAGGAATCTCTCGGAAGCATCTTTCGCAGATTATTAACGGCCATGTTGGCATAACTTCGGAAACAGCAGTGCGTATTTCTGCTGTTCTCGATACTTCCGCGCAGATGTGGATGAATGGCCAGACGGCCTTTGATCTCTGGCATGCCCAGCGAGATCTGCCTGAAGGTAAGCCCGTTAGGGTGGGGGCTTTTGCCCCTGAACAAGGCGGTGGAGCTGAGGCTCACGCCTGATAACGGTTTCATGAACCTAAGCAAAGCGGCGGCCAATAAGGCCGCCGCTTCCATTTCGGCTGTGTGGTTAGCCCTTGAGTCAGCTACACGCCCTCGACGGCCTTCGGGCTTGCACGGCGACGATACTCCTTCACGAAAGCCACTCGATCACCCTTGAAGAACAGGGAGGGGTTCACCCAATACTGGTTTGGAGACCGTGGAATGAGGAACTCCTTTTCTAGCAGTTCCTTTATTCCGCGATTGAAAGTTCGTTCAGACATTCCAATGGCTTCGCCGTTGAGGCCATTGTCAAACCAGAACAGAGTGAGGCAGTCTGCATAGCCTCCAGTCATTTTTTCCTTCTGGTAGGCGTCTAGTACGGCCTGGAATACTTTTGTCCCCGCGGAGCCAAGTCCAAAGGCCATTTTGACGCCTTCCGCGAAGACTTTGACGAAACTCTCGTCATCGCGGTCTTCCACGGTGTGGATCATGGACACAGCTTTGACCTCGCCGGTTTCCGGGTCCACCAGTTGCTGACTTGTGGACGTGCGGACATACCGCCGTTTGGCCTTTGCGGTGATCTCCACCGTCACTGGCTCCAAGAATGGGTTGACCATGGGGGAAAATGCACGCTTAAGCGCGTGAACTGACTTCTTTTCTGACATTTTACCTCGCCATTTTGTCAGTATTCCAGACACACGATGTCGCCGAAACTGACAAAATACAATTATTTTTTGTCACCGAAACTGACTGAGTTGTCAGTTTCGGCGCCAATTTTGTCACCGGTGGTCTAGGCTGGCTGCGGGTTTCGGGGCTTTCGCTTCTCACTCTATATAATGGGGGGGCAAAACGACCCCGCTGGTGATCGGTGGGCAGGGGAGAGAGGCCGGATAGGCCGACGACCGAATCGACGCAAAGCGGCGACTGTCCACGGATCGAGCCGTCGCAGCGTTGAAGCAAAGGGCCGAAGGCTTCTTCTAAAAATCTCATAGAAAATCTTGACCGCGCAAAGCGCGTACTGTGGGAAGAATTGGCCAAAGGCCAAGCTTTCCACAGAAAACAAATCGGCGTGGCGCTAGCCGCGCCACAATTTTTATAAGGGGCCGCAAGCGGCAAAAATGCTCGGCATGGAACAAGCTACGCTTGTCCATCTTTTCCGCTCCATTTCTTGAGGCTGGATGCCCCTTGGCATTGTGCTAGCTGATAGGGAGGAGTGGCCGTAGGGGGTGACCCCCTACCCCCCCTTATCGACTGTAACCCCTGGATTGCTTAGCTTGTCGCCGTTCTTCGACCTGCTGGGCAGCCTGAGTGAGGGCGTCGGCCTGCTTCTGCTGGGCGGCAGGCAGGTATTTCTTGACCTCTTGGGCCAGCTTGGAGGCTTCCAGACTCTCCTTTAGCCGCTCAGTCATGCGGCTAGACCAGTCGTAGAGCCAGTCCCAGGCGGGCGAAAGGCGGTTGATGACTTTGGGCTTCTCGGCCTCGGGAACGTGGAGGACGAGTCTTTTTTGGCCTTTGGCGTTGATCGTCCCCGGCTCAAGGGTGCCGTTGGACCACATTTCCACGCCGGTGGTTATGGCGTCGGCCTTAGCGACCGCCGCCGCCTCGATTTGGCGGCCCTTGGAGGCCGCTTGATCGATCTTCTGAGCTGCCAGGATGTCGGCGGTGGCAAGGGCGTCCTGGGCCTTCTGGCGGGCTTCTCTGATAACCTGGTTAGCCATCTGGTGTTTGTAGTCGACCGCGATTTCGGCAGCGTTGACGTTTGTTAGCCGCTGGGCTGTCCTTTGGGCTTCGGCGGCCTCGGCCTTCCATTCCGCGCGGGTCAGGCGGCGGCGACCAGGGCCTATCCGCGTCTGTCCGTGTCTCATACCAATATCGTTGTGATATCGGTCTTGCCATACGCGCATGGCGTCACGATAGGCCAAATTGCACTGTTTTGCGCCCAATCCGGCCTCTTTTGAAGCCGCCAAGGCGGCATAGCCGGGGTGAGCCTGCTTGGCGTCCAGGCGGGCATTGAGTGGGATGGCCAGGGCATGGATGTGAGGATGCTTCTCGTCTCTGTGCTCAACGATGCTGACCACCTCCACGCCACGGCGACGGCCATCCTCGATCAGCCAGCGGGCGGCTTCGTCGCGCCATGCCTCATAGGCGCGACGTTGATCGGGATCGGCGGCGAGGTCGGCGCAGCGGGAAGGGTGGGATAGCACCACGCCTTCCATAACATGGGTATCAGCGCGCACGCTGTTACCGCGCCCCTGTCCTCGCATGGCGGCTTTTGCCTCCCGCACCCGGCGCTCGATCTCGGCCGGAACCTCGGCCGGGTCGATGCCGTGCAAGACGGTCGGCGGCTGCGGCTGCTCGACATGGGGAGCGTGGCCGTCCAGGCGTGCTGCCTCGGCGGTGACATCAGCGACGGAGCGGCCAACGCTGTTACCCTTCCGGCTGAAGGTCGAAATGTGCGCGAACTGGTAGGACATGATCGCTCCAGGCAGGGGGACCAGGGGGGCTATCCCCCCCTGGTCGACGACTTTAAGGGGGAACCGCGCAGCGGTGGGACCCTTAAAGTTATAGTCGGTACACTATAATTTTTTCAAATCCGTGATTGTCACGCGACTTGTCGCGTTGTACTGTGGTGTCAGGAGGCACCATGAGCGACGATCCACCCAAGGCGAAAACAGCGGCAGAACGGAAGCGGGAAGAACGGGCACGAAAAGCCGAAAAAGGAGTCGTCACCGTCGCCCTCGATGTCCCGACCCGACATGTGAAGTGGATGCAGAACACTGCCGCCAAGCTCCGCAAAGGCGGGGAGCCACCGGGCGGTTTTCGTGATCCGGTGCCGCTGGAGATCCGCACGGTGGAGGTGCCGAAGCCAATTCCGACGCCTGGGCCGGTGCGGGTCGAGAAAGTGGAGGTTGAAAAGCTCGTACCTGGGCCTGTGCAGGTCAAAGAGGTGCAGGTGGGAGTGCCTGTTCCTCGGTTGGACTGGCTGGCCCTGTTAATTGCCCTGGTGGTCGCTGGCGGTGCAGGTTGGGTGGCTGGATGGTTGGGCCATGGAGTGACACACCCTCCTGCACCACCACCCTATGGCGTTTGCGCCGAGCCGCTCCAGGATGGGGCGAAGGTCAAGGATGGCCCCAAGGGACAATGGTGTTGGGTCAATCCGCCTTCGGTGTCCCCGTTCCGCTGATAAATCGGCGTTAAACGGCTGGGTTACGCAGGTGCCGTTACCCGAAAGGTAACAATGTAATTGACATTGGAGTGGAGTGTGTTACCTTATAGGTAACAGTAGGCCCAGCTTGGCGTTTCCCTGCGGGGGTGCAGTGGGCATGCTGTATGTCTGTACGTTTGAATATATGAAAATAACGGGAGAGAAAAATGACCAACATCAATATCAGCGCTTTCATGCGCAGTACCACTCGCAAGGACTTAACAGATGATCACCGACATCGTTGATAAAGGACTAAAAGATTTATTTTTAGATGGTACGTCTAAGCACATCGCCAGCAATTTTCACAGGACATGCATTCAGATTTTAGACTTGCTGAACATGGTTCAGAGTCCTAAAGACCTTGTAGGTGTGAAGAATTTTCACCAATTAAAGGGTGATCGAGCCGGATACTATTCTATGCACGTCAATGGAAATTGGTGCATCACGTTCAGGTTCCATGGCGTTGACGTCGCCGGTGTAGATTTCGAGGATTATCACTAGTTAAGTACTAGTTGTTCCTTGATTTTAGATGGAGGAGGTTAAAACCTCCTCCATCCTCATAAAGGAGAGAATGATATGCTCACTCGGAACAGGGCGCCGACCCATCCGGGGACCATATTGAAGGTGCTTTACCTAGACCCACGTAAGGTCTCTGTGACGGCTTTTTCTGATGCAACAGGAATCTCTCGGAAGCATCTTTCGCAGATTATTAACGGCCATGTTGGCATAACTTCGGAAACAGCAGTGCGTATTTCTGCTGTTCTCGATACTTCCGCGCAGATGTGGATGAATGGCCAGACGGCCTTTGATCTCTGGCATGCCCAGCGAGATCTGCCTGAAGGTAAGCCCGTTAGGGTGGGGGCTTTTGCCCCTGAACAAGGCGGTGGAGCTGAGGCTCACGCCTGATAACGGTTTCATGAACCTAAGCAAAGCGGCGGCCAATAAGGCCGCCGCTTCCATTTCGGCTGTGTGGTTAGCCCTTGAGTCAGCTACACGCCCTCGACGGCCTTCGGGCTTGCACGGCGACGATACTCCTTCACGAAAGCCACTCGATCACCCTTGAAGAACAGGGAGGGGTTCACCCAATACTGGTTTGGAGACCGTGGAATGAGGAACTCCTTTTCTAGCAGTTCCTTTATTCCGCGATTGAAAGTTCGTTCAGACATTCCAATGGCTTCGCCGTTGAGGCCATTGTCAAACCAGAACAGAGTGAGGCAGTCTGCATAGCCTCCAGTCATNTTTTCCTTCTGGTAGGCGTCTAGTACGGCCTGGAATACTTTTGTCCCCGCGGAGCCAAGTCCAAAGGCCATTTTGACGCCTTCCGCGAAGACTTTGACGAAACTCTCGTCATCGCGGTCTTCCACGGTGTGGATCATGGACACAGCTTTGACCTCGCCGGTTTCCGGGTCCACCAGTTGCTGACTTGTGGACGTGCGGACATACCGCCGTTTGGCCTTTGCGGTGATCTCCACCGTCACTGGCTCCAAGAATGGGTTGACCATGGGGGAAAATGCACGCTTAAGCGCGTGAACTGACTTCTTTTCTGACATTTTACCTCGCCATTTTGTCAGTATTCCAGACACACGATGTCGCCGAAACTGACAAAATACAATTATTTTTTGTCACCGAAACTGACTGAGTTGTCAGTTTCGGCGCCAATTTTGTCACCGGTGGTCTAGGCTGGCTGCGGGTTTCGGGGCTTTCGCTTCTCACTCTATATAAGGGGGGCAAAACGACCCCGCTGGTGATCGGTGGGCAGGGGAGAGAGGCCGGATAGGCCGACGACCGAATCGACGCAAAGCGGCGACTGTCCACGGATCGAGCCGTCGCAGCGTTGAAGCAAAGGGCCGAAGGCTTCTTCTAAAAATCTCATAGAAAATCTTGACCGCGCAAAGCGCGTACTGTGGGAAGAATTGGCCAAAGGCCAAGCTTTCCACAGAAAACAAATCGGCGTGGCGCTAGCCGCGCCACAATTTTTATAAGGGGCCGCAAGCGGCAAAAATGCTCGGCATGGAACAAGCTACGCTTGTCCATCTTTTCCGCTCCATTTCTTGAGGCTGGATGCCCCTTGGCATTGTGCTAGCTGATAGGGAGGA
>NZ_CAHP01000005.1 GCF_000294655.1 Magnetospirillum molischianum DSM 120
TACGGAAACCATGAGGCTGTCGATTGGACCAGTCGATTCGCCAGGAACGCGTAACGACTGGTCCAATCGCCTCTCCGTGTATTATTTTTCCGGCTTGGGGGCTGCTTCCTTTCGGGTCGTGTGCATCTTTGAAACTGCCATCCCGACCATAGACGCGGTCGCAGGACCGTTGTTGCCGGTGGCTGTGTAAACCGCCTGAACGACTGCGGATCCCAGTACAGGGTCGGCTGCGGCTGTTTTCAGGATCAGAGTAGGGTCTTTGGTCAAGGCTGTCTCTTGTGCAGTAACTTTGGCGAGTTGCGCCTCGAGCTTTGCCTTTTGGCGGGCCAGGATTTCAGCAGGGGTGGTAGTCATAGCAATTCTCCAATTTTTTTCCGGTCTAAATTTATGATAAACAAAGGATATTGTCAATGGTTTAAAATTTTCTTTGTAAAAACAAAGGATATTTTCAATGATTTAAAATTTTCTTTGTAAAAACAAGGGCTTATTCGTAAGCGTCGTCTGAGGGCTACCTTGCCGGTGGCTGTGTAAACCGCCTGAACGACTGCGGATCCCAGTACAGGGTCGGCTGCGGCTGTTTTCAGGATCAGAGTAGGGTCTTTGGTCAAGGCTGTCTCTTGTGCAGTAACTTTGGCGAGTTGCGCCTCGAGCTTTGCCTTTTGGCGGGCCAGGATTTCAGCAGGGGTGGTAGTCATAGCAATTCTCCAATTTTTTCCGGTCTAAATTTATGATAAACAAAGGATATTGTCAATGGTTTAAAATTTTCTTTGTAAAAACAAAGGATATTTTCAATGATTTAAAATTTTCTTTGTAAAAACAAGGGCTTATTCGTAAGCGTCGTCTGAGGGCTACCTTGCCGGTGGCTGTGTAAACCGCCTGAACGACTGCGGATCCCAGTACAGGGTCGGCTGCGGCTGTTTTCAGGATCAGAGTAGGGTCTTTGGTCAAGGCTGTCTCTTGTGCAGTAACTTTGGCGAGTTGCGCCTCGAGCTTTGCCTTTTGGCGGGCCAGGATTCAGCAGGGGTCGGTAGTCCCATAGCAACTTCTCCAATTTTCCGGTCCTAAACTTATGATAAACAAAGGATATTGTCAATGGTT
>NZ_CAHP01000006.1 GCF_000294655.1 Magnetospirillum molischianum DSM 120
GGGTTGGACATAGAATTCATGCGGCCAATTTCAGTTTCTGGGCGGGTGTGATGCCGCCGATGCCCATATTGGGGCGGTCGTTGTTGTAGGTCCAGAGCCATTCTGTCGCGTGATCCTGCACCTCCGCGATGGTTTCAAAGACGGATTTGCCCCAGCCATTCATGCCGGACCGTCCGGTTGTAACGCTCGACATAGGCGTTCTGCTGCGGCTTGCCGGGCTGGGGATGTGTTGGAGGCCGATGCCGTGCGTCTCGGCCCATTTCATCAGCGTACCGCTGATATATTCGGGACCATTGTCGACCCGAATAGCGCCCGGTTTGCCGCGCCATTCGATGATCTGGTTCAGCACCCGCACGACCCGTTCGGCGGGCAGAGAGAAATCGACTTCGATGCCGAGTCCCTCCCGGTTGAAGTCGTCGAGCACGTTGAGCAGCCGGAAAGCCCGGCCGTCCTCCAGACGATCTGCCATGAAGTCCATCGACCAGACCTGGTTGGGGGCGTCTGGCACCGTCAGTTCGTCGGGCTTGTCGCGTTTGAGCCGCTTCCGGGGTTTGATCCGCAGGTTCAGTTCCAACGCGCGATAGATCCGATAGACCCGTTTGTGGTTCCAGCCATGACCCTGGATATTGCGCAGATACAGGAAGCAGAGGCCGAACCCCCAGGTCTTTCTGGCCTGGGTGAGCCCAATCAGAAGTTCGGCGATCTG
>NZ_CAHP01000007.1 GCF_000294655.1 Magnetospirillum molischianum DSM 120
GTGGTCTAAGAACCGCGAAACGCTGTGGAACTACATTGACGCAGACGAAAGCGCAAAGACGCGATGACGGCGCGGGAGGTGCTGGTTGCTCTGCCTCGGGAATTAAACCACGAACAGCGTGTTGAGGCGGTGCGGTCCTTCGTGCGCGAGGAGTTCACCAGCCGGAGCATTGTGGCGGACGTCGCCATCCATGAACCGAGCGCACGTGACGGCGAAAAGCAGCCTCACGCGCACATCATGGTTTCCGACCGGGCGCTTGATCCAAGCCAGCCGAACGGCTTCTCAGCCAAGAAGGATAGAACCCTTTCCCAGGCCAACGGAATCGAGACCATGCGGGAGAGGTGGTGCCAGCACTGCAATCAGGCGCTAGAGCGCGCCCACGTCCCTTTACGGGTTGACCACCGCTCGCTTGCCGATCAGCGGCAAGCGAAGCAGGCGGTTGCTGCGGATCGGAGCCGGCCCCAGGCCGAACGCGAGGCGGCGGCCCAAAAGCTTCCTCCTCGACCGCCCCCCAGAGCCGAA
>NZ_CAHP01000008.1 GCF_000294655.1 Magnetospirillum molischianum DSM 120
CACCATCGATTCCCTGCGCGGCACCATCGAGATATCCAGCCCGCCCGGCCAGGGAACCGAGATCGCCCTCAGCCTGCCGCTGACGCTGGCGATTATCGACGGCCTGCTGGTCCGGGTCGGCAAGGGCCGCTTTGTCATGCCGCTCTCGGCGGTCGAGGAATGCGTCGAACTGCCCGCCGAGGACGACCGCCACACCGGCCGCAACTTCCTTAACATCCGTGATGAACTGGTGCCGTTCATCCGCCTGCGCGAGTTGTTCGGCACCCAGACCCCGCCCGATCCTTATCAGAAGGTAGTGATCATTTCGTCGGGCGAGCGGCGCATCGGGCTGGTGGTCGATCAGGTTCTGGGCGATCACCAGACCGTCATCAAATCGCTGTCGAAGCTGCACGCCGATGTCGCGAGCTTTTCAGGGGCCACCATCCTGGGCGACGGCACCGTCGCCTTGATCCTCGACACCGCGCACCTCGTCGCCAGCGGCCAGGGCCTGGACCAGCAGAGGAGCGCGTCATGACGGCGGCGGCACCCGGCACCAACAGCACCGATTTCGAAGCGCTGACCCTGGCGCTGGGCGGCGAGATCTTCGCGATCGATGCCAGCATCGTCCACGAGATCCTCGATCTGATCTCGGTCACCGAAGTGCCGGGCGCACGCGATTTCGTCGGCGGCCTGATCAATGTCCGGGGCAAGGTGGTGCCGCTGGCCGATCTGCGGCTGAAATTCGGCATGGAGCGCACGCCCCCCACCCTCGACACGCGGGTGGTCGTCGTCGAAATCAACATCGATGGCGAGACCACCGTGGTCGGGCTGCTCGCCGACAAGGTCTTCGAGGTCACCGAAATCGGTCGGGCCTCAATCGAAAACACTCCTGATATCGGCATGAAATGGCGCGCTGAGTTCATCAAGGGCATCGGCAAACGCGGCACCGATTTCATCGTCATTCCCGACATTGTCCGCCTGTTCACCACGGATTGACCGCGTCATCCGCGATGGGATCATCCAAGAGGGGTTTGGGTCATGCGAATCTCCGTCAAAGTCAAACTGGCCGCAGCATTCGGCGTGGTCATCCTGCTGTTGGTGGTCGCCGCAACTTCGGCTCTCAACGGGCTGTCAGATATCAATACATCTCTCAACAATCTGGTGAATGGACCGGTTAAGCGTCAGTATTTAGTTCAGCAGATGAACCTCAACGCCATAGAACTAATGCGGCAGGAAAAGAACCTCCTTCTCGCCCCAACAGAAGATGATTGGTTGAGGGTTTCTAATAACATTGAATCAAACAGAGAAAAGTTAAATAAAAATGGGGAAGATTATTTTGAGATAGCCTCTGAAGAAGGCAAGAAAAAATATGCCATATTTCGAGAAAACCTTGATTCTTACTATATTATTCAAAATAAAATACGAGAACTGGCCAGAGTACGGTCAAACGACAAGGGATCCAGTTTGACCGGCGGCGACGGGCGCAAGGCGATGAATGCCCTGGTCGAGTCTTTTGGTCCGCTCCTGAATCGGGCTGAAAATGCATCGCAATCCACCCCCGAACATCTTCGAATTGCCCTTCAGGCGCGACGGATCATAACCGATCTACGCACCGCCGAAGGAAGCTTGCGCCAATCGATGCTGACCTCGGATCAGAAGGAAACCGAGGAATATCTCAGCTACGCTCGCGACCAGTCTGTCCAGGCCAGACAATTGTTTGAAACCCTGCGCCGCAGTGTAAACGAAGAAGACCGTCGAATTTTAGAAACCGTCAACGATAAATATTCCGCCATGGAATCAATTTTCGCCAAGACGGTTGAGTTCAGTCTGATGAACACAGAGGCAAAAGGCCTGGCTTTGACCTCTGGCGAGAGCCGGAGAGTTTTCATCTTGCTGGAAAACACCTTGTCGGAATTGGCTGCGTTACAGAATAAGTTCATGGCACAGGCCAAGGTTGATTCCGCTGAAACTTACAGCAGCTTACGCAATCAATTGCTGATCCTGGTCATTGCCTCGATCCTGATCGCACTTGCCGCCGCCTTGTATATCGCCCTGTCGATCTCACGCGGATTGGGTAAGGCAGTCGGGCTTGCTAATTCCGTTGCTATCGGCGATCTCGGGCAGAAGATCGAGGTCAACACCAACGATGAGATCAAGGATCTGGTCAACGCCCTGAATGCAATGACCGCGAATCTACGATCCACCGCCCAGATCGCCGGAGAAATCGCCAAAGGTAATCTCTCGGTAGAAGCCAAGCGCCTGTCCGATAAGGATATTTTGGGCATCGCGCTGGAAACCATGTTGGAGAAGCTGCGCGCCGTCGTCTCCGATGCGATGACCGCCGCCGACAATGTTGCCGCCGGTAGCCAGGAACTGTCCTCGGCCTCGGAACAATTGTCGCAAGGCTCGACCGAGCAGGCTTCCGCCGCCGAGGAAGCCTCGGCCTCAATGGAAGAGATGGCCGCCAATATCAAACAGAACTCGGAAAACGCCACTCAGACCGAGAAGATCGCTCGCCAGTCGGCCAAGGACGCCCAGGTGTCCGGCGAAGCCGTGACCAAGACGGTTTCGGCAATGCAGACGATCGCCGAGAAGATTTCGATCGTTCAGGAAATTGCCCGCCAGACCGATCTGCTGGCGCTGAACGCGGCGGTCGAAGCGGCGCGAGCGGGCGAACACGGCAAGGGCTTCGCCGTCGTCGCCTCGGAAGTCCGCAAGCTGGCCGAGCGCAGCCAGGGAGCCGCCGCCGAAATCAGTTCGCTGTCGTCCGACTCGGTCAAGGTCGCCCGCGAGGCCGGGGACATGCTGTCGAAACTGGTCCCCGACATCAAGAAAACCGCTGAACTGGTTGAGGAAATCAGCGCCGCCTGCCGCGAGCAGGATATCGGTGCCGAGCAGATCAATCAGGCGATCCAGCAGCTTGACAAGGTGACTCAGCAAAACTCGGCGGCGTCCGAGGAAATGGCCGCCACCTCCGAGGAACTGGCCTCACAGGCCGAGCAGTTGCAGGACACCATTTCCTACTTCAGCATCGACGGGCAGGATTCGAATCGCGGACGGCGGGCCCAAACCGCCCGTCAGCATGGCCAGAGCCGCCCATCATCGGCCAAGGCGCGCGCCCCCTCGCTCCAGACCAAACCCAAATTCACCACGCCCAATGGCGGCAAGCCTCGGGGGGTGAAGTTGGATCTAGAAAGCGGCAACCCCGCCGACGATCTGGATTCAGGATACGTCCAGTTCTGACGACGGCAGAGCCGGAGAGCGGCCGTTGCCGCCCTCCGGCTCAATATTCGGGGATGCGATATGACACAGACCGCCGTCACCCGCACAGGGATGCAATATGTCACCATCGGCATCGAGCGTGAGATCTTCGCGGTTGAGGTCGATCAGGTGCGCGAGATTCTTGACCTGAGTCCGCTGTCGCGGGTTCCCAACGCGCCCTCTTTCCTGGCCGGAATGATCGACGTGCGCGGCCAGGGCGTCCCGGTCATCGATCTGCGCACAAAGCTTGGATTGCCCCCGGTGGACCCGACCGAACATACCCGCATCGTGGTTCTTGAAGTGCCGGTGGGGAACCGCCAAATCACGATGGGGATGATTTCCGATCGGGTGATCGAGGTCACCTCCCTCTCGGAACACGAACTGGAGCCGCCGCCAGACGTCGGCGTGCGCTGGCGCTCCGATTATATCCGCGCCATCGGCCGTTCGGGCGGTGCATTTGTGATTGTTTTCGACCTGTCGCGGCTGTTCTCAAACGAGGAGGCCGCTTTGGTCTCCTCCGATATCGAACTGATTACGAACGACTGACCAGGATTTTGCCGATGGAAGAATACGTCCCCCCGACCGATCATCTGTCCGACCGCGATTTCCGCCGCCTTGGCGAATTAATTCAAAATTATTGCGGCATCCGAATGCCCCCCGTCAAAAAAACGATGGTCGAAGGGCGGTTACGGCGGCGAGTCCGGGCGCTGGATCTGGCCAGCCTAGACGATTATTGCCGCCGATTGTTCGACGGCGGTGAACTCGGATCGGAAATGGTCGAACTGATTGACGCCGTAACCACCAACAAAACCGAATTCTTCCGCGAGATCGAACATTTCCGCTTTCTGACCGCCAAGGCTCTTCCGCATCTACAGTCTCAGCCGCACCGACCGGGGCGCGACCGGCCGCTGAAAATCTGGAGCGCCGCCTGCTCGATCGGAGCCGAGCCTTATACCCTGGCGATGGTTCTTGGTGAGCATGCCCGCACGATGCGGGATTTCCGCTTCGATATCTATGCGACTGACATCTGCACCGATGTCCTGCAAAAGGCCAAGCTGGGCATCTTTCCCGAAGATATGGCCCGCGAGGTTCCGAACGATCTCGCCAAACGCTATCTGCGCCGTTCGCGCGACCGCGCCCGGCCAACCGTTCGTCTGATCCCCGATCTGCGTCAGCGGGTTCATTTTGGCCATCTGAACCTGATGGATCCCGAGTATCCAATGGATACCGATATGGATGTCATCTTCTGCCGCAATGCCTTGATCTATTTTGACAAAGCGACCCAGAATACTGTTTTGTCAAAACTGTGCCGACATTTACGCCCCGGCGGCTTTCTGATGGTCGGACACAGCGAATCCGTGCTGGGCAGCAGCTTGCCGCTGACCCATGTCACTTCGGCCGTCTTCATGCGGAGCTAGCATTCATGCCCAAACAGATCCGGGTTCTGATCGTCGACGATTCCGCCACCGTGCGCCAGACGCTGAAGAGTATTCTGGAATCCGACCCGGACATCGAGGTAATGGGAGCCGCCGCCGATCCGTTCGCCGCCGCCCGCCTGATCTCGCAGGAGGCTCCCGACGTCATTACGCTCGATGTCGAAATGCCCCGGATGGACGGAATCAGCTTTCTGCGCAAAATCATGAGCCAGCATCCGATCCCTGTGGTGATGTGCTCATCGCTGGCGGAGGATGGTTCGGAAACTCTGATGCAGGCGCTTGAGGCGGGCGCGGTCGATGTGATCCTGAAACCCCGAATCGACACCAAACAATTCCTGATGGAAGCCCATGTCCGCATATGCGACACCGTCAAGGCGGCGGCACAATGCCGTCTGGGTGCCAGACCCCGCCCAGCCACACAACATCAGAGTCGTGGCCCCGCCCCTAAATTGACTGCCGATGCAATGATGCCCGCGCCGCATGCGCCTGCTGGCGGCGCGATGGCCCGGACGACGGAAAAGGTAATCTGTATCGGAGCATCGACCGGCGGCACCGAAGCTCTACGCGAGGTTCTGGAACAACTCCCCGCCGACAGCCCGGCCATCGTCATTGTCCAGCATATGCCTGAAAGCTTCACAGCCGCCTTCGCCCGCCGCCTCGACGGGCTGTGCGAAGTCACGGTCAAAGAGGCACAGGACGGTGACGCGATGTTGCGCGGACGGGTTCTGATCGCCCCCGGCAATCGCCACGCTCTGCTGCAACGGAGCGGTGCCCGTTATCACGTCGCCGTTAAGGACGGGCCGCTGGTGTCGCGCCATCGCCCATCGGTTGACGTCTTGTTCCGCTCCGCCGCCCATTGCGCCGGATCCAATGCGGTTGGTATCATCATGACCGGAATGGGCGATGACGGGGCCAACGGTTTGCTGGAGATGCGCAATGCTGGCGCTTATACTGTCGCTCAGAATGAAGAAAGCTGCATCGTCTTTGGGATGCCCAAGGAAGCAATCGCACGCGGAGCGGCGATGAAGGTCATCCCCCTCAATCAGATTGCGCGCGAGATCGGTCGTCTCGGAACCGAACCAGTCGGATCTGCCCGCTATCAGGAGCACGGCAATGGATAATCTGGCCGCGCGGTCGGACGTGTCCGGCCTGCACGACATCCTGCACGCGCTCGATACACTGAACGCCGAATTGGAACAGTTGGCCGCGCCGAACGAGGCGGCCTTCATCACGCTCGGCGACGCCTTGGCCTCGGCTCGCACTACTCTTTCGACCGGAAGCGTCCAGTTCCACGCCCTATCCGAAATGCTGGATAGCGAAAACGGAAATCGGGCCGAACGGATGATCGCATCCGCGCGCGAGGACATCCTGTCGATTTCGACGGAAACGCGAGAGATCGCCTCTAGCCTAGGCCAACTTGACCAGAGGACCGGCGCGGTCGCAAAGCCGCTCGGTACCCTGGCCAAGATCATCTCGGAAATTTCGGCGCTTGGTATCAATGCCAAGATTCACGCCGCCCAGGTCAACGCCCAGGGGATCGACTTCACCGTCTTCACCAAGGACATCGACCGACTGCAACAATTAGCCGACGACACCATCAAACGGGCGTCGGGTCAGCTTGGCTCGCTTTCGATGGCAATGGCTTCGGCTCGCCTTGCCTCGGACTCGTTCCAGCGCGGCGATGCCGTCGAATTGGAATCCATCGGCACCCGCATGGGCGGACAATTGGCAGAACTCGCAGCACGGCGCGAGACGGTGCGGCGCGCCCTGCCCGATATCGAAAAGCGCACCAGCGTCATTGCAGAACGGGTGTCGCGGTCGATTTCCGCGCTCCAGATCAACGACATGACCAGCCAGCGCTTCGAGCATGTCCGCTCGGCCCTGGCGCTGATGCGCGGATTGACCGCACCGCCCTCGGGAACGGAAACCGACTGGCTGCACGACCTCAACGACGAGCGCAAGCAACAGATACTCGCATCCGTTTGCTCACTACAAGCCCAGCAGATGGAGCGGGCGGTTGCCGATTTCTCTCAGGCGATCCGGGAGTTGAAGGGCAACCTGACCGCCTTGGGCACCGAGGCATCGACCATCCTGACCGAGGCGCAATCCCTGTTCGGCGGCGACAGCGGCGATAAAAGTTTTATCGAGACAGTCGCCACGGACATCGAACGGGCCGCCGTTCTGCTCGATAATTACTGCCAGGCCGACGAGCGGGTACGGATGCTGATCCATCAGGTATCGGAGGTGTTTGCCTGTATTGCCAAGGATTTATCAGCCTTACGCTCGATCGACGCCGACCTGCGGATCATGGGGCTGAACGCCACGCTGAAATGCACCCGGCTGGGTACGTCGGGCCACGCGCTGGGAGTGGTGGCTCAGGAATTACGCGCCTGCTCTCGCCGGACCGAAGAGATCTCGCGGCTGATCGCCGCCGCGATCGATGCCGCTACGGCCGAGGCTCTGGCCCTGGCGGAACGGTCGGAACGCGAACATGCCACCGCTGCGGCGCTGGCGGGCAACATCGCCGAGTCAACCCGGTCGATGCGCACGATCAGTGGGATGGTGGACAAGACGCTGAGCGATCTGATGACGGCCTGCGATCGGGTTTCGCGACTTTTAGGCGAGGCTACCGCCAATTTCAACCTTGAACACAGCCTGGAATCCGGGGTCGGTGTCCTGGTCGGCCGCCTGACCGATCTGGGGCACCAAGCGGCACCCGGCGGAGTTGATCCCGCGGTGGTGCGCGAGGACATTCAGCGGATGCTGGGGCAGCATTACACGATGTCCAGCGAACGGATCATTCACGATATTTTCGCGGATGGGGAGGCATTGTCCTCACCGCCACCAGCCACCGGCGCCTCTGCCGAGTCGGATATTGACGACTTCTTCTTCTGATTCTTCTGATCCGCCCCCCGGAACTCGAAGGCGGGGTTGCCATCCTCTCCCGACTTCCCTAAAAAGGGCGGCTCAATTCCGTCGAGAGGATCAGCCATGCGGGCAGAAATCGAATCGCTCGCCCAGGATATCCGGCGCTCCGTAGCGCTGCTGAAGCGGCACCTCAATTGGGACGAGGCGCTGATGCGGCTGGACGAGCTGAACGCCGCCTCGGAAAACCCCGAATTGTGGAACGATGCCGCCCGAGCGCAGCAGATCATGCGTGAACGCACAGATCTGGACACCGCTATCCAGGGCTGTCGTGCCAGCGAACGCGAACTGGCCGATCTGATCGAGCTGATCGAACTTGGCGAGGCCGAAGGCGATCAGACCGTGATCGACGACGCCGAATCTCAGGTCCGCGCACTAAAAGACCGTGCCCGCAAGATGGAGCTGGAGACCCTGCTTTCGGGCGAGGCCGACCGCAACGATTGCTACATCGAAATCAATGCCGGAGCAGGTGGTACCGAGTCCCAGGACTGGGCCGAGATGCTGCTGCGCATGTATACTCGTTGGGCCGAACAGCACGGTTATAAGGTCGATTGGCTGGAAGAAAGCCCCGGCGAGCAAGCCGGCATTAAATCCGCAACCGTCCGTGTTGCCGGACATAACGCCTATGGCTGGCTGAAGACCGAAAGCGGCGTGCACCGGCTGGTGCGGATTTCGCCCTATGACAGCGCCGCCCGGCGACACACCAGCTTTTCCTCGGTGTGGGTCTATCCGGTGATCGACGACACCATCGATATCCAGGTCAACGAAAGCGACTGCCGCATCGACACTTACCGTGCCTCGGGCGCGGGCGGACAGCACGTCAACAAGACCNATTCGGCAGTCCGCATCACCCACGTTCCCACCGGCATCGCCGCTGCCTGTCAGATGGAACGGTCGCAGCACCAGAACCGCGCTCGCGCCTGGGAAATGCTGCGCGCCCGCCTCTACGAAGCCGAACTGCAAAAGCGCGAAGCCGCCGCCCAAGCGCTCGAAGATCAGAAGACGGAAATCGGTTGGGGCCACCAGATTCGCTCTTACGTGCTACAGCCCTACCAGATGGTCAAGGATCTGCGCACCAACGTTGAAACCTCGGACACACAAGGCGTGCTCG
>NZ_CAHP01000009.1 GCF_000294655.1 Magnetospirillum molischianum DSM 120
GCTCGATACCGGCAGCATCGTTCGCTAAGGNGANNNGACCGTGACTNGACGACGCCGAATCTCAGGTCCGCGCACTAAAAGACCGTGCCCGCAAGATGGAGCTGGAGACCCTGCTTTCGGGCGAGGCCGACCGCAACGATTGCTACATCGAAATCAATGCCGGAGCAGGTGGTACCGAGTCCCAGGACTGGGCCGAGATGCTGCTGCGCATGTATACTCGTTGGGCCGAACAGCACGGTTATAAGGTCGATTGGCTGGAAGAAAGCCCCGGCGAGCAAGCCGGCATTAAATCCGCAACCGTCCGTGTTGCCGGACATAACGCCTATGGCTGGCTGAAGACCGAAAGCGGCGTGCACCGGCTGGTGCGGATTTCGCCCTATGACAGCGCCGCCCGGCGACACACCAGCTTTTCCTCGGTGTGGGTCTATCCGGTGATCGACGACACCATCGATATCCAGGTCAACGAAAGCGACTGCCGCATCGACACTTACCGTGCCTCGGGCGCGGGCGGACAGCACGTCAACAAGACCGATTCGGCAGTCCGCATCACCCACGTTCCCACCGGCATCGTCGCTGCCTGTCAGATGGAACGGTCGCAGCACCAGAACCGCGCTCGCGCCTGGGAAATGCTGCGCGCCCGCCTCTACGAAGCCGAACTGCAAAAGCGCGAAGCCGCCGCCCAAGCGCTCGAAGATCAGAAGACGGAAATCGGTTGGGGCCACCAGATTCGCTCTTACGTGCTACAGCCCTACCAGATGGTCAAGGATCTGCGCACCAACGTTGAAACCTCGGACACACAAGGCGTGCTCGACGGCGATCTCGATCTTTTCATGGCGGCGTCTCTGGCCAGCCGGGTGCAGGGCGGCCCCGACGGCGGTTGATCCCCGCCGTCGTCATTTGCAATCCGCCGATTCGAACCTATCTTATCCGCCAGCGCGTTTAACATCCGCGAAGGATTGTCATGAGGCAGCATATATTTCCCGTTCTGGTCGCACTCACCCTGGTGCTGACCGGAGCCGCCGATGCCCTCGCCAAGGCGGGCAGCACCTCGAAATCAAGCAGCGGCAGCAGCCTCGGCTCGCGCGGGTCGCGCACGGCGGATGCTCCGATGGAACGGTCTCTGACCCTGCCCTCCTCGCCCTCGCCCCGCGTCGCCACTCCGCCGCCCCCGCCGTCGGCGGCACCGCGCCCCGGTAATGTCGAGGCCCAGCCGCTCCAGCCGGGGCTTCAGCCCGGCTTACAGCAGCCCGCGATGCGTGGTGGTGCCCCGGCCATGGCTGGAGCCGCAGGAGCAGCCGGGGCGGCAACCGCCGCGCCAAGAATGGCTGCACCGGGAATGGCGGCCCCAGCCCAGCCGGGCTTTTTCCAACGCAATCCCGTCATGGCGGGAATCGCGGGCGGACTGGTTGGTGCCGGGATCGGCAGCATGCTGTTCGGTCACTCTCCCGCGCTCGCCGCCGCATCCGATGCAGCCCCCGGAGCCAGCATCTTTGGCCTTTTGATCCAGATTGCTGTCATTGGCGGCCTGATCTGGCTCGCCTTCAAGCTGTTCCGTGGCCGCGCGCCCGCTGGCCCCAACCCCTATGCTGCGGCTCCCCGCGCCTCGCTCAATCCCTATGCCGCAGAGCCGCGCGCCTCGGATAATCCATATGCCGCGCCCCACACGCCAGTTGAACCCCGCTTCGAACCCCAGGGGCTGTCGCAGGTTCCGCCGGTAGAAACGCCTCAGCCGCGAGTGCAGCGCGAGTTCGAACCGACTGAGGCCGATCAGAACGATTTCACCAACATTCTGCTCGGCGTCCAGCAATCTTGGAGTGCTGCCGATCCGGCCTCGTTGCGTGCCTGGGCGACACCCGAAATGGTGACCTTCCTGGCCCAGGATCTTGGTCGCAATGCCGCCGATGGACTGGTCAACCGCGTCGAGCAAATCTCTCTGCGCGAAGGTGACGTTGTTGAAAGCTGGCACGAGAACGACGCCCAGTACGTCACTGCCCGGCTGGTGTTCGATTGCCTTGATTACATGGTCCGTGCCGATAACGGAGCCATGGCCTCGGGGAGCCGGACCACTCCGGTCAGCCATGCCGAATTGTGGACTTTTGTCCGTCACAATTCCGGCGGCAGCTGGCTGCTGTCGGCGATCCAGCAAGTCTGATCGCGGCGGCGAGTCGGATGGATCTGTCAACGATCCGGGCGGGTGGCAAAGCAGCGCTCGCCCGGGCGCTTTCCGCGATAGAAAGCACCCCCGATTCTCCGACCGTCCTATCATTACTTGATACTGCCCACGCTGCCGCCCAGGCTCATGTCGTGGGCATGACCGGCCCTCCCGGAGTCGGCAAATCCACCCTGATGAACGCTTTGATCGCTGACTGGCGGGCCTCGGGACGCCGGGTTGGCTGCATCGCTGTCGATCCCTCGTCGCGACGGTCGGGCGGTGCCTTATTGGGCGACCGCACCCGCCTATCGACTGATCCCGAGGATCAGGGCGTCTTCGTCCGCTCGATGGCGGCACGGGACCGCCTGGGCGGCCTGGCTGAACTCACCGTCGCGGCGATGGTACTGATGCGGGCGCTGTACGACATCGTTCTGATCGAAACCGTTGGGGTTGGGCAATCAGAAACCGACGTCGCCGCCATCGCCGATTCCGTGTTGTTTTGCGTTCAACCGGGATCAGGCGATGCCCTGCAATTCATGAAGGCCGGGATCGCCGAAATCCCTGATCTGGTGGTGGTGACCAAGGCCGACATGGAAGACGAAGCAGGTCGCGCCCGAGCCGATGTTGAAGCCGCCCTGGCTCTTGCCAGCGACACAACCGAGGGGTGGACAATCCCGGTTCTGATGGTTTCGGCTCCAGCCCGCGACGGTATCGCCCCCCTGATCGACGCGATCGACCGTCATGCCGCCTTTCTCGACCGAGCGGATGGCCGGGCCAAACGACGCCATGCCCAGGCCGAATTGTGGCTTGTCCAGGCGATCCGTGACCGCTTCGGCCGTGATGGCCTGCGCCGGGCTGGACCGGTGAGCTTACCCTTCGGCACATCTCCATTTGGACGATTAGCCGAGACAGCCTATGCCTTGTCGCCAAAAAATCCGCACTGTCTATGACCTAAATCATATTTAACCTATACTCAAGCCATGGTCGATGGTATTGTACCCTTCAAGGTTTGGACCGGCACCGCGTCCGAACCGATATCAGGAGGGCGCGATGCAATTTCCCGATAACGATCTTTTCGACGAAGCCACCGCATGGACGGTTCCTGGAACCGGCGGCACCCTTCTTGTCGGGACCGCCAACGAGGAAACCGTCAGACACGGCCTTTCTATCCCCCATCGCGGCTTTTTCGAAGCCGGGACAACGCGGTGTGATGATATCGACTTTGGCCTGCGCGCCGCGGTTCGCGCCGGAGGTCTGGTTCTATCCCTCACGACCGCCAGTGCGTGGAAACTCGACCTCACCCAATTGGTCACTGATGCCGTGATCAAACGGTTTGGACCTCTGGACGAAATCCGGCGTCACGAGATTGAGTTGTGCCTGTCGGAATCGCTCACCAATGCCCTGCTGCATGGCAATATGGAAATGGACAGCGCGCCACGGAATTCTTTGTCCGGTCTGCTGCGCTATCTCGATCAGATCGAAGAGCGATTGCACGACGCCAGCGTTGCCGCCAAACGTGTCGATCTGATGATAACCCCCAGCACATCGGGTCGGCTTCGCATTGCAGTACGCGATCGTGGACCGGGCTTCGACGCTGAATATTACCTCGACCGCCCGCTGGTGACAGAGGCCAAGCACGGACGCGGCCTACCCCTGATCCGGCAATTGGCTGGTTCTGTCGCCGCCCGCGATGCAGGACGCACACTGGTAATGCGCTTCTCACGCGCCGGATAACCCATTCACCAGGAGCCACTGGCTCCTGGTGCTGGACTGGGCCTTAGGAGTCCAGATGTGGCGGAAAGTCCAGCCGGACGACCAGACCGGGAGAATTGTCTCCCAGGCTGAGTTGGGCACCGTGCAGACGCGCCACCGCCTGAACCAGCGACAGACCAAGCCCATTGCCGGGGGTCGAGCGGGTCGAATCCAACCGGACAAAACGTTCGAGAACATTGTGCCGGGCCTCTTCCGGCACGCCGGGTCCGCTATCGCTCACGGTGATGGCAATACCGCCATTGTCTCCCGACGCGATGACGCTTACCCCCACCTCTCCGCCTGCGGGGGTATATTTGACAGCGTTATCGACCAGATTAGCCAAAGCCTGGAACAGAAGATGTCGGTCGCCACGCAAAGACAGTCCAGCTTCGCCGCCATAGGTAATCTTTAGGTCTTTTTCCTCGGCTAACGGCTCGTACAATTCAAAGACATCCCCAGCCAACTGAGCCGGATCGATCTGTTCAAACTGCTCTAACCGTCCAGAGGATTCAGCTTGGGAGATCGTTAGAATCGCATTGAAGGTAGCCAACAGATTATCTGCGTCGGACAGGGTCTCCTCAAGCGTGCGGCGATAGGCTTCGCAATCCGAGGGGCCGAGCAGCACCAGATCTATCCGCGAACGCAAGCGGTTCAACGGGGTGCGCAGATCGTGCGCGATATTGTCCGAAACGGTACGAATACCTTCCAGCAGCCGTTCCAATTCATCCATCATCTCGTTGAAGCTTTCGGCCAGTTGGTCGAATTCGTCGTCCGAGCCGGACAAAGTCATTCGTTGACTGGTATCGCCACCAAAGATGTTACGAGCGGTACGGCTCATCTCCTCGACACGTTGAAGCAGATGACGACTGGTGAAATAGCCGCCAACTACTCCCAACTGAATCGTTAGCGCCAACCCCCACCCCAAGGCCCGGTTGATCGCGGATTTAACCCGATTGGCATCGGCCAACGAGCGCCCGACCAGAAGTCGATGACCATCGGCCAGTTCGTAGGCGTGGGCCATCACTTCAATTCCGGTACCGCCTTCGACCACCGGCACGAGATTGAAGCGAACCCACCCCAACATCGTACCGACCTCGTTCGGCCAGGCACGCAAGTTGCCCGCGACAATCCGGCCATCCCCACCGCGCAACGCGTAGGTGGCCCGCCCATCGATATCCTGGCGGGTTCGCTGGGCGATGATCTCGGACAGACCGGGAATGGCGCGGTCACGATAGACCTCATAAAGCCCGGTGGCTTCCGCCTCGACCGTCTCCTGCACCTGCCACTCGATGAACATCGTGGTGCTCCACGATACCAGCGCCAGCAACGCCACCGCCGAAACGGTGAAGATGCCGAGATAGCTCAACGCCAGTCGGAACGTGGTGGTGCGAAGAAGACTAGCGGGCCGCACGAAGCGTGTACCCCGCGCCACGAACGGTATGGATCAGGGGGAGGTCGAAATCCTTATCGACTTTCTGGCGCAACCGGCTGATGTGGACGTCGATCAGGTTGGTCTGGGGATCGAAATGATATTCCCAGACGTTTTCCAACAGCATCGTCCGGGTCACCACCTGACCGGCATGACGCAGCAGATATTCAAGCAGGCGAAATTCACGCGGCTGCAAATCGATCAACTGGCCGCCACGCGTAACGCAGCGGGCGAGCAGATCCATTTCAAGATCTTCGACCTTCAGCCGGGTTTCCGGCTGCGCCGCTGAAACCCGGCGAGATAGCGCTTCGATCCGGGCCAGCAATTCCGCAAAGGCATAAGGCTTGACCAAATAATCGTCGCCGCCGGCTTTCAGCCCGCGCACCCGGTCATCGACCTTGCCCAGCGCAGACAAAACCAGCACCGGGGTGACGTTTCCCGAAGCGCGGATAGCCTGAATAATCGCCAACCCGTCGAGTCCGGGCAGCATTCGATCGACGATCATCGCGTCCCAACGCTCGCTGGTCGCCATAAATAGACCATCCGTGCCGGTCGCGGCGAGATCCACGACATGACCGGCTTCCCTCAGCCCCTTTGCCATATAGGCGGCGGCCTCGGTATCGTCCTCGATCACCAGAATGCGCATGTCGCCCTTTCGGTCACAGTTTGGAGGCCGAACCTTACATCCTTCCCCCCGCATGGAAAAGCCCCCGCGCCATAGGANNACAGCGAGGGGGCCTTTGTCGGCAGGTCCGGACGCCGGGGGGCACGCCCGACCCTATAAAGTCGGTGCGCCGCCCCTGGGAGGACAGACGCGCACCGTGGCGGTGAGGTCAGACCGCCAAACCCTTTAGTTAAAAAGGAAAAATTTCGATCGAAGCCCTAGTTGAGAAGCAAAGCTGATGTAAAAATCATGGGCGCGTGCGGATTACCGTACCCTTTCGCCGCGATGAAGCTTTGGTAACCATTACCATTACGATGGTTAAAAAAGAAAAACCCCCGCGGCCGGAGGGGACGGACGCGGGGGAAATTCTGTCAGGTCAAACCATTGGGGGGAGACGGTCTGACTTGCGATGACGTCCAACCTTCAGGGGGAGGAAGGTTGACCGTCCAGGGCGGGGAGTTCATATCCGCCACTCACCAGGGACAACAGGAGGAAAATTGAGGTCGGTTCGTTGTCTTGACTGAGGATCAAAGCTTATGAAGAGAGCATTGCATCTTGCGGGTTACGATGCCCTTTCTACACGATTACCCTTTCGTAATGATCGGGTTTTCCATCAAAGACGTACAGACCACCCACCCCCGTAACAACGCGGTCCACCTTCTCCGCCGAGGCAAATAAAAAAACCCCCACACCAGGGGGGACTGGCGCGGGGGTCTTTTGGGGTGGCCAAACCATGGGGGGACATGGATCTGGCCCTTGATCCGCGCGCCTTCCTGGGGGGACAGGGGGGGGTAAGGCGCGCTAAATGGCGGGAGTTCAAAACCGCCGAAACAGAGAGAAAAAACGGGAAGTTGGTAAGCGTCTTGGCTGATGTTTGAAGCTGATAGAAAGATGATGCCCGGACTCGGATTACGGCGCCCTTTCGGTCCGATTAACCTTTCGTAATGATCGGACTTTCTGCTCCCTCCTCTGGCTGATCCCGCCGCCCGACGATCAGAAACTCGCGATTGCCTTCCGGGCCTTGAATCGGGCTTTCCGAAATACCCTCAACCCGCCAGCCCGAACGCAACGACAGCCAGGATCGAATCCGCTCGCAGACTTCCTGATGCAATTCAGGCTCACGCACGACCCCCCCTTTCCCCACCCGGCCCTTTCCGACCTCGAATTGCGGCTTGATCAGCGCCGCAAGAACGGCACCGGGCCGGGTCAGATCCATCGCGGCGGGCAATACCGTTTCCAATCCGATGAAGCTGGCATCGCAGACCACCATATCGATCGGCTCGGGAATATCGGCCACGGTCAGGTGGCGGGCATTGGTCCGTTCCATCACAACGACGCGGGGATCGGTGCGCAGCTTCCAAGCCAATTGGCCATGACCGACATCGACAGCATAAACCCGCGCCGCTCCATGGGTCAGAAGGACATCGGTGAAGCCGCCGGTCGAAGCGCCGACATCAATGGCGGTCTTGCCGTTGGGATCGATCGCAAAGGTTTCGATCGCATGAGACAGCTTCAGCCCGCCTCGCGACACCCAGGGATGGTCCTGCCCCTTCAGCGTCAGCGGGAAATCCTCTGCCACCGGCGTGCCGGGCTTATCGACACGGCGATCACCCGAATAGACCAGCCCCGCCAGCACCAGAGCCTGGGCGCGAGACCTGCTTTCCACCAAGCCGCGATCGACCAGAAGCTGGTCTACTCGTTTACGTTCCGCCATTCCCCATACACTCCGTCGAAATCAGGGATGGAAATTGCGCCGTCCATCCCGGAGAATAAACCCATAATCTTCGAACGCGGGGTGATTCGGCCGCATGACCACGCTCCTGTACACTCATCCGCTCTGCCTGGAACACGACACCGGGGACTATCATCCCGAATGTGCCGACCGCATCAAGGCAGTGATCGCCGCGCTGGAAAGCGAGGAATTTTCTATGTTGCTGCGCGATACAGCTCCGCGCGCAACCATGGAACAAGTGATGCGCGCCCATCCGCTCGACTACATCGATCTGGTGTTGGAATCGGCACCGACCGGACCGGGGCTACATTCGCTCGATAACGACACCGTGCTGTCGGAACATTCGGGCGAGGCCGCCCTGCGTGCTGCCGGGGCCGGAGTCGCTGCCGTCGATGCCGTCGCCTCCGGGCAGGTCCACAACTGTTTCTGCGTGGTCCGCCCGCCCGGTCATCACGCCGAGATCAGTACAGCGATGGGGTTCTGCTTCTTCAACAATGCAGCCATCGCCGCCTTGCATGCGCGCGACGCCCACGGGTTCAAGCGGGTCGCCGTAGTCGATTTCGACGTCCATCACGGCAACGGAACCCAGCAGATTTTGTGGGATCAACCCGGCACGTTCTATGCCTCAACCCACCAGGAACACGCCTACCCCGATACCGGCTCGGCCGATGAGACCGGGGGCAAGGGAATGATCGTCAACATCCCCCTGCCCGCCGGCACCGGATCGGCCGATTTCCGGATGGCGTTCGGCGACATGCTGATCCCACGCCTGCGCGCCTTTGCCCCCGATTTCGTCATCATATCCGCCGGTTTTGACGCGCATGCCTCCGACCCGCTCGCCCACCTGCGACTGACCACAGCTGATTTCGGTTGGGCAACCCGTGAGATTCTCCAAGTCGCCGAGGAGTATGCCGGACGCCGGGTGGTTTCGGTGCTGGAGGGTGGCTACGACCTGCGCGCACTCGCCGATAGCGCCCGCGAACACGTTCGCGCACTGATGGGATTTTAATCACTATTTCGCAGCGCCGTTTTTTTCGGCACTCGTGACGACTAAACCGGCCCTTCGGCGGAAAATCCGCGTGCGCACCCCCTTGCGCAGCGCTTGCCTTCGGCGAAGAGCAACCGTAAACTTCCGCGCTTCCTCGCCCCTGGGTACCAACACCCGGAGGCAATGACCAATCTAAGGACCCATGGCCGACCTGCCGCCAGACATAACCGCTCTCAGCTTCGAAGACGCCTTAGCCGAACTGGAGCGCATCGTGCGCCAGCTCGAAGAGGGGCGCGGTCGCCTGGATGACTCGATCGCTGCTTACGCACGAGGCGTAGCACTCAAGACACATTGCGAAGCCCGGTTGGAAGAGGCGCGGACCAAGGTCGACCGCATCGTTTCCAGCCCAGATGGGGCCGTTTCCACAGAACCCGCCGACCTAGCGTGATCCACAATCGGGTGATCCTTTGAGCCAGTCTTCGATTTCTCCCCGCCTCACCGAGGCCCTCACGGTCACCAGCCAGGCTGTCAATGCCGAGCTTGACCGCCTGCTGCCGCAAGCCGATGGACCTGAAAACCGCGTAATCGAGGCCATGCGCTATTCCAGCCTTGATGGCGGCAAGCGTCTGCGGCCGTTCCTGGTCATGCAGTCGGCATCGCTGTTCCGCGTCGCCGAAAGTGCGGCGATTCGCGTCGCCTGTGCGATCGAGATGATCCATTGCTACTCGCTGATCCACGACGATCTGCCCTGCATGGATAATGACGACCTGCGCCGTGGTCGGCCGACCTGTCATCGGCATTTCGACGAATCCACCGCGCTGCTGGCCGGCGATGCGCTCCAGACCCGCGCCTTCGAAGTGTTGGCCAACCCCGCCACCCATCCCGACCCTCAGGTCCGCTGTGATCTGGTGAGCGAACTGGCTCACGCCTCTGGCGGTCTCGGCATGGTCGGCGGCCAGACAATCGATCTCCAGGCCCACACCCTTGATCTTGACGTCGCCGGCATCACCCGGTTGCAACAGATGAAGACCGGGCGGCTGTTCTCGTTCTCGTGCGAGGCGGGTGCGGTGCTGGGCAAGGGGCATGGCGAACTGCGTCTCGCCCTGCGCAATTATTCCCACGATCTCGGTCTGGCCTTCCAGATCGCGGACGACATCCTTGATGTCGAAGGCGACGCCGAGGAAGTCGGCAAACAAGTCCAAAAGGACGCCGACGCCGGCAAGGCTACCTTCGTTTCCCTTCTTGGTCTCGACCGTGCCCGGTCGCAGGCCGCAATGCTGGCAGAACAGGCCTGCCGTCACCTCGATCCCTTCGGCGAAGCGGCCGATCTGATGCGGGATGTCGCCCGCTTCGTCGTCCAGCGCCGTTCCTGAGGCAATTCCGAACATGAGTTCAACTCCTCCCCGTCTCCCGAAAGCGCCCCTGCTTGACCGCATTTCCGGTCCGGAGGATTTTCGAGATTTCACCGTTGAGGAACTGATCCGGCTGACCGAAGAAGTCCGCCAGACCATGATCCATTCCGTGTCGTACACCGGCGGCCATCTTGCCGCCGGGCTGGGTGTCGCCGAATTGACGGTCGCACTGCACTATGTCTTCGACACGCCCAACGACAAGCTGATCTGGGACGTCGGCCACCAGGCTTATCCGCACAAAATCGTGACCGGACGGCGCGACAAGATGCTGGGGCTGCGCCACGGCGGCGGGCTGTCCGGTTTCACCCGCCGGGCCGAAAGCGAGTATGACCCGTTCGGGGCGGGTCATTCCTCGACCTCGATTTCGGCGGCGCTGGGTATGGCGGTCGGGCGCGATCTCCAGGGCACCCAAAAGAACATCATCGCCGTCATCGGCGATGGCGCGATGAGTGCCGGTCAAGCCTATGAGGCGATGAACAATGCCGGAGCCCAGGGCTCGCGGCTGGTCGTCGTCCTCAACGACAACGATATGTCGATTGCCCATCCGGTCGGCGCGATGAGCGCCTATCTGTCGCGGCTGATGTCGTCGCCGAAGTATCACTCGATCCGCCATCTTGCCAAGGATCTGGTGCAGTTGCTGCCCCCGCCGCTCGAACGCGCCGCCAAACGCGCCGAGGAATACGCCCGTGGCATGGTTACCGGCGGCGGAACCCTGTTCGAAGAACTGGGCTTTTTCTATATCGGCCCGGTCGATGGCCATAATTTCGAGCACCTGCTCCCGGTCCTGAAAAACGTTCGCGATTCGGACTCCAACACCCCGGTTCTGCTTCATGTGGTGACCAAGAAAGGCAAGGGCTACGCTCCTGCCGAGGCTGCCGCCGACAAGTATCACGGCGTTGGACGCTTCGACGTCGTGACGGGTCAGTTCGAAAAGCCGGTGGCCAACGCTCCGTCTTATACCTCGGTATTCGCCAAGGCTCTGCTCGCCGAGGCCGAAGCCGACGACCGCGTCGTTGCCATCACCGCGGCGATGCCCGGCGGAACCGGACTTGATCGGTTCAGCTCGCGCTTCCCCGGCCGCTGCTTCGACGTCGGTATCGCCGAACAGCATGCGGTGACCTTCGCCGCCGGTCTCGCCTGCGAAGGGCTGAAGCCGTTCTGCGCTATTTACTCCACCTTCCTGCAACGCGCTTACGACCAGTTGCAGCATGACGTGGTGTTGCAGAAATTGCCGGTGCGTTTCGCCATCGACCGCGCCGGTCTGGTCGGTGCCGATGGGGCGACCCATGCCGGAGCCTACGACCTCGCCCTGCTCGGCTGTCAGCCCGACATCGTTATCATGTGCCCGTCGGACGAAGCCGAATTGATGCATGCCGTCGCCACCGCCGCCTCGATCGACGATCGTCCCTCGGCATTCCGCTATCCGCGCGGCGAAGGCATGGGAATCGAATTGCCCGATCGTGGCTCTGTTCTGCCGATCGGCAAGGGTCGTATCCTGCGCGAGGGTAACCGGGTTGCGATTCTCACTCTGGGAACCCGCTTGGTCGAAGTGCTGAAAGCCGCAGACGAACTGACCGCGCTTGGTCTGTCGCCGACTGTCGCAGACGCCCGCTTCATGAAGCCGTTGGACGAAGATCTTGTTCTGCGTCTGGCCCGCGAACACGAAGTTCTGATCACGATTGAGGAAGGCTCGATTGGCGGCTTTGGCAGCCACGTTCTGCAATTGCTGGCCAGCCAAGGCGCACTTGATCGTGGATTGAAGATTCGGCCGATGATCCTGCCTGATATCTTTATCGAGCATGATACGCAGTGGGAGCAGTACGAGAAGGTCGGATTGAACGCCAGCGGTATCGTCAAAACGGCACTATCCGCATTGGGTGATCCCAAGCTTTCCGCCTAATTTCGGCAGCAAAATCAAACGGGCAGCCTTTCCTAAGGCTGCCCGTTTTTTTGCGCGTGTATAACACTTTTGACTCGTTGTTAGATTGGATTCACCGTGACAAGATGTGCCTTTCCCGGTATCGATTGAACTTCTTCAATTTAGTGATACCTTATATATCTCGTCTGCCAGCGAGGATTCCGTATCGATGGATGTCGACAAACTTCACGAAAGCGCCCGCAAAGCTAGCGCATTGCTCAAAGCCATGAGCAATGAGCACCGTCTGATGATTCTGTGCCAATTATTGCGGGGAGAAAAATCGGTCGGAGAACTTGAACGAGTGATCGGCCTTAGCCAGTCCGCCTTATCGCAGCATCTCGCCCGTTTGCGCCGCGACAGTCTGGTCAGGACTCGCCGTCAAGCTCAAACTATTTTCTATTCCCTGGCCGGTCGCGAGGCCGGGGCTGTCATCGATACACTTTATCATCTCTATTGCGCCCCTGAAGACGCTGTTGCCGCACAATAAAGAGCGCGGCAATTAGAAAAACGGGGCGTTGCGCGCCCCGCCCTTTCCCAGGATTTTTATCCGGCAAGGTCGAGGGCCAGCACTCCCGACAGCAATTCCTCCACCATTTCGCGAGGAAGATCACGGGTGATAAAAACAATCCGGGTCCGATGATCGTCATCGGGCCACCCCGGCAACGGCGCAGGCGGATGGAAGACGTGCTGGACACCATGGATCGCCAGGGGTTCCGGCACTTCGCGGGCGTTGACGATACCTTTGACCCGCAACAAATTTTCGCCCTTCGACGAAATCATCAATTCCAATGCCAACGCTAACGAAGGCCAGGATACCGGCTCGTCCGTCGTAAAGACGAACGACTGGATTCGGTCGTCATGGCGGTTGGGGTCATGACTATGATGACCGTGCCCGTGTTGGTGATGTCCTCCATGGCCGTGGCCGTGTTTGTCATGTCCGTGGCCGTGATCATGGCCATGATCGCGATAGGCTTCTTCGTTGAGCCAGCGGGCGACATCGGGAATCTTCGAATCCCGACTGAAAAGTCCGGCATCGAGAATCGACGCGGGATCGATTTGTCCGTGATCAGCCTCAATGATCGGAGCGGCGGGATTAAGGCGGGACAAGCGCGCTTTCAGGGCCGCCAACGTCTCGGGCGAGGCCAGATCGGTCTTCGTCAGGATCAAACGGTCGGCCACCGCCGCCTGCTTGACCGCTTCAGGCTGAGTATCCAGGGTGTGGTCGCCGCACACGCCGTCGATGGTGGCAACGATGCCATCAAGCTTGTAGCGCGAGGCGATCATCGGGTCGGTCATCAGGGTATGGATGATCGGAGCCGGATCGGCCAGCCCGGTGGTCTCGATCACCACCCGCGAAAAATCAGGCACCTCGCCACGGGTCCGCTTGATGAACAGATCGCGCATTCCTTCGACCAGATCGCCGCGCACCGTACAGCACAGACAACCCGATTGCAGCAACACGACCGTCTCTGCCACAGAACGGACCAACAAATGATCGAGTCCAACGGAGCCGAACTCATTGATGAGGACGGCCGTATCGGACAATTCCGGCCGCGCCAACAGATGGTTGAGCAACGTCGTTTTGCCGCTGCCCAGAAAGCCGGTCAGAACGGTAACGGGAATCAGACTCATGGCGGGGGGTATCCTTGGTTCAGGCTCCGTAAAGCTGATCGGGCGAGACCAGCACCGGCGCAATCTCGACCAGTCCTTCGGGGCGAACGGCCGTATAGAAACAGTGCCGACGGCCGGTATGGCAGGCGACACCCTCCTGATCGACACAAAGCAGGATCGTGTCTCCGTCGCAGTCGATACGGAAATCGACGAGACGCTGGCGCTGACCAGAGCTTTCACCCTTGCGCCACAACCGCGAGCGCGAGCGCGACCAGTAACAGACTTGGCCGGTAGCAAGCGTTTCGATCACTGCGTCACGGTTCATCCAAGCCATCATCAGCACCTCGCCGCTGTCATGCTGCTGGGCAATCGCCGCGACCAACCCATCGGAATCGAATTTCAGCAGATCAAGCGCGGCGTTGGGGTCAATGGCGGCGGACATGAGACTCTCCCTGGGCAATATAATCCCTTGATATAGACCAGAGAAGCCGCGACGCAAAGCCCTGCGCAACGGTTCCTCCGTATCGAGGAATTGCCCCTTCGCAACCCATCCCTCCCGTGCGATCATCAAGAGGAGGATACGTTATAACATAACGAAACGAACGGACCAAGAATGGCTTTTCCCACCGCCCGCCACGATCACTCCGCCTGCATCCAGGCCGCGCTGGACGCCGCCGAGCAGGAATGCCGCCGTCGCGGCGCACGACTGACCGATACCCGCCGGATCGTTCTCGAACTGGTGTGGGAAAGCCATCGCCCGGTCGGAGCCTATGCCTTGCTCGAAAGCCTTGGAAAACTTGGCCGGTCAGCAGCTCCGCCGACCGTTTATCGCGCTCTCGACTTCCTTTTGGCGCATGGATTGATCCATCGGGTGGCATCACGCAACGGCTTTATCGGCTGCCCCCATCCGGGCCATGCTCATGGCGGCCAGATTCTCCTGTGCACCCAATGCGGCATGGCGGCGGAACTGGACGATCCCGCACTGGACCAGGAAATCGTCAACTCCGCCGCGCGCCTGGGTTTTTCGGTCAATCGCCAGACTATCGAGGTCGAAGGGCTATGCCCCGTCTGCCGCGCCCAGAGAAACAGCGAAGAAGAACAAAATTACGTCGCCTAAGGGGAGCGGATCTCAAAATCCGCACCGAAATAAATCGGGATAGGGAACGAAGAAGGCCGATCCCGCTATGACGGGATCGGCCTTATCACTGTACCCAAGCGCGGCGTCAGGACGCCGGTTCGGCTTCTTTTTTCGGCTTCGGCAGATCGAGCTTCAGGTGCAGCTCACGCAGACGCTCGGGCAAAACTGCCGCCGGAGCCTGCATCAACAGATCCTGAGCCTGCTGATTCATCGGGAACAGAATCACCTCACGGATGTTCGGCTCGTCGGCTAGCAACATCACGATTCGATCGACACCCGGAGCAGCACCGCCATGCGGGGGCGCGCCGAACTTGAATGCGTTCAGCATGCCGCCGAAATGCTCTTCGACATGAGCGGCGGTATAACCGGCGATCTCGAACGCCTTGTACATGATATCGGGGCGATGGTTACGAATCGCACCCGACGACAGTTCGATACCGTTACAGATGATGTCGTACTGATAAGCGTTGATGGTCAGCGGATCACGGGTCTGAAGCGCCTCCATCCCACCTTGCGGCATCGAGAACGGATTGTGCGAGAATTCGATCTGGCCGGTATCCTCGTTCAGCTCGTACATCGGGAAATCGACAGTCCAGCAAAGCTTGAACACGTCTTTTTCCAGCAGATCGAGTTCGTTGCCGATCTTGGTGCGGACCAAACCGGCAAACTTGGCGGCAGCCAGCGGCTTGTCGCAGGCGAAGAACACCGCATCGCCATCCGAAAGCCCGGCGGCAACGCGGATCGCCTCGACCCGCTCGGGATCAAGATTCTTGGCGATCGGACCTTTCGGTCCCTCGGCGGCGAACTGAATATAGCCAAGACCGCCCGCACCGTTCTCACGCGCCCACTCGTTAAGCTTGTCGAACCACGAACGCGGCTGACCGGCGGCTCCGGGGGCCGGAATGGCACGAACCACCGCGCCCTTATCGACCAGCTTGGCAAACAGGCCAAAGCCCGAGCCACGGAACGGCTCGGTAACGTCGGCAATCAGGATCGGATTGCGCAGATCGGGCTTGTCCGAGCCATATTTCAACATCGCATCGGCATAGGCGATACGGGGGAACGGCGCGGGAGTGACGGCGCGGCCCTGACCGAACTCGCGGAACACGCCTTCCAGAACCGGCTCAATCGCGGCGAACACGTCGTCCTGGGTGACATAGCTCATCTCGAAATCGAGCTGATAGAACTCGCCGGGACTACGGTCGGCGCGTCCAGCTTCGTCACGGAAGCAAGGAGCGATCTGGAAGTAGCGGTCGAAACCGGCAACCATCAGCATCTGCTTAAATTGCTGCGGAGCCTGCGGCAGGGCGTAGAACTTGCCGGGATGCAGCCGCGACGGCACCAGATAATCGCGCGCGCCCTCGGGGCTGCTGGCGGTCAGGATCGGAGTCTGGAATTCGGTGAAGCCCTGGTCCTGCATCGCGCGACGCAGGAAGGCAATCACCTTGGCCCGCAGCATCATATTGGCGTGAACGTCTTCGCGGCGCAGGTCAAGGAAGCGGTATTTCAGCCGCATGTCCTCGGGGTATTCCTGATCGCCGGCCACCTGCATCGGCAACACATCTGCGATCGACTGGATTTCGACCTCGGCGACCTGCAATTCAATCGCGCCGGTGGGCAGACGCGGATTGACGGTCTCGGCCGAACGCAGCACCACCTTGCCGGTGACGGTAATGACGCTTTCCGGGCGCGCCCGCTCCAGCACCGAGAAAACCGGGCTGGAAATATCGGTGACACATTGTGTGATGCCGTAATGGTCGCGCAGGTCAACGAAAAGCAGATTGCCGTGATCGCGCTTGCGATGGACCCATCCCGACAGCCGGACCTGGGCGCCGGAGTCCGTGGCCTGCAACTGGCCGCAGGTGTGGGTTCTATAGACATGCATGGTGACCGTGACTCCGTACTTTCGACAGCCTGCTGGCCCTGAACCGCGAAGAAAGGCACCCCCGCCCCGCCTTTGTCAAGGCGGTTTGGTCCGCTCGCCGATCCCGGAGCGCTTCGCCGAAGCCGCCGGGGCGACGAAGAAGGGATCGCAGCCCGGCCAAGTCGGCCGGTAAGTATAGTCCGGTCAGCCCTCAAATGGCGACAACCGCTTGAACGGGCTGCGGTTGTCCTTGCCGCTCCCTGCTGTCAGGTGTATCACTTTCCATCATGCCGATGATCTCCGATACCGAGTCGCTGGCGGCTTTCTGTCAGCGATTGAAAACCGCGTCCTTCGTCACCGTCGACACCGAATTCATGCGGGAGAAGACGTATTGGCCCATCCTTTGCCTTGTGCAGGTGGGCGGGCCGGATGAAGCCCACGTCATCGACCCCCTTGCCCCTGGCATCGACCTCGCTCCCCTGTTCGAGTTGATGGCCGACACCTCGGTGCTGAAGGTCTTTCACGCCGCCCGGCAGGACGTCGAAATCTTCCTCCACATCGCGGGGGCGTTGCCCAACCCGCTGTTCGATACCCAAGTCGCGGCGATGGTCTGTGGCTTTGGCGATGCCGTAAGCTATGAGACGCTGGCATCGCAACTGGCCAAAGCCCGTATCGATAAATCGCTGCGCTTCACCGACTGGTCGATCCGCCCTCTGTCGGATAAGCAGATTCAATACGCTCTGGCCGACGTCACCCATCTGCGCGTTGCCTATGAAAAATTGGTGCGCAAGCTGGAACGCAACGGGCGGCTGGAATGGCTGGCCGAAGAAATGGCGATCCTGGCTGATCCGGCGACCTATCGTGTCGATCCGGCCCAGGCATGGCGGCGGTTGAAGCCGCGGTCGAATTCGCCCCGCTTCCTGTCGGTGCTGAAGGAACTGGCCGCGTGGCGAGAGCACGAGGCGCAGGATCGCGACCTGCCCCGCCAGCGGGTTCTCCGCGACGAGACCCTGACCGAAATCGCCGCTCACCATCCGCGCGACACCGCCGAACTGGCCCGGATGCGCGGCATCGGCAAGGGACTGGTCGAAGGCCGGATGGGGCAAGCGATCCTGGAAGCCGTGCGGCGCGGCCTTGACACTCCCGAAAGCGAATGCCCGGTTCCGCCTGACCGGATCGAAATCCCCAAGGGACTGGGGGCCGTGGTCGATCTGTTGAAGGTGCTGCTGAAGATGAAGTGCGATGAGCACGGCGTCGCCAGCCGCCTTGTCGCCAACTCCGCCGATATCGACGCGATCGCCTCGACCGACAACGCCGATGTTCCCGCCCTGCGTGGCTGGCGACGCGAATTGTTCGGCGAAGATGCCCTTAACCTCAAGAACGGCCGGGTCGGGCTGGGTTTCTGCAAGGACGGACGCCACCTTCGCCTGATTCCGACCGCCCCGGATGAGACGACGGAAAGCCCCCAGCCGGAACCGGCCGACTGACGCGAGGCACGCCGTTCTGGAAAAGAACAAGCCCCCGGAGGATATCGACCTCCGGGGGCTTTTTTACGTTTGGGATCACACGTTGAAACGTTTGACGTAACGTCCGGCGATATCGGCGGCACTAACCACGACCAGAACGTCGGTGGTGTTGAACTGGTGATCAATGATCGCGCCGTCGCCCACCATGCCGCCCAGGCGCAGATAGCCTTTCAGCAAGGGCGGCAACGAGGCCAGAACCCGTCGAGCGTCCCAGGTCGCCATGACCGAGGCAAAGTCAATTCTATCCCGGCTGGAGAGGGCGCGACCGCGCAAGGAAGGCGGGGCTAGGTGATTGTCACGCAGATACGCAATCTGCGGACCCAGCGCCGCCGGGTCGGTGCCGGGCAAGCTGCCACACCCGAAGAGAAGTCGGATGTCATTCTCGACCATATAGGCAGCCAGACCCTGCCACAGCATTTGCAGTGTGCCGCGATGACGCCAGCGGGCATCGACGCAAGAGCGGCCCAGTTCGAGGATTGGTCCCGACGTCGCCAGCAATGCCGACAGATCGAACTCACCCTCGGAATAGAAATGACCGATCCGAGCCGCGGCGGCGCGGTGGATCAGGCGATAGGTTCCAACCACCTCCCCCTCGGCCAGAACCAGCAGATGATCGCAAACATCGTCGTATTCGTCGAAGTCACGATCCTGGTTGCGCATCAGGGCGGTAGGCTTTGCTCCCATTTCCTCGTAAAACACCCTGTAGCGGATGCGTTGAGCCGCTTCGATTTCGGCCCGGCTTTCTGCCAGACGAACTTCGACGGCGCCGGGAACAGCCGGCATGAGGGCTTGGACAACCAGGTCCTGGTGGGTCAAGACGCACCTCGGTTGATGAATTGTTGATGAATAAATGAATCTGAAACGAGAACCGGAAACAACATTGCCGCACGAGACCGACGCCTCAAGAAATCCTGAGGCTTATTACAGTTGCCTCGACAGTTCAGCTATCGCCGATGTCCACGGGATGACATATATCTTGAAGACTTGTTCAATCGTGGTGAATTAATTATTACACACGGTGTCCGGCACTCGAACCGCAGCCAACCCGGCACCGAATGACAGGGGGACAGATAATGGCGGAGACACGGATAGCCTTCGTCGAGGGGTTTCAGTTCTCGTTCCACCAGGAAGAATCGGCAAAACCGACTCGGCGGGTTAATTCTCGCTGGGAGGTGCGGGATTGGGCCTGTCAGGTCGAGTATGAAGGAGAGTGGTGCCGCTTTACGCTGCACGAGTTCAACGACGGAATGTTCGAACCGTCGGCAATCCAGGGAGTGTTCAGCGACTTTGCCGGAGCGGCCGCCGCCGAAGTTACAATTCGTTGGTTACAACGTCGTATCGAAGAAAAAGACGCCCGCAATCGCCACCAACGCGACTTGTTTCTGGGCGGAATCGCGGTTATCACGGCTTTGGTCCTGGCAGCGGTCTCGCTACGCTAAGACGGTATCCCCATATCGCGATGATATCTGGATGAATGGAGGCGCGTGCGGCCATGTTTGACAGACGCAACAAGACGGAAATGGTGGCGGCGAACGAGGCTCTGCCCGGTCGCACCGAGGCGATGAAGGTGCCTGACCGGCATCTGGTGCTGGGAACCCCCCTACTTCCGCCCTTTCCCACCGGAATCGAAACAGCGATCTTTGCCCTGGGCTGCTTCTGGGGAGCGGAACGCCTGTTCTGGAAACAACCGGGCGTGTACTCGACCTCGGTCGGCTATTCCGGGGGATATACCGCCAACCCAACTTACGAAGAGGTCTGCACCGGACGCACCGGCCATGCGGAGGTGGTTCTGGTCGCATTCGATCCAGCGCTCATCAGCTATGGCACCCTGCTTCGCCTGTTCTGGGAAGCGCACGACCCAACGGCGGGAATGCGCCAGGGCAACGATATCGGCACCCAATACCGTTCAATGGTCCTCACCGTATCGCCGGAACAGGAGCGTCAGGCTCAAGCCTCGCTTGAGACCTATCAGGCGGCGCTGCGTCAGGCCGGTCACGGCACGATCTCGACCGAAATCGCCTCTGCCGGACCGTTTTTTTGGGCGGAACCCGAACATCAGCAATATCTGGCCCGTAATCCTAACGGCTATTGCGGATTAGGCGGAACTGGCGTCCGCCTTTGCTAAAAGGGGGACTGAGATACCGTCCTCTTCGGTTGCAAGCGGCCTTTATCTATGTTTAGGTTTTAAGTGTAGCCTTCCGGGTTTGAAAGCGCGGCTTTGGGGGACTTACAGAAAATGCTCAAATCTCGTTTAGCCCCCCTCCGCCGCCACCTGACCGACGACGGGTGCAGATGAGGCCTTACATCGTCGCATTGTTCAATCAAAAGGGCGGTATCTCCAAAACCACCACCAGCACCAACCTTGCCGTCTGTCTGGCTGCATTCGGAAAAACGGTGCTGGTCGTTGACCTTGATTCCCAAGGGGATTCAACCAAAAGCCTGGGGATCGACTCTAAGATCCGCGAGGGCGTATTCGACCTGTTCATTAACAATGTTCCGGTCGAAAGCGTGATCAGATCCACCCCCTATGACGGCGTATGGGTGTTGCCTTCGACCTATAGCCTGGCTGGAATCGAGGTCAAACTATCCGAGCTTCAAAATTCACAACGGACCCTGAACGCTATTCTGGCGAATGCCAATCTCGATTGCGATTATGTCGTGATCGATTGCCCGCCGGCACTGGGGATTCTGCCGATCAATGCCCTGGCCGCCGCCCATGCGGTCATCATTCCGGTAACGGCAACGCCCTATGCCAATGACGGGCTGTTACGGACACTCCCCTCGATCAAATACGTCCAGGAGGGTCTGAACAAATCCCTGCTACTCCAGGGCGTTCTGTTCACGATCCATGACCGCAACAAAACCGCTAGGCGGATCAGCGACCTGATCCGCTCGCGCCTGGGCGGCACCGTCTATCGCAGTCAGATTCCCCGCGACAACATGGTGATCGAGGCAGCCACCGCCGGACTGCCGGTTTGTATCTATGCGCCCCGCTCCGCCGCCGCGCAGGCCCACCTCGATTTCACCGAGGAATTCCTCAACCGCCACGCATCGATCGTCGCCAAAGCAGGGGAAACCATCGCCCCCCATCCTGCCCACGATGTCGCCCTCGACCGCCTGCTGCGCTGGCGCGGTGAAATCGCCTCGGCTGCCGGTCCCGCCACCAACGCGGCCGGATTGCGCCAGCAGAAAAGTCAGCTCGACCGGCTATTATACGGCGATCGCCCCCTGATCGAACGCTGGCATCTCGGGATCATCCATTTCTTCATCGACAACCGATTGTCGTTGGCCATGTTCCTGCTACTGGTCTTGGCCGGAGTGATCGCTCTCCTCGGAGCCAGCCTCGAAGGGTTGCGCCGCCTGTCCGATATCGTCGGGCTGTAGCCGGCCACACGCAATTCGGGACCATCTCTGTCCCACCCCCCTCAATCCGCCCATACCGTCCCCCTTGCATCGAAAAGGTGGCGAGGCCACGGACGCTTTCGCCATCAAGTTCTTATAGTCTATAGATTATATGGTTTTATGTTGACGCGCACATTCTGCGAGAGCTAGTGTTTTTTACGAAGATTATACATTTTTAATTTGTATTTTATGGAGCCACCCATGTCCTTCGCCAACAGATTGGGCCGCGCCCTTCGTTCCGGCCTGCTGGCCCTGACCGCCATCGGCCTGTCCACCAGCATTGCCCTGGCCGCAGATAAGGTCGATGAAGTCAGAATAGACTACGCCTATTACAATCCGGTCAGTCTGGTTCTGAAAGACAAAGGCTGGCTGGAACAGGATCTGGCCAAGGATGGGATCAAGGTCCGCTGGGTTCTGTCGCTGGGATCGAATAAGGCGCTGGAATATCTGAACGCGAAAAGTCTCGATTTTGGATCGTCGGCTGGGTCCGCCGCCCTGCTCGCCCGAATCAACGGTAATCCGGTGAAGTCGGTTTATGTCTATTCCCGACCGGAATGGACCGCGTTGGTGACCCAAGGCGGATCTTCAATCCAAACCGTCGCCGACCTCAAAGGCAAACGGATCGCCGCGACTCGCGGCACCGATCCGCACGTCTTTCTGATCCGGTCCCTCGCCGAAGCCGGTTTGACGGAAAAGGACGTCAAGGTGGTGCTGCTCCAACATCAAGACGGTCGTCTGGCTCTGGCCAAAGGCGACGTCGATGCCTGGGCCGCCCTTGATCCGCTGTTTGCCCAAGCTGAATTGGAAGACGGTGCCCGCATCTTCCACCGCAACCCGGAAATCAATACCTGGGGCGTCCTCAACACCCGCGAAGCCTTTGCCACAGAACATCCCGAATTGGTGCAAAAAGTCATCGAGGCCTATGAAAAGGCCCGCGCGTTCTCGATCGCCAATCCGGCCGAACTGAAGAAAATCATCGTCGAGCAAGCCAAGCTGACCGACGCCGTTGCCGCGCGTCAGTTGGAGCGAACCGATCTCTCCACCGCCGCGATCGGCGACCGCCAGCGTAAGACGATCGAAGCCGCCGGTCTGGCCCTGCAACATGCAGGCGTGATCGCGACGGACGTCGATGTTCCCGCTGTCACCTCAGCTTTGGTCGAGCCGTCGTTCAGCGTCAAACTAGGCGTAAAATAGCGATGACGACCGAGGCGATACACGCCGGAGCCCGCACCACCGCCGTCGCGACAGAAACGGCGCGGGCTCCATCCGGGCGGCAGACAGCGACCGCCCGGACCCTGATCGGCCTTATCCTGCCGGTCGGGTTGGCCCTGATCTGGGAAGCTCTGGTCGCCCTCAACTGGGCCGATGGACGGCTACTACCAACACCATCGAAGGTGATCGCCACATTGGTGGCGCTGGCCCAAACCGGCGATCTCGACAACCACATCCTGGCGACGTTGCAGCGGGTTGCACTCGGCTTTTCCTTCGGCGTCGTCGCCGGAACCCTGTTCGGCGCAATCAGTGGCTATTGGACCACGGCGCGTCAGGTGATCGACCCAACGCTTCAGGCATTGCGCAACATCCCTTCAATTGCCTGGGTGCCGCTATTCATCCTGTGGTTCGGTATCTTCGAAACCTCAAAAGTGATTCTGATCGCGGTCGGCGTGTTCTTTCCGATCTATCTCAGCCTGTCGGGAGCGATCCTGAGCGTTGACCGCAAATTGGTCGAGGTTGGTCGCATTTTCCGTTTCAGCCACCGCGAGATGATCACTCGGATCCTGTTGCCCGCGACGCTGCCGACCTATGTCATCGCGTTACGATCCGGCCTGGGTCTGGGGTGGATGTTCGTGGTGGCGGCAGAATTCATGGGAGCGGAACAAGGGTTGGGATTCCTGCTGATCGACGGCCAACAGACCGGACGGCCCGCGGTCATCCTGGCGTCGATCACCGCCTTCGCCATTCTGGGAAAGCTGACCGATTGGCTGCTGGCCTCGGCGTCGGCCCGCTTCCTGACATGGCAGGATTCCTTCAAACCGACGGAGTAGACCGATGTTGACCATCACCACCGTCGATAAGCGCTATCCCAACGGCACCCTGGCCTTATCCGGTCTTGATCTTACCGTCCGGGAAGGCGAGATCGTCGCCATCCTCGGCGGCTCCGGCTGCGGCAAAAGTACGCTGTTGCGGCTGATTTCCGGCCTCGATACGCCGTCACGGGGACGCCTCGCGCTGGAAGGAACGCCGATCTTGGCACCTCGCCCCGAAATCGGCGTGGTGTTCCAGGAGCCTCGACTGATGCCGTGGCTGACGATCGGCCAAAACGTCGCGTTCGGCATCCGTCATCTGCCGACCGAGGAGCGTGAAACCCGTGTTTCCGAAGCACTGGAGCGAGTTGGGTTGGCAGCTCACCAGTCTCACTGGCCACGCGAATTGTCGGGCGGACAGGCTCAACGCGTCGCCCTGGCCCGCGCACTGGTCGGACGACCCAAGGTTCTGCTGCTCGACGAACCGTTCTCGGCACTGGACGCTTTGACCCGAAGCGATCTCCAGGAGCATCTTCTCGATCTGTGGGCCTATGATCGTCCGACCCTGATCCTGGTGACCCACGACATCGAGGAAGCCCTGTTCCTGGCCGACCGCATCGTGGTGATGCAGCCCGATCCCGGCCGCGTCAGGGTTGAGGTAACCCCACCATTGGCCCGGCCACGGGACCGGCTCGACACTGAATTTCTCGATTGGAAGAACCGCCTGCTCGGCGAACTGGGCCATGCCAGCCGCCGTCCCAGCAGCGATGAGGCCTTTCCAGCCGTGGCAATTTGACTCTCTCCCCTCCCCCCTCGTCCCCGGAGAAAGAATGAACGCCGAAGATCTTCGCACCCTTCAGGCTCCGTTGAAGGAAGCCTATAAGACCACCCCCGGCTCTGCCCTGGTCACCCTGTCGTCGCGGGGCGATCTCGACGCCGACGATGTTGTCTGCCGCGTTGAAACCGGGCGTACCCTGGTCGCCGCCGGACTCCATCCGGCCACCGGCGGCACCGGTGCCTTCGCCTGTTCCGGCAATATGCTGCTGGATGCACTGGCCGCCTGTGCCGGTGTCACGTTGAAAGCGGTCGCTACAGCGATTGGCTTTGAACTGAAAAGCGGCAGCATCACCGTCGAGGGCGATCTCGATTTCCGTGGCACCCTGGGCGTGGCGAAGGATGCCCCAGTCGGTTTTGCCGCAATCCGCATCGGCTTTTCGCTCGACACGACCGAGCCGCCCGAGCGGATCGATCAGTTGATCCGGCTGACCGAGCGTTATTGCGTCGTGTTCCAGACCTTGGCCCATCCGCCGATCTTGTCATTGAAGAGCGATCATCATGAGTGAATCCTTCCTGCGACCGGAAACCCTCGCCGCCCATGCAATGGGTGCAATCGACGCCCGGACCGGAGCGATCATCCCTCCGATCCACCCCTCGACCACCTACGAACGCGATGCCGATCTTCGCTATTCGCGCGGTCACTGTTATTCGAGAGGCGATAACCCCACCGACGAATCCGCCGCCGCGACCCTGACCGCATTGGAAGGCGGCACGCAGACCCTGTTGTTCGCCTCGGGGATGGCGGCAGCGACAGCGGTGTTCCAGGCGCTGGAGCCGGGCGATCACGTCCTGGCCCCTCAGGTGATGTATTGGGCCTTGCGGTCATGGCTGAGTGGATTCGCCACGCGCTGGGGTCTTGAGATCGAACTGGTCGATACCAGCGACCTCAATGCGGTCAAAGCGGCGCTGCGTCCGGGAAAGACCCGGCTCCTCTGGGTCGAAAGCCCGGCTAATCCGCTCTGGTCGGTGAGCGATATCGCCGCCCTGGCCGACCTCGCCCGTCGTGTCGGAGCCAGGCTTGCTGTCGATTCCACCGTTGCCACCCCGGTTCTGACCCGTCCGCTGTCGCTGGGGGCCGACATCGTGATGCATTCGGCCACCAAATATCTGAATGGTCATTCCGACGTCGTGGCCGGAACCCTGACCACTGCCCGCCAAGACGAATTCTGGGCGCGGATCAAAGCCGTTCAGGTCCAGGGCGGCGGCATTCTCGGGCCGTTCGAGGCATGGCTTCTGCAACGCGGCTTGCGCACGCTCTATCCCCGCGTCCGCTGGCAATCGGCCTCGGCGCTGACCCTGGCCGAACGGCTGGCGGTCCATCCCGGCGTGCTTGAGGTGCTTTATCCCGGTCTCCCCGGCTTTCCCGGCCACGATCTGGCGCGCCGACAGATGGAGGGCGGCTTCGGCGCAATGCTGTCGGTGCGGATCAGGGGGGGACGCGAGGCAGCGATTGCGACCGCCGCCAATGTTCATCTGTGGCGAAGGGCAACCTCGCTGGGCGGGGTCGAAAGCCTGATCGAGCATCGCGCCAGCATCGAAGGCCCGACATCGCCTGTTCCCGACGATCTGTTGCGTCTGTCGGTCGGCATCGAATCGGTCGAGGATTTATGGACCGATTTCGATGTCGCGCTGACGGCCGCTTCTGCGGCGCAAGGAGAGTAGATATGTCGGCCGCCGCAAAGAAACAGAAGATCGCTCCGATATCCGAGGCTCAGGCACTGAAGGACTCGATCCGGGCCGAGGCAATCGCCCTGGGAGCCGATCTGGTCGGCTTCGCCCCGGTCGGGCGCTGGGCCGAAATCGGCGAGGTTCCGCCCGATTATCGCCCCGAAGCGATCTACGCCAAGGCCCAATCGGTAGTGGTGATCGGAGTTCCGATGGTACTTCCGATCATCGAATCAACGCCGTCGATCAATTATCAGGAAATGTACGACACCTCGAACCGCCTGCTGGACGAGATCAGTTTCCGCATCGCCAACTGGCTCAACCGGACCGGCCACCCGACCCTGTGCATGCCGCGCGACGGCTATGCCAGCCTTGAAGCGCTGCTCGACAACCCGTTCGGATCGTTCAGCCACACCTACGCCGCCAAATATGCCGGTCTGGGCACGGTGGGGATGTCGCGGAATCTGATGGTGCCGGATTACGGCCCCCGTGTCCGTCTCAACTCGATCATCACTTCGGCCGAACTGCCCCCCGACCCGATGCAGCCCGAGGAATTGTGCACCAAGTGCCGGATCTGCGAGAAAGCTTGTCCGACCGGCGCGATTAAGGCCCGGCCCGATATGATCCTGGGCGATCTCGACAAGGATGAATGCACCCGCCACCATATCCTGCTGCGCGATGAGGGGCACTGGCCGTGCGGTATCTGCGCCAAGGTGTGCCCCGAGGGAGCCGACCGCAAATTCTTCGAATGCCTCAGTCCGAAGCGCTATCTCGACGAACCCGCCGCCCTGGAGAAGAACCCAGACGATCCGCGCTACAAACGGCTGGTCCATCTGCGCCGCCACGGTTCGAAGGGCAATCGGCTGTCCTGATTCCGCCAAAACGGTTAAGGTCGTTCGTTGCTTGGCGGACGATGGGGGAACGGTTGGAAACGAAAGCGGAGCCCGCCGACGCGGTGGTGATCGGCGGCGGGCCAGCCGGTTTGATGGCTGCCGAAACACTGGCCGCGCAAGGCTTCTCGGTTGCGCTATACGATGCGATGCCGTCACCGGGTCGCAAGTTCCTGCTGGCGGGCAAGGGAGGGCTGAACCTCACCCACACCGAGCCGATGGAACGCTTCGTCGAACGCTATGGCGCGCAGGCCGACCGCTTCGGCCCGCTGCTGGCGGCATTCGGTCCGGCAGAGCTGCGCGCCTGGGCCGAAGAATTGGGGATCGAAACCTTCGTCGGCAGTTCCGGCCGGGTATTTCCCGCCGGGATGAAGGCGGCTCCGTTGCTGCGGGCATGGCTGCGCCGGTTGAAAGCATCGGGAATCGCCCTTCATGTCCGTCATCGTTGGCAAGGCTGGGACGAAACCGGCGCGCTTGCCTTCTCAACGCCTGCGGGGGTGATCAAGGTTCGAGCATCGGCGGTTGTGCTGGCGCTGGGTGGCGCGTCATGGCCGCAACTCGGCTCGGACGGGGCCTGGGTCGGGCGATTGACCGAACGTGGCCTCACTGTCGCGACACTGCGCCCGGCCAATTGTGGCTTCGATCTCGATTGGAGTCCGACCTTCGCCGAACGCTGCGCCGGAACCCGGCTGTCCACGGTTGAACTGAGCTTTGACGGCGTAGTCCGACGCGGCGAGCTGACCCTGACTGCGACCGGGATCGAGGGCGGACTGGTCTACGCTCTTGCCGCGCCGTTGCGCGATGCGATCGAGCGTGACGGGATCGCCCTTCCGACCCTCGACTTGATGCCGGATTGGAGCCGCGAGCGGATCGAAGCGGCGTTGCGAAGGCCACGCGGATCGCGCTCATTCTCGACTTTTCTGCGCAAAGCCCTTCCGCTTGACGCCAACGCGGTGATGGTGCTGCGCGAAATCCTTCCATCCACCAGCCTCGGCGATCCCGTCGCCCTGGCTGCCGCGATCAAGGGAGGCACCCTGCGGTTATTACGTCCGCGCCCCCTGGCCGAAGCGATCTCGACGGCGGGAGGACTGAGCTTCGACGAGGTGGATGAGCATCTGATGCTGCGCCGCCTGCCTGGACAGTTCGTCGCCGGAGAAATGCTGGATTGGGAAGCGCCGACCGGGGGCTATCTGCTCACCGGCTGTTTCGCCAGCGGCCGCGTCGCTGGATTGGGAGCCGCCGATTGGCTGCATGCCCTAAGAAAAGAAGCGAAATAAAATGGAGACTAAAAACTGACCCATCCCCGGACGGCAAAAGCCGCCCGGAGATGGGGGCCGGGGCGCGTGCACGGCGAGGTCCCCCCGAACCCGCCGAAAGCTACGCCCCTTCCTTGCGCAGATCCCGTACCCGCACCGCCTTGCCTTCCGAGCGGGGCAATTGCCCAGGCAGACGAACCAAAGCCTCACACGACACGCCGATCGTCGATTTGATGTGATGGCGAACCTGATTAGCGAGACGAGCACGATCCTCTTCGCTTGACGGAGAATCGGTTTCGACCTCGACGGTCAGGTGGTCAAGCCAGCCCTGGCGGGACAGAATCAACTGGTAATGTGGCGCAATCCCCGGCAAACCGAGCAAAATCGACTCGATCTGACTAGGGTAGACATTAACACCACGGATAATCAACATGTCGTCATTGCGGCCGGTGACCCGCAAAATCCGCAAATGAGTACGACCGCAAGAACAGGGTTCCTCGGTAATCATCGAGATGTCGCGGGTGCGGTAGCGCACCATTGGCAACGCTTGTTTGGTCAGGGTCGTGATAACCAGTTCACCGGGTTGCCCCATCGGCACCGGCTCCAGCGTTTCGGGATTGATCACCTCGAACAGAAAATGATCTTCCCACCCGTGCATGCCGTTGCGCTGGCTGCACTCCATCGCCACACCCGGCCCCATCACCTCGGACAGGCCATAAGAGTCGATTGAACGAATGCCAAGCCGACGGTCAAGCTCGCCTCGCATCGTCTCGGACCACGGTTCGGCACCGAATACGCCAATCCGCAACGAGCCCGACGCCAGATCGACCCCCATCCGTTCGGCGGTTTCAACCAGATTGAGGGCATAAGACGGAGTTGCGTTCAGGATTGTCGCGCCGAAATCGCAGATCAGCCGGATCTGCTTTTCGGTTTGACCGCCCGACATCGGGACAACGGTGCAGCCCAGCCGCTCGGCCCCGTAATGGAAGCCCAAACCGCCGGTGAACAGACCATACCCCAGGGCATTATGCATCACGTCGCCGGGCCGCCCTCCGGCACAGGCCAGCGAACGAGCAATCAGACCGGCCCAGGTCTCCAGATCATCGGCGGTATAGCCGACAACGGTCGGACGGCCGGTAGTGCCGGAACTGGCATGCAACCGCACAACCTGCTCGCGCGGGACCGCGAATAGTCCAAAAGGATAATTGTCGCGCAGGTCGGTTTTGACGGTGAACGGAAAGCGGGTGATGTCCTCCAACGAGGTCAGATCCTCGGGCCGTACTCCGGCACGGTCGAACGCCTGACGATGATGGGGAACGCAGGTATACGCGCGGCCAAGCGTTTCCTTCAGCCGTTCAAGCTGCAATCGACGCAGGGCCGAGCGGTCAAGACGCTCGATTTCCGGCGCAAAATAGAACGGCGCGGCACCGACTGCCGACATTCCCGACTCTCCCTAGCGACTAATGCCGGAGGCACCTGACGCCACCCGGTCCGAAGGGGAAGACATCCCTCGATTCGGCTGCAAAAACAAGCTCGAATCTTACACCACAGTATAATTTCAGTCACCCCTGCTCGCCTCCCCGCCGAAGAGAACCGACGACGGAACCAATGCAGCATCTAATGGGTGTATGTTGCACGCATCAGGATAACCAGCCGGAGCGCCCACCCCCCGATCACCACGGCCAAACCAGCCGCCGCCAGCGCCGACGAGGCCAAAGCGGGCACCACACCCGCAACCATCGTCAAGACCAGAGGAACGACATTGCCGCCCAGGGCGAAGGGAGTCGAAAAAGCCAGCAGCACTGAAGCCGTCGCCACCGGAGCGGACTCTCCAGTCAAACGACGGCGATAGGCCATCCACACCAGCAACCGCGCCGCCACCAGGGCGATCAACAACCCGGCCGTCCAGTCAGGAGTCGCCTCGGATAGGATCAGCGGCGCCAGAAGCAGCAACAGGCCACTTCCCTCGGCGAATGCACTGGTCAATAGCAGCGGCAGATGCAACGGCGCGGACCAGGCCGGAACCGCACGAACGGACTCGATTTGGCGGCCCTGGGCGTAGAGCAGCACCACCGACGGCAGCCACAAAAGGCGAACGAGATCGGGCCAGCCCAGTACGGCACCGCTTAATGGAAACAGCGCGCCCCCCGCCACGGCGGCGACCCAACGCCACGCCCCGTCAGCGCCGGACAGAGCCGGCCGCAACCACAGTGCCAGCAAGCCGCCCCCGACCAGCATCAGACCGGGAATCACTCCCCCGGCCCCGACCTCCAGACCAGCGTAGCCGCCCAGCGACAGAACGGTGAGCAACCCGGCTCCCGACCCGGACAGCACCAATCCAGCCGCCGCGATCGTATCGGTCTGTACCGGACCCGGCATCGTGGCATCCCTCGGCTCAGTCATTTCCGTGTCTTTCCTGTCGTCGTCCCGCCATAAAAAACCGGGGGCGCGCACGCCCCCGGTTCAATGCCAAACACGTCGGACTTACTGGCCCGCTTCTTTGCGCGCCTTGGCATAGCCGACGCTTTCCAGGGATTCTTCGATCTCGTCAAGGATCGCCGGATCGTCAATCGTCGCCGGCATCTTGAAGTCCTGGTTGTCGGCGATCTTCTGCATCGTTCCACGCAGAATTTTACCCGAGCGGGTCTTGGGCAGACGGGCAACCACGGTGCAGGTCTTGAAAGCGGCGACCGGCCCGATACGCTCACGCACCAATTGGACGACTTCCTTGATGACCTGCTCGTGGCTCTTGGAGACACCCGCCTTAAGGCAGACGAACCCAAGCGGCAATTGCCCCTTCAACTGGTCGGCGACACCGATCACGGCGCATTCGGCGACATCTGGATGGCTGGCCAGCACCTCTTCCATCGCGCCGGTTGACAGGCGGTGACCGGCGACGTTGATGATGTCGTCAGTGCGGGCCATGACATAGGCATAGCCGTCTTCGTCGATATAACCGGCGTCGGCGGTCTTATAGTAACCGGGGAATTCGGAGTAATAGCTGTCGTGGCAACGCTGATCGGCGTTCCACAGGGTGACCAGCGCACCCGGAGGCAACGGCAACCGCACCACCAACGAACCGACCTTGCCCGGTTCGCACGGCTGGTGGCTCTCGTCCAGCACTTCCAGGCCCCAGCCCGGCACCGGCTTGGTCGGCGAACCCGGCTTGACCGGGAACTGATGCAGCCCCATGCAATTGGCGGCAATCGCCCAACCTGTTTCGGTCTGCCACCAATGGTCGATCACAGGCACCTTCAGATTGGACGAGGCCCAGTTGATCGTATCGGGGTCAGAGCGTTCACCGGCAAGAAACAGAGTACGCAGCGAGGACAGGTCATACTGCTGCAACAGCTTCGCGTCGGGATCTTCGCGCTTGATGGCGCGGAAAGCCGTTGGTGCGGTAAACAAGGCCGACACCTTGTACTCGGCGATCATCCGCCAGAACGCACCGGCGTCTGGAGTCCCGACCGGCTTGCCTTCGTACACCACGGTGGTGGCACCGTGCAGCAGCGGAGCATAGCAGATGTAGGAATGGCCGACGACCCAACCAACATCCGAGGCGGCCCAGAACACTTCGCCCGGCTTGATGTCGTAGATCGCGCTCATCGTCCATTTCAGCGCCACCATGTGGCCGCCATTGTCGCGGACGACGCCCTTGGGCTGACCCGTGGTGCCCGAGGTATAAAGGATATAAAGCGGATCGGTCGCCTTCACCGTCACGCAGGCATGCGGCTCTGACGCGGCGGTCAGTTCGGTCCAGTCGAGATCGACCCCGGCTTTCATGTCGGCCACAGCCTGCGGGCGCTGATAGATCACGGTATGGCCCGGCTTGTGCGCAGACAGGTCGATCGCCTGATCCAGCATCGGCTTGTAGGGCAGAACCCGGCTGCCTTCGATCCCGCACGAAGCGGACAGGATGACTTTGGGCGCGGCGTCGTTGATCCGGGTCGCCAATTCGCTGGGAGCGAACCCACCGAACACCACCGTATGAATCGCGCCCAGACGCGCCGCCGCCAGCATGCCGATCACCGCCTCGGGGATCATCGGCATATAGAGCAGTACCCGGTCGCCCTTGGTCACGCCCAGCCCGGCTAGGCCGCCCGCCAGTCGCGACACCTGATCCTGCAATTCCGTATAGGTGATGATGCGCTTGGTCCCGCTGACCGGGCTGTCATAGATGATCGCCGCCTGGTCCCCGCGTCCGTCGGCGACATGGCGATCAACGGCATTGTAACAGGTGTTGGTCTCCGCTCCGACGAACCAGCGATAGAACGGCGCATGGGTGTCGTCGAGAACCTTGTCCCAGGGCTTGTCCCAGTGAATGCCCTGCGCCGCCTCACCCCAAAAAGCCACGGGATCCTTCAGCGACGTTTCAAAGGCCTGTTGATACGGATTAGTCATAATCGGACGTGTTCCTCTCTGTTTTCTACCAGTCGGCGTCTTTTTTCCTCGGTCATGGAGACGCCTTCCCCCTCTGGGCGAGTGGGTAAGATGCCGCAAACCGGGCGGTTTTGCAAAAGTCGGGTTTGGAGGGCAAAAATCCGCGAAGATACGCCGCTCCGACCTCAATAGCCGAGAGACAAGCCCATCGGCCAACCCAACCCCTTAGGGTGGGCATGGAAAAGCGGACCGCCTGCCCGATCCGGCCGAGCCGGTTGATGCGGGCGGTCCAGCCCCTCCGTTTAGTGAATCAGGGAGTCGATACGGGTCATCTCATCCTTGATGAGAAGTTTCCTGCGTTTCAGGTCGTGAAGATGAGCATTGTCGGGAATAGGGCGCCTGACTTCCAACTCGATCGCGGATTCAAGCGCGGCATGCTTAGCCTTCAGGGACTCGATACGGTTTAGAACGCTCATCAAAGCCCTCCCTTCACGATGGGTAACCGGGAAAGCTTATGCTCCACGCAAGGCGGTTGTCAGCAGGGAAATTGCCCTAATCGCTCATGCGGGCTAATCTTATTCACCAAGCCACAGGAAAGACCCCACCCATGCAGGATTGTCAGCCTTGACCCTCCCCCCTCCCCGACTGATCGTGGGATTAAGTGGCGCGTCCGGCACCATATATGGAATTCGAATCCTCGAAATGCTGCGACGGATAGGAGTAGAATCCCATCTTGTGATGAGCCGCGCCGCAGAGATCACCCTTGGCTACGAAAGCGAGCTGACGGCCGATCAGGTCCGGGCGTTGGCGACCTATGCCCATCCCGTTGATAACATCGCCGCCCCACCGGCCTCGGGTTCGTTCCGCACCTTGGGAATGATCGTCGCCCCCTGTTCGATCCGAACGATGAGCGAGATCGCCAGCGGCGTCACCACCTCGCTACTGACGCGCGCCGCCGACGTCACGTTGAAGGAACGCCGACGTCTGGTCCTGATGGTACGCGAGACACCGCTGCATGCCGGTCATCTGCGAACGATGCTGAACCTGACTGAAATGGGGGCGGTCATCGCTCCGCCAGTGCCGGGATTCTACGCCCGACCGCAAAGCCTGGACGATCTGGTCGAACATACCGCCGGACGGGCGCTCGACCTGTTCGGGCTGGATTGCGGCACACTGCGCCGTTGGGGCGAACCGAACGGAGAGTGATGCGCCCGAACCACACACCGTTTACCCAAGTGCCGAGGAGTTTTTTCGCTCCGGCGATGAATTCTCGCCGGAGCACCCCCATATAGAAAAAGGTCGTGCACGCTCAATCGGGAGCGTGCCTGCAATTCGGAGCGAATTGGTTCAATGTTCGAGACAAAAGAACAATTGGCCCAAGGCGTAGCAAGCATCTTTCGGATTCTCGATCACTGGCGGCTGTCAGAAACCGAACTGCGCGGCATTCTTGGCTATCCCTTCGGCACCCAATTAAGCGATTGGCGGGCGGGAGAATTGGGCGGCATCACCTTGGATGTCATCAAGCGCCTGGGCACAATTGCCTCGATTTTCAAGAAATTGCAGAGCACCCCCGAGGCAGGCACGACGTGGCTGCACCAGCCCATCCCCCTGTTCGGCAATCGGACGCCGCTGGCACGTATGGCATCGGGCGACCTTGCCGATCTGATCGCCGTTGACGATTACCTTAAATTACGGTCGGGCGTGGATACGTCAAATCCGATCTGACATCTGGACTTTTCCTTGAAATCGGTTCTGCGTGGGGGGAACGTCATGACCAAAAGCACCCCGTTTCAACTCAGCCGCATCTATGCTAGCGGTTGGCGGGCTGGCGGAAACTGCACCGCCGACGATCCTGGCGAGATCGAAGTGGCAGGCGAACGGTTGAATCCCCATCTGGCGCAGGACGAAAGAGAGCGCTGGAGTCAGGGCTTCAAGGACGCAGCCCTCAACCATATCGGTCCTTCCGCCAAAGCCCGTAAATAACCTCTCTTAAATTCGGTGTTGCGCGCTGTAATTCCGACAGCGCGCGCGGGGGAAATCGATGCTGTCTTTGCAGATTCACCACCGCACCACCTATCGCTACCGCTATCCGGTCGTCCTCGGGCCGCATCGGCTGATGCTCAGGCCGCGAGAAAGCTACGATTTGCGCCTGCTCTCGATCGACCTGTCCGCCACGCCGGAAGCGTCGATAACGTGGGCCGAGGATGTGTTCGGCAATGCCGTGGCGATGGCAAATTTTCACACCCCCGTCGCCTCTCTGTGCATTGAATCCCGTCTGAAGATCGAACTACACGCGGTTCCCTTTCCGATCTTCGCCATCGCAGCCCAGGCAATTTCCTATCCCTTTCTCTACACAGACCAGGATTGGATCGATCTTGGCGCATTGGCGACGATGCAATCCTCCGATCCAAGTGGACGGGTAGCGACCTGGGCGCGGGGATTTATCCACAGCAAACCGACCGATACGCTCTCATTGTTAAAGGATCTCTGCTCGGGCGTTTCCGCCTGGGTCACCTATCGCAGCCGCGATGACGAAGGCACGCAAACGCCGGTGCAAACCCTGGAACTCGGCAGCGGGGCTTGCCGCGATTTTGCCGTCCTGTTCGTCGAAGCGGCGCGCTGTTTGGGATTCGGGGCGCGAATCGTCTCGGGCTATCTGTTTGACCCGGATGGCTGCCTGGTCGGATCGTCTGGAACCGGATCGACTCACGCCTGGGCAGAAGTCTATGTCCCCGGCGCGGGCTGGATTACCTTTGACCCAACCAATCGCGGCGTCGGCGGGCATAACCTGATCCCGGTCGCGGTGGCGCGTGAAATCTCGCAGGTCGCGCCGGTGGTGGGCAGTTATCAAGGCTCTCCCGACGCCTTTATCGGGATGAGTGTCGATGTCCGTGTCACCACCTGAGCGGCAACACGGACATCGCAACGGATGGTCAGGACCGGAGCGGGTTCCCATCCCCGGTCCATTCATAGACCTCCTGCGGCTTTGAAGCGCAGCAGCACGATGCGCCGGCCTTGGCGCATCCGCCGCTCGGCTCTGTCCGCCGCACCTTTCCCTTGGCCACCCATTGATCGAGAACCTGCCGGGCCGCTTCGGGTGACGATTCGAAGTGAAGCGCAATATCGCCCAGCGACACCTGCCCGCTCTCGGTCAGGTAGTCGCGCACAGACCTCATGGTCAGCATGAGACTCTCTCCTTATTCGGCCGGAGCCATGGTCAGGCGACGGACGTGCCGCCGTCCGACCAGCCACATCAGGGAGATTCCGGTTGCGATTATCACCCCGCAGGCGGCCAGCCAGCCGGAGGCGGTAACCGGATCGCGGGAAAAGGTCGCCGCCTGATAGAACGCAACCGCAGAGACATAGCCCAGCGACGTTGTCCAAACCGCGGCAAAGGCAGTCCAGGCCCCACCGGCTTCGTGACGGATCGCCCCGGCGGCGGCAACGCAGGGAGTATAGAGCAGGATCAGCAGCATGTAGGCAAAGGCTCCGGCCACGCCGTCGAAGCGGGAAACCATCGCCCCGAACACGCTGCCCGTCACCTTCAGTTCCGTGGCGGCGGCCTCGGAATCACCGACATAGGAGATGTTGAGCCCCAGAGGATCAGCCAGGGAATCCGCGATCTTGGCCAGCTTGTGCGGAATGGTCATCACCGCGCCCTCAAGCTTCTCAGCCAAAGTGGGGGCCGGAGCGGTGGATACGGGAGCCTCTGCCGCACCGTCGATTTGCGAATATAGCGCGTTCAGCGTGCCGACAATCGCCTCCTTGGCGAAAATACCAGTGAACAGGCCCACCGCAGCCGGCCAATTCTCATCGTTCAGACCAATCGGATGGAAGATCGGGGTAATCACCTGACTGGCCGATGCCAGAACAGAATCGCGAGTGTTTTCCTTACCGAAGCTGCCGTCGGTTCCCATCGTGTTGAAGAAGCTGAGAATCATCACCATCGGCACGATGATCCGGCCAGCGCGGAAGATGAATTCGCGCAGGCGCTGCCACGCCTGGGTCACAACCCCGCGCAGGGTGGGCATGTGATAGGGCGGTAGTTCCATTACAAAGCGGGTCGGCTCACCCGGAAGGAGTGTGGTTTTCAACAGCAGGCCGGTCATCACCGCGAATCCCAGGCCGAGAAGATACAGACCGAACACAACGTTCTGCCCACTCTCGGGAAAGAACGCTGCGGCGAACAGAGCGAAGACCGGCAAGCGGGCACCGCATGACATGAACGGCGCCATCATGATCGTCAGGATACGGTCGCGCCGACTTTCCAATGTACGAGTCGCCATGATCGCCGGCACGTTGCAACCGAACCCGACGATCAGCGGCACGAACGACTTCCCAGGCAGACCGATCGAGCGCATCGCCCGGTCCATGACGAAGGCGGCGCGGGCCATGTAGCCCGAATCTTCCAGGAACGACAGGAACAGGAACAGGCAGGCGATGACCGGAACAAAAGTCGCCACCGTCTGGATGCCGCTGCCCAGCCCCTTGGCGAGAGCAATCACCAGATCGGGTGTACCAAACGCCGCCAACCCCTCGGACACTTCATCGACCAGGATCGCGCCAAACGACTGATCGAAGAAATCGATGAAAGCGCCACCGACATTAATGGTGAACAGGAACATCAGATACATTGCGAACAGGAATACCGGAACGCCGAGATAGCGGTTCAGCACCACCTGATCGATCCGTGCCGACAGAGTCTTCGACATCCGCCGCTTGCGTTTGACCGCCGCCGCCATGACCTCCGCAACGAACGAGAATCGTCCATCGGCGATGATAATGTCCGCTTCGTCACCGCAAGCGTCCTCAATCGCGGTACGATGGCCGATCACCTCGCCGTCAAACTTGCCCGCCGCCAAGGATTCGGCGAAGGCATCGCCTTCGATCAACTTCAGTGCCGCCCAAGAGGGATCGACGTTGCGTGCAGCGGCGGCCTCGGTCAGCGCTTTCGCCAATTCGGCCACCGCCTGCGCCACGGCCGCCCCCTGTGTCGGACGGGCATCGGGAATCCGCTTGCGCTCAATCGCCCGTGCAATCGTCCCCTTCAGATCGGCAAGTCCTTTCTGGCGGCTGGCGATCAGCGGCACCACCGGGCAATCCAGCATACGGGACAGTTCCGCCAGATCGATTGTGATGCCGTAACGCTCGGCGATATCCATCATATTGACCGCAACCACGACCGGCACCCGCATCTCCAGCAACTGGGCGGTCAGATAAAGGTTCCGTTCGAGATTGCAGCCATCGACGATATTGACGACCAGTTCGGGTTCGCCGGAAAGAATGTAATCGCGGGCAACCCGCTCATCCTCTGACCCCTGGGTCACGCCGCCGACCATATAGACACCGGGAAGATCGACCAGCGTATAGCTGACACCGTCGAAACGATACGATCCCACCTTTTTCTCAACCGTCACGCCCGGCCAGTTACCGACTTTCTGGGTCGAACCAGTCAGGGCATTGAACAAGGTGGTCTTGCCGCAATTGGGATTACCGGCGATGGCGATCATGTGATCCATGCTCATACCCTCTCGACCTTAAGAATTGCCGCCTCATTTCGACGCAGGGTCAGGGTGAAGTCCCGCACGGAAATTTCGACAGGATCCCCAAGCGGTGCAACCCGAGTCACCTGAAACGCCACACCAGGGGTCAGCCCCATCGCCAGAAGACGCTGGCGGTAATCACGATCACCCTTCGCAAAGCCGGTGATCCGAGCGGCATCGCCCGGTTTCAGATCCTGGACGCTGATGTCCATCTTACGAACTCCCATGGTCGGCGGCGGGCGCCAAAATGCAAATGATGTTGCAAGTCACACTCAATATGCCGCGAAGGGTATTCCGCAAATTTGGCAGGGTCAAGCTGGTTGCGGGTGCGCCGCACTCGCAAATATTTCCCGATATCGACAGTCGATGCCGACCGAGCGATGATGGAGACGAGTCAGAACAGAAGGGGGGATCTATGCGCGCGAAAGCAATTGGACTTGCCGCCATGGCGCTGACAGCGATGCCGCTCGCGGCGTGGGCCGACGACCCGCGCGAGCTGGTGACGATGCCGCCGGAGATCCGGGAAAGCATGCTGATGAACATGCAGGATCATCTGGTTGCCCTTGACACGGTGGTATCCCACATCGCGTCCGAGCGGTTCACCGAAGCCGCGCTCATCGCAGACCAACGACTGCGGTTTAGCAATATAGAGGGAGAGGAGGCAATCACCGACTGGTTCCCACCAGCGATGATAGAAGCCAAAGATGCCCTGCGTGCCGCAGCAACTCGCTTTGCGGTCGCGGCAAGAAAAGCCGATCAGACCCGCGACTACGCCAGCATGCGCAACGTCGTCTGGGCGATCAGCGACATCACTGCCGCCTGCTCCGGCTGTCACGGTCATTACCGGGTAAGATAAACAGCCCCCCTACCCCAGCCAGAAGCCCGTGGCTCCGGCTGGGGTAGAATATAGAGAGAGGCGCGTCAGTGGGCCTCGTCCCAACTGGCGGCGGCGGCGGCCTCGACCAGCAGCGGCACCGACAGGGTAGCGGCTCCTTCCATCACCCGCCGAACGATGGCGATGGTAGCCTCGGCCTCGGCTTCGGGCGCTTCGAGAACCAGTTCGTCATGAACCTGGAGCAACAGCTGCGCCGCCAACCCAGCCTCGGCCAGCGCGGCGGGAAGCCGGATCATCGCCCGTTTGATGATATCGGCGGCTCCCCCCTGAATCGGCCCATTGATTGCGGCACGTTCGGCAAAAGCGCGAACGGCGGCGTTCTTGTCCTTGATCCCAGGCGTAAAGACCTTGCGGCCGAACGGGGTGCGAACAAAACCAAAGGCACGCGCCTCTTCCTTGGTCTGCTCCATGAAGGCGCGGATTTCAGGATAACGGCCGAAATAAGCATCGATATAAGCCTTGGCCTCGCCCTGGGGGATGCTCAATTGCGCCGCCAGACCGAATGGACTGATCCCATAGATGATGCCGAAATTGATCGCCTTGGCACGGCGACGCAGAGAGGAATCGACCTCCTCCAGCGGCACCCCGAACACCTGCGACGCGGTGATGGCGTGGATATCGCGACCCTCGGCAAAGGCGGTGCGCAGCCCCTCGATCCCGGCGACATGGGCGACCAGCCGCAGTTCGATCTGGGAATAATCGGCCGAAATCAGGCAAAAGCCCGGCTTGGCGATAAAGGCGCGGCGGATCTTGCGCCCCTCCTCGGTTCGAATCGGGATGTTCTGGAGGTTAGGATCGGACGAGGACAACCGGCCGGTGGTGGTCGCCGCCAGGGAGAAGCTGGTATGAACCCGCCCCGTCGCCGGATTGATCTGAGCGACCAGGGCATCTGTATACGTGCTCTTCAACTTGGCAAGCTGACGCCAGTCGAGCAGGCGCGCCGGAAGCGGATGCAACGGAGCCAAATCTTCCAGAATGTCGGCACCCGTCGCCCATTGGCCGCTCTTGGTCTTCTTGCCACCGGGCAGATTCAGGGTCTCAAACAGCACCTTGCCCAATTGCTGGGGCGAGCCAAGATTGAAGGGCTCGCCACCGTTCAGAGCGATCACCTCCGCTTCGAGAGCGGCGAGACGACGGCCGAAATCTTCTGACAACGATTGCAGGAAAGGACGATCGACCTGGAGGCCAGCCCGCTCCATCGCGACGATCACCGGAACCAGCGGCCGTTCCAGCGTCTCGTAGACCTCAACCATTTTCTCAGCAAGCAGACGCGGCTTCAGAAACTGGTGGAGGCGTAACGTGACGTCGGCATCCTCGGCGGCATAATCCCGTGCTTTTTCAAGGGGAACCCGGTCGAAGGTAATCTGAGACCTCCCGGTTCCGCACACTTCGGAGAAGCTGATATTGGTGTGACCGAGATGCAATCGCGCCAGTTCGTCCAGCCCATGGCCGTGACTGGCCCCGTCCAGGACATAAGACAACAGCATGGTGTCGTCGATCGGAGTGACGGAAACACCAAGACTGGCAAACACCTGCATGTCGTATTTGATGTTATGGCCGACCTTGAGAACCGACGGGTCGGACAGCAAGGGGGTCAGCCGCTCCAAAGTCTGCTCGACCGGAATCGGCTTCGGCCCACTGTTGCCGTTGTCCGCGCTGTCGCCGAAATCGAGGCTGCCCTGCGCTGCGGGAGCCGTGTGGATCACCGGGATATAGCAGGCCCGCCCCGGCGCAACCGCCAGCGACACGCCAACCAGACGGGCGCGCATCGAATCGAGTGAATCCGTCTCGGTGTCGAAACCGACGATCCCGGCCTCAATCGCCTCGGCGATCCAGCGGTCAAGGGCGTCCAGGCTAAGGACCAGTTCATAGCCATCGCGACTCAATCCCCCCGCCGGAGCGGCGACCGGCGCTTCCGTCACCGCAGCCGCAGCCACAGCCGCGCGCGGCGGAGCCTTGAGATTGAGACGGTTGATCAGGGACCGGAACCCCTGCTCGGCCAGGAAGGCGGCAAGACGCTCGGGCACCAACGGCCGAACCGCCAGCGCCGCCAGCGGCTCGGGCAAATCCATGTCGTCACGCAGCCGCACCAGATCGCGCGACAAGCGCGCCATCGCAGCATTGTCGAGCAGAGTCTGGCGGCGCTTGGGCTGCTTGATCTCGGCGGCACGAGTCAGCAAGGACTCGAGATCGCCATACTCTTCAATAAGTTGAGCGGCTGTCTTGACACCAATCCCCGGAACGCCGGGCACATTGTCGGCGGCATCGCCGCACAGCGCCTGAACATCGACCACCCGATCCGGCGCGACCCCGAATTTCTCGAAGACTTCGGCTACGCCGATGGTCCGATTCTTCATCGGATCGAACATCGAAACATGCTCGCCGACAAGCTGCATCAGATCCTTATCAGACGACACGATCGTCACTTGCGCGCCCTCGGCCGTCGCGGCACAGGCATAAGCGGCGATTAGATCGTCTGCCTCGAATCCTTCCATCTCGATGCAAGCGACATCGAACGCCCGCACCGCCTCACGCACCAACGGGAATTGCGGCACCAATTCCTCGGGCGGCGGCGGACGCTGCGCTTTGTACCCCGGATAAAGATCAGTGCGGAACGTCTTGCGGGAACTATCGAAAATCACCGCGATGTGATCGGCACGGCTATCGTTCAGCAACTTCAACAGCATCGTGGTGAAGCCGTAAACGGCATTGACCGGCGTTCCGTCGCCGCGCGTCATCGGCGGCAGGCCATGGAAGGCGCGGAAGATGAAGCCGGAGCCGTCGATCAGAACGACATGGCGAAGACTGTCGGCAGAGGGTTCGCTCACTGTGCTCAATGCCCCCGGCCGTGCGAAGCGCCAGCGGCCAGGATGAATTCCCGCGAGCAATAGGGGCAGACCGCGCTGCCGCCTTCGGGAATGTCGAGGAAGACGCGGGGATGGCCCAGGCCAGAGGAGACATCGCCGTCACAGGCGACAGGAGTGGAGGAAACGGTCACGGCCTCGGTCAACGAGGTGGATTCACGGGCAAGCATGGCAGGAGACCCCGATATCGGTCGGTGGACAGGAACCTAGCCCGGATGATACCCATTGACGGCCATGGTTCAAACAAACTCTCACTCTGCCGCACCTGCCCCCGCCCTGCCCGACGCTGCTTTGGCCGCCGAGGGGTTGGTCAAGGTCTATCGCGACGGCAAACGGGCTCTAGACAGCATCTCCCTGTCGGTGCCGCGCGGTTCGTTCTTCGGACTGCTTGGCCCCAACGGCGCGGGCAAGAGCACCTTCATCAACATCCTGGCCGGTCTGGTGCTGAAAAGCGCGGGAACGGTACGGGTATGGGATCGCGACATCGACCGCGATCCGCGCGGGGCCAAGGCCGCGATCGGCGTGGTGCCACAGGAACTGAACCTCGACGCCTTCTTCACCCCGCGTGAATTGCTCGACGTCCAGGCCGGAATGTACGGCGTGCCAAAGTCCGAACGGCGGACGATGGAGATTCTGGATATTGTTGGATTGGCCGACAAGGCGGATTCCTATGCCCGCACCTTGTCGGGCGGGATGCGCCGCCGCCTGTTGGTGGCCAAGGCGATGGTCCACAATCCACCGATCCTGGTTCTGGACGAACCCACCGCCGGCGTGGATATCGAACTGCGCCAACATCTATGGGAAGCGGTGCGTGGGATGAACGAGCGGGGTACCACGATCCTGCTTACCACTCATTACCTCGAAGAAGCCGAGCAATTGTGCGACCGCATCGCGATCATCAATCAGGGACGGCTGGCGGCGCTCGACACCACCGCCAACCTGCTGAAACGGATCGACGGCAAGGCGTTGCTGATCACGCTCGACCGCGACATTGATGCAGTTCCGCCCGAACTGACACCGTTCGCCCCGGAATTGCGCCCCGGACGCAAGATCGTGATTCGCTACCGCCCCTCAGCGGTTCCAGTCGGACGCATTCTTGACGCCATCGCCGCCGCCGGATTGAAAATCGCGGACCTGTCAACCGAGGAAACCGACCTCGAAGATATCTTCCTGCAACTGACTTCGTCGAGGCTGACCTGACGGCGGAAACAGAAAGACTCGGGTAACCACGCACTCGACCCTGTACGCGATCCGGGCTAGGGTGTGGCCTGGAGGGATCAAACACCCTCCATAAGGGAGGCGGCAATGCGGGTACTGTTCACGTCTTCGGAAGTCTTTCCCCTGGCTAAAACGGGCGGGCTGGCCGATGTCTCTTCCGCCCTGCCGCTGGCGCTGGCTGAGGCTGGACGCGATGTCCGGGTTCTGATGCCCGGCTATCCGGCGGCAATGGCGGGACTCGTCGATCGGCACGAACTGAGCCGGCTTGGCGATCCACTGGGAGTCGGCGGGGAAACCATCCTGATCGAAGGCCGTCTGAACGGCTCGCATCTGAAAGTATGGCTGCTCGACTGCCCCGTCCTGTACGACCGCGACGGCGGCCCCTATCAGGATTCCCAGGGCCGCGACTGGCCAGACAACGGACTTCGCTTCGGCCTGCTGTCCTGGGCGGCGGCTCTGCTGTCAACCGATGCCAGCCCGGTCGCCTGGCGGCCTCATATCCTGCATTGCAACGACTGGCAGACCGGATTGGCACCCGCTTGGTTGGCGGCATGGGGACCGGCTAATCGCGCCGGAACCGTGTTCACCATCCACAACATCGCCTATCAGGGCCGCTTCGCCCCCGATCTGGTCGCCCGCCTGAGCCTGCCCCCCGAGATGTACGACATCAACGGGTTCGAATATTACGACAATCTGTCGTTCCTGAAGGCCGGGTTGTTCTATAGCGACCGCTTGACCACGGTCAGCCCACGCTATGCCCGCGAAATTCAAACCCCGGCCTTTGGTTATGGGATGGAAGGATTGCTGGCCTCCCGCGCCGCCGATTTGACCGGCATCCTCAACGGTGCCGATTATCAGGTCTGGGATACAGGGACCGACCCTCATATCGCCCATCCCTTCCCGCGCGGCGACGCAACGGGCAAAGCCGCCAACAAAGCGGCATTACTGGAGGAACTGGGGCTTGCCATCCGCCCCGGCGCGCCCCTGCTGGTGGTAGTTACCCGCCTGACCGAGCAAAAGGGAATGGACCTGCTGCTGGCGGTTCTGCCCGCGATCCTCGGCCTCGGCGCTCAGGTCGCGGTGCTGGGGACCGGCGACCACGATCTGGAAGAGGCGTTCAAGGCCGCTGCCGCCGCGCATCCCGATCAGATGGCGGTGCGAATCGGCTATTCCGAGCAAATGGCGCACCGGCTGATGGCTGGCGGCGACATGCTGCTGATCCCCTCGCGCTTCGAACCGTGCGGACTGACCCAGTTCTACGCTTTCCGCTACGGCACCGTTCCAATCGGCCACGTCACCGGCGGACTGGCCGATACCCTGATCGATACCGGCTACGATACCCTGATGACCGGAACCGCCAACGCCTTTGTCTTCGAACATTCCAACGCGGGCGCGTTCCAGTGGGCAATCGAACGGGCCGTCGCGCTCTTCGCCGATACCGAGCGCTGGCAGCGGATCGTCGAAGCCGGTCTGGCTCAGGATTTCAGTTGGGGCCGCTCGGCTGAACGCTATCAGGCTCTCTATACCGAGCTGATCACAGCACGGAAGGTTAATCCGGCATGACGTCCGAGGTCTCTCTGGTTGCCGATATCGGCGGAACCCATGTTCGTTTTGCCCTGGTCAGCGAAGATGGCGTCGTCCGCCCTGAAACCTATCGCTGCGCCGATTACCCCGGCCCGGCCGAAGCGGCCAAGGCCTATCTGGCCGAACATAGCGGCGGCACGGCCCCCGTCAGGGGTGCTTTTGCCGTCGCCTCGGTTCTGGGCAACGACCGGGTTGAGCTGACAAACTCGCCCTGGGCCTTTTCGGTTGAAGAGACCAGCCGTGACCTCGGCCTCGCCCGGCTAGAGATGATCAACGATTTCACCGCAATCGCCCTGGCGGTGCCGCATCTGGAACCAGACCATCTGATGACGATCGGCGGCGGAACCGCGCGCGACCGCCACACCATCGCAGTATTAGGGCCAGGAACCGGGCTGGGCGTGTCGGCGCTAGTGCCCTGCGGGTCGTCGTGGTATCCGCTCGAAGCCGAAGGCGGTCACGTCACCATGGCCGCCGCCAACGCCCGCGAGGCCGCAATCTTGGAGTGGCTGCGGCAACGATTCGACCATGTTTCCGCCGAGCGCCTCCTGTCGGGTCAGGGACTGGTCAACCTCTATCAGGCATTGTCGGCGCTGTCGGGCCATCAGGCGGTGTACAGCACCCCGGATGTCATCACCAGCCACGGCCTCGACGGTTCGTGCCCAATTTGCCGTGAAACCGTCGAGACCTTTTTCGCGATGCTGGGAACCGTCGCCGGCAATCTGGCTCTGACTGTTGGTGCTCTGGGCGGAGTCTATCTGGCTGGGGGCATCCTGCCCCGAATGGCCCAGCAGTTCCGCCGGTCGGGCTTCCGCGCCCGTTTCGAGGCGCATGGCCGTTTCCAGCCCTATCTTGCGGCGGTTCCGACCAGCCTGATCGTCCACCCATTGCCGGCGTTCGTCGGTCTGGCCGCCCTGGTCCGCTCTGGCGACAAGAGCTGAACCACAGCGACCGCCGCGACCTTACAAGTGGATCAAGGTCGGCGCTAACCAGCCCAGCAGCGCAAAGCCCAGGCCGACCGCACCAAGCCCTCCCGCAGCGAACGCCAGGGCAATGGCTCCGGTCACCGCCGCCGCCGAGCACAGCACGATCGCAATCTGCAACGCGGCAGCGCCATATTCGTAAAGGTGATAGGACGCCAACGCGGTTCGATGCACTTCTTCCGCCGCCTTGGCGCGGGCGGCAAGTTCTTTTCGGCCTTCGTTGGTTTCCGGCTCGCTGCGATAGCGCTGTGCCGTCGCCCGCCAATCGGTAACCTTCTTCTCCAGCGCTTGAACCGCTGGTTCGGGCAGACCCGTAACGGCAACGGCTTCCAACGCGTCGGCGGCCGTTTCCATCGTCGTCATGCGTATGGTCTTGGCCTGGAAGAAGGCCCACAGGTTCGAGGCTTCGATATTCGCGGAAATAGAATTGTTCTGCGCACTTTTCCCTGCAGCTTCAACAATCGCCAGTAACGCGGCGAGAATGCTGATTGCCACAGCGATCTTACGATTGAGCGAGACCTTCTCTGGATCGTGACCGGCGTGAGCGGCTTCGTGTATTGTTTCTTGAGTTTCGTGGACTTCCATGGCTGACCTTTTCTTTCAGATCCGCTACCGTAAAATCTCGGCAATCGCAATCGATCGCCGCGCCCCCCCCTGTAAGCGGTAGGCGGGGGTCTTTAGGAATCCTTGAGCCTAACCCATTCCCGATGCGTTTCCTTCATCGGGAATTAGTATTAAAGTCTCTTAGTTCATTTCCGTTTTCCGGAGAACTCATACTATGTTCGTCGTTCGCTGTCAGGACAAGCCCGACCATCAACATGTCAGGCTGGACAATCGCTCGGACCACCTCGCCTTTCTCAATGCCCATCTCGAAACGCTGGTCCTGGCCGGTCCGTTGTTGAGCGACGACCGCCAGACGATGATCGGCAGCCTTCTGGTGTTCAACATCGCCGACCGTGCCGCGCTTGACGCTGTTCTGGCCGCCGACCCCTATGCCAAGGCCGGTCTATTCGAATCGGTCACCGTCACCCCCTTCAAGAAAGTTCTGCCCTGATGGCATGGTGGCTGGTCAAGTCCGAGCCGGAAACGTGGTCTTGGGACGACCATGTTCGTGTCGGAACCCAGGCCTGGGACGGTGTTCGCAACGCCCAGGCCGCCAGCTACTTAAAGTCCATGACTGTTGGCGACATGGCTTTTTTCTACCATTCGGTCAAAGAGCGGCGAATCGTCGGGCTGGTTAAGGTGACCGCTCCGGCCCACCCGGACCCAACCGATCCGACCGGGCGCTGGGTTGCCGTCGATTTCACCGCGATCAAAGCGGTGGCGCGGCCGGTCGATCTGGCTACGATCAAGGCCGTCCCGGAATTGGCGCACCTTGCCCTGGTTCGGCAATCACGCCTGTCTGTCAGCCCGGTTGATGACGAGGCAGCCCGCCTTATTCTCGCCATGGCTGATGAACCTATTTAAACTTATCTTTTTTCCCGCGAAAACAAGGTCGAACCAAGTCAATTGGGCAGGGTGGCAACATACCCCCCAGTCATGCTTGTTTCGCATGGCAGACTCGCACATAATCCAGCCACATAAGAGACGAGGAAACGCCCCGCGCCGGCACCCCACCAGGCGCGGGCCACAAACAGAAAAAAGGGAGACTGCCCCGCGATGACCGACGTCTATTCCATTCCCGCCGAGATCGCAAAGTCCGCCTGGATCGATCAAAAGAAATATACCGAATGGTATGAACGTTCGATCAAAGATCCCGAGGGCTTTTGGGCCGAGCAGGGTAAGCGCCTTGACTGGATTAAGCCATATACTCAGGTCAAGGACGTCTCTTTTACCGGCGACGTACATATCCGCTGGTTCCAGGACGGCACTTTGAACGTTGCCGCCAATTGCCTTGATCGCCACCTCGCCACCCGAGGCGACCAGACCGCGATCATCTGGGAAGGCGACGATCCCGCCGAATCCGCTCATATCACCTATCGCGACCTGCACGAACGGGTCTGCCGCCTCGCCAACGCCATGACCGATCTGGGCGTCAAGAAGGGCGAGCGCGTCACCATCTATCTGCCGATGATTCCCGAAGCCGCGGTCGCCATGCTGGCTTGCGCCCGTATCGGCGCAATCCATTCAGTGGTGTTCGGCGGATTCTCGCCGGATTCGCTGGCCGGACGCATCCAGGATTGCGATTCGTCGCTGCTGATCACTGCCGACGAAGGTCTGCGCGGCGGCCGCAAGGTGCCGCTGAAAGCCAATGCCGACAAGGCGTTGGAGAGCTGCGGATCGGTCAAGAACGTGATCGTGGTCAAGCGCACCGGCGGCACTGTCGCGATGGAAGCGGGACGCGACCATTGGTATCAGGATCTGGTCGAGAAAGCGGCCCCCACCCATGTCCCGGCAGAGATCGACGCCGAAGACCCGCTGTTCATCCTCTACACCTCCGGTTCGACCGGCAAGCCGAAGGGCGTCCTGCACACGTCGGGCGGTTATCTGCTTTATGCCGCGATCACGCACCAATACGTGTTCGACTATCACGACGGCGAGGTCTATTGGTGCACCGCTGACGTCGGTTGGGTCACCGGCCATTCCTACATCGTCTACGGTCCGCTGGCCAACGGTGCCACCACCCTGATGTTCGAAGGCGTGCCGAACTACCCGACCGTCTCCCGCTTCTGGGATGTGATCGACAAGCACAAGGTCAACATCTTCTACACCGCCCCCACCGCGATCCGCGCCCTGATGCGCGAGGGCGAAGCTCCGGTCAAGCGCACCAGCCGCGCCAGCCTGCGTCTGCTGGGATCGGTCGGCGAACCGATCAACCCCGAAGCCTGGACCTGGTACCACCGTGTCGTTGGCGACGATCGTTGCCCGATTGTCGATACTTGGTGGCAGACCGAGACCGGCGGCATCCTGATCACCCCACTCCCCGGTGCGACGGCACTGAAGCCGGGCTCGGCCACCCTGCCCTTCTTCGGTGTCAAGCCGGTGATGGTCGATGCCGAGGGCAAGATCTTGGAAGGCGCGGTCGAAGGCAATCTGTGCATCGCCGAATCCTGGCCGGGCCAGATGCGCACGGTCTATGGCGATCACGAGCGCTTCGTCCAGACTTACTTCTCCACCTATAAGGGGATGTACTTCACTGGTGACGGTGCGCGGCGCGACGAGGATGGCTATTACTGGATCACCGGCCGGGTCGATGACGTTATCAACGTGTCCGGTCACCGCATGGGCACCGCCGAGGTTGAATCCGCCCTGGTCGCCCATCCAAAGGTCGCCGAGGCCGCCGTCGTCGGCTATCCCCACGAGATCAAGGGACAGGGCATTTACGCCTATGTCACCCTGGTCGCCGACGAGGAACCGACCGAGGAACTGCGCAAGGAACTGGTCAATTGGGTCCGCAAGGAAATCGGTCCGATCGCCAGCCCCGACCTGATCCAATGGTCACCGGGCCTGCCCAAGACCCGCTCGGGCAAGATCATGCGCCGCATTCTGCGTAAGATCGCCGAGAACCAGCATGACACGCTGGGCGATACCTCGACCCTGGCCGACCCCACCGTTGTTGAGGATCTGATCGACAATCGGATGAATCGCGTCTAAGTCAGTACCTGAGTAAGGACGGGTAAGGCCCGCGAAGCGCTTCGCGGGCCTCATCCTTGGGCAGGGGGATGAGGATGGTAACGGCGTTGCTGGCGGCTGCGGGGGGCCTGGCCAGCCTGTATCTTCTGATGTTGCTGGCTCTGGGACTGTTCCAGCGAGACATGATCTATCGGCCCGATCCCACCCGCACCGATCCCGCCGATATTGGCCTGAGCGAAATGCTGCCGGTGCCAGTTCGCGTCCATGACGGGCGGCTGATCACCTCATGGTATGCTCCACCGCTTCACCCCCACGCTCCCACCTTGGTCATGTTTCACGGCAATGCCGGAACCAACGCCAAACGCGCCCACAAGGCCCGCTTTCTGCTTGATGCCGGATTCGGCGTATTCATGGTCGAATATCGCGGCTATGGCGGCAACAGCGGACAGCCCAGCGAAGCAGACCTGACCGCCGATGCCCGCGCCGTGCTGGAGTGGTTGGCCGGTCGCGGTGTTGGATCGGGACGTCTGGTTCTGTGCGGAGAATCGATTGGATCAGGCGTCGCCATGGCGATGACCCGAGAGATTGAACCACTGGCGGTGATTCTGGAATGTCCCTTCACCGCCCTGGCCGACCTTGCCCCGCCTTACGTCCCGACCGTGCTGGCCCGATGGCTGATGCGGGATCATTTCGACAATCTGACCAAGATCGCCGCGCTGAAGGCACCATTGCTGATTATCCACGGAGAACAGGACGACCTGACCCCGCCCGCGATGGCCCGGACCCTGGTCGCCGCCGCCGGATCGGCCGACAAGGGGGCGGTGTTCCTCCCCCTCGCCCATCACAACGATTTATGGGAACACGGTGCGGAACGACCGATCCTCGATTTCCTGCGCCGCCTATAGCCCATCGGGCCGATCGCTCCCCGACACTCCCACCGGGCCGGAAAGACCCCGATGGGAGTGGGTGGAACCAACGAGAAACGCTATACCGCGAACTCGGCATCAAGATCGGCGATAGAGCATTCCGTCGAACGTGGCTTGACGAACGAGTCGCGATTGCCTCGGTACAGCACGCCCATATTGAAGCCATCGTCGGTCATCAGCCGCCGAGCCGCCTGAGCCGGATCGGACGTGGCGGGGAAGCCGGATTGCCGCACCACGTTTTTCCAGTCGCGCTGTTCTTCGCGGAAGGTAATGCACGGTGACATCACGACGACGAAAGAAAAACCAGGATGACGGATCGCTTCGGCGATCAGTGCCGCCGTGCCGTTGGTATCACCGGAAAAAGCCCGCGCGATAAAATTGGCCCCGGAGGCCAAGGCAATGGCAAGAGGATGGAACGGAGTAACGCCGGTTCCACCGGGCGGAGCCATCGCCGAAGCATCCCAATCGGCCTCGGTCGTGGGTGAAGGCTGGCCCTTGGTCATGCCATAGACCCGGTTATCCATCACCACATAGGTCATATCGACATTCCGGCGGCAGGCATGGATGAAGTGGTTGCCGCCGATCGAAAAACCATCGCCGTCGCCACCCGCGACCAGCACGGTCAGATCGGGCCGGGCCAGCTTCAGCCCCGCCCCCACCGCCAGGGCGCGACCATGGATCGAGTGGAAACCATAGGTGTTGGTGTAGGCCGGAATGCGTGACGAGCAACCGATCCCCGACACAACCGACGTCTGATGCGGAGCCAGTTCCAGATCGGCAAAAGCTTTGGCAATCGAGGACAGGACGCCGTAATCGCCGCATCCGGGACACCAGACCGGCTTGACGTCGGACCGGAAATCCTTCGCGCTAAAAGTGGGAGCATTCATGACTTACTTCCCCATCGCAAGAAGGCGGGCATGGATCTCGCCTGGGCGGATCGGCAACGGACCGGGACGGCTCAACAGGTCGGGCCGGGCGGGCAGATCGTACTCGCCGCGCAGATAGCGGTTGAACTGGCCGAGATGGCTTTGTTCCACCACCAGAATCCGGCGCACCCCGTCAAGGGCACGAGCCATCTCCTCGGGCCGGATGGGATAAAGCAGACGCGGCGCGATCAGGCGGGCGTTGACGCCATCGGCACGGGCACGGTGAACGGCCTCACGCGCGGCACCGGTGCACGACCCCCAGGTGATGACAGCGATCTCACCCTCGCCTTCGATCGTCGCCCAATGCGGCCCGTAATCATGCAAGACCAACTTACGCAGACGCTTGTCAAGCTGACGGAAGTGGTCGGACGCCTGCGACGACGGCGTACCGGATTCGGCATGTTCGAGTCCGTCGGCGGTATACTGACAGCCAGGAGTACCGGGAACCGGCATTGGCGACACACCCGTATTGGTAAGGGCGTAGCGCTTGAACGTCTCGCCCTCTTCTGGCGTGCGGGCGATCTCGCGATTGGCGAAAAACGGGCTGGCTGCCGCCGGATCGATCACGGCGCGGCTTTGCCCCAGAGACTGATCTGACAGCACGATACAGGGGGCCTGCATCGCCTCGGCCAGATGGACCGCCCACTGAGTGGTAAACAGACAATCGCCGATCGATTGCGGCGCGACCACCAGATGCGGCGCATCGCCATGCAAGCCGTAAAGGGCGATGTTAAGATCGGATTGCTCGGACTTGGTGGGGATGCCGGTCGAAGGGCCGCCACGCTGAACGTCAAGCACCACCACGGGGGTCTCGGACGACACAGCCAGCCCCAGCCCTTCGGTCATCAAAGCCAGACCTGGACCCGCGGTAGCGGTAATCGAGGCATCGCCGCCGAACGAAGCGCCGATACACATGTTGATCGATGCGAGTTCGTCCTCGGCCTGAACAAAGACACCGCCAATCTTGGGCAGAGCGGCGCTGAGATACTCCAACGATTCAGTGGCGGGCGTGATCGGATAGGCGGCACAGAAACGGATGCCACCCCGGATCGCGCCCAACCCGGCGGCATGATTGCCCGAGATGGTCCACCGTCCCCCATGACGGGGCAAGGCGGGATGAAGCTTGCGACAGTTCGCCACCAGGGAATCGCCGGTTTCGGCACCATGGCGCACCGCCGCCAGCGAGGCTTCGAACGCGTCGGCGTGCTTTTTCTTCAGAGACTTACCCAGCACTTCCGCTACCGGCTCGACACCCAACCCGATCAGCGCAGCGACAACGCCAAGTGCAATCATGTTGGGTCGGCCGCCAGGAATCGTTTGGGCCAGATCCTTCATCGGCAGATCGACGATACGGGCACCCGAACGCGTGAGAACTTCGGGCACCTCGCCTGCGGCAGGGTCGGCCAGAATGAGGCTTTCGCCATTCAACGGCAGTTCGGCGGCAAAGCGGGCGACATTCAACCAGTCAATCGCCAGCAGGATCTGGAACGTGTCGTCTACGGAAGTGATCGGCTCGGCCGACAGGCGCAACAGCGCCGCTGCCTCACCACCGCGAATTTGCGGGCCGGAGGAACGGCTGAACAGCGCGTAGTAACCGGCCTGAGCTGCGGCATCCACCAACATGTTGGCAGCTGTCATCACCCCGGCACCACCGCTGCCGCACAAGGCGATCGAGACTGAACCTGAACTGATCGTCATATGGTTACGTCCCCTCGGAATCTTGGCCCCCCGGTTCCGATCACTGTTCCGAAGGTCCTGGCCACGTCGTTACGTCTGGCATCGCGCCGCGCGGGCAAACCGGCGCGACTCGCCCCGTCTCTGCTCACCAGGACGAATCCGCCCCTCTGCCTCTTCTGACCTGGAGGCCATAAGCTCGGCGATAATGTCGCCGGAACAGGTGGGGGGCCGGGCGAAAGCTCGGGGTCGGCTATAATAGCTGGGGTATTCACACTGAGCGAGCGGGATTTGCGCCAATTACGCAAAGGAAAACCCCAAAGGGAATCCGGTTGCATTGGCCACGTCCAAACCGATATACGCCGAAGGGACCGGCGTCGCTCTATGGCGCGCGCCATCCGCCCTTCGCACACACAGCGGGAGGGCTTCGACGAGAAGAGAGGAACGCAAGATGTCCCTGAAGATCAATGACGATTGCACCAGCTGCGATGCCTGCGTCTCGGCCTGTCCTAACGACGCCATTTCCTCCGGCGACGTGATCTACGTCATCGCAGCCGACCGCTGCACCGAATGCGTCGGAGCCGAAGATAGCCCTCAGTGCCAGTTGGTCTGTCCCGCCGACGCCATCATCGCCGGTGTCGCCGAAAGCAAGGATGCGCTGATGGCCAAGTACCAATCTCTGCACGGCTGACCTCCGCCGGTCGAACAACCCCGCCGAAGCGATTCGGCGGGGTTTGTTTATGGGCAGAGGGACAGAATCATCTACTCGGATACGGGAGGCGCATTCTTCGTATCGGGTCCGGTGGTCGAGGCGGCTTCGGTCTCGGGAGATTGCGGGGAGGGTTCGGACCGGGCACGGCTTTGCGCCTTGCGCCGGGCTAGATTGGCCCGCAACGCCTCAGCCTGACGGGCCTCACGATTGGCCGACGCACTCATGACCGTCTCCTGCTCTGCAAGATCAACTGAGCGATACATTCCAGCAGAGTACCGGCAGCGATCGGCTTGCGCATAAAATCGTCGGCTCCGGCAGCCAAGGCGACGTCACGCCGCTCCGGCCCTTCATAGGCTGACAGCATCAGCACCGGCAAGGCCGACGACACACCCCCCGAGGTTCGTATCCAGCGCACCAGATCAAGGCCGCTTTCGTCGCCGATATGCCAGTCCGAGATCACCAGCCCGAAACCACCCGCGTTCAGCGCTGCCCGCGCCTCGTCAATGCCGGCGACAATCGTCACACCGCCGATTCCGACGGCCCACAGGATGGTCGAGAGAATTTCGCGGAAGTTCAGATTGTCATCGACCACCAGAACGCGCAACCGCCGCCAATCTACCGAAGAGTCTTCGTCCGACGAAAGACTGTCTCCGCCCAGCGGCCTTACGCCGCCCGCATCCAGGGCTTCACGGTGCCCGACCAGACTGGTGCGATACCCCATGTCCGAAGTGCAGATATGGTCGATCAGCCAGCGATTGAGAAAGGTCAGGCAATCGCGGGCGCGAACGCTGGTCTGATCGGCTTCATACCGGCGCTGGAGCCGCTCGACCTGCTCGACAAACCCGACATGGGTCTGCCGATGCTGATCGAGCAGCGGAAAACGGCACGCCCGCATCATCCGTTCCTCGCGGTCGAAATGACTCGAGGCGTATTCCTCCAGCGCCCGGAGAACACTGCCGACAGCGGCGTATTCCTCGGCATCCCCAATCGAGCGTTGAAGATGATTGATGAGGCCGATCAGGATGCGGTGATCCGCATCCAGGATCGGAACCCCGACACTCATCATCTCGCTCCAGTGGATGCCGCTCATGTGCTAAATATCAACCCACCCTAGCGTTCCACCTGAGAAACATCGCGAACCGCGCCGCGTGCCGCGCTGGTGGTCATCGCGGCATAGGCCCGAAGCGCGGGGGAAACCTGGCGGTCGCGATTGACCGGCTTCCAAGCCCCCTTGCCTTTGCCCGCCCGCCGGGTTTCGAGTTCAGAATCGTCAACGCGGACAGCAATACAGCGATTGGGAATATCGATATCGATTATATCGCCTGACTGGACCAGTCCGATAGCGCCGCCTTCGGCCGCTTCGGGTGAAACGTGCCCGATCGACAGACCCGAGGTGCCGCCAGAGAAGCGGCCATCGGTGATCAAGGCACAGACCTTGCCCAGTCCCATGCTCTTCAGGTAGCTGGTGGGATAGAGCATTTCCTGCATGCCGGGGCCGCCCTTCGGACCTTCATAACGAACGATCACGACGTCGCCGGACTTGACCTCGCCGCCGAGAATCTTGGCGACGGCCTCTTCCTGGCTTTCGCAAATCACCGCCGGGCCGGAGAAGGTCAGGTTCTTTTCGTCAACCCCAGCGGTTTTGACGATGCACCCATCGACCGCGAGGTTGCCGAACAGCACCGCCAACCCGCCATCTTTCGAGAAAGCGTGCTCGGCCGAACGGATCACGCCTTTGGCGCGGTCGGTATCAAGCGAAGCCCAGCGGCGGTTCTGTCCGAAAGCCTGAGTGGTGCGGAAGCCTCCGGGCGCGGCGCGATACAGCGTATGAACGGCGCGGTCGTCGCTGCGCAAAATATCCCACTGGTCGATCGCCTCGCCCAGAGTGGCCGTGTGAACCGTCGGGCCATCGCGATGGATCAGCCCGGCGCGGTCAAGCTCGCCCAGAATGCCAAAAATGCCGCCAGCGCGATGAACATCTTCGATATGAACATCGGGAACGTTGGGGGCGACCTTGCACAGACAGGGTACACGACGACTCAGCCGGTCGATGTCGGCCATACCGAAATCGACCTCGGCCTCTTGGGCCGCCGCTAACAAATGAAGAACAGTGTTGGTTGATCCGCCCATCGCGATATCGAGCGTCATCGCGTTCTCGAACGCCGCCTTGGTGGCAATCGAGCGCGGCAAAACGCTGGCATCGTCCTGTTCGTACCAGCGCTTGCACAGATCGACGATGCGGCGGCCGGATTCGAGGAACAGATCCTTGCGGTCGGCATGGGTGGCGACAACGGTGCCATTGCCGGGCAGGCCAAGCCCCAGCGCCTCGATCAGACAGTTCATCGAATTGGCGGTGAACATCCCCGAACAGGAACCGCAGGTCGGGCAGCTTCCACGCTCGTAGGCCAGCGCATCCTCGTCCGAGACCGAACTGTCCGCTCCCTTGATCATCGCGTCGATCAGATCGACGGCATGGGTCTTGCCGCCCACCGTCACCTTGCCCGCCTCCATCGGCCCTCCCGAGACGAAGATGGTCGGGATGTTGAGGCGCAGACTGGCCATCATCATGCCGGGAGTAATCTTGTCGCAGTTCGAGATGCAGACCAGCGCATCGGCACAATGTGCATTGGCCATATACTCGACCGAATCGGCGATCAGATCGCGCGACGGCAGCGAGTACAGCATCCCGGAATGCCCCATCGCGATGCCATCATCAATGGCGATGGTATCGAATTCCTTGGCGACACCACCGGCCTTTTCGATCTCGCGCGCCACCATCTGTCCCAAATCCTTCAGATGGACGTGACCGGGCACGAACTGGGTGAAGGAATTGACCACGGCGATGATCGGCTTACCGAAATCCTCGTCGGTCATCCCGGTGGCCCGCCACAGGCCACGGGCACCCGACATATTGCGGCCATGGGTGGAGGTACGGGAACGATAGGGAGGCATGGCGGTACGATCCTTTCACGGAGCCGGACGGCTCGCGTCCGGATTTTTAAGTCTAAATCTGGCTCAGGCGCGCAGTTCTTCGGGATTGTCTATACCCAGGCGTCGAGCCTCGGCGTCGAACGCCTCTCGGTACAGCGGGAAGGCGCGGGTCTTGGTGATTGCCTCGCCCGTGCGGGCATGCGTAAAGGTCTCGCGCTTCAGCAACGGGTGAGCCGCCGTGTCGGGGCAAGCATCGCCCTCGGCGATCAGCGCCTTCAATTGCGCGGTCAGACCGGCGACATGACAGGCTTCGAGATCGGCGTCGGCGTGCATCTCCTCAAGCTCGACACGCAGGGTCTCGACCTCTTGGCGCAGGGCGGCAAGTTCCGCCCGCAGTTCGGCGCGTTCGATGGCGGCTTCCATATCGTCCATAATCTTAAGCTCCAAGTATGTCGGCAAGGTTATCCAAGGACGCGAGCACAACGTCCGGGCCACAGGGAAGCCGCTCTTGCGGCACCCCTGCCCGGTTGATCCAGACAACCTTAAATCCGAATGACGCGGCACCGGCCACATCCCAACCGTTGCCGGAAACGAAACAAATCTCTGCCGGCGTGCAGCCGAACCGTTCGACCGCCAGCGCATAAACCGAGGGATGCGGCTTGAAGCGACCAACGGACTCGACCGATAGAACCGCATCCAACCGATCCGTCAAACCGGCTGCGCCAATTCCAGCGGTCAACATCGTAACCGAGCCGTTCGATAAAATCGCGGTCTTCAGCTCGGCGGCGCGCAGCCGGTCCAGCATGGCGGGCACCTCGGGATACGGACAAGGGGCCATCCATGCCTGCATCATCCGCGCACGAAGCGCGGGATCGTCCAACCCGAAGCTCGACAGGGCGTAGTCAAGCGCATCACTGGTCACCGTCCAGAAATCGGCGTGCTGCCCCATCAGGGTCCGCAACCAGCTATACTCAAGCTGCTTGCGTCGCCACAAATCCATCAGCGGCGCAGTCTTATCACCCAGGGCCGCCGCGAATTCCGTCGAAAGATCGCCCAAATTCATCACGGTGCCGTAAGCGTCGAAAACGCAGGCCCGGACAGAGGCTAAGGACGGATGAGCGGTCACTGCGATTCCTCCGGAGACATGCTCCGCGACCAGCGCTTCAGATCGGCTTCGAGGGATGGACCGGCAGGTTTGCCCAGACGACGGCGATAGACGGCGACGCTTTCCATCACGCGCTGAACGTAATTACGGGTCTCGCCGAACGGGATCATCTCGATCCAGTCGATAACGTCGATGTTCGGATCGCGCGGATCTCCGTTTTCCCGAATCCAACGCCGCGCCCGTCCCGGCCCGGCATTATAGGACGCCAGCGCCAGCATGTACGATCCATCGAATGAATCGATCAGATTTTCAAGATAGGCCGACCCCAACCGAATGTTGATCGAAGGATCGTTCAACAGGTCGGGATGGAACTTGACGTTGTTGGCCCGCGCGACCCGCGCTGCCGTGGTGGGAAGAAGCTGCATCAGCCCACGCGCCCCAGCCTGAGATACCACTTCAGGCATGAAGCCGCTTTCTTGACGGATCAACGCCAGAACCAGAGCCTTTTCCGGCGTACCGTCCTCGGCGACGAAGCGCGGCACCGGCCACCCCGCCTCGACCAGGGTAACGCCGTCACGATCGGAACGCCGCGCCACCAGCAGAGCCAGATCGTTGCGGCCCTCGCGGCTGGCCAGCCGCGCCACCAGAACCCGCTCCCCCGGTGTCTGAACGATGTCGTTGAGGCGGATGAAGACCGAACGCAGCAGGTCGTCCTCGTCCAGATCAAGCAATATCCGCGCCCCCGCGACGATATCGCGGCTGTTGAAGCGGGCGACGTCTTCGGCGGTCGGCTGAGGATCGTCAGGCAACGGCCAGTGATGCTCGCCCATCCTCGACCCCGCCAACTGACCGTAATAAGTGGTGGGATAGCGGGCGGCACGAGTGAACCAGTCCCGCGCGCGGGGATCGCCGACGCTTTCATATCCGCGCCCGGCCCAATAAGCCGCCCTGGCCCGAGCCATCGGATGGCTGGCCCATTCGTGCAGACGGATGAAGTGATCCAATGCGGTCACGCGGTCGTCGAGGAAGCGCAAAGCAACCCAACCGGCCAGGAACTCGGCATCGACATAAGCCGAACCGCCTTCCAGCCCATGATCGGCAGCAGCCTGATAGGCCCGCGACACCAGCCCTTTCTGCAAAGCCCGGCGGGCCAGGATCGCTCGCTCCTGCCACCACAAATCGGGCCGGACCTTGTTCCGCGACGGATGTGTCAGCAGATCAAGGGCGTCTTCATCCATGTCGTGCTGACGCCGCCAGCGCACTCTTTCGTAGATCAGGCCAGGATCGTCGCGCAACGAGGGCGGCACCGCCGCCAGCAACGGTTCCGGCTCGCCTTTCCCCGATTGCAGCGCCAGACGGGCATTGGCAACGGCGCGGTGAGCGGGATCGACCTTGGACAACATCCGCTGCACCGATGTGTCCTGCCGGTCCCACAGCAGGCGGTCGAGACGACGCCAGTGATCCTCGGGTCGCAATTTCTCGCCAAACGCCATCAGGAACTGCCGCTCCTGCTGGGGACCGAAACTTTGCTCGACCCAGGTTTGACGGATCACCTTCAGCGCCGTGTCGGCGCGGCCAGCGGCCTGAAGCGCCCGAGCATAGGCCATGCCGCCATCGGCGGTGGTGGGAGGATGGGAATCGAACCAGCGGATCACCTCGGCTCCGGGCGTGGCGGCGGTGATGGCCGCCTCGGCCCGGCGGGTGATCTGCGACAAGAGCGGCCAGTCGGGATTCGCGGCCACGAACGTCGATAGGCTGCGGAAATCCGCATCCGTCCCGCCCGAAGCGTAATCGACCCAGGTGACCAGACGAGTCAGCACCGGATCGCGCGCCTGACGCGCCAGCCGGAGGGCTTCGTCGAGATGGTCTTTTTTAGCCGCAGCCACCGCCTGACGGGCGACGGCGCGTTCGCTCGGCGAAATTTCGGCCGCCGAGAGAGGCAGACCGACGGCGAGGCCGACGGAAATCAGCAGGGCGGCAAAAGAGGAGTTCACGGCAAACCTTGACCAGACGTTCCGTTAGGGGGCGTATTCTAAGGGCGCGACGCACAAGGTTTCAAGCCGAAGCACCCACTCTCTCGTCACAGAGAGCGGTGCGTTACGCGGCGATGCCTTTCCGTATGGTTGAGACCCTCCCTTCCGGCAGGGGGTGCTTCCGCAACATTATTGCGAATTGGATGGGGTTTAGGTAAGGGACTTGCTTTGTTGCAAGCGCGTTGTCTATTCTGCCGACCCTTGCGTACCTCGCCTACACGATGGCGGTTGCGCGCGGACAGGCAGAGCAAACAAACGGGACAAGAAATGACAGAGAGGGCTTTGATCACGGTCGACGGCAACGAGGCTTGCGCGTCGGTAGCTTACCGGGTCAGCGAGGTGGCGGCGATCTATCCGATTACGCCATCCTCGACGATGGGCGAGTTGTCCGACCAATGGGCAGCGGAGGGCCGAAAAAACATCTGGGGCCAGATCCCGGAAGTGGCCGAGATGGAGCACGAGGGTGGTGCTGCCGGCGCAGTCCACGGCGCGTTGCAGGCGGGCGCTCTGGCGACCACCTTCACCGCCAGTCAGGGCCTGCTCCTGATGATCCCGAACATGTATAAGATCGCAGGCGAACTGACGAGCTTCTGCATGCACGTCACTGCCCGTACCCTTGCAACCCACGCCCTGTCGATCTTTGGCGATCATTCCGACGTGATGGCCTGCCGCCAGACCGGGTTTGCGATGCTGGCGTCCGGCTCGGTGCAGGAAGCTCACGATCTTGCCGCGATCGCCCATGCCTCGACCCTGCTGTCGCGGGTTCCGTTCCTGCATTATTTCGATGGTTTCCGCACCTCGCACGAAGTGTCGAAGATCGAGGAACTGACCGACGACGACTTGATGGGCCTGATGGACGCCCAGGCGATCGCCGATTACCGCGCCCACGCCCTGTCGCCCGATCATCCGACCATCCGCGGCACGTCGCAGAATCCCGACACCTTCTTCCAGATGCAGGAAGCCCGCAACGGCTGGTACACCGCCTGTCCCGGCATCGTCCAGGCGCAGATGGACCGCTTTTCCGCCTTGACCGGCCGCTCCTATCACCTGTTCGATTATTTTGGCCATCCCGAGGCCGAGCGGGTGATCGTGCTGATGGGTTCGGGGGCCGAGACCGCCCATGAAACCGTCACCGCGCTCGCCGCCAAGGGCGAGAAAGTTGGCGTGCTGAAGGTCCGGCTGTTCCGTCCCTTCTCCGTCGATTCTTTTGTTTCGGCGCTGCCGCCCTCGACCCGCGCGATCGCCGTGCTCGACCGCACCAAGGAATTGGGCGCGATCGGCGAGCCGCTTTATCTCGACGTCGTTGCCGCCCTGCACGAAGCGAAAGCCTCGGGCCTGCGCGCCACTGGTGCCGCCGACCCGGTCGTGATCGGCGGCCGCTATGGTCTGGCGTCGAAGGAATTCACTCCCGCCATGGTCAAGGCGGTGTTCGACGAACTCGCCAAGGCGACGCCGAAGCCGCACTTTACCGTCGGCATCAACGATGACGTCACCCATCTCTCGCTGCCGCTCGATCCCGACTTCCGCATCGACCAGCCCCGCGTCAAGCGGGCGGTGTTCTTCGGCCTGGGCGCCGACGGCACGGTCGGGGCGAACAAGAACTCGATCAAGATCATTGCCGAGAACGCCGGATTCCAGGGCCAGGGCTATTTCGTCTACGATTCGAAGAAGTCAGGCGCGATCACGATCTCCCACCTGCGCTTCAGCCCCGACCCGATCCAGTCGGCCTATCTGCTCGACCAGGCCGATTTCGTCGCCTGCCATCACTTCGTCTTCCTCGACAAGTATGACGTGCTGACCTATGCCGCGCCGGGCGCGACCTTCCTGCTCAACTCGCCCTATGACAAGGACGAGGTGTGGGACCACCTCCCCCGCGAGGTCCAGGAAGAAATCATCGCCAAGAAGCTCAAGCTGCATGTGATCGATGCTCGTAAGGTGGCTTTGGCCGCTGGCATGGGCAATCGCATCAACACCATCATGCAGACCTGCTTCTTCGCCCTGTCGGGTGTTCTGCCGCGCGACGAAGCGATCGCCCACATCAAAGAGGCGATCGAAAAGACCTATGGCCGCAAGTCGGAAAAGCTGGTCGCCAAGAACTTCGCCGCGGTCGATGGCACCCTGGAAAACCTCCAGACCGTCATCATCCCCGAACACGTCACCGCCAACCGCACCCGTCCGCCGCTGGTACCCAACGATTCGCCTGATTTCGTCAAGCGCGTCACCGCGATGATGCTGGCGAATCAGGGCGACCTTCTGCCGGTATCGTGCTTCCCGGTCGATGGTGTGTGGCCGACCGGCACCGCCCGGTTCGAGCGGCGCAACATCGCCGCCGAAATCCCGGTGTGGGACGAAGCCCCCTGCATCCAGTGCAACAAGTGCGCGATGGTCTGCCCCCATGCCGCGATCCGCGCCAAGGTGGTCGAACCCGAGGCGCTGGCCAACGCTCCGGCCAGCCTGAAGCACGCCGATTATCGCGGCAGCGAGTTCAAGGGGCAGACCTATCTGCTTCAGGTCGCTCCCGAGGATTGCACCGGCTGCACCCTCTGTGTCCAGGTCTGCCCCGGCAAGGATAAGAAGGATCCGTCCCGCCGTGCCCTGCGCATGGAAGACAAAATTCCGCTGCTTGAAGCCGAAGTGGCGAATTGGGATTACTTCTTGACCCTGCCCGAGGTCGATAAGGCCAAGCTGGGCGCTCCCACCGTCAAAACCGCCCAGTTGCTTCAGCCGTTGTTCGAATTCTCGGGCGCCTGCCTGGGCTGTGGCGAAACTCCGTATCTGAAGCTGATGTCCCAGTTGTGGGGCGACCGGCTGATGATCGCCAACGCCACCGGCTGCTCGTCGATCTATGGCGGCAACCTGCCCACCACCCCCTACACTCAGAACGCGGCCGGACGTGGCCCGGCCTGGGCCAACTCGCTGTTCGAGGACAATGCCGAATTCGGCTTTGGCTTCCGCCTCGCTCTCGACAGCCACAAGGAACATGCCAAGCTGCTGCTCTCCGCCCTGGCGGCGGAAGGCAAGCTGCCCGAGCGGCTGGTCACCGAGATCGCCCACGCTGTTCAGGACACCGAAGTCGCCGTCGATGCCCAGCGCGCCCGTATCGAAGATCTGCGCCGCATCCTGGCCGGACTCGACGATTCCAAGGCCCGCCGTCTGGAACAGGTCGCCGATTATCTGGCCGAAAAGGTGGTCTGGATCGTCGGTGGCGACGGATGGGCTTATGACATCGGCTATGGCGGCCTTGACCACATCTTCGCCTCGGGTCGCAACATCAACATCCTGGTGATGGATACCGAAGTGTATTCCAACACGGGCGGCCAGCAGTCCAAGGCCACCCCGATCGGGGCCTCGGCCAAGTTCGCCACCGCCGGAAAGTCGCTGCCGAAGAAAGATCTCGGGATGATGGCGATGGCCTATGGAGACGTTTACGTCGCCAATGTCGCCTTCGGTGCCCGCGATGTGCAGACCGTTCGTGCCTTCCAGGATGCCGTCGCTTACCCCGGCGTCTCCCTGATTGTCGCCTACTCTCACTGCATCGCCCACGGCTACGACCTGTCGCATGGTCTCGACCAACAGAAGATGGCGGTAGAGACCGGATACTGGCCGCTGTACCGCTGGGATCCGCGCAAGTTCGGCAGCGACGAAAACCCGCTGACCCTCGACTCGAAGGATCCGTCTTCGAACCTCGCCGACTTCATGAAGGCCGAGGCCCGGTTCCAGATGGTCGAGCGTGCCGACCCCGAGCGTTACAAGGGGCTGGTCCACAGCGCCGAAGACGCGATCCGGCGTCGCTTCGCCCTGCTGCGCCGCTTTGCCGGCCTGCCCGAAGTGCCGACCAGTCGCGACGCCGCCGAGTAATCGGCTAAGGCATGTGAGCCTTAAATAAACGGAAACCCCCTCTTCCATCGATGGAAGAGGGGGTTTTTGTTTGGCCTAGTCAAAGTCAGAAGGATCTTTAGCCCTCGGCATACCAGCGAACGAAGAACGTCTCGTCGCCTTCTTCACGGACAGCCATCGTCGGACAGCCATCGGTATCGATCAGCCCCATCTCGGATAGCCACCGTACCACCTTGCGGAAATGAGCGACGTTGTGAAGGTTGGCACCGCCTTCCATCCAGTTCTGTTCAAGGAAGGCGAGCACGGCGGGATGACCCAGTTCGGCCTCCCAGAGAATGCCGAGCAGCGAACAGAGTCCTTCCTCAACATCGCGTTCGGGCAGGAATAGGCTTTGCACCGCGTCCGCCTCGTCCTTACGGCCGGTTTCCGGTCCGGCTCCCAGACCGAAATCGTAGACCTTGCGCCGGGCAGGAGCGGCAAGCTGATAGTGGCCGATCTCATGCACCAGCACGCTGGGCTCGATCCGAATCGCGACCGAGGTGCCATCCCAAGTGAAGTGATCGGCTGGCGACATATCAAGAATGCCAAAGCCGAAGCGACGGCACAGATCGACTGCTTGCGACAGTTGATCAGGATCGGTCGAGAGGGTGAGCAGATCGCCCTCGGGCCGCAGCGCGGTGACGCGGGCGAATACCGAACGGGCAAGCGGGTCGTCCACCAGGGCGCGATCAAAATCGGCGGCGAGGCGGTCGAGGGTGGCGTGGTCTAGGGGCGTGAGAATCATAGCGGGCTTTTACCCGAAGCTCTTGTCGCGATCCAGCCGTAAGACTGGTGGCAGAATCGACTTTGGAACGTCGCCCCCCTTGACCGGAGTCGGGGGGGAGGTCTAAACGGGGCGTCTCGCTCACCCCGCTTTCGTCAAGGAACAGATTCGATCATGGACAGGATCCGCATTATCGGCGGCACGCCGCTTCGGGGAGCGATCACCATTGGCGGCGCGAAAAACGCCGCGTTGACGCTGATGCCGGCCTGTCTGCTGACCGAAGAGACGTTATCTCTGTCGAATCTGCCCCATTTGGTCGATATCACCACGATGGCGAATCTGCTGGCCCAGCATGGGGTCGAGATGCTGCTGAACGGCGCTTCGGCGGATGGCGGCCATACCGGCCGGGTCCTGGATCTGACCGCAGCGACGATCAGCAACACCACCGCACCCTACGATCTGGTCCGCAAGATGCGGGCAAGCGTGCTCGTTCTCGGGCCTCTGCTGGCGCGTGTGGGGCAGGCGCGGGTCTCGCTGCCGGGCGGTTGCGCCATCGGCACCCGTCCGGTCGATCTGCACCTGAAAGCGCTGGAGCAGATGGGGGCCAAGATCGCGCTGGAGGGCGGCTATATCGTCGCCAGCGTGAACGGACGCCTGAAGGGGGCCGACATCGTTTTCCCCCAGGTTACCGTCGGCGGCACCGAAAACATCATGATGGCCGCGACCCTGGCAGAGGGCGAGACGGTGATCTCGAACGCCGCGCGCGAGCCGGAAGTCGCCGATCTGGCGCATTGCTTGGTGGCGATGGGGGCGAAGATCGACGGGATCGGCACCAGTATCCTGCGGATACAGGGAGTCGATCGACTGCACGGAGCGAACTACTCGGTGGTGCCTGACCGGATCGAGACCGGGTCCTACGCCATCGCCGCCGCGATCACACGAGGCGACATCGAACTGATCGGCGCGCGTCCAGATCTGATGGATGCGGTAACCAAAGTGCTGATCGAGGCGGGCGTCCTGGTCGAATTGACCCCGCGCGGGATGAGAATCGCGGCCGAAGGGCGCGAAATTCGTGGCGTCGATATCATGACCGAACCTTATCCCGGCTTTCCCACCGACATGCAGGCCCAGTTGATGGCGCTGATGGCGACCGCCTCGGGCGCGTCGATGATGACGGAAACGATTTTCGAAAACCGCTTCATGCATGTCCCTGAAATGACTCGGATGGGGGCGCGCATCAACGTCCATGGCGCGTCGGCAATCGTGCGAGGCGTGCCCCGCCTGTCGGGAGCCGAGGTGATGGCGACCGATCTGCGCGCCTCGATCTCGCTGATCCTGGCGGCGTTGGCCGCCGAGGGCGAAACCATCGTCAACCGGGTCTATCACCTTGACCGGGGCTATGAGCGGGTCGAAGAGAAGCTTGCCGCCTGCGGTGCGCGGATCGAACGGCTGAAAGGGTCCGCCGCCGAATAGGGCAAAAAGGCTTCCTCCATGGACAGGCGGATGATACTGACCTGTCCCTTTTTTCTTAAAATATATCCAAGGAGGGGTTGCGGGAACCAGGATGGCTCGGGCATCGTCCGGGCATGGTCCCCTCCCCTCCCCCCGCTTCTTCCGCCCGCACCCGCGAAGGCGTCTTTTTCGCTCTGGCCTGCTATGGCTCGTGGGGAATGTTCCCTGCGTTCTGGAAAATGGTGGCAACCGTACCACCCGCCGAGGTGCTCGCCCACCGTATCTTGTGGTCGTTGCTGTTCGTCGTCTTCCTGATCTGGCGCGAACGACGCTTCGACGAATTGCGGCTTCTCGTGAATTCCAAACGCCGCCTTTTGGTGCTGACCGCCTCGACTCTGTGCATCAGCATCAACTGGCTGGTGTTCATTGCAGCGGTGTCCGGCGGCAACGTGCTGGAAGCCAGCATGGGGTATTTTCTCAACCCCCTGATCAACGTCGCCTTGGGCGTCCTGGTCCTGAAAGAACGACTGCGGCCGCTGCAATGGCTGGCGGTCGCCCTGGCAGTCGTCGGCGTGGCCGAACCGATGCTGATCGCCGGAGATCAACCGCCCTGGCTGGCAATCCTGCTGGCGGTCTCGTTCGGCATCTATGGACTGCTGCGCAAGCAACTCCCCGCAGTGGCACCGCTGACCGGACTGACGATCGAGACCGGGTTGATGGCACCGCTGGCGCTGGCCTACCTGATCTGGCGGGGAATGTCGGGAGACCCATTGTTCGGCGGTTCGCCCGAATTGGCGGCGGCACTGATCGCGGGCGGTCCCGTCACCGCCCTCCCCCTGCTGTGGTTCGCCGCCGCCGCGATGCGACTGCGCTATGCCACGCTGGGCTTCTTCCAGTACGTCGCCCCGACCGGCCATTTTCTGCTGGCGGTGTTGGCTTTTGGCGAGGTTCCCGGACCGCACACAATGGTCACTTTTGCCTGCATCTGGGCCTCGATCGCACTGTATTCACTCGAAAGCTGGCGTCACCACACCCGCAGCGCGACAGAGGCATGACCCTATATATTGTGTAAAAACCTGTTGATAACCTAGATATTGACCGACGCGGCCGATCCGGCATAGGATGGCCTCCGCCGGGGCTTTTCCCCGTCCCCCCCTACCACACGAAGGAAAAGCCATGCGGGTCCAGCGACACTTCACCCGAGTCGGCCAGTCAGCCTATGCCGGGATCGAGTTCCGCACGGCATCAAGCGAGATCCGCAATCCCGATGGATCGGTGGTGTTCTCCGCCACCAACATCGAAATTCCCGCTGCGTGGTCGCAAGTGGCAAGCGACGTTCTCGCCCAGAAATATTTCCGCAAGGCTGGAGTTCCGGCCGCCACCCGTCCGGTTGTCGAACCGGGGGTGCCGGAATGGCTGTCCCGCTCCGAACCCGATCCCATCGCCCTGGCGGCGTTGCCCGAAGCCAGCCGCTTCGTTGGCGAATCCTCGGCCCGGCAGGTCTTCGACCGGCTGGCCGGAACCTGGACCTACTGGGGCTGGAAAGGCGGCTATTTCGATAGCGAGGACGATGCGCTGGCCTTCCGCGACGAACTCGCCCATATGCTGGCCCGACAGATGGCCGCGCCGAACTCACCGCAATGGTTCAACACCGGGTTGCATTGGGCCTATGGCATCGACGGACCCGGCCAGGGTCATTCCTATGTCGATTACCGAACCGGCGAATTGATCAAATCCAACTCGGCCTACGAACATCCGCAGCCCCACGCCTGTTTCATTCAGTCGATCGAAGACGATCTGGTCAACGACGGCGGGATCATGGATCTGTGGGTGCGCGAGGCCCGGCTGTTCAAGTACGGTTCCGGCACCGGCACCAACTTCTCGCGTCTGCGTGGCGAGGGCGAAAAGCTGTCGGGCGGTGGGCGCTCGTCGGGACTGATGAGCTTCCTCAAGATCGGCGACCGCGCCGCCGGGGCAATCAAATCGGGCGGAACCACCCGCCGCGCCGCCAAGATGGTCGTCGTCGATGTCGATCATCCCGACGTCGAATCCTTTATCGCCTGGAAAGTGCGTGAAGAGCAGAAGGTGGCGGCGCTAGTCACCGGCTCGCGCCTTGCCGCCCGCCATCTGACCGAAGTGATGGAAGCCTGCCGCGCCGACGGTGCCGTCAAAGACGACGCCCGCTTCGACCCAAAGCGCAACACCAAGCTGAAGACGGCGATCCTCTCTGCCCGCCGCTCGGAAATCCCCGAGAATTACATCCAGCGGGTGATCCAGTTCGCCCGTCAGGGCTATTCCAAGATGGATTTCCCGGTGATGGACACCGACTGGGATTCCGAAGCCTATCTGACCGTTTCCGGCCAGAATTCGAACAATTCGGTACGGGTCGATAACGCATTCCTGACGGCTGTCACCGAAGACGCCGACTGGGCTTTGACCCACCGCACCACCGGCAAGGTGATCCGCTCGCTGAAAGCCCGCGATCTGTGGGAACAGATCGGCGAAGCCGCCTGGGCCTGCGCCGATCCCGGCATCCAGTTCGACACCACCATCAACGAGTGGCACACCTGCCCGGAATCGGGGCGGATCAACGCGTCGAATCCGTGTTCGGAATACATGTTCCTCGACGATACCGCCTGCAATCTGGCCTCGCTCAACCTGTTGTGCTTCCGCGACCCGGACGGCAAGTTCGACATTGAGGGCTTCCGCCACGCGGTGCGACTGTGGACGATGGTGCTGGAAGTTTCGGTGCTGATGGCTCAGTTCCCCAGCGACCGCATCGCCGAACTATCCTATCGCTTCCGTACCCTGGGCCTTGGCTACGCCAATGTCGGCGGCTTGCTGATGGCCAACGGTATCCCTTATGACAGCGAGCATGGCCGCGCCCTGATCGCCGCGATCACCGCGCTGATGACTGGCGAATCCTACGCGACATCTGCCGATATGGCCGAAGCGCTGGGGGCGTTCGCCGACTTCCCGCTCAATCGCGAATCGATGCTGCGGGTGATCCGCAACCATCGCCGGGCCGCCCATGGCCTGGGCAGCGGCTATGAAGGGCTGTCGGTGCCGCCGGTACCGCTCGACGCCGCCAATTGCCCCGACGCCACCCTGGTCGCGGCCGCTCGGCGGGCCTGGGATGTCGCCCTCGACAAGGGCCAGCGGTTTGGCTTCCGCAACGCTCAGGTCTCGGTGATCGCGCCGACCGGAACGATTGGCCTGGTGATGGATTGCGACACCACCGGCATCGAGCCCGATTTTGCCCTGGTCAAGTTCAAGAAGCTGGCTGGCGGCGGGTATTTCAAGATCATCAACCGGATGGTGCCCGAGGCTCTGCGCACGCTTGGCTACGGGGAGAGCGACATTGCGGAGATCGTTCGCCATGCCGTCGGCCACGCGACGCTGAAGAATGCGCCTTTCATCAATCACGAGACCCTGGCCGCCAAGGGCTTCGATGCCGCGACTCTGGCAACGCTGGAATCCAAGCTTGAATCCGCTTTCGACATCAAATTCGTCTTCAACAAGTTCGGTCTCGGCGAACAATTCTGCATCCAATCGCTTGGCATTCCCTCAGCAAAGCTGAACGATCCCGGCTTCGACCTGCTGGGCTGGCTGGGGTTCCCGCGCGAGCAGATCGAGGCCGCGAACCTGCACGTCACTGGCGCGATGACTCTGGAAGGCGCGCCGTTCCTCACGCCCGAACATCTGGCGGTGTTCGATTGTGCCAGCCCCTGCGGCCGGACCGGCACCCGCCTGCTGTCGGTCGATGCCCATATCCGAATGATGGCTGCGGCGCAGTCCTTCATTACCGGCGCGATCTCCAAAACGATCAATATGCCCAACTCGGCAACCGTCGAGGACTGCAAGGAAGCCTATCTGCTGTCGTGGCGGCTGGGGGTCAAGGCCAACGCCCTGTATCGCGACGGCTCGAAACTGAGCCAACCGCTCCAGGCCGCCCTGCTCGACGATGCTGGAGAACTGGCCGACTCCATCGCCGATGCTCCGGCGGCGACGCGGGCCGGGATCGTTGCCGAAAAGATGGTCGAACGTCTGGCCAGCCGCCGTTCCAAACTGCCCGACCGTCGCAAGGGCTATACTCAGAAAGCGATCGTTGGCGGTCACAAAGTCTATCTGCGGACCGGCGAGTACGAGGATGGGCGTCTCGGTGAAATCTTCATCGATATGCACAAGGAAGGCGCCGCTTTCCGGGCAATGATGAACAATTTCGCCATTTCGATCTCGGTCGGTCTTCAGTATGGCGTTCCGCTCGAAGAATTCGTCGAAGCCTTCACCTTCACCCGTTTTGAGCCTTCGGGAATGGTCGAAGGCAACGAGACGATCAAGATGTCGTCGTCGATCCTCGATTATATCTTCCGCGAACTGGCGATCTCGTACCTGGGCCGTAACGATCTGGCCCATGTCGAACCCGCCGACTTGACCCCCGACACGCTCGGGCGCGGCGCAGCCGAAGGCCAGCTTGATTCCCGCGCCTCGGCCCGCCAGCTGGAAGTCGTCAAGCGCGTCGCGTCAAAGGGATATGTCCGTTCGATGTTCCCGAAACGCGCGGTCCAGACGGCGCTGACCGCCGATTCAACCGGAGAAATGCTGTTGGCGGCACCGGCGGCACTCGCCCCCGCCGCCGAGATCGATGCTGATATGAGGTTGGAGCGTTTGGATGATCGCGCCGAACGGATCCGCACCGCCCGGATGAAGGGCTATGAAGGTGACGCTTGTCCCGAATGCGGCAACTTCACCCTGGTCCGCAACGGCACCTGTCTGAAATGCGACACCTGCGGCGGCACGACGGGGTGCAGTTAATCGGCTTCGCTGAGACGCAAAACAAAGTTTAGCTCGTCATCGCCGGAGGGCGCAGCCCTCCGGCCGTTTGGCCGTTCGCATAATGCTCGGAAGATTTTTGCTGAGCGGATTCGGACCAGACCACTCTCGATATGTCCAAAATATGGACCTCAGATAATAACCTGATAAACCGCATTCACCGATGATCTTAGAATTATTATCAGTCGATGCCGTCTCGTATTATTTTATAGCAAAAATAAAAGTCTCCAATTACTGCTAGAGAATGAACTAACATCCATATCAGTTCCCCCTCAGCGGCTGACACAACGAGTTCAGCAAAAGCGCCGGGAAGCTGGGCAAGAAGAACAAAGCAGAGAGAAATTCTTAATATCCAATTTGGATACATCGCCGACTCCATTAATTATCAAACGATAATAACCTTCCATATACCGAGACCCATTCCCCGTCCAGCTAACAAGGCCGATTTAAGTCATATTTTTTCAGCAAGCCGCCATTCCAGCGCAACCAAGCCGGTATTCTGTCGAACCAGTGGATGAACTGCACGCCCAATCGTCGCAACGCAGCTACTGCGGTGAACAGAGAAAACCTCATCAAGCATGTGAGACCACTCCCATGTGATGAGGTTCGCATCAACGATCACAAATAAGAAAGAATACGGGCGGCCAATAAAGACCGCTCCGTAATCACCTGGAATGAAAAACAGCCATCGTCAGCAGCCATTACGGCTGAAAGAATCAGGCCAACAGAACCGAAGCAAGAATTAACAAAGAAACCAACATAGTTGCCGCAAGGGCGGTCTGCCTGCCGTTATCCTCGACCGCGACCAGAACCCGGGTGTTGCGCTGTCTCATAAGTCGGCCTCCTGGACGAAACATGTTAAGCTTGATATGGGACTGCGCTTTTCCGGGTCAAGAGCTTGGATCGCTCTTTTCCTGGCAATCCCGAACGAAAGCAAGCGCGACACTCTTGCATTTTCCCGAAGACACCTGTAACTTCCGCCGACATTCAGTGCCGGCGTAGCTCAGTTGGTAGAGCAGCGCATTCGTAATGCGCGGGCCGAGGGTTCGAATCCTTTCGCCGGCACCATTCTTTTCAAGGGCTTAACGGGAAACCGTTAAGCCCTTGGCCGTTTCCGGGGCTGTTTAGGTAACGAAATAGGTAACATGCGCAGCGGCGCATTACCTAAGCCCCACGGAAAGCGCGGAAAACCGCCAATCCCAACCACACCCCACCGAACAACCGAACAGCCTTGGCGGGGCACATACCGTTACCCACGCCCCGTTACCTAAGACGCCAGGATGTTACCTAACGGAGGGCACAAACGCGCGGGCGGAGGTGCGGCGCAGCCGACCGAAAGGCAACTTTTTTCCGGCACACCACTCCGAATAATTGCCCACCCCTGACGACAGTCGTAAGTTCAAAGGGTCGGCGCCACTGCGCCACAGCATTCAGGGAGGCGAAAGACGGATGACTGCCCAGCCCCTAAGCTTCACGCTCTCGTTTGACGGCGGCATCGCAAGGAAAAACGAGATCGATTTCTATGATGTTGCTCAGGCACTCGCTGGGTTCCAGCGATCCCTTGCCCCTAACAACGCATCTTGTCCTGAATGGTACAATCATAACAGAAGCCCCCTCCCTCAAGGGCGCGAAAATCCTGGCACTCCCCGCAGAGCCAGGAAGCTGGAAATTTATCGCGACAGTGGTTGCAGGCATTTATGCCCTCGGACAGACGCCGCAAAACTCAGTTCTTGGGCATCTCATGACATCCGCATACGACTACGTCGTATCGGAGACCCTGGGGTTCCACGTAGATTTCGCAAAAACTCTCGGACAGCAGTACGAAGAAGCGAAAAAACTAAATATCGACGTAAAGCCGCAAGATCAAGAGCGATTTGATGCCGTAATTGAAAAATGCGAGCTCTCAATCAAGAAAATGCACAGGCCAATTATTATATCGGAATCTGCAAAGACCGCTACGATCACCCCGACCATTTATGGCCGCGCAGCGCCTTTTTCGAGCGCCCTCAATTTTGAAACATTTGAATACATAGACATCACAGAACGTAGCTCAAACCCCGTAGATATTTATGGTCGAGTATCCAGCTACAACAGCAATACGTATAAAGGAAGGATATTCGTCCCCGACGAAGGACGCCCAATACCGTTTGAACTTGCTGATAGCGCGCGAGACATAAAAAGCGTTGGCCTCATTGCTCAAAGCCTTGTCGCCAATGCGATTTCACGGGATGGGAGCGGTTTCTTCTTTTGCCGTGGCTTTAGAAATATTAGCAGGTCAGGACGATTGAAGGGCTACCTAATCATCGATGTTCAACTGGAATCCATATTTCTATAACCCTGCCAGCGCTTGGGATCAGATGGACATCACCGTGTTACCGCGATAGCCTTTTTCCGCCTACCGGTGCGGCTTTTCCACCGAGGCATCGCGATGCCTCCCGAAAGGGAGATATCCGATGACTCAGTACGACAAGCGGCTCGTGTCGAAAAAGGAGCTGAAAACACTGTGCGGCATCCCGTACACACCCCAACACATCGGGCGTCTCGAAGCGGCGGGCAAATTCCCCAAGCGGGTACAGCTCGGGCCGAATCGGGTCGCGTGGCTGTTGTCGGAGGTGGATGCGTGGGTGAGTGAGCGTATTGCCGAACGCGATAGACCCTCTCACGAGACTTCCTTTTGACGGGGCGAGGGGCGGGCGGCGTGCACAGCCGTCCGCCCCGTTATTTTGCGAGCTCGATAGTTATGGCGAAACGCGTGCTTGCAGCCTTGTGCGGGATTAATATTTTAAATATAAAATCAAAGGGTGCTTTTTACCCCTCTGGGGGATTCCAGCCAAGAGCTTGAATTCGTAGGCGAGCTCTCATTTTCAATGGAGGCAATCGTGTCGCTCAGTAATTTTCAAACATACCTTTATGAAAACTTCAAAATTAATCAAAATTGCCCTGTATTTAATTGTAATGTCACATACACCGCTAAAGGTGTGGCGCGTTCCATTAAAACTATTGCGCGCATGTCTGTTGGGACGATGGAGTTCGGGGAAATTCACCTTACGGAGACAGAATGGCTAACTGGGGGTGCATATCACTGCGATTTCTCCCCTCAGTACCAGAGCTATTTTTTTGATGTAACGACGTCATCATTGATAATATCCGGGTCTTCTATAAAGATGGATGGGAATTACAAGATTGTAATTACGCCAATTTAAAAAACCATAATGTGATTAAGTGGCTATTTGTAACCTATCATTCCCCCAATATATCACAGCGCCTTGCCTTTGATGATCGGATCGGCGCACCACGTCTTCCCCCCCTTGAATCGTGCGGCAATAATGGCGGGGACAGTTCCGGCGAGGTGATCCCGGAAGCCCTGCTCGAGGGCTTGGCGCTCGTCGTCCGGCAGTCCGTCGATAAATGCCATGAGGACGGCTTTCTCGCGGGCACCGCCTGCCTTGCGTCTGTTCGCCGTCTTGGCCTCAAGTTCTTCGCGCTCGCGTCGGCGTCCCGCTCGGCTTCGCGGGCGTTGGCTTATCCTTGAGACGGTGGGGTGAAACGGATCGGAGAATAGCGACAAAAAAAGGCCGCGCGGTTACCCGCACGGCCCAAGGTCAGGGAGGAAACGTCCAGGAAAGACAGCTGACGCAGGTTCGCGCCAATGCCTTTGCTGCATTGCAGTATATAGCTACGCCCCTCTCGACCCGCAACTAAAAATACGACGATAGGTGAAGAATCATCCCGTCTCCCCCTCCCACGGACCGGACGTCCCGACAAAGACCCGGACCCGGCGCAACGTCAGTGAAACCGTCGCACCACGATCGATAACCAACTGAGAAAAAGCATCTCGGCTCAGTTCGGTTTCGATTGACGCATCACCGGGCAGATCGAGATCGATCCGCACCACTGGACCCAACACCGAAATCTGGCGCACCACACCATACGGTTGACCGGGAACCGGAGGGACCAAGACAATATCGTGCGGACGAATGAAAGCGATCGCCGCACCATCCGGTGCGGACACGCCAACAGTACGACCGAAAAGGGTCGTGGCTCCGTCCTTGACATAACAAGACAGAGCATTGACATGACCAAGAAAGCTAAAGACAAACGGCGTTGCCGGTGAATCGTAGATCGCGGCGGGGCTGCCGATCTGTTCGATTCGGCCCTTGTTCATCACCACTACCTCGTCGGCGACCTCCAGAGCCTCTTCCTGATCGTGCGTGACGAACACCCCGGTCAGCCCCAGTTCGTCGTGGAGACGGCGCAGCCAGCGGCGCAATTCCTTACGCACCTGGGCATCGAGCGCACCGAACGGCTCGTCGAGCAGCAGCAGACGGGGTTCGACCGCCAGGGCACGAGCCAGGGCGACACGCTGACGCTGCCCGCCTGACAATTGAGTGGGATAGCGCCCGGCCAGACCGCTCAACTGGACCAGATCAAGCAGCGCAGCGACCCGGCGGTCGATCTCGGCGCGGGGCGGACGGTCCTTACCTTTCCGCACGGTCAGGCCGAAGGCGATGTTGTCGGCAACAGTCATGTGGCGAAACAGCGCATAATGCTGAAAGACAAAGCCGATGCCGCGATCCCGCGCTTTCCGCTCGGTCGCCTCGACCCCATCCAGGATAACCGTACCGTGATCGGGCGCGTCCAACCCGGCAAGAATACGGAGAAGTGTCGTCTTGCCCGAGCCGGACGGCCCCAGCAGCGCCACCAGCTTTCCCTTCGGGACCAGCAAAGAGACGTCATCCAGCGCCCGGAAGACACCGAACGTCTTGGTGATATTGCGAACTTCGATCACCGGACAGCTCCTCGGTTGACCAAAACGCCAAGCTTCGCCGAGGGTCTGGGCGATCGGACCCGATCCCCCGAGATTTGCGACATATCAGGATGAGCCTGAAACCCAACAATGAAAAGTCATCGTAACATGGCGAGGAACTGGCCCTGTTGCGAGCGATGCCGACCCGTCGTAAGCTGGCCCTGCGTCGGAGATGGGCAGCCGCGCCTGGGGATCATTATGCATGCGCAGCATATGGCCGTTCTTTGGAGGGGCTCTTGTCGCCCTGAAGTTCTTTGCGTTCACCGTACCGATCCTTGCTGTCGTTGCCGTCCTGTTGCCACTGTTCGGCACACTTGGCCCTGACGAAGCGGTTCTCGGCGGAGGATCGAACGTCCGCATGCGCGATGAAGGCGGCCGCGTCACCATGCGGATGTCGAACACGACCTATACCCAACTGAGCGTTCCAGTCACGGGAGAACCCCGCCCCCGACGATTGCTGTTGCGACAGCAAACCGACGGCGGTACCGATGGCGAAGGACGAATCCGCCTCGACGCCTGGCCGGTCGGAATGCCAATCGACTTACGCCGCCCCCCTATTTACACCGTCCATGCCCAGGGCAATTCGGCGAACCTGAGTGACGATGGTCTATTCTGGACCGTGCGCAACGGACGCCGCAGCGCGTGGTCGCTGGCCGATGGGTCGTGGCTGTTCGACACCGATTTGCCCCTGGCGGCGTTTACCTTCGAACCGGACGCCCGCCGCGTCGCGGCGCTGGCCGTCGCCGACGAAGAATTATGGTCGCGCGGCGCGGTGGGAGTGATCACCTATGCCGCACCGGGCCGGGTATTGCGGCGGGTGCTGCTGGTCTCGGTCAACCCGTTGCGCGGCCAATCCCTCCGCGCCACCCTGACCGCCAGCCGCCTCGTGTCCTATACCGAGGCAGCACCGGGTGGGCGGGTCATAGAGTTGCCGCTGGCGATGGGACCAGTGCGGATTCCGGTAACTGCCTCCGATCTCGACGTCGCTCACGCCAGCGTTCCGAGCGGACTTAAGCTAAGTCTTCTTCATCCGTGGGGGGAGTGACGCCATCAAGGACGGCGCGGGCCAGCGGCACAGTTACCGCCCGCTGACCGGCCAGCGCGGCGCGGTCGAGGCTTTCAACCAGGGCGGCGGCGGCGGCAAAGCTGCGCTCCATCCGCCCCAACAGGTAGCTTACCACCTCCTCGCCCACCTTGATCTGGCGGTCGGCGAAAAGCTTGACCAGTACCGACGCCAACAGCGCGTCGTCGGGACCACCGATCGCCACCGCAGGCATTGCGCGCAGACGCGAAATCAGATCGGCCAGCCGCAACGGCCAGCGGGCAGCCACTTCTCGCCCCGTCAGCAACAAATGTCCCCGCGTCTCGCGCACCAGATTGATCAGGTGGAACAAGGCGGCTTCGTCCAGTTGCCCGGCGGCGGCTGCCTGATCGCAATCCTCGACCGCCACCGCCCCGGCTCCGGCCAACAGATGGGGCGGCGCCTCGACGGTCAGATCGGCGGCAGAGATGGTGACGGCCCCGCTGGAGGCAGAAAACAGATGGACCAGATGAGTCTTGCCGCTGCCGGGCGGGCCGGTCAGCACCAATGCCGCACCGGGCCATATCGGCCAGCGCTCCAACCAAGCATGAGCGTCGGCATTGCAGGGAGCGACAAGAAAGTCACCGGCCGAAAGCGCCGGCCGGTGACCGAGATCAAGGGGAAGCTGTGCCTCGGTCATCTGTCCGGCGTCGCCTCGCCGCCGTGATAGAGCGAACTGGAGAGGTAGCGTTGCAGGCTGAACCGGGTCACGACCCCAATCACTGCCGCGGTAGGCACCGACAGCAAAATACCAACGAATCCGAACAATGCCCCACCGGCTAATAACGAGAAGATAATCCAGACTGGGTGCAGACCGACACGACCGCCAACCAATTTAGGCGTCAGAGCGTAGCCTTCAAGCAGATTGCCGATCAAAAAGACGCCGCCGACCCCAACCAGCAAAGTCCAGCCACCCCCTTGCGCCACCGCCAGAGAGAAGCTGACCACCAGCCCGACCAGCATCCCAACATAGGGAATGAAAGCGCCGATCCCGGTCGCCGCACCGATCAACAGCCCGAGATCGAGCCCGACGGCGGTCAGCCCCAAACCATAAAACGCGGCCAGGGTTATGCAAACCGTCGCCTGACCGCGCACGAACCCGGCCAGGGTACGGTCGATCTTGCGCATTTCGGATCGGATCGTCTCAACATGGGGACGTGGCAGCCATCCGTCGATAGTGGCGACGATCTGATCCCAGTCGCGCAGCAGGTAGAACGTCACCACAGGGGTAATGAACACCAGCGACAGCAAGCTGACCACCGCGATACCGCCCTTCAGCAGATCGCGGACCAGACCGGCCAGCCAGCCGACCACGGTCCCGGCATAAGTGCCGATTGCCCCTTGAATCTTATCGATCTGATCGACCGATAAACGGTGTCTCAGTTCGTCGAGCAGCGGCCCGGCCCGATCGCCGAGTGCGCGGATATAGGTCGGCACTCGCTCGATAAAGGTCAGCGATTGCTGTTCGACCACCGGCACCAGCACCATCAGCGCCAGAATGAAGATCGCGAAGAAGGCAAGAGTGATCGCCGTCGTCGCCAGAGTGCGCGAGAACCCTTTCTCTTCCAATCGGTCGGCGAGAGGATCAAGGAAATATGCCACCGCCATCCCGGCGACAAAAGGCAGCAACACCCCCCGTAATAACCACAGCAACAGCACGAAGACGATGGCGCAGGTCAACCAGAAGCGCAGCCGCTGGCCAGGAGTCATCTCGGTCACAGCGATCGTCGAAACATCGTTTTTCATCGCGCGCCTCCGATCCGCAGGGTCCATACCCCCTCGGCCTGCTCTAGATTCAATCCGGCAGAGGCCAAGGCGGCACGGACCTGATCGGTCTCGCCAACAACATGCAGAGACAGGGCGGCCTCGTCGCGCGTCAACGACACGATCTCCCACCGCCGGACATGAGGCACCCGGCCCAGTCGTTCGCGCAGAACCAGCCAATCGCCCAGCCCTGAAAGAGGCGCGATGGTGGGCAGAGTGGCGGCATGATCGAAGGCCAGCATGTTCTGCTGCTTATATTGGGTCTCGTACCCCTGGGCGATCTCGGCCACGGCAGTACGCATCGCCGCCTCGGGACCGCCCTCGGCCGTGAAGGTCTTGCTGTCGAACGGCCGGTGCAAAGAGCCGCCACCGCCAAGCGTTACCTCGACAGCTCCGGCCGCATTCACCGTGGCGACGGCCACCAGCACATCGCCAGTGCGATAACGTGCCCCGATTGCCGCCAGGATATCGGGCTGAAGAGCCACGATGCGATCGACAGGAGGGGAAGCCACGGTCGGATCGGCCACGGAGGCGGCAACCGCCAGCGGAACCAAACCGCCGCCGCCCTGCGCGACCCACGCCGCCCGCCACGGACTAGGCTCGTCCCAAACCGTGGGCAGGGCACCACCAGCCGGGCGCAGCACGGGCACGACCACCAGTGCGCGTGATCGCGGCTCGGCGAACTTCACGCCAGCCTCGCGCAGCAGCTTTTTTACCGCCGCGGGATTGTAACGCACCGTCATCGTGGCGAGATAACGCACCGCCGACGACCGTTCCTGTTCGACCGCGACATCGCGCACGTATTGGCGAGCATCGGTTGCAGGCAGCCTTGCGAGATCGGCAGGGGTGGTAAGCCGTTCAAGCATGCGGCGAAAGCCGGTTCGCTCGGCTTCGGCCAACGCCTGCTCCTTCGCAGCGGTGACAGTCGCAGCGGTGACGTCTACGTCAAGCCCGCGCACGGTGAAGGTATCGGCGGCCAGGGCACGCGGCCCGGTCACGACGATGGTGAGAACACATAACAGAATCAATGCGCCGAGTCGGCGCCGGAGAGAAGCCATTGCAAACCGTCCGGGATCAAGTATCTTCGGCCAACCCGTTCCGACCCGAACATATCACACCGAATCCCACGAGGAAGCCCATTCCCGCGCATGATGAAAAGCAAGGCCTGACCTACCGCGATGCCGGCGTCGATATCGATGCTGGCGAGGCTCTGGTCGAGGCCATCAAGCCGCTGGCCCGTTCGACCGCCCGCACCGGCACTGCCGCCGGCCTGGGTGGCTTCGGGGCGCTGTTCGACCTTCGCGCTGCCGGCTTTGCCGACCCGATCCTGGTCGCCACCACCGACGGCGTCGGCACCAAGCTGAAAGTCGCCATCGAGGCAGGCCGACACGATACGGTCGGCATCGATCTGGTGGCGATGTGCGTCAACGATCTGGTGGTCCAGGGAGCAGAGCCTCTGCTCTTCCTCGACTATTTCGCCACCGGAAAGCTTGACGTCGCCGCAGGCAAGGCGATCGTTTCCGGCATCGCCGAAGGCTGCCGCCAAGCTGGCTGCGCCCTGGTCGGTGGCGAAACAGCCGAAATGCCCGGCATGTATGCCGATGGCGATTACGATCTGGCCGGGTTCGCGGTCGGCGCCGCCGAACGCGGGCATCTGCTGCCCTTGATCGATGTCGCCCCCGGTGACGTCGTGCTGGGGCTGGCCTCATCCGGCGTCCATTCCAACGGCTTCTCGCTGGTCCGCCGTATCGTCGAGCGTGGCGGGCTGTCTTATAATGACCCGGCCCCGTTCGCGCCCGCCCGTCCGCTGGGGGAAGCTCTACTGGAGCCGACCCGGATCTATGTCGCGAGCACACTCGCGGCGATCCGCGCCGGAACCGTCAAGGCGCTGGCTCACATCACTGGCGGGGGACTGATCGAGAATCTGCCGCGCGTCCTGCCCCAGGGCGTGGTCGCCGAGATCGACGGAGCCGCCTGGGCACCGCCGCCAGTGTTCCGCTGGCTGGCATTCGAGGGCAAGGTCGCTGCCACAGAAATGGCCCGCACCTTCAATTGCGGGATCGGCATGGCCCTGGTGGTTGCGCCCGATCAAGCCGACGAAGCGGCGCGTCTGCTGACCGAACATGGCGAGACCGTGCTGCGGATCGGCCGCGTTCGCGCCCGCAACGGCGACGAACCCCAGTGCCAGGTCCTACACCAGGACGGCTGGATCTGACGCTTTGGCCGGGCTGTTTCCACGTGTTGGGAACGGCCCGGCCCCCGGTGCCCCGATCATGCGAACGACGCCCCCCAGCTGCCAGTCCGCTAAGACCCAAGCACCCCACCGCGAACCCGGACCCTGCCCCCGACGATGACTCTTCCTTGTGCCGTTGTGATCGCTGGCCCCACCGCTTCGGGTAAATCGGGACTGGCGCTCGCGCTTGCGGTCGCTTTCGATGGCGTGGTGATCAACGCCGATTCGATGCAGGTCTATGACGCACTGCCGATCCTCACCGCCCGTCCGGGACCAGCCCATCTGGCCCGAGCCCCCCATCGCCTATATGGACTGATCGACCCGGCCGAGCCTTGTTCGGCAGCGCGTTGGCGCGATCTTGCCACTGCGGAAATCAATGCCGCCTGGAATTCGAACCGCCTGCCGGTCGTGGTCGGCGGCACGGGTCTATACCTCGAAGCCTTGATGGATGGCCTGTCGCCGATCCCCGAAATCCCCCCCGAAGCCCGTGCCGAGGCCCGCACGCTGTTCGAGACCCTGGGCAATGCCGCCTTTCACCACCGTTTGGCCGAAATCGATCCGGTGATGGCGGCCCGCCTCCCCCTTGGCGACAGCCAGCGGATGATCCGCGCCTGGGAAGTTTTGTCGGCAACCGGCCGCTCGCTGGCGGCGTGGCAGACCGAACCGCGTGAAGGCGCGGTGGCGGCGCGGTGGCTTACCCTGGCGCTCGCCCCGCAGCGCGAACGGCTGCGGCAAGCATGCGACGGCCGCTTCCTGGCGATGGTCAATGCGGGAGCCGTTGCCGAAGCCCGTGATTTTCTCGCCCGCAATCTCGACCCTGTTTTGCCGATCATGAAAGCGCTGGGTCTGCGCGACCTGGGCAGCTATTGCCAGGGCGAACGTCCACTGGACGAAGCCATCGCAGCCGCCCAAAGCGCCACACGGGCCTATGCCAAGCGCCAAATGACCTGGGTGCGGCATCGACTTAAGCCGGATATAGTCCTAGATGCGCAACTTTCGGAAAGTTTGATGACCACAATCTTTATGAAAGTTCGCCAGTTCCGCTTGACCCCCGTTTGACATGGCGATAGGTTGTGCGCCTTCGCGCCGTTGGACTCCAATGGCGTGGCGGCATTAATTTGAGTTCAAGGGGCTGATATGGTGCACCACGATACGATGACCGGAGCGGAAATCCTCCTCAAGGCCCTGGTCGATCAGGGCGTGGACGTGATTTTCGGGTACCCCGGCGGTGCCGTGCTCCCGATCTATGACGAGCTGGCCAAGCAAAATCGCATTCGTCATATCCTGGTGCGGCACGAACAAGCAGCGGTTCATGCTGCCGAGGGCTATGCCCGCTCGACCGGCAAGGTCGGCTGCGTACTGGTGACCTCGGGTCCGGGAGCGACCAACGCTGTAACCGGCCTGGCCGACGCGCAGTGCGATTCGGTGCCGCTGGTCTGCCTGACCGGGCAGGTGCCGACCCATCTGATCGGCAACGACGCCTTTCAGGAAGCCGATATCACCGGCATCACCCGCCCCTGCACCAAACACAATTATCTGGTCAAGGACACCAACAACCTGGCGCGCACCGTGCACGAGGCGTTCCACGTCGCCCGCTCGGGACGGCCGGGGCCGGTGCTGATCGATCTACCTAAGGACGTGGTGCAGAATCGCGGCCTCTATCAGCCGCCATCGAAGACGAAATCGAAGTACAACCCGCAGGTTAAGGGTGACCTCCGCGCCATCGAACAAGCGGTCGAGATGATCGCCGGGGCCAAGCGTCCGATTTTCTATGTCGGCGGCGGCGTGATCAATTCGGGCGTGGCCGCCTGTCAGCTTCTGACTCAGTTCGTGCGGATGACCGGCTTCCCCTGCACCCTGACCCTGATGGGCCTGGGCGCATTTCCGGGGTCGGATCCGCTGTTCCTCGGCATGTTGGGGATGCACGGCACCGTCGAAGCCAACATGGCGATGCACGATTGCGATGTGATGATCAATATCGGCGCCCGGTTCGACGACCGCGTTACCGGACGGCTGAACGCCTTCTCGCCGAAATCCAAGAAGATCCATATCGATATCGATCCCAGCTCGATCAACAAGAACGTCGCGGTCGATCTGTCGATTGTCGGCGACTGCGCCCATGTCATCGAAGACATGATCAAGGTGTGGAAGGCCCGCCAGCCCAAAATCGACGAGCGGGCGCTCCGTGCGTGGTGGAGCAAGATCGAGGAATGGCGTGGTGCCGACAGCCTGCGCTATCCCGCCTCCGACACGATCATCAAGCCGCAATACGCGATCCAGCGCCTCTATGATCTGACCAAATCCCGCAACCCCTACATCTGCACCGAAGTGGGGCAGCATCAGATGTGGGCGGCCCAGCATCTTCGGCTGGATTCGCCTCTGCACTGGCTGACCTCGGGCGGGTTGGGCACGATGGGCTATGGCTTGCCGGCGGCGATGGGGGTCCAGACCGCTCATCCTGACGCGCTTGTGATCGACATCGCGGGCGAGTCCTCGATCCAGATGAACATCCAGGAAATGGCGACCCTGGTTCAGCACAACCTTCCGGTCAAGATTGTCATCCTCAACAATCAATACATGGGGATGGTGCGGCAGTGGCAGGAATTGATCCACGGCGCCCGCTACTCGGAAAGCCACATGGATCATCATCCTGATTTCGTCAAGCTGGCCGAGGCGTTCGGTGCCGTCGGACTGCGGGCCGAACGCCCGGATCAGGTGGATGGCGTTATTCAGGAGATGCTGGCGGTCAACCGTCCGGTCATCGTCGAGATGCGCACCGACGCCAGCGAGAACGTGTTTCCGATGATCATGCCCGGCATGGCCCATAACGAGATGGTACTGGGACAGGAAGACCGCTCTCGCGACAATCCGGGGTCCGAACAGGACGGCATGGTTCTGGTCTAAGGGGTATTACGACGTGACCGACGCAGTTCAAGACAGCAACCGCCACACCATTTCCGTCCTGGTCGATAACGAATCCGGCGTACTTGCACGGGTCATCGGCCTGTTTTCGGGGCGTGGTTATAATATAGAGAGCCTGACCGTCGCCGAGGTCGATGCACACGAGAATCTCTCGCGCATCACCATCGTCACCTCGGGCACACGGATGATCATCGAGCAGATCAAGAACCAGCTGCGCCGGCTGGTTCCTGTGCACAAGGTCCATGATCTGACGATCGAAGGCCCCCATGTTTCGCGTGAGTTGGCCTTGATCAAGGTTGCCTCGTCCGGGGAAAAGCGGGTCGAGGCTTTGCGGATCGCCGATATCTTCCGGGCGCGGGCGATCGATTCGACCAACGAATCCTTCGTGTTCGAGGTAGTCGGCGCAACCGAAAAGGTTGAAGCGTTCATCACCCTGATGCAGCCGCTGGGGCTGGTTGACGTGTCGCGCACCGGCGTTGTCGCCATCGCACGCGGGCCGAAGGCTCTGTAGTTTCCGTGACGCGAACGGGGGATGGCGCGTGCCGTCTCCCGTCAGCGGAAGTCGATATCCTCGTCCCGGATCAGCGCCTCGAATGCCGGACGGGCGAACAGGAACCCCTGAACGAAGCGTATCCCGGCCTCTTTCAGCACGGCCAGTTCCTCGGGTCGCTCGACACCTTCCGCCACCACCTTGATCCCGAGATCGCGACAAACCGACAGCATCGCCCGAAGGATAATCTGGCGCGTGCGGTCACGGTCGCAATTGCGCACAAGACCGATATCGATTTTGACGATATCGGGATGAATGTTCGCCAGTAAGTTTAGCCCGCTCGCTCCGGCCCCGAAATCGTCAAGGGCGACCAAGAAGCCCCGGCTGCGATAGTAATCGATGATTCGGGACAGGTGGGCATGATCGGAAATGCTCTCGTCCTCGGTAATCTCGAAGGTAATCCGGTCGCAAGGAAAGCCAACCCGTTCGGCGGCGGCCAATGTGGCGCGGATGCAGGCGCTTGGCTCATAGACCGCATTCGGCATGAAATTGATATTGAGACGACGGTCCAGTTTCAGCCGCCCGGCCAGTTCGATCGCCCGCACCCGGCAAGCCTGATCGAAGGCATAGCGGGTTTCGGAAGTCACCCGCGACAGGATGCTGGCGGCGGACTGGTTCTCGGGACCGCGCACCAGCGCTTCATAGGCATGGATTCGCCGCAATTCCAGATCGATCACCGGCTGGAACGCCATGGTAAACGGCACGTCGAACGTAACGCCGTCGTTGCATCGTCCACATTGAGTGAGCATCGATTCTCCTCTCTCTTTTTTCTCATCATCCTCCGGGGATCGAGGCAAGGTCAACGAACCCATGAAAGCCATTGGCGTTACATTTGAGGCAACCCGCTTTAAAGGATCGCTGGCGCACGGAGTCCGCATCGCTTACTCTTTTTCACATCATGACGAATTCTCACGCTGATCTTCTTCCCGCCCTGGAGGATCTGGCCCGCCGGGCTGGGGCCGCCATCATGGACATCTATGCCGAGGATTTCGCGGTTCGGCACAAGGCGGATTCCTCGCCTGTGACTGAAGCCGACCTGCGCGCCGAAGCGATTATTCTGCCCGGCCTTGCCGCGCTGACCCCCGATTTCGTGATCGTCGCCGAGGAACAGGTGGCGGCAGGACGGGTGCCGGTGCTGAACGATCGCCCGTTCTGGCTGGTCGATCCACTGGATGGAACGAAGGAATTCGTCCGCCGCAACGGTGAATTCACCGTCAATATCGGCTTGATCGACAACGGGGTTCCGGTCGCGGGCGTCGTGCTGGCTCCGGCACTGGGAGTGTTGTGGTCGGGTGCGGCGGGACACGCATTCAGAGTTGAGGCCGATGGGCACCGCCATCAGATCGCCTGCCGTCCCCGCCCGGCCAGGGGGGCCCGAATCGTCACCAGTCGCTCACACAACCAGCCCGAGATGTTGACGCGCTGGATGGCTCCGTTCGAGGATGCGGTCCTCGACTTCGCCGGATCGTCGCTGAAGTTATGCCGGGTCGCCGAAGGCTCGGCCGACCTTTACCCCCGCTTCGGACCCACCTGCGAATGGGACATCGCCGCTGCTCACGCCGTACTGCGAGCGGCCGGGGGAGTGATCGAGACCTTCGACGGCGTTCCACTCGCCTATGCCAAGTTAGGATTCCTCAACCCCGATTTCGTCGCCCGTGGGTCCGAACCTATCCCTCATCGCGTGTAGACTGAACGGGTAGGCACGCACCAAGGCTCCGCTCAAAATTCTTGCATTTATCCCGCAAAAGAGCCATTCTTAAAGGGTGAGCGGCGTAACCGCCCACCCTTTAGCCGCCGTAGTTCACTTACGGTGACTTGGCTAGGACTCGCAACCCAGAGTGGTTGTGGCGTACTCTGGTCCGCCCATCGGGGATCCTGCCAGCTCTTCACGGAGGAAGACCGTCGGGCACGACCGGCGGTCTTTTCGTTTCCCCCCTTTCCTTCGCTCTCCCCTGCCCCCATCTGTGGTTCAGCCCCTTCACCATGATTGGGACGGCCATGCTGATCCGCCGCCTTCCACCGCACGAACGGTCGTCCTATGCCGACCATCTGAAACGGCTGTGCTCCGATGACCGCCACCTCCGCTTTGCCCGCGCCGGAGTCAGCGATGAATGGCTGGACTCCTATGTCGCCACCATCCCCGAAGATGGCCTGATCCTTGTCGGCATGCAGCGTAACCAAGTGATTGCCGCAGCCCATGTTGCCTTTGACAGCGACAACGGCGTTGCCGAAGTCGGCCTCAGCGTCGATGCGGAACATCGCTCGGGCGGGTTGGGATCTGAATTGCTCAATCAGGCGGTCGTGTTCGCCCGGAACCGTCGCGCCGAACGGCTTTACACCCTGTGCCTGTCCGACAATCGGTCGATGGTGGCGCTGGCCCGCCGTGCTGGGATGGATATTCAGTTCTCTCAGGGCGAGGCAGAAGCGCATCTGCCGCTGCCGCCGCCTGACCCGCTGACGGTATCCCAGGAAATGTCGGCGGGTCTGTTCGCGGTATTCCGCGATTGGGCCGAATTGTTCGACCGCTATGGCTCGCTGGCAAGCGAATTGGCATCGGGAGGACGTGCGAAGAGGTAGGATTCTGCGGTCGGTCTGCGCTATACCCAAACGGCCATGTCCGACGCTCTCCCCCCCCTGCCCATCCCGCCCGACCGTCTGGCCAAAGCCACGCATATACTGGCTGAGAACGGTCTCGTCGCCTTTCCCACCGAAACGGTCTATGGCCTTGGCGGCGACGCCACCAGCGACATTGCCGTCGCCGCGATCTTCGCCGCCAAGGGCCGCCCCAGCTTCAACCCGCTGATCGCCCATGTCGATTCGGTCGAAGCCGCCACCGCCCTGGTCGAGTTCGGCCCGCTGGCCCTGGCCCTGGCCGCCCGGTTCTGGCCCGGTCCGCTCACTATGGTGCTGCCTCGACACCCCAATTCGCCGGTCTCTCTGCTCGCCACCGCCGGGTTGGACAGTATCGCCGTGCGAATGCCCGACCATCCAATTGCGCTGGCCCTGCTCCAGGCATTCGGCCGTCCATTGGCGGCACCGTCGGCGAACCGCTCTGGTGCGGTCAGCCCGACCACGGCGGCCCATGTCGCGCAATCGCTGGGAGATCGGGTTGGGATGATCCTGGATGGCGGCCCGTGCCGGGTCGGCGTCGAGTCAACCGTGCTGGATCTCACCGGCCCTTCGCCCCTGTTGCTGCGTCCGGGCGGCATATCACAAGAGGCTCTGACGGAAATCCTGGGAGTACGGCCCGAACGGCCTCATCCTGAAATCGGCGCGGTAACCGCCCCCCGCGCACCGGGCATGTTGTCCAGCCACTATGCCCCATCGCTGCCGGTTCGGCTGGAAGCCGCCGCCGCTGCTCCAGGCGAAGCGTTGCTAGGCTTTGGCCCCGGCGAGGCGACCCTGAACCTGTCGCCCGGCGGCGATCCGACCGAGGCTGCCGCCAATCTGTTTTCGATGCTGCGCGCCCTCGACCGCCCCGATTTTTCAGGCATTGCCGTCCGACCGATCCCCGATGCCGGACTAGGCTTGGCGATCAACGACCGTCTGCGCCGGGCGGCGGCCCCTAGAGGATAATTGCGATGACGACTCCTCTCGAAGGACTGGCGACGATCGTCGGTCCAGGCAACATGTTGACCGATCCAACCGACATGGCCCCCTATCTGATCGAAGAGCGCGGCCTCTACCGCAGTTCGGCCCAGGCGGTGGTGCGTCCCGGCTCGACCGCCGAAGTCGCCGCTGTGGTCCAGATCTGCGCCGAAGCCAAAATCGCGATGGTCCCCCAGGGAGGCCGCACCGGACTGTGCGGTGGCGCGGTTCCGGCCGGACTCGACCGGGCGATCGTGATCGCGACGGAACGAATGGATCGTATCCGGGTTCTCGATCCGGTCGATTTCACCATGACCGTCGAAGCAGGCTGCGTTCTGGCGTCACTCCAGGCAGCAGCGGACGAGGCCGGGTGCCTGTTTCCGCTGTCGTTGGCGGCCGAAGGATCGTGCCGGATCGGGGGCAACATCGCCACCAATGCGGGCGGCACCAACGTCCTGCGTTATGGCTCGACCCGCGATCTGGTGCTGGGACTCGAAATCGTGCTGCCCGACGGACGGGTGTGGAACGGCCTTAAGTCGTTGCGCAAAGACAATACAGGCTATGCACTGAACCAATTGTTCATCGGCTCGGAGGGGACACTGGGGATCGTCACCGCCGCCGTCCTGAAGCTGTACCCCCGCCCTACCGAGCGCCAGACCGCGTTGATCGGCCTCCCCGACTCCCAGGCGGCGCTGACCCTGCTGGGACAAGCGAGACGGGCCAGCGGTGACGCCGTTACCGCCTGCGAACTGATGTCACGGTTAGCCCTCGATCTGGCGGTGCGGCATATCCCCGGCTTGCGCGACCCGCTGGGAACGCCGTCGCCGTGGGTGCTGTTGCTGGAATTGTCGTCGTCGCGGCCGGGCGGGCTGCGCGAAGCGCTGGAATCCGTGCTGTCACAAGCGCTGGAAGACGGAACCGCCCAAGACGCGGTTCTGGCCGAAAGCGGCACGCAGCGTCAGGCCCTGTGGCGGCTGCGCGAATCAATCCCCGAAGCCCAAAAGCACGAAGGCGGCAGCATCAAACACGACATCTCGGTCTCGACCTCGCGCGTACCCGAACTGATCGAGCGCGCCAGTGCGGCAGTGGCGGACGCCCTGCCCGGCGCGCGTCCGGTGGCGTTCGGTCATATCGGTGACGGAAACATCCATTTCAACGTGTCCCAGCCGGAAGGAGCCGACAAGAACGCTTTTCTCGACGAATGGCCCCGTCTCAACCGGGTCGTCCACGATATCGTCATGGGGATGGGCGGTTCGATCTCGGCCGAACACGGCATCGGCCGACTGAAAGCCGCCGAACTGGCTCGGATCAAGCCAGACTTGGACATCGAGCTGATGCGGAGGATCAAAACAGCGTTCGACCCGGACGGACTGATGAATCCTGGAGCAGTACTTATCCCCTAACAAAAGGGATAACACACACCCTACGCTATAGAAATTTCAGCAGTTTGCGCTATATCTTTAGTCGAAATCCTCTCCCAGGGGGTGCCCGACATGCGCAGACGATCGCTGATGGGATTCATGATGGCGGCAGCGATGGCGGCAACGCTGACACCCGCCACGGTCCGTGCCGAGGAAACGCTGCGGATCGGCGTGGTTCCCCACACCAGCGCCCGAGTAGTGCTGGAAATGTACCAGCCCCTTCGCGAACAGTTAGAGGCCGAACTGGGCCACAAGGTTGAGATTCAGACAGCGCCTGATTTCTCATCCTTCGCCCGACGCGCTCTGGATCGTGAATACGACATCGCAATCACCACCGGCCATCAAGCCCGACTGCTTCAGCAGGATGCGGGCTACCTGCCGCTGGTCACCTACGAAGCGGAGTTTCGAGCGGTGATGGTGGTGGCGGAATTGTCTCCGATCAGACGGCCGGAAAATCTGACCGGCAAGACGATAATCGGGCTGGGTCCGACCTCGTTGGTGACACAATGGGGGCAACACTGGATCGCCGAACACGGCATCGCCGATATCCAGACCCGCTATGTCAGTGCCGCCGACAGCGTGGCCCAATTGCTGCTGACCGACGAAGCCGCCATCGGGTTGATGTCCAACGCCAATTTCCATCGGCTCGCCCCGGACGTTCAGGCCCGGCTGCGCCTGTTTGCCCGCTCCGAGCCGATGCTGGGCCGGGTCTACATGCTAAACGGTGCCCTGGCCGATCATCGGGCCAAGATCCTGGCCGCGTTGCATGCCTTCGCCGCGTCTCCTGCGGGAAAGAGCTACTTCAACGGCACCAGCCTGATCGGCTACCGCCTCGTCACCCCCCAGGAACTGGCGGCGATGGACCCCTTCGCCCTCGAAGTCCGCAATATGCTGGCGACGGAGAAACCATGATCTGGCCATTTCGTATTCGTACCGTCCGCGCCCGCTTGCTGATTGCCGCCATCCTGGTTGAAACGGTGATGCTGACTCTGATGGTTGGCAACGGATTGCGGGTGCTGTCCTCAAGTCTTGAGACCCAGGCCGAGACCCAGGCTGAACAATTGGTGCCGGTGCTTCAGGCGGCACTGATCACGCCCCTTGCCCAGCGTGACCATGCCACCGTCCAGGCGATTCTAGACGAAAGCCGGATTTCGAATGCCCTCGATTATCTTGCGGTCGAAGACGTGCGCGGCCGTGTCATCGCGATCAGCGGATGGGATAAGGCGCGTTCCCTGCCTGCGGTCGATCCACAGATTTCCTTTAGCGAGAAAGCGCCGGGGATTCACCGCTTCGACGTTGACGCTCCGATCGGTTTGTTGGGGCAGGATCTGGGCCGACTGCAATTTGGGCTGAACCTCGACCAGCAGGTCGCGGCTCTGCATACCCAGTTTTCGCAAAGTCTGGCGATTGCCGCCGCCGAGATCGCACTTTCTGCCGCCCTGCTGACCGCGATCGGGATCTGGCTGACCCGTCATCTGACCGCTTTCACCCGCATGAGCAAGGCAGTCGGCAAAGGCGATTACACCTCGGTCGAGATGACCGAGGGAGAAGACGATATCGGCCAATTAGGCTATGCCTTCAACGCGATGTCGCGCGCCGTGCGCGAGCGTGTCGAAGATCTGACCGTTGCGATCCGTCGCCGCGAGGACGTCGAAAATGAATTGCGCACCAGCGAAGCTCGTTTCCGTGATCTCGCCGCATCGGCATCGGACTGGTTCTGGGAATCCGACGATCAAGGCCGCCTGACCTATGCCTCGGATCTGATCGCGTCGGTACTGGGGGTAACTCCGGCGGCGGTGATCGGCCTCAGTTGGTTCGATCTCGGCCTCAACGACCTGCCCGAACACGCTAATCAATATCGTCAAGACCTTGCCGATCATGCCCCTTTCCGCGATCTGACGATCAATATCGGCCCACCGGGCGGAAAAGATTTCCGCACCGTGCGGATCAGCGGCACCCCGGTATTCGACGCCGATGGCCGCTTCGCTGGCTATCGCGGCGTCGGGGCCGACATCACGCGAGAGGCCCAGGCCGAATTCCGCGCCCAGCGCGCCCAGCAACAACTTGTCGATGCGCTGGAGAGTCTGGCTGACGCGATCGCGGTCTATGATTCCAACGATCATCTGGTGATTAGCAACGCTGCTTATCGCGGCTTGTTGAAGATCGACCAGGAAACGGCGGAAGGCGACGTAACCTTCCGCGACGTCATCACTTATGCCTACGATCACCGCTTGTTCAACATCGGCGGGCGGAGTTTCGATACCTGGATCGACGACCGGGTTCACCGCCACCGCGATGCCAACGGCGAGGCATTTATCATCCAGACCAACGATGGCCGCTGGTTCCAGAGCCGTGAATTTCCGACACGCGAGGGCGGCGTGGTTTCTGTTCGCACCGATATCACCGAGTTGAAGCGGCGCGAGGAGGCTGGGTGTCGGCGATACCTCTACAGTTCCTCGGCCTGCGTCTATGCCAGCGAGAAACAGGACGCTCCCGACGTTCCCGCCCTGAAAGAAGCCGACGCCTATCCCGCCATGCCCGAGGATGGTTACGGATGGGAAAAGCTGTTCAGCGAACGCATGTGCCGCCATTTCTCGGAAGATTATGGTTTAGATACCCGCATCGTGCGCCTGCATAACGTCTATGGTCCGCTCGGCACTTATGACGGCGGGCGGGAAAAGGCACCGGCCGCTATTTCCCGCAAAGTGCTTGAGGCAAAGCTGTCCGGTAACCACGCTATCGAGATTTGGG
>NZ_CAHP01000010.1 GCF_000294655.1 Magnetospirillum molischianum DSM 120
GAGGCCCAGGCCGAATTCCGCGCCCAGCGNGCCCAGCAACAACTTGTCGATGCGCTGGAGAGTCTGGCTGACGCGATCGCGGTCTATGATTCCAACGATCATCTGGTGATTAGCAACGCTGCTTATCGCGGCTTGTTGAAGATCGACCAGGAAACGGCGGAAGGCGACGTAACCTTCCGCGACGTCATCACTTATGCCTACGATCACCGCTTGTTCAACATCGGCGGGCGGAGTTTCGATACCTGGATCGACGACCGGGTTCACCGCCACCGCGATGCCAACGGCGAGGCATTTATCATCCAGACCAACGATGGCCGCTGGTTCCAGAGCCGTGAATTTCCGACACGCGAGGGCGGCGTGGTTTCTGTTCGCACCGATATCACCGAGTTGAAGCGGCGCGAGGAGGAGCTCGACATATTGAGGCGGCGCTATGCCCTGATCCTGGGGGCCGCCGGTGAGGGGATTCTGGGGCTGGACCGCGATGGGATGGTGACCTTCGCCAATCCAGCGGCGACGTCCCTGCTCGGTTATCCAGACGAGACGATAGCCGGTTCCGGCCTGCTCGACCTGATGGGCGAGACCGCCCTTGCGGGCGAGACTGCCGCCGCCCCCGGCATCGTCGCTGCATGCCGCGACGGCCGCACCGAGACCGGATACGGCCACACCATTATACGGGGCGATTCCCACCCTCTCGCAATCGATTATTATGTCGGGCCGATCGTCGAGTCCGGGAGGATCGACGGGGCCGTTCTCCTGGTCCGCGATGCCACCCTTCGCCTGCAATACGAATGGACCCTGGCCAACCAGCAGAAAGAGCTGGAACGTCAGGTTGCCGAACGTACCGCTGAACTGGTCCGCGCCGTCGAGGTCCGAACCCTTGCCGAAGCCGCGTTGCGCTCCTCACGCGGACGGATGAAGGGAATCACCGATAGCCTAGTCGAAGGCGTGGTGGTAACCGACCGTCACGGACAGCTCGTCTTCGCCAATCCTTCGGCGCGGCTTTTGTTGGAATGCGGCGATGTCACCGACATCGAAGGCTATCCGCTCGATTCCTTCGTACGGCTGGGCACCGCCGAGGGCGTGGTCGATTTTTCTCAATCTCCGTTCCGCAATGTTCTGGACGGCGAAGTTGTTCCGTCGGACAACGACGCTCGCTTTGTCCTGGCCAGCGGTCGAACTCTGCCGGTCGCCTATTCCTGTGCCCCTCTGACCGATGACGAGATCGGACGCGGGGTGATCTTGTCGTTCCGCGATATCGGTGTCCTGAAACAGGCCCAACACGAGACGATGCAATCGGCTCGGTTGGCCAGTATTGGACAGCTTGCCGCCGGGATCGCCCACGAGATCAACACCCCTATCCAGTATATCGGCGACAATCTGCGCTATCTCGACAGCGCCCTGACAAAGCTGAAAAGTGTGGTCGAGGCCGGACGCGATCTGGCGACCCAGGCCGCCACCGCCCCCGGTCTCGCCGAGGCTGCGGAGCGGTTCGAGCAAACTGCGGCCCGCGTCAAAGTCACTCGGCTGCTGACCGAACTACCCGATGCGGTCTCGGAATCACTGGACGGCGTGGGACAAATCGGTCGCATCGTCCTGTCGATGAAGGAATTCTCTCATCCCGGAACATCGGCCAAGACCGCCACCGACATCAACCGCGCCCTGGAAAGTACCCTGACGGTCTGTCGCAACAACTGGAAACATGTGGCGAAGATCGAGCGGGATTTCGATGCCGATCTCCCCCCCGTCAACTGCCATGCCGGTGAAATCAATCAAGTCTTTCTCAACCTGATTCTGAATGCCGCTCAGGCGATTGAAAGCTCGGGCAAACCTCTGCCGGGACAGATCGTTATATCGACTCGCCGCGACGGCGACTGGATTGAAATCCGCATCGCCGACAGTGGCACGGGAATCCCCCTGACGATCCGCGACCGGCTTTTCGACCCGTTCTTTACGACCAAACCGGTTGGTAAGGGGACCGGGCAAGGTCTGGCGATCTGCCGCGACGTAGTAACGGTCAAGCATGGCGGCACCATCGAGGTCGGCGGCGACCCCGGCACCGGAGCGGTCTTCACCATCCGCCTGCCGCTCGGCGTCGCCTCGGTCGCCGAGGAGAGTGCGGCATGACCCTCCCACCAACCCGGATCGCTTTCGTCGATGACGACCCTCACGTCCTGCGCGGTATCCGCAGGGCGATGGCGGATCAAGAAGACTCTTGGGAAATGGAGTTCTTCGCCTCGGGTGAGGAAGCGCTGGTCGAAATCCGCCGCCAGCCCTTTGACGTCGTAGTCTCGGACATGAGAATGCCGGGAATGGATGGGGCCACCTTGCTTAGCCATGTCCGCGCCCTCAATCCGGCGACGATCCGGGTGATTCTATCGGGCTATGCCGATGCCGATGCAGTACTGCGAACGGTTGGGCCTGCCCACACCTACCTCGCCAAGCCCTGCGATGCCGAGACCTTGCTTAAGGCTCTGCACCGCCAGATCTCTTTGCGCTCGCTGCTTGATACCCCCGCCTTGCATGCCACCCTGGCCGGATTGACCAACCTGCCCAGCCTGCCCGAGATCTATGGGCGGCTCCAGGCGGAATTGATCTCTCCCGATTGTTCGCCAAAGACGGTCGCCGACATCATCGCCCAAGACATGGCGATGACGGCCCAGGTTCTGAAGGTAACCAACTCGGCCTATTTCTCTGCCGCGAGCAGAATCACCACGCCGTTGCACGCGGTTCGGATGCTGGGGATCGAAGTGATCCAGGCACTGGTGCTGCAAGCCGGGCTGTTCCGCCAGTTCGCGGGCAAACCGGATCTGGCGCCGCTCCTGGAGGCCTTGACCAAGCGCGGCCTTGAGATCTCGGCGCTGGCAGAGCGAATCGCCGCCACCGAGGGCGGTGATGTCGCCACGGCCAAATCAGCCCAGATTGCGGCAATGTTGGCCGATATCGGCGGCATCGTGCTGCTCGACGCTCACCCCGCCGAATATCAGGTGATGTTGGCTGGTCTGACACCGGATGAGACGCTCCACCAAGCCGAGATCGCGACCTTTGGAGCCAGTCACGCCGCAATCGGCGGCTATCTCCTTGGATTATGGGGATTTTCCGACCTCGTGGTCGAAGCCCTGGTTTATCATTGCGCCCCGTCGGCTTGTCCCGGTCGTGACAATCTTGCCCTGACAGCCCTTCACGCCGCCTCTGTCCTGGGGCCGCCCTCGCCGCTGCTCCCACCCGGCAGCCGAATCGACCGCAAACTCGACATGACCTATCTTATCGAGGCCAGACATGACGGCCACATCCCCTTGTGGCGAGATCTGGCAGGGAAAGATCATAACGGGGATTGAAAATGACAGAGCGCGTTCTTCTGATCGACGACGATTCCCATCTTTTATCGGCGCTCCGCCGCCAGTTCGACGATGAATTCGATCTCGTCACGGCAACGGAAGGAGCTGCCGCTATCGAAGCCGTGCGAACCGGGGCGCCATTCGCCGTAGCGATCTCTGACATGCGGATGCCTGGCATGGATGGGGTCGAAACACTGAAGGCGATCCGCGCCTTGGCCCCCGATACGGTGCGGATGATGCTAACCGGCAATGCCGACCAAACCACCGCGATTGATGCGATTAATCACGGCGCGATCCTGCGCTTTTACACCAAGCCCTGCCCCACCGATCAGTTGCGCGAAGGAATCCTGGCTGGTATCGAGCAGTACCGCCTTATTACCGCCGAGCGCGATCTGCTGGAAAAGACTCTAACCGGCAGCCTGAAGGTTCTGGTCGATGTGGTCTCGATGAACGACCCGGTTGGCCATCAATTGGCGGTGCGGCTGCGCGAATGGGTGCGATTGCTGGCGGTCGAGATGCGGATGTCAACCCGCTGGCAGCTTGAAATTGCCGCGACCCTGATCGGGATCGGTCAAGTAGCGATCCCGACCGAAATCACCGCCCGTCTGCGCGCAGGGGAGGATCTGAGCGAAATCGAACGTCAGATTGTCGAACGCGCCCCCGAGGCGGCGCGTAATCTCGTGTCAAACATCCCCCGCCTCGAAAAGGTAGCGGAAATTCTCTACTATCAGGATAAGGGCTTCGATGGCAGCGGATTCCCCCCCAACGGCCCGTCTGGCGATGAAATCCCCTTCGATGCACGGCTGTTGCGGGTCTTGAAGGATCTCGCCGTTGCCAGTGCCGGAGGACCGCTTTCCCGTGCCGCTTTCACGGCGCTGGAAGCCCATCGCGAACGCTACGATCCGCGCCTGCTGGCCGGAGTCCGGATGGCGCTGGAAAAGACTCTATCGACCGAAGCGCCGACAGTGATCGAAGTCCCTCTTGCCTCGTTGCGAGTGGGACAGACGATCCTCTCCGACATTCGTCAGACCAACGGGCATTTGATTCTTGCCGCGAACAGCCAGATTTCCAATCTCCAGCTTGAACGCCTGCGCAATCTGCGCCGGATCGTCACCTTCATCGAGCCGATCAAGGTCCGGGCTTAGGACAAGCCCGGACCTGAGTCTCAGTACAGACCGCCTGCGGACGGAGCCGCCGATGGCGCGGTCATAACGGGGGCCGATGGCTCAAGAGGAGACGCTGGAACAGTCGGGTCGGCTCCGGGAACAACTTCCATCGGCTCCGGACTGGCGCCTTCCTCGGCCCCAAGATAGGGGGCGAAGCTGAAGCCGCCATCGGCGGACCCATCGCCTTCCAAAACGCCTTCATCGTCGCCGGGCATGCGATCGGCGCCCTTGAACGCCTCATAGATCGATCTCGTGTCGCCCGGCATCGTCGGACGTCCGGTACGGGGATCGACCCGGACCAACCGAACGCCGGAAGGCATACGGAACGGAGTCGCGGGCTTGTCCTTCAGCGCTTCCATCATGAAGTCGCGGAAGATCGGCGCGGCGACCGAACCGCCGGTTTCCTTTGGCCCCAACGAAGCTGGATCGTCAAAGCCGACGAAGACACCGACAGCCAGATCGGGCGAGAAGCCGACGAACCAGACGTCGTTCGAATCGTTCGAGGTGCCGGTCTTGCCGGCCAGCGGCTTGCCGACCGCCTTGACCGAAGAGCCGGTGCCGCGCTGGACAACGCCTTCGAGGATGCTGACCATCTGATAGGCCGAAACCGGATCGACCATCTGTTCGCGGATATCCGGCAAAGATGGCATGTCCTGTCCCGAATAGCGCGGGGCCGAGCAGCCTTCGCAGAAACGCAAATCGTGGGAGAAGATGGTCTTGCCGTTACGGTCCTGGATACGGTCGATCAGGGTCGGGCGCAATTTCTTGCCGCCATTGACCAGCATCGCATAGGCGGCGGTCAGGCGGAGCGGCGTGGTCTCGCCCGCTCCAAGCGCCATCGCCAATTGATGCGGCAAATTGTCATAGATGCCGAAGCGCTCTGACATATTGGCGACTTTTTCCATCCCCAACGCCTGGGCAAGACGGACGGTCATCAGGTTTCGCGACTTTTCGAGACCAACGCGAAGAGTGGTCGGCCCCAGGTAATCGTTGTTGTAGTTCCTGGGCCGCCACATCGGAAGCCCCGGCCCTTGCGACAGGGCGACCGGGGCATCAAGCACCAGCGAAGACGGGGTGTATCCGCTTTCTAGCGCCGACAAATAGATGAACGGCTTGAACGACGAGCCGGGTTGGCGCATCGCCTGACTGGCGCGATTGAACTGGCTTTTCCCATAAGACCAGCCACCGATCATCGCCAGAACACGACCTGTATGAGGGTCGATCGCGACCAACGCGCCTTCGACCTTGGGCACTTGGCGCAGGGTATAGCTCGCCGCCCCATAGGGCCGACCGTCGTCGCTTTTGCCGACAGCTTCCACCAGGATGACGTCGCCTGGAGCCAGGATATCGCTCGGACGGCGCGGCACCGGCCCGAGGCTACGCTTGTCCAGAACTCGGCGGGCCCATTTGAGTTCGGTGATCGGCAAGTGACCGGCGTGACCGTCAGCCAGGGTCAGGACCGCCTCGGAATCGGTCACGGCGGTAACAACCGCCATCTCCCAATCCTCGGCCCCACCGGGGCGCGGGATCGTTGCCAATGCCCGCACCGGATCGGTTCCTGACGGGATACGGCCAAGCGGGCCGCGCCAGCCGTGGCGGCGGTCATACTGCAACAGCCCGCGCCGCAGAACCCGCGTGCCCATGGCCTGAAGCTCGGCATCCATCGAGGCGCGCACCACCAGCCCGCCACGATAGAGCGCGGCCTCGCCGTATTTGGCCTGAAGCTCGCGGCGAATATCCTCGGCGAAATAGTCCGCCCCTTGAGTCGCCTGCATCTCTTTGCGGGAGCGGACGTCAAGCGGCTGGGCCAGAGCGAGCTGATATTCCGACGCCGTGATCTTACCGTCCTCGGCCATTCGCCCCAGCACCCAGTCGCGGCGTTCCCGCGCGGCCTGGGGGTGACGGAACGGATTATAATTGTTAGGCGCTTTCGGCAATGCCGCCAGATAGGCGGCCTCGGCCGGGGTCAGTTCGTCCAACCCTTTGTCGAAATAATTAAGCGCCGCCGCCGCCACGCCATACGAGCCAGAACCTAGATAGATTTCATTGAGATAGAGTTCGAGGATGTGATCCTTGGTGAAAGCGCGTTCGATCCGAAGTGCGAGAATCGCCTCCTTGACCTTGCGCTCGATCGACACCTCGTTGGTCAACAAAAAGTTCTTGGCGACCTGCTGAGTGATCGTTGAGGCACCGACCGGACGACGGTCGGCCCCGATCCCCTTGTTCCGCACATTGACGACGATAGCACGGGCGATGCCGACCGGATCGATGCCGGGATGGGTATAGAAGCTCTTATCTTCCGCAGACAGGAAAGCGTCCTTCACCATCTGTGGAATCGCCGGAAGCGGCACGAACACACGCTTTTCGACCGCATATTCCGCCACCAGCCGACCGTCGCCGCCATAGACCCGCGTCGTCACCGGCGGATCGTAATTGGCCAATTGATGGTAGTCGGGCAGATCGCGTCCGAAATGCCAGAACGCGAACAGCACTCCCCCCGTCATCGTGATGGCAAGCAGCAAGACCAGACTGATGACGGCGAGCAGGAAACGGAACATCGGAAACGAAACCTCCGGCAGCCGGTCCGGACGGCCGGACCTCGCGGGTGGTGACACCTGGGGAACATACCCAACAGGCGCGGGGGCGCTGCCCCCTTACTTGCAGCCTAAACGCTGGCGGTCGGCACTGGCGGCCCGCTTGACCCGGTCGGGCATGGTGGGATGCTCGGCAAACAGCAGGGCATAAGCCCGGCAAGCCTGATCCTTCATGTCGAGCTGACCGAACGATGCGCCCAGCTTGTACAGCATGTCCGGAGCCTTGCTGTGCTTGGGATACTTCTTATAGGCTTCGCCGAACAGCCGCGCCGACTGGGCGAAATCCTTGCGCTGGGAAAAGGCGATATCGCCCAGCCAATATTGAGCGTTCCCAGCCAAGGCATGAGTGGGATAGGTCTTCAGGAAGGTCTGGAAGGCACGCTCGGCCTCGTCATACTCGCCCTTCTGCGCCAACCCATACGCCTCGTCATACGCGGATTGCGGATCTTTGGGAGCAGCCGGAGCCGGAGTGGCCGGAGTAGCAGCCGCCTTGGTGGCCGGCATCTGCCCCAGCAGCGCAGGACCGGGCGCAGGACCGGCATTGCTGGCCGCGTTGGTTCCCGGAGCCACGGCGCCCTTGGGCGGGATCAGAACGGGAGCGCCCGCGGCGGTCGTCGGGGGTAACGGCGGAGCCGCAGTCCCCGTGGCAGCCGGCATCGACATTTGGGCGCCCTTGTTACCTCCCTCTTGAAGCTCCTTAAAGCGCAAGTCAATATCGGCCTGCATCCGCTCCAGTTGCTTGGCGAGTTGTGCCGCCTTGAAATTGGCTTCCTCGACCTTGCCGGTCAGCTGGCGGTTAAGATCTTCAAGTTCATTGATACGGTCTTCCAACCGCGATGCCTGCCCACCCGACAAAGGCGCATCCGAACCGGACGACGAGATCACGCCCCCCCCCATCGCCGGGGAACGGATCACAGTGCCGCCATAGCCTCGGGTGTCGCTTTGCGCCAGGGCCACCGCCGGAACCACGCCGACGCAGATCAGAACGGACAAGGCGGAAAAAAGGATCTGACGTCGCAAGGGATCCGACCTTCGATAAGACGTTGCGCTCGCGGCAGGGCGAAGCCCGGGCCGGAACCGGGACAAACCACCGCGCGAAGAACGATGGCGGAACGGATAGATAAAAAAGGGAAGGCGCCCGTCCGACCCGCCGGTCCAGGACCAGACGGACGGCGGGCGCCCCCTTACTCACACGTCGTGAGATATCCTGATTAGTTCAGGACGGTCACGCCGCGACGGTTCTGAGACCAGGCCGCCTCGTTCGAGCCGAGGGCAACCGGGCGCTCCTTGCCGTAGCTGACGACCTTGATACGCGAAGCGGCAACGCCGTTCGCAATCAGGTATTCACGCACGGAATTCGCACGACGCTCGCCGAGGGCAAGGTTGTACTCACGAGTGCCGCGCTCATCAGCGTGGCCTTCGATGGTGAACGAGTAGTTCGGGTAGCTCTTCAGCCAGGCAGCCTGCTTGTCCAGGGTAGCCTTGGCATCGCCACGCACGGACGACTTGTCGAGATCAAAGAAAACCCGATCGCCGACATTGGCGATGAAGTCTTCCTTGGACCCCTTGACGAGACCAGCCGGAGCCGTACGAGCCGGCGGCGGAGCGGAAACGCCACCGCCAGAAGCGGCACCGGTGTTTTCAGGGGCGGATTCGCAAGCCGCGACCAGGGCGGCAGCGGCAACGATGCTGAGGAAACGCAGTTTCATATTTGAGGACTCCCCCTCAATGCGACGGGAATTGAATTCCAAGATTGAGCCTTAGAGAGCACTGCCGACGGGGGTCGGCAAGCTTCCAAAATGACGCCGACCACATTGGGCGCGGCGCCATGAGGAACAAACCCTAATCGGCGCGGACTATACAAACATAATCCTAGGGAATCAAGGGGGACCACGCAGGATCCGACCCATCTACAGGGGTAATCATCACCCGTTCGTTCACACCGGTTAGATCAATGGTGTACAGACGCACGGATTGACCGCGTCCCCGCTCATCCGAGGGAGAATCACGCCAAAACGCCAAGACACGACCATTGGGAGCCCAGGTTGGTCCTTCGACCAGGAAGCCTTCTGCCAGGAGCCGCTCGCCCGAACCATCGGGACGCATGACACCTATGAAGAAACGCCCTCCCTTCTGCTTGGTGAATGCAATCAGATCTCCACGCGGACTCCACACCGGAGTCGCATAGCGTCCGTCGCCAAAGCTGATGCGATTGGCTCCGCCGCCACCCACGCCCATGACATAGAGCTGCTGCCCACCGCCACGGTCGGACTCGAACACGATCTGCGAGCCATCGGGAGCATAGCTTGGCGCGGTATCGATCGCCGGATTGTTGGTAAGCCGGACCTTGCTCCGGGTCATCAGGTTCATCTCATAGATTTCGGTATTCCCGTCCTCGGCCATGCTAAAGATGACCTTGTTGCCATCGGGCGAGAAACGGGGCGCGAAGGTCATGCCGGGGAAATTGCCCAGGGCTTCGCGCCGTCCGGTATCGAGATTGAAGATATAGACCCGCGGCACTCCCCTGAAATAGGACAGGTAGGTGATTTCGCGGGCGCTGGGCGAGAAACGGGGCGTCAGGACCAACTCGCCACCTTCGGTCAGGAAGCGGTGATTCTCGCCGTCCTGATCCATGATCGCCAACCGCTTCTTGCGGTCGTTCTTCGGACCGGATTCGGCGACATAGACGATCTGGGTGTCGAAATATCCATCTTCGCCGGTCACACGCTTATAGATCGCGTCCGCGACCTTGTGCGACAGCCGCCGCCAATCCGCAGGCGAAGAAGACAGAGTCCAGCCGGTCATATAGGCTTCGGACATCACGTCCCACAGCCTGAATTCGACCCGGATACGGCCGTCTGGACCGATCTCGGCCTTACCCTGAACCAGGGCCTCGGCGTTGATCGCTTTCCAATCGGGGAAACGCGGCTGGATTTGCAGCGACGCTGGCGTCTGGATAAAGGCGCGAGGATCGATCGGCTTGAACAGACCGGATCGTTCCAGATCGGCGGAAACAACTCGGGCGATATCGCGCCCGACCTGCGTTTCCTGGCCGCTGCTCCCGGCGAAATCGGGGATAGCGATGGGCAAGGGACGCATCTGTCCATTGGTGATGTCGATGCGCACCTCGGCGAGGGTCGGACTGGCAAAAGCCGCCAGGCCGAGGATCAGGGTGACGGCCACTGCCGCCAGCAAGCGGATGCGAGACATGAATATCATCTTCCTGCCGCGAATTTCGGGTTGAAGGCGAGAGTGAAGTCTTTGAACTGGTCGTATTTGTTGGCCGGAATCGGCAACGGACTGGCGGCGCGCACGGCGCGGCGAGCGCTGTCGGCGGCGGCCTGATAATACGGGTTCAACATCTGGACGGCATCGAGAACGATCTGGGCATCCGTGACCGTTCCGTCAGGCAGCACCGAGACGCGAACCAGCACGATCAGCTTGTCGGCGTCCTTGGCTCCAGCCGGAACGTTCCAGAACCGCTCGACATGGGCGCGGATCGCGTCCTTCTCCGTCATAGAGACCGGCTCGTTGGGATTGTGCATACTGGACCCCCGCACCGATTGCGGCTGCGGTTGCGTCGCCGATTTGGCCTCTGGCGTCGAGGGTTTACTCAGCTTCTCGGCGGACTTCAAAAGCTTGTCCAGTTCGTCCTGCGGCTGTTGCGGCTTTTTCTTGTCAACCGACTTCAGCAGCGAATCAAGCTCGTCCTTGACATCCTTCTGCGGCTTGGGCGGTTCGGGACGAGGCTTCGGCGGCTCGGGCTTGGGCTCGGGACGCGGTTCGGGCTTGGGCACCGGCGCAGGCTCTGGCTCAGGTTTCGGCTCAGGCTTCGGCTCCGGTTTTGGTTCGGGCTTCGGCTCGGGCTTCGGGGGCGTCGGAGCAGGAGGAGGTGGTGCCGGAGCCGGAGCCGGTGTGGGCGGCGGCGGCGGCGTCGGTTTGGGTTCAGGCTTGACCGGCTCGGGCTTGGGCGGCTCGGGCGTCGGATCGGCGGTCTTCTGCGGTTCGGGTTGGGGCTTGTTGTCGCGCAACGGCGGCGGATTGGTCTTGGCCCCGATCGGCACGATGTCCACGACCATCGGAGTCTCCTCAATCGGCGGCTCACGCCAGAATTGAGGCAGCCCGAAAATCGCCAACAGCACTACCAAGAAGTGCAGAAGGCCGGAATAGATATAGCTTTCCCGCCGGATTTCCATGACGCGCCCTAGCGTTTCGCCTTGGCGCCGTCGGCGCCCCGGACCTCTGTGACCAGGGCAACCTTGGGGAAGCCGGCGGCACTCAATACCCCCATCACCTCCATCACCCGACCGTAATCGATGGTTTTATCGCCACGAACGAAGATGCGGGTCTCAGGCTTTTGCGAGGTGATCGCCTGCAAGCGGGGGGCAAGATCCTCCAGCTTGACCTCGGTTTCCTGAATCCAGATCTTGCCGTGGGCATCGACCGTGACCGACAGAGGCGTATCGTCACCTTTCAGCGGCGCCGCCTGGGTCTTGGGCAGATCGACCTGGACCCCGGCAGTCAGCAACGGTGCCGTCACCATGAAGATGATCAGCAGCACCAACATCACGTCGACCATCGGCGTCACGTTGATCTCGGCCATTGGCCGGAATTTGGCCTTGCCCCGGCGGTTGCCGACGGAAGCACCCATCAGATCTTCTCCTCCAGTTGACGCGACAGGATCGCGCCGAACTCGCCGGCGAAGTTTTCGAGCCGCTTACCGTAGCGGTCGAGATCGGTGGAGATTTTGTTATAGGCGATAACCGCGGGAATAGCGGCGACCAGCCCCAGCGCGGTGGCGAACAACGCCTCGGCAATGCCAGGAGCGACGACGGCAAGAGACGTGTTCTTCGTGGCTGCAATCGATTGGAAGCTGTTCATGATGCCCCAGACGGTGCCGAACAACCCAACGAACGGTGCGGTCGAACCAACCGAAGCCAGGAAGCCCAGTCGGCGTTCCAGCAAGTCCATCTCGCGGCCAAGCGTTACGTTCATCACGCGGTCGATCCGCTGGGGCAAACTGGCCCGAGTGGTATCGCGATCCGTCAGCCCCTTAGCTGCGGTTCGACGCCATTCCCGCATCGCGGCAACGAACACCGACGACATCGGGTCGAGCGGACGCGAACCGATTCTGTCGTACAATTCTTCGAGCGAGCCGCCCGACCAGAACGATTCCTCGAACTGATCGGCACGCTGAGTTAGCTGACGCACCTTCAAGATCTTGTCGAAGATGATCGCCCAGCACCAGAACGAGGCGCCGATCAGCGCCAGCATCACCATCTTGACGATAATGTCGGCGCGCATGAACAGCGCCCACATCGACAGGTCATGCTGCATGGCCGCACCCGCGACCGCCGCCGTCTGCGTTGGATCCATGATATCTTACTGCCTTTCGCTGATCCAAGTCCCGAACAGGTCGCGCATCGCGGCCGGAAGCCGCGTCGGCCTGCCCGACAGGGTGATATAGCCCAGGCGGACTTCGATGCGCACTAACTCCGTGCCATCGTCGTTGCGCCGGATTGTCTGAGCAAGGTCAAGACTGGCTCCGCCAACCGAGCATAATTCGGTCTCGACCGTCAGAAGGTCGTCCAGCCGCGCCGGGCGCAAAAAGTCAACAACAGCGCGGCGCACAGCGAAGGCAGTGCCCTCTTGCAACAGGCTCTGCTGACTGATTCCAAGGTCGCGCACCATCTCGGTGCGAGCGCGCTCTGCGAAATTCAGATAGCAGGAATGATAGACGATACCACCTGCGTCCGTGTCTTCATAATACACCCTGATCGGGTGGAGATGACGAGGCATCACTCGTCCTCCGATGGGATGGCCAGCAAATCGAGCTGCGCCGGGAGGTCGCGCGGCGGCGTCAGACCCAAATGACGATAGCCGCTTGCCGACAGCATCCGGCCACGCGGCGTGCGCTGAAGCAGGCCCTGTTGCAGCAGATAAGGCTCGACCACCTCCTCCAGCGTATCGCGACTTTCCGACAGCGCCGCCGCCAGGGTCTCCACCCCGACCGGCCCACCGGCATAATCGCTGGCGATTCGGCCGAGATAGCGGCGGTCCATCGCGTCCAAACCCATCCTATCGACTTCCAGCCGCCGCAACGCGGCGTCGGCGATCGCGGCATCGACGGGCAACCGCCCGGCGACGGTGGCGAAGTCGCGCACCCGGCGCAACAACCGCCCGGCCACCCGAGGCGTGCCGCGAGAACGCCGCGCCACCTCTCCGGCTCCATCCTCGGTCATCGCCAATCCCAACACTCCGGCACCGCGCCGCACGATCGCTTCCATTTCCTCAGGCAGATAAAAATTCATCCGGCACGGAATCCCGAACCGCTCGCGTAACGGAGTGGTCAGAAGACCCGAACGGGTCGTCGCTCCCACCAGGGTAAAACGGGGCAGATCGATCCGTACCGACCGGGCTGCCGGACCTTCGCCGATAATCAGGTCGAGCTGAAAGTCCTCCATTGCAGGATAGAGGACTTCCTCTATGGCAGGATTAAGGCGATGGATTTCATCGATGAACAGAACGTCGCGGGGTTCCAGGTTGGTCAGAAGCGCGGCCAGATCGCCCGCCCGCTGGATCACCGGCCCCGACGTCGCCCGGAATCCCACCCCCAATTCGCGCGCAACGATCTGCGCCAACGTCGTCTTGCCTAGTCCTGGCGGGCCATGGAACAGCACATGGTCCAACGCCTCGCCCCGCGCCCGCGCCGCGTCGATAAAGACCTTCAGATTATCGCAAACCCCGCGTTGGCCGATAAAATCGTCCAACACCAAAGGCCGCACCGACGCCTCGCTATCCTCGGGCGCGTGCTGAGGGGAAACAACGCGCGACTCGGTCATGCCGTCCTCGCCACGAAACCGATGCGGAGCCAGCAAAAGTCAGCGCTCATCGTAGCATGTCCCGGCCCAGCCGCTTCAGCGCCGTGCCGATCAGGGCAGGAACCTCGGCGGTTTCGCCCAACTCAGCCGCGACAATTCCAACCGCTTCGAATGCCTCAAGCCTGCGATAGCCAAGGTTGACCAGCGCCGACACCGCATCCTCGATCGGTCCCGATGCAGGAGGGGCGAAAGTTCCACTCCCACCCGCCGACGCGGTGACCGTTCCGGGGGGAACGCTGGCGATACCGCCCGCCTTGTCCTTCAACTCGGTCAGAATGCGAAGCGCCAGCTTTGGCCCGACGCCGTTGGCGCGGGTCAGCCCGGCTTTGTCCCCAGCGGCAAGAGTGCGCAGAAGTTGATCCGGGGGCAGCACCGATAGGATCGACAACGCGACCCGCGCCCCAACCCCTTGCACCGTGGTCAGCAAACGGAACCAGTCACGCTCGCCGCTTTCGGCAAAGCCGTAAAGCTGGATCGCATCCTCGCGCACATGGGTTTCGACCAACAGCACCACCCCGGTACCAAGAACCAGCCGGGCCAGAGTGCGCGCCGAGCAGGACACCAGATAACCGACGCCGCCGACATCGATCACCGCCCAATCCTCGCCGACCGAATCGACGGTTCCGCGTAGACGGGCGATCATGACCGCACCGCCTGGTCGAGACGGTTCCGGGTGCCGAGATGATGGGCGTGGCAGATCGCGACCGCCAGGGCATCGGCTGAGTCGGGCGTTTCGGCCAGGCAACCGGGCAACAAGGTGCGAACCATCATCCCGACCTGCTCCTTGGCGGCACGTCCTGTTCCCACCACTGCCTGCTTGATCCGGGTCGGCGCATATTCCCCCACCGCCAGACCGGCACGGGCCGGGACCAACAGAGCGATGCCGCGCGCCTGCCCCAGCTTCAGGGTACTTTCGGGGTTCTTGTTGACGAAGGTTTCCTCGACCGCCGCCGCCTCGGGCGAAAAGGTGGCAATGATCGCGGCGATACCGTCGTGGAGCTGGACCAAACGTTCGGCCAGACTGAGGGCGGCATCCGACCTGACAACACCGTCCGCGACGTGACGCAGGCGGTTATCGGTCATGTCGATGATGCCCCAGCCGGTCTGGCGCAAGCCCGGGTCGAGACCCAGCACTCTCATAAACTGAAGTCTCCCGTGGCCTCGACGGATCAGCCGCCCAGGCGCTCCATGATCGCGTCGGGAATCTCGAAATTAGCCTGAACCCGCTGGACATCGTCATTGTCCTCCAGCGCTTCAAGCAACTTCATCAGAGTCTTCGCGGTGTCCTCATCGCTCACCGGCACGGCCGTCTGAGCCTTCCAGTCCAACCGGGCGTATTCCGGCGTGCCGAAACGGGCTTCCAAAGCATCGCGAACCACCGCCAGCGCATCGGGAGCGCAAGTGATCTCGTGACCTTCGTCATCGGTCTCGACATTATCGGCTCCGGCATCCAGGGCGCCTTCAAACATCTGGTCCGCCGAAGCGGTCGAAAGCGGAAAGCGGATCGCGCCAACACGGTCGAACATGAACGACACCGAATTGGTCTCGCCCAGCGCACCGCCGTTCTTGGCGAAAGCCGAACGAACTTCCGAGGCCGTGCGGTTACGGTTGTCGGTCAGACCTTCAACGATGATCGCGACCGAGCCGGGGCCATAGCCCTCGTAACGCACTTCCTCGTAATTGGTATCGTCACCGCCGCCACTGCCGCGCTTAATCGCTCGGTCGATGGTGTCCTTGGACATATTGGCACCGCGTGCCGCCATCACCGCCGCCCGCAAACGCGGGTTCGACGCCGGGTCGGGCAGACCGGACCGCGCCGACACCGTCAACTCGCGGATCAGCTTGGTGAAGATCTTGGCGCGCTTGGCGTCCTGGGCACCCTTACGGTGCATGATATTCTTGAACTGCGAATGACCGGCCATGGTCCCGTGCGAGTCCTCTGATGAAATGGAGAATGGGCCGTGCCCAGGCCACAAACGGTGGCGGGCGACGGCCGAGATGCCCCGATTACGCCAAAGCCGACGACATGGCAAGACCCGCGCATGCGCCGACCCTCTGTTTTGTTTATCCCGGCCAACACTCCTGTAGCCGTGGTCCCAGCCGTAACGGCGCGACGCGAACCGCCTGCCCGCTACGGTCGTCGGTATCGACCATCACCCCGCAGATCGTGCCGGGGCCTTCGGACGGCGACAACCGTTCGCCCGGCACCTTGCGGACGAATTTGTGGATCGCCGGCCCCTTTTTCATCCCGATCACCGAATCGTAATCGCCACACATCCCGGCATCGGTCAGATAGGCGGTACCGCCCGGCAAGATCTGAGCGTCGGCGGTGGGGATATGGGAATGAGTGCCGACCACCAAACTGACTCTGCCATCGAGAACGTGGCCCAGAGCCATCTTCTCGCTGCTGGCCTCGGCATGAACGTCAACGATGATGGCGTCAACGCCGCCCGGCCCCATTCGCAGCCGGGTCAACTCGCGCTCCAACCCGGCAAAGGGGCAATCGAGCGGGTCCATGAACAGCCGCCCCATCACCTGGATCACCGCGACCCGCCGCCCGCGCGCCAGGGCATAGACCCCACTGCCCCGACCCGGCGTTCCGGCGGGAAAGTTCAGCGCCCGCAGCAAGCGGGGTTCGGAATCGATATAGGGCAGAATCTCGCGGTGATCCCAGGCATGGTTGCCCAGTGTCACCACATCAACTCCGGCGGCATAGAATTCGTCGCAGACCTTCGGTGTCAGTCCGAAGCCGTGTGCGGCATTCTCGCCATTCAACACGACGAAATCGGGCGATAGACGGGTCCGAATATCCTTCATCCGCGCCAGAACGGCGTCACGGCCGGCGCGGCCGACCACGTCACCCAGGAAAAGCAATCTCATGCGCGCACCACGGTGAGCAATCCCTCCTCGGTGAAAACCATGTCTAGCGGCTGATCCCACGGCTCCGACGGTAAAGCAGGAGACTGCTGGGCGGCAAAAGCCAGACCGGCGGCAACCACGCCGCCGCCCCGACGCAGGGCGTCCAGGGTGCGGTCATAGTAGCCGCCGCCGAAGCCGAGACGGAATCCTTTTGCATCGAAAGCCAGCAAAGGCACCAACACCAGGGTCGGCGATAAGAGAGGTGCGGCGGCGGCAGGATGAAACGTGCCGTGCGGACCAGACTCCAACGGATCGCCGGGGCACCAGGCGCGAAAGATCAAGGGGGCGTCGGGCGCGGTCACCATCGGCAGAGCCAGGGACGCGCCGCGTGCCGCCAGTGTCGCCATCAGCGGACGGGGATCGACTTCGCCGGGCAGAGGCCAATAACCACCGACAATCGTTTGCGGCCCGACCTCCAATGCGTCGGCGCGCGCAGCCAGCGCCAGGGACGCCGCCACCCCCAGCCGGGCGGATTCGCCACGGCGGAGTTGCAGCGCCTCGCGGCGTAGGGTCTGTTTCAGCAAAGCGGGGGAAGACGTCATATAAAAAAGCTTCAAGCGGGAGCGGCGCCACCTCGGCCGTTGACGTGCATGTCCTCTGTGGCCTGCTTACGCAGGTGGGTGGCCATATGCCGGAACCACGATTCCGGCAGGGACAGCCCCCGAGAGGTCGTTATTGGCCCCAGGGACGTAGGCTGTCTGACGCACCGCGCAGCAAACCGCTCCCATTGGCAGACTAGGCTCTTTCCAGGCGGGTCGCAATGGACTCGATTCGATCCGCCAGTTGCCCGACAACCGCGGCCAGACTGGCGTCACAATCATCACTTACGGTCGGAGCCGGAGGCGTCACGGATTGGTTATTATGGGCCTCGGACAGTTCGTCGGCCAGCAACAGACACAGCATCACCAGCAGACGGGAATCGCTGACCACACCGACAGCGGACAACAAAGCTTGAGCACGGGTATCGATTTCGCGTCCCAAAGCCTGGACCCGGCTGGATTGATCGTCCTCACAGGCAATATCGTACAAACGGCCATTGATAGTGATGGTAACGACGGCCAAACTCTATTCCTCCAACAGGCCGCGCAAACGGTCGATGGTGTCGTCGAGACGACCGGCGACGATGCGGACGGTTTCGTCCAGACGCTCGAAATCCTCACGGGATTCGCGCAACTCGCCAGCCAGCAAAAGATCGCCTGCCCCGACCCGCGCCGCAGCACCTTCAAGACGGTCGATAGCCGCCCCCAGACGCTGCATCGCTTCTTCCGTTCGCTGCAAGCCAATGGCCCGACGTTGTTCCACGCCCGGTTTCCCTTTCCGTTCGGATTTGCCTCGAGGGTATGGCCGAAGTCCGGGCAAGTCAACGCGCCTTGCTCGACCGCGCCACCCTCTATCCGGTGTGAGCAGGCATCACCGGCTAAACTGACGCCCATATTCACTCAACAAAGCCGCGCCGAGAATAGTGCAGCAATCGGCGTCTCTACATTCACGCCGTCTGCAACAACCAAGCAGATCGTGCGCAAAACCAGCCATCTTGGAGATATCTCCCGTCGCGACCAGCCCACGTTCGACCTCCGACACGACTCGGAAAGAGCATGCCTCGCTTGTCAACACCATGATCGCAAACGCCAGACCAGCGCCCCACAGCATCCAGCTCCATTTCGGAACTTTTCTGAAAAGAAGGTAGAAATATATTGGGAGTTACTTCAACAAAATAAATAGGGCGAAATCAAAAAATCGTCTCACCCCTGGCGAAAGAGGAAGGCGGCAGTACGTCTGACCGCCTCGGCCAGACCAACCCGCTCGGGAATAACGCCCTTGGGGAACGCACCGAACAGTCGGGACGGCATCATCGGATCGAGCAGCACGAACACGCCGTGATCGTCGGCGCGACGAACCAAACGGCCAAACGCCTGCTTCAGCCGCAGACGGGTAATGCGGTCGTCATAGAACCGCCCGCCGAAACAATCGCGCCGGGCACGGTGCAGGATATCGGGACGCGGCCAGGGCACCCGGTCGAACACGATCAGCCGCAGCGAACGGCCGGGCACGTCAACACCATCGCGCATCGCGTCGGTGCCCAACAGACAGGATTCCTGTTCGGCGCGGAAGATATCGACCAAGGTGGCGGTGTCCATCGCATCGACATGCTGGGCCAGCAGCGGCAGACCGGCATCTTCCAGCGGCCCACCGATGCGGCGATGCACCTCGCGCAGGCGCGAGATCGCGGTGAATAGGCCGAGACCGCCACCGCCCGCGGCCAGAAACAATTCGCGATAGGCCGCCGCGACCTGATCCATGTCATCCTTGCGGACATCGGTGACAATCAGGACGCGGGTGCTGGCGGGGTAATCGAAGGGCGAAGTCACCGCCGCCCGCAGCGGCGCAGAAGACAGATGAGAACCGCCGATCCGCCGTTCGGCGGCACGCCAATCGGCCTCTGGCTCGCCCGAGCCGTCGCGCAGCGTCGCCGAGGTGATCACGACCCCATGTGCCGGAGCCATCACGGCACGGGCAAAGGGAAAAGACGGGTCAAGCCAGTGGCGATGAAGTCCGATATCGACCTCGCGCCCCTCGATCCGCTCGACCGCCAGCCAATCGACATAACGGTCGGGATAAACAACGGGGTCCGCCTCATTCTTCGCCGTGTCCTGACTCGCTTCGGCGGCCTCTGGCGCACCGGCAAGAGTCGCCAGCATGTTCTTCCAACCGCCAAGCGGCATCACGACCCGGCGTTGGATGCCTCGACAAATCCCTTCGATCCGCGAGCGGGTCGAACTGTCCAGTTCAGCCGCCTCGTCGTCCAGCAGCGCGGCCAGAGCCTTCGCCAGCACTTGCAACGGCTGCTCCAACCCGACCAGCGCCGCCGCCAGTTGCTGCGCCGCAACCGCCAGCCCCTCGACCGGCGGCTGCGTCGCTGTCTCCAGGCTATAAGCGGAATCGGGAGCTTCGGAACGGGCCATCACCTGACGACGGACCTGAGCCAGGAAAATCTCGGCCGGGCCTTGCGGCTCCTCGACCGACAACCGCTGTACCCAGCCAGGGCCGGGCAGAAGACGAGCTGCGGCCAAAGCCTGATCCAGCGCCAAAGCCGCCTCTTCCGAACCACCGACCAGATCCTCGGCGCGGCGAGATAGACCTCGTGCCCGCGACCGCCCACCGTCACCTTCCGGTCCCAGCAGCCAGCGGCGCATTTCGACACCCTCCAGCCCGGTCAGGTGCATCGAAAAAGCCGAATCGGCAACATCGAAGACATGATGGCCTTCGTCGAAGACCAACCGGGTTGGCACCGCTCCGTCGTCCAGCCCGCCCAGCGCCGCCTGAATCATCACCAAAGCGTGGTTCGCGACCACGATGTCGGCACGACGGGCACGGCGCACCGCCCGCTCGATAAAGCATTTGCGATAATGAAAGCAGGCCGAGAACACACACTCGCCCCGCCGGTCGGTCAGCCCCAGCGTCGAGCCACGCCCCAACAAATCGACCAGCCATCCGGGAAAATCGCCCCCCACCATGTCGCCATCGCGAGTCGACCCGATCCAACGCGCCACCAAACCGACGGCAACAGCGGCACGAACATTGTCGCGCAGTGCGAATTCCTCGTAATTCAGCAGGCAGACGTAATTTTCGCGGCCTTTGCGGATCACCACCTTCCGGGCTTTCTCCACCGGATCGGGATAAAGCCGATCCAACTCGACATCGAGCTGGCGTTGCAGATTGCGGGTATGGGTCGAGATCCACACCGGCGCGCCGTTGCGCTCCGCCCACAGGCTGGCCGGAGCGATATAGCCCAGGGTCTTGCCGGTGCCGGTTCCCGCCTCGGCCAGAACCAGATGCGGCTCTCCCGCATCGTCACGGGGCAGGAACGCCTGCGATACCGCCGAAGCGTAATCGGCCTGCCCCGAACGCTGCTCTGCCCCCTCGCCCAGCATCGCCGCCAGCCGCGCCCGCGCCTCTGCCGGAGCGACCGGCAGCGATCCGGCCGGAGGCTCGGGAGCGGACTCGTTCCATTCCGGCAGTCGCTCCCACACCCGGATCGCGGCAATGCCGCGCCCGCCTTCCCCCTCAACCCCCAGAGCCGCCAGCACCGGCGCCCCCCAATTCCAACCGCCGCGCGCCATCATCCAGGCCAGACCGCGCACCTCGGCCACCCGGCGCGCCGAAGCGACAGCCAGACCGGCGGACAAATCCTCCAGCAGGCGGCGACAGGCGACCCGAAGCGTCTCGGCCTCGTCCTCGGGAGCGAGCGGTGTCAGCAACCCCAACGCCTCGGCCACGCCACGCGGGGTCGGCAAACAGAACCGAGCCGGACGGACGAAGGCGAACAGTTCCAGAATGTCATAGCGGTCGAAACGGTCGATCCGCAGCCGCGCCGCCACCGCCGGTCCATGACAAACCAACGGCATATCGCTCCGCGCCCGCTGTGCCGCCTGCGACGGTGAAAGGCGGAGACATTCCCCGTCGGTTTCAAGCAAAACGGATCCGCGCAGCCCGGCGACCAGCACCGGAACCTGGGGCATGAGGATACGGGGAGAGGCTGTCATCCCCCGAGATTACCCGGATGTTCCTGGTTTGTCACCTGAACCTCGGTCGCTCCGCTTCGGTTCATAGCCTCAATCGCCGGCGCTCACTCCGTTCGCTTGGCTTTCGCGCGGATGGCCGCGTTGATTGACTCCCGACAAGCATTCCCCATATCGCAATCTCCATCTTCCCGTTCAGAAAGTCCCCTCCCCGCCATGACCGACGCCGCCACTCCCGACCAACCGCTTGTCGTTCTGGACTCGGTCACCCTCAGCCTGAACGGGGCTGCTGGAAGGGTCGATATTCTGCGCGGGATCGATTTATCGGTCGCCGCGGGGGAAACCCTTGGCATTGTCGGCCCGTCCGGCTCGGGCAAATCGACCCTGCTGATGATCCTGGCCGGGCTGGAACGCCCAACCTCTGGACGTATCGCCGTCGCCGGGCAGGATTTCGCCGAACTGGACGAAGACGGACTGGCCCGGCTTCGTCGCGACCACATCGGCATCGTTTTCCAGGCGTTTCACCTGATCCCAACAATGACCGCGCTGGAAAACGTCGCGGTTCCCCTTGAACTGGCCGGACGCGCAGATGCCTTCGAAGTCGCCGCCGAGGCACTGGGGACGGTTGGGCTGGCGGCCAGACAGGGCCATTATCCTGGCCAGATGTCAGGCGGCGAGCAGCAGCGGGTTGCACTGGCCCGCGCCATCGTCGCCCGGCCCCGCCTCCTGCTGGCCGACGAACCGACCGGCAATCTTGACGGCGCGACTGGACGCGGCATCGTCGAACTAATGTTCGATCTGAACACCCGCCTCGGCACCACTCTCATTCTGGTCACCCACGATGACGGACTGGCGGCACGTTGCCATCGCACGGTTCGGGTCGAAGACGGTCGGATCGGCTCATGAGTACCCTCCGCCTCGCCATCCGGTTCGCGCTGCGTGAAATACGAGGCGGCCTGAAGGGTTTCCGCCTTCTAGTTGCCTGTCTGGCCCTCGGGGTAGCGGCGATCGCCGCCGCAGGCAGCCTGCGCGCCGCATTCGAAACCGCCCTTTCCGAGCAATCCCGCACCCTGATCGGTGGCGACCTTGCCTTTGCCCAACCAGCCCAGCCGCCTGGACCGGAACAGATGGCAATGCTGTCCTCGATGGGGGCGGTCACCAGTGGAATCGAGATGCGAGGAATGGCCTCGCTCGATGGCAACCGCGACCGCACCCTGGTCGAAGTCAAGGGCGTCGATTCCGCCTATCCCCTGATCGGACAGGTCGAACTGTCGCCCGCGCTGCCGCTGGCCGAAGCCCTGGCCCTCCGCAATGGCCGGTGGGGTGCCGTTGCCGATCCCAACCTTCTCAGCCGGTTGGGACTATCGCCCGGAGACCGGCTTCACCTGGGCGATGCCGAACTTGAAGTCCGCGCCATTCTGGTGCGCGAACCCGACCGTATCGCCAACGCGATGGGCTTTGGTCCACGCCTGATGGTCGCCGACGATGCCTTGACCGAAACCGGACTTGTCCGCCCCGGCAGTCTGATCCGCCACACCGTGCGGGTAGCGCTATTCCCAGGAAACGATGCCGCCGACGTGCGCCATTTGTTGGCAGAGCGCTTTCCCGACGCACCCTGGCAGATCCGCGACACGGCGGAACCGGCACCGGGTCTCGGCCGCTTTCTCGACACCGTGGCGGCATTCATGACTCTGGTTGGGCTGACCGCATTGCTGGTCGGAGGCATCGGCGTCGCCAATGCCGTTCGCGCTTATCTCGACAGCCGCACCGACACCATCGCCACCCTGAAATGCCTGGGCGCTCCCGCACGGCTGATCCTTGCCACCTATCTTCTGCTGGTCGGCCTGATGGCGGGACTCGGCATCCTGATCGGACTGACCCTGGGCGCGGCTCTGGTGCCGCTGGCGATCGCCTTCGCCGGAGACGCCCTCCCCCTTCCCGCCAAAGCCGGACTGTTCCCCGCCCCTCTGGCCGTCGCCGCTGGATTCGGTGTGCTGTCGGCGCTGGTGTTCACCCTGGCTCCATTGGGCCGTGCCCGTCGTGTCCCCGCCGCGATGCTGTTTCGCCAGCGGATCGCGCCGAACGGCTCTGTCGCCGGATTATGGTCCGACCGCCCCACATTGCTGGCGCTGGGGCTGGCCTCGGCAGGGCTGGCTGCGTTGACAGTGCTGTCCTCGGGCAGCAAGCCGCTGGCCGCCGGGTTCGTCGTCGTCGCCATCGCCGTCCTCGCGCTGTTCCGCGCTCTGGCCTGGGCATTATCGTATGTCGCCGCGCTGGCGACCACCCGCCACGGCAGACTGATCGGGCCGGAATGGCGAATGGCGTTAGCCAACCTCCACCGCCCAGGCTCGGCAGTGGTGGGAATGGTGCTGTCGCTGGGATTGGGATTGTCGGTGCTGGTGACAATCGCGCTGGTCGAAGGCAATCTGGCCGACCAGTTTGGCCGCCGCCTGCCCCACGTCGCCCCCAGTTATTTCTTCATCGACGTTCAGCCCGATCAGGTCGAACCTTTACGGCAGACCGTCGCCGCTACCGATCCCTCCGCGATATTAGAGACCGCGCCGATGGTGCGGGGCCGGATCAGCGCAATCAAGGGCGTCCCGATCGAGGCCGCTCATGTTGCTCCCGATGTCGCCTGGGCAGCACGGGGCGATCGCGGCCTGTCCACCGCGATCGTGCCGCCGCCGGGCACCCGGCTGGCCAAGGGAACGTGGTGGCCTGCCGATTATAACGGCCCACCGCTGGTTTCGGTTGATCGCACCGTGGCAAAAGGATTTGGCATCTCGGTCGGCGACCGCGTTGGGCTGAACGTATTGGGGCGAGAGATCGAGGCCGAAGTCGCCTCATTGCGAGACATCGATTGGAGCAGCCTGTCGATGAATTTCGCGTTCCTGATCTCGCCGGGGGCGCTGGACGGCGCTCCCTATACCGTGATCGCCACCTTGCGCGGCGGCAGTGGCAACGATCTTGCCATTGAAAAGGCGGTCACCGACCGCCTGCCTAACATCTCGGCGATCCGGGTCAAGGAAGCGCTGGAGACGGCGCGGAACGTCATCAATCAGGCCGATCTGGCGGTACGAGCCGCAGCAGCGGTTACCCTGGCCGCCGGAGCGATGGTTCTGGCCGGAGCGGTGATGGCCGGTCACCGCCGCCGGGTCTGGGAATCTGTGGTGTTGAAAGTACTGGGAGCCTCCCGTGCCCAAATCCGCCGCGCCTATCTGATCGAATTCGGCCTGATCGGTTTAGGAACCGGGCTGGCGGCGGCGGCGGTCGCTCAGGGCGCATCTTGGGCGTTGCTGTCGCTGGTGATGAAGATGAACTGGGTCTTCCTGCCCGGCCTGACGATCTCCACCCTGGCCGGATGCATGGTCGCCGCCTTGATCGCAGGCTATGCTGGAACTTGGCAGGCATTGCGGGTCAAGGCCGCGCCGCTCCTGCGAGAGGAATAGTGCCGACGATGTAAACGGTGTATGCAATTACCGTAACTTGATTCGTTTTGAGACTCGCCCATATTTAGGCCAGGATCAACCTCACCCGTCAAAGGAACGACAATGTCCTTCGGAACAGACCGCAGATATATGACCCCCGCCCAGGCCCAGGCGGCCCAGATCGATGTGGGCCTGCGGCAGTACATGCTCCGGGTCTACAATTACATGGCCTCGGGGCTGGCCTTGACCGGTATCGTCGCCTTGTTGGTGGCCTCGACCCCCGTGTTGACCCAGGCCATCTTCGGCACCCCGCTGAAGTGGGTGGTGATGCTGGCCCCGATCGGCTTCGTGTTCTTCCTCAGCGCCCGAATCGAACACATTCGGGGGACGACCGCCTCGGCCCTGTTCTGGGTCTTCGCGGCGCTGATGGGTGCCTCGCTGTCGTCGGTGTTCCTGATCTACACCGGCGCCTCGGTGGCGCGGACCTTCTTCATCACCGCTGCCGCTTTCGCCGCCCTTAGCCTGTACGGCTACACGACCAAGAAGGATCTGTCGGGCCTCGGCAGCTTCCTGTTCATGGGTGTGATCGGCCTGCTGATCGCTGGCATCGTCAACATCTTCCTGCAAAGCACGATGATGCAGTTCGTCATCTCGGCCGCAGGCGTGCTGATCTTCGCCGGTCTGACGGCCTTCGACACCCAGCGCATCAAGGAAATGTATTGGGAAGGCGCTAATTACGGCGACGCTGGCACCAAGACGGCGGTGATGGGTGCTCTGTCCCTGTACATGGACTTCATCAACATGTTCACCTTCCTGCTCCAGCTGTTCGGCGAACGTCGCGAGTAGCCGGAGACCGGGCAACCGGACATAACGAAGGCCCCTCCCGCACGGGAGGGGCCTTTTTTATTTGGTCGCACCCAGGATAGAAGCGTGGATCAGTCTACTTCAAACGCATCGAAAGGAGCGCCGGCGCTGACCTCGGTAAAACCGAACAGGTCGAACCCGGTCTTGAAATGAGCTGGCAATGGCGCGACCACCTCCAGCCGTTTGCCGGTGCGGGGATGGGGCAGCCGCAACGCTCTTGCGTGCAGATGCAGCTTGCGCGACAGGCCGAAGCCCTCGATCATCGCGTCCTTGCCGCCATATTTGCCGTCGCCCAGAATAGGGGTGCCAAGCAGCAGGCAATGCGCCCGCAGTTGGTGGGTCCGGCCGGTACGGGGTTCCATCTCCAGCCACGCGGCACGCTTCAGCGCAGAATCGACGATTCGGTAATACGTGACGGCGTGACGACCATCTTCCTCGTCCACCCCCATCTTCTCGACGCCTTTTCCGCCCAGCTTGCCCAGCGGCGCGTCGATACGACCCTGGCGCAACTTGGGCACGCCCGCGACCAATGCCCAATAGCATTTCTGGGCCGAACGGCTTTTGAACAGGGCTGCCAGCTTGGCGGTGGCTCCGACCGAGCGGCCAAGCAGCAATACGCCCGAAGTGTCCTTGTCGAGGCGATGGACCAGACGCGGCCGGTCGGGCGCGTCGAAGCGCAACACATCCAACATCGCGTCGAGATGGTTGTCGGCCATGCCGGTGCCGCCCTGAACAGCCAGACCCGGCGGCTTATTGAGAACGATAACGTCGTCATCGATATACAGAACGGCGTCGCGCAGCGCACGGGCGGTGCGCTCATCGACCGTCGGACGCGGAGCCTGAACCACCGGCGCCGGTCCAACCGGCAGCGGCGGCACGCGCACCTTCTGTCCGGTGCTCAGGCGCTGGCTGGCCTTAACCCGGCCCCCATCGACCCGCACCTGCCCGGTGCGCAGCCACTTTTCCAGCAGCCCATGGCTGACGGTGGGGAAATGGCGTTTAAACCAGCGATCGACGCGGATATCCGCGTCGTCGGGTGATACGGTGAGGATGCTAACTTCGGTCATGGCTGCGAGCTATATCAGGCGGCGGCCGCGCCGCCAAGGCAGTCACAATGTTGACCGCTGATTTCGAGAATGGCATTGATTTTCATACTAACCAAGGTCATATGCAAGGTGCTTATGCAGAGGGTCTCCCGTATGCCCTTGCCGGGAACCTCATTGAAACGTCCCCCTCTAATGACACGACGGAAGGTTCTTTCCGATGCGCGATAATGGTCCCGTGACGAATCATGAGATCGAGCTGAACGAAGACGATCTCCTCGTGTCAAAGACCGATCCCGGCGGACGGATCACCTTCGTCAACAAGGCCTTCGTCGATATCAGCGGCTTTACCGAAGACGAGTTGATCGGCTCGCCTCATAATCTTGTCCGCCACCCCCACATGCCGAAAGAAGCCTTTGCCGACATGTGGCAGACGATCAAGTCCGGGCGGCCATGGGAAAGCTTCGTCAAGAACCGGACCAAGACCGGCGATTTCTATTGGGTCCGCGCCAACATCACGCCGATCGTCGAGCGGAATCAGGTAACCGGTTTTATCTCGATTCGCTCGAAACCATCGCGCCAACAGGTCGCTGCCGCCGAACGCGCCTATGAAATGTTCCGCACCGGCAACGCCAAAGGAATGGCGATTCAGGACGGGCGGGTTGTGTCCCGTCGCTTGTCCGGGCGAATCGATCGTCTGCGCAACAGCATTGCCGGACGCCTGGGGGCGGTACTGGGAACCCTGGGACTGCTGATTTTGCTGATCGGCGGGATGGGCACTTTTGGGATGCGGAGCAATCACCTCGACCTCGAAGAAGTCTATCACGGCAATACAGAAACCGCGATCGCCCTGGCCGATCTGGCCAATCAGATGCAAGACAGCCATGTCCAACTGACCCTGGCCACGATGGAGCTTCTGAGCGGCTATCAGCAAGCCCCGGTCGGTAACCGGCTTGCCAAGATTGAAGCCAACATCGCCGATAACACCAATCGCTGGAACAGCGTCACTGCAAAAATGAATTCTTCGGCAGAGGAAAAGCGGCTGATCGTCAAATTCGCCCAAGCCCGCGAAGATTTACGGCGGGAAGCCGTTGCCCCCGCTTTGGCTCTGGCCGCCAAAGGCGACAGTCAGGCCCTGGCCGAAGTAATGGTCTCGAAACTGGTTCCCAAATTCAATGCGACCCGAGACGTTCTGACCGAACTGATTGACTACCAGAAGATCGATGCCGCCTCGGCCTATGCCGCCGCAGACATCCGCTCCACCCGGCTCGGTCTGGCAGTTATAATTGCAATGATTGTATCTATTGGACTGTCGGTCGTACTGGGACTCTGGCTGATACGCACCGTACGACGGCCGATGACCGAGATGGAGCGTCATTTCGACGCCATCGCAGGCGGTAATCTCACCCACAACATCCCTCCGGCCAGCGTCGAGGAATTCAACCAGTTGAGTTCGCTACTGCGGGCGCTAAAGGCCAAGCTGGGCTATAGCCAACTGGAAAAAGCCGAGCTTGACCGCCAATCAGAAGAAATTCGTCATGCCGAGTTGAATCGCGTCGCCAACTCGCTGGAAGAACGGGTCAAGGGTGTGGTCGATCTGATCGAGATCTCGTCCGGGTCTTTGCTCGGCAATGCCCAAACCCTGTCCCACAATGCCGAGCAGACGATGGTCCAGTCTGGCAACGTTACCTCAATGACCAATCAGGTCACGTCGAACGTCCAGGCGGTTTCGGCCGCCACCCATGAACTTTCGTCCTCGGTCTCAGAGATTTCCCGCCAGGTCACCCACGCCGCCAGCATCGCCAGCGATGCCGTGCGTCAGGCCAGCGAGACCGACCAGATGGTCCAAGGACTGGCCGAAGCCGCACAGAAGATCGGCGAAGTGGTCAAGCTGATCAACGACATTGCGGCCCAGACTAATCTGCTCGCGCTGAACGCCACGATCGAGGCGGCTCGGGCCGGAGAAGCGGGCAAGGGCTTTGCCGTCGTCGCGGGCGAGGTCAAGCACCTCGCCAACCAGACATCGCGCGCCACCGAGGATATCGGGCTTCAGGTCACCGAAATCCAGAACGAGACCAAGGCGGCAGTGTCGGCCATCCGCTCGATCTCTGGAACAATCGAGAATATTAGTGAATTGTCGTCGGCCATCGCCGCCGCCGTCGAGGAACAGGGTGCCGCCACCAGCGAAATCGCTCGCTCGGTCCAGCAGGCAGCCCAAGGCACCGCCGCCGCCGCCGAAAATGTCGAGCAGGTCGCGGCCGCCGCCGAAGAAACCAAGCTGATGTCCGATCAGGTGTTCGGTGCCGCCACCGGCCTACAGCAGGCGTCCGACCAACTCGCCCGCGAAGTGGCTGGGTTCATCTCGGAAATCCGCACCGCATAAGAGTAAAGGCTCGTCTTCCCCCTATGCGGGGGGCAGACGAGCCAGACTGTCACGCAGAACCTCAAGTTGGGCCTCAACCGAGGCGGCCTGATCTGTCAGGCCGAGGCTGGTCAGGATTGCCGACAGGCTTTCCAGGGTCAGCACCAGAGACGGCACCGCCGCCAGTGGGTTGTCAGGGACCAAGGCGTGGAGCAGATCGACCGCCTCCAACGCTGAGGCCAACCCCTCCTCCGCCTTACCGACACGATGCCGACAACCGGCCAAATTGCCTAGGGACTGGGCGAGCAGCAGGCGGAAGCCGCCAGCTTCGGTCTGGGTCAGCAAACGGGCCAGACCGACCGCTTCCTCGGCCAGAACCAGAGCCAACGCCGCCTCGTCACGCCCGGCCGCCGCGTTCGACGCCTGCACCAGGGTCAAAGATAGAATCTGCACCGCGGGAGCTGGCGGCGCCTCGCCGAACAGGTCCAGCGTCAACCGGCGCATCCGCACCGCCAGATCCCAGTGCCCAATCTCGGAGAACGCCAGCGCCGCGCGGTGCAGCGCCTCGATCATCGGGCCGAGATAAGGCTGCCCGGCCGCGCCGCCCTGGCGGAAGATATCGGCGGCCTCCGCCAACCCTTCCCCCGCCTGAACGACATCGCCTTGCCGCAGCCACCCCCCGGCGCGGTTGATCTGAGCCGACACCAGCACATAGCGGGCGGAATCGGGAGAATCGACCATCGCCAGTTTGGCGGCCTCGACCGCTTCGTCGGAAACCACCAGCGCCTCGTCTAGCCGATCAAGCCCGTACAGCCGCCCGGCCAGATCGTTCAAAGCCGAAGCCAGCGTTTTCGGTGCCGCCGTCGGATCGGCACGACAGGAGGCTACGGCTGTACGCAGAAACTCGATATCCGCTTCTGCGGACCCGTTGGGAGAAGAGACCACCGGACAGACTCCTTAATTTCTCGGACGATGGAGGCGGCCCTCAGCAATGCGGGCGCGGCAACGACTCGATCGATTCGAGCTGGCCGCGCAGGCTGAAGGTCCGGAATATCTGCTCGATATCCTGGGCCACTCCATTGGCGTGATAGGTCAGCGACATTTCGAATTCCGGCAAGGGGTCGTGGCTGCCGGTGGGGAAGAACGCCATCCGCATCGGCCATGCCGGAGAATTCAACAACGGGCTGGACGCTACCGCCGGTGGCGACGGTGGCGTCGCCACCACCCGCCCGATACGAGCGCTGGTCTCGAACGGCCCTTCGTCGCCCTGACCATCGAACAGCGGCCGCGTCAACGACAGCCCTCCCCGTTCGGCCAAGGCCAACAGGTTAATGGTGTGCGCGGTCGGGAACAGCGTGCCCTTCGGCAGGCGAACGACATGAGCCTCGGGCCGGGTGAAGCGGGCCGTGCCGCCTTGGCCGCGCCCGTTCAGTTTCGCGGTGCCTTCGACTTCCTCGACGACCTGACCATCCCGGATCTGACGGACGCGGAAGCGATAGCGCAGCCCATCCTTGGACTCCCATCCCAGGAAATCGGTGGTGGTCTCGACCTGACCACCCTCGGAATAGGAATAGGTGATCGCCAACCGAAATTCAGTTACCCAGCCGTCGCAGGTGTTATTGAACTGATAGGTCCACACACCCCCGGCATTGGCCATGCCGCTACCGGAACGGGCGGTGGACAGCCCCATCCGATAGGTCGCGCGGTGGGATTCCAACTCGGCTGGAAACGCTTGCGCCACCGAGGCAAACGGCAACACCCCGGCGACCATACCCGCCAAGACCAATCCACGACACCGTCTCATCCGTGCCCTCCGGGGGAAAACAGGCCTCAGTATACACTGCCGGCGTCCGGGAGCCAGAACGGTCACTCTGTATTTGCGCGCAACCCTGCCCCTCTCCAGGCAGAATCGCACGCAACCGAATCAGTCTTCCTCATAATCGCCACGCTCGGCCCGCTTATGGCAGGCGGGGCAGTTGGATTTCGCCTTCACCTCGGGCCTGGCCCACTCCGATTCCGGGAAATCGTGCTTACGCAAAAACGCCGGATTCTCGGTAATTCGCTGCGGTGTCCCCCCCGGTGCGACCCAGCGGAGAAAGCGTCCGGCGACCTTGCCGCCAACACGATCGGCCGCTCCGTCTTCCAGTACCCGGCGGATATGAGCGGCTTTGTCGGGAGCCATCGCGGCGGATTCACCGAAATGGTTGTCCAGGGTATCCATCATCCGCGCCCATGACCGAGCCGGAAGGAAATCGGGCTGAAAGGCCATATGGCACTCTCCACACGCTTTAAGAGTTACCGGGTCGGTCAGGGGCGCAACCCGGTCGGCCAAGGCCGGGGCAGTCAGCGACAAGAGCAGCCCCGCCCCCACGACGATCGATCTCATGGTCTAATTCCTTATTTAGAGGCCAGAAAGGTGATGAAGTCGCCCCGGTCGCGGGCAGAGCATTCGCGACCCAACACCGTCTTGCAATCGCGGTTGAAACGCTCCTCGACCTTTTCGGCATCGGTAAAACGCTTCGGGTTGGCCGACACCGCCGCCGGGGCGATCTCACGTCCGGTCTTGGCATGGCGGCCGGGCCGGGTCGGATCGTCGGTGTGGCAGGTGGCGCAGGACGGGAAATCTGGATTGACGGTATTGCGCGCCCGGTAGATCTGTTCACCCCGCGCCGCCGAAAAGCCGCCGAAAGTCCCGTCTGCTGCCTTTGCCGCAGCGGCATAGGTCGCCAGGATCGCATCGCGGGCAGGATCGACGGCATAAGCCGGCGAAGCCGCCACAAGTCCAAGCAGAACCAGCATCGGCACGACTGAAGGACGGATCGTACTCAGCACCTTCTCGCGCAGCCGCTTCCCCTGGAAGACCCAGGCGACCAGCACGGCATGGGCAGGGATCAGCCACAAACCGCCCTCGGATAGTCCTTCGTGCAGATCCTCGACTGAGGTCACCGCATCGGCGACCACTCCAGACAAGGCGGCGGCTCCAACCATCGTCATCAAGATACCTCCCATCCAGATCATCAGGCGCGACCGCCCAGGACGCACCAGGGCCAACGGCCCGCGCGGTGTTCCGATCGCTGCCAGTCCCAGCCGCAGCGCCACGGCGATCAACACCCAGTAGCCCGCGAAGACATGCATGCGGTACGTATCTTCGTCAGCGGTAAGCCAGGCGACCAGGAAGCCCCCGGCCAGGGCGGCGTGCCACAGCCGGAGCGCGGGCAATTCCCAACGTCCGGGACCGGAGCGGGGGGCGTTCATTTACGCCCGTCCCGGTCGCCCGAGTCGCGGCGGTCGTGGTGACGCCCGTGGTGATCGTCGTCATCATCGTCATCGTCATGATGCGAGCGGCGAGATTTGGTCTGGTCCGACGCCTTGCCGCCGCGATCGGCCGGAAGATAGCCGGTATCGACCGAAGCTAAGGGAGCCGACTGAATCGTGGCGGGAGCGGCACCGCTTCCGGTCTGGGCCGAAGCGGAATAGACAGAGGCGGCAGTCGCGACGATCGCCGCCGCACCCAGTCCTTGCAGGATCATCTTGCCAAGCATTGCGGTTCTCCTTGTCCGCGGTGTGAACTAGAGCGACCATAGGCTTGGCAGGCTGAACCATCGGTGACGGATCGGTTCATGCCTGGTTCATGGCGAGGAGCTTAAGGGTTGGTCCATGAAAGCAATTTTTGCCCTTCTGCTGGCGATGACGCTACTGACGGCCTCGCCGGTTCGCGCAGAGGGTCACGGCCGCGACCACGACGATGAGCATGATTGGGTTCGCCGCTCGGTCCTGGCCGGAGAAATCATGCCACTGGCGAAGATTCTCGACCGCGTTGACCGCGAGTTCGGGGGCGAGTTGATCGAAGCCGAACTGGACGACCACCATGGCCGCCCGGTTTACGAGATCAAGCTGATCGGCCGCGACGGGAGGATGCGCAAGCTGCTCTATGACGCTGCGGACGGCACTTTGTTGAAGAGCAAGGAGCGGCGATGAGGGTCCTGGTGGTCGAGGACGAACCGCAATTAACGCTGCGACTGGAACAGGCGCTGGAAGCTGCCGGTCTGGTCGTCGATACCGCCTATGACGGAGAAGAGGGGTGGTTCCTCGGCGATACAGAACCCTATGACGCTGCCGTGCTCGATCTCGGCCTGCCCAAGCTCGATGGGGTCAGTATCCTAAGCCGCTGGCGAGGTGCCGGGCGGACCCTGCCGGTCCTGGTGCTGACCGCCCGCAACCGCTGGGCCGAAAAAGCAGCCGCCTTCGCCGCCGGAGCCGACGATTACGTCACCAAACCATTCGAGATGGAAGAGGTGGTGGCCCGCATCCGCGCTCTGATCCGCCGCGCCGCCGGTCACGCATCCCCCGAAATCGTATGCGGGCCGCTGCGGCTCGATACTTTGGGCGGACGGGTCAGCCTGGACGGTATGCCGGTCACGTTGACGGCGCAGGAATTCCGTATCCTCTCCTACCTCGCCCATCACCAGGGCCGGGTGGTTGGGCGCTCCGAATTGTCCGAACATGTTTATGATCGCGACGCCGACCCTGAATCCAACGTCATCGACGTTCTGGTCGCACGGATCAGACGCAAGCTGGGAATCGAGCTGATCCATACCTTGCGTGGCCAGGGCTGGCGGCTGCAACCTCCCGCCGATGCCGGATAAGCCGGAGATGAGCAGTTCCCGGTCGCTCCGGTCACGCCTGATCCTGGGGGCGGCGCTATGGCTGGTTCTGGCGATGGCGCTGGGGGGCTGGATTCTCGGCAACGCCTTCAGCAACGCCGTCGAAGCCAGCTTCCACGAACGGCTAAGAGCGCATTTGCGAGCGCTGGCGGCGGTGGTAGAGATCAACTCCGCCGGCACGGTCGGCGTCGGGCGCCCCGTCGGCGAGCCTCGATTCGACCTGCCTTATTCCGGCTGGTATTGGCAGGTCTCGGACGGAGAGACGGTGCGGGCACGCTCCCGTTCGTTGTGGGATTTCGCCCTGCCCGTCTCCACTCCCGCCACCGAGGGCGTGGTCCTGTTCCGCCAAGACATCGGCCCACGGGGCGAGGCGCTGGAAACCGCCGAGCGCGATCTGGTCTTTCCCGGCAGCGAGCGCCTGCTTCACCTGTCAGTTTCGGCCAGCCGCCAAGAAGTCGATAACGAGGTGCGCGGCTTCAATCTGCTGTTGACCCTGGCGCTGGGAGGGTTGGGGGTAGGATTGATTGCGGCGGTCGCGCTTCAGGTCGGCTACGGGCTGCGCCCACTCGGACAATTGGCCCTGGCGTTGGACAACCTGCGCCAGCGCGGCGGACGGCTGCACGGGCACTATCCGCGCGAAGTCGCGCCCCTGGTCGCGGCAGTGAACGAAGTGCTCGATCACGACGAACGGATGATCGCCCGCGCCCGCACCCATGTCGGCAACCTTGCCCATGGGCTGAAGACCCCGCTGGCGGTGATCGAGGCCGAACTGGGAGCCTCCCAGCCCGACCGCGCCGTTCTGTCAGGCCAGATCGCACGGGTCAACCGGCTGATCGATGTCCATCTGTCGCGTGCCCGCGCCGAGGCGGCTCCGTCCGGCAGTCTCGCCGCCCGTGTCGCGGTGGCCGAGGTCGCCGCCGAGATCAAAGCGGCGCTGGTGCGGATTCACGCCGGACGCGACCTTTCCATCGAATTGGAATGCGCCGCCGACGCTCTGGCTCCGATCGCTCGCGACGATCTCGCCGAAATCCTCGGCAATCTGATGGATAATGCCTGCAAGTGGACAACACGGCGGGTAAAGGTCACTGCTACCGCGACCTCTCTGACCGTCGAGGATGACGGGCGCGGTCTCTCGCCAGAAGAAAGCGAGATCGCGACCCAACGCGGTGCCCGCCTCGACGAATCGGCTCCCGGCTCGGGCCTGGGGCTGGCGATTGTCGCCGATCTGGCGGCATTGTCCGGCCTGGAATTGGGATTTGGACGGTCGGATTGGGGGGGGCTGAAAGTTACGTTGAGTTGGGCCGACCGCCGCCGCAATGGCAGCCGGTCATGATGCCCCGGTCCTCTCCGGCGCGACAGCCCTTCCCCAGGGCACCGCGCCGGAACGGACCTTATGGGACTACTTGCGCTCGGCCCCGTCTTTCGCAACCTTGGCCTGAACGTTCGCCAGGGTGCCCTTCAGGCTCTCGATCGCCGGCGGCAAAGCGTCAACCGCCTTCTGCCCAAGCTCGACAGCCTTCAACGTACCTGCGTTCAGAGCGTCTTTGACTGCCGGAGCCTTCTTCGACAGTTCATCCGCGGCTTTCTGACCCAGGGCCTGAAGTTCTCCGGCCGCCTTCACCGCCCGCTCCTTGTACTCCGGATGCTCGACCAACGCCTGGTTCAGGGCGTCGGACGCCTTCTTCTTGAGATCCGAAAACAGACCCATCTGATTCCCCTCTTGATGAACCCAAATCCCCGATGTGTGGAAAACCCGCACATCTCCATTGTCACCATAGCGCCAGCGCCCGGCTTCAGGCAATGGTTGGCACGACCTGATCGGCGGGGTTCTGTCAAGATGAAGTCGTTTTCGCCTCTCCGGGCGACGATTTCATCTGCATTGGCAGGCAGCTCCCGCCCAAACTTGTTCCGAATCCGAAACAAGGCCCGATGGAACGTCGATTATTACGTTTCTTAGTCGAAACGAAGAAGGAGGAAACGCCCGGACATCACCTTTCTGGCGGAGGCGGCGGAGGTGGTCCATTGCCGCCAAAAGGCGACGGACCGTTGTGACCGAACGGTGGCGGCGGAGGCGGGGGCGGGTTCCAACGCGAAATCGCGGCGCGGCCCTCGTGCGACATTCGGGTCGCTGCCTCGATCACCAAAGCCGCCAAGGCATCGTCCATCCGCTGACGAGCGGCCGAGAACTCGGTGAACAGCTGACGCAGTGCGCCCGGTTCAAAATCGCTCATCCCCAGCACGGCGCGAACCTGGTCGGGAAAAGCACGCAAGGTACGATGGCCGCTCTCGATCTCGGGAGCGCGCACGGCAACAACCTCGCGCAGGATGGCCGCATCGGCAGACGGCAGAGTCACAGCGATCCGCTCTGCTATCTCGGTGATTCCGGGGGGCGGCGGGTGGTTGGGACGATAGACCACCACCAACACGGTCCCCAGAAAGACGTTGAGCGCCAGAGACGCCGTTAGAACCCATTTCGTCGGAATCACGATCCCCATCATAACCCTGCTATGTCAACCGACGCTGTGGTCAGCATCTCGGCAAAACGGATCGGCGTCTGAGCGGCAAGAAGATCCTGACCGACGATCACCCCTAACACCGCCGCGGCGGCCATTGGCACGGCCAAGCGAGTGAATGGTGCCAGGATCGCCAGACATAAGGACAGAAAGGAAGGGCGCAACGGAGCGCGGTCTGGCAACCGGGCAAGCACTCCGGCGACGACCTTGCTGGCGCGGGCAGACGAGGCTTCGAAGCGAGCCGCATCGCTGCGCATCAGCCTATCAATGTCGAATTCGTTCATGTCACGTCTCCGATCCCGGTAATGCCGCGCCGAGCCAGGGCCGATCGCAGAGCCCGTTTTCCCCGGACCAGCAAAGATTCGACTGCGGGTACCGTTAATTCCATGATCTTTGCGGCCTGCGGCGCACTCATTCCGGCATAGTAATGAAGCGACAAGGCCGCGCGCTGACGGTTTGGAATATCGTCCAATGCCTGAGAGACCAAGCGGTCGCGCTGGTGAGCAACGGCAAGGTCAAGCCCGCCAGGGGCCGTGTCAACCGGATCGCCGGCCTCCTCCAGCGGAGCGTAGCGAGCGCGCCGTCGGACATCCAGGCTGGCGTTCAGCACCACCCGATAGAGCCACGTAGAGAATTTTGCCTCTCGATCAGGTTCCCAGCGCGGAGCCATCTTCCAGACTTTCAGAAACGCGTCCTGTACGATTTCGTCGGCCTCGTCCGCATTACGGGTAACACGGGTGGCCAGGGTCAGCATCGGGCGTGCATGGCGCTCCATCAATACCGCGAACGCCCCCCGATCCCCCAGGGAAGCGGCACGGAGAAGATCATCGTCGCCAGCGGCGTCGATCCCAATCGTCGGGTTCCCGCCGTTCTGCTCCAACACATCTCCCTCGACCGTACATTCCTCACTGGGCTTGTACGGAAGATATGGGGCATCCCATGCGTTAAAAATTGCCCCGATGAGAAAAAAGCCCGCCTTCAGAGACGATGGCGGGCGAAAGGGCCGGACTCATGGAAGGAAAACAGCCCAGGCGTCCGTCATACCCCGACAAGCTTGCGGATCGAAGCGAGGTTCCACCCCTTGGCCACCTCGACCAGTTGCTCGCCCGACGCGATGCCGTCACCTTCGATCTGCAACAAAACACGCGATCCCAGCACCAGGGTGATTTCGCCCGAACGGGTCGCGGAATCCCACCGCAGCAGCGCCTCCTCCTGGCCAAGATGCAGACGGCGAACATTGGTCGGCAATGCCGTCGCCGGATGAAACTGAGCGGCGGCGGCAACGACAGCCGGGCTGTCGAGAATCAGCAGGGCGTTGAAGCTGGCATCTTCGCGGGCATAGGCCCGGCTGACCGACAGCCCGCCCCCCGCATTGAACAACCCTTGAGTCTCTGGTTGCTCGGCTGTCCAGCCCGATGGCGGCGGCGGCAGACACTCGGCCAGCGCTGCCCCGACACGGGCATGAAGATCGACGATCGCCGCTTCCAGCTCGACGGCGGCGCGAGCCAAATCGCCACGGGCATGGGCCGCGCGGGCAGCCTCTAGCCGCGCAGGAACGGTATCACCCGGACGAGGGGAATCCCCGGCCAAAGCCGCCATCGAAAAAGACAGCAGCAACAACGGCAGCACAAAGAGGAAACCCGGCAAAGCCCGAAACATGGTCCGAACGTCCCTTTCTGAGAAAGCGTTCACAGACCTTAGCGGTCCGGCAGACACGCGGCAAGGGGAGGGCTGAGAGAATAGGGGCGCGTTTCCTACGTGCCTGAAGGCCCCCACTCGCGACGCAGCCGGTCCTTTTCCATCGCCAGCCATTGCAGCGCGATCACCGCCATCGCATTGTTGATGCGGCCGTCACGAACCATCGCCAGCGCTTCGGCGGAAGAAACGACATGGGTGCGGATATCCTCACCCTCGGCTTCCAGACCATGCAGGCCCGAGATCGTGCGGCTATCGACGCGAGCGCAATACAGGCGACAAGTCTCGGACGCCCCGCCCGCCGTCATCAGATAGTCACCGACATGGACCATCGCGCTGGGTTCCGCTCCGGCCTCCTCCCGCGTTTCGCGCCGGGCCACGTCGTCGGGATGCTCGCCCTCCTCGATGATTCCGGCAACGCATTCGATCAGCCAGGGGTTCCATCCCGCGGCCAGTGCGCCGGGGCGGAATTGCTCGATCAACCCCACTTCGTCACGGTCGGGATCGTACAGCAGCACAGCGACGGCATGACCGCGCTCGAACACCTCGCGGACCAGTTCGGCCGACCAATCTCCTTTGAAGGTACGATGGCGCAGACGATAGCGGTCAATCTGGAAATAGCCCTTGAACACGGTCTCACGGGAAATAATCTCGACATCGTTGACGGCATCCAAAGTGACTTCTCCTGTCAGAGGGAAAACGATCAGGCCAGCCCTAGCCGTCCCGCGATCTCGTCGGCCAAAGCCGTCACTTCTCGCGACGCGACGTGGCGGGGATGGCTTTCGAGCACCCCTCGCCCTTCCATCATTGCGCTGGCGAAAGCAACCCGGTTTCCCAGAACCGAATCGGCAACGGGGACAGAGGTCTCGGCGATTTTACGCCGCACCGCCTCGACCAGCTTACTCTTGGCCGGAGTTCGGTTGAACACCACCACGGCCGGAGTTTTCTCGCGCCGGGCAATCTCAAGCGTTGGCCCGGTCGCCCACAAATCCATCGGCGAAGGCTGTACCGGCACCAGGATCAGATCGGCGGCCCGCACCGCCAACCGCACCTCGGTCTCTGCGTGGGGCGGGCTATCGATCAGCACCAGATCAAGATCGCGGCGCAGCCGCTCTAATTCCGTCGCCAACCGCCATCCGGCAGCCTGGACGAAAGCGATCCCGCCACCATCGGGACCGACCAGGGCACGGCGGACTTCAAACCATGCCGCCAGCGACCCTTGTGGATCGATATCAAGCAACCCCACCCTTCGCCCAGAACGGGCATAGGCGACAGCGAGTTGTGCGGCGATGGTGGTCTTTCCGGCGCCCCCTTTTTGCTGGGCGATGGTGAGAATCCTGGCTGGCATGAGACACCCTCGCAGCGAACGGGAGGCAAGGCTACCCCCTCGCGCCTTTTTTGCAAGTCCCTGTCGGTGGTGGCCTTCGATTCACCCCTCATCGAGATGGAAGAGGAACTGGGCGATGGTGGTAAAGGCCGCACTGCCCCAAAAAGCACGGGCGGCAGCGGGATCGGCCTGAAGCCGTCGGGCAAAATCGCTGAACATCGCCCGCATCAGCACGATGAAGCCGCCCTGCCCCAGTGTCCAATGCGCATCGGGAGCTGCGGGATCGGCAGGAGCGAGATGAGAGTCGATCAGGTCGATCATCCAGGTTCGCCGCCGCTCGAAATCGGTGAAGGTCTGAGCCACCGTTCCCAATATATAATCAATCAGCGCGATTGTTTCGGAATCGGTATAAACCGCATTCCAATCGCATCGGCCATCGGCCGAGGAATGGCGAACCAGAATATCGGTACAAATCCGTTCACCCCGTTCGCGCAGGGTCGGGCCAATCATTTTGTCGATCGCTAGGACGAAGCCGGGGATCATCCGCCGTGACAGCACTCCATCACGCCCCTCGTCGAATAGACGCGGCGGGTACAGATAGGAAAAACGCCGCATCAGAATCCGGTCGAACGGACGCTTGCGGGTGTGCTCGAACTGAAGCGCCTCCCGAAGATGGGAGCAGTCGTCCCACGCGCGCTGATAATAGGTTCCGAAACAATCCTGCTCGGCGGTGAGGAAATGCTGCGCCAGGGCGCGGATTTCAGCCGCACTCAACGAGCCTCCGACCTTGGCCGCCTCCACCTCCAGCCGTGTGACGAAATGACTGATCATTGTCGTCCCCACATCGCGACAAGAGGACGATTGTGGAGAACAGGGGGTACGGTCGGTCATTCGCGCCACTCCCAGGAGCCAGTCATGAAACAATACATGCAAAAAGTCACAAACCGTCACAAAGAAATCGACTCAAGGCCATCCGCTCGATGCGTCATTTGCCGCTAGGTCGATCACTCTGGAGCAGAGCAACGAAACGGACCATCGGCGCATTGTTCGGCAATATGCCGCTCGACAACGGCCCGCTCATGATCGAGGAAACGACTGATCGCCCGGCGCAGATCGGGGGCGGCAATCCAATGAGCCGAACGGGTTAGGGTTGGCAGATAACCCCGAGCAATCTTGTGCTCGCCCTGAGCGCCCGCCTCGACCCGCGCTAACCGATGCGAAATCGCAAAATCGATGGCACGATAATAACAAGCTTCGAAATGCAGGAACGGGACTTCGACCGCCGCGCCGCCCCAGTTCCGGCCGAACAGACACTCGTCGCCGACCATGTTAAAGGCCGCCCCCACGGCCTCGCCACCATCGACCGCCAGAATCAGGACCGCCTGCTCTCCCACCGCCGACCCCGACAGGCATTCGAAGAAGGAGCGGTTAAGATACGCTTCACCCCATTTGCGGTTGCACGTCGCCTGATAAAGCCGGTGAAAGGAATCCCAGTGATGCGGCTTAATATCGTCGCCGACCAGGGTGGAAAGGGTAACTCCGCTGGCGGCCACGGCGTCCCGTTCCTTGCGGATCGCTTTACGCCGCCGCGACGACAAGGCGGCAAGAAAAGCGTCGAAGCTGTCGTACCCATTGTTATGCCAGTGATATTGCCACCCCAGCCGGATCAGAAATCCGGCTTCGGCCAACGCGGTGGCGTCGTCTTGTTCCGCGAAGGTAACGTGGACCGAACTGGCCTCGACCTGCCCGGTCAACGCGATCATCGATTGGGCCAGGATGCGCCTCGCCGCGTCCGCCGCAATACCGGAACCGATCAGCAATCGAGGACCGGGAACCGGCGTGAAGGGAACCGCGCCTTGTAACTTGGGGTAATAACGCCTCCCGGCACGGTGGCTGGCCTCGGCCCAGGCGTGGTCGAAGACATATTCTCCCATCGAATGCGATTTCAGATAAAGCGGCGCGACCGCCAGCACCCGTCCATCGCCGTCGCGCACGGCAAGGTGACAGGGTTGCCATCCGGTCGCCGCCGCCACCGCGCCCGATTGTTCGAGCGCATCGAGAAAATCGTGCCTGACAAAAGGATTGGCGGAGCCGGCGCAAGCATTCCACGCGGCGGCGGGAATCTCGGCGATCGCGGTGTGGATGGTGACGGAGGGGGCGGCGTCTGAATTGCTCATGCCCTAAACATGGCGTTGCCGCCCTAAAGGGTTCAAGAGGGCGACAGTTGGTGCTATGGTCCGCCGCTTCCCCCCATGACCATGCGGCCTGCCTCGTTATGACCACGGCTTCCATAGACTTTTCCGCCCTGCCCGAGGCAGAGTTGACCGACGACAGCGGTCGTCGCCTCGTCGCCCGATTGTGCGTCTCCGCCGACATCGCCCACGCCGTGGCCGAAGCGGTCCGCCAAAACTGGGCGGTGATGCCCGCAGGCGGGCTGACCAGCGCCATCGGCTCCTATGAATATGCAGTCGAGGCAACCAGCCGCTTCGCCGGTGTCGTGGCAATTCGACCCCGCGCCGCCGCGATGCCTGAAATCGTCGCCGCCGATATCCCACTCGACCGCCTCGCTTCGCATCAAATCGCGATCGATGCCGCCGCCGGATTGATTTCGGCCGGAGCCGGACTGACTTTTGCCCAGGTCAATGCCGCCCTGGCCGAACAGATCGGGCCGAACGTCCGGGTGCTGATCGATCTGACCAGCGTGGCCTCGGCCTTTGTCGGCGGCGTCGTCGCCACCGGAGGCATGGGACCGATGCGGTTGCTGCCGTCGCAGATCATCGACGCCATAAGCCTTGCCGAGGGCGGTGACCTGCCCCGCCTGATCACGGGCGACGATCTTGATCTGGTCGAAGGAATGCAGGGGTGGACCGGGATGGTCACCGCTGTCCGGCTGCGCTTTTTCGAGGTGCCCTCGGGCGAGTTCGGACTGGTGCTGCCGGTCCAAGGCTCGGACGTCGATACGATGGCGGGTCTGCTGGTCTATCTGCGCCGCTGGACCCAGATCGCCCTGCCCGCTCCGGGAGGACGGATTGCGGGCGAAGGCGGAGAAACGGTGCTGAATGGCATCGAACTGGTCAGCCGCGATTCGCTGTCCGCCTTCGTTACCCTGGCTGAGGAACCGGCACGGTCGAAAGCCGAAGGGCTGCTGCAATCTTGCGATTATGCCGGTGCCGATATGCTGGCCTGCCTGACCGGCTGGTCAGAACTGTCGATCGACGACGTGCTGATGAGCCTGCTCGATCCCGAGACCGAGACGATCGGCGGCGTGATGATCGATTTCGGTGTCGGCTTCTCATCGGGTGCCGAAATGGAAACGTTTCGCGCCATCCGCGAGGGAGCGCCAGATCTGGCCCGCACGCGCGCCCGCGTTGCCCGCCCCGGCAAGCTGAAGCCGTGGAGCAGTTCGACCGACGTCAATATTGCCTTCCCTGCCGACAGCTCCGCCGCCGCGGCCATTCTGGATTCTTATGCCGATTACCGCCAGGCGATCCGCGCCCTGTCGCGGGAGTTGGATGGCGCGGTCGAGGTCGAACTGTCCGCCTATGGTCATCTGTCGCCGGTGGGAATCGATCCTCACCACCGGGTCACCCTGGTCGCACCCGAAGGGGCCAAGGCGGCACTGGCGGCCGCCCGTCTTGCCGTTGCCGCCAACAAGCGAACCTTGATTCACGATCTGCTGTTCGCCGCCCAGCGCCATGGCGCCACCATCACCGGCGGTGAAAAAGGCGTGCCTTCTCTGGTCGAGATCGCGCGTGCCGCTGGCGGCGAAGGCCGCCTGCCCCCCGACCTTAAGGCACGGCTGAACCGGGCCAGGAAAGCGGTGATGGCCGCCCCCGCCAATTTCTCGTTCCGCGCTCCGGCTGAATTACGGTCAGACCACCATTAGACAGCACGTCTAAGGAAAAGGCAGATGCGTCCTCGGCTTCATCCCTCCTCTCAAGGGAAAGGGGTGGAGCCGAGGAGGTCGGTCGAACGCCCTTAGCCCTGTGCCTCACCCTTCTTGCGGCGATAGGTCGCCAGTTCGTGCACAACGCCGTGCAAAGTCTGGATTTCCTGGCCGGTCAAGTGAGCGCGCTGGAAGATATTCCGAATATTGCGAATCATCCCCGGCCGCTTGTCCGCCACCCGCAGAAAGCCGCACTCGTCTAACTCGCGTTCAAGATGGGCAAAGAAAGTCAGCAGCTTTTCCTTGGCGACGGGGCCGCAATCGTCCGCCCCCTTGGTCATCGCGGGCAACGTGGCAGGCGCGGCGCACTGATACCATTCATAGGAAATCAGCAGCACCGCCTGGGCCAGATTCAGTGAACAATAATCGGGATTAAGCGGGACCGTCATAACCGTGTCGGCGATGGTAACATCGTCATTTTCCAGCCCGGTGCGCTCGGGACCGAACAACACGCCGCAGGTGCCGCCCTCGGCAATCACGGTACGCATTGCCGCGGCGGCCTCGCGCGGGGTATCGACCGGCTTGACCATATAGCGATCGCGGCCGGTGGTCGCCCACACCCGGTTCAAATCGGCCACCGCCGAAGCGGTATCGTCGAAGCAGCGCGCGGCCATCAGCACCCGGTCGGCACCGGAAGCGGCGGCGATGGCGCGATCCGACAGCCATTCCTCACGCGGGCCGACCAAGCGCAAGTCTGACAGGCCGCAATTCAGCATCGCCCGCGCCGTGGTACCGATATTTTCGGAAAGCTGGGGCCGGACCAGGATGATGGCGGGACCGGCGCTCACGATGCCGTCCCCAGACGGAACAGCATGAAGGTGATGCTGTCCTGCAACGCTTCCAGCGAGGCTTCCAACACGTTGGTATGGACGCCGACGGTGGTCCAGCGGCTGCCGCACCCATCCTCGCTTTCAATGGTAACGCGGGTCTTGGCGGAAGTTCCAACCGTCGATTCGGTAATCCGCACACGATAATCCTTCAGCTCCAGCGCCGTCAGTTCGGGATAGACCCCGGTCAGCACCTTGCGTAACGCGACATCGAAAGCATGCACCGGGCCAGTACCTTCGCCGACTTCCATATATTCGTTACCGCCGACCTCGACCTTGACGGTGGCCTCGGACAGGGTGATCCAGTCGCCCTGAGCATTACGGCGGCGTTCGTCGATAACGCGGTACCGCTCCAGAGAGAAGTAATCGGGCACCTCGCCCAGCGCCCGACGCACCAGCAATTCAAAGCTGGCGGCGGCTTGGTCGTAGGTGTAGCCCTCGCCTTCCAGCTTCTTGACCAGATCGACCAGATCGGTCACCGAATGCGGGTCGAAGCCGACCTGCATCTGCCCGACCACCCGGACCAGCGCCTCGCGCTTGACCGCATCGAGATCGACGCCGATCTCGTTCATCCGCGCCACGATATTCGAGCGCCCGGCCTGATCCGAGACGACGAAGTGGCGGACATTCCCAACCAAAGCCGGGTCGATATGCTCGTAACAGCGCGGATCGCGCGCCACCGCCGAAACGTGCAGCCCGCCTTTATGGGCAAAGGCAGAGGCTCCGACATAAGGCTGACCGCGTTGCGGCACCCGGTCCAACACGTCGTCGAGCGCCCGCGACACCGCCTTGAGCGAGGCCAGATCCTCAAGCGAGACACCGGTGGTAAAGCCCATCTTCAGCATCAATGCCGGAATCACCGATACCAGATTGGCATTGCCGCAACGCTCGCCCAGGCCATTCAGTGTGCCCTGAACCTGACGCGCTCCGGCGGCGACGGCGGCCAGGGTGTTGGCAACCGCCGTCTCGGAATCGTTATGACAGTGGATGCCGATATGACTGCCGGGGATACCGGCGGCGATCACCTCGCCGACGATACGCGCCACCTCGTGCGGCAGAGTGCCGCCATTGGTGTCACACAGCACTACCCAGCGGGCACCCGCCTGATAGGCAGCGCGAACCGCGGCCAGGGCATAGGCTGGATTGGCCTTGTAACCGTCGAAGAAATGCTCGGCGTCGAACAAGGCCTCGTCAACCTTCGAAGCCGCATGGGCGATCGAATCCGCGATCATCCGCAGATTCTCTTCCAGTTCGATTCCCAGGGCGACCGTCACCTGGAAGTCCCAGCTTTTGCCGACCATGGTCACCACGCGCGCCGGGGTAACCAGCAGAGCGCCCAGTCCCGGATCGTTATCGGCCGAACGTCCGGCCCGGCGGGTCATGCCGAAGGCGGCCAGACGCGACCGGCTCAGTTCGGGCGGAGCGGCAAAAANGGCATCGTCGGTAGCATTGGCCTTCGGCCAGCCGCCTTCAATGTAATCAATACCAATTCGGTCAAGCTCACGAGCAATCCGCACCTTGTCGGTGGCGGAGAAGTCAACGCCTTGGGTCTGCGCGCCGTCGCGCAGGGTGGTGTCATAGACATAGACGCGGTTGCTGGTGATCATGTCTCGCTGCTTCATGGTCGAAAAGGCGCGCCCCAGGCGCGCGGGGACGAGAAGCATAGTGGATGGAGACAGCGAAGCCAACCGAAACGGGTTGGGGCGACCTTACATCGGCTTGATCAACGAAGAGAGAAATCGCTGCGCCGCCCGGTCGAAAGCTGGACTTCGACCGGGCGGGAAAGGGCTTTAGGCGGCGACCGGAATGAACCCGGCCTTGACCAGATCTTTGACCTTCTCGAAGGCTTTGACCTCGATCTGTCGGATACGCTCGCGCGAGACTCCATAGCGCAGCCCCAGTTCCTCAAGGGTGGCGGGATCATCACGCAGACGGCGCTCGACGAAGATTTCGCGTTCGCGCTCGGTCAACCCGTCAAGCGCCTGACTAATCAACTGACGCCCCTTGTCCAGTTCCTCGCGCCGAGCGTAGGAGGTTTCCTGATTGTCGGCCTCGTCAGCCAACAAATCCTGAATCTCGGTCCCACCTTCGCCGACCTGAATGTTGAGCGAGCCGTCACGAGCCGCCATCCGGCGATTCATCGAGATGACATCGCTTTCATCGACCGACAATTCGCGGGCGATCGCGGTGACGTGCTCGGGGGCCAGATCGCCGCTTTCGAGCAGGCGCAGCCGCGACTTGATCCGACGCAGATTGAAGAACAGCTTCTTCTGAGCGGCCAGGGTGCCGATCTTGACCATCGACCACGAATTCAGAACGAACTCGTTCAGCGATGCCTTGATCCACCACATCGCATAGGTGGCGAGACGGAAGCCGCGATCGGGATCGAACTTCTTGACCGCACGCATCAGGCCGATATTCCCTTCGGAAATCAGATCGGCGACGGGCAGGCCGTAGTGGCGATAGCCAATCGCGATCTTCGCCACCAGACGCAGGTGCGACGTAACAAGGCGATGAGCGGCATCGGTGTCTTCATAATCGACCCAACGCCGGGCCAACATGAACTCCTCCTCGGCCTCAAGGAGCGGAAACGCGCGTATATCGCGGAGATATTTGGCCAAGCCGTCGTCGCCATCGACAACGGGAAGAGCTGCTACCGACATGATCATCCTCCTGGATTTCTGTCATCGTCTGGTCCCGCGCCAGTCAAAGGCGGCGGGCAATGGCGGAAAGGTGAAGAGGCAATCAGTCGCGGCTCGGGCACATCATGGTCATCATGTCATATCCTCCCAAGAGCAACATGACCCCGGACCCGTCGAAAGCGACAGCATCCCTGCCTCGACGGTTCCAGTCGGCCACCGTCAAGAGCGATCCCACACATTATGCTGAACGCACCGATTGAAATCAACAACGCCTCCCCAAGGGGGTGGAAATACGGAGACAGCATGGCTGCCCCAAGGCGTATTTGAACGGAGGAAGATGGCAAGATCAGGGCAGGCATTAAGAAAAGTCGTGGCAAATCATCGCCGAAACGCAAAACACCCCCCAGAGCAGAACTCTGGAGGGTGAATGACGTCGGTTCCGGGTCGGCACACGCCTGAAAAGCGGCACCGAGACCGAACAAGTCGGATCGACTTAGCCGACCAGCTCGGTTCCGGCGAAGAAGTAGGCGATCTCGATCGCGGCGTTCTCGGCGGAGTCCGAACCGTGGACCGAGTTGGCTTCAACCGACTCGGCGAAATCGGCGCGGATCGTTCCCGGAGCGGCATTGGCCGGGTTGGTGGCGCCCATGATCTCGCGGTTGCGGGCGACGGCGTTCTCGCCTTCGAGAACCTGGACCACGACCGGGCCGGAAATCATGAAGGCAACCAGTTCGCCGAAGAACGAGCGCTCGGCATGCACCGAGTAGAACTGCTCGGCCTGCTCTTTGGTGAGGCGGATCCGCTTCTGCGCCACGAAGCGCAGGCCGGCTTCCTCGAATCGGGCGTTGATCTTGCCGGTCAGGCTGCGGCGGGTGGCGTCCGGCTTAATGATCGACAGGGTACGTTCGATAGCCATGAATGAGATTCCTTGGTCGGCGGTTGCTTGCGCCGCGCCTTCGTCCCCCCACGGACGAGCAGCAGCGATCCCTCTCCCCACGGCCGGCGTGGGGGAGCGGGCGCGTTATAGCGCCATCGCGCCCAGGGAGCAACGGAAGCTTTGGCCCCTGGCATCATCCGTGTTAAGCAACGCTCCATGCTGCGTATCACCGATCTGACTTTCCGCTACGGCGGCCGCGCTCTGTTCGAGCAGGCTGGCGTTCACATTGCCGCAGGCCAGCGCGTTGGCCTTGTCGGGCGCAACGGCACCGGCAAATCGACCCTGTTCAAGCTGATCCTGGGCGAATTGCACCCTGATGGTGGCGACATTTCCTTGCGCGCACGCGCACGGATTGGCCGCTTGGCTCAGGAAGCGCCAGAGGGCGAAACCTGCCTGATCGACTGCGTTCTGGCCGCCGACACCGAACGCGCCACCCTGCTGGACGAAGCCGAGACCACCACCGACGGCCACCGCATCGCCGAAATTCACGAGCGTCTGAACACTATCGACGCCCATTCCGCCCCGGCACGAGCGGCGGCGATTCTGTCCGGCCTGGGCTTTTCCGCCGAAGCGCAGATGCGCCCGGTCTCGGATTTTTCCGGCGGCTGGCGGATGCGTGTCGCCCTGGCGGCGGCGCTGTTCGCGAATCCCGACCTGTTGCTGCTTGACGAACCGACCAACCACCTTGATCTCGAAGCAACCCTGTGGCTGCAAAACCACCTCGCCTCGTGGCCCGGCACACTGTTGGTGATCAGCCACGACCGTGAATTGCTGAACGAAGTTGCGACCCGCATCGTCCATCTCGACGGCGGCAAGTTGGTTGCCTATGGCGGCAATTACGACCAGTTCGAGGCAACCCGTCGCGCCCGGATGGAATTGCAGGCCAAAGCCTTCACCAAGCAGGCTGAACAACGCCGTAAAATTCAGGCCTTCATCGACCGATTCCGCGCCAAGGCAACCAAGGCGACCCAGGCGCAAAGCCGGGTCAAGATGCTGGAACGGATGGAGATGGTGGTTCCGGTGGTCGAGGATCGCGCCGTCAGCTTCGACTTCCCCGATCCAGAGCCGATGAGCCCGCCGATCCTGGCAATCGACGACGGCATCGCCGGGTATGGCGACAAAGCGATTCTGAAGGGCCTCGACCTGCGAATCGACATGGACGACCGCATCGCTCTGCTGGGTGCCAACGGCAACGGAAAATCGACCCTGGCCAAGGTGCTGTCGGGACGACTGAAGCTGTTGAAAGGCAGCCTGCGCAAGCCGCCGAAGCTGCGGATCGGCTATTTCGCCCAGCATCAGACCGAAGAATTGCGCGCCGAGCGAACCGCCTTCGAGCACATGGCCGAACTGATGAAGGGCCAACTCGATTCCAAGGTCCGGGCCCAGCTTGGCCGGTTCGGCTTCGAGCAGGAGCGCGCCGACGTCAAGGTCGCCAACCTGTCCGGTGGCGAGAAGTCGCGGTTGTTGTTTGCCCTGATGAGCCGCGACGCCCCCCATCTGATGATCCTCGACGAACCAACCAACCATCTCGATATCGACGCACGCGAAGCGCTGGTGTCGGCGCTAAACGCCTATGACGGCGCGGTGGTCCTGATCAGCCACGACCCTCACCTGATCGAACTGGCCGCCGACCGTCTGTGGCTGGTCGGCGATGGCTGCGTTACCGCCTTCGACGGCGACTTGGCTGGCTACCGCCGCCTGCTGCTCGACCGTGCCCGTGAAGCGCGCCGCGAGGCCAAGCCGGAACGCGCCACCGACGTCATCGACCGCAAGGCCGACCGCCGTGCCGCCGCCGAAGCCCGCGCCCAGCTTGCCCCCCTGCGCAAGGCGGCTCAGGCGGCGGAAAAGACCTTGGAAAACCTGCATCGCCAGCAGGCCGAAATCACCAACCAACTGGCCGACCCTCAATTGTACCAAGGCCCACCGGCCCGCCTGACCGAGTTGCGTCTGCGCGAAGCCGAGTTGGCCCGCAAGGTCGCCGCTGCCGAATCGGCTTGGCTGGAAGCCCATGAGGCGCTTGAACAAACCTCGACATAAGTCTAGGGCTTCCCCTGCCCTTGCCAGAGGTATAGAATCTATTTCGAGGTGCAACCAAGGGGGCAGCGGTGAGTGAAGTCAAGCCGAATTCCCCACGACCATCATCAGCGAAGCAAGCCCGCCCTCCTGACGAACTGAGGGTTATTCTTCGCCTTTTGGTCATGCTGGTGGTCCTCTTGATGATCGTCGGCTCGGCTGGCTTTTCAGTTCACCTTCGGCAAGCCGCAATTGAAGATGCCGAGTCAAATACCGTCGGCGTCGCCCGGTTGCTGGACGAAACTCTAACCCGCACGCTCGGCACCACCGACATGTTGCTACGGCGGATGGCCGAAATTGCCCGCGCCCATCATCACGGCCGAATTTCCGCCGAGCAGCAACGAACTGAACTGGGTGATCTCCAGGCCAGCCTGCCGGAACGCGGCAGCATTGTCGTGATCGACGCCCAGGGCAATACCGTCGCCGCGCAGGTTCCATCGACTCTTGGAACGACAGTCAATCTGTCCGACCGGCCGTGGTTCAAGGCCCACGCCGAGGGAACCGAACTGGTCGTCGCGCCGATGGTCTTCGCCCGCTACAGCAATAATCTGATCTTCACCGTCAGCCGCCGGGTCTCGGACGATCAGGGCAACTTCATCGGCGTCGTTGCCTGCGGTATCCACGCCATCTACTTCACCAATTTCTATAACAGCCTGGTCCTGGGGCAGGACGGCGTGATCGCTGCCGCCAGCACCGAGGGGCTGATCCTGCGTCAGCCCAACCCGGAACTTTACGTCGGTCGATCGGTTCAGAGCGGGCCGATTTTCGAGGCCGCAGTAAACAAGCCGGCCGGAACCGTCATCGGCCCGTCCCTGTCCGATGGAATCGACCGGATCAGTGCCTATCGCCGCTTGAAGGATTACGACATCGTGGTGGTCGCCGGCATGGCGCTCGACGAAGTGCTCGCACCGTGGTGGTCAACCGTGGGTGCCCTGCTCATCGCCCTGTTTCTGGCGGGAACCGCCGTGGCCGGGTTGGCGGTGATGGCTTTTCGCGGCATCGGGCGCGAGCAGGCGATCCTGGCCGGGCTGGAACAGCGGGTGCAAGAGCGAACCGAAGAGGCTGAACACCGCGCCGAGGAAGCCCGCCTCGCCAACGAAAGCAAGACCCGCTTTCTTGCCGCCGCCAGCCACGATCTGCGCCAACCGCTTCAGGCCGCAGGCATGTTCGCCGAAGTTTTATCCTCCCGGATCACCGATCCCAGCACCGCCACCGTCGTCGATAAACTGCGCCGGAGCATCGAGGCAACCAACTCGCTGCTGGGGTCTCTGCTCGACGTCTCGGCCCTGGAAGCAGGCAAAATCACCCCCAATCTAAGCACGTTCCGGCTGATGCCGCTGCTGGCTGCCCTGGTTGACCAGATCGAGCCGGAAGCGACCAGCCGGGGACTGTCGATCGGCGCGGTCCCGACCGAGGCCCGGATCGTCAGCGACCCGGTCCTGCTGGAACGGTTGTTGCGCAACCTGCTGGTCAACGCCGTCCGCTACACCGAAACAGGCGGCATTCTGATCGGATGCCGCCATCGTGGCGACCATGTTGCGATCCAGGTTTGGGATACAGGCATCGGCATCCCCGCCAGCAAAGTCGCCAAAGTGTTCGACGACTTCACCCGAATCGACCGGCCAGGAACAACAGCCGATTCACGCGGCCTTGGCCTTGGTCTTGGCGTGGTGCGACGGATGGCGGGGCTGCTCGATCATCCTCTGGAGGTCCGCACCCTCACCGGCCGGGGATCGTGTTTCGGCGTCCTGGTACCCAGAGGGTAGGCGAGTCAAATTCGCGCGATGCACCGTGAGGACATCACGCGAGAACTCGCCGTCCTGGCAAACGCCCTAGGAACTCGTTTCGGTACTGGCCTTTTCAACCCAGCCGCCGCTTTCGCCTTGCTGGTAGTAGGTCAGAACGTGACCGGCCTCCTTCCACTGCTTCCAGCGAATCCGTGCCGCCGCCACCGCGTCGGGGTCGGTTCCGTCGAACAGATCGAGGCAACGATCGAATTCCCCGACCGCCGCGGGCGTCACCCCGTCGCAAGCGACCAGAACCTTCGCTCCATTGGGGTTCTCTTCCTCGGCGGTTAGCCAAACCGGCTGGAGAGCGGCCTCGCCATCGCTGGCACTGCCATGCGGTAGCCACGAATCCGACTGATAGGTCCACAGGCGATCCGACAGCACCTGGACCCGTTCGGTCGAACCGGCCAGAACCACTACCCGCAGCCCCGCTGCCAGAACTTTTTCCAACAGACGCGGCAAGGCATGTTCAAGCGGCCAACGGGTGAGGTGATAAAAGCCAATCCTGCTCATAACCAAACACTTAGCACGACGCCTTCGGCACGGCTAGAATTGGCCGCCCGTTACGGTCATCATACCGATGGGCCAATCCGATGACGCTCGTTAGCACAAAACGTCGAACGGAGGTCACTCCCCCCTCTCGTCAAGGACATTACACGCCTGGACGAATCACAAACCATCCGAAATTCATGACGACACATTCTGTCAGATAGAAATAAAACTATCAGATGCGTCACATGAACAAAACTTCACTGCTGAAAAATTAACTTTTAACTACTTGATATCAACATTCACCGCCAAGACATACCCTCCCCCACGGACTGTCTTGAGCAGGTCTGGAGATTTGGGGTCGTCCTCCATTTTCCTCCGCAAACGCCCAACCTGGACATCGATGGTACGATCGAGAGGACCGGACACCCTCCCTCGGGCCAAGTCGAGCAACTGGTCGCGACTCAATACCTGATGCGGGTGTCTGAGAAAGGCAAGCAGGAGGTCGAACTCGCCGCTGGTCATCTCGACGAGCACACCATCGGATGACGTGAGGCGGCGGCGCTTGGCGTCCAACGTCCATCCCGAAAAGACAAAGACTTCGCCGGTTCTCCCCTCCGTGTTCACGTCTTGCGGATTGGTAGGAACTGTCGGAAAAGACGGCCCCGACCGGCGCAGAACCGCCCGGATGCGGGCAAGCAATTCCCTGGTGCTGAATGGTTTCGCGAGGTAGTCGTCAGCCCCCATTTCCAGCCCCACCACCCGGTCGATCTCGGAACCCATGGCGGTCAGCATTATGATCGGCGTGGCCGTGGTTGCGCGCAGGTGACGACAGAGGGACAGACCATCCTCGCCCGGCAGCATCAGGTCGAGGATGATCAGGTCGATAACCTCCCCCTCCAGGGCACACCGCATCGCAGTCCCATCGCCGACACTCGTCACCTGGTAGCCCTGGGCGCTCAGGGCCTGGCTCACCAGATCGCAAATTTCAGCATCGTCATCGACGACCAGGATGCTCGTCATACCTCTTTCTCCTGCGGCAAAATGACGACCACACGCATCCCTCCCCCCTGGCGATCTTCTAGATGGATGTCTCCCCCATGAGCGCGAATGATGTCACGCGCCACCGTCATCCCCAGGCCAATGCCACCCATCTGGCGATTGCGCGACCCGTCGAGACGGTAAAATGGATTGAAAACCTTTTCTCGCTCCGCGACGGGTATCCCAGCCCCCCGATCTTCGACAATCACCTCGACAGTTGAACCGATGCGCCGGGCTTGAACCTTCGCCTCGCGACCATAGCGGGCGGCATTCTCGATCAGGTTGGTGAGGGCGCGCTTCATCGCTGTCGGGCGGCAGGCACAGACCAGACGCGTGCTCCATTCAAAATCCGCGATCAGACCGATGTCGGTAATGTCGTCGCAGATCACCGCGAGCGTCGCCGCGAGATCAATGCTCTGGGTCGCCTCGTTTACGGCTTCGTCACGGGCGAATTCCAGGCTGGACGCCACCATCGCTTCCATTTCCGTCAAGTCATGCAACATCTTGTCTCGGCCGTCCCCCTCGGGCAGCAGATCCATCCGCAACCGCATGCGGGTGATCGGGCTTCGCAGATCGTGGCTGATCGCCGCCAGCATCTGAGTGCGATCCTCGACGAAACGGCGGATTCGATCCTGCATTTCGTTAAAGGCAGCAACGGCACGACGGACCTCCCAAGGCCCATCCTCGGGCAGACGGGGGGCATTGACGTCTCGACCGAGGCGGTCGGCGGCGGCGGCGAAGGTCGCCAAGGGTCGGCCGACCCAACTCGTTGCCAGGGACCCAAATACCAGAATGGCGACCATCATCGCCAAAGTGGACAAGGCCGCATGGGGCGACCACCACGAGGCGTCGCGAACCATCGTCATCTCGAAATTGACCCAGCGCCCGTCATTTAACAGGAAAGACACCTGCATCGCCCGATCATGGGGAAACCCGGTCAACAGGTTAATCCAGAGTCCCCGACCTTGGTCGGAAGACGTCTGGTGATGGGCGACGCGAAGACGAGAATGATCGACAGTTGCGAAATAGGGCTTGAGGGCAGCCTGCACCATTGACAGCTCGTCTTCGTCGGAATGGCGTCCCTCAACTTTCGGGTGATCCGACAACGAAATCGCTGTGATCGCACCGCCCAATTCGCCAACCAGGGCGGCCCTCTCTTGTGGCGGGGTTTTATCGAGCAGATGGGTGATGACGGCGATGTGGTCGGCGCAAAGCCGTTCACTGGTTTCGATGAGGCTATCTCGCCGGTCATTAGACAGGAAATAGGTACCGGCGACGTGCGAGATCGTCAATCCGACCAGCAGAACGATCATGGTTCTGCCTGCGACAGAATCTGGAAGGAATGACGTCATCTCACGACAGCCTCGCCGATCAGAACGGGAATGTACTTTTACCAAATACTAATCGGCAATGAAAAAACATATGTAAATAACTGTTCATTACAATTTTTACAAAACTTTACACGTCAGATCGACGTAAATCACACAAGATAATCACCACTCTTCTCTGCTTCTGGATCAAAAGATGAAGGTGGAACCGCACCGGATGACAATGGCCGCCATTCTCGGGATGGCGATGGCCTTAGGCTCGGAGACGGCCAAGGCCGATCCAAGGGATTACCAATTCGAAGCGGCGCAGCCCCAGATCGCTGTGTCACCCAGTGCCCCCCTGGCAATCCGGCTGATCCATGTTCCTTCGGGAAAGGCGTTGACCGACGCCATCTTGTTCCAGCCGAAACTGGAAATGCCGATGGGCGCGGCGACGATGCCGACCAAGATCACGCCGTCCACTCCCGACGGCAAGGGACTCTATCCTTTCGTCGCCGATGTCGCGATGGCTGGGCCGTGGACCTTGACTGTCTCGGCCAAGGTTCAAGGGGAAGCCGCCACCCTCACCGGCAAGGTTCTGTTCACCGCCGTCGCCTCCGATCCGGCCGGTTCAAGGGATCACGGACACGGGCATTAAACCGGAGTGACAGGAGGCAGCATGACGATGAAGGCAAGACGAACCGTCGTGACCATGGCGTTGCTCGCGGCGTTTGCCTCGTGCCCCCCGGCCTGGGCAGAGGAGGCGGGAAGCGGTCCTGAGCTTACCTCGATGTCCTCGTCTGGCGGTTCGGTCGATAGCCTCCTCAATCGTGCGCGCCAGATGAGTCTCGAGCTTCAAGTGGCCGCTCTGGAGGCGGAAGCGGCTACCGCCAGGATCGAAGGAGCGGGTTCCCTGGCCGACCCCAAACTGTCGTTGTCGGTCGAGGACTGGAACACCAACCGCAATGGCGGCTTCTTTCCCGGCAACCCGGCGGCCAGCACCATGAAGAAGCTTCGTTTATCCCAGGAACTACCGTTCTGGGGGAAACGTGACCTCAAGCGCGAGATCGCCGCCGCCGGAGCCCGCAAGGCAGCCGTGCTCAAGCGTCAGGTCGAGAACGACCTGATCGCACGGGTGAAGTTCGCCTACGCCGACTATCACTCGGCTCATCTGGTGATCGAGGCGGCAAAGGATTTGCGGACCCGTCTCGACACGCTGGCTCGGCTGGCTCGTGTCCGTTACGCCCAAGCTCTGGGGCGCTTGCAGGATGTGACGCGGGCCGAGGTTGAGAAGTCCTCTCTCGATGCCGAGATCGTTCGTGTCGAGGGGGAACGCCGCAAGGCGCGAGCCAGGATCAATCGGTTGCTGGCCCGCCCCCTCGACACCCCCCTACTCGAAACGCCGATTGCCCGTCCGATCCCGGTGTTGGAGAGCTTGGATCTTGCGGTTTTGAGCGAACGGGCACAATCGGAGAACCCCGATATCCTGGCACAGATCGCCACTATCGAAGGTTCGGACAAGGCACTCAGCCTCGCCGAACGCAGTTGGTATCCCGATTTCGAGGTCGGCGTCAGCGCAGTCAAACGGGAGGGCGATTGGCGCGGTTACGAGGCCATGGTCAGCATGAACCTGCCCTTGCAGTGGGGGCTGCGGGAGTCCGACATCGGTGAAGCCAAGGCAATGACCGCCGCCGCCCGCGCGAAACGCGAAGTGCGATCTCGGGAATTGGACAACGAGGTCGCCGACGCCTGGATCAGCCTCAAATCCGCACATGAGGTGGAAATGCTACTGCGCGAAAGCCAGTTGCCCCAAGCCGAAATCGGCTTCCAGGCCGCCTTGCGCAGTTACGAATTCGGACGGAGTGAGATGGTTGACGTGTTCCAGAGCGAACAGCAGGTGTGGAAATCGCATATCGACCTCGTGAAGGTCGTGTTCGAGCAACAAGTCCGCCTCGCCGAGTTGGAGAAATTGGTGGGACGCGACCTATGAAACAGCCTTCCCCCTTCGTCATCGGCGGAATTGCCGTCCTTGCCGCGCTGGGGGGTGGCTACTGGATCGGTCGCTCCAGCCATGGTGACGTCCAGCCGCCCGTTGCTACCGGCAGGACGATGGAACGCCAGATCCTGTTTTACCAGAATCCAGACGCCACCCCGGATTACTCGCCCGTTCCCAAGAGGGATGTCCAGGGGCGCGACTACACTCCGGTCTACGCCGATCCCGATCCCAATCCTGTTCCGGCCACCAAACCGCAGGAGCATGGCAAGATTCTCTATTACCGCAATCCGATGGGCCTGCCCGACAGATCACCCGTGCCGAAACAGGACAGCATGGGGATGGATTACGTTCCGGTCTACGAAGGGGACGACAACGGGACCACGATCCGAATCAGCCCCGAGAAGGTACAGAAACTAGGTGTCCGGACGGAAACGGCACGGATGAACACGCTTACCCGCTCGGTCCGCGCCGTCGGTTCGGTTCAGATCGACGAACGCAACTTGCATGTCGTTACTGCGAAATTTGAAGGCTATATCGAACGCCTGCATGTCAACCAGACGGGCCAGATGGTTAGGCGAGGCCAACCCTTGATGGAGGTCTACAGCCCCGACTTGGTTCTGGCCGAGCAGGAATATCAGGTAGCCATGACGGGAGCGCAGGCCCTGAACCAAGCCAGCCGGGATGCACAGGAGTCCGCGCGGTCGCTGGCCGAGGGGGCCTTGACCCGTCTCCGAAACCTCGACGTGTCCGCCGCCCAGATCGAGCGGTTGCGGCAGGGAGGGGCGGCCAGCCGAACCCTGACCCTTGCCGCTCCCGCTTCGGGGATCGTCGTGGAGAAGCGGGCGATCCAAGGAATGCGGTTCATGCCCGGCGAGATGCTGTATCAGATCGCCGACCTATCTCGAATCTGGGTGGTTGCCGATGTGTTCGAACAAGACTTAGCTCAGGTCAGAGTTGGCCTGACCGCCAAGGCCAGTTTCGACGCCTTGCCGGGTTCGAGTTTTACCGGCAAGGTCACATTCATCTCCCCCTTCGTGACGCCAGAGACCCGCACCGTCAAGGTCCGAATCGAACTGCTGAACCCCGATGGGCGCCTCAAACCCGCCCTTTACGGCACGGTGGATCTGGCATCGCCGGTCGCGGATCGGCCGGTGCTGACCATCCCTGATTCTGCAATCCTCGACAGCGGCACCCGGCAAACCGTGTTGGTGGAACGGGGGGACGGACTTTACGAACCGCGCGAGGTGAAGGTTGGCACACGGGCGGGCGGCTTGATCGAAGTGCGCGATGGGGTGGCCGAAGGGGAAAAAGTGGTCGTTCGCGCCAACTTCCTGATCGACGCAGAAAGCAACCTGCGTGCCGCCCTGCAAAGTTTCCACTCACACTGAGGCGTAGACCCGCCATGATCGCCGCAATCATTCGCTGGTCCGCCCGCAATGTCTTCCTCGTTCTGCTGGGAACCATTTTCATCATCGGTGCCGGAACGCTGGCGGTCAAACGCCTGCCGCTCGACGCACTCCCCGACCTGTCCGACGTACAGGTGATCCTCTACACCGAGGTGCCAGGACAGGCTCCCCAGGTGGTAGAGGATCAAGTCACCTATCCACTCACGACCGCCATGCTGAGTGTACCGAGATCGAAAACGGTTCGTGGGTTCTCGTTCTTCGGCGTCTCTTTTGTCTACATCATCTTCGAAGACGGCACCGACATCTATTGGGCACGGTCGCGGGTGCTGGAATATCTCAGTTCTGCGGCCAAGCGTATGCCGACAGGCGTGACGCCTACTCTTGGCCCCGACGCGACCGGGGTGGGATGGGTCTACCAGTACGTGGTTCTGGCCAAGGATCGGACGCTCGCCGAGTTACGCACGATCCAGGACTGGTATATCCGCTACCAACTGGCCAAGGCCGAAGGCGTGGCCGAGGTTGCAAGTGTCGGTGGGTTCGTCCAGCAATATCAGGTGGTGGTCGATCCACAACGGCTCCAGGCCTATGGCATTCCACTGTCCAAGATCACCGAGGTGATCCGCAAGAGCAACATAGACGTCGGCGGCCGGACGGTAGAGTTAGCCGAGACAGAATTCGTCGTCCGAGGACATGGATACCTGCGAGGAATCGACGACATAGAAAACCTTGTCCTGAAATCGGACAAAGGTACTCCGGTACTGGTACGAGACGTCGCACGAGTCGAACTCGGTCCCGACGAACGACGAGGCATCGCCGAACTCAATGGCGAAGGCGAGGTGGTCAGCGGCATTGTGCTGCAACGGTTCGGCCAGAACGCCCTGTCCGTTATCGAGCACGTCAAGGCCAAGATCACCGAGTTATCGCCAGGTTTGCCCGAGGGCGTCTCGATCAAGGCGGTCTACGACCGCTCCGACCTGATCCTGCGCGCGATCGACACACTGAAGCGGACCCTGATCGAGGAAAGTGTCATCGTCGCGATCGTCTGCATGGTCTTTCTGCTGCATCTGCGCTCGGCGCTGGTGGCGATCGTCATGCTGCCTGTCGGCGTACTGGTCGCCGCCATCGTCATGAACGCCTTGGGCATGACGTCCAACATCATGTCGCTGGGCGGGGTGGCCATCGCGGTGGGAGCGATGGTGGACGCGGCGATAGTCATGATCGAAAATGCCCACAAGCACCTGGAGCGGATGAAACCTGGGGACAATCGTGCCGAGGCTCTAATCTCAGCTGCCATCGAAGTCGGCCCCAGCCTGTTCTTCGGCCTGTTGATCATCACCGTTTCGTTCCTGCCGGTGTTTGCCCTGGAAGCCCAGGAAGGACGGCTGTTCAAGCCGCTTGCTTTCACGAAGACCTTCACGATGGCCGCAGCCGCCCTGCTGTCGGTGACGCTGGTTCCTGTGCTGATGATGCTGTTCATTCGGGGACGGATCGTTCCAGAGAGCCGGAATCCAATCAATCGCGCCATGATCTGGGCCTACCGCCCGATCATCACCGGCGTGATGCGGGCCAAGACCGCGACCATCGCCCTTGCCGTTCTCGTTCTCGCCGCCTCATGGTTTCCGTTGTCGCGGCTGGGTGCCGAATTCATGCCGACTTTGAACGAAGGCACCCTGCTCTACATGCCAACCACGCTCCCCGGTCTGTCGATCACCAAAGCGACCGAGTTGCTCCAGACCCAGGACAAGATAATCAAGAGCTTCCCCGAGGTGGAATCGGTTTGGGGCAAGGCGGGTCGGGCTGGCACCGCCACCGATCCCGCCCCCTCCGAGATGTTCGAAACCGTGATCAACCTGAAGCCTGAATCCGAGTGGCGCCCCGGCATGACCACGGACAAGCTGATCGCCGAAATGGACAAGGCCCTCCAGATGCCAGGGGTCTCCAACGCCTGGACCATGCCGCTGCGCGCCCGGATTGACATGCTGTCAACCGGCATCCGCACTCCGATCGGCATCAAGGTGTTCGGCAAGGATCTCGACGAAATGGAGGTGTTGGCCCGTCAGATCGAAGCCGCGGTGCGAACCGTTCCCGGCACCTCCTCCGCTTATGCCGAGCGCATCGGCGGAGGCTATTACCTCAACATCGAACCTGACCGGCCCCAGCTTGCGCGCTACGGTGTCACCATTGGCGATCTCCAGGAGGTAGTCCTCACCGCCCTCGGGGGTGAAACCGTCACCACCACAGTCGAAGGGCGTGAACGCTTTTCGGTTAACGTGCGTTATCCTCGTGCGTTTCGCTCCGACCCGCAGGCCATCGCCGAGAAAGTGCTGGTGGCAGGCACCGACGGGACGCAGGTGCCGTTGGGCCAATTGGCCCGGATCCACCTGTCGAAGGGGCCGACGGGCATTCGTACCGAGAACGCATTGCTATCGACCTACATCTATGTAGACATCCGCGACCGCGACATCGCCTCCTATGTCGCCGATGCGCGCAAGGCCGTCCAGGCTTCGGTGAAAATGCCGTCTGGCTATTTCATCACTTGGTCGGGACAGTTCGAGTACATGGAGCGCGCGAGCGAGACTCTGAAGATTGTTGTGCCGTTAACGATCAGCATCATCTTCCTGCTGCTCTATCTGAATTTCAGACGAGTGACCGAGGCCTTGATCGTGATGACCTCGCTGCCCTTTGCCCTCGTGGGGGGGCTGTGGCTACAATGGTACCTCGGCTACAACATGAGTGTGGCGGTGGCAATCGGCTACATCGCCCTGGCAGGAGTCGCCGCCGAGACTGGGGTGGTGATGCTGATCTATCTCGATCATGCCCTGAACGACCTCAAGGCAAAGCGCGCGGCTGAAGGTATCCCCTTCACGCGAGCCGATCTTTACCTCGCGATCATGGAGGGAGCGGTCGAACGGGTGCGACCCAAGATGATGACCGTGGTGGCGATCATGGCCGGTCTGCTTCCGATCATGTGGAGTACCGGCACAGGCTCCGAACTGATGCGTCGCATCGCCATGCCGATGGTCGGCGGCATGGTGTCATCCACCCTGCTGACTCTGATCGTCATCCCGGCGATCTACGGCTTGGTCAAACAGCATGCGATTCCGCGAGAGGCCGCTTGATACCGGCCAACCCATCAATTCACGGGCCGGTTGGCATGAGACTCTTAAGGGGGGGGCTGATCCTGCGGGCCGAATTTGCGGCCTCGCCTCTCAATTCCAGTTCTTCCCATTACCGAGATCCCCGAACGTGTAGGAGACCTGTCCGAACACCATGGTACGGTCAAAGACCTCGCGGATGGGAGAGGAGGGAATCCCGACGAATGGGAATTGCGTCGTTCCCTCGGACTGCATGCGCCAGCGACGCGTGCCGATTCCGATACTCATACGGTCGGTAACGAAATAGGACAGGGTCGCCTCAAGCTGATAGCCGCTACCTTCGGCATCTTCTCCCAAGGGATTGATGTCCGGGCGCATCCAGTGATTGTCCTCGCTGCCGGTGGTGCTGAGCCACGGCAGCCATGCCGCTTCGGCAGACAATTTCAGCCGTTCCGCCAGCCAGACGTCGCCGGCCACGCCAAGTCGGGCGGAGTTCCACAAGAATCTGCGGCTGAGCATAAGCTGGTCTGGGCCGACTACGGGTGAGGGCGATCCGGGAGGCTCGCAGATGAACGGATTGGTGGCGATCTGGGTGCAACCGTAAGCGTTTTGCCGTTCGTCGTAATAGCTGTAGCCGACAAACGGTCCGGCCCGCCAGCCGCCGCTCATGAAGGCGTAGCCCACATCGATGGTCGCATAGAGGCTCTGGCTATTCTTACGGATATGGACAGTTTTGGAATAGGGGTCGGGAGGGAGGAAGAAATCCTCATCGTACATGTCTGCGCCATCGGCGAATGCAATGCCGCCGACAAACCCTTTCAAGAAGGCTCCGGAATGGTGGTCAATTCGACCAAATACTTCCGTCATCGTGCCTGTTCCAGGCCAGGTCAGGCGGGAATTCATCGCAGATTTATTGTATAGGTCGAACAGGTCGTAGCGGAAATTGCCGGTAGTCCAGCCCGCGCGCGTGCCAAATTCGATGGAAAAATCGCGGATTGGGGGAGACTCTTCGGCAACCGCCGGCGACGGGCCAAAATGGTAGTTTATTCCAAATTTCAGGGCATTGAAGGACTGACGGGCGGTCGCTCCGTAAGCCTTCTGAACAGGCAAATAGGAGCTATCCAGAGATTGTTTGCCGAATCGGTAATGGGTGAACTCGCTCTTCAGCGACAGGCCATCCCCCAGAGCTTGCTCAACACCAAGTCCGGCATTTCCGCCTAAAAGGTTCTGCGTCGACTCAATAGACGGACCAGGGACGTAGTAGTCCCCGGCGGAAATCGAGAGACTCTGGTGAGCGTAGCTTGGGCCACCTTTGACGAAAAGCAACGTGGACCCTTCGGCGTAACCGATCCGTGCGTCCAAGCTGGCGAGTGCATCGATCTCCGAGTGGCAGGTCCAGCCGAAGAAACCGCTGGGATTGCTACAAACGGCATTGCCGGTGAGGGTCGATGCATCGATTTCTCCCTCGACTCCAACCACCCAATGGCGTCCGACGGGCCAATTGTAGCCCAGAGTCAAGCCGCCCAGAAGACCCATCTGGCTGCCGCTGGCCGGGAACAGGGATTCGTTGGGGGCCGCGAGAATACCAGTCGGGTCCGACCAATCGGTAGCACCCCACGCCGTTCCGAAATTCAGGCCAGCATAGAAACCGTCCCAACTGGAGGCGGGAATCACGGCCATCGACTGATCGGCGGCGAAAGACTGGCTGGCCAATAACGCGCCAACGGCGGCTACGATAATACTCTTTCGCATACGCTTTCTCGATAGCCTCTCAGTTAGCTCAATAAGATCAATCCCTGGGCAGCCCTGGCACCGTCAGTCGGACTTTACCTGGCTATCCAGATCGGCGACCTCAACTTTCCCAATTACCCGACCAGCGGGACTTGGTTTTTCAACCCGATGGCCTGGCAAATGATGTTCGTCGCCTCTCAATTCCAGTTCTTCCCATTACCGAGATCCCCGAACGTGTAGGAGACCTGTCCGAACACCATGGTACGGTCAAAGACCTCGCGGATGGGAGAGGAGGGAATCCCGACGAATGGGAATTGCGTCGTTCCCTGGGACTGCATGCGCCAGCGACGCATGCCGATTCCGATACTCATACGGTCGGTAACGAAATAGGACAGGGTCGCCTCAAGCTGATAGCCGCTACCTTCGGCATCTTCTCCCAAGGGGTTGATGTTTGGGCGCATCCAGTGATTGTCCTCGCTGCCGGTGGTGCTGAGCCACGGCAGCCATGCCGCTTCGGCAGACAATTTCAGCCGTTCCGCCAGCCAGACGTCGCCGGCCACGCCAAGTCGGGCGGAGTTCCACAAGAATCTGCGGCTGAGCATAAGCTGGTCTGGGCCGACTACGGGTGAGGGCGATCCGGGAGGCTCGCAGAAAAGCGGATTGGTGGCGATCTGGGTGCAACCGTAAGCGTTTTGCCGTTCGTCGTAATAGCTGTAGCCGACAAACGGTCCGGCCCGCCAGCCGCCGCTCATGAAGGCGTAGCCCACATCGATGGTCGCATAGATACTCTGGCTATTCTTACGGATCTGGACAGTTTTGGAATAGGGGTCAGAATAGGGTGGGAAATCTTCATCGTACATGTCTGCGCCATCGGCGAATGAAATGCCGCCGACAAACCCTTTCAAGAAGGCCCCGGAATGGTGGTCAATTCGACCAAATACTTCCGTCATCGTGCCTGTTCCAGGCCAGGTCAGGCGGGAATTCATCGCAGATTTATTGTATAGGTCGAACAGGTCGTAGCGGAAATTGCCGGTAGTCCAGCCCGCGCGCGTGCCAAATTCGATGGAAAAATCGCGGATTGGGGGAGACTCTTCGGCAACCGCCGGCGACGGGCTAAAATGGTAGTTTATTCCAAATTTCAGGGCATTGAAGGACTGACGGGCGGTCGCTCCGTAAGCCTTCTGAACAGGCAAATAGGAGCTATCCAGAGATTGTTTGCCGAATCGGTAATGGGTGAACTCGCTCTTCAGCGACAGGCCATCCCCCAGAGCTTGCTCAACACCAAGTCCGGCATTTCCGCCTAAAAGGTTCTGCGTCGACTCAATAGACGGACCAGGGACGTAGTAGTCCCCGGCGGAAATCGAGAGACTCTGGTGAGCGTAGCTTGGGCCACCTTTGACGAAAAGCAACGTGGACCCTTCGGCGTAACCGATCCGTGCGTCCAAGCTGGCGAGTGCATCGATCTCCGAGTGGCAGGTCCAGCCGAAGAAACCGCTGGGATTGCTGCAAACGGCATTGCCGGTGAGGGTCGATGCATCGATTTCTCCCTCGACTCCAACCACCCAATGGCGTCCGACGGGCCAATTGTAGCCCAGAGTCAAGCCGCCCAGAAGACCCATCTGGCTGCCGCTGGCCGGGAACAGGGATTCGTTGGGGGCCGCGAGAATACCAGTCGGGTCCGACCAATCGGTAGCACCCCACGCCGTTCCGAAATTCAGGCCAGCATAGAAACCGTCCCAACTGGAGGCGGGAATCACGGCCATCGACTGATCGGCGGCGAAAGACTGGCTGGCCAATAACGCGCCAACGGCGGCTACGATAATACTCTTTCGCATACGCTTTCCCGATAGCCTCTCAGTTAGCTCACCGAAGCACCCTCGGCCGACTTCAATACAATCAATATTGTATCAATATGTTAACTACGATGAAACTCATCCAATTGCAACGATTGACCGCCTCAGAGGCATGGGGCGAAAAACTTGCCGAATCAAACCACGTTCCAATAAAATGGGGAGTAAATCCGCGACCAAGACCTCGCCCCGGATGCCGACCATGGACAAGTCTCGCCGCGACCCTTTGATTGACGCCGTTCGTGGCCTAGCCCTGGTCATGATTTTCATCAATCACGTCCCAGGAAATCCGCTAGAAGAACTCACCTCGCGCAACTTCGGCCCGTCCGACGCCACCGAGCTGTTCGTTTTTCTTGCTGGTTATTCCGCTGCTATCGTCTATGGCCGTCGAATGGAGCGTGACGGGCTGGTTCGCACCAGTTTCCGGCTGTGGGGACGGGCGTTCAATCTCTATGTCCTCCACTTGTTCACCTTGCTGCTGGCCACGGCTATCGCCGCTACCGCCTCGCTGGTCACCGCCGATCCCCATCTGCTTGATTGGATCAATCTCGGCCCGATCTTCTTCGATCCAGTGCCGACCCTGATCGGTGTGGTGACGCTCGGGCATCAGGCTGGTTATTTCAACATCCTGCCCCTCTATATCCTTCTTATGGCTGCCGCTTCGGTCATGCTGCCGCTGGTTAAGATTAATCCCTGGGCAGCCCTGGCACCGTCAGTCGGACTTTACCTGGCTGTCCAGATCGGCGACCTCAATTTTCCCAATTACCCGACCAGCGGGACTTGGTTTTTCAACCCGATGGCCTGGCAAATGATGTTCGTCATCGGTCTGGTCTGCGGCAACCGAGCCCGAAACGGCCTGATCCCTGTACCCTATCATCCGTTCGTGGCGATGGCGGCCGGGCTGGTGATCGTGGTCGGACTGGGGATGAAACTGGCTGGATACTATCCATCGCCGGACGCCCTACCGCTGCCGTTCTTCATGTTTGGCCAGGATAAGACGTTCATGACCGTGCCCCGCTTGGTCCACGCCCTCGCCCTGCTCTATCTGGGGGCACATTTCGGTGCCCGCGCCGCCCTGCGCTGGCTTGGCCCAATCGGACGGAGCCTTGAGGAGATGGGGCGGCACGGTCTCCTGATCTTTTGCACCGGGTCGGTGTTCGCCATCCTGGCCCAGCTGTGCCTGTTCGCGATCGACGCCGACCGGCTGACCGCCGGGGCGGTGGTTCTGGCCGGATTGGCTGGCCTGATGTTCTTGGCAAAGGGACGGTCATGGTATCTTGGAGTTTCTCGCGTGGAGCAACAACTCGGCTCATCGCCGCAGCCATCGGCCTTGCCTGCCAACTCGGTATAGAACCGGCCAGAGCCCAACCCCAATCCTGCCCGTCCGAAACCAGCGTGAGAGTTGACTATCGTCACGCTCTACCCCACGTCGCCGCCAAGCTCGCCGGTGGCGGCCCTGTGCGGGTGGTGACCCTGGGGTCGTCCTCGACTGCCGGGTTCGGTGCCAGTTCGGCCGATCATTCCTATCCGACCCGCCTCGGCGAACTGCTGGCCCAGGCATTCCGTAACGACCAGATCGAGGTGATCAACAGCGGCATCAACGGCCAGAACGCCGAGGAAATGGTCGCCCGCCTGTATCACGATGCCATCGAAGAAGGCGCCGATCTGGTCATCTGGCAGACCGGCACCAACGACGCGGTGTCGCGCATCGACCCGGAGAAGTTCCGCGACCACCTCGAACGGGGCATCGCTTGGTTAGCCGAGGCCGGAATCGACCTTATCCTGATGGACCCGCAATTCTATCCCGGCCTGCGCTCTCAGCCGGTTTATGAACGGTATGTCGAAGTCATGCGGGAAACGGCGGCACGGCATGATGTGCCCCTGTTTCCCCGCTATGAACTGATGCGTCACTGGGCCTCGCTATCCCCGCCACCAGCCTTCCTCTCCGATGACCGCTTCCATCTCAATGATGACGGCTATGCTTGTATTGCCGAACTGGTCGCGGCCATGATTATCCATGCGGTGCGGGACGGGCCGCAGACCTAAGCTCAACCCAGGCTCCGTTCGCCGGTATCGCACGAGGCCGAAGCGGCAAGCGCCTGTTTACCCTCCGGCCAAAGCGTCGAACAACCTGACTCCAAAGCCAGTCGCGGATTCTGGACAGAGCGGGTCGTCTTCGTCGGCAAATTCCTTCCCCGCCATATCGATATGCGCCCAGGGCAGATCGGGCGGGACGAAGTGCCACAGGAACCGGGCAGCATCGTCATTGTCCGGCACCTCGCCCCACGAGCAATTGCGCAGATCGGCAATGTCGGACTTGATGTCCTCGTCACAGGATTCGGTGATCGGCAACCGCCATAGCGGCTCGGCCTCGGCCTTGCCCAGCGTCAACAGCCTTTTTGCCAGCCGGTCGTCATTAGCGTAGAGACCAGCGTAGAAATCGCCCAGAACCTCTTCGACCGTACCCGTCAGAGTGGCGATATCGACCATCGCCCGCGGAGCGAGCGTCCTGGCGGCATAGGCCAGCGCATCGGCCAGAACCAGCCGTCCCTCGGCATCGGTATCGATCACTTCGACAGTCAGGCCAGAAGCGGACACCCATACGTCGCCGGGACGTTGGGCTCGGCCCGAAGGCATGTTTTCCGCCAACGCCAACACGCCGACGACATGGGCGCAGGCCTTACGCCCAGCGATGGCACGAACCGCACCGATGACCGCTGCGGCCCCAGCCATGTCGGCCTTCATCAACTCCATCTCGTCATCGTCGGCCTTGATGGTGATGCCGCCGGAATCAAAGGTAATTCCCTTGCCGACCAGAACCAGAGGCGGTTCCGTGCAACCACGCCAGCGGAGCAAGACCAATCGCGGCGGGCGGGCGCTACCTCGTCCCACCGCCGCCAACAGCCCCAACCCGGCGGCGGCAATCGCGGTCTCGTCCAGCACCGTTACCTCGACGCCCAGACTTTCCAACTGACGGGCGCGGGCGACGAATTCATCCGGTCCCAGCACGTTGGCCGGTTCGTCGGTCAGATCGCGGGCTAGAAACACGCCTTGCGCCACCGCGTCACGGGCGTCGAACAACGCCTGCGCCCGATCGGGATCGTCAGTGGTGATCGTCACCGCCTCCAGCACCGGCGGGCGGTCGTCCTCATCGTCGGGATCAAGCCGGGTCCGGTATTGACGCAATGGACGATAGGATTTCAGCCGCACCCCATAGGCCAATTCCGCCGCCATCTCGGGCGGCAGATCAAGCGCAGCCAAGGCGTTCACCGCCCCTGACTCGTCAAAGGCGTCAAGCAACGCCCCTCCGATACGGCGTAACCGTCCAGGGCCGGGAGACTTGCGGCCCCCCAGTCCCACCGCGATCAGGGCGTCAAGCGGTGGCCGTGGAGCAAGAAACAACTCGACCTCACCGGCATCGCCAGTGAACCCAGCCTGTTTCAACGCCCCGAGCAACCGCCCATCGGGATCGAGGGCGGCGAATGCCGCCCTCGCTTGCCGCCGTCGGCCCAGGCCAACGGCGACGGTTCCGACCAGAGGAGCCTCCGATGGTCGAGCGAAAGAAATACGCACTCGGGCTACTTGCTCCCTTTGTCCTCGTAAGCGTCGGCAACCAGACGGTCGAGCAGGCGAACACCGAACGCGGTCGCTCCCTTCGGGCAGGTCGCGGTGTCCTTCTTGGACCACGCCATCCCGGCGATATCGAGATGCGCCCACGGCACGTCGTTGGTGAAGCGCTTCAAGAACTGAGCCGCGGTAATCGAGCCGCCCTCACGCCCGCCGACATTCTTCATATCGGCGATGTCGGATTTGATCTGCTTGTCATAGGCCTCGCCCAGCGGCAACCGCCACAACGGCTCGCCCACCGCCTTACCCGCGGCAGTCAAACGATCGGCCAAGCGGTCGTCGCCTGCGAACAGACCGGCATATTCATGGCCAAGCGAAATGATGATTGCCCCGGTCAAGGTGGCAAGATCGACCATGAATTTCGGCTTGAAGCGATCCTGGGTGTACCAGAGCGCATCGGCAAGAACCAACCGCCCCTCGGCGTCGGTGTTGATGACCTCAATGGTCTGGCCCGACATCGACGTAACGACATCGCCGGGACGCTGCGCGGTGCCCGATGGCATATTCTCGACCAGTCCGACCACGCCGACAGCGTTGACCTTGGCCTTGCGGGCAGCGAGAGCGCGCAGGGTACCGATCACGGTGGCGGCCCCGGCCATGTCCCACTTCATGTCTTCCATGCCGCCCGCGGGCTTAATCGAAATCCCGCCGGAATCGAACGTAACGCCCTTACCGACGAAAGCGACCGGAGCCGCTTTGGCATCCTCGGCTCCCTGCCAGCGCATCACGACCAGCTTCGATTCGTGTTCCGAGCCTTGGCCGACGCCCAACAGCGCCCCCATGCCCAGCTTACGCATCTGCTTCTCGCCAAGAACCTCAACCTCGACACCCAGCGCGGCCAGGGTTTCGGCCTGAGCGGCCAGACTTTCCGGGTTGATGATATTGGCCGGTTCGCTGACCAGATCGCGAGTGAAGTCGATCGCCTCGGCCAGTTTGTCGAGACGGTTAAACGACGATTTTGCTTCGGCCTGGGATTCGACCAGCAGGGACAACCGCTTCAGCGACGGCTTGTCGTCCTTCTTTTCCTTGGTCCGGTACTTATCGAAGCGATAAGAGCGCAGCCGGGCACCAAAGGCAGTCTGGGCGGCGAATTCGGCCGGAGCGATCGATTGACCGACAAAGGTGTCAATGGCGATTGCCGCATCGGTCTCGCCCGACGTCAGCAGAGCAGCGGCGGCGTTGCCGCCGAACGCCTGGGCTGCCTGGGCGTCGAGATCCTTGGGCTTGCCGATCCCGACCAGCAGCACGCGCGAAGCGGCAAGGCCCGACGGTGCCAACAGGGTCAGGGTCTGGCCCTTCTTGCCTTCGAACCGGCTGGCGGCGATAGCCCGTCCAAGGCTGCCCTTGGTCTCGACGTCAAGCGACTGGGCCGTGGTGGACAACAGTCCGCCTTCGGCAACGGCGACGACCACGGCGCCCTGAGCGGGCAGCGACGGCTTGGAAAACGCAATCTTCATGGAACTCCTCGCGGGGGAAGAAAAGGAAGGGGAAGAAGCGGTTGGATCAACCTTAGACCTCATTCTCCCGCCTGTCACGATGAGGAGACGAAAGACGAGCCATCATCCTGGAGCATTGGCCTCGTCCCGCCACTTGGCGCATACTCTTCAAGACCCGTTCGCACGGGGCACGATCGCGGTTTTCCCGCACGGAGGATTCCGACATGCCGACCAAGGTTGCCACGTTTCTCGCCCATGCCCTGGCGATGGAGAACGAAGCGGCCGATCGCTACGAAGAGCTGGCCGACACCATGGAGGTTCACAACAATCCAGACGTCGCCGAGTTGTTCCGACAAATGTCTGAATTTTCGCGCCACCATGCGGCCTCGGTCGCCGAGCGTACCGTCCCGCACGAAATGCCCGCGTTGAAATCCTGGCAATATCGCTGGAACAGCCTCGAACCGCCCGAAGTCGGCGCTGTCGAGGGGACTCATTACCGCATGACGCCCTATCATGCCCTTAGTTTCGCGCTCGACAACGAACGGCGAGGCCGCGATTTCTATGCCGCTCGCGCCAAAGATGGCGAGACCGCCGAAATCCGCCGTCTCGCGGCGGAAATGGCCAAGGAGGAAGAGGAGCACGTCCAGGAACTGGAACGCTGGATCACCAGCATCCCCCGCCCAGATTCCGACTGGGCCGACGATCCCGACGACGCTGTTGTCGCGGACTGACGGCCCGCAAGGCTCCGGTCGAATCCCGTCACTCTTACGCCGGAACCTCCAACCGGCGCGGACGGCGTCCGGTACAGGCGGCATCCCAGATCAGCCGGAATCCTCGCTCCAGATCGCGGGCAAAGCGGTCGGTGTCAAATAGCGCAGAGGAAAGCCGGGCTGCGGCGAGGCGCTCCGTCACTGTTGCCAGCGCCGCCGGGTCGGTCGCCAGAGCCACCGCTTTCTCTTCATACGCATCAAGATCAGGACAGATCAGTTCGGGTAGGCCCAACGCACCGAGCAAACTGGCTCCGACCCGTGAAGCGAAAGCCTCACCCGGCGTCGTCAGGATGGGGAGCCCGGCCCACAGCGCGTCGCTGGCAGTGGTGTGGGCGTTATAAAATAGAGTGTCTAGCCCCAAACCGGCGTGACGATGACGGGCAAGATGGCGGGGCTTGGGCTCGCGGGCAGCAAAGACCAACCGGGCGGGATCGATTCCCCGCGCCTGTGCCTCGCGCCGTAGATTGGTCTCCATCGCCACCGAATCGCCCAGCAGCCATAGCACCGAGTCCGGTACCCGTTCGAGAATCCGCATCCAGCGACCGAACATGATCGGCTCGATTTTATAGGCCTGATTGAAGCAGCAGAACACGAACGCGCCGTCGGGAAGCCCGTATGCGGCGCGTTCGGCCGAATCGGGCGATATCGGCTGAGTGCGGTCGTTGGGCTGATAACAGTGGGGCAGAACCAGCAGGCTTTCCGAGAAAGCAGCCTCGGCCCCCGGCGGTGCGACAACCCCATCGACGATAACCCAATCGATGAAGGACGCGCCGCTGGTTCCCGGCAGACCCAGCCAATTGACGGCGACCGGCGCCGGTCGTAGCGCGGTCAGGGCCAGGCGGTTGCCCCGCGTGTGGACGTTGATATCGACCAGGATGTCGATCCCGGCCTTGGCGATCGCGGCGGCGGCAGCAGCATTGTCCTCGGCGGCGAGATCGAGGAACAGGTCCGATCCCTCGCGCACGGCACGGCGATAGGCGCTGCCATCGTCGGGACCGAGCGACAGCGCCGCCACCCGCACCGCTGCCCGATCATGGGCGGCAAACAGGCCACGCATCAAATGGCTGGTGGGATGGTCGTGGAAATCGGCCGACAGATAGCCGACCGTCAGCCGGTCGCGTCGTCCCGCTCGGGCGATCCGAGGCGACGGCCCCGACGCTTTGGCCTCGGCGGCGATCTGATCAGCGCGACGGCGAGCAAAGACCTGCCCTTCGGAGGGCGTCAAGGTCAGCGGTAGGGTCAAGGCTTGCATTGGCCCAATCCAAGGACCGGGCTGGGCCAGCGCCGGTTCGACCAGATCGGAGCGCAGACGCTCGATCCCATCCCAATCGCACAGACTGAGACGGGCCTCGGCCAACCGCCCGATCAGCCCCAGATCGCCGGGGCGGACAGCAACGGCACGGCGGTAATAATCGAGTGCAGCCAGCGGATCGCCCGAACGGCGAACGGCATTTCCTGCGCCCAGCAGCGCTTCGGGCATGGTCGGCGCGACTGCCACCGCTTGCTCGAACAGGGCAGCCGCCTCGACCGCCCGGCCGGATTCAAGCCGCAGATTGCCAAGATTAACCAGCAAGGCCGGTGCTTTGGGGGCCAGTTCCAGAGCGCGAAGCAATGCCGATTCGGCGGCGGTACGCCGCCCGCGAGCCAGATGAATGCGAGCCAGCCCTGACCACAGCATCCAGACTTCCGGGCGCGTGGCGAGACCAGACTGAAACGCCGCCTCGGCCTCGTCCAAACGGCCGGATTCGGTCAGCAGCATTCCTAAATTCAGCCACGCCTCGGCCATCTCCGGCGCCAGGGCAACGGCACGGCGCAAGGCGGCGGCGGCGGGAGCGGTCTTGCCGCGATCCTTCAGCACCCGAGCCAGATTGTAATGAATCATCGGATGGTCGGGCAGAAAACCGGCAAGACGGCGGCAGGCCGCTTCGGCCTCGCTTAGACGTCCGGCGCGATACAGCACCTCGGACTGGCCCGCCAGCCGCTCGATTTCCGCCATTTTCGCCGCATCCATCTTCGCCTTGGTCCCCACCCGATTGGTTCAAGCCGGGCATCCTCACTCGAACCCCGCGTCGCCCGCAATCGATTCCGTGGCGTTTCGGTGGCCCTCGCGCCCCGGCCTGTGTTAGGAGTGCCGCTCGCGCCCCGTCCGGGGCCAAAGCGTGAGGTTTTATGACAACGGCGAATGATCCGGCGGCGAAGCTCGGCAAGGTGACCCTGGTGGGAGCCGGTCCCGGCGATCCCGATCTTCTGACCGTCAAGGCGGCACGGCTGATCGGCTCCGCCCGACTGGTGGTTTATGACCGGCTGGTCAGTGCCGAGATTTTGGCCCTGATTCCCCCTGATGCCGAGCAAATCTTCGCGGGCAAGGAATGCGGTCGCCATTACCTGACCCAAAGCGAAACCAACGACCTGTTGCTGCGACTGGCCCGTTCCGGCCGCGACGTGGTGCGGCTGAAAGGCGGCGACCCGTTCGTGTTCGGACGTGGCAGCGAGGAGGCTCTGTTCCTCGCCCGCAACGGCATTGCCTTCGAAGTGGTGCCGGGAATCAGCGCCGCGGCCGGAGTCTCGACCTATGCCGGGATTCCTCTGACTCATCGCGGGCTGGCCACTGGCGCACGCTTCGTCACCGGCCACCTGCGCGAGGGCAAGCCGCTCGACCTGCATTGGGACACGCTGGGCGATCCCGACACCACGCTGGTGATTTACATGGGGCTGCAATCGCTGAAGGAAACGTCGGCCGAGTTGATCGCCGCCGGACTGCCGCCCGATACCCCCGCCGCCGCGATCGAGAACGGCACCACGCCACGCCAGCGCCGGGTGATCGCCACCCTGGAAACTCTTTATGATCGTGCTCACGCTGCCGAGCTGCATCCACCGACCCTGATCGTGATCGGCAAGGTGGTCTCGCTATCCGATGAACTGGACTGGTTCGACGCGCGATGATGGCGGATCGGCCCGCTTTGGTGCTGGTTGGCCACGGCTCGGCCCGCCATCCCGAAGCCGGCGCCCCCCTGAAAGCGCTGGCCGATGAACTGCGCCGCCGCGATCTGTTCGCGTCTGTCGATGCACGTTTCCTGAAGCAGGAACCACGGCTGGAGCCACCCGCCCCTGCCCCTCTGACCGTGGTGGTGCCGGTATTGACCGGCGGTGGGGCCTTCGCCGAAACCCGGCTGGCCGAGCAGGCCGAACTTGACGGGCCGCTGACGCTACGCCAAGGCAGCCGCATCCTGCTGACGCCTCCGGTCGGTGCTCATCCCGGCTTTGCCGCGCTGATCGCTCGGACGGCGGAACGGGCCGCCGCAACCGCCGACCTCTCTCCCGCATCGTCGGTTCTACTCCTGATCGGCCACGGCGCATCCCGACCGGAAGGTGCGGCCGGAACCGCCCAGGCAATCGCCACGCGGATCGAGGCAACCCATCGCTTTGCCGCCGTCACCGCACTGTTTCTGGAACAGGAACCGCTTGCCGCATCCTGGCCCGATTGGGTCGCCGGACGCCCGGCTGTCGTGCTGCCGCTGCTGCTGTCACAAGGCGGCCACGCCCGCTTCGATCTGCCCGCTTTGTTCGGGCCAGAGCGGAGCGGCGGGCATCGGATCGTAATGGCGGCACCGCCAACCGATACGGCGGAACTGGCCGACATCGTTCTAAACTTGGCGTTCGACGCCATCGATCAGCGCCGGTAGGTCCACGCCCCGCCCGGCCCGGTCTCTCGAACGATCTCGCCCCGCTGCGCGAGATGGGCCAAGTGAGCCACCGTCTCTCCGGCGGCGAACACCGTCTGATTGGAATCCATCGGACGAGGAAACAACACCCGCATCACTTCGACCACCGTCGCCGGAGTTTCGACACTCTCAAGAGTCCGTTCTAACCGCTCGGCATGATGAGCCGCCAACACATCGATGCGGGCGTGCAGCCCCCGGAACGGCAGGCCGTGCGACGGCAGGACCAAGGTATCCTCGGGCAAGGCCCGCAACCGCATCAACGAGTCAAGAAACGCCGATAGCGGATCTTCGTCGGGTTGCTGCGGCCAAACCCCGACAATCGGGCTGATGCGGGGCAGAACCTGATCGCCCGAGATCAGCACCCCAGCCTCGGCACAATACAGGCACAGATGCTCGGGAGAATGCCCGCCGCCGACGATCGCCCGCCAGTCCCGCCCGCCAATGGTGAGGACATCATCCTCGCGAATCGCCTCGAACCGGGGTGGTACCGCATCGATACGGGAGCGATAGGTGTTGCCGTGCCGCTCGATCTCGTCGCACAACGCGGAATCGAGGCTGAGGCTGCGGTAGAAATCGGCTTGGTTAGCGGCATAGTCGGGATCGCTCTCCAACCACAGCATCCGCCCGAACAACCACTCGGACCGTGTTGCCGTCAACCCAACGTCAAGCCGTGCCGCCAGCCACCCCGCCAGCCCGATATGATCGGGGTGGAAATGGGTGGCTATCAGCCGGGTCGCCCGCCTCCCAACCAGCGGCCCGTCGAGCAATTCACTCCATAAAGTGCGGGTGAGGTCGTCGGAGACACCGCAATCGACCAGCGCCATCCCATCGGAACCGTCGTCGAGCACCCAAAGATTGATGTGATCGAGCGCGAAGGGCAACGGCATTTTCAGCCAGGAAATACCAGGAGCGACCTGGATCAGCTGGCCCGGCTCGGGCGGCTGACTGAACGGATAGACCAGGGATGAGGGAGCCAAAGGACGCGCCTTTCTAGAGAATCAGGCCGAGCGTCAACAATCCCGAAATCAGCAATTGCAGCCGGGCCGTCGTGCCGAGAATGATGTTAAAGGCTGGTCCCCGCGCCTCGGTCGTGAAACGGCGGATCAGACTGATCGCCATCGGCAGCGCACCCAACACCAACCATCCGCCCGCCGGGCCGGTCGGCCCGACCAGAAGAACAAACGGTGCCAGCACCATCACGGCGTAAAGCGCCTGACTGTTGCGCAATCCGGCGCGGATCGCCAGTGTGCGCCGCCCGATCAAACGGTCGGCCTCCATGTCGCGGTAATTATTGGCCATCAACACGGCGGCCGCTACCAAGCCTACCGCCAGACCGACAATCACGGCGGAAAGGCTAAGACCGTGGGCCTGAAGGTAATAACTGCCCCCTACCGCGCCGAGACCGAAGAATGCAATCACGAACACTTCACCGAACGGGCCGTAGGCAATCGGGCGCGCCCCGCCGGAATAGCACCAGCCGCCGGCCAGCGAGGCCAGACCCAGCGCCAGAATCGGCAGTCCGCCCAACGTGACAAGATAAAGGCCGAACAGACAGGCAAGCCCGAAACAGACCAGAGCAGCGGCACGCACCCGCCCTGGCGTCACCCAACCCAGCGCGGTAACACGGGGCGGCCCCTGGCGCAAAGGCTGGTCACCGCCGCGTAATGCATCGGCAACGTCGTTATGAAGATTTGTTCCTGCCTGGATCAGCAAAGCCCCACCCAGCGCAGCCAGAAACGGGCGCGGATCGAAATGACCGGCCTCGGCCCAACCCAGCGCGGTACCGGCCAGAACCGGGGCAACCGCCATGGTCAGGGTGCGGGGACGGATCGCCAGCCACCACAGCCGCCATCCGGCCGGGGGACGGTCGGCGCGGCTGGCCTCGTCTTCAGCGAGAGAAGAGGCCATCTGCTGACCGGGCTCAATATTCATATCTTGGCCTTACTTTTCCCAGACACCCGATGGCGACCGATTCGCCTGGACCAGGGTGAGGTAACATACTCCAGCCGACCCTGTTCGAGAAGCTTTGGCGGATTCGCCCGTCCACCGCCCGGCAGGCGTCACGGAACCTTCATATATCTGTCAAGGAGACGTAACCCCCGGTCGATATGGTGGCTGTGCCGAGGAACTGTCCCCGGCACCGTTCTATTCGCTCCATCGGAGGTCTCATGCTGAGGAAGACCATGGCCGTGGCCGCCATTGCGGTTGCGTCGCTCGCCGTCGCAGGCACCGCTCACGCCCGCGATCAGATTCGCGTCGTCGGCTCGTCGACCGTGTACCCCTTCACCACTGCGGTGGCCGAACAGTTCGGCAAGACCGGCAAGTTCAAGACCCCGGTGGTCGAAAGCACCGGAACTGGCGGCGGCTTCAAGCTGTTCTGTGGCGGTGTTGGTCCCGACCATCCAGATATTAGCGATGCCTCCCGCGCGATCAAGGCCTCCGAAATCGAAAATTGCGCCAAGAACGGCGTTTCCGAAATCGTCGAGATCAAGATCGGCTATGATGGCATTGTTCTGGCGGCCGCCAAGCGCGCCAAACATATCGATGTCACCCGTCAGCAACTGTTCCTGGCCCTGGCCAAGGAAGTGCCGGTCAACGGCAAGCTGGTCGAAAACCCCTATGTGACCTGGAATCAGATCGATCCCAAGCTGCCCACGCAGAAGATCGAAGTGCTCGGCCCGCCGCCGACCTCGGGCACCCGTGACGCCTTCATCGAACTGGTGTTCGAACACGCAGCCGAATCCTTCCCCGAGTTGAAGGAACTGAAGAAGACCGACGAAAAAGCCTTCAAGAAGGCGTACTCGTCGATCCGCGAGGACGGAGGCTATATCGAGGCTGGCGAGAACGACAACCTGATCGTCCAGAAGCTTGATGCCAACCCGAATGCATTCGGCATCTTCGGCTACAGCTTCCTGGAGCAGAACGAGGACAAGATCCAGGGGTCGATGGTCGATGGCGTCGCCCCCACCTTCGACGATATCGCCTCCGGCAAGTATGCGGTGTCGCGCCCGCTGTATATCTACGTCAAGAAGGCCCATGTCGGTCAGATCCCCGGCATCAAGGAATTCCTGGCCGAATACAGCTCGGAAAAGTCCTGGGGCAAGACCGGCTATCTCGCCGACAAGGGCCTGATCCCGCTGGCCGATGGCGAGCGCAAGGAATGGGCCACCAAGGCCACCTCGCTCGTCACCCTGACGAAGTAAGATCGTCCGCAGCCGCCCCGCCCCACCGGGGCGGCTGCTATCTTTCTGCGGCCGGTCTGTTACAGTCCCGGCCGGCAAAGATGCCGCACCCCGCTCACCAGTTAGACGATCCCCATGCAGCTTCTCATTCTGACCGTCGTTCTTCTCGCTCTTACGGGTATCGGTTTCAGTACGGGGCGCCGCCGAGCCCTGGCGGTCGTGGAGGGAAATCCCCGCCTGCTGCATTCGCTCCCCAACCATCATGGCTACCTTGTCGCCCTGTGGTGCGGCATTCCCGCCCTGCTGGTGGTCGTTGGCTGGCTGGCGTTCGAGCCGTCACTGCTGCATGCCCTGGTGATCTCGGCCCTGCCGCCCGAACTGGCCGAGATGTCCGACGAACGACTGTCGCTGGTCTACAACGAAGTCCGCAACGTCGCATTGAACGGCCAGACCGCCGGATCGGATGCGGTCGCCGAAGCGGCCCGCCATTATCTCTCGTTACGTCAGACCCTGTTCGGCGCGACCGCCGTCGTTGCCCTGGTCCTGGCCGTCGCCGGTCTGGCCTGGGCGCGCGGTCACATCCATCGCGACCTGCGCGCCCGCAATCGGGTCGAACGGGTCGTCACCGTCTTTTTGGTGATGGCGTCCACCGTCGCGATCTTCACCACCATCGGCATCGTTCTGTCGCTGCTGTTCGAATCGCTGCGCTTCTTCCATTTCGTTCCGGTCAGCGAGTTCCTGTTCGGCACGGCCTGGAGCCCGCAGATGGCGATCCGCAGCGATCAGGTCGGCAGTTCGGGGGCTTTCGGCGCGGTGCCGCTGTTCGCCGGAACCATGCTGATCGCCGGAATCGCCCTGGTGGTCGCGGTTCCGCTCGGCCTGCTCTCGGCGATCTACATGTCCGAATACGCCCTACCCCGCTTCCGCTCGGTGGTGAAGCCGATGCTGGAAATCCTGGCCGGCATCCCGACCGTGGTCTACGGCTTCTTTGCCGCCCTGACGGTGGCGCCGTTTATCCGTGACCTCGGCACCTCGCTCGGGCTGACCGTCGCCTCGGAAAGCGCGCTGGCCGCCGGTCTGGTGATGGGGATCATGATCATTCCCTTCGTGTCGTCCCTGTCCGACGACGTTATATCCGCCGTCCCGCAATCCCTGCGCGAAGGCGCTTACGGACTGGGCGCAACCAAGTCGGAAACCATCAAGCAAGTGGTGATCCCGGCGGCGTTGCCCGGTATCGTCGGCGGCGTTCTGCTGGCCGCTTCGCGCGCCATCGGCGAAACGATGATCGTGGTCATGGCCGCCGGTCTGGCCGCCAACCTGACCGCCAATCCGCTGGAAGCCGTTACCACCGTTACCACCCAGATCGTCACCCTCCTGGTCGGCGATCAGGAATTCGACAGCCCCAAAACCCTGGCCGCCTTTGCTCTGGGTCTGGCGCTGTTCACCATCACCCTGGCGTTGAATGCAGTCGCCCTGCACATCGTCAACAAGTACCGGGAAAAATATGACTGAGACCACGCAAATGGCTAGGCTTGGTGCCGTCCGTCCCACCGCCGAGATCGTTGCCGCGCGGCTGAAGCGCCGCCACAATGCAGAGCGCCGGTTCCGCGCCGTCGGTCTGGGCGCTGTTCTGCTGGCTCTCGGTTTCCTCGGCATATTGCTGTTCACCATCGTCGGTAACGGCATTACCGCCTTCGTGCAAACCTATGTTCGGATCGACGTCACCTTCGATTCCGCTCTGCTGGGAATCGAAGGTGACACCGGCCCCGACGCACTGGCCGCCGCGAATTATCAGGCGATCATCAAGCAATCGCTGTATCGCACCTTCCCCGAAGCAAAGACCCGCGCCGAACAGCGCCAGTTGGGGGCGATGGTCTCATCCGGGGCAGATATCGACCTGCGCAAGATGCTGACCGCCGATCCGTCGCTATTGGGCCAGACCCGCAGCCTATGGCTGCTGGCCGACGACGACATCGACATGGCGGTCAAGGGCCATATCCCGCGCCAGCAGGGGATCGCCGGCAACCGCCTGTCAGACAACGAACTCCGCTGGCTGAGTGAACTGGAATCCCGTGGCGCGGTCGAAACCCGCTTCAACACCTTGCTATGGAGTTCGGGCGATTCGCGCGAACCGGAACTGGCGGGTCTGTGGGGCGCGGTGGTCGGCTCGATCTTCTCGCTGGTCATCACTCTGCTGGTCAGCTTTCCACTGGGGGTCGCCACCTCGGTCTATCTTGAGGAATTTGCACCGAAGAATCGCTGGACCGACCTGATCGAAGTCAACATCAACAATCTGGCGGCAGTGCCCTCGGTAGTGTTCGGCCTGCTCGGTCTCGCGGTGTTCCTCAACATTCTCGGCATGCCTCGTTCAGCCCCGCTGGTTGGCGGTTTGGTTCTGGCGCTGATCTGTCTTCCCACCATCATCATCGCCGCCCGCGCCGCGATGAAGGCGGTGCCGCCCTCGATCCGCGAAGCCGCCGCCGGACTGGGCGCGTCGAAGCTTCAGGTCGTCACCGATCATGTCCTGCCATTGTCGATGCCCGGCATTCTGACCGGAACCATCCTCGGCATGGCTCACGCCCTGGGCGAGACGGCCCCTCTTCTGATGATTGGCATGGTTGCCTTTATCGTCGATATCCCGGCCACGCCGCTGGACCCGGCGGCGGTGCTGCCGGTTCAGGTCTATCTGTGGGCCGACAGCCCGGAACGCGCCTTCGTCGAACGGACCTCGGCGGCCATCATGGTGCTGCTGCTGTTCCTGGCGCTGATGAACCTATCGGCGATCCTGCTGCGCAAAAAATTCGAACGGAGATGGTAGTCTCATCATGAACAGTCAGGTTACCGCTCATCGTCCCCAGGGCTGCGCCAAGGTCTCGGCCCGATCCCTCAGCGTTCATTACGGCGAAAAGCATGCATTGCAGGCGGTCGATCTCGACATCCGCGCTGGCGAGGTCACCGCGCTGATTGGCCCCTCGGGCTGCGGTAAATCGACCTTCCTGCGCTGCATCAACCGCATGAACGATATGGTCGAAGGCGCGAAGGTCAGCGGTAGCCTGACGCTCGATGGCTCGGATATTTACGACCGCGCGCTTGACGTGGTGCAGTTACGGGCACGAGTCGGGATGGTGTTCCAAAAGCCCAATCCATTCCCCAAATCGATCTACGACAACATTGCCTACGGCCCGCGTATCCACGGTCTGGCCCGCGATCAGAACGAGTTGGACGAGATCGTGATGACCAGCCTGGAGCGGGCCGGTTTGCTGGCCGAGGTCAAAGACCGGCTGACCGAATCCGGCACCAGCCTATCGGGCGGACAACAGCAACGCCTGTGCATCGCGCGCGCCATCGCGGTCGGCCCCGAAGTAATCCTGATGGATGAGCCGTGTTCAGCGCTCGACCCGATCGCCACCGCCAAGGTCGAGGAACTGATCGACGATTTGCGTGAAAATTACACCATCGTGATCGTCACCCACTCGATGCAGCAGGCCGCCCGCGTGTCCCAGCGCACCGCGTTCTTTCACCTGGGCAAACTGATTGAGGTCAGCGACACTGAACAGATCTTCACCAACCCACAGCAGCCACTGACTCAGGGCTATATCACCGGCCGTTTCGGCTGAGGGGGTTCGCATGGAAGAGCAGGTCCACACGGTTAAATCCTACGACGAGGAACTGGCCCATCTGACCGGCATCATTGCCCGGATGGGCGGCATGGCCGAGGCTCAGTTCGCCTCTAGCCTGCATGCTCTGTCACGTCGCAACGAAGCCCTGGCCCAACGGGTGATCGAAGGCGACATCCGCATCGACGAGTTGGACAAAGAGGTGCAGAGCTTCGCCGTCCGCCTGCTTGCGCTGCGCCAGCCGATGGCGGTCGATCTGCGTCAGATCGTCGGTGCCCTCAACATCTCGGGCGAAATCGAACGGGTTGGCGATTATGCCGCCAATCTGGCTAAACGCTCGCTGGTTCTGCACCATGTCGGAGTCTCCGTCCCGGTGGCCGGAGTGGTGCGCCTGGGCGATTTGGTCCGCGGCCTGCTGAAGGACGTACTCGACGCCTATTTGGAAAAAGACGTCGCCAAGGCACTGGGCGTCTGGAGCCGCGACGAAGAAGTCGATGCGATGTATAATGGCGTCATGCAGGATTTGATAACCCTGATGACACAGGATTCAGGTACCATCACCGCCGCCACCCATCTGCTGTTCATCGCCAAGAATATCGAACGGATCGGCGACCATGCCACCAACATTGCCGAGGCTTTGCATTATCAAATTCTCGGCACCTCGCCCGCTGGCTTGCGGCCCAAGGGCAACACCGTCGGAGGACCGGAATGAGCCCGCGTGACGCCACTCCCGCAGGCCAGGCGAGGCCGCTGATCCTCATTGTCGAGGACGAAGCCTCTCTGGCCACCATGTTGCGCTATAACCTCGAGAAAGAGGGATTTCGCGTCTGCGAAGCCGGTGACGGCGAAGAGGCTTTGACCCTGGTCGCCGAGCGGCGGCCCGATCTGGTTCTGCTCGACTGGATGTTGCCGTCGCTATCGGGGATCGAGGTCTGCCGCCAATTGCGGCGGAAACCCGCCACCCGCGACCTGCCGATCATCATGTTGACCGCGCGCGGCGAGGAAAGCGACAAGATCCGCGGCCTTAACACCGGGGCCGACGATTATCTGACCAAGCCGTTCTCGCTGCCCGAACTGATGGCCCGCACCCGCGCCTTGCTTCGCCGCGCCCAGCCGGTACCGCAAAAGGGACAACTGACCTGGGGCGATATCAGCATGGATCTGGCCGCCCATCGGGTGACCCGAGCGGCCCGGCCCATCCATCTCGGCCCGACTGAATTCCGGCTGTTACAGTTTTTTCTTCAGCATCCGGGCACGGTGTTCTCACGCGAGGAGTTGCTCGACGCGGTTTGGGGGCCAGACATCTATGTCGAGCCTCGTACCGTTGACGTTCATATCCGTCGCCTGCGCAAAGCACTGAATTGCGACACCGAAAGCGACATCATCCGTACCGTGCGTGCCGCAGGCTACGCTCTGGACGCAGAATCCGCTGCCTGAGCCGTAGGGGCTTGCGCCGCGACCGCCGTCAGGGTATCTGTCAAAACGACTTCGCGTTCTGGGGTGAATGATCGCGTTTACCCCCTCGCGACAGGGGAAGTGTGGCCGAGTGGTTTAAGGCAGAGGTCTTGAAAACCTCCGAAGTCTCGCGACTTCCGTGGGTTCGAATCCCACCGCTTCCGCCACAAATTCAAGCCAATCCTTTGAAAAGGATTGGCTTTTTTGTTTCCTAAAACGATCAACCCACAACGTAACCCACATATCGTTTTCTGGCTTGGGCAGATGGAGGGGTCACCCCCCTCCCTGCCGCTCTATCTGCCTGCCCATCCAATTGAGAACGTCCGTCTGCTTCCATGCGACGTAGGGACCACCAAACAGCCGCAACGGCGCGGGGAAATCCCCATCCTTGATTTTGGCGTAAACCGTCGCCCTGGACAGCCCCACCTTGCTCAGAACCTCGGGCAGCCGGAGGAACCGCTCGTCCGGAACAACATCAATCATCCCCTACCCCTCCCCATTCACCCGCGCCCGCTGCTCGTCCAGCGCGCCGGAGCCGAGTTCGCGGCAGACTTCAAGATCGAGCGCCTCCCACACCGCATCGACCTCGGCTTCCGTCGCCGCGGCCTGCATCTGGGCAAGACCGGCGGCGGCTTCGGAGGAGAGGGTTCCGATTTTTTGCATCCCGCCAGCGCCAAAAGGGTCGCTCAAGGATTGGGGATCGGCGTCCCGTTCCTGCTGCTGGCGGAGGCGGTCAAGCCGTTCGCGCTCCTCATCGGCGGATCTGGCGATCGACCCAAGATTCTCAGACACTGTCCGCAGGAAGGCGTGGGTATCTTTCGTCTGGACCTTCCACCACGCCGTCAAAGCGGCTCGGCCCTTCCTGGCTTCCTCTTCGGCCTGAACTCGCAACGCCTGTTGCGCCGGGGTGATAATTTCGCCACCAGAAACCCATGCCGCCAATTTGCGCCCGGCATCCTCGTTGATGAGGTCAATCCCCTCGACAATCGGCTTAAGGGCGTCCGGCACCTTCCCCTTCGGGTATTCGTGCAGGAAGTGGCCCCGGCCGACCATTTGAAGAACGAGGGTCAGTTCGAACCGCCATGACTTATCGAACTGCTCGACCCATTCGTCCTGGCGCACCCACTCCTTCCGACCGTTGACCTCGACTTCTTTCATCGGCTGCTTGGCGCGGGTGCAGAAGATCAGGTGGCACCGACTGGTGAGCAGGCGGCGCTTGACCTTCTCCAGGCGGGCCTTCGGGTCTTTCCACTTCGCCACACCTTTGCTGCCGTTGTTGTCGGCGATGTCGAGGACACCGCCATCACCGCCCCACAGGTGCGAAAGGCTGTCGAACACGGCGACGGTGAACCCGGCTTTTTCCACCTCATCCAGGGCGGCGATATACCGCTCCGGGCTGAAGGGAGGGGTCAACTCGGCATAAACGTAGCCCCCAGCGATGGCGTCGCAATAGAGCCGCCCGCGCCCAGCCTCGGTGTCGATCAGCACCCTCTTGGACGGGTCGGCCTCCATGCCTGCCATCAGCTTAAGGGCGGACAGCGTTTTTCCGGATTCGCTGCCTCCGTAGAACTGGATCAGTAAGCGAGCGCCCGCGCGGGTGGCAGGCTGAAAATTGAGAATGCCCATGGTCATGCTCCAGGGATGAAGGCGTTTTCGACGGCGCGGCGAATCGCCGCTGGCGCGGCGCGCTCGGTGATTGATCGGCCGCGTTCGGCGATGCGTTGGTGTGCGTAAGGGGGAATACCGACCCGAAAGGCGGTGTCCTGGTCAAGGCTATCGCGGCGGCGATAGCCCGGCCATGCCGCACGATGCTGGCCGTCCTTAAGGCACCGGGCGAACAGGTCGAGCGCCTCGCGGTTTTCCTGCCGACCGGCGTCGAGCGCAAAGCTGTCGAGCTCAATCACGCTGGCCAAATATGGCGGCGACTTTTCCTGAACAACGAACCAGTAATGTTTCGGCTCGTTGCCCGTCGCCAGTTGCCACCCGTCCAGATACCATGCGGCACGGCGGTAATAGCGCAGGTTGTCAGCCGCCCGCCCAAAGTCGAGTGGGTTGGCATCGATGGCTGTCTTGTAGTCGATCAGATAAGACTGATCATCTGGAACCCGGTCGGCCCGCAAGCGGCACCAAACGCCGGTGACAGGGTCACGCCAGAAAGCAGACACCTCCGACCTCCCCGGCCGCTCGAAAGCGGCGCGGGCGAAGCTGTTGGCGAACAGGGCGTCGCGCATGTCGATGATTTGCCGATGCTGCTCTGTCAGCAGGGGGATTTGGCCAGCGGCGCGGGCCTCGTCTCTGGCCGTCCGGGCCGCCTTGGTCTTGTAATCGTCCGCCTCGATCACGCGAACCGAAGCCTCGAACAGGCCCGGTTCCAGGAAAACAATGTGGGCGGCCTTGCCGAGGCCGAACGCCGTCGTTTCGGTCGCCTCCCACGACGGGTTGAGCCGCTGGCTTTCCCACCAGAATCGGGCGGGGCATTCGTCGAGCATGGTGTCCACGCCGCCAGCCGACAGGCTCGGCGTCGGGCACGGGTCGGCGTGATAGACCTCGTTCGGCATGTCGTAGATGCCGGGTCCGGTCGCGGCGAGAGCTGCGCGGGCTTCGGCGAGGTTGGTGATGAGGTCAGCCATAGTCAGCGGCTCCATCTGTGGAGATTTCGAATTACCCAGGGCAGGCAGCGGCGGATAAAGGCGGGGATCATTGGCGGGGCTCCTGCTGCTTTGCCCAATCCCGGACGATTGCTGGGGTTGCGTCCCGAGCGGCACGCCAAATCAGGCGCAGCTTCGCGAGGTCGGTCTGAGCGGCCATGTGGCATTCGGGCTCAGGCAGGCCGAGTTGATCGGCGATCCAGCGGTACGTCCGGTTGCGGGCCGATTTCTGGATGCGGCGGACGGCGGCGGCGTATTCGTCGGTGCCGGGTTTTTCCTTGATGTCGTAGGCGCCCGGCGCGTCCCTCCACAGCCGGTCAACGACCTCATGGCAATGCTGCCGCGCCCTGTGGATTTCGGCCGACACCAGCGGCTTGCCATGCCAGGACCAAAGTCCGCAGCAGCGGTGCTTAATTCCGTAGGAAGTCTGAACCTCGGCAGCGGGTTCCCCGCAAGACGGGCAGATCGGCGCGTTCATGGCATTGTCTCCAGCAGCAGGGCGAACAGCACCACAAGCACCCCGGCCTCGATGATCAGCAGGCGGTCGGCTAGGCGCATGGCGGCAAATCCTCGGGCTGGAAGCTGCTGACCGGGTGCCGCAGAGAGACGACGCTCGGGCTGGTGACGATCTCCTCGGGCCAGACGACGATACTGTCGCCGTCCGACGTCTCGACCCGATAAGCGATGATCGACCCGCTGATGCGTCTGGTGACGTTGCGCACGACGGCCGGGCCGGAATACTCCCCCGGCACGGAGACGATGACGGTGGTGTCGAGGGGGATTGGGTTCATGGCCCCTACTCCGCTGCTACGGCGTCGGGCCAGTCGTCGCGTTCGAACGACTCGGGTTCGGGCGCGGCAACGGGGGTGGTGGCGTCGTCGATCAGTTCGTCCTGGCGCGCCATCAGCCAATCGGCGATCAACTGCCAGAGCGGCGACGAGGTCGGCAGGCGGCGGTATTCACCTTTGGTCGCCTGCTGGGTATCGCGGTGCCCGTAGACCTCGATCTCGGTAATCTCGATCTCGGCTTCATCGCCGGGATACCAGCAGCCCGCAGCGGTGTTGAAGCTGTCCGCGCTGCCGGGCGAATAGGTGAAAGTCGCGACCCCCTCGATATCGACTTCTTCGGCCAGGATCAGACCGGCCTCGATAACCTTGTGGGGGAAGGTGAAGTTGTAGGTGCTGGTCAGCATGGTTCAGCCCTCCTCGTCTCGGGAAGCTGCGATGGCTGCGCGGTACTGGTCGTACCGGGAGATAGCGGCGGCCAGCTTGGCGTTCAGGTCACGGAGGCGGTCGCCCTCACGTCGAGAATCAGTGAGGTCAGACTCTGCCTCCAGGTACAGCGCGCGGATGCGGGCGTTCTCGGTAGCCAGATCGGGTGCAGTGGTGTTCGGATCGGCCATCTTTCCCTCCCATCGGGGTGTTGATGGGGTTATGTTCACAGAATTCTGTGCATATGGCAACAGAGAATGCACAGAATTCTGTTCTTCATGCAAAACCGCCTCTGTGCGACCATGCGTTGTGCATTGGCGCGAAACCTGACCGAAAGAGGTAGCGATGGTGAGGGTGTTGATTGCGGCTGTAATTCTGGCGGTATCCAGCGGATCAGCCTCGGCGCAGCTTTACAACCCGCTCGAAACCACGAGCGATTCCCGCGCCCGGCACTCGGCCGAGAATTACGACACCTATCGCAGTCGGGGGAACGACGCACCGCTGGGCGGATACTCCCACCCCATGGGCGATCCGTCGCCGTCTGGGACGCTCACTCCCGGTTACGGCTCGTCCGGGTCAGGCTATGGCAGCAGCCCCTTACAGAGCGGGAACAGCCAGGGCGGATACGGATCGAATAATCGGGGATCACGGGGATGGTAATGGGTATATGGAGCCGCGCATTCCCTACAAAAGAGGTTAGAGCTTCATTACTGGCCCTCTCGATTGAGAAAGAGAGAATTTCAAAGGACATATTTCTCTCCAGTGCTTTCTCCATTGTTGAGAAACGGGTTATTTCTACAATTTCTGAATTACCAGATAATGTAAAAAAATCAATTACAGAGGATGGGTTTAGTCCAACCGATCTCGTAAGAATAATGCTGCGCAACGGATCACATGACATCCTATCATCAGGGGCGCTTCACATTTACAGGGGCGTTCTATCCGTTGATGGAAACAATGTTCACTCCCTGTGGACTTATTTAGTTAATGAATTTGTAAAAGAAGGAAAAATGACCCCAGAAGAAGCTGAATCCGATAGGGATTATCTCGCCGAACAAATTGCGTCCGCTGGATAAACATTCCGCTTCCTGCGATTAAAAGGATTTCATGAGCCGCCTCCTCTCCGTCACCAGCGCCCTGATCCTCGCCGGATGCGCGTTCCACGAGGTTCATCCCCTCAGTGCTATTGATCGGTCGGATAAGATCGCGCTCGTCCCGCCCGGTTCCTTTGGTGTCATCGGGGAGATGAAAGCGGCGCTCGCCCGCAATGGCTGGACGCTCATCGTCTCGACGGGAGATCAGAAGGTCACCGGAAAAATCGCGCCCGACATTGACGTCAAGATCGGGAACGAGCGCAGCCCGCGATACACCTTCCTGGTGGAGCAACACACCTGGAACCCTTGCCTGATCGGGGCCAATGCCTTGCGCTATGAAATCTCGATCATCGACACGCGAACCGGGGGCGAGGTGCACCGGATCAAAGGGCGCGGAGATTGTTGGTTTGGGCGGAATGACGCCGAGATCGCCGAGGCAATTGACGGATTACGGTGATGGGTGACGCCCCCTCGATCCCACCTACCTCGACATGGTTGACGACGTGGCGCAACGGATTGCCGCCTGGGACGGCAGCGGCGATCAGGACGAGTTCGCCCGACAGGTAGCGATCCTGGCGAGCGCGGCCCCGAAGCTGACGGCGGAAGTGCGGCGGTTGAGATGGGAACCGGAGAGGGATTAGGGGTTGGGGCGCGAAAGATCGCGCTCGGACCAGATATCAGCCAAACGCATTGCGGCCTCAAAGGAGCACATTTTCCCTAAAACAATTATTCCATTATTCCCTTTGTTGGTTTCGATCACCTCAAAAATAAAATAGCCTCCGAACCCAAGGTGTTCGGCCCCAGAATCAATCACCGTTTGCCGCGCAAGGGTGGCTACATGAATGCTTCTTTCTGCATTTATTATAGAACTCGCGAGGATATTTTCCATGGTTGTTTCTCCCCGACAGTCCCCAAGAATTTCGGCAAACCAACTTGCTCAATATATGGTCTCCTCGGATACCGCTAGGCTTGGAATTATTAGAAAGGCGAGAGACCCCCAAACGCCAGTGATAATCCGATATCGAGACGCTCGAGCGCCGATATGTGCATTTTTATCAGATCAACAGCGCAAATTGAATCCACTGACTGCCGCAGAGGATATGCTTCAGCAAAGATCTGACGATCCGAGCGAATCTCCATTTCGAAAAGACGATGCCAAAAGTTCTATAGAAGTGATTCGTGCCATTCAAAGAATGGGAAACAGCCTATCTCAATATGAATTTCACTTACCTCCTAGCAACCAGGATAAACTTTATATATGTGGAGTAGAGATATCGATCAGGGCCGACCTTGTTGTTTACGGTTCATCGCGAGGGGTCAAGCAGATTGGAGCTGCCGTTCTAAGAATGACCCAAGATGACGCCGATACGGACGCAGCCCGCGACAAGAGAAGGGACATGGGGTGCGTCGTTGCCACTCTGACAAAACTACATGTTGAGAAGAACCTCAGCGGAGAAAGACTCCCAGTCAATAAGCTCTGCATGTCAATTGACGTTCAGCATGGCGAGTTATTCGTGGCCCCGAACGCGAACACCCGACGGATGAACGACATTGAAAGCGTTTGCCGTGTGATATCGGAGATGTGGGATAAGGCCTAACCCCCAACCCCGTGAGCAATTACCCATCTTCCGTCGAGGAGTAGGCGAGTCTCGGTTCGGAAGCCCATGGCAAAAAGAATGATATGTAGGAGGTCTCACGACCACCGCAGCCTGACACCCTGAATTTTGTTCATTCGCTGCTAAATATCAATTCAAGGTGATAAGCCGATGCGTTTCTTTATGGTTCCGATCGCTGCAATATTTTGCTTTCTTGTTGGCTGCGCAACGCCAGTTAGCTACAGCAATACCCCACTACATACATATGATAAAGATACTGAGTATGAGATTGAGGAAAGCCCAGAAGGGTTCTCCATTTCCATCTACTACTCAAGATACCAAATGGTCCCGGAAAGCGATGCTGTTGCTACCGCATGTAAATCTCAGTTGACATCAATCGCCTGGGATGAGGCTGACCGGCGAGGACGGAAAATCGAGCTAAATGAACAGCGCATTCGACTGTCGATGGGGCGTAATGGCCTGACGGGGATCACGTCATGCCAAGCCCTTGGGGTGGCGCGGTGGGCTAAATGAGGGGCTATTGACCTCGTTTCTTGCCTTCTATACCTGTTGGACCGCGGCGGATGCGATTAATCGCGATCCGCCGCTGATCCTTCTTCAGTCCGTTTTTACGGCTTGGGATCTGGCCTAATTAGAGCAGCCCCCCCCTCCCTGGGGAACTCGACTGTCTCCCTGGCGACAGCAAGAAGATGCGCCGCTTCATGGTAGCCAAGACGGCACGCTTCACGCTGTAAGCAGGCCAAGCTTTCAGAAAAATAATTTATACGGATCTTTTTGAGGTCGTTTGGGTTCTTACTCATACTCCAGCCCCTTCCCAGGCGAGGGCGGTGCGTTCAAAGTTCGGATCGCCAGCTTCGGATAAGGTCATTGGGACTATGTCATCCCAATGGCGAGGCTCCCCCAAGATCGGTATGACAGGGCCGTAAATGCTATCGACCTGCTCCCCGACCGGCTCTGCACCATGCCGGGACCAGAAGCGGATCAGGCCCGGATAAGCCAGCCCGCCAACCTTGTCGTATCCCTTCCTGCGGCAAAGCCGTAGAGCCGTCGTTGCGATCTTGTTGAGCAGCGCAAGCGAGCGAAATTCATCGCGGATCGCAATGCGTTCGATCCGAGCGAATTCGCAAAACCATCGTATCCGAACCGTTCCAGCAGGCTCCCCTCCAACCTTCGCAAGGATGTGAGTCGCGCAATGGTCGTTCTCGTCGAAGGTGTGTTCATACGTCCACCCCGGCTGCCCAAGAAAGACAAGCGCACGCACAGCAACGATCATCTGCATCTGATCGTGAGATGTTGCGATTTCAACGCTAATATCTTCGGGAGAGGGTTTCCCTTTAAGCTTTTCTATAACTTCAGTCATGGCAGCCTCAACTATTAAGAAAAGCCATTTTTCTAAAATGAACAATGGCGGGCTTATGATCACAAATATTTTTATTTAGTAGAAGAAATCATAAGAAACCATCGTTTCACGGGTGAAACAGGGCGCGGGAGGAGGTGGTGGATTGGGACGACATCAGGGTGATGATCGAGGTTGCCCGCGCGAACTCGTTCACCGGCGCGGCGGTGACCCTTGGCGTCAGCAAGGCGACAGTCAGTCGTCGTATCGCGACTCTGGAAGCAATGGCCGGGGCGCGACTATTCCGGCGTCTCCCTGGTGGGGCTGCCCTAACCCCTCAAGGGGAGGAGATCATTTCTCGGGCGCTGCGGATCGAAGACGATATCTTGGACCTCGAAAAAGCGCTGCGCAGCATGCGAACGCGCCCAAACCGAATGGTTACCGTCAGGATGTCGGAAGGTGTGGCGTCATATCTGATGACGCCTGTGATGGCGGGGCAGGCATTAGGGCCGCTTGGGAAAGCCGCAATGCTGCATGGGATTGAACTCCCCCCTATAAAGATAGTCGGATTTGATCCATCTATAAAATCTGATATTGATATTATATGGCAGTCTGGTGAAAAACTACCCCCAGGGCGTCCGAATGACCGCGTAAGAAAACTCTCTGATGTATATTTTGTTCCGTTCCTTTCGGATGACTACATGAGGCTTGATAAGCTTCCGTGCAGGTTTGAGGATTTGTCTCGGCATAAGCTTGTTACTCTTGATGCATACACGCACTTTCGAGGGGGTGGCTGGGATAACTGGCACCATTTGCTAGAGGAGGGTGATAGACCTCCAATATCAACGGCATGGTCATGCTCGGTTGGTCATCTGACATTACGCGGGGCTGGAATAGGTGTTCTGCCCACCTATTCCCCGCTCTACGCGGACGGGCTGAAGGTGACGGATATCACCTCCCCCCCCATGGTCGCGGCGCTTTGGATGGTGTGTGGGCAGGACGCCGCAAAAGACCCACTGGTTAAGCGGTGCATGGATGGATTGTGGCGGATGTTCCAGTCTGCCGACTGGATGCATCCTTAGCGATCTTGATATTCCTGGCTGTGCCCCTGGTGCAGCCGCCAGTTCTCGGCATAGCGCCGGGCGGTCGCCTCGTCCTCGATCACCAGAAGGTTCTCGGCGTTCGCTTTCTGGGCCGACTGCGAGAAGTTGAAGCTGCCGGTGATGACGCGGTGCCCGTCGATCACCATCACCTTGTTGTGAGCGATCTTCTCCTTACGGTCCACCGACAACGGAATTCCGGCTCGGGCGATTAGCCCGGCTGCAACCGCACCCGATGCCCGGCAAACCGGCTTGTCCTCAGCGCAGACATTGACCCGGTCGATCACCACCTGCACATCCACACCTCGCCGCTTGGCATCGATCAACGCCTTGACGATGGCTGCGTCCGTGAAGTTGTACGCCTGCACCAGCACTTGGCGCTGGGCTGCGCCGATCTGATCGACGATCACCCCCGTACAGTCTCCCCCAGGCGTGAAGCATAGCGCCTCAAGGCTGACGGTCTGTCCGGCAAGTGTGGGTAAAGGGGCAAGTAGGGCAACGGCAAGCAGGGCGGCGCGCATTCATAATCTCCAGATATGACGTGCACCGATTCTATCCTCTTACCTACCTTTCGCAATAAGAACACATGGTGGATTGAATGCGGAACAAAATTGGAACATACTTCGGAAAAATGCATGGAGGTCCGCTATGGCCCTGGAAACTCTATTTATCTGCCAACCTTACGCCGCCGCAAAGAGAGGCGCGCTGAAACCACAGCCCCCAGTGTCTTATAAAACCGAAGATCAAGCTGTTCGACGCGCCCAGAGAATGATGGATGGAGGTCGGGTTGCTGGTGTCGATGTCGTCCGCCAGACCGCCGACACCGAGGCTGGCGATTATGACGAGCCAATATTCGTGATGCGCCTGGGGGATGTGCCCCGGATCGACATCTGACCATTCGCCGATCTGTCCGTCGCCTACCACAACCCCGCCGGAGCGGGGTTTTTATTGAGATAAGTCTTTCCGCGCGTTTCGACCCACGCCCCCGCGTGGGGGGCGACTCAATAAGCGAGCTTCACCTTGCCTTCGCGCCCGTCATAGACCACCAGAACATCCCGAAGAAGGGTGCGGCCGATCAAGGCGCGGTGAACCTGCCCGCCGTTTGTGAGCAGCGCTCCGGCAAAGCGGCCCCACTGGATATAGCCAATCGCGGGAACGACGATATGGGCGAGATAGACGTTCACTTCCGTCGCCCCACCCACACCGCTCACCATCACGCGGTCGATAATGGGGAGATTGATCGATCGCGCCAGAGAATCGTCAATGCAACTTTCAGCAGCGCCGGTATCCAAAAGAGCGGGAACGCCGGTCGCTTGAGAGAGGAGTTGAGCACCGTGCGATAGCGCCGCATAGTTAACCCCGGTATCGAAGCCGATATCGACGAACAAAGTTGGGCCGATATTCGTAAGGGAGTCGGAGGCGCTATAGTCACCCCCTCCGGGGAACCCGCATTCAAGCAGTGGCATGGCTGAATGGCCGCATGTAGACCGACGCGGGCAAGGTGACTGGCGGAGCGCCGACGCGGCGGATTAAGTATGGGCCTCGTCCAAAGCGCCGCACCGCCTCGGAAGCTGCGGCATCGAGCGTATCCCATGCGCCAACGAAGTTTTCGTCGTGAAAAATGACGAACTTTCCCATGTGATGGCTTTCCAGATCGGCCCTCGCTCGCTCGAAGGCGGCGATCTCACGATCAAGCGGTTTGTCCATGGCGAAATTCCTCTGTTGCACCGCGCAGTATGCCATCCCTCGACATGGTGATCAATCAGACCAGGGCAAGTGGCAAGGGGTCTATCACAACGCTCCGGCGGGGGTTTTTATACCTAAGCCGCCCTTTCTCCGGCCCCTGCCTCATAGCCCCGCATCGCCAGGGTGACAATGCGAGGGACCAGTAGAGTTCCGTCCTCGTAATAGCCGATGGTTCGGCGCGAGAGGTCGAACAGGTCGGCAAGCTGGTCTTGGGTCAACCCGAATGTCTTTCGCCATTCCCGGAACGCTTCCGGCCTGGGCGCGCGGCCATCCTGCCATGCCGCCCGCTTGTAAAGGTCTGGGCTGCTGAAATCGACCTCGCATCCGTCGAATTCCAGGCTATGCCCCCAATCCTCAATGCGCGGATTATGTGCGCCTGACGGAAGATCGGCGGACAGGTCCAGGGCGCACACCGTGCCATCGTCCCATCCCAAGTCGACAATGCCATGATCGCCCATGCTTGCCGTAATGAGGCGGGGGGATTTATTCGCCATCACTTCCTCCAGAGGGTCAGCAGCGCATCGCGGTTCGCGGCGACATAGGCGTGGGCGGTTTCCAGGGCGGCAGCCGGAGCGTCCCCGGTGATGACCTCGCCGGTTTCAATCGCGATCACCGCCGCGCAATCAGCCGAGATCAGGTGAACGTGCGGGACGCCATGATCGCCGAAATAGAGCCGGAGCTTGAACCCGTTGAAAACAAGAAGCGTGGGCATTTCGGCTCCGTGATGATGTAGCCATTGTGCATCTATTGCACATTAAGGGCAAGCCTCGCAGGGGTACGGATCGAAACGATACCGTGCGTTACCTGGAACACCTCCCCGAACGCGAAAACCGCAGCCCTCGGGCATCACGTATGGCGAGCTCTCGGCTTGACCGCATGTTCGTCTTATGTTCTCATCTGGGGCGAACAGGGAGGTAGCGATGGGTTGGGTGGAAAGTCAGGAAAACAAGAGATACACCCGGTGGGCCGAAGAGCTTGGTGGCCCATTGCCTGAAAAACGCAGGCGCCTACTAGAGATGTGCCTAAGAATGCCAGATGTCAGAGGGGCTGAGAGGGATGCTCTTGTTCGAGACTATTATCTTTTCCTTCGCTCTGATCAAGAAGAGCCCCAACAACAGCTGATGCCGCTCCGGCAGGGTCGCTGATACCGTATGATGCGGCCCAGCTCGCCACCGCCTTGAAGACGCTGCTGACTGGGACCGTATCATCCTCAAGACCAGACAATAAGACATCTCCGCCTACTATATCTGCCGGTGTTTTATCTACTGCTCTGGCGAGTTTTATAAGGCGGATATGGGTGATACTTCGTGTCCTGCCCGAAAAGAGTTCAGATAGCAGGTTCGGGGAGACTCCTGCCCTCGTCCCCCACCCGCGCATGGTTAGCCCCTCGGACAGCATGAAGGCGTGAATTTTCTTCGCCAAATCTGAGGCGTTTGGTTCAATTTTTGGTGGCCGCTTTGACATGTTCTGGAGTGTGCCCGATCCTTGCGCCGAAGAATGAGCACAGAAATCTGTGATGCCCCTTGAATGCACAGAATTCTGTGGTATCGTTATCCTCATGATCATAGAAGCCTCAATCGCTCGCTGCCGCGCGTTCGCCCATTCGCCAGGGATGTCGAAAGCAAGGCTTGCGTCTCTGGCCGGTCTTCACCGCAACGCCCTGCGAGACATGGACCGCACCGACTGGTCTCCAACCGCCGATACCTTGCGAAAACTGGAAGCAGTCATCCCCCCGGACTGGTATCCGCCAGAAGAATCCCCCACCCCCACCACCTCATCGGAGGCCGCGTGATGGCTACGCGCTCCCGGCGGGAACATCTCGTTCACTTTCGGTTTTCAACCGAGCCGCAATATCTGCTGCGTCATCGAGAGGAATCGCAAAAGTGTGTGGAACTCCGCGATCCGTCACGAACTGGACCAGCACAACATCTTGAAGGCGGTCGCGCTGAATGTGAGCCGATGAAAGGCCTTCTGCCGGAACCACGCGGGCTTTTCCGCCAGAGAGTGACCGCGCCCTTAGTTCAGCGCACATCCGCGCGAGGCCGGAAATGACCTGCTCGACCACGCCAGCTTTGGCCACAAGATCAATCTCGCCGTTGGCTCCAAGGCGCAGGGTGAACTGGACTTCGTCACGATCCAGATCGACTGCACCCATCGGCATCCCCGTCAATCTCTTCTTCGCCATCTTCATTCTCCTGCTGGTGTTCCTGAACCCCACCAGCATAGCGAGAGCCGCCCCGGGAGTCTTTCCCGGGGCGGAACTCATTTCTTTGACGGAGCAAGCAGCATGACCACCGAAACCACCCTCCCCGACTCCCCTCTGGCGAATCTCCGCGAGCGCAGCCTGTACAAGGCATTTTCGGTCGGGGTGAGGGACCTTGATGAGGCGATCGAGATCGCCCGCAAGATGGTCGATTTTACCCTGGGCAAGGAGGCGGTGACGGACGAGGAAACCCGGCGGCAGATGAGGATCACTCTGTTTGGGCTCCACCTCAACGAACCGCTCGACCATGCCGCCAGGATCGTCAACGCCCAGGTCGAATACCTGCTGACCGGAAAAGTCCCGGAAGGCACCGAGGGTGGTGTCTCCCAGGACAAAGCCGAGGTCTAAAGCGATGCTACAATTTATTCGGCGGATTCTTCTCAAGGGAAGCAAGTATGGTCTTGTAGAGACCAACGGCTTCAGCGGTGTCCGCCAAAACATCATACCTTTCAGTGGCTGTCTTTTGCCTTCTCGCGAGAAGGCCCGCAGCAAGTTGGGCGGCGACAAGCTTGTCAGTTTCGGACATCCGAATATCTCCACGATGGGTTGTGACAAAGCCATCGTAGGGAAGGCCGGACTGGACTCGACACCCAGTCCGGCCAGTCTTTGCGGGGGTGCAGCATGACCCTCCGCACCGTCGATCCCAGATCGGCCTATGCCGCCTCCTGCCGGTCTGACCTGAACACCCAGGTTAACGCCTGCTGTGATCTGCATGAGGACGACATCGCCGGTTACGCGCTGATCGTCTGGGATCGGCGCGGCGGATGCCGAACTGCACTGTGGACGCACGAGGGGCCGGTGAGCATGGCCCTCGCCCCAACCTATGCCGGCGACGCGCTGAACCGCCATGTGGCGGTCATGCTGTCGCAGACCGAGACGGTGGAGACGTCCGATGCGTAGTGCGCTCAACCAATCCTCTTCGATTTCTCGCCTCCTCTCTGGGACATCGGTGCTGTTCCAGGGTGAACAATGCAAAGGGAGGGCGCGCAAAACCACGGTGTTCACAGCCGATGATTTGCAGTTCGCGGTCGCTATATCCCAGTGCTTGGCCGGTATGGCTCGCGAAACGGTCGGAGGAATTCGCGGCCTTGCCAAGAAGATCGACGTCGATCCCCGGACACTCCAGGGCTGGATCGCCATGGAGGCCCTGCCCCGCCTGACCGAGGCACGGCGGATCGCCAAATCATGCCCGCCTTTCGCGGATTTGCTGGCGCGCGAAATGGGCCTGCCTCTCGACACGATCACCGCCAGCGATGTTGCCGACCTTCGCCGCTCCGTTGATACCGCCGCCCGCGTGGTCGAGCGGTTGGCGGGGCCGAATCAACTCGCACTGATCTGAAGCTGCCATGAAACCCGTCCCGCTCTGGAAGCTGCCGCGCTCCGAGCAGCTTCAAATCCGACGGTCCCGCCGCGAAGCACGGGCCGCCATGAAATCGAACCAAAAGGATAGCGCCATGAACGACAACCTCACTGATCTTGCCGATCGAATCGAAGGCGCCGGTGCGACTGAGGCGATCTTGACTGCCGCCGACGCCGGATTACTCGACGCTGGCCTGGATGCCGAAGACGTCCGGGTGATCCTGGGCGACATGAACACCCTGGCTGCGGATGTCACCGGGCATATGCTCGACATCCTCAAGAACACGCCTAAGCCCTGGCAGCAGATGAGCCGGGTCGAACAGCAATGCCTGATCGACAACCTGACGATTCGGAGCGGTGCTCTGGTGCGCGGCATTGTCCGCCTGATCGCCGCGGGCGGCCGTCAGGTCATTCTGGCCGAGGTCAAGACCGTCGCCAACAAGGACAAGGCGATCGAGGCCACCTTGACCATGCGCAAGGACAGCGAACACCGCCACGCTCTGTTCGACGCCCAGGGCCTTGATGTCCTGATCGTCGTGGCTGACGCGGGCGATTGCTTCGAGGGGAGCCAGCCCGAGCCGGATGCTCCATCCAGCAATCAGCCGGAGCTTGATTTCGATGGCGCTGGTGTCGAGCCGGACGATGGTCCGGTATTTGACCGGTCCGATCTGGCGGCGGAGTAACGGGGATGGACTCCGTTACGATCACGATCCCTGGGGCGGCGATGGGGAAAGGTCGGCCGCGCATTGGGAAAACAAGATCAGGCCAAGCTATCGCGTTCACTCCGAAGCCGACCAAGACCCGCGAGGGTGTCGTGGCGTCTCTGGCTATGGATGCGATGGGTTCGCGCGATCCGTTTTCGGGTCCGGTGGAAATGGTTTTGAGCGCCGTCCTTCCGATCCCGAAGTCTTGGCCGAAAAAACGGCAGGCGGCGGCTTTGTCTGGGGAGGAAAGGCCGACGACAAAGCCCGATCTCGACAACATTGCAAAGCTGATCTGGGATGGCCTCAACAACATCGTCTATTCGGACGATAAGCAGATTGTGCGGCTGACGGCTGATAAGCGGTACGGGGTGAATCCCGTCACCGTCGTTACGGTGCGGGAAATCGCGAGGGCACCATGAAGCCCCCGTCCAAGCCGCGCATCCCGGCCTCGATGCTTCGGTACGCCGAGGCATCGCAGGCACCGCTGGATCGGAAACTGCCGCCAGCGCCGAAAGCAAACACGCCCGAAGCGCAAGAACCGACGGCGCTTGATCCGATCCAGGCGGCAAAGCGTCCGGGATACCGGGCCGGGGGGTGGAAGTGACACGACCTCGCGCACGAAGCCTCCATCTCAATCGGCCTCACCGAATATCACGAGACCCGCGATTGCCATGAGGGCGAGACCGATGACGAGCGGCTGCGAGTTGCCCAGGCATGCCGGGACCGGGCTGCGGAATGGCTCGACGGGCGCTTCAAGGGGGCTGTCGTCACCAGGGAAATCGAAATGCCAGCACAGATCTATGCGGCACCGAAAAAGCGAAGGGGGAAGAAGTGACAGACCTGCCTGAACCGCCGGTGCCAGCCGATTGCGATCTACGGGATTACCGCTGGATGCCGATGGATGCCGCCGCCCTCCTGAACAGCGATTTCAACGCCACCCCGGATGATACCGCGTGGAGAGCGGCAGTCACTCTGTGGCTGCGGGCGTGGCATCAAATCCCCGCCGGGTCGCTCCCGGACGACGACGCCACCCTGTGCCATCTGTCCGGGCTGGGGCGGGATATCAAGACCTGGAAAAAGATCAGGTCCACAGCCCTCCACGGCTTCATCCTTTGCTCAGATGGCCGCCTCTATCACACCTATCTCTGCCGGAAAGTGGCCGAGGCATGGGAGGAAAAGAGGGGATTTAACGAGCGTCGGGCGAAGGATCGGGAGCGAAAAAGGAAGGGGAGTTCCGCTGGAATTCCAGCGGAAAGCACCGACAATTCCAGCGGAAACGATCTGTTTAAACAAGAACCTTCCGCCGGAATTCCAGCGGAAACGCCGATACACGCGCGCGTTGGACAGGACAGGACAGAAGAGTCTGACGTGTTGTTAGCGCGCACGACGCGCGATCCGTCTCGGGAAGCCCTCGAAGCGATCGGGGCTTGGGACGATCCCAACTGCCGGATCGACGGCGGGAGGGTTTTGACCTGGATCGAGATCGGGGCCGATCTGGATCACGACATCCTGCCGACCATTCGCCGGGTGCTGGAAAGCGCCAGACGGTCCAGATCGAACCCGGCTTGGCTGCCCTCATCGCTGAACTTTTTCGACAAAGCAATTTCCGACGCAAAAGCGGCGCGGCTGAGGCCGTTGCCTGAACCGGAGGTAATCCCCCATGGCACCGACCAACACAGCCATCGTCCCTCGCGCCGCCCAGGCTATGACCCTGACGAAAGTCGACGCCGCACGCTTGAGGCGTTCCCTGACCTCGTGGGAGGGGATTTCGGAGGCGCTCCCTGACGGTATCGCCGAACTGCTTCCGGCAGCGCTTGCCCACGTTGAGGCCCGCCTTGCTCCGGTCGAGCCGCATGTCCTCGCCGGTCTGATGCAACGGATGTGGGACGCTGGAGTGCCCCAACCTCACCCGACCACCTTGGCCGAGTGGCGGCGGCTGCTGTCGCCCTACCCGGCTGACGTGTTGGCCGCCGCATTCGATCAGGTCGCCCGCACCCACCGCTGGCCCGATCCGCCCAAGATCGCGGATGTGGTGCGCTGGATCGGCGAGGAGATGACCCGTCTCAGCGATTGGCGTCACCGGCTCCAGCAGGCCCAACTGCGAGCGCGCCTTGATGCCAAGGGGCGGGCTGATGAGGACGCGAGACAAGCAAGGATTGCACGGTGGCGCTCAAACCTCAGTCCTGAGGATCAGGACGCGCTGGCGCGGGTCCGGTCTCGTCTGGCTGCGGGAGAGAGCGCTGCGTCGATTGTAGCTGAGAGCATCGGAGGGACCGCATGACGATCCTGCAAAACAAACCCCATGTGCTGGCCCGCGAATCGACCACGCTGGTCGGCCTGCTCGACTGGGCATACCGGCGACAGTGCGCGGACGCGATGATCGGCCGAGGACTGCACGGCCTGGAAGCCGGGGCTGATGGCGACAACGGCGGGGCGTTCAGCAGGGGCGGATCGAACGCGGCGACGATCGCGATGAACGGCCAGCTCGGGTGCATCATCCGCTCGACCGGCTGGCAGCAATCCCCCGATGTCCACCCCGACGCAATCGCGGTGGTCGGCGCGGTCGAGATGCTGGACGACGGGCCGAGCCGGTGGCTGGTGGTCGAGCACGCCCGGCGCGGTACGTCGCCGACCTGGGGGTCTGAGCCGTATTTCGTCCCGAGCGGGGTCTACCGGCATGACCAGGGCGTGGTGATCCGCCATGACGAGGTGCAACACCGACACAAGCGGCCGCAGACCGTCGAGGTGCGTGCGTGCCCGGTCGAACTGCATCCGAGCCCGGCCTACGTCGCGATGTGCCGGGCCGAGTATCGGCGCTGGTATCTGGCGCTGGAAGTCCTGGCCTTGGTGCTGGATGAGCGATCGCTGACCCGGTGGAGAGTGGACGGGATCGGGGCTGATTCGGAGCCGTGGAAATGACTGCGTTCAGCCTTTGGGATTTTTCCCAGAAGATGTCCCCGCTTCGCTGTGCAGCCTATTTGTGTTGGCGCAATATCACAGCCGAGGAATTGTCAAAAAACCGGAAGTACGTTCGGGCGGAATTGCTATCGATTCTTCGCCTCCCATATTCAATGAGTGACGAAGACGCGAGGCATAGGATGGGGGGAGGCCTAACCCGTCGTGCAGAAATGATGCGGTTTCGGGCTATTTTTCTGATCGGAACCTATCTCCCTGACAATGTCAGGCGCGAACTTATGTCTGGACGTTACATCATCACAGCGTGCCGCCCCGATGGCGACCGTGTGGAAATACAGCCCGACGATTTCTGTACCCTTGATATTGATCTGTTGAATGGGCGTCTCATCAGTCCAAACAGAACCTTTGGCGATGTAGCAATCCATATCCCTTGACAAATCCCCGACTGAATGTTTGACTTTTCGGAGTGCCATACGAGCGCCCGGAGGGAAACCTGCCGGGCGTTTTCTTTTTCCGGCCCGGTGATGTGCCAGTCCCTCCAGATCATCCACTCTGCGGCGCAAAGACCCGCAGCGGCGAACCGTGCCGTCAACCCGCCATGCGAAACGGGAGGTGTCGGATGCATGGCGGAAAAAGCACTGGTCCGAAAGACACAGCCGCAATGGAAGGGAACCAACGGGCAGTGCGACACGGGGTCTGGTCGCGGCTCCTGACCGAGGATGATCGGGAGTTCCTCGCCCTGCCCCAGGCCGAGCGGCTGGCGATCCTTCAGGGCACAGCCGAGTTACGGGCCTTCCGGGCGCACCAAGCCGCGCCGGTTCCGGAGGCCAGCCCCGATGATGGCGATGATGAGGGCAAGACCAGCGGCGGATCGCTCGACGCCGCTTTCAACCGCAACGCCCGGACAGCCGGGGCGCTGGCTCGTACCCGGGTGATGATCGCCCAGGCCGCCGCCGATGGCGTGGCTCTGCCGGGCGATCAGGTGGCAGGCGATGACGACGACGTGGAGGCAGTAACCGAGGATGAGCGGACTGCGCGATTGGTTGCGATCCTCGACGCCGGAGCAGCGCCGGGAGATGGCGACCCTCCTGGCACATCCGCTGTGGACACCGGCCAGCCTGCCGCAGATCGAGGCCCTGTTAAGCCCGGCTGACGTTCTGGGGTATGGCGGTGCTGCCGGTGGCGGCAAGACGGACCTGTTGCTGGGCGCGGCACTCACAATGCACCGCAGGGCGGTGATCTACCGCCGGGAAGGGCCGCAGCTTGAGGGGCTGGAAGATCGGTCGGGCGAGATTGTCGGCGATGCCGGACGGTTCACCCGCCAGCGCCGGACATGGACGCTGCGGGGTCGATTGGCGGCGGCCCCCGGCGGTCGGAAGATCAGGTCGGTAGCGCGGACGGTGCGATTTGGAGCGGTGCCCAGGCCGGGCGACTGGAAGAAATTCCAGGGACGCCCGTTCGATCTGGTCGGCTTCGATGAGGCGGCGAACTTCCTGGAACTCCAGGTTCGGATGCTGATGACCTGGAACCGCACCACGGTTCCGGGCCAGCGCTGCCGGGTGATCCTGGCGTTCAACCCGCCGACGGACACCGAGGGTTTTTGGATCATCGACTATTTCGGCCCCTGGCTGGATCGGAACCACCCGAACCCGGCCAAGCCGGGAGAACTGCGGTGGTTCGTCTCGATCGACAGGCGCGACGTCGAGGTTCCGGGACCGGGGCCGGTCGAGCACGAGGGCAAGGTTCTGCGACCGAAAAGCCGGACCTTCGTTCCCGCCCGGGTCGAGGACAACGCCTTCCTGGCTGGAAGCGATTACGAGGCCACGCTGGACATGCTGCCCGAACCCCTGAGAAGCGCCTTCCGCCATGGCGATTTCGCCGCCATGCAGCAGGACAACGCCTTCCAGGTGGTCCCGACCGACTGGATCAAGGCGGCTCAAGCGCGGTGGCGTCCGGATGGCGGCCAGGGCAAGCCGATGGATGCGCTCGGCCTCGACATCGCCCGGGGCGGACAGGACAAGACGATCCTTTCTCCGCGCCACGGGGCGTGGTTCGCCGAGTTGCAGGCTTATCCAGGATCTGCGACTCCGAACGGGCCGCTGGTTGCCGGTCTGGCGGTAGGGGCGGCTAAGGATGGCGCGCCGATCCAGCTTGACGTGATCGGGGTCGGCTCTTCGGTATACGACCATCTGACGGGCGCCGGGGTCCAGGTGGTCGGCCTGAATGGTGCCGCGAAATCCCATGCCCGCGACAAGTCGGGGCGTCTGGGATTTTATAATCTCAGGGCCGAGTTGTGGTGGGTGATGCGCGAGGCCCTCGACCCTGTCCACGGCGATGGCATTGCCCTGCCGCCTGATCGCGAGTTGCTGGCCGATCTCGCCGCGCCGCGCTGGACGCTGACCAGCGGCGGCATCCTGATCGAAGGCAAGGATGACCTGATTAAACGGATCGGCCGCAGCCCCGACCGGGGTGACGCGGTGGTCTATGCCAACCGGCGCACTATGAAGGTGGGGCGCGGCGAACCGATCTTCGCCCGATCCGAATACGACCCGCGAACGACTTTCGCACAAAGCTGAAGGAGATTTGACCATGTGCAGAGGTGGGGGGGCAGCGCCATCGATTCCGACGCCGGAGCCGCCGAAGGAGCCGGTCAAGCTGGCCTCAACTCAGGTGCAGCAGGCCAGCGACACCACGCGCAAACAACTCGCCGCCGCCGGGTCGACGATGGGCGGGACGCTGCTGACCGGTGGCCAGGGTCTGCTCGGTCAGCCTGATACGCTCAAGAAAACCCTGTTGGGGAACTGATATATGGCCGACACCGACCGCCGCGCCCGCTATCTGCGCCGCCTCGACGCACTGAAGGCAGAGCGGTCATCGTTTGTCAGCCACTGGCAGGATATTTCCACCCACCTGTTGCCGCGTCGGGGCCGCTTCCTGACCACCGATCGCAATAAGGGCGACCGGCGCAACGGCGACATCATCGACAACACCGGCACCATCGCGCATCGCACCCTGGCGTCAGGTCTGATGTCCGGCGTTACGTCTCCGGCCCGGCCTTGGTTCCGCCTTGGCGCTCCTGATCCGGCGCTGGCCGAGGACGCCGAGGTTAAGACGTGGCTGTCCGATGTCGAGCGGTTGATGCGCGAGGTGTTCAACCGATCGAGCCTCTACAACGCGCTCTACTCGGTCTATGAGGAATTGGCCGCGTTCGGCACGGCAGCGATGCTGGTCTACGAGAACATGGCCCCGGAAGGACCGATCATCACCTGCCAGACCCTGACGGCGGGCGAGTATTGGGTGGCGCAGAACAGCGCCGGTCAGGTCGACACCCTCTACCGCGAATACAGCATGACTGTCGGCCAGTTGGTCGAGGAGTTCGGCGAAAGCGTGGTAAGCCAGTCTGTCCGCGANCAGTACCGGAAGGGCCGTGTCGACGAATGGGTCGAGGTCGTTCATGCCATCGAGCCGAGCCGGAAGGCGGGAGGAAAGCCGTTCGTCGAGGTCTGGTTTGAGAAGGGCGGACGGGTTGATGCCTTCCTCCGCGAGGGCGGTTACGACGAATTTCCGGCGATGTGCCCGCGCTGGCATCTGGCCGGGTCCGACATCTATGGCCGCGCCCCGGCGATGGATGCCCTGGGCGATGTGATGCAGCTTCAAGTGATGGAGAAGCGGCTGGCTCAGGCCATCGACAAGATGGTCAACCCGCCGCTGACTGCCCCGACCACCCTGCGCGGCGCTCCGATCAATGCCCTGCCCGGCGGAGTGAACTTCGTCGACAACACCGGCCAGGGCGACAACGGCGGCATCCGGTCGATGTACGAGGTGCAGCCGCGCACGGTCGAGATGCAGAACGCGATGGACTTTGTCCGGAGGCGCATTCAGCAGGCGTTCTATGCCGACGTCTGGATGATCGTGACCGACATCGAGCGCTCGAACGTCACCGCCACCGAGATCGATGCGCGTCGGCAGGAAAAGCTGCTGATGTTGGGGCCTGTGCTGGAGCGCCTGCACCACGAACTGCTCGACCCGCTGATCGACCGCGTGTTCGGGATCATGGTCAGGAAGTCGGCCCCGTTCTGGGCGCTGGAGGGGCGCGGCCTACTTCCTAAACCACCTGATGCCCTGACCAGCATGCCGCGAGTCGAGTACATCTCGATCCTGGCTGAGGCGCAAAAGTCGGTCGCGGTCGGAAGCATTGAGCGCCTGATGTCATTTGTTGGAAGCCTCGCCGCAGTGAAGCCCGAGGTGCTGGACAAGGTTGATTTCGACCAGACGGTCGACGAATACCGCGAAGCCATCGGCGCTCCGGTCAAGATGGTGGTGTCGGACGACAAGGTCACCGACATCCGTAAGGGCCGCGCCGCGATGCAGGCGAAGATGCAGCAGATGCAGGCGATGCAGAATGCCGCCGCTACCGCTCAGACCGGGGCGCAGGCGGCTAAGGTTCTGAGCGAGACCGACACCGGCGGGCAGAACGCGCTGACCGCCATGCTGGGGGCGGCGGTGGGATGAGCACCCCCTTCAATGCCGGTGATCCCGCCGCCGTGGCCGAGGGCCTGGAAACCGCCGAGGCAGTCCGGTCCCGCGATCTGGCCGACCTGCGGACGCTGATGGAATTGCCCGAGGGCAACCGGGTGCTGCTTCGGCTGTTCGATCAGACCGGGCCGCTTTGGGCGGGGTCCGTCCCCACCGATGCCGGAGTTGCGGCTCATCAGCAGGGCATCCGCTGGGTTGGTCTGTGGTTGGTGCACGAACTGATGCAGGCCGATCCGCTGGCCGCCGGGGCATTGCTGGCGATGCATGCCAGCAGGGAGAGGTAGCGCAGAACAGCGCCGTTTGATCGTCAACCAGGGCCGTCCAATTGGGCGGCCTTTCTGATTCTGGAGGAAAGATGCTGAACGCTGAAGGTCTCGACGCCGCCATTGCTGCCACGCCGGGCGAGAAGGTGACGAAGGAACACATTGAGAGCCGAATTGCCAAGACCGATTTCCTGGTGCTGCCCGGAACTACGGTTACGATCTGCTCAATCACCCTGGATAATGGCTATTCGGTGCGGGGCGAGAGCGCCTGTGTCGATCCGACCAATTATCGCCATGAGATCAGCGAGAAGATCGCGTTCGACAACGCCTTCAATCAGCTTTGGCCGCTGTTCGGGTTCCTGCTGGCCGAACGTCGGCACCCTGCCCCCTCCCCCACCGATTACGTGATCTAAGGAGACGCGCATGTTTGCTCGATTTCCCCGCCCGCTCCGCGCCGCCGAGGATGGCGGTTCGGGCGGCCAGCCTGCCACCCCGTCCGCTGCGGCTGCACCGGCTGTTCCCGCCACCCCTGCCGATCTCGCGCCTGCCGCTGCTGCTCCGGCGTCCGGTGGCGACAAACCGGCTGATCCGACGCCGCCCCCGACCGAGGGCGATCCGGCGAAAGACGGCAAGACCGAAGGCGGCACCGAAGTCCCGGCGATCACCCCCGAGAGCTATGGCGATTTCGATACCGCCGGTCTGCCGGTAGCTCAAGCCCAGGCCGACGCCTTCAAGGCTCTGGCAGCCAAGATCGGCCTTTCAAAGGAAGCGGCTCAGCAGCTGGTCACCTTCCGCGCCGAGCAGATCAAGACCGAAAACGCCGCCCGCGAGGCAATGGCCGCCGAATGGATCAATGTCGCCAAGACCGATAAGGAATACGGCGGGACTAATCTCGCGAAGAGCCTCGCGATCGCCGACAGGGGGCTGGCGCAATTCGGCACCCCGGAACTGCGGACCCTGCTCGAACAGACCGGCCTGGGCAACCACCCGGAGATGGTGCGGGCCTTTTATCGTGCGGGCCTGACCGTCGTTGAGCCGGGACCGGTCGGCGCGTCGGCTCGCGCCGGGGCTGGCGAGGCCATATCGACCGAGCAGTTCTACCGAGACGTGTTCAAAAGCTAAGGAAACAGCCACATGCCACTCGATACCCTGCGGGCGATTGCGCTCGATAAATCCAAGAAGCAGCCGAAGCAGATCGACCATCTGACCGAGGAAGCTCCGATCCTTGACCTGATCCCGTTTCAGGCCGCCACGCACGATCTGTGGCACGCCGCCGAAAAGCTGGTCAGCGCCGATGCGATGGGCTTTGTCGCTATGGACGCGCCGTTGCCATCCGTCACCAGCACCACCGCCCTGATCAAGTTCGACCTTGCCAAGATGGGTGGTCTGATCGAGGTGACCGAGGACAAGGCCCGACAGTATGGTGGCAAGGAAAAGTGGTTCGCTGACCGAACCGCCCCGGTCCTGAAAGCCACCGGCCAGTCCACCGAGCGCACTATCGTCGTCAACAACCTGCGTCAGTACGTGCTGGATCGTTTTGCTACCACCACGCCCCGCAACGCCTATTCGGCGGGTGGGTCGGCCAATGCCAATTATTCGATTATCGCGGTGCGGTTCGAGGAAGGCGTCTGCACCGGCCTACACAATCCCAACGGCTTCGGCAATGGCGTGCTGTTCGACACCGAGGCGATCAACGGCGGCTCTCTCTACAAGATCAACGTGGCCGGACAGTTGGGATACGGCGTCCGGATGAAGACCGATCTCGGATTCATGATCACCGGAGACCGCAATGTCGGCGCGATCGTCAATATCGACATCGCCAACAACAAGCTGCCGTCAGCCGCACAGATCGACGATTTGCTGTCCGATGTCCGCGCCACCGATTCCGGCCGGACAATGCTGCTGGCCCACCGCGACGTGGTCAACGCCCTGTGCCGATCGTTCAAGGATGGCCGCGTTCAGATGCGCCCGGCGGACCGGAACATCGACCGCACCTTGGAATCGTGGGGCGGCGTGCCGTTCGTCACCTCCTACAACCTCTATCGCGCCACCGAGTCGAACGTCACCCTGGCGTAAGGGAGAAATCCAGCATGTATAAGAAGGCCGATGGCCTGCCCCATATCGGGCAGGTCTACGGGGAGTCTTTGGCCAACGCTCAGACTCTCCCCCAGAATACCAGCGCCGACGGCAACGAGGGGCCGATCCAGGTTTCCGGAATCCTGGGCGCGCTGGAGGTGATCGTGCGGGCCAATACCGCGATCACCATCGCCGACACCAAGGCACTCACCGTCAAGCTCCAGCACCGCGACGGCGCGGCTGCCTTCGCCGATCTGGCGACGATCTACAGCCTGACGGCCGCCTCCGGGTCCGGGTCCATCGCCAAGGGCGTGGAACTGGCCCGCTTCGCCTTGCCGAGCAACGTCAAGACCGATCTGAAGGCGGTGATCACCACCACCGACGCGGCGGCGGCTGGAAAGCTCGATATCCTCCCCTCCTATCTGCCGAGGTAACGCAATGGCTTACACCGTGCGCCCCAAGGACGACGGCCTCTATAGCGGCGTCCATCGCCCCAAGGACCAGCCCTTCGATCTGGATCAACCCGAGGATTTTGCGCCCTCCTGGCAAATCCCGATCGGATGGAATCCGAGTGCGACTACCGAGAGCGACAAGGCCGCCGCCGACCAGACCAAGAAGAAGGGCTGATCTGATGGCCTCCTCGCCCGTGAAAATCTGCAACTTGGCATTGTCACATCTGGGCGCGGGGGCCATCGCCGCCTTGACTGAAGGGTCGGCCGAAGCCAACGCCTGCAATCTGCATTACGACACCGCCCGCGATGCGGTGCTGCGCGATTTCCCGTGGAATTTCGCGACAAAGCGGGCGGTGCTGGCTGCCCTGTCCGAAACGGTCCCAGCCCCGTGGTCGTATCTCTATGCCTTGCCGACCGACTGCCTGCTGGCCCGCGAGATCGTCAACACCACCGGGACCACCCGCATCCCGTTCTCTGTCGAGAGCAATAGCGGCGGCACAGCCCGCATTCTGCTGACGGATCAGGCATCCGCCACCCTGGTCTATACCGCCCGCGTGACCGAGGCCGCTCTGTTCGACCCGATGTTTGTCGAGGCGCTTTCCTGGCGTTTGGCAGCCTCGATCTGCATGCCGATCACGCGGGACCGCAACATCATGCAGATGGCGCAAACGATGTATCTCAACGCCATCGCTCAGGCCCAGCGCGCCGACGGCAACGAAGGGCAGGCCGACACCCCCGCCGATGCAGACTGGATCGTTGCACGCGGCATTGGCGGCGGCGACACCCGGTATCCCTGGAGGCCCTGACCATGCCTGTCCGCGCCTATCAGCCCAGTTTCACCGGGGGTGAGCTGGCTCCCTCCCTCTATGCCCGCACCGATCTTAGCAAGTACGGGGTCGGTCTGCGGACGTGCCGGAACTTCATTCTGCACGCGCATGGCGGCGCTTCGACCCGGCCCGGGTTCCAGTTCGTCGCTGAGGTCAAGGACAGCAGCAAAAAAGTTCGGTTGATCCCGTTCCGATTCAATCTCAGCCAGCAATACCCGCTTCAGTTCGGCGACGGCTACATGCGCGTGCACAAGGACAGCGGAACCGTGATGTCGGGCGGCCTGCCGTTCGAGATCGCCACGCCTTATACCGAGGCCGATCTACCGCGCCTATCCTTTTCCGGTCGTGCCGACACGATGTTCCTGGCCCACCACAATTATGCGCCTCGCAAGCTGGCGAGGACCGGCCATGCCGCGTGGACGCTCTCGACGATCACCTTTGCGCCCGCGACATCAGCCCCGGCCAGCGTGACCGCGACACCGTCCGGCAGCGGATCGGAGCCGCTCTCGTACAAGGTCACCGCGATCAACGATGAAACTGGCGAGGAAAGTCTGCCGTCGGCGGTGGCGGCTTGCAATGGCTGGACGTCGAGCGGGTGGCCAGCAGGCGGGAAGGTCACGATTTCCTGGACTGCGGTGACCGGCTGCACGCAGTACAAGGTCTACAAGAACGACAACGGCATTTATGGCTTCCTCGGGGTCACCGAAAGCACATCGTTCAACGACAAGAACGTCACCGCCGATGTGTCGCTGACCCCTCCCGGCAGCCGCAACCCATTTACCGGCGCTGGCACCTATCCCTCGACCGTCGAGTTCTATGAACAGCGCCTGTACTGGGCGTCGTCGGACACCGCCCCCCGGACCGTCTGGGGCAGCGTGGTCAGCAGTTTCACCAATCTCAACGTCTCCCGCCCGGCCCGCGACGACGAAGCGGTGACGTTCACGATCGAGGGCGGACAGGTCAACGAGGTGCGGCACCTGATCCCGCTGGGCGATATGATCGCCCTGACCAGTGACGCGGAATGGCGAGTGTCCGGCGGGGGAAGCGGCAACCCGATCACCCCGTCGTCAATCAAGGTTAAGCCGCAATCATATTGCGGTGCGTCTCGGGTGCGACCGATCGTGATCGGTAACACGATCCTCTATGTGCAGGACAAGGGCAGCATCGTTCGCGATCTGGCCTATCGGCTCGAGGTGGACGGCTTCACCGGCTCCGATCTCTCCGTGCTGTCGAATCACCTGTTCGAGGGGCATCAGATCGTCGATTGGGCCTATGCCCAGGTGCCGCACAGTATCGTCTGGGCGGTCCGCGATGACGGCGTTCTCCTCGGCCTGACCTATATGCGCGAGCATGAGGTCTGGGGCTGGCACCGCCACGACACCGACGGCGCGTTTGAATCGGTGTGCGTCGTGTCTGAAGGGTCCGAGGACATCCTGTATGCGGTGGTGCGCCGGACTATCGGCGGCCAGACGCGGCGCTATGTCGAGCGGCTGCACGAGCGGTCTTGGCAGTCGATCGAGGACGCCTTTTGCGTCGATAGCGGCCTGACCTATTCCGGCGCTCCAGTGACGACGGTATCGGGCCTCGATCACCTTGAAGGAAAGACGGTCGCGATCCTGGCCGACGGAGACGCCCTGACGCCCCAGGTGGTGAGCGGCGGAAAAGTCACCCTGCCCCGCCCCTACTCGAAAGTGCATGTCGGCCTGCCCTACCAGTGCGACCTGGAGACGCTCGACATCGATGTCGGCATGACCCAGACCGGGACAGTGCAGGCCCGGCGGAAGACGGTTGCCCGTGTCACGCTGCGCCTGTGGCAGTCGCGCGAATTCAAGGCAGGCCCGGCGGACAAGCTGACCGCCACCAAGATCGACATCACTGCCTATTCGGCTCCGGTCGGCCTCTACAGCGGCGACAAAGAATTGATCCTGCAACCGGCCTGGAACAGCAACGGTCGGGTGCTGATCCGTCAGGACGCCCCGGTGCCGCTGACCGTGCTGGCGATCATGCCGGATATCGAAATCGGTGGCTGACGTCACGATCCGGCCCGCCACACTGGAAGATGCGGCCGATCTGGCCGACCGGCTGCGCGCTGCCGATCGGGCCGAGGTCTGGGCCTCGCACCGCGTCACGCCGATCCAGGCTCTGGAGACGTCCGTGCGGTTGTCCTGTGGCGACGCATGGGCCGGTCTGGCCGACGGTGTGCTGGTCTGCCTCTGGGGCGTCGTCCCGCTGTCGCTGGTGAGCCGGATCGGCTCGCCCTGGCTGCTGGCCTCCGACGATCTGGAGCGCCATCAGGTGCCATTCCTGCGGCGCTGCCGGGGAATGGTCGACCAGATGCAGGCCCCTTACCGACTGCTGACCAATCACGTCGACGCCCGCAACCGGCTGTCGATCCGCTGGCTGCGGTGGCTTGGGTTCGAGATCGATCCTGCGGCCCCGTGGGGACCGGACGGATTGCCGTTTCACCGCTTTGAAAGGAGAGCGCCTTGACCGCTCCGTTCGTCGTCTTTGGCCTGCCGCGATCGCGGACCAAATGGCTGTCGGTGTTCCTGTCTTATGGGCCGTGGGTCTGCTGCCACGATTCGCTGCTCGGCCTGTCGAACATCGAGGGGCTGGTCAAGCTGTTGTCCGCGCCCAACACCGGCCTGTCGGAAACCGCGATGGCATTTGCCGCACCGGTGATCCGCAAGCTGTTCCCCGAGGTCCGCTTCGTCGTCGTCCGCCGCCGCGATCTTGAGGACGTGCGGACCAGCATGGAGGCGGTCGGCCTGCACTATCCCGACGGTCTGCTGGAGCAGATGGCGGTTCACCTCGACGCGGTGTCAGCGCTTCCCGGCACCCTGACGGTTTCGTTCGAGGATCTGCGCGACGAGGATGCCTGCCGCTCAGTGTTCGAGCATTGCCTCGGATTGCCCTGGAATCGGGGATGGTGGGAGGCGCTGGCCGATCAGAACATCCAGATCGACATGCCCGCCCGGATCGCGGCCTGCGAGGTGGCTCTACCCCGCGTCAACACCTTCGCGGCCGATATCGCAGCGATGATGTCGCCGGTCACGATCCAGGAAGAGGATTGGTTCGCGTTCGCGCCGGACGGGCTGCCGCTGGGGCGACGTCATTACGAAGAGGTGCGGCGGGATGATGACGACGATATCGACCTCAATATCCCCCTGATCGAGGGGATGGCGCAGACCGGCTTGCTTCAGATCGTCACGGCGCGGGCCGGGGGGAAGCTGGTCGGCTATCTGGTCTTCACCTTGTCGCCCAGCCTTGTTTCGCGCTTGGAAATGGAAGCGGTCCAGTCCCCCTTCTTTGTCCTTCCAGAGTGGCGCGGTTGGACCGGCCTTGCCCTGCATCGCGAATCGATCCGGCTCCTGAAGGAAAAAGGCGTCTCCCGGCTGACCCTGCGGTCCGGCGTGCGGGGTGTTGGTTCTCGCCAGGACGCGCTGTTCCGCAGGATTGGGGCACAGCCAGACGGGCGCATGTGGACTCTCAAGATCGGGGAGGAATAGCGATGGGCATTACAGCATCCGCAGTTGCTATCGGCGCACTGGCCTTGAGTGCCATCGGCACCGGAATGTCCGTCTACGGACAGATTCAGCAGGGCGAACAGCAGAAGAAAATGGCCGACTATCAGGCCGCCGTCGGAGAGCAGAACGCCAAGATTTCCGACCGGGCCGCCCAGGACGCCGAAGAGCGTGGCCGGGTTGCCGAGCAGCAGCAGCGGCTGAAGACGTCACAGACGATCGGAACCCAGCGGTCGGCCCTGGCATCAAGCGGTGTCCAGGTCGATTCGGGATCGGCTCTCGATGTGGTGTCCGATAGTTCGATGCTGGGCGAGATGGACGCCTTGACCGTCCGGCAGAACGCCGAGCGCGAAGCCTATCAATACAAGGTCCAGGCTTATAGCTCCCGCACTCAGTCGGGGATGTCGACGCTTGCCGGGAAGAATGCCGCCAGCAATGCAGCCTGGGGCGCGGGATCGACGCTGATCGGTGGGCTTGGGTCGGTAGCGATGACGGGGGCGAAATTGAATTCGCTCGGCGCGTTTGGAAGCGGCACCACGACCTTCAGCGGGTCGAACAAGGTCTCGTCCGGTCTAACCGACAATCAAATCCTGAACGGCTGGGGCGGCAAGTCTGTTTCCGGCCTCTCGATCACGAGGCGATAAGCATGGCCCGCGTTCCCACCTACACCCAACCCACCGTCGAGGCCCGCCCGCTCGGTGCACCGCAGCTTTCGGCCAGCGTCCCCGCCGGAGCGTTCGACACCGGCGGTTCCTCCCTGGTCGAGGGCGGGCAGAAGCTCGCGGCGATGGGCGACCAGTTGGCGGCCCATGCGGTCCGAATGGCCGAGGAAGACGCCAAGACATCGGCGCTGGAGGCGTTGACCGCCTTCCAGACCAGCAAGCGCAACGTCCTGTACAGAAACCAGGATGCATTCACCAGCCTTGAAGGGCAGGCCGCGTATGCCGCCTATCAGCACCTGCCCGGTGCGCTGGAGGAAGATCGGGTGCGGATGGGGTCGAACCTCGGTGCCGCAGCCCGCAAGCTCTACGATCAGGCGTCGATCCGCGACCTGTCGGGCGATCTCGACACCGCCGCGCGCCACGCGGCGACCGAGCGAAAAAAATGGCGAGAGCAGATCGTCCTTACGAACGTAAACAGTAATATCGAGCAAGCCGCTACGAATTGGGGAGACCCGGCAAAAAGGCAAGCCTCATGGAACGCAGCCCGAGACGTCGTGCTTGATTGGGCTGCGGAAATGAGAATTCCTTACGACAGCCCGATTGTTCAGACGCGCCTTAAGAAGGTCGATACCGATTATGTTACCGCTGTCGTCAATCAAGGGGCCACGTCTGATCCCATGGGGGCAAAGACATTTTTCGATGAACACCGAAAATATGTATCGAGCGAAAGCATCCCGGCCCTGTCGGGAATGATCGACCAGAAGACGAAGAAGTTCCTCGTGGATCAGGACGCCGACCGCATCCTCGCCATCACCGCCCCGGCCAACGGACTCGATGCGATCACCGCGGCGATCCACGCTCAGGAGAGCGGCGGCCGCGCCACGTCACCTACCAGCATCGACGGCGCGCGCGGTGGCATGCAGATCATGCCCGCGACCTTTGCCCGCTATGCCCAGCCCGGCGAGAGCATCGACAACCCAACCGACAATATGGCCGTGGGCAAGCGGATCGTCGCCGACCTGAGCGCCAAGACCGGCGGCGACCCGGCCCGGATCGCGGTTGGCTATTTCTCGGGAGAAGACAACATCGCACCTCCGGGAAGCCCAAACCCTTGGAAGAAAGACCGCACCGACGGCAATGGCAAGAGCGTGTCGAGCTATGTCCGCGACGTGCTGGGCCATGTGAATGATCCCCGCTCGTCGCGGCTGTCGGCTCAATTCGAGGCGCTGAAAGACGTTCCGGTCGAACGGAGGGATGAGGTCCGTGCTCACCTTCTCCGTGCCGATCAGGACGCGGAGAGGGTTCGCACCGCCCAGGTGCGGGAAGCCGAGGACTTCGCCTCTGATTGGGTGTTGACGAAGAGACTTGATCCTCTGGCTTTGCCGACGAAAGTCCAAGAGCGCCTCGGTCCAACGGGTGTAAAGGGGTGGGTGGAATACGCCGCCAGCATGAACAAACGCGTCGATGATCCGGTTGAATACGACAGGCTTGTGACGATGGCAGCCCTTGACCCTGATCGGTTCGTTCGGGAAGACCCGACGAAATGGAACCTCTCCCCAGCCTCGACCAAGGAGTTGATCGGGAAGAAGGGAACGATCCTGAGCGGTGATGCTCGGGAGGCGGAGAAAACCGCCAACCTGAAGCGCTTCCTGAGTCTTTCCCGCGACCTCCTCGGGGCGGCAGGGATCGAACGGGACACCGACCGTATGAACAATTACACAGCCCTGGGGGCGCAGCGCCTGGAACAATTCCGTGAGGAGAACAAGAAGCGCCCGGCCGATAACGACATGTTGGCCATTGCCAAGGATTTGCTGATGCCGGGGCGGCTGCGCGGCACAGGGTGGGTGTTCGAGGACAAGGGCGTACTGACCGACTCCAACGCCTATGTCCCGTTCTCGGAAATTCCGCCTCAGGACAGGATTCAGGTGGTGGGATGGATCAGCGCCAAAGGCAAGGCCGCCGACAACACCACGGTTGAGAGCCTCTACGCCGCATGGAAGCGTGGGGATCGGGCGGCGGCGGATGCGATCTTGAGCGGGGCCACCAAATCAGCCCCGGCCGCAGCCCCATCATCCCCCTCCGTTGTCTCCAAGGCGGCAGCGGCCCCGGCTCCCGCATCGTTGTCCGGCCCCGTCGTTCCGGCGGCGGCTTCGCATCAAGTCAAGGATAAGCGGACCGGCCATAACGACCGTCGGGCTGACCCGCTTGACGATGCTGTCGTCGCTGGGGCGCGTCACGCCGCTGCCTATGCCTCCGACCTGTGGGCAGGCAAGACCACCATTGGCGGCATGTATCTTCGCAAACCTCGGGAAGAGAAGTGATGGCCGCCCAATCACTGCCGCATTTCGGCGTGGAGCGAGATGTTCAGGGCCTTCATCACCCCAAGAAGCGTCGAAAGCTTGGGATCGCCCTCGGCGCTGAGGGTGCGGTAAAGCGCTTCACGCGTCACCCCCGCCTCGCGAGCCACCAGCGTCATCCCCCTCGCCCTGGCGATCACGCCAAGAGTGGTCGCGATATAGGATGCATCGCCGTTCTGGAAGGCATCGCTGAGGAGTTCGGCCTGCGCCTCCGGGCTTTCAAGATAGCGGGCGGCGTCGAAGGGTTCGGTCTGGATGGGCATGGTCAAATCTCCAGGTCTTCGGCCATTTCCTTGGCTTTCCCGATGTCCCTGGCCTGGGTGCTTTTGTCGCCGCCACAGAGCAGGATCACCAGTACCGTCCCGCGCCTGACAAAGTACACGCGGTATCCGGGGCCATGATCAACGCGAAGCTCGCCGATGCCGTCGAAGAATTTGGCATCACCGAAAAGACCCGCCTGCAAACGGACGATGCGCTGAGCAATTCGCTCCTGCGCCCGGCGGTCTTTAAGGCCATCGAGCCAATCGCGGAACACGGCGGCCTGGCGAACTTCGATCATGTGTAATTTATAGATTACGGTTCACGCCAGATCAAGCCGCCCCTCACCGGGCGGCTTTTCTTTTGGAGCAACGAATGTCTGATTTCGCATCCTTCATGGACGGAAGCCCTGACGCAAAGACCGAAGACCCGAACAGCTTCGGATCGTTTATGGCCTCGGTTGAGAGCGACCGCAGCGCCCGCCTTGGCTCCAACCTGATCGCCGCAGCCGACACCAACCCGGACGCCCACGCCAAGGCAATGGAGATCGGCCGTCAGATCGGCGCGCCAGCCGATGCCATCGCGGCCAACCTGGGCGAAGGCGAGCGGATGGCGAAGCTCCAGAAGATGCGTGAGGCGCTGGGATCGGCACCGAAGCTGGCCGAATTTCTGACCTCCGATCCCGACATGGCGAAGCTGTCGAGCGATGATTTTTCCGCCCTCACCCGCCTGGAAGGCTCGATGACTGCCGCCGCTTCGTTCGGTCGGGGCGTCGATCTGCTGCAATCAATGCTCTACGGCGCGGCGGAATGGTCTGGCGAGGCGACGGGATCGAAAGATTTGGCGACATGGGCACGGCGCGGGCGGCAGGCGAATGAGGCCGAAGCTGCGGCGCACGGTACCCGGTCACAGTTTCTCAACATCGGCGGTGTCGGCGATGCGGCGCAATGGGGCAAGGAGACCCTATTCGAGCAACTACCTCTGATGTCACCAGCCCTGGCCGGGTCGCTGGCTGGCGCTGGAATTGGCGGTGCCGTCGGTGGCCCGCCCGGTGCCGTGGCTGGTGGCCTGATCGGCGGGTTTGCTCCATCCGTCGTGATGGGAATCGGTGAAACCCAGGGACAGTTGAAACAGAAAGACCCGAACGCGGAAGCACCGGTCTCGGTTGCGGTTGGCGGAATCGCAATCGGCCTGCTCGACAGCATCGTTCCGGGCCTGATCGGCAGACGATTGGTGACGGTGCTTGGCAAGGAAGCGGCCGAGAAAGTCACGCATGAAGGCATCGCCGCCGCCGCTGGCGCTTTGCTAAAAGGTGCTGGGATCGAGGGCGCGACCGAAGCGGCGCAGGAAGCGATCGGCGAATTCGCTGCGGCCCATGGTGCCGATCAGGCGGTGGACTGGCAGGGCCTTGGCCCGCAGATGGTCGAAGCCGCCGCCGCCGGGTTCCTCATGGGGGGCGCGTTCGAAGGCGGGGCGAAGGGAATTGAAAAGTTGGCCGAACGGCAGAAAGTCGCCGAAGCTAAGAAGACCGCCGCCGCTCTGACCGATGCCGTCGCTGCCACGCAAGAGTCCAAGCTTGCCACCCGCGATCCCGAGCGGTTCGCCGATCTGGTGCGCCAGATCGCGGGCGACGGGCAGTTGCATATCCCGGCGGAAAGCCTGCAATCGCTTTACCAGTCCGGGGTGATCGACGATGCGACGCTGGATGGCCTCGATGTTACGGCGCAATTGCCCGAGGCCCTGGCCGCTGGCGGGGACGTGCTGGTCGATCCGGCCAAATACCTTTCCGCCGCGTCCAAGCTGACCCCCGAGGCGCTTGCCCAGATGATCGGCAGCACCCGGCGCGGCGCGACCGACATGACAATGAAGGAGGTGGAGGCATTCCTGGCCGATCCGGCGCGGAGAAAAGACGCCACCGACCTGATAGAGAGCCTCTCGATTCAATACGAGGGAGCAAAGCCCGGCCAGATCGTCGAGGACGAAGTTACCCAAGCCCTGATGAAGACCGGGCACTACACCGAGTCTCAGGCCAAGGCACAGGCGGTGCTGTGGCGCGAACGGATGATCCAGCGTGGTGCGGATCGCGGCATGGACCCGGATGCGCTGTGGCTGGAGGAAAAGCCCCGTATCCTCGGCCCGGCCCCGCGTCTGCCGGTTGACGATATCGACTTGGTGCTTGAGCGCATCCGCTCGGGCAATGAGGTCAAGCCACCCCGTCAGCCGGTGCTCGACATCTTCCGCCACCTGGGGGGCGTCAAGCCGGGGTCGATGCTAGCTCAGGAACTGGCGGCGATGGGGATCACGCCGAAAGAAGCGCCCGGCCTGTTCCGGCCAACCGGCATCGGCTCGGCCGATCAGGTGGTGGTGTCCGAGCATGAGGTGCTGCGCGACAACCAGGTCAAGGCCGACAACAGCGGCAACGGCTATGCCGACCATGACGCGCTGATGCAGGCGGTGGCGCGGGAATGGGCGGGCGATCCGCTCCAGACCCAGGCCTACCGGGACCGGGCGGCGCGACTTGATGCCCCGGTCCGCGACCTGCGCAAGGCGTTGGAAGCGGAAGGAATCATCCCGGAGCTCGCGACCAAAGAAAATGTGCTGCGGCTGATGGAGCGGGATCAGAGCGCCGACGCACTAGGGCAGGAAGCAGGACGTGTCATTTCCGCCCTTCAAGAGATTGTCGCGGGCGCAGATGAGGCAACCGTTTCGGATCTGCGGCCCGATCTCGTCTCCCTTGGCGGAGCGTCAGACGTGTCGTTTGTTTGGGGGAACTCCAAGCGCGGCCTTGAGCATATCGGGAGAAAGCGGGGTGCTTCCGTGGTTCTACAGGTTATCCGCGCGGTTGCCCTTGGGAAAATCACGAAACAGGTTGAAGGAAAGAAGACTGTCCACCTCGAACTCGACGGAACCGAAGCGGTCTTGTCTCTCGATCTGAATGGAGACCGGAAGACATGGCTTCTGACCGGATGGGAGATTGGCAAGCCCGATGCGCGTGGCGAGGTTGGTGCTCAGTCCAAGGCTACGCAGAACGCCCCTACATTTAGTCGTGACGATCTGGGAGCGGGCTTGCAAGCCATTATCTCACGCGGAGATCCGCTTTTCCAGCCTAACGGCGGCGGCCTGCGCGGCAGCTTCGACCCGATCGACGACACCATCCGCCTGTTCGAAACTGCCAACCTCAGCACGTTTTTGCATGAGGGCGGCCACCTCTGGCTGTTCCAGATGGTCCGCGATCTCGGCGATGAGAGATTGCGGCCCGAGGCGCGGGACCGGACCGTCCGCGACCTCCAGACCGTGATGGACTGGATGAATGTCGAGATCGACGTGGCGACGGCCAGCCCCGGAGACATTCAGGCGGCGATCCCTGTCGAGGCGCACGAGAAATGGGCGCGGGGGATCGAGGCGTATCTGATGGAGGGCAAGGCTCCGTCGGTGGCGTTGCGCGATGTGTTCCAGCGGTTTTCGGCTTGGCTGATCCGTACCTATAAGAAGGTCCGCAATCTCTCCGTCAAGCTCACCCCCGAGATCCGGGGCGTGATGGACCGACTGCTGGCCAGCGATGAAGCGATCGAACAGGCCCGGCGCGACAGCGTGTTTCGGGTGCCGTCCGAGTTGCTGGCGGTGCTGGCCCTGGCGGAACGACGGGAGATCGAGCAGGCGCAGGAGCAGGCGGCGCTGGAGGCCAAAGCCGAGTTGCAAGGCCGGGCGATGCGCGAGTTGGCGCGCGAGCGTCTGGCGTGGTGGAAAACGGAACGGGAGGGCGTCCGCGCCGAGGTCGAGGCGGATGTGCGGACCCGCCCAGCCTATCGGGTGGTCGCGCTGTCGAAGGGGATCGGCCCGGACGGGGCAAAGCTGATCGACCCGGATACCGGCGAGGCTCAGGTGCTGAAGCTCGACCGCAAGGCGTTGGTGGCCGAATATGGCGAGGAGATCGTCCGGCTGCTACCGACCGGGGTGACGGTGGCGAAGGGCGGGGTCAATCATCACATTGTTGCGGGCTGGTTTGGACTCCCCCATGGCGACGCTTTGCGCCTCGCTCTGATGGACGCCAAGGCCAACCCCCAGGCCGAAGTGATCGAACGCGAAACCGACGCCCGGATGCGCGAGCGTCATGGTGACATGGTGACGGACGGCCGGATCGCCGAGGACGCGGCCGACATCGTAGCGACCGGCAAGGCGATTGAGGCGGTGGCGCTCCAGGCGAAATGCCTGAAGCGCCTGGTGGGCGACACCATCGACAAAGCGGCGGCGCGGCGGCAGGCCGAACAGGGCGCGGGCAGCCGGTCTGACGACCAGGCGCGGATCGACGCGGCGGCGACCTCGACCGATCAGGTCATCAATGCCGGTGTCCCGGCGGAGGGGACGACGGCGGCCCAGGTGGCCGAGGCGATGGCGGCGGGTGAGGCCAAGGCGGCTCCCCTCCAGCGCACGGCGCAGCGGGCGGCGGTGCGGCAGGTGCGCAACATCCTGGCCGGGATGGACCACACGGCGATCCGGGAGGCGGCAGCGAAGTTCATCGCGGCCCGGCAGGTGTCGCAGGCCACCGACGCGACGATGTACCGGGCGCAAGCCAAACGGCATGAGAAACGCGCCACCCTGGCGCTGGCCGCCCGCGATTACGTCGAGGCTCACGACGCCAAGCAGCAGCAGCTTCTGAATATGGAACTGGAGCGGCTGGCGCGCGAGGCCCGCACGGAGGTCGAGAAATTCCAGGCCAAGGCCCGGCGGCTCAACAAGCCGGACGGCAAGCTGGCGGCGACGATGGACGAAGACTTCTTTCGGGCGGCGCGGCAGGTGTTGGCCCGCTATGGCCTCGCCCGCGCCAACAGCGATTTCGACACCAAGGTCTGGCTGGACCGGCTGGAGGAGACCGACCCGGCCGGCGCCGAGGATATCGCCGCGATCATCGCCAACCTGACCAAGGCCCCCACCCCCGGTCAAGTCAAGTCCCGGATCATGCCGGACGGACGGCGGGTCGAGATCGCGCCCGACTATCGCGACATGACCATGGCCGCGTTCAGGGATTTGCGCGACGGGGTGCAAGCCCTGCTGACGATGGGCCGCAACGCCCGGTCCGCCCTGGTCGATGGCGAGCGGGTCGAGTTCGAGCGGATCACCGAGGAGGCACGCGCTCAGCTTGAGCCATTCCAACGCGACCGCGACCTGTCGCACATGCCGACCGACACGGAAAAGAACCGGCACGGCCTGCTGGGGATCGTTGCATCATGGCGGATCGCGGAAAGCTGGGCGCGCTTGGCCGATCTGGGCAAGGTCGGGGTGATGACGAAATACGTCATCAGGCCGGTATTTGATGCGGTCCACGCCTACCGTACCGCCCGCCGCGAGATCCAGGAAAAGCTGCTGGCGATCCTGTCGCCCGTTCGTGACGACCTAGCGAAGCCCCAGCTGATTCAAGCGCCTGAACTGAAGGATGGTTTTTATTTCTCCAACAAGGGCCAGTTGATCCACGCCATCCTGCACACCGGCAACGAGAGCAATATGAAGAAGCTGCTCGTTGGGTGGAAGTGGGCCACCCTGAATAAGGACGGCAGCTTCGACCGCTCGGGCTGGGCCTCCTTCATGTCGCGGATGTTCGCCGATGGTGTGGTGACCAAGGCCGACATGGACATGGTTCAATCCGTCTGGGATTTGCTGGAAAGCACGAAACCGGCGGCGCAGGCGGCGCACAAGGCGATGTATGGGGTCGGCTTCAAGGAGATCGAGGCCAGCCCGATCAAGACCCCGTTCGGCGAGTATCGCGGCGGCTATGTCCCGGCGCTGACCGAGAAGAGCCTGAATGTCGATGGCGCTGGGCAGGAGGCGGTCGAGGCTTTGACGGCCCAGCAAAGCGGGGCGATGTTCCCGGCAGCAGCGCGGGGCTTCACCGAGAACCGGGTTGAGAATTACGCCGAGCCGCTGACCCTCGATCTGCTGCTTCTGCCTGCTCACCTCAACAAGGTTCTGCTGTTTTCCCACGTCGGCCCGGCGGTGCGGCAGACGGCTCGACTGCTGAAGCGGCGCGATTTCCGCGAGGTGGTGGGTCGGTACGACCCGTCAGCGATCGATGGTGTGTTGTGGCCGATGCTGGAGCGCGCGGTGCGGCAGACGGTCGAAACCCCAGCCCTAACGCCCGGTGGGCGGAAGGCGGCGGAATTCGCCCGCTATTTCCGCACCACCGCCGGGTTGCAAGCGATGTGCGGCAATCTCCTCAATGCGGCACAGCAGATCACCGGCATCTCGTCGGCGGCAACGATGGTCGGCGGCGGAGCGCTGGCACGGTCCCTGGTCACCGTCTGGCGCAATCCTGAATCATCGACGGCGGCGATCATGGCCAAGTCGGCACTGATGCGGGAGCGCATGGATTCCTCGGCCTATGAGGCGTCGATGGAAATCGAGAAGATCCTGAAGGACCACACCCTGCTCGGGAAGGGGCAGTCATTCGCCCAGCGTCACGGCTACTTCGCCCAGCAGCTCGCACAAAACTTTGTCGATCGGGTGGTGTGGTGGGCCGCCTACGACAAGGAGATCGGAAATGGCACCGCCGAGGCCGAGGCGGTCCAGCAGGCCGACAGCGCGGTTCGTCTGACCCAAGGCAGCTTCAGCCCGGAGAGCGTGGCCGCCGTGGAAGCGGGGAATGCCTGGGTGCGCCTGTTCACACAGTTCATGACTTACTTCATGGCCCAGGGGAACATGATCGCCACCGAGGTGATGATCGCGCTCCGCACCATGACCGGGGGCAATCTGTCCCGCCGGTTGGCGGGCGTCTACGTCTTCGCCTTCTTGATCCCGGCGGTTGTCGCCGAAGCGATCATGCAGGCCGGGCGCGGAGAACTTGGCGATGAAGATGACGACGGATGGCTGGACGATCTAGCCAGCTTGTTCCTATTGCCGCAATTACGGTTCTTTGCGGCGATGATTCCGGTGGCCGGACCGGTGGCGATGCTGGGGATCAACGCCCTCAACGACAAGCCCTATGACGACCGCCTTGCCGCGTCCCCGGCGGTGACACTGATGGAAAGCGCCGGTCGGGCGGCGGTAACCACGGCCAAGGCGGTTGCTGGCGACGGCGACAAAAGCCGCGCCGTCAGCGATGCCATGAACGCGGTCTCGGTCGCGACGGGCATCCCCACCGGCATGATCCGCAAGCCCGCCTCCTACGCCGTCGATGTTGCCGAGGGCGATTCCCGCCCCCGCCATCTCGGCAACGTCGTGTCCGGCATCCTGACCGGCCAGGACGGCACCGCCCGATAGCCCGCCCCAGACCACCCGTTTCCCTCACAAGGCCGCCCCTCACCGGGCGGCCTTTCTTTTTGAGGTGCCCATGACGATCTCGACCACCCTTTCAACCGCCACCTATGTCGCCAACGGATCGACCACGGTCTGGCCGTTCGCGTTCCCGATCTTGGCCGATAGCGATGTCCAGGTGATCGTCACCGATGTCGATGGCGGAGAGGAGACCCTGGCACCCAGCGCCTACACGATCACCGGCACGGGCAGCACGGGCGGGGGATCGGTGATCTACCCAAAGAACGGCGCGGCACTCACCAGCGGCAACAAGCTGACGATCCGGCGAAATACCGCGATCACCCAGCCGGTAGATCTGGGGCCTGGGGCGTTTTACGCCGAGGTCCACGAAGGGGCGTTTGACCGGCTTACCCTCGTTGCGCAGGAACTCCAGGAGCAGCTCGACCGCGCCGTGCTGGTCCCGGTCGGGTCCGGTCTGGACCCAGCGGCGTACCTGTCCCTAGCTCAGGCAGCGTCAGCCATGTCTACGGCGGCACAGGCAGCGGCCGAGGCGGCGGCCTCCACCGCAGCCGACTATAGCGCCGCTGCGCTGGACGTTCTCCAGACACTTGATGGGCGTTACCCGCTGCTAAGTGACGCAATCACCACTAACGCTACCCTTTTTGTCCCGTCTCAATTCTCGTCGATCCAGTCCGCGCTAGACAGTCTTGCCACACGTGTGATCGCTAGAGGCGCGACGGTTACAATCAAAGTTGATGACGGTACTTATTTAATATCATCTGGTATCAACGCTAACCACCCGCAAGGAGATAAGCTTCGCATTGTCGGTAATGAGGCGACACCGGCAAACTGCGTTCTGCAAGTGGCCGGGATGGCATCTTTTGATGCAATATCAACATCTGCCGGGCACACCCTTGGATGGCTTAACGGCTTCCGTATCCGTAGTACGTTAAAGGCGGATTTAGCCCATAATGCTACCGGCATTTTGGCTATACAGAACTCAATCATTATTTGCGGGCCAAATATCGAGGTTGATAATTTTTACTACGGCATAGCTGCGAGAGATGCTTCGTATATTTACTGCCCGAACGCCGTTGTAACAAATGCGGGGGACGTGGGCATCTGGGCATTTTGCGGGTCAACAATCGTCGCCAATGGAGCCATCTCCAACAACGCAAGCGATGTTGCTAATGGGTACGGATTTGGTTTTCAGGCCGAATTTGGGTCTACTTTGGTGGCGGAGAACGCATCCGCGAGCGGCAACTACAAAGCAGGCATTGCCGCGCTGTCTAATTCCACGTGCAGGACGCCTAACGCCACGTGTAGCTCCAACATTGGGAGCGGCTTTCTTTCCTGGTCTGGGGGGGAGATTGAGTGCAAAGGCTCAACCACTAACAATAATTCCAGATACGGAGTTGAGGTTTTCGGCTACGGGCTTGTTAATGGAATAGCAAAGAATACAGAAAACGCTCTAGGGGCTTATAACACATTCGCTTTTTGTGGGGAACTTGGTGGCCAGGGGAGATTAGCCACATCTAGCGGAGCCTTGCGAATTGACTCTTACACCTGCACATACTTTAACACCGCAGGTGGGTTGCAGCTAGAGATACGTAATACGCAGTCGGCCGCCAACCGCTTAACTGTTACAGGGTCTCCACTCGGCGATGCTCCATCCGTGGGGGTTTATGGGTCCGAAGCTGACATTGATCTCAAACTAAGCCCCAAGGGATCGGGTGTTGTACGTTTCGGCGTTTTCAGCGCCACCAGCGACACCGCGTGCAATGGGTATATCACTATAAAAGATAGCGCGGGAACTGTCCGTAAATTGATGACGATGGCCTAAGATGATTTACAAAATAAAGATCGAGCAGAGGGCACTGATCTACATCAAGCAAGTATTAGCTGCGCGGCCCTACGCCGAAGTTGCGATCTTGATCGCCAGCATTGAGGCGCAGCAACAAGAGCAGGATGCGGCGGCAGCCATCCCCGTCGAACAACTAATTTTCCGGGGCTTGAATGGTGCCGACGATGCCCGATAAATCTACCCCCCCCCGACATGCAGGACACCCTGATCGCCACCCTGCGCGGGCAGTTGGCCAGCTGACCCCGCCAGTCGCCCCGATCGCTTTTTCCCCGCCCGCCGCGTGCGGGCTTTTTCATGCCTGAAAGGAACCGCCATGCCTGAGCGAATTGATAATGCATCCATCGTCGCCGCGCTGACCGCGCCCGCTTGGGTGCCGGTCTTGTCCACCATCAACGTCGTCCTGTCGTTCGTGTCGATTGTCCTTGGCCTCGCCTTCCTGGCGTGGCGTTGGCATCGGGCGGTGCGGTCCACCCCTGGCCGGGAGGTCTAACTATGCTCGACCTGACCCGGCTTTACGCCGATCTGCGCCGAGATGAGGGCCTTCGCCTTGTTGCGTATCGCTGCACTGCTGGCGTCCTGACTATCGGCTACGGCCACACCAGCGGAGTCTGTGAGGGAGACACATGTACCCCGGAGCAGGCGGAGGCGTGGCTTCAAAACGACGTTGCCGCCGCGCTCACTGGCCTGGACCACGCGCTCCCCTGGTGGCGGCGCTTGGCCGAGTCGAGGCAACGGGCGCTGGCCAACATGGCATTTCAGCTTGGGCTCGCTCGTCTGCTCGGTTTCAAGCGGATGCTGGCGGCGCTGGAGCGGGGAGATTACGCCACGGCCGCCGCCGAGGCGCTCAACAGCAAGTGGGCGCGCGAGGACACGCCCGAGCGGGCGCACCGTGTCGTCCGTCTGATCAGGGAGGGGAAATAATCATGGCAATACCGATCATCGATAACCTGCTGGGCATCGGCAAGGTCGTGGCTGACCGTCTGATCCCCGACCGCAATAAGGCCGCCGATCAGGAGCACGAGCGGGCAATCAAGCAAATCGACGTAACCGCCGAGGGAGAGCGGGCGCGGAACTATTTCACCCCTCGGGCCATCGTGATGTACGCGATGGCGTTCGCGGTGATCTATGGCGTCGTGTTGCGACCGTTCGCCGTTGCTTTCGGCGTACCGCTCCCCGAGGTCGATATCTCAGCACCGATGCGGCTACTGCTCGGACTGCTCGGGCTGGAGTTCACGGGGTAAGGCGGAAACGACTATTTTCTGATGGGTATTACAGCGCCTCGAACGTCACCCACCAGATCGCAATAGCTGGCCCACGCATCCATGAGTTTGCGCCGCTTTTCGAACAGATCGCCGCGACGATAGGCGGCCTCGACCTTGTCGCCGACGACATGGGCAAGAGCGGCTTCGGCCACTTCGCGCGGGAACGCGGTCTGTTCGGCCGCCCAATCGCGAAAGCTGGAGCGGAATCCGTGTGCGGTGAGGTCGGCGCGGTCCATCCGTCGCAACTGCATCAACATCGCCATCTGGGAGAGCGGGCGTTTGGGACGACGTCCGGGAAAGATCCAATCCCCCTCACATCGGGCGTCCATCATCTTGTTAAGCAACGCCACGGCCTGGGGCGACAGAGGCACCCGATGCTCCCGCCCGGCCTTCATCCGCTCGCCTGGGATCGTCCAGACGGCGGCGGCAAGGTCGATCTCATCCCAGGTGGCCAGCAATGCCTCGCTCGTCCGGGCGGCGGTCAAAATCACAAACTCCAAGGCGCGAGGGNTGATGCCATCCCTCCCCTTTAGATCCACCATGAAGGCGGCGATCTCGACGTAAGGCAGTGCGGCGTGATGCTCGACCTTCTGCACCTTGCCTTTCGCCGGCAGGAGTTTATCGAGGTGGCCTCGCCAGCGGGCCGGGTTCTCGCCCTGTCGGTAGCCGCGCACGGCTGCCCAGTCGAGAACCGACTCGATCCGCCCCCGCAGGCGGGAGGCGGTTTCCGGCTTCTCGCGCCAGATCGGCTCAAGAACCCTCATAATCATTGCCAGATCGACCGCCGCCACAGGTAGGGCACCAAAGACCGGCTCGGCATAGGTGGCGATGGTATTTTCCCATTGCTGGCGATGCTTCGGATTGCGCCAGCTATCACGGTGCGCAGCGATATAGGCTGCGGCGCATTCGGAGAATGTCATTCCCCGCGCCTCTTCAGCCGCGACCCTGGCTTTCTCGGCTTCGCGGGCCTCCAGTGGATCGGCACCGGCCAGAAGCATCTTCCGAGCTTCAGTTGCTCTCTCGCGGGCCTCGGCTAGCGACAAGGCCGACAGCGGCCCCAGCCCCATCTCACGAGCCTTCCCCTGGCGAGTGAACCGGAACAACCAGGACTTGCCGCCGGTCGGGCCTACCTGTAGATATAATCCGCCGCCGTCAGCATAGCGACCAGGGACCTTCATCTTGGAAACCTGCACCGCCGTCAGTTTGTTCAGTCCCCTCGCCATCGCTACTAACCCACAATTCAACCCACAATTCGAGGTCGGATTGTATCAGACATGACTGGATGGCGTCAGACGGTGATATTCGGAATTCCTAGATATTCCGCCTGAATTACAGACGCCATGAGATGGCGTGAGACTCCATGTAGGCGGACACCGCTTCCGCCATTTGCCTTTACGGGAACCCCAAATGCTCACCATTGATGAGACGGACACGATCCGTTGCCGAGTCTCGCTGCGGAATCCGTTCCACATCGAATCCCTGCCATTCCTGTCAAAGCTCCATAAAGCGGCTTTCAGCAAGCGGCGGCGCGTGTCGAAGCGTTTTATTGGAAAGCCCGCCAAACGGCTCTTTCGCGCTCTTTTGGCTGCTGGCATGGGTGGTTCTGGAGAGGTGAGCATTCAAACGGCCCGTGGACCGCGCAAAGTTGCCTTCAATGCGCGAAACACCCAATTCGGCGCTTTGTACCTTCCTCAATGCCTCCCCGTCTATGAACCGGAAACCTCGGCTCTGCTTGACCGTTTGGTTGGGGATAACGACGTTTTCCTCGATATCGGTGCCAATTGGGGATGGTATTCGTTGCTTATCGCCAGCCGCCCGTCGTTCCGTGGCGCGGTACATGCGTTTGAACCCTTCCCCTCTACCTTTGCCGATCTTGCTTCGCTGGTCCGTCAGACGGAACAACAAGATCGCATCGTCTGCCACGAAATCGCACTGGCCGATACGGACGGCGAAACATCCATGGCCTTTCCCGATGGCGTGCAAAGCGGCCTTGCCCGTTTGGGAATGCCAGGCGACACCCTGGTCCGTCTCGCCAAGCTGGACAGCCTTGATCTCCCCGCCCCGACAGTGATCAAGATCGATGCCGAAGACCATGAAATGGCTGTACTTTCAGGTGCCTCTGAGATCATCGACCAGCACCGCCCTTTCATCGTTTTCGAAAACTGGCTCCTCCGCGAGCAGCCGGAAATCACCCTCGCGCCGCTCGACCTGTTGAACCGCAAAAATTACCGGTTCTTCTTCCCCGGCTGGGTCTCCGGCACCCCGAACTGCATCGTGGCGGAATCGACGGACAATTCGGAACTCGCCCTGGTTCCGTTCCTTCCGGCGCAGCGTTTCCAATTGCCGTCTCAGATCAACATCGTTGCCGTTCCCGTTGAACGGATGGACGATTTCAGGCAGAAATTTTCCTAAGATCACAAGACACAAGGGGGAGTATGGCCACGCATCCCCACTCGCCCAGCACCGACGGCAGGACTGGGGATGGTCCACGGGAGGAACCGCGCCTTGCCCCATAAAGGGGTTATTGCCGCCCTGGTCGCCGCACTGCTGTTTGGTGCCAGCACACCCCTGGCAAAAGGGCTGCTCGATTCGCTTGGTCCGTGGCTGTTGGCCGGAAGCCTTTACCTCGGCTCCGGCCTTGGCCTCGCGGCACTCCGCCTGCTGATTCCGGGAACCGGAGTTCGCCTCGTCCGCAGCGACTGGCCCTGGCTGGCCGGGGCAGTCCTGTCCGGCGGCGTTATAGCCCCGGTTTTACTTATGGTCGGTCTGGCGGGAAGCACGGCCGCAACCGCATCCCTGCTGCTGAATGCCGAAGCGGTCTTCACCGCCGTGCTGGCTTGGATGGTGTTCAAGGAAAACGCCGACCGCCGCATCGTGATCGGAATGCTGGCCATCGTTGCCGGAGCGGTCGCGTTATCCTGGCCCGGAGGCGCGGCCGCGATCGACGCGTCCTGGCCGTCCCTTGCGGTTCTGGCCGCCTGTTTGTGCTGGGGCATCGACAACAACCTGACCCGCAAGGTGTCTTTGGCAGATCCGCTGCGGATCGCCGCCTTGAAGGGATTGGTGGCGGGAAGTGTCAACGTCGCCCTGGCAGTCGCGGCGGGAGCCTCGGTGCCGCAGCCGGGAGCGCTCGCGCTGGCGGCCGGGCTTGGCTTCGTCGGCTACGGCCTCAGCCTCGCCGCCTTCGTCATCGGCCTGCGCGAACTGGGAGCGGCCCGTACTGGAGCCTATTTCTCGACGGCACCGTTCATCGGCGCGCTTCTGGCCGTTTTGTGGTTCGAGGAGCCGCTGACCCCGCGCCTGATCGCGGCGGGGCTTCTGATGGGACTGGGGGTCTGGCTTCATCTCACCGAACGGCACGATCATCGACATGAGCACGAGGCATTCGAACACGATCACGTTCATACTCATGACGATCATCATCGCCATCACGATGGAAACGAACCGGCCGGGTTCCACGCCCATTCACACCGGCATCTCCCGATGAGCCACTCCCATCCCCACTTCCCCGACGCCCATCACCGGCACGGGCACTGAGCGGAAACAGGCTCCTTCAGCGCTCCAGCGCGGCAAAGGCATCGGCTAGCGCCGCATCGGTGGCGGGATCGATCAAGGCAGCGATCCCGGCCAGCAGTCCCATTTCTTCCTTCTGGATATGGAACAGCTCACGCTCGATCAGTTCGCCGCCCTTCATCCGAAATGTCGCCCAATCCGCGTCGGCAAAGCGCCCGGCCGCGACGGCGGCTTCTGCCATCGCGGCAAGATGTCGCGCCATCGGCAGGATCGTTTCGTGCTCCTGAGACAGGATCTCGACGATACCTGTCTGCCCCTGAGCCAGGAACAACGGAAACACCCGGTCTTCCTCGAAGCCGAAATGAGTCTCGACCTCGGCGCGCAGCAGACCGGCCAGCCAGATCAACCAGTCCTTGAGAGCGGCGTCGAGCGGCGGAGTCTTGCGGTTTTTCGACAACAGCCGTTCTAGCGCCTCCAGCGCCTCGACGGTGGCCATGTGGTCGCGATGCAGCAGGGAACCGATGCGGGTGGTAGGAAACATCAAAATCGTCCTCAGGCTGAAGCGGCATGCGCCGCGCGGTGAAGGGACAGCCGCCACGGCACGCAGACGGCATAGAACGCAAAGGCCAACGCACCGACAAGACCGGCCCCGATTCCAAGGCCAAGCGGCCAGGACCAACCGCCGACGAGGCCCGTCGCAATCAAAACAAGCGCGATAAGATGGCAGGCGAAGTGCAGATCGGCGGCCCAGGATGGAGCCAATCGCGAGGGCAGCGCCGGAGGTCGCCCTCCGACAGAGGAATGCATCGCGGCAAGAAACGGCATGATGCGCTGGAGAATCGCCAGGACAAAGCCAAGCAGCCAGCCGAACACCAGCATAAAACCCCACAAAGCCGCCCACGGATCGGCGGGCGCACCCAGCGCCAGAACCAGCCCGGCCAGCAGGCTGACCACCAACATCGCCCAGGACAGCGCGACGAGACGAAAGAACGGCTCGAAGCGTCGCCGCATCCGCCGCCGCACACTGGCGGCAAGGGCGCGGAGATGAACCACGACCGCGACCATCCCCAGGCCCGCCGCGACCGCCGCCAACCAGCCGAGACCGAAGATGGCACCGGCACCCCCTGCGGTTAGGGCGAGTCCGACCCAAACCGCGCCGTGGCGCCGGGCCGCATCGGGAACCGATGGCCCCAGCACGAACATCGGGATCAGCACATAGGAAAATCCAAACGCCAACGATCCCATGAAGCCATAGCCGCCAAGGATGGCATGGGCGGCGGCAATGGCCGCATGGTCGCCCAACCATCCGGTTGAAAAATCAGCGACCAGGGCCAGCCCGAGCAGACCCAGCCCGAGCAGCGACGCCAGAGACAGGCCAAGGTGGCGAACCAGTCCGGGCATGTCATCGACCCGGCGCAGATGGAGCAGCACCAGAAGCCCGAACAGCGCCAGTCCTGCGACCGTCAGACCCGCCCCGACTGAGCGCCACATGGGTTCGGCCAGCGCCAACCCGGCCGAGAGCACAGCGACACCGGGAGCGTATAACCAGAACATCAGACGGCAGGCCCACAACGGTCCCAACGGACGGCAGGTAGCAATCGGCAACATCTGAATCGCCGCACCGAGGGCTGTCATCGCCAGAGTGCCGAGGGTAACGAGATGTAGCGCCGCCACCACCGGCCCCAACCCGCCGGAGAAGCCAAGGATCGTCCCTGCCCCGGCCCAAGCCAGCAGCGCCCAACCGCCAATATGGAACAGCACGGCGGCAGCAAAAAAACGGCCGGGCAGCGACGGAGGCAACAGACGGTCTGAGGCGTCGGCGGGCAAGCCGGGCAGCATCAGCGTTTCTCCGGTTCGAGCCAGAGCCGGATGTCGGCCGGATCTCGCTCGATCCGAGCGATGCGCCAACCGCGTTCGGCCAATTCGGGAGCAAGAAACACCGGGTCGCGGTCGTGATGGACCACGATCGATCCGCTATCCCGCATTGTCTCGACCAGCCGCAGGATCACCCGCAAGGGTTCAGGCGGCGACAGGCGGCGAACATCAAGATGAAGGCCATCGGCTTCGGGCCATTGCATCGCCCCCTCGGGCAGGATTTCGGCCTCGGCGCGGTTTTCCCAGTCGATGGCCCCGTCATGCAGGAACACGACCCGCCACCGCCTTTCTTCCAATTTACGCGCCCGCGAGGAAAACCCCCGCGCCGCCATCGCCCGCCGTAGCGGGGTCGGATTGAACGGAGCGTCAATTGTCAGCCGACCTCCCGGCGCGACAGCGGCAGCGGCGGAAATCACCGTGTCATAGGGATCAATGCCCAGTTCCAGCAGAGAGCGGACATCGAACACACCCGACTCATCCGCCGGAATATCGTCGAGGGAAGGAGAAAAGGGGACAGTCACGGACGGGAGGCTCCTGCTACCTGGTCCCCGCACTGTGTCCGAACGTCTCCAGCGCGTCCTTGATTATGGTCAAGCCCATGATCAGGACGGAATTTTGAATGGTTACAAAAATCTCATGTCGCGGCCACGATGCGGTAACCCGAATGGTGGCATTGTTTCCTCACAAGCTTCTGAGCCTCAGCCACTCAAAAGTCCTCCATCGGAAAGCCCCCCGCCCCTGTCCCCCCTGGTGCGGGGGTTTTTCGTATCAGGGCCGCGACAGCGGCAGATCCATCGTGACCGACAACGGATCGGGTCATGACTGGGATGGGAATATACCCGGTTCAAACCGGATCGAAGCGGCGTTATGGTGAGCGTCTATCGAAGTTATGCGGTGATAATTTTGCTGCCGGTCGGGCACAGATTCAGGAGCATCGCACCATGCACCATCAATACACCGCTGCCGAACGCCGCTTCGACGGCGTGGTTCATGTCCTTGGAATGGTTCTATCGGGACTTGGCGCGATAACGCTTCTTGGCCTGACCGGCACGGCAGGCGACACCTTGTTGTTCATCGCGGCAGCGATTTATTCTCTCGGTTTAATCGCAACATTCTGGTTTTCCGCTGCCTATAACCTCAGCATAACCCCCAAGCGCAAGACACTGCTGCGCCGGTTCGATCACGCCGCGATTTATGTGATGATCGCCGGAACCTACACTCCGCTGGCGATGATCAGTATCGGCGGCACCGTGGGATACGGATTGCTGGCGCTGGTGTGGAGCATCGCCGGTCTGGGTTTGGTCCTAAAGCTCGGCTGGCCGCATCGGTTCGAGCGCCTGTCCGTCGCTCTTTATCTGGCGCTGGGATGGGTCGGGCTGTTCGTGATCGGATCGATTATCCAGGCGTTACCAGTTTCGGCCCTGATCCTTTTGCTGATCGGCGGCATCTTCTACACCACCGGGGTCATCTTCCACCTGTGGACCCGATTGCCGTTCCAGAACGCGATCTGGCACTGCTTTGTCCTGGTGGCTGCGGTTTGCCACTACGCGGCGGTCGTTGACGCGATCCTGCCGCAATGAGTTCGGAGGAGTCTTGACATCGGCCAGTTCGGCGGCGACGCTTTCGCTTTTACGCGTGCAGCCCTCGAATGCGCATCGTTCATACCGCCGACTGGCATCTTGGGCAGGACTTCCACGACATCCCACGCGAGCGCGAACATCAGGTATTCCTCGACTGGTTAGCGGACCAGCTGGTCGAGCAAGATGCCGACGCTCTGCTCGTCACCGGCGACATCTATGACAGCCAGAATCCACCGATCGGAGCGCAACGCCAACTCTACCGCTTCATCGCCGGCGTTCGGCACCGCAAGCCCGATCTCGACATCGTTCTGATCGGCGGCAATCACGATTCAGCCGGACGGTTAGAAGCCCCCGGCCCATTGCTCGACGCCTCTGGCGTCCACGTCGTCGGCAGCCTTCCACGTGCAGTCGGGCGCAGCCTGATCGAAACCCGATCCGGCTAACACCTAGGCTCCGGCCTGCGATCCGGCCAACCGGGAAGACGAAGACGTCTCCGCAGTGGAAATCTGGGGGGGTTCTTCGCTTTCTCCCATATGGGTATGGAAGCAAGACAGGCACCACAGCACCGGCACCAACACCCGTTCGCGTGTCACTGAATGACGGGTCCGACGGCCACAATGAGGGCAAAAATAGATTTCTTCGCGGTCGATATCGAGCTGATTTGAATCGGTATGAATCATAGGAACAGTGCCAGACGTAAAAAAGGTGTTTAAATCGCGTATCCGCACCCCTCACCTTGGAGAAGACAGACCCGATATCCTTGGAACAAGGTGGTTAAGATTTAGGATACTGAATGCAATATTCAACCCCGCCTGTGATGCGGAGTATACTCAGGCCTTTTCAACCACAGGAAACGGCCGCCCGGCCTTGCCGCGCAAAACCGATGCATCGGGAATGCCACAGAAATGAGGAAAAACACGCACCTCCTCTTCTTGTAACTCGCCGGTTGAGCTATGCTTCTTAAATTGAGAGGGGGGAATAATGCCATTCACCCGTCAGTGTCATCCCCACCTGACTCCGCTCTCTCTATTTTCGCATATGTCAGGAGGGTGAGCCGATGGCATCCAATTTCTTCACCCGATTATATAAAATCACAGCTCTTACCCTACTGATAGGAGCGACGTCACCCCCTCCCCAGGCCGATGCCGGGACCGTCGTCATCGGGGGAACCGGATCGGCGCTGCCCGCTTTGCGCGCCCTGGCCGAGCGTTTCCAGGCCAACCATCCCGCGACCCATATCGAAATTCCCTCCAGCCTGGGCACCAATGGCGGTATTCGTGCCGTCAGTGCCGGAGCAATCGACCTCAGCGTTTCGGCCCGTCCGCTGACCACTCCCGAAACCACATCGGGCTTACGTGCCGTTGCCTGGGGACGGACCCCCTTCATGGTCGTGGTGTCGTCTCAAGTGGGGGAGAGCGCGATCACCCTCGACGGACTCGCCGATATTCTGGCTGGACGCCGGACCCATTGGAGTAATGGCGATCCGATCACGCCGGTATTGCGCCCCCCCTCGGATTCCGATTCGACCGTCCTGGCGGCGGCATCTCCGGCACTCTCCACCGCGCTGGCTGCCGCCCATGCCCGACCGGGAATGCTGATCGCGGTAACAGATCAGGATGCCGCGGCAGCAATCACCGGGGCCAGCGGTGCTATCGGCACCTTGACCCTGGCCCAGAAAATCGGCGAAGGATTGGCCGTGAAACCATTAACACTGGACGGGCAGACTCCTGATCCCGCTGCCTTGGCCGAGGGACGCTATCCCCTTTCCAAATCCTATTGGATCGTCACTGGCGCGACTCCTTCGGACGAGGCACGCGAAGTGCTGGCCTATATCACTGGGCCTAAGACAGCTCGTGTCCTGGAAACGTTCGGGATCATCCCGTCGCCATGATCGTCGGACACGACCCTCTGGAGCAACGGATTAGCGGGCTAGCCCGAATCGGACTCAGCATTTCCATCGTTTTTGCCCTGTTGCCACCGCTTGGCTATGGACTGATCGCAGTCGGTTCGGTCAAGACGGAAATGGCGGTCTCTGGCCGCATTCGCGCCGATACCATCGGTCAGTCGATCGCGGCCCGTCCTCGCCTGTGGAGCTTCGAACAGGAGCGGTTCAATGATCTTCTGCGACGACTGGCCCAGCCGGGCGAATCGCTTGAATTGATCGATTCCGCAGGGATTTCGGTCGCGACCACCCAGATCGCGATCCCCGCCCCTGCCCTGGAAATCAGCATTCCGATCCATGCGTCTGGAGATCTGGCGGCGCATCTGGTGGTCCGTCAGGAAACCGGAAGCTTGATCCTCGGCGGAATGATCGCCTTGGCGATGGGACTGGGATTAGGCTGCGGTCTGTTCCTGGCGATGCGTGCCTGGCCGCTCGGCGCCCTGCAACGAGCGATCGCCGAACTTAAAGCCGCTGACGACAGCAAAAGCCTGCTTCTGTCGGCCGTAGGCCACGATCTACGCCAACCGCTGCAATCGCTATCGCTGTTTGCGGCGGTGATCAGCGCGTCCGATCTTGCCCCCACGCCCCGCCGTGCCGCCGAGATGTTAAACGAATCGCTGATACGGCTTGGCACTATGCTTGACGAAATCATCGCCATCGCCCGCATTGATGTCGGTGCCATCGAGGAAAGCAAAGGGCCGGTCGCGCTTGAACCGCTGCTTGAGCACCTCGTCCAGGAGATGGCCGCCCAGGCCGAGAGCAAAGGCTTGCGGCTGCGCCATGTCTCCACCCATGCGGTTACCTTCAGCGATCCTTCGCTTCTGACGACGATCGTCCGCAACCTACTCAGTAATGCGATCCGCTATACCGAACAGGGTGGAATTCTGCTGGGGTGTCGCCGTCAAGGCCCGATGTGGCAGATTTGCGTCTACGACACTGGCATCGGTATCGAACATGATAAGCAGGGTCGCGTATTCGAAGAATTCTTTCAGGTCGGCAACCCAGAACGCGACCGGACCAAAGGGCTGGGACTGGGGCTGGCCATCGTCATCCGACTGGCCCGGCTGCTGCACCACCGGATCAGCCTGCGCTCAACGCTCGGACGAGGATCGGTCTTCGCGGTGTCGGTGCCGATGGTCCCCTCGCTTAAAGCAAACGATCAGGTATCGCTCTGACGGCCTTCGGGACGACAGACGAGAACAAGCGGTTGGAGCGGTTTTATCGTCTACATGGCCGGACTTGACCCGGCCATGCAAAGACCGATTTTATCCCTGAACCAAAAGCGGGATGTCCCGTCTGGCCGCATCCAAAGCTTCGGCGCGGGCGTCCGCCCCCATCGCAACGCCTTCGGCGCGAATGATGGAAATGTCGGTGACGCCCCAGAACCCCAGAATGGCACGAAGATAGGCCTCCTGGTGGTCGAGCGCGGCTTCGAACGGCATCCCGGCGTAACGGCCGCCACGTGCCGAGGCGATGATCACCTTGCGGCCCCCGGCCAGCCCGATCGGACCGTTCTCGGTATAACGGAAGGTCCGGCCCGCCTGGGAAACACGATCGATCCACGCCTTTAATTGGGTCGGGATCGAGAAATTGTACATCGGCGCTCCGATCACAACGATGTCGGCGGCCAGGAACTGATCGACCAGCGCATCGGTACGAGCCAGTTCCTCTCTCTGCTGGGACGTAAGGTTGTCCAGGTTGCGGAATTTCACCACCTGGGTCAAATCGCTGGTCAGGTGGGGCGGCGGAGTTTCGACCAGATCGAGACGGGTAACGTGAAGGTCGGGATGAGCCTCCGCCAGAGCCGTGACGATAGCTTGGGTCAGTTGGCGCGAGACCGAAGCATCGGCCAGCGAACTCGAATCGATTTGCAGAACATTCATCGCGATCGTCCTTAATAAACCAGGAGGGCCTCAATCGAGGTCAAACAGTAGGAATTCCGTTTTGCTTCGGGAGGTGATGCGTATCGTCTCCTCGCGTTCGATGGCGGCACCGTCGCCGGGCGCCATCGCAACGCCGTTGACGTCAAGGGTTCCATCGACAAGCTGGAGCCAAACACCCCGCCCAGCCTGAAGCTGGTGGGTGACAGAGGCTCCCGGCTCCAACATCCCGGCATAGACCCGGACGTCGCGATGGGTGGTCAGTACACCGTCAGAACCGTCTTGACCGGCGATCAGCCGCAGAACATTGCGTTTAGACGCATCGGGAACCGTCTGTTGACGATAGGATGGCGGTAACCCCAAACGCGGCGGCTCGATCCATATCTGGAGAAGATGGACATCCTCGGTCTGCGAGCCGTTGACCTCGCTGTGACGAATTCCAGTTCCGGCGCTCATGTACTGAATATCGCCCCGGCGCAGCACCCCCTTCGAACCAGTGGTGTCCTCGTGCGCCAACACGCCGCCAACCACATAGCTGACGATCTCCATGTCGCGATGGCCGTGCATCCCGAACCCCGTCCCCGGACGAACGATGTCTTCGTTGATAACCCGTAGCGCCCGGAAGCCCATGTGCACGGAATCGTAATAATCGGCGAAGGAAAAGGTGTGATGGCTGTCCAGCCAACCGTGGTTGGCATGGCCGCGCTCATCGGCGGGGCGCAGAACAAGGCTCATGATCCGTCTCCGAAACCGGCAAAATACCGTGAGACAGAGCTTGCGATGGATCGCCTACAGAGACAATCTAACGATTGAGAGACTAACTGTTGCTATTGGAGCAACAATCATGGACCGTCTTGCCGCCATGACCGCCTTTGCCCGTGTCGCCGAGACGGGATCGTTCTCGGAAGCCGCCCGCCGGCTGCGGAGTTCGAAATCGGTGGTCAGCCGTCAGGTCGCCGCGCTGGAAACCGATCTCGGGGTGCGTTTGCTTCATCGCAGCACCCGCGCGCTGACCCTGACCGAGGCAGGACACGGCTATTTCGACCAAATTGTCCGCATCCTGGCCGAGATCGACGAAGCCAACCTGTCAGTCAGCCATCTTCAGGCGGCTCCACGCGGACGGCTGCGGGTCAATGCCCCGATGAGCTTTGGCATCCGCCATCTGGCTCCGGCGATCCCGGATTTCCTGACCCGCTGCCCCGAGGTCGAAATCGATATAACCCTGAACGACCGTTTCGTGGATCTGGTCGATGAAGGATTCGACATGGCCGTTCGGATTGGCCATCTGATCGATTCCAGTTTGGTGGCGCGTCGGCTGGCCCCGCTGCGTCGGATCGTTTGCGCCAGTCCGGCCTATCTGGCGGCGCGGGGGCTGCCGACCACACCGGACGAAATCTCCGGGCACGAATGCCTGTGCTACAGCAACATGTCGGCCGGGAACGAATGGAAGTTCACAACTCCCGATGGACGTCCGTGGCCGGTCGAGGTCAAAGGCCGCCTGCGCGTCAATAACGGTGACGCGCTGCGGGTCGCCGCGCTGGAAGGGTTGGGCTTGGCTTGCCTGCCGACCTTCATTGTCGGTGAGGATCTGCGGGCGGGAACTTTGGTCCCGGTACTGGCGGAGGCAGTCCATCAGGAGGGCGGCGTGTTCGCCGTCTACCCCCACGCCCGTCACCTATCGCCCAAGGTACGGGCTTTCATCGACTATCTGGTCGAGCGCTTTGGCCCGAATCCGCCATGGGACCGGGCCGCGCCGTAATCAGCGCCCGCCGGTTGGCTGAGTAGCCGCAGGCAACCAGTAATCGCGATCCCGCAACGTGAGAGTCGAGATGGTCTGCTCGCTGCTCCGATTGTCGCAGGACGCAAGCCGGGCATGGGGGATACCATCGACGGTGATCCTGATCGCGACCACCTTCCAGGTCCGCCCCCGCGGATTAATTGATTTGACGAATCGGTCGCCTTCGCTGACGCCGCACGTTTCGACACTGTACATCTGCCAGATCCCCGATGGGCGGCCGATCTCGCCGATAAAAAAGCGGAGCAGCTCTGTTAGCCCGGAATGGGAAGACCCTCCGGACCCTGCGTTGAGTCCGGAGGACGAACCCAATTATCGCAAGGCGCGGAGAAAAAGGGAAGAAAATGCGCCCCGCATCTTTACCTCTACGCCGTTCTCGGGACGCGCCCCCGATTCGACCCTACTTCCAGCGGATCTCGAACACGCAGGCCGGGGCACCAGCCGCCGAACACTCGATTTCGGTGACCTTCGATGCGGAGTTGACCAGGGTCGAGAAGATACGCTCGAAAGTCGCACTATAGAACCCGCACAGCGGGCGGTCGGCCGTCACGCCCCGCGCCGTCGGGCAATCGGCAATGGTGATCCGCACCGGATGACCGGCCTCGGCAGAGAAACGACCGCTTCCCGCGAAGGTCCAGGCATGCTTTCCGATCGCCTGAAGCAGCGTCTTGGCCGCCAACCCGGCCGGCATAACCTTCAGCACCCGCTGGGCCGGGCGGGGAATACGATTGGCGAGCAGATAATCGCCGGTGCGCAGCCCCGCTTCCCACGAGGCGCGGGCGGCGGCATCCAAGCCGATCCCGGCGCGGACAGCCTGATACAGACGGATCACCTCGGTTTCTTCGACCATCGTCGAAGGCGGGACGGTCAGATAGGCTTCCAGACCGGCGGCGGCAAACAATTCAGCGGTACGAGCCTCGCCCTGCTGCTCCAGCAATGCCTCGGCCATGCGGATGATCGAATTCGGCCCGATGCGCGCGGGACCGGAAGAATCGGGATGCGAAGTCATGGCCTGCGGCTCCTTGAAACGGTTGGCGGCGGTGGTTTGGACAACATGACCGGAACCATAACCGAGCGAGAAGACGTGTCAAAGACTACCGAAACCTGGAGATGTCGTATTTAAACCTTCATTACCCTGATGCCGCCGCTGGGGCTAGTCGATGTATCATGGACCGGCGTCGTCGCAATCGCGCGCGGACCGAAGGCTCTGTAAGTCTTAGCAGCACGGAAAGGCACGGGGTACGCGAAAGAGCGCCCCGCCAACCGCCCAAGCCCCTGCGTCTGATCGCCGAGAGGCTCGGGGAAGTCGGATCGAACCCAAGCGATTCACGACGCACGACATTTGATGACGTCGAACGATGCGCGAGATCACCGCGCCTCCGTTGCCCGCCTGCCGAGCTGCGACCAATACGAAAAACTCCTTATAGACGTATACAGACTATTGGAGCATGCTCTATCCACGACGCAGAACGCGCCGCTGATAATGGAGAATGCCATGGTCAACTCGATCCCCATCAAGGCGATGTCGCTACTCGACTTCGTTGCATTTGTCGCTGCCGATCGCAAGGAAGCTGAAAGCACCGGCACCCCCTATTCAACATCGAAAATGGTCCAAAGATTTGCCGCTCTGCCGGGGGAACCGCCGAAGCTGTCAGCCACTCCCGTGGCGTTCAGAAATATCGACAATCTCCCAAAAGAGAATGAGATAAATCGATATTTCAAGCTTCTTGAATTGAACGGCCTTGAATCGGAAAAGGAGATGTACGACAAACTGAGAGAGGCGACAGTGAATTCACTGCATAGAAAAATACTATCTTACGATCCAGTATCGTCAAATGAATACAAAGGAATAGAGGTAAAAATAACAAGCCTCAAATCAGAAATGGGAATTACGGACGATTCCTGGCGAAAAGAACTTGAGAAAAACAAGTTCTTCCGCATCATGGTGTAAGCCCTTGCACACCACCACATTCATCAACGCAACACCTCAATCGGGATCGACGATCGGGATATAGCCCCCCGTTTCGGCATAGGGCAGGGAGCCAGTGCCTTCCTGCTCGCCGTGGGTGGGGCTGACGCTGCTATCCATGTCCAGCACCACCACATCGGTCGGGCGGCGGGCATGATGAACCTCGTCGATCCAGCGCATCGCCGGATCATAGCCGAGGCGGTCGGCATCGTTGACATCCTCGTACCCGGCAAGACGGCCGAAAACCGATTGCCGAAACTGCGCCGTCGGTGTGTGGCGGTTGTTCTTGCCGGTTCGGCTGTCTGCCAACGGCCATCTCGGTCAGGCCAAGGGCGTCATCGAGTTTACGGAAGGCGAGCAGCCCGGCATCCGATGTGACCTTCGAGCCGTGGAACTCCAGCTTGAGGCGGTGGTCGAAAGCGACCCGCAGATCGGCTGATTCCGCTTCACCCGCCGCAACTTCCATTCCGACCCGCTCCAGCCGCAGTCAATGCTTTGATTTATATAGCAGAATCGGCGATGGCTGTCACGAACTGGCTCGGTCATCTGGGAAATGCGGGTTAAAGGGCTTTGCGAACGGCACGAACGAAACCCGCGCATCCGGGTGCAAAAACCAAGCGATCGATGGACCCTTGGGCATCTGAGCGCTACAGACTTCGAGGGGCAATCGTTTTATAGGCCAGTAACCAATTGCGGCGGCCGGTCCTTATGAAATATCATCCGCGCCTCGCACTTCGGGGGGAGCAGGCGGATTTTTCACCTAGACCTTCTTCGACGAAACGGCCATCCCGTGGCTGATGCCTGGGATAATGCCCGTCCCTGCTGGACGGGACGGGGGGGAGACCCGATCGGCGCCGTTGCGCGACACATCATCCAGTTCGGAGCGGTATGACCATGCGCGTTGTTTTTCCTTTTTCGGCGATCGTCGGCCAGGACGAGATGAAGCAGGCTCTGTTGGTGGCGGCGGTATCCCCGACCATCGGCGGCGTCCTGGTTCTGGGGGATCGCGGCACCGGCAAGTCCACTGCGGTGCGCGCCCTGGCGACGCTGTTGCCGAAGATGGCGGTGGTGACGGGCTGTCGGTACAGCAGCGACCCCGCCACGGACGAAAAGAAGTGCGTTGACGGCTGTAACGGCCATCACGGCACCAATGGACAAAAACCCGAAGTCTCTTACGTTCCGGTGCCGGTGGTCGATCTGCCGCTCGGCGCGACCGAAGACCGCGTCGTCGGCGCGCTCGATCTCGAACGCGCCCTGACCCAGGGCGTCAAGGCATTCGAGCCCGGCCTGCTGGCCCGCGCCAATCGTGGCTTCCTTTATATCGACGAAGTGAACCTGCTTGAGGATCACCTGATCGACGTCCTGCTCGACGTCGCCGCCTCGGGCGAGAACGTGGTCGAGCGCGAAGGCATCTCGATCCGCCACCCTGCCCGCTTCGTCCTGGTCGGCTCGGGCAACCCGGAAGAAGGCGAGTTGCGCCCGCAATTGCTCGACCGGTTCGGCCTGTCGGTCGAGATCAAGACCCCCACCGATCTTGCAGCCCGGATCGAGGTGGTCCGCCGCCGCGATGCCTTTGACCGCGATCCCGAGGCGTTTGTCGCTCAGTGGGCCGAGGAAGACGCCAAGATCGGCGCCTTGATCGTCGCCGCCCGCGACCGTCTGCCCAATATCAGCGTGTCGGACGCGGTGCTGGAGCAGGCGTCAAAGCTGTGCATGATCCTCGGCACCGATGGTCTGCGCGGCGAACTGACCCTGTTGCGCACCGCCCGCGCTGTCGCCGCCCTGGACGGTGCCGATGAAGTGCAGTCGGCCCATCTGCGCCGTGTGGCTCCGTCGTCGTTGCGTCACCGTCTGCGCCGGAACGTCCTTGACGATGCCGGTTCGACGGTTCGTATCGAACGCGCGATGGAAGAGGTGTTCGGCAAATGAGTGAGCCCGACGCCGGTCCTGGGGCGTCCTCGCCCTGGGCCTCGGCGGCGCTGGCCGCCGCCCTGCTCGCGGTCGATCCGGTCGGGATCCGCGGTGCGTCCCTGCGGTCGTTGGCTGGACCGGCCCGCGACCGCTGGCTCGGCCTGCTGAGGGATTATTTGCCCGAGGACGCGCCGATGCGGCGTATCCCGACCCACATCACCGACAGCCGCCTGCTGGGCGGTCTCGATCTTGCCTCGACCCTTCGGATGGGAAGACCGATCGCCGAGCGTGGCGTTCTGGTCGAAGCCGACGGTGGAATCGTCGTTCTGGCGATGGCCGAACGCCTGTCCGTCGGCACCGCCGGACGGATCGGCGGCGTGCTTGATCGCGGCGAGGTCCAACTTGAACGCGACGGCCTCGGCCTGCGCTCGACCGCCCGAATCGGCGTCGTCGCGCTGGACGAGGGGCTGGCCGACGATGAACGTCCGCCGACGGTCTTGACCGAACGGCTGGCGTTCCTCCTTAACCTCGACAATGTGACCGAAAGCGACCTGTCGGCCCCGGTGACCCTGCCAG
>NZ_CAHP01000011.1 GCF_000294655.1 Magnetospirillum molischianum DSM 120
TCACGATATCTATGGCTTGCCCCAGGTCGGCCTCGGCCTGCTGAGGGATTATTTGCCCGAGGACGCGCCGATGCGGCGTATCCCGACCCACATCACCGACAGCCGCCTGCTGGGCGGTCTCGATCTTGCCTCGACCCTTCGGATGGGAAGACCGATCGCCGAGCGTGGCGTTCTGGTCGAAGCCGACGGTGGAATCGTCGTTCTGGCGATGGCCGAACGCCTGTCCGTCGGCACCGCCGGACGGATCGGCGGCGTGCTTGATCGCGGCGAGGTCCAACTTGAACGCGACGGCCTCGGCCTGCGCTCGACCGCCCGAATCGGCGTCGTCGCGCTGGACGAGGGGCTGGCCGACGATGAACGTCCGCCGACGGTCTTGACCGAACGGCTGGCGTTCCTCCTTAACCTCGACAATGTGACCGAAAGCGACCTGTCGGCCCCGGTGACCCTGCCAGCCCAGGTTGCCGAGGCCCGCGCCCGTCTCGATTCGATCACCTTCCCCGACGATATCATGGTGGCGCTCTGTTCGGCCTCGGTCGCGCTCGGCATCGCCTCGGTGCGGGCGTCTCTGCTTGCGGTCAAGGTTGCCCGCGCCGCCGCCGCCCTTGCCGGACACGATGCGGTGACTCAGGAAGACGCTGCCACCGCCGCGTCGCTGGTGTTCGCGCCGCGGGCTACCGTCATTCCTACCGGGGAACCGCAGGAAGACGAGCCGCCGCCCGACGAACCGCCACCGCCGGAAGAGCCGTCGGACCCCGATCAACCCGAGGATCAGCAGGACGAGGACGATAGCGACGCCCTCGACCCGCAGGAACTCGAAGAGATGATGATCGCCGTCGCACAGGCGGCGATTCCCGACAAGCTGCTGGCGCAATTGCGCGAGGGCAAGGACGTGCGGTCGCGCGCCCAGTCCTCGGGCGGCAGCCGGGCCGGAGCCGCAAAGAAGAAGGGACGGCGCGGCCGCCCCTCGGCGGTGCGGGCGGGCGAGCCGACCCCCAATACCCGGCTGAATCTGATCGAAACCCTGCGCGCCGCCGCACCGTGGCAGCCGCTCCGCCGTCAGGAAGCGGCCAAGGAAGGCCGCACAGCCACCCTGGTCGAAGTCCGGCGCAGCGATTTCCGCTGCACCCACTTCAAGCAGCGGTCTGAAACCACCACCATCTTCATCGTCGATGCCTCGGGATCGTCAGCGTTGCAGCGTCTGGCCGAAGCCAAGGGAGCGGTCGAACTGCTGCTCGCCGATTGCTACGTCCGCCGCGACAACGTTGCCCTGATCGCCTTCCGGGGCAAGGCCGCCGAGGTTCTGCTGCCGCCGACCCGTTCGCTGGTCCGGGCCAAACGCTCGCTCGCCGGCTTGCCCGGCGGCGGCGGAACGCCGCTGGCCTCGGCGATCGATACCGCCTGGATGGTTGCAACCGGCTGCCGCGACAAGGGGCAGACTCCGGTGTTGGTGTTCCTCACCGACGGCCAGGGGAATATCGCCCGCGACGGCACGCCGGGACGCCCGATGGCCGAAGCTGACGCCATCGCATCGGCTCAGGCCTTGCGGGTTTCCGGCTTCTCGGCGATGCTGATCGATACGGCTAGGCGGCCGCAGCCGATGGCACAAAAGCTGGCGGCGGAGATGGGAGCGAAATATCTGCTGCTCCCTTATGCCGACGCCAATGCGATGTCGAAAGCGGTAAAGGCCACCGCTGCGGATTCGGTCGCCGCCGAAGGAAGGATAAGGGGATAATCATGCGAAGCCGGCTGATCTGGGATACGGACGGGCAAAACTGGCCCAACCGCCAGGACAGCCGGTTTGTCCCCGCTGGTGGTGTGATCTGGCACGTCCAACAGGCCGGAAGCGGCCCGGTGCTGTTTCTCATTCACGGCACCGGAGCCACCACGCATTCCTGGGCTGATCTGTTCCCGCTGCTGGCCCGCGACTTCACCGTTATCGCCGCCGATATGCCCGGCCACGGCTTCACCACCCGACCGGCACCGTCGCACATGTCCCTGCCCGGAATGGCACGGTCGCACCACGCTTTGCTGCGCGCACTTGGAGTCGAACCGTCCCTGGTGGTCGGCCACTCGGCCGGGGCCGCCATCCTGGCGCGGATGTGCCTGGACGGAATGATCCATCCCCAAACCGTGATCAGTCTGGGCGGTGCCCTTTTGCCGCTGGATGGATTGCCAGCGCGGATTTTCTCGCCGCTGGCCAAGCTGATGGCAGCCCTGCCCCATCCGCCTTATCTGTTCGCCCTGCGCGCCCGCTATACCTCGATGGTCGATGACCTGATGAAAGGTACCGGCTCCGTCCTGAAGCCGGAAACCATCGAGTTATATCGTCGCCTTGGCATGTCGCCCGGCCATGTCGGTGCCGCCATCGCAATGATGGCCAATTGGGATCTTAAACCACTGCGCCGCGATCTGCCGCGCCTGAAGCCACATCTGATCCTGGCCACCGGCTCGAACGATCATACCATTCCGCCCGTGATGGCAAAGAAGGTCAATGCCCTGGTTCCCGGCTCGGAAGTGGTGACGTTCGAAGGGCTGGGCCACCTCGCCCACGAGGAACAGCCGGACGTGGTCGCCGCGATGATCCGCCGAGCCGCCGGACTCCCCGAACGAAACTAAAGCCCCTTGCCCGACCTCTCCCATCACGTAGGAGAGGTCGGGGTAAGAGCCTCTAATTTCTTATCGCCGTCCGGCGTTGCCGGCATGCACAGACATCGCCAGCGCGTCGTCGTGAACCGACATCGTTTCTTCTGGATACGCGCCAATCTGATGGATGGCCAGATCGGCCCCGGAAAACTCCTGCTCGGGATCAAGCCGTATCCCAAATGCCGCCTTCAGCCCACCATAGACGGCAAGCCCGCCCAAAAGGCCAACGGCGATACCCGTCACGGTGCCAACACACTGCGATATCAGGCTGACGCCGCCCATTCCCCCCAACATTTCGGACCCGAACACGCCACAGGCAATCCCCCCNATCGCACCGCACATCCCATGCAGCGCCCAGACACCCAGAACGTCGTCTATCTTCCATTTGACCTGGCAGAGGGTGAACAGCCACACGAAGGCCGCTCCAGCGATGCCGCCGGTGATCAGGGCGCCGACAGGGTGCATCACGTCGGACCCGGCACAGACCGCAACCAGCCCGGCCAACGCGCCATTATGAACGAAACCCGGATCGTTACGGCCAACCAGCAGCGCAGCCAGGATGCCGCCGATCATTGCCATCAATGAATTCAGCGCGACCAGCCCGGAAATCTGCGCGACGGTCTGAGCACTCATCACATTAAAGCCGAACCAGCCCACCGACAAAATCCACGCGCCCAAGGCCAGGAACGGGATGTTCGACGGCGGGACTGCGACCAACCGCCCATCAGGACGATAGCGACCAAGCCGCGCCCCCAGCATCAGAACAGCAGCCAACCCGATCCAGCCGCCGACAGCATGAACCACCACCGATCCGGCAAAATCGTGGAACGGCGCGCCGAACAGGTTTTGCAGCATGTCCTGATAGCCAAGGCGCGTCCCCCACACCATTCCTTCGAACAGGGGATAGACCAGACCGACCAGAAGAGCGGTCGCCATCAGCTGGGTGGTGAACTTGGCTCGTTCGGCGATGCCACCCGAAACGATCGCCGGAATCGCGGCGGCGAAGGTGGCGAGAAAGAAGAACTTGACCAGATCGAAGCCCTGCGCGGCAAAGACGCCCCCGCTCTTGCCCACCAGGGTCTCGGCACTGACCATGAAGGTCGTCCCATAGGCCACCGCATAGCCGACGAAGAAATAGGCCAGGGTCGAGACCGCAAAATCAGACAGAATTTTCACCAGGGCATTGACCTGATTCTTCCGCCGTACCGTCCCTACTTCCAAAAAGGCGAAGCCCGCATGCATCGCCAAAACCATCACTGCCCCCAACAGGACAAACAAGACATCCACACCCGTTTTCGCCGTCTCCATTATCGTCCTCGTTCAGTGATCCACCCGCCGCGTCGGCGGTGTCACTGGGCAAGCAATCCCTGCGCCATCCAGATTCGGCTAATAAATTCTTTTTTATCAAAGCATTAGTATGCGCCCACAAAATGGGCACAGGCTAAATGACGTGATAATAAGCAAACGAGGGGAGGCAGATGCCCATTTAGCGGGCATGCTGGTTACGGCCAAGGCGAAGAACCAAGCCATAAAACGGGACAAGCCGGACTTCTTCCTCCCTAGAGGGAGAAGATGTCCGGCGTGACCGAGATATAAAGTAAATGGCGCGAGTGACGGGGCTCGAACCCGCGACCTCCGGCGTGACAGGCCGGCGCTCTAACCAACTGAGCTACACCCGCGCGAGGTGGGTGTGTATACCCAGGGGATCGGCCGGACGCAAGCCCAAATCTCACTATCCCCGAAAAAAAGTGTAAGATTGTCCCATTCGGGGATCGGACAGGGGAAAACCATGGGCGAGATCGTCAACCTGAACCGGGTGCGCAAGAGCAAGGCCCGCGCCGAGAAGGAAACCAAGGCCGAAGCCAATCGGGTTAAATTCGGTTTATCGAAAGCTGAGAAGCAGGCTGTCCGCCGTGAGCGCGAACGCCAGACCGAAGATCTAGACGGTAAGAAGCTCGACACGCCAACCTGACCGCCGTCGCAACCGTCTCCGGTGGATCGCAAAAAGGAAGACGGACAGCCGGGATATCTGAGGGGTGAGAGGGGGCGCTTCACACCTCAGACGTATCATCGATCGTCAGGCCCAGGATCATCAATCCCGGCCAGCAAGGCCGCCCCTACCGCCCCACCGTCACCGGATATCCGCTCGCGGATGACCCGTCCGGTTGCTGCGACCAGAGCAGCAAGCCGGGTGCGTTCGTCCAGACCGCCCTCGCCCGCCTCCACAGCTTCGATCAAACGGCACAGACGGTTGCCCAGTTCGCCGATCAGCGGATAACCAAAGGTCGCCGCCTGACCTTTCATGTCGTGCGCGACCGAAAAGAGGCGGCGGAGACCCGAATCGTCATGGTCCGTGCCGCTGACCCAGGCCGTCCAGGCGGCATCCAGGCGGGCACAGTCGGCCTCTGCCCACTCTATATATATGTGTTCGAGCGCCGCGAGTGCGGCCTCGGCCCGTTTCAATGCCTCGGGATCGACTGCCGATATCACGATTTATCCACTTTCTCCCCCCCTGACCCATGGCGGGGCTCTTGCCATCGGCTGTCAAACACCTTAGAACCACTGAGAAGGATCGGGGAGTAGCTCAGCCTGGTAGAGCATGGCGTTTGGGACGCCAGGGCCGCAAGTTCGAATCTTGTCTCCCCGACCAATTCAATTGCCGCCCCAGGCATGGCGCGGGATTATCGCTGCCCCGCGGTCACTGACACGCATGGATCGGCCCGACAGTCCCCCTCTTCCCGGTTGTCCTGGTGAAGCCCTTGTGTTCCTCCCCCACGACCACCAATCCACGCCCGCGCGCAGATTCAGATCTTCTTGATCTTGTTTCGGTGCTGGTCTGCATCATCCGGGGCGGAGAGATCGAGTTCATCAACCGTGCCGGAGTGCGGATGCTGGGGCTGCCTTCGGCCGAAGCGGCAGAGGGAACCGCATTCGTCGGTTTCCTCGAAGACGATTACCGCGACCTCGCCGAGACTTCGGGCTGGGCATTGCTGGCCGAGGAGGACTTCCTGCCGCTTCGGATGAAACGGTCCGGCGCGGTTCTGTTCGAAGCCGAAATGCGAGTCCGCCAGTTGCCCGACGAAGCGGAGACGTTTCTGATCGAAGCACGCGACATCTCACGCTTCGTTCGTTCGGCCGAGGCGCTGCGAGAGCGCGAGGAGCGGTTGCAGGGAGTGCTGCATTCGGTGGCCGAAGGCATCGTCACCGTAGATGAACATGGCGCGATCATCGCCGCCAACCCTGCCTTCGGCCGGATCTTCCGCGCCACACCGCCGACCCTGATCGGGCAGCCGCTTGGCCATCTGCTGATCGACCCGGATTTCGAGATCGACGATGAGACCGGTGAGGAGATCGAAACAACTCTGCCCCGTCTGCCGCTCGCCCCGACCGGCCGCACCGTCGAGGCACAGGGCCGACGCACCGACGGCAGCCTGTTCCCGCTGGAACTATCCTTGAGCGAACTGCGTCACGGCAAAGGGCGTCTGTTTACCGGCATCGTCCGCGACATCTCGGAGCGCAAGGAAAACGAAGACCGGATTAACCGTCTGGCCCATCACGACACCCTGACCGGATTGCCGAACCGCAACCTGCTCAAGGACAGGATCAATCATGCCCTGGCCCGGATGCGCCGCCACGGCGGACATGTCGCGGTGCTTTTTGTCGATCTCGACCGCTTCAAGCCGATCAACGACAATCTGGGCCACGAAGCGGGCGATGCCGTGCTTCGCGAAGTGGCCGTCCGTTTGTCGCTGTGCATTCGCGGGTCGGACACCGTTTCGCGGATCGGGGGTGACGAATTCGTTGTGGTCGTGGAGGAAATTTCCCGTCCAGGCGAAGCGGCAATGGTGGCGCGCAAAATCCTTGACGTCCTGACCCCACCAATCGTGCATGAAGGCCATTTCTGTCATGTCGGGGCATCGATCGGCATCGCAGTCTATCCCTTGGACGGCACCAACATGGAAGATGTCTGCAAGGCGGCAGACATCGCGATGTACCGGGTCAAAAACACCGGCCGCAACGGATTTTGCTTTTATTCCGAGGACATACCGCTTGAGGAAATCGACTTTCCCTAGGGCGCGTTGACCGCCAGGTCAATGCGCCCTCAACGGTTCCCTTTTTTCGGATTAGGAATTAACGCGACAGCTCTTCATTAAGCTCGGCGCGGGCTTTGTCCAGCAGCAACGTCACCTGGGTCCGAATTTCGGACACCGGAACCTTGACGCTGCGGGCGGCAAGATCGTTAGCCACCTTGTCGGCAACATCCTGATCAGGCGTATCAATAGCCGCCTCGACGACGGTCAGCGCATACGCTTTCGCCGCGTCGCCAGTCAACCCCATCAGGTCAGCCGCCCACAGCCCGACCAGCTTGTCGCGCCGCATCAGAGTCTTGAAATCCATGTCCTGGTCCAGGCGGTACTTGGCCTCAAAGGCTTTTTCACGGTCATCGAAAGTGGTCATGACGGACGGCGGCTCCTTGAAATCTGTCGTTCTCGAACCGGAATACGCGCAACGCCAAGCCGACCCGGCAACGCTTCCGGCGGGCGTGTTATAATCGCCTATAGCCTCTCCAGAAACGGATTTTTCACATGTGCACCTTGGTTCTGCTTCATCGCCCCGGTCAGGCGTGGCCTTTGATCGCCGCTTCGAACCGCGATGAGTTGTGGAACCGGCCCTGGCAGGGGCCGGGACGGTGGTGGGACGACCGCCCGGAGACGGTGGCGGGTCAGGATATCCTGGCGGGGGGATCGTGGCTAGGAATCAACGACTTTGGGGTGATGGCGGCGGTTCTGAACCGAGCCGGAACGCTGGGACCGTTGGCGTCAAAGCGCTCGCGCGGAGAACTGGTGCTGGAAGCGCTCGACCATGCCGACGCCGATCAGGCGGCCCGTGCACTGTCGGAGCTGGCGGGAGAAGCGTACCGACCGTTCAATCTGGTCATCGCCGACAATTGCACCGCTTTTTGGCTACGAAACGATGGGTACCGGGTCGAATCGCATGTCATTCCGCCCGGCTTGCACATGCTGACAGAACTTGATCTCGACGACCGCGCCAGTCCGCGCATCGCGGCCCATCTCGACCGATTCCGCGCCGCGCCGCCGCCCGATCCCGGTGCGGGTACATGGGAGGACTGGACGACGATGCTCTGCGATTCCGCCGAAGACGGCGATGACAGCCACGACAGTGCCGCGATGTGCTTCACCCGCCCCAGCGGATTCGGCACCGTATCCAGTTCGCTGATCGCCCTGCCCGCCCCCGGCAGCGAAGCCCCCCCGGTATGGCGCTTTGCCCCCGGACGGCCCGATCGTACCCCGTTCGAATCTCTGGAGCTTTGATCTGGGAGGAAAGACAACCGGCCAACGGGTCAAAAATCCAGGGTTGGCCGGTATCCTCCCCTAAACCCGCGACAGCGCCCGCAACCGCAATGCCGCGACCAGTGCAACGCCGTGCAGCGTCAGCAGAAACCAAGCCACCGCGCTCCAGCCGCCTTCGGCCCAGAACCATCCGCCCGCAGACCCGACGATGCTGGACCCCACATAATAAGCAAGCAGATACAATGACGAGGCGTGCCCCTTCGCCCCGACGGCGATGCGGCCAACCCAACCGCTGGCGACGGCATGGGTAAAAAAGAACCCAACCGTCAGCAAGATGAGACCCGCGACCATCGTCTCCATTCCATCGGGCAAGGTCAGACCGACTCCGACCGCCGTGACCAGCACCCCGACCGGCAGCACGGCACGACGGCCAAAGCGCTCGGTCAGCCCCCCGGCGGCAGAGGAACTTACGATCCCGAAGATATAGACGAAAAAGAGCATTCCAAGCGCGGCCTGTCCCAGGCCATACGGCGGCGCGGTCAGGCGGAAGCCGATATAATTGAACACCGCGACGAAACAGCCCATCGACAGAAAGCTCATCGCAAACAACCAGCGCATCGACGGAACGGCCAAATGCCGCCTCCAGGCCGACAGATGGTATTGGACGTCGAAGCCGGGACGTGGAGAGAAGTTGCGAGACCGCGGCAGCAGCAGCAGAAAACCGATCGCGGCGATCAGACCGGCAACCCCAATGCCGCACAGGGCGATTCTCCAGGAAAACGCCTCGACCAGATGCCCGGTGATGACACGCCCCAACATGCCGCCCAATGCGGTTCCGGCGATGTAGAGTCCCATCGCCCGCCCCAACCCGCGCGGCTCGATCTCTTCGGCAAGGTAAGCCATCGCCACCGCAGGCACACCGCCTAACGCTAGGCCCTCCAGCGCCCGCATGACCAGCAGCAATGTCCAGTCCGGCACCAGGGCGGCGGCGATGTTGAGGGCGGAGGCCGCCACCAGTGAGCCGAACATCAGCCCGCGCCGCCCCAATCCTTCGGACAGAGCGGCCGCGCATAAAATTGCTACGGCCAGCAGACTGGTCGAAAGCGACAGAGCGAGCGAACTGTGCGCCGGACTGACGCCGAATTCCGCCGTAAAATCAGGCAAAAGCGGCTGAACGCAATAGAGCAGGGAAAACGTCGCGAACCCGGCCAGAAACAAGGCGAGGGTGACCCGCCGGTAGTCTGGGCTGCCCAAAGGGATGCCGCGCGGCGACGGTGGCGAGACGCCATCGGCGGCAGGAAGAACCGGTGCGGGGGGCTGTGTCATCACTGAAGGCCTTTCTCTGGCATTCCATCTAACGCGGGCGCGCGATACTTTCCAAGTGCCCACCACCCGGCCTTGACGGATGACCAGGGTTGGGTAAATCGCATGTCGCCTCAGATGCTTGACATTGGCACGGGAATAGCGCACGGTGCCCTCTGCCTGGACGATCCGCGTTCAGACCGCTCGCGACAGCGCGCTACGGTTACGGCCTTATCCGGCCGACCCAATCGTCCCGAGCCATTTTTCCCTTGCCATGATGACCGTCCGGTCGCGCGTCCGGAAGGTGCCCCGATCGGGCCACGCTTTTCCGCGTGACCTATCTCGCCGTCTTTCGCCGGGCCAGATTGGCTCCTGGGCGATGCCGACGGTTCGTCTGCAAAGAAAGAGAGTTCATGACCCTTTTTTCCGATCTCGGTCTTGCCGAACCCCTGTTGAAGGCTCTGGCGACCGAGGGGTATACGTCCCCCACTCCGATCCAAGAACAGTCGATTCCTCACCTCCTCGCCGGTCATGACGTTCTGGGCCTGGCCCAGACCGGTACCGGCAAGACCGCATCCTTCGCCTTGCCGCTGTTGCAGCGCCTTGAACAATTCAAGAAGCGCGCGATGCCCAAGAGCACTCGGGTGCTGGTGCTGACCCCCACCCGCGAATTGGCGGTTCAGGTCGGCCAGAGCTTCCGCACTTATGGCAGCCAGTATCGCCTGCGCCACGCCCTGGTATTCGGCGGCGTCGGCATGGTTCCGCAGATCAAGACGATGGCGGGCGGCGTCGATATCCTGGTCGCCACCCCCGGCCGACTGCTCGACCTGATGAGCCAGGACGCTATCCGCCTCGACTCGGTCGAGGCCCTGGTGCTGGACGAAGCCGACCGGATGCTCGACATGGGCTTCATTCAGCCGATCCGTAAGATTGTCGCGGCGATGCCGAAATCGCGCCAGACCGTCTTGTTCTCGGCCACCATGCCCGACAGCATCGTCGGCTTGGCCGAAAGCGTGCTCCACCGCCCGGTTCGGGTCGAAGTTGCTCCGGTCTCCTCGACCGCCGAGAAGATCGACCAGAAGGTGATGTTTGTTGATCGCGAGAACAAGCGCACCCTGTTGACCGAAATTCTGGCTGGCAAGGATGTCGGCCGCGCCCTGGTCTTCACCCGCACCAAGCACGGCGCCAACCGCGTCGCCGAAATGCTGGACAAAGCCGGGATCAGCGCCGATGCGATTCACGGCAACAAGTCGCAAGGCGCCCGTCAGAAGGCTCTGGCCGATTTCCGCGACGGCAAGATCAAGGCGCTGGTCGCCACCGACATTGCCGCACGCGGCATTGATGTCGATGGCATCACCCATGTGCTGAATTACGAGCTTCCGAACGAGCCGGAGAGCTATGTCCACCGTATCGGCCGCACCGCCCGCGCCGGTGCGAGCGGCATCGCCGTGTCGCTGTGCGATGCCGATGAAGTCGCCTATCTGCGCGCGATCGAAAAGACGATCCGTCAGTCCGTGCCGGTTGACGAAGCCCACGCCTATCATGCCGCCCACATCGCCCAGCGCGGTGCCGGTGGTAGCGGGCGCGGTCGTCCGCAGGCTCCAGGCCGCCGCCCCAGCCAGGGACAGAGCCGTCCTGCGGCCCGCTCCTCCAGCCATGGCAACAGCGGCAAGCCCGCTGCGGCTCGCGCTGGCGGTGGCCACCGGGGCTAATCTCCCGCATCCGAATACAATCGGGTGACGATCTCAGGGGAAGCGGGCAACCGCTTCCCCTGTTTCGTTATACCAGCCATAGGATATGGCTGGTCCGTTGCTGCGATTGCGATCACAGTATACGGCGAGAATCAAAGGTCAGAGGCGGGTCATGTTTCGTTCAGTATGGAAGTCAGCGTATGAGACGGGGCACCCCCGGATTGATTTTGAACATAAAATCTTTCTCGACCTGATCCTTCAGATTGAAACGGACCTCTTTGAAAACGCCCCACTCGATCAAGTTGAACGCCATATAGTTGAATTGTACAAATACACAGACTTTCACTTCTTCAGCGAGGAAAGCATCATGATCGATGTGGCTTTCCCCGACCTGGAAACACATCGGCGCAATCACGAACTGCTTCTGGCCGAATTACGGGGCTTTACCGGATCGATCTCGATCGAAACAATCCGTAAGAAGGATATCGTCGGCTTCCTGATCGAATGGTTCTCGTTCCACACCGCAGGCGAGGATATCAGGCTGGCCGCCTATGTCCGCGATGATGCGGCAATGAAGACGTGAAGGCTGGTCTGAAGCGACGATTCGGACCAAACTTGGATGATAGAGGACGATCGGTCAGGGAGCGGCTTGATGTTTCGCGCGGAATGGAAGACCGACTATGAAACGGGCCATCAAAGAATCGATTTCGAACACCGAATTTTTCTCGGCCTGATCATCCAGATCGAAGCAGAGCTGATGGCCGAAGCACCGATTGAAACAATCGGTCGCAGGCTCACCGAGTTGTATAAGTATGCTGATTTTCACTTTTACAGTGAAGAAAGCATCATGATAGAGCTATCCTTTCCAGAATATGAATTACACCGAAAGCTTCACATCGCCCTGCTTGAAGATTTAAGACGATTTATGCTCTCGATGTCGATCGACCTGATCCGCCAGGCCGATCTGATCCGCTTCCTGGTCGATTGGTTCGCTCACCACACGACTCGCGAAGACATCAAGATCGCCAACCTCGTCCGCTCCAGGGGCTGAGGGCAGAGAAAATCTCCCCGTATCATCACGGCCGACCGTCAATTTTCTATCTTTAATAGAAAATTGACTTGGTAATAAAAAAATAAGTTGTCAACGTGCCGGGGTTGTGGCGCGATGCATTCACTACTGAACTGTGATCGAAAACGAAGACGGCAGACTGGAAAAGTTATTCCTCACGTCGTATAGAGGATGCTTTCCGTTTCGCGGTCGCGAAAAGCAGGAGACAAAGCTTCCATGGCCGAACGTTGGTCGCCCGGCAGTTGGCGGGCAAAGCCGATCCATCAGGTTCCCACCTATCCCGACTCTGTGGCACTGGCCGAAGTCGAGCGGACGCTGGCCGATTATCCGCCGTTGGTGTTTGCCGGAGAAGCCAGACGACTGAAAGCGACGTTGGCCCAGGTCGCCGAGGGGCGCGCATTCTTGCTCCAGGGCGGCGATTGCGCCGAGAGCTTTGTCGAGTTCCGCGCCAATACCATCCGCGACACCTTCCGGGTGCTGTTGCAGATGGCGGTGGTGCTGACCTATGGCGCCGCCATGCCGGTGGTGAAGGTGGGGCGCATGGCCGGGCAGTTCGCCAAGCCGCGTTCGGCCGACACCGAGACCATCGATGGCGTCACCCTCCCCAGCTATCGCGGCGACAACATCAACGGTATCGACTTCACCCCCGAATCGCGGATCCCCGATCCGCAACGGATGGTGCGGGCCTATAACCAATCGGCCTCGACGCTGAACCTGTTGCGCGCCTTCGCCCAGGGCGGCTATGCCGACCTGCACACGGTGCACCAATGGACACTGGATTGTGTTGCCGGAACGCTACAAGCGGCACGCTATCAGGATTTGTGCACCCGCTTGGGCGAAACGCTCGACTTCATGGAAGCTTGCGGGTTGACCTCGGACTCAGCCCCGCAAATCCGAGAGACCGACTTCTTCACCTCGCATGAAGCGCTGCTTCTCCCCTATGAAGAGGCATTGACCCGCGTCGATTCGACTTCAGGCGATTGGTATGATTGCTCGGCTCACATGCTGTGGATCGGTGAGCGGACCCGCCAGATTGACGCCGCCCATGTCGAGTTCCTGCGCGGCGTGCGGAACCCGATTGGCTTCAAGATTGGCCCCGGCATCGCCCCGGACGATCTCCTGGCCCTGATCGAGCGACTGGACCCGGCCAACGAACCCGGCCGTCTGACCCTGATCGTCCGCATGGGAGCCGCCCAGGTCGAAGCCAAGCTGCCCGCCCTGATCCGCGCCGTCCAACGCGAAGGCCGCAAAGTGGTGTGGTCGTGCGATCCCATGCACGCCAACACCGTGAAGGCGGCCACCGGCTTCAAGACCCGGCTGTTCGACTCGATCCTGGCCGAGGTCCGCGCCTTCTTCGCTGTCCACAAGTCCGAAGGCTCGCACGCGGGTGGCGTCCATTTCGAGATGACCGGACAAGATGTCACCGAATGTGTCGGCGGCATGACCGCGATCACCGAGGCACGGTTGGGCGACCGCTATCACACCCACTGTGACCCCCGTCTCAATGCCACCCAGGCACTGGAACTGGCTTTCCTGATCGCCGAACAGCTTAAGGACGACCGGGCCACCGCCCGTGTCCTCGCCCACGCTCGGGCGCGCTAATCCAAAGTATGAAAAAGGCGGTGAAGCATATTCGCTTCACCGCCTTTTTTCTGTCTGATCGGGTGACATGGGGGTCTTCAAGGCTCGGAGCGCCCTTCCCTGCCCCCCTTTCTTTAAAAACAATCACTTACCGCATGATGTTGTCGCGCAGGATGCAGTCCGAAACGCGGACACCATCGCGCCAACCGATCGTCTTACCGTCCATCGGTACGGCCAGATTGGCTTGTCAGCTCAGACTGCCAAAAGAGGTGACAATATCCTCGTCACGATAGCCTTGAGCATAAAGCAAAGCGGTCAGGTCGCCATGATCGATCCGGGCGCGAGCCTCGGCGGCAACGACGGGCTTGGCGTGGAAGGCCACCCCCAGCCCGGCTTCGCGCAGCATATCGAGATCGTTGGCACCGTCGCCCACCGCCACCGCCAGTCCGGTCGAAATCCCCAGTTCGGCCGCCGTGGCAATCAGGGTCGCCAGTTTGGTCTCGCGCCCGACAATCGGGGTTCCAACCTGCCCGGTCAGCCGCTGATCAGCAACAATCAGTTCGTTGGCGATGTCGCGATCGAAGCCACAAGACACCCGCACCCTTGCGGTGAAAAAACGGAAGCCACCTGAGACCAGTACGGCCATCGCCCCGTTCGCCTTCATCGTCGCGACCAGGGAATGGGCACCGGGGGTGAAATCGATCCGCTCCCAGGTCGCTTCCAGGCATTTTTCCGGCAGCCCGGCCAGCAGCCCGACCCGCTCGCGCAGCGCCGCCTCGAACCCGATCTCGCCATTCATCGCCCGAGCGGTGATTCCAGCGATACGATCTTTCAGACCGGCGAAATCAGCCAGTTCGTCCAGGGTCTCGCCGGTGACCATCGTTGAATCCATATCGGCGACCAGCAGGCGCTTGCGCCGCCCTTCGGCGGGCTGGGCGACGACATCGACACCCCAACCTTCGAGAATTCGCAACGACATTGCATCGGCATCACGAGGCGACAGGCCGGAAAAGCTCAGATCGCAGGCCCGATCGGGAGACAACCAGTCGGGCTGGCCGACCTCGGCCCCCAACGCCCGCAATCCCCCTCGCACCTCAGACACCAACGAACCATCGAGACCGGACAAGCCATGTCCGGCGATCAGTGTCAGCACGTTTTCCATCGGGGGGGTCCTTGGAACGAAAGGCAGGTGGGGAGAAAGGCCACCCTTTACTGCGCACCGAGCCGCCTTGGCAAGCCTGAAGCCAGTTTCCGATTGTGACAATCCTCCCTCCCCGCGAAAAACAGGTCGGAAAGGACATGATCGATGTCGGCTGGCAAGATCAAAGGACAAAAAGCGGCGTGCGAAACCTCTGCGACAAGCCGCAAGCGGGAGCCGGAACCGGCTCCCGCCGATAGAGATCAGACCGTTTCGACGCGGATACCGAACGGACGGTTGAGACGGACCACCGCGAGGTTAAGAAACGCCGCGAACGCCACCCACGCCAAATAGGGAGACAAAAACCACGCCGCATCCGGCGCAAACGGCGCGACACCGATGATCAGGGCCAGCACCGACAGCCACAAAAACACGACTTCGATCAACGCCCAATCGGGACGACGCCAGCGAAAGAACAGTGGGTTCCACAAGATATGAAAGACACCGTTGATCGCAAACAGCGCGATGACGCGGGTGCGGGCGGCATCGTCGGGAGCTGCTTCCCACGCCAGAACGCCAGCCCAGGCCGCCAGCCCCAGGATGACCGCCCAGGCGGGACCAAACGCCCAATCCGGCGGCTGCCAGCTCGGCTTGCGCAAGGCCTGATACCACGGCCCGATCACGGTCAGGGCGCCGCCGATGCCGGCGATGGCGACGGCGCACAGCAAGGCTACGATAATGGTAAGGGTCATCTTGCGAATACTCCGGATAAGCTTCCCGTTAAGATGGTGTGGCACGCCCCCAGGGACAAGTCAATGAAACGGGCAGCGACGACTCGCCAAAACCCCAGGCTTTCCGCGCCCCTTCAAGGAGGTATCATAATACCGCAAAGCTAAGTCATTGATTTAAAAGGAAAAGAAATGGATTGACTCATATCCCCCGTGTGGCATACTCCGCGCCCTCGACGCCGTGTTTGCCACGGTGACGTCAACTGGTTTTGCCGTGGGTGCCATGAAGACCTATAACGCCAAACCGTCCGAAGTAGAAAAGAAGTGGGTTGTGATCGACGCGGACGGCGTCGTGCTCGGCCGTTTGGCTAGCATCATTTCGATGCGGCTGCGCGGCAAGCATCTCCCGACCTACACCCCGAATGTTGACATGGGCGACAACGTCGTCGTCGTCAACGCCGAGAAGGTCCGTCTGACCGGCAACAAGCTTGCCGCCAAGCGGTTCTATTGGCATACCGGCCATCCGGGCGGCATCAAGGACCGCACGATCGGCCAGTTGCTCGGCGGACGCTACCCCGAGCGGGTCATCGTCAAGGCCGTCGAGCGCATGATCACGCGTGGTCCGCTTGGCCGTCAGCAGATGAAGAACCTGCGCGTCTATGCCGGCGACACCCATCCGCACGAGGCTCAGCAGCCCGAAGTGCTGGATGTCGGCGCGATGAATCCGAAGAACAAGAGGTAATCCCATGGCCGATCTCTCCAGCTTGGCCGATCTTCAGGCCACGATTCCGGCCGGCCCCGTCCATGAGCGCAAGGTCGATTCTTTCGGTCGCGCTTACGCCACCGGCAAGCGCAAGAACGCGATTGCCCGTGTGTGGTTGAAGCCCGGCTCGGGCAAGATCACCGTCAACGGACGCGAGCTTCCGGTGTATTTCGCCCGCCCGGTCCTGCGCATGATCATCAACCAGCCGTTCCAGACCGCTCAGGTCGAAGGCCAGTTCGATGTGGTCTGCACCGTCACCGGTGGCGGCCTGTCGGGTCAGGCCGGTGCGGTTCGTCACGGCATCAGCCGTGCGCTGACCTTCTTCGACCCGGCCCTGCGCCCGGCCCTGAAGGCTGGCGGCTTCCTTACCCGCGATCCCCGCGTCGTCGAGCGTAAGAAGTACGGCAAGCACAAGGCCCGCCGGTCGACCCAGTTCAGCAAGCGCTGATCTCGGATCGCCGCAAGGCACGATGGATCAAGGGCCTGGAGCAATCCAGGCCCTTTTTCTATGCGAAAGCCGACGCCGGAACAAAAAACGCCCCCTTCTCCTTACGGAAAAGGGGGCGGGCGCATCGGCAATGGCGGCTCGATACCGGCCAACAGGTCAAATCCGGGGTTGGCCGGGGATCAGATCAAACGCAAACTTTAGCGCGCCAGGGCGAGCAGAGCGTCAAGGTCGAGATTGGCTTCGCAATGATCGGCGAGCGCATCGAGAGCGGCTTCAATCCTGGCCTCGAAATCAAGCCCGGCGGCCTGAGCGCCGACCTGGCCCAACCAATGGCCACGGAAGGAATCCGAACCGAACAGACCATGGACGTAAGACCCCATCACCCGACCATCGGCGGAAACAGCGCCTTCGGGACGGGGGCCGTTGCCATGATCGAAGCTCAACCAGGGCCGCTCCAATCCAGGGCCGGACGTAACGCCCATATGCATCTCATAGCCGGTAACGCGACAGCCGCTGACGTGATCGGTAACGTCGAGATCGACCAGACGCTTGGCTCCGCCGATCACCGTCTCGATGTCGAGCAGGCCGAGACCTGGAGTCTCGCCCGGCGCTCCTTCGATTCCATCGGGATCGCGCACCATCGTCCCCAGCATCTGGAAGCCTGCGCACAGGCCGACGACGCGCCCCCCATGACGGACATGGGCCAGGATATCGATGTCCCAACCATTACGACGTAACACGGCAAGATCGGTTCGGGTCGCCTTCGATCCGGGCAACACCACCACGTCGGTATCGGCCGGAATGGGATGACCGGGATGGACCCACACCACGCTTACCCCAGGTTCGGCGGCAAGCGGGTCGAGATCGTCGAAATTCGCGATCCGCGACAAGTGCGGCACGGCGATCTTCAGCCCTTTGCCCCCGGTCTCGGCAGGCCGTTCCAGCGCCAGGGAATCCTCGGCCGGCAGGCGATCGGCTTTGTCGAACCAGCGCAGCACGCCCAGCATCGGCCATCCGGTGCGCTCGGTCATGATTTTACAGGCGGGTTCGAACAGCGAGAAATCGCCGCGGAACTTGTTGATGAGATAGCCGACAACACGGGAGCGATCGGACTCGCTCAACAGATCGTAGGATCCAACGATCGCGGCCATCAGGCCACCCCGGTCGATATCACCCAGAATCACCACCGGAAGGTCGGCTGCCTCGGCGAAGCGCATATTGGTAATGTCGGAATCGCGCAGATAGATCTCGGCACCGCTCCCCGCCCCTTCCACCAGGACCAGATCGGCCTCGGCAGCCAAACGACGGAAGCTATCGAGCACTGCGGGAATCAGCTGGTGACGCATCTTGTGATAGAACCGCGCCGGGCAATTGCCCAACACCCGACCGCGCAAAACCACCTGCGAGCCAATATCGGTCTGCGGCTTCAGCAGGACCGGATTCATGTGGATCGAGGGAGGCACCTTGCAGGCACGGGCCTGCACGGCCTGAGCACGACCGATTTCTCCCGGAGGAGCGAACCCGTCGGGTCCGGGCGGCAGATCGCTATCGCTGGCAACGGCGGCATTGTTGCTCATGTTCTGCGCCTTGAACGGGCGCACCACCAATCCTCGCCGGGTAAAAGCCCGGCATAACCCTGCCACCACCATGCTTTTACCGACGTCGGACGCGGTTCCCTGGATCATCAAGGCACGGGCACGGCGCGGAAGATCCGGCGCGGCGGTGTATTCGACGGGGGCAAGAATCGGATCGGGGGACTCGGTCACGGTCGGGTTCTCCGCTAGCGGTCTCAAAAGGACAGGATATAGAGGGGCTGAAAAGCAAAACCCCGCCGACCCCCGGAATAACCGGAGTTCGGCGGGGACTCTTTTGTACTCAGACCACCCAGTTAGATCTTGGCGACCTGGGTAGCGTCTTCCATCTGCTGCTTGCCACCGCCGCAAGCCATCATCGCCGCAGCTTCGGGCGAGTCGACATCGACGTGACCCGTCGGACGATTGAACTCGTCATGCTCGTCCATCTGCTCGGTGCTGCCACCGCAGGCACGAGCCGCCAGGGCTGCGTCGAACAAATCCTGCTTGTTCTTCGGCATGCTCTTCCACTCGGCGGACGCTTCCATCGCATCCTCGCCACGCTTGCGCGACGTATCGAAGTGGAAATCGACGTTCTTCTTCGATTGCGGGCCCCAATACCCAGCCTTGCCGAGATCGTAGAACTTACGCTCGAACGCGCTCTTGAGGAACGCCTTGAGGCAGCCCCACAGGTAACGGCGACGGACGGGATCGCCCTTGGCGAAGGGATAGCTGAAGAACGACTTGTACATGTAGAAGCGACGATAGTTCGCCATCACACGGTCAAGCAGCTCGGCGCGTTCCATCGCGGCGGGCTTCATGATCGGGGTAACGAAATTGTACTTCTCAAAGTCGAACACTTCGACCTTGTCGCCCATCTCGCGATAGAGGTCCGAGAACGGCCACGGCGTGAACATCGACCAGTTGGCCATGTCCGGCTGCCAATCCATCGCCATCCGGTAGGTCTCTTCCAGCGTCTCGGGGGTCTCGTTGTCGAGACCGACGATGAACTGGGCCTCGGCGACGATGCCGTTCTGACGCAGAAGCTGGATCGCGCGCTTGTTCTCGGCGACCGTGGTTTCCTTGTTGAACAGATCGAGGTTGAGCTGCGCCGCCGCTTCGGTCCCGAGCGAGATGTGGATCAGACCGGCCTTGCGATACATCGGGAGCAGATCTTCGTCGCGCAGGATGTCGGTAACGCGGGTGTTGATACCCCACAGAACCGGCAGATTGCGGGCGATCATCTCCTCACAGAACTCGATGAACTTCTTCTTGTTGATCGTCGGCTCTTCGTCGGCAAGGATGAAGAAGCCCACCTTGTGCTCGCGCACCAGGATTTCGATCTCATCGACCACTTTCTTGGGGTCGCGGACGCGATAATCGCGCCAGAACTTCCACTGCGAGCAGAACGAGCAGGTGAAGGGGCAGCCACGCGCCATATTCGGGCTGGCCACGCGGGTGCCGAGCGGGATGTAATTGTACTTATCCCAGTCGAGGATACTCCAATCGGCGACGATCGAATCGACGTCCTTGATCGGCGGTTCGGCCGGGGTGGCAATGACCTTGGTATCCTGAATGAAGGCGATACCGTTGATCTGGCCGCGCGAATCAGGCCAACGTCCCTGATCGATGGCACGGACCAGATTGAGGAACACCGCCTCACCTTCACCGCGGATGATCGCGTCGATCCAGGGAGCCTCGAACAGGATCTGCTGGTACATGAAGGTGCTGTGAATACCGCCCAGGACAGTGACGATATTCGGATTGATTTCCTTGGCGATCTCGAGAACGCGCTCGGCCTTGTAAATCGAAGGCGTGATCGCGGTGCAGCCGACGACATCGGGCTTCAGGGCGGTCAACTGGGCACGGAGTTGCTTCTCGCTCAGATCGTCGGTCATCGCGTCGATGAAGCGGATGTCGCTGTACCCGTTGGCTTTCAGATAGCCAGCCAGGTAGGCGACCCAAGCCGGCGACCACTTGCCGGCGATCTCGGCTCCACCAGAATGGTAGTTGGGATGGACCAGTACGATCCGCATTGACAACCTCCGTGGGACAGTGCCATCGCCCCCCTCGGCGAGGGCTGCTTATAAGGCGGGAAACAATCCCACCTTGGGTGGTGCGTACTGTGTCCGGCCATATTCTGTCAATATCAAACTACCCTGGACACGGGGGAGACGCACTCGCGGCAAACCCGCAGAAAATGGAGGGAAACCGCACAGTTTAGGCTGGACTTTTTCGACTTCCTCGTTCCAGAGTTCGACGACCATGAGCGATCTCATTTTTCTCACCGGTCCGGTCCGCAGCGGCAAGAGCGCCCGAGCGGTCGATGTCGCCCGATCCTGGGGCGAGGCCGTGGCCTTCATCGCCTGTTACGCCGCAGACCCCAACGATGCCGAAATGGCGGCGCGGGTCTCGCGTCACCGTGCCGAACGTCCTGCCAGTTGGCGAACCCTGGAAGCCCCCGCCGATGTCCCGACCGCACTGGCGGCGCTGTCTCCTCGACCCTCGGGAGTACTGCTCGACAGCGTGGTGACCTGGGCCGCCGCCCGCTTCGACCGCGACGACGAATCGATTCTGGCCGAGTGGGACCGCCTGCTCGAATCCGCCCGCGCCGCGCCCTGGCCGACCCTGATCGTTGCCGATGAAATCGGTTGGAGTCCGGTCCCGATGGATGCCGACCTGCGCCGCTTTCGCGATTTGTGCGGCTGGCTGGGCCAGCGCACCGGCGCCCTCGCCACCGAGGCATGGCTGATGGTCGCCGGTCTGCCGCTACGGCTGAAATGAGCACCGCCGCGATGCGCGAGTGGCGCGCACTGCTCGCCGCGCTGCTCTATTTCACCCGTCTGCCGCTGCCGATCCGCACCCCGCTGGAGGCGGATGACTGGCGGCGCGCAACCAGTTGGTGGCCGCTGGTCGGCATCGGTGTGGGGGCGGCAACCGGAGGCGTCCTGATCCTGGCCGGAGCGGCCCTCCCCCCCACCATCGCCGCCGGACTGTCTCTCGGATTAGGGCTTTTACTGACCGGAGCGCAACACGAGGACGGCTTTGCCGATTCCTGTGACGGCTTCGGAGGCGGCGGTCCAGACCGGGCGCGGGTATTGGAGATCATGCGCGATTCCCGCGTCGGCGCGTTTGCCGTGGTCGGGCTGATCGTACTGCTTGGCCTCAAATGGCTGGCGCTAGGCGAGATGCACGCCCCCTGGCTGCTGGCGGCTCCAATCGCCGCCGCCGCATTGTCACGCGCCGCCGCCGCCGCCCTAATGGCGGTATTGTCCTATGCCAGGACAGAGCCAAGCCGAGCCGCGCCGGTCACCAGCCGTTTGCGTGGCGGACGACTGGCTCTGCCGTTGCTGCTCGGTCTCCTGCCGTTGCTTGCCCTGCCCGCCGGGCCTGCCTTCGCCTGCGCGGGCGTGGCAATAACGGTATGGGCGGTCGCGGCGGCGTGGCTGTCGCGCCGCCTGGGCGGCTATACCGGCGATTGCCTGGGAGCGACGCAACAAATCGCCGAAGTCGCTCTCCTGCTAACCCTGGTGGCCTCCCTATGATCCTGATTCGACACACCACACCGGCCGGAGCCGCCGGTGTGTGCTATGGACGGCTTGATCTTGCCCTGGCCGAGAGCTTTGAGGCCGAAGCCGAAGCCATCGCCGCCGCCTTGCCGCCCGGACCTTGGCGGTTGTTCTCCAGCCCGGCGACCCGCTGCCGCCGTCTGGCCGAACGACTGGGGCCGGCGGTGACTATTGACGAACGGCTCTCCGAACTGGATTTCGGTGCGTGGGAGGGGCTGCGCTGGGACGACATTCCGCCAGAACAGATGGAGCCGTGGGGCAAGAACTTCGTTACCGCCCCCCCACCCGGCGGTGAGAGCTTTACCGAACTGGCCGCCCGCGCTCGCGCCTTCGCAGCCGAAATCGTCGCCCAGCCCGACACCGTGGAAACGGTGGCGGTGACCCATTCCGGGGTGATCCGCGCCCTGCTGACGGCAGCGAGAGGCATGAGTCTGGCCGAGGCCTTCACCCTTGAGGTTCCATTCGGCAGCATCCACCGAATTTAAACGCCGCCAGTCCCATCGGACGTTCACTCTGTCCGCTTTATTCGCTTCGCCCGGTTTTTGACCCGGCCCCTTGCGAAAATGGAGACCCGTCCCCATCCTGATGAGGGCGACATGGCGTTGTTTCGTCGGGCGGTCCCTGCTATACCAAGCCTCGATTGATCGACGGAGAGGTTGACCGATCCCTTTCCCCGTCGCCACGCGCCAAGGGCGCACCCACACCCGGATATCTTTTCATGGCCAGACGCAGACAGATTTACGAGGGCAAGGCCAAGGTCCTGTTCGAAGGACCCGAGCCCGGAACCCTGGTTCAGTACTTCAAGGACGATGCCACCGCCTTCAATAATCAGAAGCGGGGAACCATCACCGGCAAGGGTGTTCTGAACAACCGCATTTCCGAATATCTGATGCTGCGCCTGGGCGAAATCGGGATTCCCACCCACTTCGTCCGCCGCCTCAACATGCGCGAGCAGTTGGTCCGCGAAGTCGAGATCATCCCGCTTGAGGTGGTAATCCGCAACGTCGCCGCCGGTTCTCTGGCCACCCGCTTCGGCTTGACCGAAGGCACGCCCCTGCCGCGCTCGATCGTCGAGTACTACTTTAAGTCCGACGCGCTGGGCGACCCGATGGTCTCCGAGGAACACATCACCGCGTTCGGCTGGGCCAACACCCAGGATCTCGACGAGATCATGTCGCTGGCGCTGCGCATCAACGACTTCTTGTCCGGGCTTCTCCTGGGCGTCGGCATCCGTCTGGTCGATTTCAAGATCGAGTTCGGCCGTCTCTACAACGGCGACGACATGCAGATCGTTCTGGCCGATGAGATCAGCCCCGATTCCTGCCGCCTGTGGGACATCCACACCGGCGACAAGATGGATAAAGACCGCTTCCGCCGCGATCTCGGCGGGGTCGAGGAAGCCTATCAGGAAGTGGCGCGCCGTCTCGGCATCCTGCCCGAAGGCGGTCCTCGCGATCTCAAGGGCCCCCAGACAATGCAGTGACCGGAGCGAGCGGGGGGCTCCCGATAGCTCCCCGCCCCTCCTTCCCTCCCTGTTCCAGCAAGCGGATGACCCAGACGTGAAAGCCAAAGTCCTCGTAACCCTCAAGACCGGTGTCCTCGATCCCCAGGGCAAGGCCGTCCAGCACGCGCTGGCCGCGCTCGGCTTTTTCGGCGTCAACGACGTCCGCCAAGGCAAGTTGATCGAACTCGACATCGATGAAACCGATCCCGCCAAAGCCCGCGAATCGGTCGAGACCATGTGCCGCAGCCTGCTCGCCAACACAGTGATCGAGAATTACACTATCGATCTGGCGGACTAAGGGACATGGCGCTGAAAGCGCTTCCGTTGCTATGCCTTTTGCTGCTCCCAACCGCCGCTTTGGCGGGGGAGCAGCATCCCGCATCGCAGCCATCCAGTGTCGAAAAGCTCGTTGACGACGTTGTTGGTGGCGTCGGTGATTTTTTAAACGTGCTTGCTGGACCGCCGCTTTCAAGCCCCGATCCACTGCTTAATCTGCCGACACCGCCCGAGCCGACACGACCGGCCCCGCCTCCGGTTGCCGCAACGCCGCAGCCAGCTCCCGCCGAAGCCGTGATCGCACCGCCCAATGCCGTTCCGACGGTCGTGGAGCCGACGCACCAAGCCGTTCCGATGGCTCCGACGCCGCTGATGAAGCCACCTGCGGCCGCGCCCAAACCGTCTTTACCGCCGCCGCCGCTACCCGTGGCAAGACCGGCTGCTCCCCCCCTTCCCGTGCCACCGCCTCCCCCGCGCGCGCCTCTCCCCCTCGTCGCTCCGCCTGCGGCTCCTGCTCCGGTGGTTCAGACTGCGCCCGTGGCTCCGGCTCCAGTAGTTCAGACTCCGCCTGTCGCTCCGGCTCCGGTGGTTCAGACTCCACCTGCGGCCCCGGCTCCAGTAGTTCAGACTCCGCCTGTGGCCCCGGCTCCAGTAGTTCAGACGCCGCCTGTGGCCCCGGCCCCGGTGGTTCTGTCGCCGCAAACACCTCCCGCCGCCGCGACGACCGAATCAGCACCACCGCCGACCACCCGGCCTACCACGCCGACGCCCGGATGCGGCGCGCGTGCCGCCGCGACCGCCACCGTCGAACAGATGAACCGTCTGTCCCGCTGCCGGTAAAAGAACCTCGTTAAGGCGTGGGGCGCACAAGCCCCACGCCGAACCGAGCAGACCGGATCTTAGGCCGGCATTTCTCCGATATAGATACCCAAACCACGCGCGGTCTGCGCCAGAGTGCCGAACGGATCGACGGCACGGGTAATATTGGCGACATCGGTGATCGGCACATCGACCACTTGCCCATGTTGCCACGCCACGACCCGCCCCAGGCGTCCCGACGAGATAAGATCGACGGCATGGACACCGAAGGCCGAGGCGATAACGCGGTCGCGCATCGACGGCACGCCACCGCGTTGAACGTGACCGAGAACGGTGACACGAGTTTCGGCATCAACCAGATCGGCCAGACGTGCCCCCAAATATTGGCCAATGCCGCCATAGCGGGCTTCGCCGCCGCTCTGAACCTTGGTAATCGATTCTCCGGTTTCAGTTCGGCAGCCCTCGGCCACCACCATCAGAGCGTGGTTGCGGCCCTCGGCGCGAACGTCATCGATCTTGTTGGCGATCCCCTCCAGCGTATAGGGCAGTTCAGGGATCAGGATCACATCGGCACCCCCGGCGACACCGGCATTGATGGCGATATGGCCGACGTCACGGCCCATCACCTCCAAAATCATCACGCGATGATGACTGGCGGCGGTGGGGGCAAGACGGTCGATCGCCTCGCCCGCGACGTCGAGCGCGGTGGAAAAGCCGATCGCGTAATCGGTCTGGGCGACATCATTGTCGATCGTCTTGGGAATCCCGACCATCGGGATACCGCCCTGGCGGCACAGTTGGTTGAGGATACGCATCGAGCCGTCGCCGCCAATCACAACCAGCGCCTCGATCCCCAGTTCGCGGTAGCCCTCGACAAACTCGGATGAGCGGTCGCGAAAGGTTCCATCGGGCATCGGATAGTGAAACGGGTCGCCTTTGTTGATGGTTCCCAGGATCGTTCCACCCAGCCGCAACATATCGCCCGTGACAAGGGAAAGATCAAACTCGACAAAATCCAACGGGCGCTCCATCAGGCCCATACTGCCGTCACGGATACCAAAAACTCGCCAGCCGTAATTTCGAATCGCACGATGCACAACTGCTCGCAACGCGGCGTTGAGACCGGCGCAATCACCGCCGCTGGTCAGGATGCCAATTCGTTTGGTCGCCATTCCGCTCGCTCCCTAAAGGCTTGACCTTACCCATACCGTTTCCAACCAAGTTCTGCTACCGTCTAGGCTGGTTTTAACGGTGTCATCCTGTCATGAACGACGACATTCTCGAAGACGTGCGGCGACGGCTTGCCGAATTAAAATCCGAACATCGACGCTTCGACGATCTAATCGCGCAGGCGGCGGAGGAATTGCCGTTCGATCAGTTGCGGTTGCAACGGCTCAAGAAACGCAAACTGGCGTTGAAGGACGAAATCGCCGGACTGGAAAACTCTCTGATCCCGGATATCATTGCCTGATATGATTTTTCGTACCGTCCATCTTGGCCTGGGAACCAATCTCGGCGACCGGGCCGCCAATCTTAGCGCGGCGCTGGGCGCACTGGCGGGTATCGTCACGCTTGGCGACCAATCATCGGTGTGGGAAACGGCACCGATGCACGTCCTCGACCAGCCGGCCTTTCTCAACATGGCGGTCGCGGCCACGACGGATTTGGAGCCTCTCGAACTCCTGACCCGGATCAAGGCGATCGAGACCCGGCTGGGTCGGGTCGCCTCGGTTCGGTTCGGGCCGCGCCTGATCGATATCGACATCCTGGCGTTGGGGGAGGAAACCATCGAAAGCGAGATCCTCACCCTTCCCCACCCTCGCTTGTGTGAACGACGGTTCGTTTTGGCGCCGCTGGCCGAAATCGCCCTCGGCCTAGTCGTCTCCGGCCGTACCGTCGCAGCGCTGCTAACCCGCCTGCCCGCCGAAGGCGACACGGCTCGCTGCGTGGGAACGCTGGATTCGCTTGCGCCGAACTTGGCCGACGCGCTATGACCTCGCGTCCCGGCCATCCCGGCCGAGGAGAGGACCGGCCTAACGTGACCTTCCAGTGCAGCCCTGTTGAGTCCCATCCCGCCACGACCCCGGCGCGATGCCTGTACCGCATTCTTGTGCGTGACCTGATGCTGAAATGTTCGATCGGTATCTACGAACATGAGCGGTTGGCACCGCAGCGTGTGCGGATCAATGTCGATATGAGCGTGCTGGAACAAGCCGCTGGACCGGCTAACGACGACATTGCCAACGTCCTGTCTTATGAGGACGTGATCGAAGGAATCCGCCGCCTGTTGGCAGAGGGGCACATCAATCTGGTCGAGACCCTGGCAGAGAAGATCGCCAGCCTGTGTCTTGAGGATGAGCGGGTTGAAATGGCCCGTGTCCGAGTTGAAAAGCCTGACGTCTATGCCGAAGCGGCTTCGGTCGGCATCGAGATCGAACGCTACCGCGCCCGCTGATCCCTGTCCTGCCGCACCCTTCGGTAGCTCTCAATCCTGGAGCGTGGTGGTGCGTCCTTGAGCTGTCGATGACACGGCCAAGGACGCACCGATAAAGCCGAACGTCACGCCCCGAACAGACGGGCGATCCGATACAGATCGAGCAGGGATTTCGAAGCGGTCTTGCTCATGATCGCGGCACGATGGTTTTCGACCGTACGACGGCTGATCCCCATTTCGTAGGCGATAACCTTATTGGACATGCCGGTCAGAATCCGCTCGAACACCTGATGCTCGCGCGGGGTCAGACTAGCAAAGCACCGGATGGCGTCGGCACGTCGGGCGCTTTCGGCGGCAACGTCGCGGCCTAGTTCCAGAGCGCTGGCAACGGCGGCCCGCATTTCCTCGGGATTGATCGGCTTCGCGATGAAGTCCCCGGCACCGGCCTTCATTGCCGCGACAGCCATCGGCACATCGCCATGTCCGGTCATCACGATGGCAGGAATCGAATCACTCTGCTTCCGAAGATGATCGAGCAATTCGAGTCCCCCCATGCCGGGCATCACGGCATCGACCAGAAGACACCCCTCGCGACCGAGCTCATGTGTGCGCAGAAATGTTTCGGCATCAGGATAGAGGTAGACCTCGTGCCCTTCCTCATGCAGCAAGGCCGCTATTGCCTTGCGCACGTGCGGGTCATCATCGATCACATACACCGTCGAAGCCACCGCGCGCCCAACTGCTGATGAAGAACAGCAAACAGAGCGTGCCAGCAGCCCCCCCGCCGCACTAAGGATCTCCGTCATTTTTGCCGATTTGGAAAGGTGGGTGCAGTCCGGTTCCATCACGATCTGGCGCAAAGAATCGGTAGCGATATCATCGGCCAGCAGGATAGCGGGCAACGTCACGATCACCGTCCGCAAGCAGGAAAGAACGTCCAGGCCGGTCATACCGTCCGGCAAGATATAATCGGTGACGACCAGATCGAACGCCTTGTCGGCAAACGTAAGGGCTTCATTCCCCGTCCGCGCCCAGATTACGGTGCAGCCTTCGGCGATGAACAATTGCTCCAGCATCGCCCCAACCGATGGGTCGTCCTCCACCACCAGGACGGAACGGTGATGAAACGGGGTTACCAGATCATTATCCTGGGAAGAAAGGGGGGCAGAAGGTGCCGTCACAACGTCGCCCATGGGAAGTTCGACCCAGAACACCGAACCCTTCCCCGGTCGCGACCTCACCCCGATTGAATGGCCCAACAGCGCCGCCTGACGCTTGACGATCGCCAGCCCCAAGCCAAAACCATGTCTGTGCTGACGATGAGGATTATCGATCTGATGGAATTCCTCGAAGATCGAGTCGATCTGATCCTCGGGGATACCGATACCATTGTCCCACACCTCGATTCTGACATGGCCGCCCCGACGGCGACAACCGAGCAGAACCCGACCGTCATGGGTATATTTAAAGGCATTCGACAGCAGATTCCGCAGAATCTGTTCCAGCAACTTGGGATCGCTTTGAACGATCAGCGAACTGTCCACCAGATGCAGGACATCGTTGGCGGCCCCGGCCTGGAACGCGAAGTCCCGCCCTAGCCGACTCAGCAATGGAGCAACGGCAAGGCCAATCGGATTGTAAGAGATGATGCCTGCGTCAAGAAGATTGATGTCGAGCAACGTGTTAAGCATCGCGGACATCGTTCCCAATGCCTGTTCCTGCTCGGCAAGCAGAGCACGGATCTGAACGTCATCCGCCTTACGCGCCATCACCCAACTGATGAGACACAGACTTTGCAACGGCTGACGCAGATCGTGACTGGCGACGGTAAGAAAGCGTGATTTGGCAGCGCTCGCTCGCTCGGCTTCTTCGACCGCACGCAGCAACGCGTCGGTTATGCGTTTATATTCTGTGATATCGACAAGCGCGATGATGCAGGATTGGCCGGTCGCGCAGGCTCGTCCCGACAGTTGGACAAAGCGTTCCTCGTGACAGACGTCGCCTGGCCTCAGCGCGACTTCGCAAGAGTGAATCCCGGAATCGATAACAATATTGTCAATAAATGAAGCCAAAACGAGTAAGGATTCGTCAGCGACGAAGTTCGCCAACCGTTGCGTACCTGCCCGACCGGAAACCGAATGTAACAATGCGATGGCGGGGGCATTGATCCGGCCAATAAAACCGGCGTTGTCCAGAGTGAGGCATGCGATTGGGGAAGCGTCGTAAAGATCGATATAGTCCGCCAGCTTACTTTCAGACAATCGATGCGCCTCGCGCAGCGATTCGTTCTGCATTTCAAGTTCAATCTGACGAACTCTAAGTTCGTGAATCACCCGCAACAGATCGTCGATGGCCAAATCGGCCTCAATCCCACTCCCCTTCAGCCCCGGTTCGGCCAAGTGGTGGAACTCCCTCTCCTCCCGCGACGATTTCGACCCAGTCTTCATGGCCGCCCCCTCGCCATGTACGGCCCGTGCCCCCCAGGCAACTGGTTAATCTACACTCGTTACGGGACCTAAAGGGAGGGTCGGAATCTACCCAGACACCTCCCCCTTGATTTCTCTTAATTCGTCCTCCAGCCGCTTTATTTCTGAAATATCGACAAAGGTGATCACCACGCCATCGATCACATTGTCATGAGTTCGATAGGGCATGATCCGCGCCTTGATCCAGGCTCCGCCAAAAGTTGAAATCCGCCTTTCGATAAAAATCAAAGTGCGCAACACCTCGCGCGCATCCTCAGTCAGAGTCTTATAGTGCAGATCGGTCGTAATGTCGGACAAAGGCCGCCCGACATCGCCAGGGATCAGTTTAAACAACTGGGTGGCATGAGGGGTAAAACGACGCACCCGCATGTCGTTATCCAGGAATACCGTGGCGATCTCGGTGCTGTTAAGCAGGTTGTTCATGTCGTTATTGACCGACAGCAGATCGCTAACCTTTGACTGAAGCTCTGCATTGATACTGTGAAGCTCTTCGTTCATCGACTGCATTTCTTCCTTCGAGGTGGTCAGCTCCTCGTTGGCCGATTGCAGTTCTTCATTTGTGGCCTGCTGCTCTTCATTCGCCGACTTCAAGTCTTCTAGGGAAGACTGCATCTCGGCACGGGTGACCTCCAGATCGGCCCGTGTCCGGGTTAGTTCCGCGACCAAGGCATCCTTTGCCTGGACCCGAGCCGCCTTACGCGATGTCTTGGGCGGCAACGATACATGTTCGACATCGGTGAACACGATCAACGCCATGTCAAAAGTAGCTTCGTGCCGATCAACCCTTTGGATCGTAACGGTAATCGTCTGGGTACCCTTGTCCGACGCGATCGTGAGACCGCTCAGGATGACCGGGCTTTCCTGGCGCAAAGCCCGCTTGATCGCAGAGATCAATGGCTGATGAAGCCCGTCACGAGCCATCGCATGGATGTTGAGATTGGCCTTCCCCGCCGCCGGTTCGAGATACTTACCGGTTCGCCCGCTGATATAGAGGATATCGCCGTCGCCATCGACCAGGACCGCCGCCGGGCAATAATTGTTGAGCAGAAGCCGCTCCATCAGAACCTGAAGCGGTTCTGGCCCATGTTTCCCGGCTGGATCCTCGGGCTGGAGAAGGCGAGCCGGAAAGGCCCGCACCGGAAAGCCGATCTGGCTCCGCAGCACCGGGTGATCAACCCGTCGGAACAGGCGCGCCTTCTGGTCCACCGGAACAAACAGGCTGGCAAAGCCACCGATCGCCTCGGCACTTCCCAGGATCAGGGTACCATCGGGGTTGAGGGCAAAATGAAACAGCGGCAGCAGGGTTTTCTGTAGCTCGTTACTGAAATAGATCAGCAGATTACGACAGCTCAGAATATCGATCTTTGTAAAAGGCGGGTCGGAGATGATGTTCTGCTCGGCGAAGGTCACCATTTCGCGGATCTCGGTCGCGATCCGAAAGCCATTCTCTTCCGCGACAAAAAAACGGGCCAGCCGTTCGGGCGAGACATCGGTCGCGATGGTATCGGGGAAGATACCCTGACGGGCGCGGACGATTGCATCGGGATCGATATCGGTCGCATAGATCTGCAACCCGATCCGCACTTTCGGCATAACGGCGTCAAGCGCCTCGCGGAAGAGCATCGCCAGCGAATACGCTTCTTCTCCGGTCGAACAAGCCGGAACCCACGCCCGCACCGGGTGGTCGGACGACCAGTTCGTCAGCAGGGGAATAAGAACCTTGAGCTTAAACGCCTCCCATACCGTCGCATCGCGAAAGAAATTGGTGACGCCGATTAGCAGTTCTTTGAAGAGAAGATCGATTTCAATCGGATTATCCCGGAGGTAACTAACATAGTCCCCCAAAGAATTCATCCGGTGAAGAGCTACCCGACGCTCGATCCGACGGTAGAGAGTGGTCGTTTTATACAAGGTAAAATCATTGCGAGAACGCTGGCTCAGCAGAGCAATAATCGCGCCCAGGCTTTCGCGGGTTTCCAGTGCCTTGAGTACCTTCCCCGAATCGACTAACGGGACGTGACTGCGGCAGGCAAGGATTTCGCCAACCATTTTATCGGCCGGAACGACGATATCGACGACACCAGCCGTGATCGCTGACCGCGGCATGCTGTCGAAAGCAGCCTCGATTGGACTCTGGGCCAGGGTGAAACCGCCATTCTCCTTGATCGAACGCAGACCCAGGGTGCCGTCCGCTCCCATCCCGGACAAGACGATTCCGACCGCGTTCTCACGCCGGTCATTCGCCAGGGCACGGAAGAAATGATCGATAGGCAGGCGGGGGGCATGCGGCGTCGCTAGTGGCAACAACAGGAGAAGACCGTTCTCGATCGACAAGTCGCGATTGGGGGGGATCACGTAAACCACGTTGGGACGCACCGCCATGCCGTCTCGGGCCTCAAACACCATCATCGGCGTCACCCGTTGCAGCAGCGAGACAATAGCGCTGGGCTGATCGGGATCGAGATGTTGCACGACAACGAAAGCCATCCCGCTATCGGACGGAACCGAACCGAGAACTCGTTCCAGTGCCTCCAAGCCTCCGGCGGAAGCGCCAATGCCAACAACCGCGAAAGCGGCGATTGAACTGGAAATATCGCCCTTTGACTTGGAAGCGGGATCGTTCATTTCGGCTCCTCCGAGAACTCGAGGCGGCTCACACGGCAGCGGTGCACTGAAAGCACCGGCAGGCCGTGATGATCTTAATCAAACAACCGCTTCAAGGTATTTCATTCCGCGAAGGAGTGGACAACAGAAAAACGACCAGATCTTGTCGGTCAAAAAAGAATAGAGGGAATCATCTCCTGATAAGTAAAATAGGATAAAAGAGATGAAAAAATCCCAAGTCAGATCAATTTCCCAATTCCGGCGCCTCATCGGGAATGGATCGGGTGACACCCTAACAGAATAGCCTATACCCTGTGACCTATTTGTGCAGCAATCGGTCTATTGTCGCCAGCAAATCGGCATTGTCGAACGGTTTCGAAAGGACCGCATCGGCTTTGGTCTTGGCCAACATCAAAGCCTTATCCGACGGCATTTGGCTGCCGCCGCCCGAAATGGCGATAATGGGAGGGTGGTTGGACTGGGCTTCGAGAAACATAATCACTTCGATGCCATCGATCGTCGGCATCAGGATATCGGTGATGACCAGATCGAAGCGACGTCCGCTGCGAAGAATCTCCAGACCGGATGCGCCATCGTCTGCTTCGGTCACGGTGTGACCGCCATGTCTCAGCACGGCACACAGCGCCAACCGCACACCCTTCATGTCTTCGATCAACAAGATGTTTGCCACGTCACATCTCCTCATGGCTGACAATGTCGCGGAGCTTTGGAATGTAGAGAATAAAGGTGGTTCCCTGGCCGACGGTGCTCTCGACCTCAATCGCTCCGCCCCAACTATGCACGATGCCATGCACCACCGACAGGCCGAGTCCGGTTCCCTCGCCAATCGGTTTGGTCGTAAAGAATGGCTCAAAGATCCGAGACCGAATCGCCTCTGGCATGCCTTGGCCGGTATCGGCGATAGACAGCCTGAAATAGTCTCCGGGCTGAAGGCCAAGCGAGTCGCACGCCGCACCGGAAAACGCGACCTCGAACAGCGAAACCGTCAGTCGCCCCTGCCCGTCCATCGCATAGGCTGCGTTCACCGCCAAATTGGTCATGATTTGGGTCAATTCGACTGAATTGACGCGGGCGGTCCCGACGATATTCGGCTCGATCACGGTAACCAACCTGATCCCCGATGGGAGTACACCGTGCAAGAACCCTAGCGTACCGCGCACCTCAGCAACAAAATCGACATCACTCAGGATCGCGCCTTCCTTGCGGGCAAAGCGGAGAATCTGGCGGACGATTTCGCGCCCCTGTCGGGTGTAGTCGAGCACGCAAACGAAATAGTCGCCCATCTCGGCCCGATCATCTGCTGACAGCGAACCGCGACGGATAAAGCCGAGCGATAGTTCGACCAAACTCAAAATCGGCTGAAGCAGATTGTTCAGCTCATGCGCGACACCTCCGGCCAATTCGCCAAGCGCCACAAGCTTTTCTCGTTCGCGCTCGACCGCCTCGCGCCGCGAAAGGTCGGTAACGTCCTGAGCCACCCCAATCACCCGATTGACCCGACCGTCCCACCCTTCCACCAAGCGGCATGAGCCACGCAAGATCCGTAACCCGTCTTTTTCGCCCCGCACCCGGAAGGTAAAGCTCGACGACGGATCGCCGGTCAGAACCCGCGCCACCTCGGCCCGGAAAGCAATACGATCATCGGCGTGCACACGGTCGAGAAACGCCTCCTTCGTCACCGACCGCTCCGCCGACAGCCCCAGCAAATGAGTCATCTGCTCGGATAGAGTGATGAGGTCGTCATCAACGGTCCAATCCCAACTGCCCAGGGCGGCAATTCGTTGGGCTTCGGCCAGATGAACACGGCTGCGGCTGATTTCATCCAGGCGTTGGCTGCGCAAGGTCACATCACGGACAATGATTCCGAACGATGCCGCCGCCAGCGGATCGTCCCAGCAGGCGAGAAACACCTCCATCGGGAATTCTTGCCCGTTCTTGCGCTGCCCGTGCAGCAGGCGCGGCGTACCGTCCCCAATCGCCCCGCACTGGGACAATTCCCCCGCTTCGGCAGCGCGGTAACGCTCCGACAACAAGTACGCCATCGGCCGACCGGCAACGTCCTCCGGCGTATAGCCGAACATCTCTTCGGCGGCGCGGTTCCACGCGATGATATGGGTCTCGCTGTCGGCTGCGACCACGGCATTGGCGGTGGCGTTCAACAGCGCCGCCAGTTGAAGGTTGGTGCTGCGCAATGCGCGCTGGGCATGGTACCCGCGATCGACCTGATCATAGAGATCACCCAGCGCGGCCCTGACATCCAGCTCGTGCATCGCCTGCGCGGCAAGCTCGTTCAGGATCGTCTCGCCACGCGCATCAAGGTGCTGCGGCGCCTGATCGAGAGCGCACAAGGTGCCAAGGGCATGACCATCCGCGGTAACCAGTGGAACCCCTGCGTAAAAGCGCAAGAACGGCTCGCCGGTCACCAGGGGATTGTCAGCGAAGCGCGGGTCTGCCTTCGCGTCAGGAACCACGAAGATCTCTTGGCCACGGATGGCGTGATCGCAAAACGCAATACAGCGCGGCGTCTCTCGGACTTTCAGTCCCTGCGCCGCCTTGAACCACTGACGATCCGTATCGACAAGAGAAATCAATGCAATGGGAACGTCGAGTAAAAGAGCAACCATTTTTACGATGCGATCGAACGCGGGCTCGGCATCTGTATCGAGAATTCGATAGCGGCGCAGCGCGGCGATACGCTCGGCTTCTCCTTGAGGCGATACCGGAATGTCGTTGTCATCGATGGCGATGTCTCCAGACAAGGGCACTCTCCTTGAGCTACGACAGGAATCACCTGAAGAATGACAGGTCAGACAATTTTTCCCTTAAATAGATAAAATACGTCTTGTTATCAACCGAGGCGGAACCCAAATGCCGTTCAGACACCGCCCCCTAAACGCGACAAGATCGCTTAATGCCGTTCGAACCATGCAATCTGTTTAATAATACTAAAAACAGATTCTTGCAATACAAATAAAAAGAGAGCAAAAATCGACCATGCGGCCTTGAATAGAACAAAGGTGCCAAAATGTTCCTCAGCTCATTCAAATTACAGAGCAGAATTTTATTTGGATTTGGCATCATTGTTTTAGTATCGGCAGCAGTTACCGTTTTTTCACTTTGGGAACTAAACGCCATACGTGAAAATACATCGATAATGGGGCGAACAAGCACAAACGCCCAGACGGCGGCGCGGATCAGCCACCTGATTGAAAGATCGCGTATCTCGCGCATTCTTTACGTCAGCGAGGGGATGGAGGGCGCTGCGGGAGACTTTACCGACGCAATCGCCGAAGCGAGCAAAGCTCTCGGCGCACTGGCCGAGAACACCATCGACGCAGGTAGACGGGAGAGTTACCTCCAGGCGAGGCGAGATCTTCTCGACCATGGTGAGAAATTCCGCCATGTGATCATGGCAGTCACCGCCGAGAACACCCACCGCGGCGAACTTCGAAAGCGCGGGGAAACGATGACCCTGTCCACCGCAAAACTAACGGCGGCTGCCATCGCGATCCACGATCCGGCCGTGACCCAAGCAGCAGTGACATTCGACAGCAGCATTATCCTGGTACGGATGGGAGCGTGGCGCTTTCTGGCCACCAAGGAAACCGACGACACCATCGGGTTCAAGGATAATGTCGAGAAAGCCTTGGCCAACCTCACCGCGCTGACAAAAATTTCGAATGGGGCGCTACGCCCCCTTGCCGACCCGGTCGCCGCCAGCATTAAAGAATACGCGGCCACATTTGAACTCGTCGCGGCTGATGTCGAAACGATGGACAAATTGTTCGTGGAAATGCGCGATCAAGCTCTATCGATCGAAAACAGAATGGAGACCGCCGAAAAAAATGTCGTCGAAAGGTTCAATCGGGTCCAGGCCGAAAACATCGAAAAAGTAACGACGTCGCTCCAGGTCCAAAGCATCCTGGCCGCCGTCGAAATTTTGCTTGGAATCGGATTGGCGATCATCATCGGCCGCGTCATTGTCGGACCGATTATCGAAATGACGTCATCAATGAAACATCTGGCCGCCGGTTCGGTCCAAATCGACATTCCCTGCCGGGGACAGACGGACGAACTGGGCGACATGGCCGCCGCCGTCGAAGTCTTCCGCCGCAATGCCATCGAAAAAATGTCGCTTGAACAGGAAGCGCTGCGCCTCAATGCGGCTCGAACCCGACGGCAAGAAGAAATCGATCAGTTAGTGCGGCAATTTGGCGTCAGCCTGGGCGGTGTTTTTAATTCGGTATCGTCGGTTTCAACCGAAATGGCCGACACCTCATCACAGTTGGAACAGTCTTCCAACGATGCGGGCAGTCAGGTCGATCTGGTCAAAAACGAAATTGACCTGACGTCCTCGACAATCCAGACCGTTGCCGCCGCATCTCAGCAACTCGCATCATCAATCGACGAGATCGGACGCCAGGCCACGACATCCTCGAATATGTCGGGAGATGCGATGGAGAAGGCGAAAGTGGTCGTCGAGTCCTTCTCCGAACTCAGTCTGGCGGCGGAGCAGATCGGCACCGTCGTCCAATTGATCAACAACATCGCCAGCCAGACCAACCTGCTGGCTCTGAACGCGACGATTGAAGCGGCACGGGCGGGCGAGTCCGGCAAAGGCTTTGCCGTCGTCGCTGGCGAAGTCAAAAATCTGGCCAACCAGACCGCACGGGCCACCGGAGATATCGGCAATCAGATCACTGCCATCCAATCGGCGACGGCGCGAACGGCCGAGGCCATTCGCAGCATCTCGGACAGTGTGATGAGCGTCAATGACGTCGCCGGAGCCATTGCCTCGGCGGTAACCCAGCAAAGCGCCGCCACCCAGGAAATAGCGCGCAGCGTCGAACAGGTCTCGGGCAGCACGATCACGGTGATCGCGTCGATCTCGCGGGTCAACAACGCGATCCAGAGCAATCGTGACAACGCCATCGCCGTCAACCAGACATCGCTCCGGCTGTCCAGCGACGCGAAATCCCTCAGCGAAGAAGTCAAAGACTTTCTCTCCGCGCTGCAAAATCTCAGCGAGGACCAAAGCCTATCCTGTATCAAGATCGACCTGCCGGCCTCGGCAATCGCGGAAAATGGGACAAGGACTTCTGGCCGGGTCAAGGCGATGTCGATCGGCACGGCGGAATTCATCGGCCAACTCACCGCAGCGACAGGCGCCCGCTTCGACCTTACGATCGACGGCTTCGACCGAACCATTCCCACCCGTTACGTCGAGGGCGGCAACGGACTGCACACCCTGCAATTACCGCTCAACCACGAACACCTGTCCTATATGGTCCAGGCGCTGAAGAAATTCGAGACGCGGCAGGCTCGGGCAACCGCCTGAACCTCGCAACCATCCAAGCGCCAACCGTTCGTACCAAACGCTTCCACTGATACCGGCCAACCCTCGATTTGACCCGTTGGCCGGTATCTCAGCCGCTATTGCGGCGGCGGCCAAGGCAGTGCGCCACGAACCTGCCCGCCCCACTCCCTAAGATCCAAAGAATGCAGAGAGATGCAGCTCCGCATGGCGGATATGGCCCAGGTCCATATCCGGTGCACCGACCTGATATCGGTATTGCCCGGTGAAAAAAATTAGTATACTAGTTTTATAGATTTAATGTGTTTCTGGCGGGTATGGAGGTCAATGCCATGGTGACGATGGAAAACAAGTGGCTGCGGAATCTTGCTCTGACGACTGGACTGGTGGCCGCCCTGGTTACCGCCACAGCTCAAGCCGCAGAAAAAGTGAAACTTGGCGTGATCGGCGGCGCCGAAGAGGAAATCGCCGAAGTCGCGAAAAAAGTCGCCGCGACCAAAGGACTGGATGTCGAATTGGTTACGTTTTCCGATTACGTCCAGCCCAACGCCGCCCTCAATGCTGGCGATCTCGATGCCAATGCATTCCAGCACAAGCCCTATCTGGACGCCCAGATCAAGGCGCATGGCTACCAGATCGTTCCGATCGGATTTACCATCGTCGAGCCGATCGGTCTGTATTCCAAGAAGGTCAAAAAGCTGGAGCAATTGCCCACCGGGGCAAAAATCGGCATCCCGAACGACCCCAGCAATGGAGCGCGGGCGCTTCGCCTCCTGGCCGCCAACGGCCTAATCGCATTTAAGGACGACAAGCAAGACAGCCCGTCCCTCCTCGACATCACCAAAAATCCCAAGAAAATCAAATTCTATGAATTGGAAGCGCCACAGCTTCCGCGCGCGCTCGATGATTTCGATGCTGCCGTCATCAACACCAACTATTCACTGAATGGCGGGTTTGATCCGATTAAGGACGCCTTGCTCCAGGAACCGCGTAAGAACAACCCCTATGGTAATTTTATCGCCGTTCGGGAGCAGGACAAGGACAAGCCGGTCTTCAAGACCCTTGTCGCCTCCTATCAATCAAAGGAAGTATCTGACTTTCTTGACCAGCGCTTCAAGGGCGCCATTCTTCCGGCTTGGTAAGGCTATCCTTACCCCGGACCTTCGGATAACAGCGTTTTCCTGAAAACAAAGACGGCAACCCCCGCCATTTCCTTCACGGCGATGGCGGGGATGAGCGGTGCTGTCTTTCCGTGGCGACAGGTATAGCCCCTCTTAATTTCCAATAAATTGATTTCAAGGTCATGAACAGTATTAATCCAGGATAAACCGACATCAAATTGTCATTTAATGAATAAAATTCTTGCCTTTAGCAAAGAATTCAACAAAAAGCTTGCATTCATTAATGAATAGCAAGGCAACAACCGCAAATAGATAAATCAAAACGCCAGATGTTGCCTAGCAGCGCAGGAGGGAAAATTGCTTTCAAAAAATGCCAAGACGATTTCAGTTGCCACCCTGGGGTTGGGGGCGGCGCTCTATTCCGGCCCGGTCCATGCCGATGACATTAGCGAATTGAAGTCACTCGTTAATGAACTGAAAAAACAGGTCGTTGAGCAACGGGCTCAGATCAACGAACTGAATAATCAGGTCAACGATCAAAAGAAACAGGTCAGCACCCAAAGCGACACTTTGCAGAAGGTCGAGGCCCAGCAGCAGGACATCGCCAAAAAGCAGGCCGCCGCGCCAGAAGCGCCGCCGCTGTTGGCCGGAGACCCCGCCAAGCCCGGTTTCTTCAAGATTCCGGGAACGCGGACGTCGCTGAAATTCGGCGGCTATGTCAAGCTGGATGCGGTTGACGACATCACCGGCAATATCGGGAACAGCGTCGCCACCGATTTCGGATCGATCCCACTCAGCCATTCCCGAAAGGGAAACCGCGACGGACAGGTGACCTTCAGCGCGCAGGAAACCCGACTGAGCCTGACGGCATTAACGGGAACTGAGGCAATCGGCGACGTGAAGACCTATGTCGAAGGCGACTTCTTCGGCTCGGGCGGCGGCGGGAACTTGTTCCGACTGCGCCAGGCCTATGTGCAGGGAGGACGCTTCCTGGCCGGTCAGACCTGGACAACCTTCTCCGACCTGGAAACAGCCCAGCCCGAAACGCTCGACTTTAACGGCCCGGTCGGTTACGCGGCCTTGCGCCAGCCGCTCTTGCGTTACACCCAGCCGCTTCCGCTCGGCAAACTCGACCTTGCGATTGAAAGCCCGCAAGGCGACTTCAATGCCGTTGGCAGCTTCCCCAAGGACAGCAAGATCGACAAAGCACCGGATCTGGTGGTCCGCTACACGGCCGACACCTCCTGGGGCCATGTCGGCTTCGCCGCCCTGGGCCGCTATCTGGCGACCGATTCCGGCTTGTCCGGGCAAAATGACGGCAAGTTCGTCTATGGCGTCCTGGCCGGAGTGGGGATCAAGACCTTCGGCAAGGACCAGTTGCTGTTCCAGACGGTCGATGGCAATGGCGTTGGGCGCTACCTCGAACACGGTCAGTACATTTCCGCGATCGTCACCGACGATCAAATCCGGCCGATCGACGTGTGGGGTGGAACGGTCGGCTATACCCACTTCTGGACCGACAGCCTGCGCAGCAGCGTTGCCTACGGCTATAGCCACTTCAACACGCCCAGTGGCGGGACCCTCCCACCGCTCAAAAGCCTGTCGTCGTTCCACGGCAACCTGATCTGGAGTCCGTGGGAATCCACGGATGTCGGTCTCGAATACATTTATGGTCATATCGAACTCGAAAGACCGCAATACGACGCCGACACCAAGACGTGGGCCTCGTCCGGTTCCGCGAACCGCATCCAGGCCAGCGCGAAATACAGCTTCTAGGGCAAGGCGACGCGGGGACGGATCGCCCTCCCCGCGCATGCTCTCCAAACCGGGGGAATACGATGTTTCGCAAGATACCTCACATCATTGCCGCCGCCTTTCTCTTCGTCTCCGGCGCAGCTCAGGCCGACCAGCTTGGCGACATTCGCAAAGCGGGGGTTTTGCGCGTCGCCGTTTTCGACAGCAACCCGCCATTCGGATTCGTTGACGAGAAGACTCACGCTCTCGAAGGCTATGACATCGACTTCGCCAAGGCATTCGCCGAAAAGATCGGCGTAAAGCTGGAACTGGTGCCGACCAACCCCGCCAACCGAATTCCCGTTCTTCAGTCGGGCAAGGCCGATCTGATTGTCGCCGACCTCACCATCACCCCCGAGCGAGGCAAGGTGGTCGCGTTCAGCACGCCCTATTTCGTGACGGGCCAGCAATTCCTGGTCACGACCGACGCGCCGGGCAAACTGGAAGACTACGCCAAGGCACGCATCGGCGCGGTCAAGGGCACGACGGGCGAGCAGGCGGCCAAGGCGCGTTTCCCCGAGGCGCGGGTGCTGTCCTATGACGACATCCCACTGGCGTTTGCCGCCTTGCGCAACGGCAGTGTCCAGGCGATCACCCAGGACGCCGAGATCCTGGCCGGTCTGCTGGCCGAAGCGCCGGACAAGAGCAAATACAAGATCCTGCCTGAATTGTTGAGCCGTGAGTTGATCGGCGTCGCAATCAAGAAGGACGAAAAAGCGTTGCTGACCGAGGTCAACACGATCCTGTCCGATCTCGAAAACAACGGCCAGGCCGAGAAGATCTTCGAGCAATGGTTCGGGGCGAAGAGCAAGGCTCCTGGTGCTCGGAACTTCAAAATCGGCGCTCCGTGACATCTTTCTTGAGGGAACGGTTCGATCCCCGTTACCCTTGGTAACAGCTCCCCCGCCACATCGGCGGGGGAGCGCCTTTTTCGTCCGTTCCTGGCTTCAAATCGGTCCGTTGATGACAGACAGTTTCTCCCCGGTAATCGAATTCCGATCCGTCACGAAATCCTATGGAACGACGCCCGTTATCCGGGGGATCGATCTGTCGGTCGCACAAGGCGAGGTCGTCGTTGTCTGTGGCCCATCCGGCTCGGGCAAATCGACGCTGATCCGTTTGGTCAACCGACTGGAAAGCCTGACATCGGGCGATATTCTGATCGACGGGCACAGCACGGCATCCTATCGGGGGGCCGCTCTCCAGAGGTTGCGCACCGGCATCGGATTCGTCTTTCAACAATTCAATCTGTACGGCCATCTGACCGCCGCCGAAAACATCGCCTTGGCCCCACGCAAGGTTCTTGGACTATCGGCGGAGGAAGCCCTGTCCCGAGCCCGCGAGTTACTGAAGCGAGTCGGCCTGAGCGACAAGGAAGCCAGCTATCCGTCACAATTGTCGGGCGGACAGCAGCAGCGAGTGGCCATCGCCCGCGCCCTGGCGATGCAGCCCAAGATTCTGCTGTTCGATGAACCAACCTCGGCGCTTGACCCGGAAATGATCGGTGAAGTCCTCACCGTGATCCGGCAACTGGCCGAAACCGGAATAACGATGCTGGTGGTGACCCACGAGATGGGATTCGCGCGTGAGATCGCCGACCGCGTTATCTTCATCGATGGCGGCGTAATCCTTGAAGATGCCCCGCCCGAGCAGTTCTTTCTCGCGACCCGTCATCCCCGTGCCCAGCGCTTTTTGCGTCAATTGCTGTCTCCTTTGCACACGACGGGGGATTGATGGGATTTAGCGTCGATTTCGCGGGTGTCCTAAGCGGGGCACCTCTGCACTGGCTGCTGACCGGCTTTCTCACCACAATTGTCGTCACGATCGCCGCTAGTCTGGTCGCAAGCCTGCTGGCAGTAATCCTGCTCGGCCTGCGGATATCGGAAAGCCGTGCGGCCAGGGTGGGCGCGGCCGGACTCATCGAACTGTTCCGCAACACCCCCTTTCTAGTCCAGATGATGTTCTGGTATTTCGCCGCATTCGGATTGTTGCCGACCGGCATTCGCGACTGGATCAACGCCGAACATTCCTGGGCCACCTTTCCCGGCAACATCCCGCTGGTCAGCCCGGAATTCATCGCCTCGACCTGGGGATTGGGAATATTTTCGGCGGTGTTCATCGCCGAGGAAATTCGCGCCGGGTTGCTTGCTCTTCCCAAAGGCCAGAGTGAAGCGGCACAAAGCCAGGGCTTCGGCCATTGGGCCAGCCTTCGCTTTATCCTGCTCCCCCAAGCCCTGACCAATTCCTTTCAGTCGGTCGTTGGGCAATACCTGAATTTGATGAAGCTCTCCTCGCTGGCGACGGCAATTGGTCTGGCCGAGATCACCTATCAAGTGCGCCAGATCGAAAGCTATAATTCGCATGCAATCGAGGCGTTCGCCGTCGGAACCAGCCTGTACCTTCTGCTTGGGCTGGCGATGGGGCGGCTTATGCTGGCATTCGCTCCCAAACGGCGGGATGGACGGAACGAGACAGGAGCCGGAAATGCCGCCTGAACTCGACATCATCTGGCGCAATATCGACTATCTGCTGTGGGGGCGTCTGGCCCAGGGAGAACTGGGAGGGCTGCTTCTCAGCGTGGTGATCGCCCTGGCTTCGGGCGTGCTTGCCCTTTGTGTCGGGATCGCCCTGGCGATCTTGGCGTGGTTCTCGACCGGGCCGGTTCGGCGAGTGCTTTTTCTTTGGGCCGATCTGATACGGGGCATCCCCCTGATTTTCGTTATTTTCTGGGTCTATTTCCTGGTTCCGGCCCTGTTTGGCGGCAACATTCCCGGCACGGTGTCGGTCATTCTGGCCCTAGCTTGGTTCACCTCGGCGGCGGTGATGTACAGCACCCTGTCGGGATTACAGGCGTTGTCGGGCGGACAGCGTGAGGCCGCTTTGTCCACCGGGCTTTCCGAAATCCAGACTCTGGTCTGGGTGCTGCTCCCCCAAGCCCTGATCAATCTGGTCCCGTCCTATGTCAGCCTGTTCGCATCCCTGATTAAGGACACGTCGCTGGCGTTCATCGTCAATGTGCCAGAACTGACGATGGTGGCCAGTCAGGTCAACAACAGAACCCAGCTTTATCCCACGACGATCTTTCTGTTCACGGCGGCGATGTATTTTGTGCTGTGCGGGGGGCTATCCCTGCTTGTCCGCAGACTCATGCGGCGTCCGGTTACGGCATCCTGGGACTAAACCATTTTTGTTTGATCCGGCGCACATTGCTTCGACGAGCATTGAGCGGGCGGCCGTGCAAACCGGAGAATTCCTGACTCCGAACGCTTGATCGCACCATGAGTTCAAACGTACTCTCTTCTGGTGCATTCCATCATGGAATGCCTGGAAGAGGAGCTTGCTGTCGCGTCATCTATTTTTTTAGCGGCAGACTCGGCGACTCCGCACGTAATAAAAAATCAAAAAACAACAGATAACGGGGAAGGACCAAACATGACGGGAATTACCATCCGGCACGATGGCGCGACCATGATCGTCGGCTTCGACCGACCGGATAAGCGCAACGCGATCACAGTCGCGATGTATGCCGAACTTGCCACCGCACTCGAATCCGCCGAAGCCAATCCGGCGGTGCGTGTCGTTCTCTTTCAGGGTAATGGCGGCGTTTTCACCGCCGGAAATGATCTGCGCGATTTTCTGGAAAATCCGCCCGATGGTCCCGATCACCCCGCGTTCCGCTTCATCCGAACCTTGGCTGCGGCCAGCAAAGTTTTAGTTGCAGCGGTTGACGGACCGGCAATCGGGGTCGGCGCGACCATGCTCCTGCATTGTGATGTGGTGATTGCGGCGCGCGGGGCTCAGTTCGCCTTTCCTTTTATCAATCTCGGTCTGGTCCCCGAAGCGGGAAGCTCGCTTTTGCTGCCCCGCCTTGTCGGCTACCATCGTGCCGCTGCGCTTCTAATGCTTGGCGACACCTTCGACGCCGAGACCGCCCGCGACATCGGTCTGGTCGCCCAAGTCGTGGAACCCGATACCCTTCTGCCCGAAGCGGTGGCTCTGTCCGCCCGCCTCGCCGCCAAGGCTCCCGAGGCGTTGCGTCAGGTCAAAGCCCTGCTGAAATCACCGAGGGAAGAGGTCGATACCCGTATCGTCGAGGAAGCGGAAATGTTCATGCGCAGGCTGCGCTCTCCAGAACTGCGTGAAGCGGTGGACGCCTTCTTCGCCAAGCGTCCACCCGACTTCACCCGCTTCGCCTAGTCATCGCGACGTCCGGCATGCGTCAGGCGGAAAAGGCGTCGATCAACAGCCCGCACAGGCCATCGCGACTCTCCGTCTGACGCAGCTTCTGGCACAGGTCGTGATCATGCAATAAACGCGAGATCCTGCTAAGAGCCTTGAGATGAAGCGCCGGGTCCCGTTCCGGGGACAAAAGCAGGAACATCAGATCGACGGGTTGCTCGTCAACGGAATCGAAATGAATGGGATGGACCGTGCGGGCAAAGACGATATAGGGATGATGAAGCCCCGCAATGCGCGCATGCGGAATAGCAACGCCGTTTCCTACGCCGGTTGATCCCAGCCGTTCCCGTGCCTCCAGGACACGATAAATTTCCTTTTGATCGTGCCCGCTAAGGGCGGCGGCCTGCTTGGCAAGAAGCGACAGCGCCCCCGTCTTCGATCCCGCGCCGAGATTGGAAATGATGCAGTGTGGCGTGATGATCCCAACCCCGTTCCACAGCGGGGAAACGGCACGGGGCGCGAGCGCAACGGGAGACGGGGCGGGCTTTCGCACGACCTGAACCGACACCTCGCGAGGAGACAGACAGCGGTTGCACCAATGAGTGGACGTTGCGCCCCCCTCGACCCATTCCACCGTCTGCTCGGTCTCGCGGTAACAGCGCGGACACCACGCTTGGATCGCGTCCATCCGCAATGGGCTATGATGTATTACGGGCATAGGATCATTCCGCCGCAATGCTGCGGCTTAGATCGACAGAGATCATCGCCTCGGCCTCGGCGGGCAGAATCGGCTTGATCGAGTCAAGAATCTGGGCATGAAACCGCTCGTTCAGCGAAACCAAAGGCAGACGAAGCTCTCCTTGGATCAATCCAAGACGGGACAGGAGCCATTTGACCGGAACGGGATTGGATTCGAGGAACAGCGCCTTGTTCAACGGATCGAGATCGCTCGAAATCCGCTGCAACTTCGCCGTATCGTAGGTTACCCAGGCACGATGCAAGGCAGCACAAAGTGCCGGAACGACATTCGCAGTGACCGAGATCGCCCCCTGGCTCCCCAAGGTCAAGAATGACGGAACCAGAGCATCGTCGCCACACAATCTCAAGAATTCAGGCGCCACGTAATGACGCATTCTGGCGGCACGGGCCAAATCGCCAGAAGCATCCTTGATGCCGATAATATTGGGCAATTCCGATAGCCGAACGATCGTCTCCAGTTCCAGGGCAACCCCGGTACGCTTGGGAACGTCGTAGAGAATAACAGGAAGGTTCGACTCGGACTGAACCGACAGAAAATGCTGGTACAGCCCTTCCTGCGACGGACGATTATAATAAGGAACGATGCACAGAACCGCGTCGGCCCCCAGTCGTTTTGCTTCGGCAACCATACCGATCGTGGTCACGGTGCAATTCGACCCGGCTCCGGCAATGACCGGCACCCGCCCCCGCGCCGCCCACACGGACAACTCGATCAGACGGCTTTGTTCCTGATGGGTCAGAGTCGAAGCCTCCCCCGTTGTCCCACACGGAACCAAAGCCGCGCTGCCACAACGGATCTGCCGCTCGCACAATGAGATGAACGCAGCTTCGTCAATCCGTCCATCCTTGAACGGAGTAACCAGCGCGACCATCGACCCCTTGAACTTGCCGACAGCATATTTCTTCACGATCATTCTCCCAGAGAATTGATATAGGAAGACAAAAACGAAAAATGGATGGATCTACCTTTAAAATAAAAATTCTGAATAAATAAAAACCACCCTTACAGACACATTCATCCCAAAGCTGCTGGATGATGCCCCATCACCACGCAAAATTTCGATATGGAAAGCCGTTGCCATAGCGTAAACGCGCCGCTCCGAAACACCCTCGTCTCCTGGCTTCGGACAAAGAAAAACCCCCGCCAGTTTCCTGACGGGGGTTTTTTGACTGGTTCACTGAACAGCTCCACCAGCCCTTATCTGGGCCGGTGGAGCGTTCGGGAACCAGTCCTCGGATTAAACCGAGTAATACATCTGGAACTCGACCGGATGCGGGGTGTGTTCGAAGCGATAGACCTCTTCGTACTTCAGGTCGATGTAGCTCTCGATGAAGTCCTTCGAGAACACGTCACCCTTGACGAGGAAGTCATGGTCGGCCCGCAGGCTCTCCAGAGCTTCGCGCAGCGAACCGCACACGGTCGGAACCTGTGCCAATTCAGCCGGCGGCAGATCGTACAGGTTCTTATCCATCGGATCGCCGGGGTGGATCTTGTTGGCGATACCGTCCAGACCGGCCATCAGCATCGCCGCGAAGGCGAGGTACGGATTGGCACCCGGATCGGGGAAGCGGATTTCGACGCGCTTGCCCTTCGGCGAAGCCGAATAGGGAATGCGGCACGAAGCCGAGCGGTTACGCGACGAATAGGCCAGCAGAACCGGAGCCTCGAAGCCGGGGATCAGGCGCTTGTAGCTGTTGGTCAGCGGGTTGGTGAAGGCGTTGATCGCCTTGGCATGCTTGATGATACCGCCGATATAGTACAGGGCGGTTTCCGACAGGTCGGCATAGCCGGTGCCAGCGAACAGCGGCTTGCCAGCCTTCCAGATCGACTGGTGAACGTGCATGCCCGAGCCGTTATCGCCATAGATCGGCTTCGGCATGAAGGTCGCGGTCTTGCCATAGGACGCGGCGACGTTGTGGACGACGTACTTGTAGATCTGGATCCAGTCAGCAGCCTGCACCAGACCGCCGAACTTGATGCCCAGTTCGTGCTGCGACGAGGCCACTTCGTGGTGATGCTTCTCGATCGGCAGGCCCATTTCGCCCATGACGGTCAGCATCTCGGCGCGGATGTCAACATGGCCATCCACCGGCGGAACCGGGAAATAACCGCCCTTGACGCCCGGACGGTGGCCCAGGTTGCCTTCGGGGAAATCCTTGCCCTGCGATTCAACGCCGTCTTCCGACAACAGCTCGTAATAGCCCTTGTTCATCCCGACGGAATACTTGACGTCATCGAAGATGAAGAATTCGGCCTCGGGGCCGAAATAGGTCGCATCGCCCACGCCGGACGACTTGACATAGGCTTCGGCACGCTTCGCGATGGAGCGCGGATCGCGGTCATAGAGCTGGCCGGTCGCCGGCTCGACAATATCACAGTTGATGATCAACTGCGCCTGGGCGGCAAACGGGTCCAGCACGGCCGACGAGGGGTCCGGCATCAGAATCATGTCGGATTCGTTGATGCTCTTCCAGCCAGCGATCGACGACCCGTCGAACATGATGCCTTCGTTCAGCATGTCGGCATCGACGGTGGAAACGTGCTGGGCGGTGTGCTGCCACTTGCCGCGGGGATCGGTAAAACGGAAATCGACGTACTTGACGTCATTTTCCTTGATCAGTTCGAGGACCTTCTGGACGTCGTCGGACATAGCCACTTTCCTGACAGTTGGATTCAAAAAGACGGATGTGCTCAAAAAACGTGTGCGGCGGCCCGTGCCGTTAATCACGAAATGGAGCCGCCACCCCCCTTTTTAGATTGCGTCGCTACCGCGTTCGCCGGTGCGGATGCGGATCGCTTCCTCGACCGTGGAGATGAAGATCTTGCCATCGCCGATCCGGCCGGTATGAGCAGCCTGCTGGATCGCCTCGACGGCGCGCTCCACCAGGGACTCGTCGATCACCAGCTCGATCTTGACCTTGGGCAGGAAGTCCACCACGTACTCGGCGCCGCGATACAGCTCGGTATGCCCTTTCTGCCGGCCGAAACCCTTGGCCTCGGTCACGGTAAGGCCCTGAAGCCCGACTTCGTGAAGGGCTTCCTTCACTTCATCGAGTTTGAAGGGCTTTATGATCGCTTCGATCTTCTTCATGTACCCGCCGTCTATGGAAGAAATGGCGTAGGGCCCGCGTTGAACGAGTGACGAGCCCACGTTGAATGAGCCAATCATTTAGCACGGCTCGTGCCACTTCGGCCACCCGGAAAAGCGTGCGAATCTGCGGGTCCAGGCTGCAAATCCTGCTCGATACTTGGGCAGGACAGCCTGTTTTTCAGGCAAACCCGTCATACCTGGCAATCAAGCTGGCTCGCGTGTTTCCGGTTGCCTGCGGCCCCATCTGCTGAAATGGTTATTCTTGAGCGGCGGGGGGCGCCGCCACGCGGCGAAGGGGACAAAGAGCGCCGCGCTGAACCTTGAGTTCCCCAGGAGGGACCATGACCTCACGAACCCCATCCTTGCCGCGGGCGGCCGCTTTGGTCGGCCCTTACGCCAGCGGCAAAACCAGTTTGCTTGAATCCCTGTTGTTTACCTGTGGCACCATCGCCCGCAAGGGCCGGACACGCGATGGATCGACTGTCGGCGATTCCAGTCCGGAGGCTCGTTCGCGCCAGATGAGCGTCGAACCCAACATCGCCACCGCCCAATATCTGGACGAAACCTGGACCTTCATCGATTGCCCCGGCTCGGTTGAATTCAAGCAGGATTCTCTGAACGCGCTGGCCGTAATCGATGCCGCCGTGGTGGTCTGCGAGCCTGATCCCGCCCGCGCGGTGATGGTGGCACCGATGCTGAAGTTCTTGAATGAAAACAAGATTCCGCATCTACTGTTCATTAACAAGGTCGATACCGCCGGAACCCGGCTGACCGAGACCCTGGAAGCCCTTCAGGCGGTCTCGGACCGTCCGCTGGTGCTGCGCGAGGTGCCGATCCGCGAGGGCGAGACCGTCACCGGCTATATCGATCTGGTGTCCGAGCGGGCGTACCGCTATCGACCCGGCCAACCGTCGGACCTGATCCGCATCCCCGATGAAATCCAGAGCGAGGAATCCAAGGCGCGGCAGGAATTACTGGAACATCTGGCCGATTTCGATGACCGCCTGATGGAAGAATTGCTGGAAGACATCCAGCCCCCGCCCAACGAGTTATATCAGGATCTGTCACGCGATCTGGCCGATAACCTGATCGTCCCGGTATTTTTCGGCTCGGCCGAAAACAACAGCGGCATCCGTCGCCTGCTCAAGGCTTTGCGTCACGACGTTCCCGGTCCCGCCACCACCGCCAGCCGCCTTGGCATTGCCGCCGATGGCCCGCCGATGGCCCAGATTTTCAAGTCGGTCCATGCCCAGCATACCGGAAAGCTGAGTTATGGCCGGGTCTGGCGCGGCGAATTCGCCGATAACCAAACCGTCGGCGACAGCCGTATTTCCGGCCTTTACCTCCCCACCGCGACCGGACCGGCCAAGGCCGCCCGCGTCGGCACCGGCGATGTCGCTGCGTTCGGCCGTCTTGATTCGATTCCAACCGGCGGGGTGCTGTGCGTCGATAGCTCGGCCGCCTTGCCGTGGACAAAGCCGCTATCGCCGCTATTCGCGCTGGCCGTCGCCGCCGAGAAGAAAGGCGATGACGTCAAGCTGACCGGCGTTCTGGCCAAACTGTGTGAGGAAGACCCCTCGCTGGTGCTTGATCACAGCGAATTCGGCGAACTGGTCCTGCGCGGACAGGGCGAGATCCACCTCCTCGTCGCGATCGACCGGCTGAAAAGCCGGTTCAATATGCAGGTGATCACCCGCAAGCCGACCGTTCCTTATAAGGAGACGATCCGCAAGGCCACCTCGGTGCATGGACGGCACAAGAAACAGTCAGGCGGTCACGGCCAGTTCGGCGACGTCTATCTCGACATCACCCCCCTGCCCCGCGGCTCCGGGTTCCAGTTCCGCGAGACGGTGGTGGGCGGCGTCGTTCCGCGCCACTTCATTCCGGCGGTGGAACAGGGAGTCACGGAATCCCTGTCGCAGGGAGCACTGGGCTTCCCGGTCGTCGATCTTTCGGTCACCTTGACCCAGGGCAGCTATCACGCCGTCGATAGTTCGGACATGGCGTTTAAAACTGCCGCCCGGATTGGAATGGCCGAGGGCATGCCGCAATGCGAGCCAATCCTGCTCGAACCCGTCTTGCTGGTCGAACTCTCGGTCCCCAGCGATTACACCGCCAAGGCGCAGCGGATCGTTTCGGGACGGCGCGGCCAAATCCTTGGTTTCGATGCCAGGGAAGGCTGGCCCGGCTGGGATACCGTCAACGCCTATTTGCCGCAGGCCGAAATGGACGATTTGATCGTCGAATTACGGTCGCTGACGATGGGGGTCGGAACCTTCGCCTGGACGTTCGATCATCTTCAGGAACTGACCGGACGGGTTGCCGACAAAGTGATCGAAGCGCGTCGAGAGGCACTCGCTGCTGAATAGACGCGGGTTGATTATGCTTTTTCAATGACCGGTGAACCGGCGGGAGTTAAGGCTGTGTGCAAGGCCGCTCCCGTCCGGACCCCCAATCCGGTTGATGAGGCGCGAAGACCGGCGCGACGTGGAAGCCGCAGGTCTTTTTGCGCGTCTTCTTCCCCTCTCGGGAGCGGTCCCTTCATCCCCCGATGGCTATAGCCTAAAGCTGGGCGAGGAAATCGGTCAGATAGGGGACAACGCGGCGGCGCTCGGAATCAGTGCGACCAAAGCTTACCAACAACTTGCGCAGCCAAGCCGCATCGATCCTCTCGAACTCGAACATCGCCTTGATCGCCAGATGCTCGCCGACATGATCGGGCAGTTTGGCGACCCACTTAATGATACCGTCACGTAAGGAGCCTTCCCGTCCCTGATCCGGGCGGCCAGAGGGAACGAATTCCTGCGTGTAAAGCTGCCCCAACTCGCGCCAGCATTTGGCCATCGCGTCGGCTTCGAAGCGAATCACGTCCTTCAGCAGAACGAGATCATCCTCGCCGGGCGGCAGGAAGTTGCAGCGGGTCGCTTCCTCGCGCAGCAGAGGCCACGGATTGTCATTGGGCTTCAGTGTCGTCTTACGTCCCTTCGCCGATTTTCCCGCACGGAACGAAGCCCACCGCGAATCCCAATTGTGCAGAATCGGATTATTAACCTCGCTACCTTGGATAATCTCGGTCAGACGGCCGGGCCCGGCCTCGGCCCAGTTGGTGCTTTGGGCCAGGGTCTGAATATGGCGGGTCGCGCGCATCTGCGGCAGAACGAAGCGTTGCAGCACCTCGCGATAAGCCTGACCGAATTCGGGCGCGAGCAGAAAGGGCAACCGGACCCCATGCGATGGGCCGGCGATGCGGAACATGCTCAACGTCTTCTGCGCATAGGTGCACAGGGTTTCGTCGAACAGGGCACCGAAATCAAAGTCGGGAACCGAGGCTGGATCAGGCTCGCCGGTCACGGGAACGGCCAGCACCCGAGCCACCCGACGTTCAGTGGCGGGGCCTAATTGGGCCGCGAACAGCGGCGGCGGCTCACGCAACGGGGTCTGGGTCCGAGCAATCCGTTCAGGCGAAGGAGCGAAGTCGCGGGCGATCAGAGCGCGGAATGCAGAACGAACGGCTTCCGCCTCGCTCATTTCCGGCGGCCCCAGCAATTGAGTAACAACCTCGGAGAGGACGCGGAGATCCTCGGCCCGCCCGGTCGTATCGTTGGGAAGCAGTGCGGTCAGCCCCTGCTCACGCAGAGCCTTCAAGACGGGCAGACCTAACCGCTCTGCCGCCTTGGCCAGCACCACAGAAAAAACAACGTTAAGCTGCTTTTCGCTCGCCCACTTTCTTGATTCCTCGTCGGCCAGAGTTAAGCGGCGCAGCAACAGAATACGGGGAATATCCAAAGAGCGAGTTGCGGCGATCAGGCTGGTGGCCTTCGCCTCAAAAGCTTTCATCGCATCGTGCGGATCGGAAGGACTCATTCCGCTGCTGCCGACCCTCTAAGGCCGCCCCCTTTATTTTCCAAAGACCTTACACCGACCGACATGACCTATCCATGGGGATAACTCATCCTCAGCCAAAGGCGCAAGTCTGATCAAGATCGGCGGACACGTCCGAGTGGACGCCTCCACTGCAAAACCTGGACGGGGCGCAGCGAGACGTTTCCTGTCGGCTCAGGCGTCCGGACCAGCGATCCGAACAACTTCACCGTGTCTCTCGCACGTAGGCAGACAGAGGGACAGAAACGCTCCGGCGACCGCCTCGGGCTGGGTCAGTCGGGTCTGATCCTCGCCGGGATAGGCGATCGTGCGCAGCCGGGTGGCGACTGGACCGGGATCGAGCAGATTGACACGTAACGGGGTGACATTGGCGACCTCTGCCGCCCAGCACCGCACCACCGCCTCCAGACCGGCCTTGCCCGCTGCATAGCCGCCCCAAAAAGCGGGAGCCTGGGTGGCCTCGGCGGCGGCGGTGAACACGGCCCGCCCCGCCTCGGACATCCGCAGCAGCGGGTCCATGGCGCGGATCAGACGCCAATTGACGGTCAGGTTAACGGCGATCATCTCGTCCCAATCGCGAGGTTCGAGATGGGCGACCGGACGCAGGCCGCCGCCGACAACTCCGGCATTCCCGACCAGGATATCGAGACGGCCCCAGCGGTCGAAGATCGCGGCAGCGACACGATCGATGACCTCAGGCTTCCGCAGATCCTCGGGCACCAGCACCAACGGCTTGCCGCCGACAGCGCGGATTTCGTCGTCCAGTTCCTCCAGCGAAGCTTGAGTCCGGGCAATCGCGATGATCTCTGCCCCCTCGGCAGCGAATCGGCGCACCACGGCGGCACCGATCCCACGCGATGCGCCGGTAACCAGCGCGACCTTTCCCTCCAGCTGGCCCGACATCAGGCAATATCCTCGGTCAGCAAGGACAATTGCTCGATCTCACCGCCATTATCGATGAAATCGGTCGGCCGAACCGGATAATCGCCGGTGAAACAGGCGTCGCAATAATGCGGCTGGGCAGCGTTACGACTGGGCTCACCGACAGCGCGGTACAGACCGTCGAGGGAAATAAAGGCCAGCGAATCGACACCGATCAGGCGGGCCATCCCCTCGACATCGTGGCGGGCGGCCAGCAGCTTGCTCCGCTCCGGCGTGTCGATGCCGAAATAGCAGGAATAGGTCGTCGGCGGGCTGGAAATACGCATGTGTACTTCGGTCGCGCCAGCCTGACGGACCATCTCGACGATCTTACGCGAGGTGGTGCCGCGCACGATCGAATCGTCAACCAGAACCACCCGCTTTCCGGCCAGCGAGGCACGGTTGGCGTTGTGCTTCATCTTGACGCCGGTGTGGCGGATGCTGTCGGTCGGCTGGATGAAGGTGCGACCGACGTAATGGTTGCGAATAATGCCCAGTTCAAACGGAACCCCGGCCTCGGCAGCATAACCGATCGCCGCTGGAACGCCGGAATCCGGCACCGGAACCACCAGATCGGCCTCGACCCCGCTCTCGCGGGCCAGCTCCGCGCCGATGCGCTTGCGCACTTCATAGACGCTGATGCCTTCGATCATCGAATCCGGACGGGCGAAATAAATGTATTCGAAGATGCAGAAGCGACTGGGCTGCTTGGCGAACGGCTTCAGAGAGCGGACACCCTCGGCCGAGAGAATGATGATCTCGCCCGGCTCGACATCGCGGACGAACTCGGCGCCGATGATGTCCAGCGCGCAGGATTCCGAGGCCAACACCCAGCTCTTTTCCATCCGACCCAGACAGAGCGGACGGATGCCAAGCGGGTCGCGTACACCGATCACCGAATCCGGCGTCAGGGCGACCAGGGAATAAGCCCCTTCGACCTGACGCAGCGCGTCGATCAGCCGATCCTCGACCGTCGAATAAAGGCTGATCGCGATCAGGTGAATGATAACTTCGGTGTCGGTGGTTGACTGGAACAGACAGCCGCGGCGCACCAACTGGCGGCGCAGCGCCATCGCATTGGTCAGGTTGCCGTTATGCCCCAGCGCCAGCCCGCCGAACTCCATCTCGGCGAACAGCGGCTGGACATTGCGCAACAGGGTCTCGCCCGTCGTGGAATAGCGGACATGGCCAACCGCCATCGTCCCTTTCAGCTTCCGAATCACCGATTCGTTGCCGAAATTGTCTTCGACATGGCCGAGACCACGGTGATTGTGGAACTGGTGTCCGTCGAACGTGACGACACCGGCCGCTTCCTGGCCGCGATGTTGCAGCGCGTGCAACCCGAGCGCGGTGTGGGCCGCCGCCTCCGGGTGGCCGAAGATGCCGAACACCCCGCATTCCTCGTGCAGGTGATCGTCGTCGAAAGGATGGGTGGTCAGCATCGGGAAGAGATCCTACTGATTGCCGCGGATCAGCCGCTCCATCTGGGCACGGCTTTCGCTGTCGTAGACTGGAGCCGGGCGCGTCGGAGCGGACGTGGCCCCTGGGGTCACGGTAGAGGGTGCGGCCGGCNGGGGGGAAACAAATTTCTGAAAGGTCTGCTCCGCCTCGATCATCTGGCGGGTTTCTGAAGAGACGGTACGGGCCTTGATCTCAGCCTGACCAAAGCCTTCGGGAGCCATCGATTTCAACATATTGCCGCCACGCTCAAGCCAGGGGCGGCTGCGCGCATCGGCCAACCAGGCCGGATAATGCTCGGGGCGGTCGAACAGCCAGGCGGTGGCAAGAAACGCCAACGACACCAGCACGGCGCCGCGCGCCAGACCGAACACAAAACCAAGCGAGGAATCGACACTATTCATCGCGCTTTGGCGCACCCGGTCGGACACTCGTTTGGTCAACAGGGACAAGACCAGCAGGGTCACCAGGAACAGGCAGGCGCCGGTGGCGGCATCGGCAGCCCACGGCACGCCGATCTGCGAGCGAAAGAACGGCTGGAATGTGGAAAAACCGTAAAGGGTGGCGAACACCGCTCCGACCCACGAGGTGATCGACAGAACTTCCTGAACGAAGCCACGCAGAAAGGCGAAGCCTGCCGAGCCGAGCAGAACCCCGATCACGACAACGTCAACCACGGTGATATTGAGGTTTCCCATTCGCCCTGTTTCCAATCGACGGCTATGCCGGGCGGAACAGCCCCAACACATCCTGAAGATGCCCGACGGTGCGTATCGTCAACGTCCCGGCCGACGCACCGACCGATTTGTCCCGGCGCGGCCTGGATGGCACCAGCGCCTGAGCAAAACCCAGCTTGGCGGCCTCCTTCAAACGAAGGTCGGCCTGGGACACGGCACGAATCTCGCCTGACAGCCCGACCTCGCCGAACACGACCATATCGGCCGGAACGGGCACATCGGACGACGACGACACCAAGGCCGCGGCCACCGCCAAATCTGCCGCCGGCTCGGTGATGCGCAAGCCGCCTGCGACGTTCAAATAAACGTCATTCCCCGACAAAGCAAGCCCACAACGGGCGTCCAGCACCGCCATCACCATCGCCAGACGGCCCGTGTCCCAACCGACCACTGCCCGACGGGGCGAAGACAGCGACGACGGTGCCACCAACGCCTGAATCTCGACCAGCATCGGGCGACTGCCCTCAATCCCGGCATAGACACACGAACCCGACACGTTGCCGCGCCGTTCGGCCAGAAACAAGGCCGAGGGATTGGCGACCTCGGACAAGCCCTGTTCGGTCATTTCGAACACCCCGATTTCGTCGGTCGCGCCAAAGCGGTTTTTGGTGGCGCGCAGGATACGAAACTGGTGGCCGCGATCCCCTTCGAAATAGAGCACGGTATCGACCATGTGTTCCAGCACGCGAGGACCGGCAATCGTCCCTTCCTTGGTGACATGGCCCACCAGGAACAGCACGAAGCCGCGTCGCTTGGCGAGCCGGATCAGTTCGGCGGCGGCGGCACGCACCTGACTGACCGTGCCGGGGGCCGCTTCGATGCTATCGGCGTACACCGTCTGAATCGAATCGATCACGACCACGTTGGGGGCGTCGGGACCGTCAAGCGTCGCAATGATATCACGCAGACTGGTCGCCGAGGCCAGTGCCACCCCCGCCCGAGCATGACCCAGGCGATGAGCACGCATCCGTACCTGATCGACCGCTTCCTCTCCCGATATATAGGCAACCCGAGCCCCGGCGGACAGGGCCGCACTTGCCTGAAGCAGCAAAGTCGATTTACCGATGCCGGGATCGCCGCCGACCAGCAGACACGAACCGGGAACCAGCCCGCCACCGCAAACACGGTCAAGTTCGCCGATACCAGTGATCAGACGCGGCAATGGGGCAGAACTGCCCTCAAGTGCGACGAAATCGATCCGTCGCCCCTTGCCCGCGGTCAGTCCCTTGGGGATCTCGTCGCGGGCCGCTTCCTCCTGAATCGAATTCCAGGCACCGCAGGCCTCGCACTTGCCCGCCCACTTGGTCGTGACGGAACCGCATTCCTGACAAACGAAACGGGGAGAGGCTTTGGCCAAGACGATCCGGCTTTCCGGTCAAGGTGAAGCGTGCAACCGTATCATGGGAACATTGAGGCAACAATGCGAAAAGTGTCCTGCATCGGCCTTGGCCGGAACGTCCTGGTGCGCTATCCCTGACCGACGGCTGTTTGCAAGGGATGGGGGGGGACCGTGCTGGAACGTCTGTTCGCGATCAAGGCTCAGGGAAGCTCGGTTTCGACCGAGATACTGGCCGGGCTGACTACCTTTCTGACGATGGCCTACATCATCATCGTCAATCCTGCGATTCTGGCCGAGGCCGGGATGGATCACGGTGCCGTCTTCGCCGCAACCTGTCTGGCGGCGGCGGCGGGAAGCCTGCTGATGGGAGTGTTGGCGAATTATCCAATCGCGCTGGCACCAGGAATGGGGCTCAACGCTTATTTCACTTATACCGTGGTTCTGGGACTGGGCCATTCCTGGCAAGTCGCGCTGGGCGCGGTGTTCGTTTCCGGGCTGCTGTTCCTTGCCCTGGCGCTGTCCCCGGCGCGCGATGCGATCATCGACGCGATCCCCCATTCGCTGAAGCTGGCGATATCGGCCGGAATTGGACTCTTTCTCGGCATCATTGCCCTGAAGAACGCAGGGTTTGTGGTCGCCCATCCCAGCACCCTGGTAACGCTTGGCGATCTGCACCAGCCGTCTGTCCTGCTCTCGATCGCTGGGTTTCTGATCATGGTCGCGCTTGATGCCCGTAAAGTTCCTGGGGCGATCCTGATCGGTATCCTTGGAACGGCAGCGGCAGGAATGGCGATGGGAGTCAGCCCCTTCGGCGGCATCGTCGCCCCTCCGCCCAGCATCGACCCCACCTTCCTGGCGATGGATATCCGCGGCGCCCTCGACCTGGGGCTGGTGGCGATCATCTTCGCTTTTTTGTTTGTCGTGGTGTTCGACAATGCCGGAACCCTGGTCGGGCTGGCGCATCGCTCCGGGCTACTCGATGCGAAGGGCAAACTACCGCGCACCGGGCGGGTGCTGATCGCCGACGCGTTGGCGGCGACGGGCGGTGCCGCGCTGGGCACGTCCAGCACCACCAGTTTCATCGAGAGCGCCGCCGGCATCAAAGCGGGTGGACGCACCGGCCTGACCGCCGTCACGGTCGCGGGCCTGTTTCTGCTGGCGCTGTTCTTCAGCCCACTGGCTGCGTCGGTGCCACCCTATGCCACCGCCCCGGCCCTGCTGTTCGTCGCCTGCGTGATGACGGGCAGCCTGAGCGGGATCGATTGGGACGATGTGACCGAAGCGGTGCCTGCAACGATTACCGCGCTGGCAATGCCCCTGACCTTCTCGATTGCAGACGGGATCACCTTCGGGCTGATTTCCTATACCGCGATCAAGTTTTTGTCCGGGCGCGGGCGGGAAATCGGCATCGCTGTGTGGGTACTGGCAGCGGCGGCGCTGGCGAAGCATGCCTTTGTCGGGTAGCGCCGGTCTTGGCTCAGACCGGCGGGTCTCTCAGCCGGTCGAGCCGGTCGGCGACACGGGGTAGCCACAACTCGCCCAGCAGGGCGCAGACCTCATCGCGGGCCGAGCGGTGCGATTTCGTCATTTCCATCCCGATCCCGGCCTGATCAAGATCGAGCACGGTCAGCCCCCACAGGAACAAATAGCGATAGATCATCCGCTCGCCGAATCCATCGGCGAGGCGAAACCCCAGCACCCGCTGCATCTCGGGCAGCAGATCGGCCATCATCAGCTTGTTGCGGTCGGTCAGGGGCGATAAGCGCGAGCGGGTCACCACCCAATCGATACCGGAACGATGCCGTCGCCGACGCTCGCGCCGCAGATCCCACACCAGATCGGCATAGGGACCGGCCTGAACCAGTTTGCGGCTGACGGGATCGAGCCGCCCGAGCAGATCGAGATCGAGCAGGCTGTCGTTGATCGGGGTGATCAGAGTATCGGCGTGGATATGGGCGTGGCGGGCCAAAGCGACATCGGCACCGGGACAATCGACGACGATGAACTCGCAAGTGTCGGCAAGATCGGTCAAAACACGGTCGAAGCTTTCGCATTCCTCCGCAATCGCACCACTCTTCGAATCGACGTCGGATGGCAACACGACCGCCATCCGGGGCATGGGCAGCGCGACCGAGGTCCGACTGACCCAGCCAACCCGGTTGGCGACATAGCGGCCCAGCGATTGCTGACGGTGATCGAGATCGATGCAGCCGACCCGAAACCCCAGCCGCATCAGTCCGACCGTCACGTGCATCGCAACGGTGGTCTTGCCCGACCCGCCCTTTTCGTTGCCGATCACCACCACATGCGCGCGCGGCGCCACCACCGTTACCCTCCCGCTCCGGGGGCGGACCTCGCCCCGCACGAAACCTCATGGTACACTAACCTCGGATGCAAGCCTCCATCCCTTGTAAGGCGACTTCATGACCCGCTCCGACCCGCTCGCGCCCGTCATTCCACCCCCCCAAAACGAAACAGATCCCGCTCTGTTTTGCGGACCGAAAGCAGACATCCTGGCCGACCTCGATTGCCTGTCGTGGCAACGGGAGATGTTGGCCGATGGCTCCATTCACTATCCGTGGATTTCCGAGAGAACCGCCAGCACCCTGGGCGTCCCCCCCGAGGCATTGACGGTTTCTGCCTGCGGCTCGCTTGGTGTCATTCATTGGGCCGACCGTGAGAACTATCTGTCGTCGATCCACGACTCGGCCCGAAGCCTGTCGCCCTGCCGTATCGATTTCCGCGTCATCACCGCCGGCGACGAAACCCGCTGGATGCGGGAATCCTCGCGCCCGCACACGGCGGCGGACGGACGGATCGTCTGGGACGGAGTCTGGCTGGACAACACCCGCTCGATCCGCGCCGAATTTCATCATCAGACTCTGATGGATCATGCGCAAGATTGCATATTCATTTTATCCGATGACGACCGGGTAATATGGTGCAATTCCGCCGCACGCAGGGAGTTTACCCTTAGCCCCAACGAAGGCCCCGGCCTGCCCTTCGCCGATCTGATCGAGCCGGGCGCCCCGTCGCCAGTGGTACTGGCGGCAGCCGACCCTGAGGCTCCGTCCCGCTCGATCGATAACGAGATGATGGGGCGACGACGCGACGGGTCGCGTTTTCCCTTCGAGATGACGGTCAGCGAATTGCGCAGCGACGGACGGCTGTCGTTGATCGTGATCGGCCGCGACATCACTAGGCGACGCGACGCGGAACGACGGCTGGCGGAAAGCGAACGGCGGCTCCGTCTGACCTTCGTCACCGCCGCGCTGGGGATCGTCGTTGTGACGATGGATGGCGTCATCCGGTTCTGCAATCCGGCGTTCGAGAGCATGGCCAGCGACGGCTATTCCAGCCTGCTCGGAACCAATCTACGCACTTTCATTCCGAACGAATTGCTTCCGCCACCATCGCGGATTCCCCCGGCGGGGATGTCATTCGGGCTGTTGTGCTCTCCCCGCCTCGCGGACGGAGCCGAACGTCACTGGCGCATGACCGGCACCCGCTATCCGACCGCACCGGATCAGACCGAGCCGTCGCTGCTGTTCTTCATCGAGGATGTCACCGAGACAACCCGCATCGCCCACGAACGGCGACAACTCGAATTGCTGCTGCACGAGGGGCAGAAACTAGAAGCGTTGGGTCGTTTGGCCGGCGGCATCGCCCATGAGCTGAACAATATGCTGGGACCGATCCTGATGGGGGCCGAGATGATTGCCCGCACCGCCAGTCTCGACGAGCGCAACGCCGAACGATGCCGACGGATCATCGACGCCTCGAAGAACAGCCGCGAGATCGTCCGCAACGTGCTCACCTATTGCCGCAAGGAAAGCAAGGTTCTGGGACCGGTCGATCTAGTGCGGGTGTTCGACGATTTCACCGCCATGGCCGCCTCAACTCTGCCGCCCTCGATCAAGGTCGTGCGGCAACGCGAAATCGACCGCGCCACCATCATCGGCGACGGCGGACAATTGCAGCAAATCCTGCTCAATCTGGTCAACAACGCCCGCGACGCAATGGAGGGGCACGGAACACTGACCCTATCGCTGATCGAACTGGACCCGGCGGGGCTGGCGGCGCTGATCACCGCCGCGCGCGAACGCATGGTCCAAAAAAGCGTCTCGGACCCACCGCTAAACCCACTTTCGGCCCTTTCCCCCACCGCCCATTACGTCAAGATCAGCATTAGCGATACCGGAGATGGGATGGATGCCGCGACCATCGCCCGCATCTTCGACCCGTTTTTTACCACCAAGCCGGTTGGACAAGGCACCGGACTGGGGCTTTCGGTCGTGCAGAACCTCGTCAAGGGAATGGGCGGCGTCATCAGCGTCGAAAGTCATCCAGGCTCGGGATCGACGTTCAGAATCGTCCTGCCAGTCTCGGAGCCGAACGAGGCTGCGGCAACCCCCTAGGTGGTGTGGACACTTAAGGCACGATAGATGCCCTTATGATAACATTATTCGCCCTTAAGCTTGGCCCGGACCAGAAGAGTTGAAAGATGGCCAACGAGTTCCGCACCGACCCATTGATTCCCGTCACCCTGACAACAGGGGGCGGGCGGGAGCGTGAACCGCATGGATTCGGCCATGCGCCGCATTCGCCATACCCACCGCCGGAACCACCACGAACCGAACATTCGACTACCGATGTCGCCTCGATCCTGGGCTTGCCCGATTCGGTGGTAACCCCGGCGGTGATGACCGCGATCACCGGCCTGCTGGGAGAACTCGACCGGCTGCGCTGGGCAGAGTCTCTTGCGCGCCGTCGCCTGACCCACCTGGAAACCCTGGCTGATCAGGACAGCCTGGTCCCGATTCCGAACCGACGCGGCTTCATGCGGACAGTCGAGACTCTTATGGCTTCGGGCGCTGCCGATGGGACGCTGGTGGTTCTGCACGTCTCTGGAATCGAACAGATTCGTCAGCAGGATGGGATGGCGGCGGGTGAAGCCGCTCTTCGCCATATCTGCGCCAATCTGGTCGGCGCACTGCGCACGACCGATCCCAGAGGATTGCTGGGAGGCAGCGATTTCGGTCTGGTGCTGGTCTCGACCGGCTTGGCGGTGGCGCGAACAAAGGTGCGCGAGATGATGGAGCAGATCAACCTGCTCCCCTTCGTCTGGCAGGGCAGATCGCACAGTTTTGCCATGTTCTCGGGCTATCATATCCTCCAGGCTGGAGAAAACGCTGAAATGGCGGTCGCCGCCGCCGATCGTGCGCGGCGCGGTGCGGCAAACTAGACCTCGAAAAATTGCGTTCGCATTCCGTTCATCGGGTCAATGTGGTACAATTCACAGAGAATGAACTGAAAGCGCTTGCTTTGATTGAAATCTCGCGAACCCTGTCGAAATCTATTTTTTCTTCGGGCGGGTATTGACGCGATAATTCAGGCTGTGATTTCATTCCGCCATGATTCAGGATATTCGACGCTACCTTCGCCACATTTCTGGACCTCTGGTCGGAGTCTGCGCTGTGGTCTATTTTGCCTATCACACTGTCGAAGGTGATCGAGGCATCCGTGCGTGGCTGCGTCTGCAAGATGAAATCCTGAACGCCGAAATGCAATTGGCGAAGGTTTCGTCGGAACGGCGCGAGATGGAGCACCGGGTATTGCTGCTGCGGCCCGACCACCTGGATCAGGACATGCTGGAAGAGCGCGCCCGCATCATGCTCAACATGAGCAAAGACGGCGACATCGTTGTGTTCGACCGCCATCATTGACTCCGGCACAGCGTCGAATTCTCCCCCCTACCCTTGCGGACCGACCTGTTTTGCTCCACCTGTGGGTATGAGCTCTTCGCTAAAATCCGCAGGGGGAGTTTTATGGCCGCTAAAATAGACCCCGCAACCCCAGCCACGCCCCCGCCCCAGGAATTGCTGCGACTATACCGCTCGATGCTGCTGATCCGCCGCTTCGAGGAAAAAGCCGGTCAGCTTTACGGCATGGGGCTAATCAACGGATTCTGCCACCTTTATATCGGTCAAGAAGCGGTGGTCACCGGAATGCAGGCCATGGCCGAACCGGCGGATTCCTGCATCACCAGCTATCGCGATCACGGCCATATGCTCGCCTGTGGGCTGGACCCCAAAGGAGTCATGGCCGAACTGACCGGACGAGCGGATGGCTATTCGCGCGGCAAGGGCGGCTCGATGCATATGTTCAGCCGCGAACATCGCTTTTATGGCGGTCACGGCATCGTCGGGGCCCAAGTACCCCTTGGGATCGGGCTGGGGTTCGCGCACCAGTACCGGGGCGATGGCGGCGTTGCCCACATCTATCTCGGCGATGGCGCGGTCAACCAGGGGCAAGTCTACGAATCTTTCAACATGGCGGCCCTGTGGAAGCTGCCGGTCGTGTTCGTAATCGAGAACAACCTCTACGCGATGGGAACAGCCTCGGCCCGCCATGCCGCAGGCGATGAATTATGCGCGCGCGGTGCCGCTTATGGCATTCCCGGCGAGCGAATCGACGGCATGAACGTATTGTCGGTGCGGTCAGCGGCCGCACGCGCCTTGGCCTATGCTCGCGCCGGGGCCGGTCCTTTCATCCTGGAAATGATGACCTATCGCTTTCGTGGTCATTCAATGTCCGATCCGGCCAAATATCGCAGCAAGGAAGAGGTGTCCGAGATGCGGGACCACCACGATCCGATCGACCGGCTACGCCAGACCTTGACCGACCGGGGCGTGATCGACGAGGCCGGATTGAAGGAGATCGACCGGACGATCAAGGCCTGTGTCGCTGCCGCCGCCGAGTTCGCCCAAGCCAGCCCTGAGCCCGCCGCGTCGGAGCTGTGGACCGATGTTCTGACCGAAGCCTGAGCGGAGACCGTCTACAATGCCGATCGAAATCCTGATGCCGGCTTTGTCGCCGACGATGCGCGAGGGACGGCTGGCCCGGTGGCTGAAGGCCGAGGGCGATGCGATCAAGTCTGGCGACGCCCTGGCCGAGATCGAGACCGACAAGGCAACGATGGAACTGGAATCGGTCGAGGACGGCATTCTCGGCCGCATCCTGGTTCCGGCCGAAACCGACGGAGTCCCCGTCAATACCCCACTGGCTCTGCTGCTGCTTGAAGGCGAGTCTCCCCCCGCCGCCGCTCAAACTCAAACGCCGACAACCGCGAATCCTCCCCCCCCTGTCATCCCCACCGCTCCATCGCCCCCCGCTCCGACGGCGCGTGCGGCCCCGACCGCCACCCATCGCCAGACTGTGCGCGACGCTTTGCGCGATGCAATGGCAGAAGAGATGCGCCGTGATCCTGACGTGTTCCTAATCGGCGAAGAGGTGGGCCAGTATCAGGGGGCTTACAAGATCAGTCAGGGGTTGCTCGACGAATTTGGTCCCAAGCGGATTATCGATACGCCGATCACCGAAATGGGCTTCACCGGACTGGCCTGCGGCGCGGCCTTCAGCGGGCTGAAGCCGATCGTCGAGTTCATGACCTTCAACTTCTCTCTTCAGGCCATCGACCACATCCTCAATTCTGCGGCCAAGACTCGCTATATGTCGGGCGGGCAATTGTCGTGTCCGATCGTATTTCGCGGCCCTAACGGAGCCGCCGCGCGAGTCGGAGCCCAGCACAGTCAGGATTTCTCGTCCTGGTATGCCCATTGCCCCGGCCTGAAGGTCGTCGCGCCATGGAGCGCCGCCGACGCCAAGGGATTACTGAAATCGGCGATCCGCGACCCTGATCCGGTGGTGGTTCTGGAAAATGAGCTGCTGTACGGACAAACTTTCGACGTCCCCGACGATCCCGACTTCGTGATCCCGTTCGGCCAAGCTGAGATCGTCCGTCCAGGCAGCCATGTCACCCTGGTGGCGTGGTCGCGGATGGTCCAGGTGGCGCTGGATGCCGCCCAGATACTGAAGGCCGAGGGAATCGAGGCCGAAGTGATCAACCTGCGCTCGCTCCGCCCGCTTGATATCGGCACCCTGGTTGCCTCGGTGCAGAAGACCAACCGCATCGTTACCGTTGAGGAAGGCTGGCCGGTTGCCGGAATCGCCGCCGAAATCGCGGCGCAGATCGTCGAGCAGGCTTTCGACTGGCTTGACGCTCCGCCGACACGGGTATGCGGTGCCGACGTGCCGCTGCCCTATGCCGCCACTCTGGAACGCTTGGCCCTGCCCCAACCCGACACGGTTGCCGCTGCGGCCCGCGCCGTCTGTTACCGGCATAACGACGGAGGTGCGGCATGAGTTCCGAACCGCGCCAGTTCGCCAGCCCCCTCGCCCGCCGCCTCGCCGCCGCGGCCGGGATCGACCTTACCAAACTGACCGGAAGCGGGCCGCACGGGCGAATCGTCAAGGCCGATGTCGAGAAAGCGAAGACCGCCACACCACCGCCACACCCGGCACCGATCGCAGCATCCCCGACACTCCCCGCTCCGGCCGCGCCCGCCGCCTCGGCTGGCTATACCGACCTGCCGCTGACGCCGATGCGGCGAACCATCGCTCGCCGCCTGACCGAAGCGAAGGCAACGATTCCGCATTTCTATCTCACCGTCGATATCGAGATGGACGCCGTTCTGGCTCTGCGCGAACAGCTCAATGCCCGACTGGCCCCGGACAAGCTGTCGGTCAACGATTTCATTCTACGTGCGGTGGCATTGGGACTCCGTGCCGTACCCGAGGCAAACGCCGCCTGGGCCGAGACTGCGATCCGGCGCTTCACCGACATCGACATCGCCGTCGCGGTGGCGACGCCCGAAGGTCTGATCACCCCGATCGTGCGACAAGCCGACCGCAAGGGGCTGGGCGAGATCTCCGCCGAAGTCAAATCGCTGGCCACCCGCGCCCGCGACGGGGCCTTAAAGCCCGAGGAGTACCAGGGCGGCGGCTTTACCATCTCCAACCTCGGCATGTACGGAGTGCGCGACTTCGCCGCGATCATCAACCCGCCCCAGGCATGCATCCTGGCGGTGGGATCTGCCGATCCCCGCCCAATCGTCAAAGCGGGAGCTCTGGCGGTCGCTACGGTGATGAGCGTCACGCTGTCGGTCGATCATCGGACGGTGGACGGAGCCACCGCCGCCCGTTTCCTCGCCACAACGAAGAGCATGCTGGAAGACCCGTTGCGAATGATGCTGTAAGCGGGACGCAGCCCAGCCAGGGAACAAACAGCCGGGAGAGACCGATGACCGAAAGCGTAAGCGACTTGATCGTGATCGGCGGAGGACCGGGCGGCTATGTTGCGGCGATCCGCGCGGCCCAGCTTGGTCTGTCGGTTACTCTGGTCGAGCGGTCTCATCTGGGCGGAATCTGCCTCAATTGGGGCTGTATCCCGACCAAGGCATTGCTGCGCTCCGCCGAACTTTACCGCCTGATGGGCGAGGCAAACTCATTCGGACTGTCGGCGGGGTCTCTCGGCTTTGACCTCGACCAGATCGTTGCTCGCTCGCGCGCGGTCGCCGGACGGCTCCAGGCCGGAGTGCGCCATCTGCTGAAAAAGAACAAGGTAACGGTGATCGAGGGCACCGCCCGTCTGATTGGACCGGGACAGGTCGCAGTCGAAGGCCAAGGCTCTCTGACGGCACCGCATATCATTCTGGCAACCGGAGCGCGGGCGCGTCTGCTGCTCGGCTTTGAACCCGACGGACGTTTCCTGTGGAGCTACCGCGAGGCGCTGACTCCCGACATTTTGCCCCGGCGTCTGGTGGTAATCGGATCGGGTGCGATCGGGATAGAATTCGCCAGCTTTTTCGCCGCTTTCGGCTCAGAGGTAACAGTTATCGAGGCACTCGACCGCATTCTGCCGGTCGAAGATCATGAAATCTCGGCCCTTGCCCGCACCGCGTTCGAACGCCAGGGACTGCACATCCTCACCGGGGCCACGGTCACAGGACTGACCAAACACGAACACGATGTCGAGATTACCGTCGAATCCGGCGGCCAAACCCTCCGCCTTCCCGCCGACCGGGTTATCGTCGCCATTGGCATCACGGGAAATGTCGAAAATATTGGCCTGGAAACCACCCAGGTCCGAGTCGAAAAAGGACATATCGCGACCGATTCACTCTGCCGGACCGACCAGCCCGGCCTGTACGCAATCGGCGATGTCGCCGGGCCGCCTTGGCTGGCGCATAAAGCCAGCCACGAAGGCGTTCTTTGCGTCGAAGCCATCGCCGGATTGCCCGGACTCCATCCCATCGACCCTAAGCGCATCCCTGGCTGCACTTACGGACATCCTCAGGTGGCCTCGGTCGGACTGACCGAAGCCGCCGCCATCGCCCAAGGTTATACCATCCGCGTCGGCCGTTTTCCCTTTGCCGCGAATGGCAAGGCCATCGCCCTGGGAGAGGTCGATGGATTGGTCAAAACCCTATTCGACTCGACCAGCGGTGAATTGCTCGGTGCCCACATCATCGGTCCCGAAGCTACCGAAATGATTCAGGGATACGCGATTGCCACCACCCTGGAAGCAACCGAGGCAGACCTGATCGCCACGACTTTCCCCCACCCAACCCTATCAGAAGCGATGCATGAAGCCGTGCTCGCCGCCTTTGGCCGAGCGCTGCATATCTGAGTGATACCAAACCCCGATCAGTCCAGCTTGGCATAAGGCCATCGGCCCACCCCCCAAATGAAAAGGGCCGCGCAGCCCAAAGGCAGCGCGGCCCCGATCGTTATTGCCACTGGACCTAGCGGATGGACCCGATACGGGCCGGTTCCGCTGATTTGAGATCGGCAAGCACCGTCTCACCAGCAATCGCGGTCTGACCGACGACGACCAAAGGCTTGGCCCCCTCGGGCAGGTAGATATCGAGACGGCTGCCGAAGCGGATCAGGCCGAAGCGCTCGCCAGCTTTGACCTTCTGACCGTCCTTCAGACCATTGCTGATCCGACGCGTCACCAAACCAGCAATCTGGACGAAGGCGATATCGCGGCCATCCTCAAGGGTCAACCGCACCGCGACGCGTTCATTATGCTCGCTGGCCTTATCCAGGGAGGCATCGAAGAACTTGCCCGGACGATAGGCGGTACGCGCGACAGTCCCATCGGCGGGGATGCGGTTGACGTGCACGTTGAAGACGTTCATGAAAACGCGGACGACCGGACGCGGAGTCGGGCCGAACCCCAATTCCGCCGGCGGCACCGCCTGCTCTACGGTCTGGACCACGCCATCGGCGGGCGAAATCACCAGACCGGGGCGAACCGGAACCACCCGCTTCGGATCGCGGAAGAACCAGGCACACCACAGCGCGAACAGCAGGGACAGAGTCCCGAGAAAACCCCAGATATGGCCAAGCACCAACCAACCGACCAGACCGGCGGCGACAAACAGCCAACCTTCGCGATTGATCCCCAACAGAGCTGGCTGAGTCGCCAGTTTACCACCGGGGGTCTGCGGCCGGATCACCACCGCAGGCTCTACTTTGGGAGCGGGAGCGGGCTTCGGTGCCTCGACGACCGGCACAGGCTTAACCTCGACAGGAGCAGGCTTCGGAGCCTCGACGACCGGCGCGGGCTTGGCCTCGACAGGAGCGGGCTTCGGTGCCTCGACGACCGGCGCGGGCTTGGCCTCGACAGGAGCAGGCTTCGGAGCCTCGACGACCGGCGCGGGCTTGGCCTCTACAGGAGCAGGCTTCGGAGCCTCGACGACCGGCGCGGGCTTAACCTCGACAGGAGCAGGCTTCGGAGCCTCGACGACCGGCGCGGGCTTAACCTCGACAGGAGCAGGCTTCGGAGCCTCGACGACCGGCGCGGGCTTGGCCTCGACAGGAGCGGGCTTCGGTGCCTCGACGACCGGCGCGGGCTTGGGCGCAGGCTTCGGCGTGGCGGCAGAAGCGGCAGCCGGCTTGGCAGCAGCGGCTTTGGGCTTGGACAGAGCGGACGGATCGCCACCCTGGTGGTTTTTTCCACTTTTGCGGGACATGACTCCCCCCATACGTAATCGGCCCCGCCGGGCAGGAGACCCTCCTCCGATCACACGGAACGGAGGAGGGTCATTCAGACTTCGATCATAAGGCCGATCGGATGGAGACGCGACCCCCACACGATCAGCTCCGGTCCGGCCCCACCCGCCGGGCCGGGTTCGACTTAAGCGAGTTCGGCCAGAACCGTCTCACCGGCGATGATCGACTGGCCGGGGGCCACGGTCGCCGCCACACCTTCGGGCAGATAGACGTCAACGCGGGTTACCAGCTGACCGAGCGAGAAGCCGGAAGCCTTGGTGGCATCCTTTGTCTCGGCGGAGGCTTCGCCCTTGAAACGCTTCACCAGATCTTTGATCGGATCGAGGCTGAAGCGAGCGATACCGGCGCGCTGACCGGCTTTGACCGGCTGGCCTTCGACCAGATCGTTGCTGATGTGACGCACGACCAAACCAGCGACCTGAACCACGGCGACCGGACGGTTGTTGGCAGCGGCGACGACGACGCCAAGGCGATCGTTCTCGGCAGCGGCGGCATCACGCGAAGCATCATCGAACACGCCAGCGACTTCGACGGTCTTGGTCACCTTGCCCTCGACCGGGACGCGATTGACATGTACATTGAGAAGATTACGCAGCAGGGTCACACGCACCCGCGGCTTGTCGCCCAGGCCCAATTCGGCAGGCGGCGCAACGGTTGCAACGGTCTTGACCACACCATCAGCCGGGCTTACGACAACGCCGTCACGAGACGGGGTCACGCGCTCCGGGTCACGGAAGAACCAGACGCTCCAAACGGTAGCAAAGAATCCCAGCCACCCCAGCAGTCCCCAAATCTGCCCGAGCACCCACGCCACCACGGCAAAGAGAGCAATGAAAAGCCACCCTTCACGGTTCACGGGGAACGACAGGTACTTGGTCAGCGAATTTTCCTCGGCCATTTCCACCCCTCCGGATCATGTATCCCGCCGGATGCGTCGGGACATGGCACCTTATACACCCGGTCTTTGGGATTTTCATCCCGAAAAACAGCATGCATAGTAAGGGCTTTGGGTCTCCAAACGTAGGTGGGCATGACGAAAATAATGACTTTCGGGTCAGGTGGATGGGCCTTACCGATCGACCCAGGATCGGTACTGCGTGACGGGAGCGGAAAAGCTCTCCCTCTCGCTGACGGAACCACCCAGTTTGACTTCCGCTACCGTGACATCCGCTTCGCCGCACGGGTCGAGGTTGACCACGGCAGCGTGACCCTCCGCGTCGTTGGCGATGTTGGGCCGATGCCCTATTCCGCCGAATCGACACAGGCCCGCGCCGGGCTGACCCGCATCTGCGCCGTCGCCAACGAATCGCTCGTGGGGGCCCGGCTCCGGGTGGCTCAGGGACGGATTTTGCTGGGAAAAGACATCACGCTGGAAACACCGCCGACAGCTACGGCTCTTGTTTCAGCTGTGGTCGAATTCATATTGCCGACGCGGCCTTACTTAGAACTGATTTCTGTTTACTTGCGCCCGCCATTGGCTCCGGCGCGGGCGGGCGAGACCGCATTGCAGCCGCAATGGCGCAAACCATCCCGCTGATTCTCTTAAAAGGACGCATCGCCGGGCATGATGCAAGGATTCCGCACCATGCCCGGTCGGCTGATCAGGCGGATAAGACCTTCAGGCTATCGCGGGTAGCGCGTGCCGAGCGTTCGATCCAGCGATCCTGAAGAACCGTGACATCAAGCGTCCGCTGAGTCGAGTGGACCAGCGGCGCAAGGCACTGCTCGGCGGCAGCGAAGAATTCCTCGACCACCCCGTCCAGGATGCGGTCGTGCGTGGCAACGGTGTCGGCCATCAACCCGTCGAGACGCGACAGGATACGAGCCCGGCGACGACGGGCAGCTCGAATCTTGCGCTTTTCGGGACTGGCCAGCCACTTATAAAGCCCGGCCAGAAACATCGGCACCCCCAAAGCGGCCGCCAGAATCAGACCCTGGGGCAACAAATCCTGGAGGGTCAAAGTCTCCAACAGCACTTCATAGGCACCGATGGAGATTACCAGCGCACCGAGAATCAGGACGGCATTCGCCAGCAAATCCGTGAATTCGAAGATCCTCGGGACGTTCTGCCCCAGCCAGGATTCCCGGCGGATTGTCGGGGTGGTGTTACGGCCGAACGGACGGGTGTGAATCGGCTCGGCTTCGGCAGCCGCTCCCACCGATGACGGCGGGGCCAGACTGGCGGTGCGCTTCGGATCGATCGTTTTCATGAAGGCGGTGCGGTTGGCGATCAGTTCCTCGCGGAACTGCATCAACTCTTCCTTCAGCAACGTGATCTGGGATTCGTAGCGACGCTGCAACTCACCGTAACGGAGCTGGACCGAGCGGCCATGGCTGCTATTGGCAAAGCTGTCCCAGATATCGCGGTCGAGCGGATCGTCCTGGAACATCAATTCGCGGACCACCACATCGACGCCGTTGGCAGGATCGTCGAGAAAGGTGCGAACGTCTTCGCGGAACGTTTCCTTCTGGAAATCGATGCGACGGATCATCGCCGCCAGCCGCTGTTCGATCTGGCGGACATTGGCGGCAATCGACTGGCACAAAATTTCGGCAAGCTGACGTTGCGGACCCAGCGCCTCGCGCTGCGCCGACAGGCTCACGACCTGCGCTTCGATGCGCGGAGCCAGATCGGCGATCGACGCCCGCAGAGCGGACAGATTGGTCTCTCCCTCGGCAAGCTGCTCTCCGACCGCACGCGCCAGGGCGGTGTGCCCGTGGGCCTGAGCAACGGCAAGAATCGCCAACAGCCGTTCGTCCTCGCGCCGGTTCACCAATCGGCTGAGTGGGGTCGGCCGCGACGAACGGCGGCGGATGCGCACCGGAACTGGGATATTAAGAGCGTCAATGTCGATCTCAAGGCCCAGGGCCTCGGCAAAGCGGGTCGTGGTATCGCGGGCGTCGTCACCGCTGACCCGCAGCAGGGGGAGAGCGACCTCGAACCCGGCACGGCGGACTTCTTCTTCCAGTCCTCGTGCGGCATCCTTCAATCGGCGCAGGGCGACTTCAAGCCCGTCCGGCGCTGCCAGCGCCCGCAAAGCGATCGCGGCTGGCATCGTCGGGTCGTCGGACTGGTCGGCCAGTGCGTTGGCGGCTTCGACCAGACACAGATATTCCGACGTTGTGACGGTACCGTCCAAAACCGTGACAGCGGCTAAAGCTCGGGACAGAGCCGGAACAAGGCCGCCCGCCTCGGTCTCGGCCTCCTCAACGCTCCTGATTTCCAGCTTGCGCATCTGACCCCCCAAAATATGCCCGTCCAGAGGCCCCCGGCCTCCCTTCGAAATGGAAATGCCGGCCACCGTCTCCCCGGACGATAACCTTTCACTAATCCCAGCGCCTGCCACTGTGTCGCCGACGTTCCCCGGCGTCAAGCGCCATGGTCGGGTTTTCCGCCATCAGAACATCAGAACAAGTCGGCATTGAGCAGGCGATGAACCATGATTCCGCCGACGAAACCGGCCCCAACCGCCCAACTCCAGCGCAGGTGTGAGGAAAAGGTATAGATTCCCCGCGCCTGCCCCATCAGAGCGACACCAGCGGCGGAGCCGATCGACAGCAAGCTGCCACCGACTCCGGCAGTCAGTGTGATCAGCAGCCATTGCCCCAATCCCATGTCTGGATTCATCGTCAGAACGGCGAACATCAGCGGAATATTGTCAAAGATCGCCGACAGAACACCGATGGCGATATTGGCGCTGGTCGGACCCAACTGGTCGTAGAGAAGGTGCGAGGTCAGCGACAGATAACCGAGCAGCCCCAACGCGCCGACGCACATCATCACACCGTAGAAGAACAGCAGCGTGTCCCATTCGAGCCGCGAGATGCGCTCGAACACATCGAAATTCCAATCGGTTCGGGTGGGATCGCGGCGGTACCGGCTGCGCAACGCATAGGAGAACAGTTGCAACAGGCCAAGGCCGCTCATCATCCCGATCACCGGAGGCAGGTGCAGCGCAGAATGGAAGGTTACGGTGATCGCGATGGTCAAGCCGAACAATGCGGCAATGCGACGCGCGCCGGGCAACATCACCACCGCCGCGCCCCGCGACGATGGCGCACCGGACGGCAGAGCGAAATGCATCAGCAGCGCCGGAATCAGGAAGGTCACCACGGCGGGCAGAAACAGAAGGAAGAAGTCACCGAACGGCACGACCCCTTTCTGCCACACCATCAGAGTGGTGATATCGCCAAACGGGCTAAAGGCACCACCGGCATTCGCGGCGACAACGATGTTGATGCAAGAAAGAGAGGTAAAACGCGGTTGATCCCGCCCGACTGACAGAACCACCGCGCACATCACCAGCGCGGTCGTCATGTTGTCGGCAACCGGCGAGATGAAGAAAGCGAGAATGCCGGTTAACCAGAACAGTGCCCGATACCCGAATCCAGAGCGAACCAGCTTCGAGCGGAGCGCATCGAATACCTTTCTCTCTTCGAGGGCGTTAACATAGGTCATCGCCACCAGAAGAAATAAAAGAAGCTCGGCATATTCGAGAAACACATGGCGCACCGCTTCTGTCACCGCCTCTGACTGGCCGCGCCGGGCCATCTCGACGGCAAGAAGCGTCCACATCAACCCGGCGGCAACCACCACCGGTTTCGATTTGCGCAGGTGGGTAGATTCCTCGGCAATCACCAAGGCATAGGCGAGACAGAATAGCGCCAGGCCTGTAAGGCCAACCCAATGCCCCGTCAGATCGGGCAATCCCGCCGCTTCAGCCGCCAGCGCAACACCAGGGAGACCGACCAAGGCCAGCGCCAGAACCGCCACAACAAATCGCATTCCCGTCTTCACGTTGGGTCTCCCTCCTCGCCGCCGACCCGAGCCAACAGAACCTTATCGATACGGCGCCCGTCCATATCGACCACTTCGAAACGCCAGCCGTCATCGAGAAAATGATCACCAGCCACGGGAATTGCCCGCAGCCGCCACAGAACAAAGCCCGCGACAGTGGTAAAATCGCTGTCGCCACCGCTCATCGCCCGGCATCCGGTTCGCTCGGCCGCCATATCGACGGCAACGTCACCATCAAGCAGCCACGATCCATCCTCGCGCTGGGTGATGCAGCCTTCGTAATTCTCGCCATGTTCGGCCAGGGTGCCCAGTAGTGACAGCAGGATGTCGGTCGCGGTAACGATACCCTCGGCCTCGCCATATTCATCGACCACCAGCGCCATATGAATGCGCGACCGCTTTAGCACATCGAGAACCTGAAGCGCCGGAGCGGTATCGGGAACAACTTCGATCGGGCGCACCGCCGCAACCGGCTCGAAACCTTTGCCAGCCATGAAGCCGTCCAGCAGATCCTTAGCCTGAATTACACCGACCACATCGTCCAGGCTGCCGCGATAGACCGGGAAGCGCGAATGCGGGCTGTCGCGAACGATCGACTCGATCCGCTCTGGCTCCCAATCGAGATCGATCCACGCCACCTCGCCCCGCGGGGTCATGATCGCCCGCGCCCGCCGGTCGCCAAAGCGCAACACGCCCGAGATCATCTCCTCCTCACGCGGATCGATAACCCCGGCCTGGGTGCCCTCGGCAACCATCTCACGCACTTCTTGCTCGGTCACGGTCGTCGTGCTTCCCCCGCTCACCCCGAGCAAGCGGAGCACCAGTCCGGTCGAACCCTCCAGCAACCACACCACCGGGGAGGCAACCGTCGCCACCGCCATCATCGTCGGAGCGACCAGGGCGGCGATCCGCTCGGGATTGGAGAGGGCGATCCGCTTCGGCACCAGTTCGCCGACGATCAGAGACGCATAGGTGATCAGGCTGACCACCACAGTGATCGACAGCGCATCCGCCACCGGAGCCAACAACGGAATGTCACCGAGCCACAGCGCCAGATGACCGGCCAAGGTCGCCCCGGAATAGGTTCCGGCCAGAATACCGACCAGGGTGATACCGATCTGCACGCAGGACAGAAAGCGGCCCGGATCGTCGGCAAGCCGCAATGCCAGGGCGGCACCGCGACTGCCCTCGGCCGCCCGCGACGCCAGACGTTGACGCCGCGATGATACGATCGCCATTTCGGACATGGCGAAAGCGCCGTTCAAAAACACAAGAAAAACGATGACCGCGACTTCAAAGGTCAATGACATGGAGGGAAACGCTATCCTGTGGGAAAGCCCGGAAGGCGGCGTCCGCACGTATCGGGCGACAAGCCGTCTCGCGAAGCTATGGAGGGTGGAGCATTATAGCGGCCCCGGACCTCGACGCAATCCGCGTCACCACCGATATGCCACGACCGATCAAGGAATCCCGTCATGCCAACTGCTCCCTTAATCATTGATTGGCATGCCCACTGGATACCGCCCGAGGTGATCGCCTTACTGACAAAGCGGACGGAGCCGCCCCGAATCATCGCCGGTCGGGTGGGACGGCTGCTTGATCCCGGCGACGGCCGGATGCTGCCGCTTAAAGAACCGCAACTTGACCTTGACCGCCGCCGGGACGAGATGGACCGCGCCGGAGTGAACAAGCAAATCCTGTCGCTAGCCGTGGTCGCTGGGATCTTTCCCGCCTGCCTGCCGCCAGACGTTGAACAGGCGGTGGCCGAAGCCACCAATCGCGGCCTAGCCAGACTGACCCGCGATTCGGGCGGACGCTTTGGCGGGCTTGCCGCCTTGCCCAGCGGCGCACCGAATCTTGCGGCCAAGATGTTGGAGGAAGCGGTCGAAGAGCACGGCCTTGAAGGAGGCGTTCTACCCGCCGACGCTTTCGCCGACGAAACCACCGCCAGCACTCTCACCCCGGTCCTGGCCGCCGCCCACCGGCTACGAACCCAGATCTTCGTTCACCCTGGCCCGCTGTCGGGAAGCCCTCTCCCCTCCAGCGGCGACGATCCCCTGGCGATGATCCGCCGCCGCGCCGTTGGCTTTCAGGACGCCCTGACCCAGGCGGCGATCACCCTCGAATACAGCGACACGCTTGCCCCCTACCCCGACGCCGTGGTGCGGATCGCCAATCTGGGCGGCACCCTGGCCCTACTGGCCGAACGGATCGCGCTGACCGCCGACAGAATGGGCCTGCCCCCCGCCTGGGCCGATGGACGGCCCCGGCGTATCCTGGTCGATACCGCATCGTTCGGCGAAAACGGCATCGCCCTGGCGGCGCAAACCTTGGGGACGGACCGGCTGATCTATGGCAGCGACTCGCCCGCCCTACCGCTACACCCTGGCCTTGACGGACTGCACGCCGCCATCCCGAACGAGTCCGACCGCGCCGCAATTTTAAGCGGGCGAGCGCTGGGGTAGATCACCAGCGACGCACCGCTTGCGTCTAACGCCCCACCGTCGCCCAGACCTTTTCGGCAATGGCGCGATAGGCGCGGGCATGGGGACCATCGGGACGAGCCAGAACGATCGGCTGCCCTTCGTCACCGCCCTGACGGATCGCGATGTCGAGCGGCAGTTCGCCCAGGAAATCGACACCGAACCGCTCTGCTTCGGCACGAGCGCCGCCATGGCCGAACAGATGAGCCTCGTCGCCGCAATTCGGGCAGAGATAATAGCTCATGTTCTCGACGATCCCCAATACCGGCACCCCGACCTTGCGGAACATCGCCAGTCCCTTGGCGGCATCGATCAGGGCGATATCCTGGGGAGTCGAAACGATCACCGCCCCGGCCAGGGCCACCCGCTGGGTGATCGTCAATTGAGTGTCGCCGGTGCCGGGCGGCATATCGACGACCATCACATCAAGCGGCCCCCAAGCAACGTCGCGCATCAATTGCTCCAACGCCCCGGCAACCATCGGGCCGCGCCATACAACCGGCGAATCCTCGGGCACCAGAAAGCCGATCGACATGCATTCCAGCCCAAAGCGCCGGATCGGCTGCATGATCTTTCCATCGGGGCTTTCGGGCTTCGCATCGATCCCCAGCATGCGCGGCAAAGACGGGCCGAACACATCGGCGTCGAACAGCCCGACCGACAAGCCCATCGCAGCAAAACTTAACGCCAGATTGACAGCGGTGGTCGATTTGCCGACTCCTCCCTTGCCCGAAGCGACTGCGATTACCGCCCGGACACCCGACAGCAGCTTGGCCGGAGCAGCGGGAGCCGCAGGAGAAGCGGGTTGACGTTCGGCGGTCAGCACCGCCGCGACCGAAACAACCCCCGGAAAAGCCCGCACCGCAGCCTCGGCAGCGGCACGCAACGGCTCCAGCGCCTGGGCCTGTTCCGGCACAACGGACAGGGCAAAAGTAACCCGGCCATCGCGAACCGACAGGCCGGCGACACGACCGCGCGCAACGATGTCACCACCGCCATCGGGATCGGCAAGCCCACGCAATACATCGATAATCTGCTGTTCGGTAACCTCGGCCATGGCTCCCCCGGCTGACGTGACGCCCGGCAGCCGGGCGGAAAAGAACGGCGGCGGCGGCCCCCGTCGCCCAGATATGGCACCCGCCGAACTCTTTGCAAAGCCCTCGTCCACAAGGGGGTCGAAGAGCCATAACGGGAAAAAGCGCATGCCCTCGCGTTGCGCACAGAGCAAAGCTCCCTTATCTTCCGAAGGCGGAACCGGTTTTCCGTAAGGTCAGGGACAGCGACAAGGGGACAATTAATGGCTTGGAATCCGCGCGGCGGCGATGGCGGCCCTTGGGGCGGCGGCGGCGGAAATGGCGGCGGCGGCGGCCCTTGGGGGCGGCCCGGCGGTCCTTCTGGCGGCAATCCGGGTCCCGATATCGAAGATTTTATCCGCCGTGGCCAAGAAATGCTGCGTCGGGCGATGCCGGGCAATAATTTCGGCGGTCGCGGTGTTGTGGCGCTGGCGGTCGCGGCGGCAATTGCCGCCTGGGGTGCCACCGGCATCTATAAGGTCAGCCCGGACGAACAGGGCGTGGTCATGCGCTTCGGCAAGTGGGTCGATACCACCGAACCGGGGCTGCATTATCGCCTGCCCTATCCGATCGAGGCGGTACTGCTCCCCAAGGTGACCAAGGTCAACCAGTTGCAGTTGGGCTATCGCTCGGGCGGTGAAACCCGCATCGAACGCAATGCCATTGCCCGCAACGTGCCCGAGGAAAGCCGGATGCTAACCGGCGACGAAAACATCGTCGAGGCCGACGCGGCGGTATTCTGGCGGATCAAGGATGCGGGCAAGTTCCTGTTCAACGTCCGTGACCCCGAGATGACGGTCAAGGTGGCGGCGGAAAGCAGCCTGCGCGAAGTGATCGGCCGCAATCCGATCCAGGCCGCCCTGTCCGACAAGCGCGAGCTGATCGCAATCCAGGCGCAGGAGGAATTGCAGCGGCTGCTCGACGCCTATGGTGCCGGTATCCACATCCAGCAGGTCCAGTTGCAGAAGGTCGATCCGCCGGGTGCGGTCATCGACGCCTTCAACGACGTCCAGCGCGCCCGCGCCGACCAGGAACGCGCCCGCAACGAGGCCGAAGCGTATCGCAACGATATTATCCCCCGCGCCCGCGGCGAGGCCGAACGGCTGGTCCAGGAATCGCAAGCGTACCGCGAGCAGGTCGTCAATCTGGCCCAGGGTGACGCCAAGCGCTTCCTGTCGGTTCTGAGCGCCTACAAGCAGGCCGAGGACGTCACCGCCCGCCGCCTCTACATCGAAACGATGGAAGAAGTCGTGAAGAAGTCGAACCGGATCATCATCGATCCGTCGTCGAAAGGATCGCAGGGGGTTCTGCCTTACCTGCCTCTGCCTGAAATCAAGAAGACCGCCGGAGGCGCGAAATGAACCGGGCTCTGCCGATCGCCCTCATCGCCGGGATCGTTGTCCTGATCGCGGCCGGGTCCTCTCTGTTCGTCGTCAATCAGGCCGAACAGGCTCTGGTTCTGCGCCTGGGCGCCCACCGCGCCACCATCAAGGAACCGGGCCTTCACGCCAAGATTCCGTTCATCGAAGACGTTGTTCGCTATGACAACCGCCTGCTGTCGCTCGATCCGCCCGACGAGCAGATCATCCTGGGCGACCAGAAGCGTATCGTCGTCGATACCTTCACCCGCTTCCGTATCGCCGATCCGCTGAAGTTCTATCAGTCGGTTCGCACCGAGGTTCAGGCCCGCGCCCAGTTGGCTCAGATCGTCTCGTCGGCGATGCGCCGGGTGATGGGTCAGGTGATGCTGCAATCGCTGTTGTCGGACGAACGCGCCAACATCATGAGCCAGATTCAGCACGAAGTCGCCGAACGGGCGGATCAGGAACTCGGGCTTCAGATCGTCGATGTCCGTCTGCGTCGCGCCGATCTGCCGGAAGAAACCAGTCAGTCGATCTATGACCGCATGAAGTCCGAACGCGAACGTCAGGCCAAGGAAGCCCGCGCTCAGGGCTATGAATGGGGCCAGCAGATCCGCGCCCGCGCCGATCGCGAGAGAACCGTCCTTCTGGCCGAAGCGCAGCGTCAGGCTCAGATCGAACGCGGTCAGGGCGATGCCGAGGCGAACCGTATTTTCGCCGAGGCGTTCAGCAAAGATCCGCAATTCTTCGCCCTTTACCGGTCGCTTCAGGCGTACCGGGAGGCTCTTGCCGACGGCAATACCACGCTGGTTCTGTCGCCTGACAACGAGTTCTTGCGGGTGATGAACAGCGGACCGAGCGGACGGCGTTAGAGTATAACTGAGGAGCCGGAGGCTCCACCCGGCGAGAGACAGGCGAGTCTAGAGCGATCGGATTTTACCGAAGATCGCTCTAGCTCTCGCCCGCCGATCCAGTCTCAACAGGAGGGTTTCGATCAGTGTTCGTTCATAAGAAACACGATCCGGCTAACGGCGGCATCGCCACCGCCGGAGCCCCGCTGTCGCTGGTCGCGGCGGTTCTCGGGCTGTTCGTTTTGCTCATCCCCGTCGCCGCACCAGCAGAGGCCGCTCCGGAAAGCTTCGCCAATCTGGCGGAAAAGCTCTTGCCCAGCGTGGTCAACATCTCGACCACCCAGACCGTCCGAAACCCGCATGGCGGCATGGAAATGCCCCAATTCCCGCCCGGTTCGCCGCTGGAGGAATTCTTCCGCGACTTCATGGAGCGGCAACAGGGCGGTGGGCAGGGCGGTCAGGCCGATGCCCCGCCGCGACGGGCCAACTCGTTGGGGTCCGGCTTTATCATCGATACGGCTGGCTATATCGTCACCAACAACCACGTCATCGCCGACGCCGACGAGATCAGCGTCAAGCTGCATGACGACAGCGTATTCCAGGCCACCGTTGTCGGTCGCGACCCTAAGGTCGATCTTGCCCTGCTGAAGATCGATCCTGGCAAAAAGCCGCTGACCGCCGCCATCTTCGGAAATTCCGACGAGGCACGAGTCGGGGATTGGGTTCTGGCGATCGGTAATCCGTTCGGCTTTGGCGGCACGGTCACCGCCGGCATCGTCTCGGCACGCGCCCGCGACATCAACGCCGGCCCCTATGATGATTTCATCCAAACCGACGCCCCGATCAATCGCGGCAATTCCGGTGGCCCGATGTTCAACATGAAGGGTGAGGTGATCGGTATCAACTCGGCGATCATCTCGCCGTCGGGTGGCTCGATCGGAATCGGCTTCGCCATCCCGTCCGCATTGGCCATGCCGGTGATCGACGACCTGCGCAAGTCCGGCAAGGTCCGGCGCGGCTGGCTGGGCGTGCGAATTCAGTCTCTCGACGCCGATATGGCCGAAACGATGGGGCTTCCCGACTCACACGGGGCGCTGATCGCCTCGATCGATGCTAACGGCCCAGGCCAGAAGGCCGGTCTGAAGAATGGCGACGTCGTGCTTCGCTTCGACGGCAAGGACATCTCCGAGATGCGCCGCTTGCCCCGTCACGTTGCCAGCACCCCGATCGGCAAGAAGGTCGAAATCGTCGTCTGGCGCGACGGCAAGAAGCTGACCCTGAATGGCACCGTCGGCGAAATGCCCGAGGATCCAGCCGAGAAGCTGGCCCGGACCAAAGGCGACAACCAGAAGCCGTCCCAACTCAAGGAAGGCAGCCAGCTCATCGCAGGCACCGGCTTGACGGTATCGCCGGTGACCCCCGCGCTGCGCGAACGGTTCGGGCTGGATGAGGAATCCACCGGGATCGTCGTCACCGACGTCCGCGGCGACAGCCCTGCTTCCGAGAAGGGATTGCGCCCCGGCGACATGATCATCGAGGCCGACCATAAGCCGGTCCGCATCCCGCAGGATCTGGCCAAAGCGGTCGAGGACGGACGCAAGGCAGGCAGCCGCTCGTTGTTGCTCCGGGTCGAGAACCCGCAGCAATTGCGGTATGTCGCCCTGCCGCTGGCCGAAGTGAAGAGTGGACGGAAATAGGCTGCCCGGCACCCAGTGTCGGACCAGGGATGGAAAGGGGGCGGAATCATTTCCGCCCCCTTTTCCGTTTCCACCCTCTGTCTTACCTCCCTCGTCGCATACGCCTATTCCGTTGTTCCTCTTGACGCAGCGGCCCTTTTTACGGCCAATCTTATCGTAACGAATAACCGAAAGCAGGAAGACCTTCATGCCCACCTTCACCCCGCCGGTTCGCGATATGGCCTTCGTCATTAACGAGATCGGCGCGCTGGACCGTATTTCCGCTCTGCCCGGCTATGAAGAGGCGACGCCCGATCTGGTCGGCGCCGTTCTAGAGGAAGCAGGCCGTTTCGGTGCTGGCGTCCTGGCGCCGCTGAACCCGGTCGGCGACCGCGAGGGATGCGAACTCGAAGGCGAGAAGGTCAAGCTGCCCACCGGCTTCGTTGACGCCTATCGCCGCTTCGTCGAGAGCGGCTGGAACGCGGTACCGTTCGAACCCGAATTCGGCGGCCAGGGTCTGCCGTGGCTGGTGGCGACGGCGGTGCAGGAAATCTGGCATGCCGCCAACATGTCGTTCGGGCTGATCCCGATGCTGACCCAGGGCGCGGTCGAACTGCTGTCGGTTCACGGCACAGCGGACCAGAAAGCCCTGCTGCTGCCGCAATTGGTCAGCGGCGCTTGGACCGGCACGATGAACCTCACGGAACCCGGTGCCGGGTCGGACGTCGGCGCTTTGCGCACCCGCGCCGTGCGCGACGGCGACCGTTACCGCATCACCGGCCAGAAAATCTTTATTACCGCCGGTGAGCACGACGCCGCCGAGAACATCATCCATCTGGTGCTGGCCCGCCTGCCCGATGCCCCCCCCGGCGCCAAGGGGATATCGCTGTTCGTCGTGCCGAAATTCCTGGTCAATCCCGATGGCAGCCTGGGCAAACGCAACGACGTTTCGTGCATCAAGCTCGAACACAAGATGGGAATCAACGGCAGCCCGACCTGCGTGATGGCATTCGGCGAAGATGAAGGCGCGATCGGAACCTTGGTTGGACGGGAAAACCAGGGTCTGGCCCTGATGTTCACGATGATGAACAACGCCCGCCTTGCCGTTGGGCTACAAGGCGTTGCGATCGCCGAACGCGCCACCCAGAAGGCGGTCGCCTATGCCCGCGAGCGCATCCAGGGGATCGCCCCCGGCCGCGATGCTCCCGGTCCGATCATCCACCATCCCGACGTCCGGCGGATGCTGATGACCCAGCGTGCCCTGGTCGAGGCGGGCCGGGCCCTGACTTACTTCACTGCGGCCCAAATCGATCTCTCCCGCCGCTCGCCCGACAAGGCCGAACGCGCTGCGGCCCATGCTTTGGTCGATCTGCTGATTCCCGTGGTCAAGTCCTGGGGCACCGCCAATGGCGTCCAGATCGCTGACATGGCGGTCCAGGTGTTCGGCGGCATGGGCTTTGTCGAGGAAACCGGAGTGGCCCAGCATCTGCGCGATGCCCGAATCGCACCGATCTACGAAGGCACCAACGGCATCCAGGCGCTCGACCTGATCGGACGCAAGCTGATCCGCGACCGGGGCGAAGCGATGCAAGCCCTGTTGACCCAGATCCGCCAGACCGAGGCCGAACTGGCCGAGGTCGGCGGCGAAGCTCTGGCCCGGCTCCGGTCGGAACTGGCGGCGGCAACCACCCGTTGCGCCGAAACGGTCGCATGGATTCTGGCCCATCAAAGCGAGGACCCCAATCTGGCTGGAGCGGTGGCCTCGCCGTTCCTCAATCTGGTCGCCTTTACTGCGGGCGGCTGGATGACGGCACGGATGGCTCTGGCGGCGCAGCGCCAGCTCGCCTCCGCATCCGACGATCCGTTCCTGATGGCCAAGATCACGACCGCGCGCTTCTACGCTGACCAGATTCTGCCTCAGACCGCTGGACTGAGTGTCATGGTCACCGCCGGAGCCGATAGTGTGATGGCCCTGGCCGTCGATGGGTTCTAATCGTTGAGCTTCAGCGCTGAACCGCTCTTTCGAAAGGACGTCGATATAGGCTGAAGGTCAACGTTCCCGAAACCGAACAGTTTCGCTGTTCGACATCGCGGGGGATGTCTATAATCCCCCGCGATGTCGGGAATTACACGCTACGTGCTGCGCCAATTGGTGGTGGGGATGCTATTCGTCTCCATTGCGCTGGCGTGCATCCTATGGCTCACGCAGTCGCTACGCTTCATCGAGATGATCGTCAACAAAGGGCTGTCGGTCTTCACCTTCTTGAAGCTAACCTTATTATTGATGCCCGGTTTCCTGGTGGTAATCGTCCCCGTCGCCCTGTTCGCGGTGGTGCTGTTCACCTATAACCGGCTGATCGCCGACCGGGAGTTGGTGGTCTTGCGAGCCGCCGGGCTCAGTCATGTCGCGTTGGCACGCCCGGCCCTGTTTCTGGCCGGGTTCGTCACCGTCATCGGCTATCTGCTGACCTGCTGGCTGATCCCGCTGACAGTCCGCGACTTCCACGAGATGCAGTGGACGATCCGTAACGACATCGGCACCGTGCTGTTGCAGGAAGGGGCCTTCAACAAGTTCGGCGACGGACTGACAATCTATGTCCGCGCCCGCTCTGCTTCCGGCGAATTATCGGGAATCCTGGTCCATGATACCCGCAACCCGCGCCACGCCGTGACAATGATGGCCGAACGGGGCGCGTTGGTGATGACGGAAAATGGCCCTCGGGTCCTGATGATCAACGGTAACCGACAGGAAGCTCCGTCGGGAACCGGCCGCTTATCATTGTTGCACTTCGACAGCTACACCGTTGATTTCGCGTCTGCCTCCGGGGCCAAGGGCGACCGGTTCCGCGATGCGCGCGAACGCGGCATGGGCGAATTGTTCAGCATTGATGAGAGCGAAATCGGGACCAACGAATACCGTCGCTTCCGGGTTGAGCTGCATTCACGGCTGACATCGCCACTCTACCCGCTGGGTTTCGCTCTGATTGCCGCCTCCGTATTGCTGACCTCGGGCTTCGACCGTCGGGGGCAGATCCGGCCAATCCTGACGGCCATTGCCCTGATGATCGCGGTCCAAGCGGCAGCGCTGGGGGCGATCAACCTCGCTACCGGCAATCTCATCTTCACCCCGGCCATCTATATTGTGGTATTGCTGCCGATCGCTCTGGGATCGTGGGTTCTGGTCCGACCACCTTGGCCGCGCCATCGCCGCCCCGCCCACGCCGCCAATTCCGCCTGACTCCGGCAGAGATCTTCGTGACTGTTCCGCGCCCCAAACTGTTGTTAACCCTCCTCGCCTCCTCGACGGCGGTGGCTGGTGTCGCCTATGCCGATCCGTCGTCTACCCAGACTTATACCGAGGTCGGCTCGTGGGGGCAGGCTTGGGGGGACAACGACCCGATGCCGATGGGGCCACCCCCGGCCCGCCAGAGCGAAGTACCGCCTCCCACCACCCAAGCTCCTGCCGACACATCGAACAGGCATAAGAGTTCTTATTCCGAAGTTGGCTCGTGGGGACAGGCTTGGGACGCAAGCGAAACTGTCGTCACACCGAGAACCGAGACGGTGCCCTCCCCGGTCGTGTCCGTTCCTGCCGAGTCGATGCCGATTGCGACGCCCGCACCGATTCCAGCGTCGGCACCGATTGCGGCGACACCAGAGACTCCACCCGAATCGGTTTCCGCTCCAGCGGCAACGATCGCCGCCGAGCCGCCAATGCCGTCCGTGTCCACGGTGCGACGCCCGCCGCGTATCCTTCCTAAACCGGTGATCAAGGCCGACGAGCGCGAAGCCGGGGCCAACCCTCCGGTGAACCTGGAAGCCGACCAGATCATCTACGACCGCGAGTACGATATCGTTACCGCGCGCGGCAGAGTCGAGCTGATCCAAAATAACCGCACCATCACCGCCGACACCCTGACCTACAATCTGAAGCAAGATCTGATGGGCGCGTCAGGCCATGTGGTTCTGACCGAACCAACCGGCGAAGTGACTAACGCCGATTACTTCGAACTGACCGGCGACATGAAGAACGGCGTCGCCCGTGATATCCGAGTCCTCCTATCGGACGATTCGCAGATGTCGGCGCAAACGGCACGGCGGAGCGGCGGCGACCGTACCGATCTCCACGACGCCATCTACACCGCATGCGAACCTTGCCGGAAACATCCCGAGCGGACCCCGCTGTGGCAGGCCAAGGCCGATCGGATCACCCACAATCAGGCCGAAGCCCAAATCGAATATCGCGACGCCTGGATCGAGCTGGCTGGTATTCCGGTCGCTTATACGCCCTATTTGTCGCATCCAGACCCGACGGTGCGGCGCAAGTCGGGCTTCCTCACCCCCAGCCCCAGCACGAACAGCACGCTGGGGCCATCCCTCTCATTGCCCTATTTCTTCGTGATGTCGGAGAACGAGGATCTGACCCTAACGCCGCGCTTCCTGCTGGAAAAGGCCAAGGGATCCGACATCAACGACATCGCGTCGAGCGCGATGCAGCAGCTTCAGCTTTCGGCCGAACACCGCTGGCGTGGCGTCAGCGGCGAATCGCGGACGCGAGCCAGCATCACCGCCGACCGCAATACCGGCGACCCGCGCGGTCACATCGATGCCAAAGGGTTGTTCGACCTGGACGAAACCTGGCGGGCCGGATGGCAGGTCCAGTATCAGTCCGACCAGAACTACCGGAACCTGTATAAAGTCCGGATGGACAATGATCGTCCGTGGCTGCTGACCTCCCCCTATGTCGAAGGGTTCGGCCGCCGCAGTTATGCCCTGGCAGAAACGATGTCGTTCCAGGGGCCGCAGGTGATCAACGACGGCAACAAGGCCACGGTCGTACTGCCGCACATCTCCCATAGTCTGGTCAGCCAACCCGGATGGAACGGAAGCTACTGGACCGTTGACAGCGACATGCTGGTCTACACCCGCACGCACGGGACCGAAGCGCAACGCCTGTCGCAGCGTACCGCCTGGAGCTTGCCCGTAATTACCCCGGACGGACAGGTCTTTACCTTGACGACTGGCCTGCGCGGCGATGCCTATAACGCCGATAACCTTTCATCTGGCGGCAGCGATACGACCGGACGAGCTCTTCCCGACGCATCGATACAATGGCGTTATCCGTTCAGCCGAACCGGCAAGACGATCAGTCAAGTGATCGAGCCGGTCGGAATGCTCGCGATCAGTCCGGTCGGCGGCAACAGCAACCGCATCCCCAACGAGGATTCGATCGATTTCGAGTTGGACGAGACCAACGTGCTGCGCCCCAACCGACTGGTCGGCCTCGATCGGGTTGAAGGCGGCCTACGCGGTGGCTATGGCCTGCGCTGGACCGCCTATCCCCAAATCGGGGGCAAGGTCGGACTTCAGGTGGCGCAGGGCTGGCGCCAGCATACCGACGACACCTTCCGGGCCGGAAGCGGCTTTACCGATTCGTTCTCGGACTACCTTGGCCGGGTGGAAATCGTGCCGGTAGGGATGATCTCCCTCACCGATCGCATTCGACTCGACAAAGATACCCTCAAGATCAATCGCAACGAAGCAACGCTCGGCGTCGGACCGCGCGCACTCCAGGGGTGGGTCACCTACGGGTTCCTCTCCCCCAGCAGCACGGAGAACGGGATCGTCTACACCCGCCGCCAATACGTGAACTATGGAGTTTCGAGCCAAGCAAGCCAGTATTGGACATCGAATTTCAACGTAAAAGAAGATCTTGAAAAAGACGGTGGCATCCTTAGCGTTGGATCAAAGATCGGTTATAACGATGAATGCTTTGCTTTGATTTTCAGCTTCAACCGATACTTTAGTACACAGCAGGATGTTTATTCAGGATACGATGCGATGATGACCGTCGTGTTAAAGACCCTGGGGGAAGCCTCGACCAGTCTGTTCTGATGAGCGGACGGTCACGGCAAACGATGTCAAAGGGGATCGCAGGAATGGTACTTGCTCGTTTCATCGCCCTGGTCATCGCCGGGCTGATGCTGTCGGCGGTCACGCCGACAGCGGCCGAAGAGGTCGATCGCATTGCCGCCGTGGTCAATGACGACATCATTTCAATTCGTGATCTCGACGCACGGGTCAGGCTGGCTCTGGTGGTTTCGAATCTGCCTGATTCGTTAGAGAATCGCCGCCGCCTGTTGCCCCAGGTGATGCGCAAGATGATCGACGAGCACCTTCAGATGCAAGAGGCGGCCCGCGTCAAAATCCAAGTCAGTTCAGAGGAATTAAACCGCGCCATCGCCTCGATCGAACGTCAGAACCGGATGAAGCCCGGCGAATTGCTCGCCCAATTGGGCAATGCCGGCGTCGATACCGATGCCGTGCGCGAACAAATCCGCGCCGATATCGCCTGGATGCGGGTGGTGGGACGTCTGCTCCAACCCACCGTCAGGGTTGGCGAGGAGGAAATCACCGAACGCCTGGAAAACATCCGTCAGCAAATCGGGCATCCCGAATACATGCTGGCTGAGATTGTCCTTCCGGTCGATACGCCTGTGCAGGAAGAGGAAGCGCGCCGTCTGGGCGAACGTCTGCTCGATCAGATCAAGGCCGGCGCGCCGTTCCAGGCCCTGGCCCGCCAGTTCTCGCAAAGCAGCAGCGCCGCCAATGGCGGCATGCTCGGTTGGATTGGCGAAGCCTCGCTCGACGACGATTTGCGCGACCCGGTCGGCCAGTTGAATAAAGGACAGGTCAGCGGACTGATCCGGGGCAGCAGCGGCTATAGCATCGTTCTTGTCGTTGACCGCCGGATCACCGGCGCCACCGCCGAACCCGATATGATGACCCTGTTCCGTCTGGTTTTCCCCGCCCCCTCGGGCAAGGCACCGCCGCGTGACCAGATGGTGGCCAAGGCCACCTCAATGACCGCCACGGCCAAGGATTGCGACACGATTGAAGATTTGTCGAATGAACTCAATTCATCCAAATCCGGTCGATTGGACAATGTTCGTCCGTCCAGCTTGCCGCCAGAGGTCGCCAAGGCCATCAATGGGCTTCCGGTCGGCCGGGCCAGCGCTCCGATCGACACGCCCGATGGCTTGGCCGTCTTTATGATTTGTTCAGGCGGCGGTACTGCCGGACTGCCTAGCCGCAGTCAGCTACGCCGCCAGATCGAAGACGAACGGGTCGAGTTGCTGGCGCGTCGTCACATCCGCGACCTGCGTCGTGCCGCCTTCGTCGATTTCCGGCTGTAAGTGATTCAATGACACACACATCTCCTCCTCTCGCCCTGACCATGGGCGAACCGGCTGGCATCGGCGGCGATATCGCCCTGGCCGCCTGGGTCCGCCGCGCCGAAGGCGTGCCCCCTTTCGTGATGATCGATAATCCCGAGCGATTGACCCGACTGGCGGCACGACTGGGGCTGGACGTGACGGTGCGCCCCGTTGCCTCAGCCTCCGAGGCGACCGACCTGTTCCCACACGCCCTGCCAGTCTTGCCGCTGCCATTACCCCACCCCGTCGAACCTGGATTCCCCAATTCAGCCAACGCAGTAACCGTCGCCGCCGCGATTGAGCGGGCGGTACGGCTGGCCCTGAGCGGCGAAGTCGCGGGTATCGTCACCAACCCGATTCATAAGAAGGTGATGTATCAGGGCGGGTTCCGTTATCCCGGCCACACCGAGTTCCTGGCGGCGCTGGCCAAGCCCCTGGCTGGGCGCGAAGTCATGATGTTGACCTGCCCTGGTTTACGTGTGGTTCCGGTCTCGATTCATGTCGCCCTGGCCCAGGCGGTGACGACCCTGAGCATCGAGGCGATCGTCGCCGTTGGAACCGTGACCGCCCAAGCCCTGACGCGCGATTTCGGCATCGCCTCGCCCCGCTTGGCCGTTGCGGGACTGAATCCTCACGCGGGTGAGGGGGGAACGATGGGACGAGAAGATATCGATATCGTCGCCCCAGCCGTCGAGCGTCTGCGACAGTCCGGGATCGACGCTATCGGCCCGTTGCCCGCCGATACTCTGTTCCACGAACGGGCCAGACGGGGATATGACGCGGCGCTGTGCATGTATCACGATCAGGCTCTGATCCCGCTGAAAACGATCGGCTTTGACCGTGGAGTCAATATCACCCTGGGTCTGCCGGTGGTGAGAACCTCCCCCGATCACGGCACCGCCTTCGATCTGGCCGGAAGCGGCCGAGCCGGAGCCGACAGCCTGATCGCCGCCCTTAAGAGCGCCGCAGAGATTGCCGCCAACCGCGCCCGCTCGCATGTCTGATCTCCCCCCCCTGCGTGAGGTGATCGCCCGCCATGGCCTGGACGCGCGCAAGTCGCTGGGTCAGCACTTTCTATTCGATCTCAATCTGACCGGACGGATTGCGAGGGCAGCCGGAGACCTTTCGGTCGGTACGGTGATCGAGATCGGTCCCGGCCCTGGCGGCCTGACCCGCGCCTTGCTGGATGCCGGAGCGCGACAGGTGATCGCGATCGAACGCGATGACCGCGCCATCGCGATTCAGGATGAAATCGCCGCCGCCTATCCCGGACGGCTTCAGATCATCGCTGCCGACGCACTGGAAATAGATGCGGCGACCCTGGGGGAAACGCCGCGCCGGATTGTCGCCAATCTGCCCTATAATATCTCAACCGTCTTGCTGCTCGCCTGGCTACGCCGGGCCGAGGCGTTCGAGCGGATGGTTCTGATGTTCCAAAAAGAGGTGGTTGACCGCCTCGCCGCCGCGCCGGGATCGTCCCAGTATGGGCGATTGTCGGTGATTACCCAGTGGCTGTGCGAGGTCAGGCCCCTGTTCAACGTCGATCGGCGCGCCTTCACCCCACCTCCCACAGTGACATCGACGGTCGCCGAGATCATCCCCCGCCCCGCCCCACTGGCACCGGCCCGGTTCGAGACAATGGAGCGGGTTACCGCGGCGGCATTCGGCCAGCGGCGCAAGATGCTGCGATCAAGCCTGAAAGCGCTGGGAAACGCTGAAGCGCTGATCGCGGCCGCCGGTCTTGACCCGACCCAGCGGGCAGAGACGGTTCCGGTGGAAGGATTTTGCGCACTGGCCCGCGCCGTCGAGGCCGCGTCCGGGTCCGATCGGTTGTAGCGTCGAACGTCTCCTTAGCTTAGGCTGAGGCCATGCAGGAACACATCGCCCCCCCGCAGAACGCTTCCACGGCCACCGGAGAGGAAACGGTTCGGCCGCCCGAGGCGTTCGCCGCTCTGCTCGACCAGGTTCTGGCCGGCCTGCCCGAGCCGGAACCCGACGCCAAGCCGGAATCGCTCCCGGACCCGCCGCCGCCGATCCCCTCGGTCCTCACCGTTAACGACCAGTCGCTGCACGACCGCCGTCATCCCAGCATGCTGGAGCGGCTGTTCGGACGCCGCCGCACGGGACATGCCCAGTTGCCACCCAACATTCTAATGGGCGACGATGAGGCGGAACACCAACTTCACGACGAACAGAGCGCAGTTCTTTTGCGACAGGTTCAGACGATCTGGCAGACGCAGGACTCAACTCCGATGCCAGTCCCCGTGTCCAATATGACATCCTCTCCCGCCGCCGTCCCCGGCAGCGTTCATGATCGTGACGAGCTGATTCGCCGGATCGAGGCGGCAACCCCGGATGGAATGGGAACACTGGAAATACCGGAGCGGCAGGATGCGCTGGAGGCTCTGCTGGCGACACCTCCCAACGATTTCTTCGCTCAGGATCTTCTGCGGGCATGCTGGCCCAAGCGCGGCGTCACCAGCCGGGGCGCCCTGGCGGTCGCGCTGAACCTGTCATCCTCTTTCGGCCGGACGGGGCGCTTCCCGCTGGCATCGGTCCAGGCATGGCGCTTGCTTGATCCAATCGTGTTCCGCGAAGCATTGTCGCAGCAACTTACCGCCATTTCCGATCTCATCTTGAACGGCCAAAAGCCGAATGCGCCCGCATTGACCCTTGAACATGGCGAGATCGAGCTGATCGAATATCTGTTCGAAACGCTGGAGCCGGGAGAAACGCCCGAGTTGCTCGCCTCGGTGATGGAATTCAAGGGGCTGTCGGGCCGCCGCTTTGGATTGGTGCGACGGATTCCAACACGAGCCCGTCACCGCATCGACACAATCGATACGGCGCGGCGCGGCGCGTCTTTACCCAGTCTATTCCAATCGCGGAGGTTACTGCTGCACTTGTCCGATCACAGCAGCTTTTCCCCGCTGGCCGAGGCCGCTCTGCGTGCCTTGACCGAGATCGAGACACTGATCGAACAGGTGGCGAAGGAAACGGAACGATGAGCGGCTGGGGCTGTGTCCACGAAATCCAGGAACAATGTTCGCGATTGGGCAACCTCCCATGCGATCCCGGTATGAAAGGCTGCATCCTGGCCGGGCGGTTCCGCTTTTCCAATCCAGACAAAAACCGACGCCGCGACCCGGTCGAAAGAAATACACCCCCCCCTTCTCCTGCTCCCAAGGATTGACGGTCGACGCAGCGATAGCGTTAAGTCAAAAAACCCAACAAAGCGTCCGCCAGAGACGTCGGGATACACAACGAATAGGAAGGGGACGCGATGACAACGGAGGCTTGGACCGAAAACGGAGCTAATAATCCGGCGAAAGATCTTTTCGCCGCCGAAATCCTGCGCAAGATCGATGCCCTTAGCCTTGAGGTTGCCGATATCGCCGGGACCATGGACGGCTTAACCCGTTTCGTGACCCACCAGAAAGAGTTGTTCGACCATCTAAAATGTATCGCCCACACCATGGTCGAAACCATCGGCGCAATTGACGCCGCCGGGCGCGAAGCCCGCGCCGTCACCGAACGCGCCGGACGGGAATCGAGCGAATCGCTCCAAACGATCGATCAGGCTCTGACCGGCGTTAAAAGTCTCGTCGCTTCGGTCCAAGGGATTGAAGAACGGCTGGAGGGGTTGGAGGGCGCTCTGGGCAATGTCAGCTCAATGTCGCGCAACATTCAGAAAATCACCCGCCAGACCAATCTGCTGGCTTTGAACGCGACGATCGAGGCGGCGCGCGCTGGCGAGGCGGGCAAAGGTTTCGCCGTCGTCGCCAACGAGGTCAAGACCCTGGCCCGCCAGACCGCCGACGTTACCGATGGCATCGATGATACGGTGAAGAAGCTGTCCGGCTCTGTCACCGATTTGATTCAAAGCTCGACCAGCACCCTTCGGATGGCGGATTCGGTCGGGACCGGGGTTGGTGTCATCAACCACGCCGTCGCGATCTTCGGCGAGGCAATCGGCACCGTTGATAGTAAGGTCGGCGACATCTCGCGCTCGGCCACCGATTCCCTATCGCAATGCAGTGTGGTGATCGAGGAGATCGACCGTTTCTTCGAGGGTATCGCCCTGACCAGCGACAGCCTACGCCGCGCCGACAAACGCATCGCCTCGCTGCTCGGCAATTCCGAGGAATTGATGGGGTTCATCGCCAGTTCAGGCTTTCGCACCGACGACACCCCCTTCATCGAGCAGGCCCAGACCACTGCCCGCGCCGTCGCCCAAACCTTCGAAGCGGCGGTCGATTCGGGCCGCATCTCTCTCAACGACCTGTTCGACGAGGATTACCGCCCCGTCGCCGATACGAACCCGCAACAGGTTCTCACCCGCGCCACCGCCCTGACCGACGATGTGCTGCCCGCTTTACAGGAACCGGTACTGGCATTCGATCCCCGCGTTGCTTTTTGTGTTTCCATTGATCGCAACGGCTATATCCCGACCCACAATCTTAAGGTCTCGAAGCCCCAGGGCACCGATCCGGTGTGGAATAACGCCAATTGCCGGAACCGCCGTCTGTTCAACGACCGAACCGGCCTCCACGCCGGACAGAACACGGCACCGTTCCTGCTCCAGACCTACCGCCGCGACATGGGCGGCGGCACCTTTGTGATGATGAAGGACATCTCGGCCCCAATCTTCGTCAAAGGACGCCATTGGGGCGGGCTGCGGATTGGTTTCCGCATCGAATAGGCGCGTAAGGGAGGCCAATGGCCTCCCCCAGCAATAAAAAACAGCCCGACCCTATCCCGCCAGAGCGGCGGCAATCGCGTCGAGTGCCGCCTGGGCTTTGTCAGCATCGGGACCGCCGGCCTGAGCCATATCGGGACGGCCGCCGCCACCCTTGCCGCCCAGCGCTTCCGACCCGACACGGACCAGATCGACGGCGCTGAAGCGGGCGGTCAAATCATCGGTAACGGCAACCACCAGCGATGCTTTGCCATCGGCGGCTGAGGCGAGAGCAACCACTCCCGATCCGATCTGCTTCTTGATCTCGTCGGCCATCCCCTTCAGATCCTTGGCGGGAACGCTGTCAAGAACACGACCGGCATAGGTGATGCCTGCGATTGAGGTCGTGGCAGCACCCTGGCTTCCACCGGTGGCGAGTTGCTTGCGCACATCGGCCAACTCGCGTTCGAACTTGCGCCGCTCCTCGATCAGACTGGCGATGCGGGACGGCAAAGCGGCGGGAGCGACACGCAGGACATCGGCCGCACGGTGCAGCAATTCTTCCTGAGCCTGAGCCCAGGCGAGGAATGCCGGGCCAGTCACCGCCTCGATGCGGCGCACTCCGGCGGCGACGGCGCTTTCGCCGACCAGCTTGAAGCCACCGATATCACCAGTGCGGCGGACATGGGTACCGCCACACAATTCGACCGAATAGGCCGGGCCGGATTCGCCACCGCCCATCGCAACGACACGAACCTCGTCACCGTATTTCTCGCCGAACAAAGCCATCGCACCGGCCTTGATCGCCTCTTCCTGCCCCATCAGGGTGGTGGTGACCGAGGCGTTGCCGCGAATCTGGCGGTTTACCGCATCCTCAACGGCGCGGATTTCCTCCAACGACAAAGCCTTGGTGTGGGCGAAGTCAAAGCGAAGCCGGTCGGGACCAACCTGACTACCCTTCTGAGTGACATGCTCACCCAAAGCATCGCGCAGAGCGGCATGCAACAAGTGGGTGGCGGAATGGTGCCCCCGAGTCGCGGCGCGGCGTTCGGTATCGATCGCGAACGCGCCTTCGGCTCCAACCGCGACTGGACCACCCGCGACGATACCGAAATGAACAATCAGATCACCCAGCTTCTTCTGGGTATCGGTAACGGCGATCGTCGCCTTCGATCCGGCCAGCGTAATGGTACCGGAATCGCCAGCCTGACCGCCGGATTCGCCATAGAACGGAGACTGGTTGGCAATCACCGCGACACTGGCACCGACCGGCGCGGTCTCGACCGATTGCCCATCGACGACCAGGGCAACGATCTGGCCCTCGGCCTGTTCGGAATCATAGCCGAGGAACTCGCTCGCACCGACCTTCTCGCGCAATTCGAACCACAACGCCTCGGTCACCGCCTCACCCGAACCGGCCCAAGCCTTGCGGGCCTCAGCGCGCTGGCGCTCCATCGCGACGGCGAAACCATCGGTATCGACGCCGATCCCCTTCGCCTTCAGCGCATCCTGGGTCAAATCGAGCGGGAAGCCATAAGTGTCGTACAGCTTGAAGGCAACCTCACCCGCCAGTTCTGTGCCGCCGCCCAGACGCTGGGTTTCCTCTTCCAGCAGCTTCAGCCCCTTGTCGAGAGTGGTCTTGAAGCGGGTTTCCTCCAGCCGCAGGGTCTCGGTGACCAGAGCGTTGGCACGCAGCAATTCAGGGTAGGCCGCGCCCATCTGACGGGTCAAAGCTGGCACCAGCTTCCACAACATCGGCTCGGACGCCCCCATCAGGTGGGCGTGGCGCATCGCCCGGCGCATGATGCGACGCAGGACATAGCCGCGGCCTTCGTTCGAGGGCAGAACGCCGTCCGCGATCAAAAACGCGGACGAGCGCAGATGGTCGGCGACAACCCGATGCGAGATGCGGAACGGGCCGTCCGGGTCGGTGTTCGACGCCTCTGCCGACGCCACGATCAGCGAGCGCAGCAGATCGACGTCGTAATTGTCGTGCTTGCCCTGAAGCAGGGCCGCCAGACGCTCCAGCCCCATGCCGGTGTCGATGCTGGGCTTGGGCAGTGCCACGCGGGTCGCCTTATCGACCTGCTCGTACTGCATGAACACCAAATTCCAGATTTCGATGAAGCGATCGCCATCTTGATCGGCGCTGCCGGGCGGGCCACCCGCGATATGCTCGCCGTGATCGTAGAAGATTTCCGAGCACGGGCCGCATGGGCCGGTGTCGCCCATCGCCCAGAAATTGTCAGAGGTCGGGATACGAATAATACGAGAATCAGGCAGTCCGGCGATCTTCTTCCAATGGCCGAACGCTTCGTCGTCATCATGATAGACGGTGACCAGCAATCGGTCGGCGGGGATGCCGAATTCCTTGGTGATCAGAGTCCAGGCCAGATCGATCGCGTGATCCTTGAAGTAGTCTCCGAATGAAAAATTGCCCAACATCTCGAAAAAGGTATGGTGGCGGGCGGTATAGCCGACATTATCGAGATCGTTGTGCTTTCCCCCGGCGCGAACGCACTTCTGCGCGGTGGTGGCGCGGACGTAATCGCGCTTCTCGACCCCGGTGAAGACGTTCTTGAACTGCACCATCCCGGCATTGGTAAACATCAGGGTGGGGTCGTTGCGCGGAACCAGCGGACTCGACGGCACGACCGCATGGCCGTTCTTCTCAAAGAAACCGAGGAAAGTAGAGCGGATGTCGTTGGCGGTCTGCATGGCGGTCCTGAACAAAAGGGGCGGTGGCGAACGGCCGAGCCGGAATAAAGCCGGCCTTTTTACCCCGCGCCCATCCACCCTGTCCAGGATTTGGCGTCCCCGCTTCGACCGTGTTATGGTCGCGTCATGCGTGTCTGTCTTGCCATCGTCCTTACCATCGCCCTGGCCGTTCCCGTCTGGGCTGCTCCCGCGCCTCCCGCCTCTTCCCCAAATCAGACGGCGACGGCGGCACCGGCACCACCTCCTGCGGCGGCTCCCGCTCCCCCTGCACTGCCCCACTGCACCGAGGAAAGCGAGGGGGCGGCCTGCGTCTGGGGCCGGGTCGAAGGATTCGATGCCGGATCGGTACAAATGCACGGCCTGCCGATCGAGTTGGTCGGTGTCACCGTGCCCGGACGCAAGGATCTGTGCGGCAACCGCGTCAGCCGTGACGAATTCGATTGCGCCCGCCCCGCCCGCAAGAAGATGGCTGAACTGGTACGGGGCGGAGTTGCCTGCGACATCGTTGACGTCGCGGGTGGACAATTATGGGGGCGCTGTCACACCATCGACGGTGACCTTGGCCGGCTGCTGATCCTGGCCGGAGTCGCCCGCGCCGCCAAGGACGGCCCTTATGAGGAACCGCAGCTTCAGGCGATCACCGCCAAGCGGGGGCTGTGGGCGACCGAGATCATCCTCCCCCGCGATTGGGAAGCCGCCAAGCGCAAGGCCACCGATAACTAAAGCAATGTGCGCGTGATCCAGCGCACATTGCTTCGGAGAGCGACAGAACGACTCAGCCCTGCTCCCAACGGCTTCGATCAGCCCCAGGGACCACCGGACTTGCCACCACCCCAAGCCGAGCGGGCCGAACCCGTGGCAAACGCGCCGACCGGAGCGGACGCGGCCATGGCCTGCAATCGCTCGATCCGGCTCGCCATTGCCGGGTGAGTCGAAAACATCTGAGCCAGTCCCGCCCCAGTCAGCGGATTGACGACAAACAGATGCGCCGTGGCAGGATGTCCCTCGGCAACCGGATTGGCGATCGCGCCAGCGCCTTGCTCCAACCGCGCCAGCGCCGAAGCCAGCGCGAGCGGGTTGCCGCAGATCTCGGCACCGGCCGCATCGGCTTCGTATTCACGAGTGCGCGAGATCGCCATCTGGACCAGCATCGCCACCAGCGGAGCCAGGATCGCCATCAGGATAGTACCGACGGTGCCGAGCGGATTACCGCCCTCTTCGCCATTATCGCGATTGCCGCCGAAGAACATCCCGAAATTGGCCAACATCCCGATCGCCCCGGCCAGGGTGGCGGTGATGGTCATAATCAGGGTATCGCGGTTGCGAACATGGGCCAGTTCGTGGGCCATCACCCCTTCCAATTCCTCCGGCGTCAGCATCGCCAACAGGCCAGTCGTGGCGGCAACCGAGGCATGCTCGGGATCGCGTCCGGTGGCGAAGGCGTTGGGCTGGGGCTGGTCGATCACATAGACCGCAGGCATCGGCATTCCGGCACGGGCGGTCAGCCGCTCGACAATACCGACCAGAACAGGAGCGGTCGAACGATCCACCGGCTGGGCGGAATACATCGACAGCACCATCTTGTCGGAATTCCAATACGCGAACAGATTCATTCCGGCGGCGGCGAGGAGGGCGATCAAAAGACCGACCTTGCCTCCCAGCATCCAGCCAAGAACAAGGACAAAAGCGGTCAAGGCTGCAAGCAGCAGGGCGGTGCGGGTGTGGTTCATGATGACGGACCATCGGCTCGTTGCAAGGGCGGGAACAATTTGGGGCAAAATCCGCCAGATGCAAGCGGGGAGCCGCCAGTCCAGAGATGTTGCAGCGCACGGTCACGGGCCTCTATGATCACACCGAGACCAACTTTAAGGATTCCCGCGCAATGGTCACAGAAATCTACAGCTGCAAGGATGGCCAGGATCTGCGCGAAGGCAAGCTCGATTATTCCAGCGACATCGTTAACCGCGAAGAGGCTGATGCCGACGCCAGGCAACGCTGCCGAGCCGATCCGACCCTGCGCAAAGTCGCCTATTACGCGGTACGTGACGATGGAGGTTTTCGGATGATTCACGCTTATACCAATCCGAACTGGACACCGGCGGCCAAGCCCTCCCGCCACTTCGCTTCGTCTCCAAACCGTCGCCCCAAAGCGGCGGACAAGCCCACATCTCCCGGTCTGTTGGCCCGCCTTAGAAGCGTGCTCGGGCTGTGAGCGCCCCTCACCTGGAGTTGCTCCACGCCCTTCCCGCAACCGCGACGCCGGGACGGTTGCCTCTGTTGTTTGTCCATGGCTCGTATTGCGGAGCATGGGTGTGGGCCGAAACCTTCCTGCCCTATTTTGCCCGCGCTGGATTCGCCGCCTATGCCGTATCGTTGCGCGGCCATGGCGGGAGCGAGGGCGAACTCTCCCTGGCCACCCTGTCAGACTATGTGCAGGACGTCCGCGCCGCGATCGGTCACCTGGGTGGCCGCTGCATCCTGGTCGGACATTCGATGGGCGGGATCGTCGCCCAACATTGCCTCAGCGAGGGTAACGAGGTTGCCGCCCTGGTACTGATGTCCAGTGTGCCGCCATCGGGTCTGGCCAATTCCGCGCTGACCCTGATGATGTCGTCACCCGATCTGATGGTCCAATTCGGTCTGCTGCAAAGCCTGGGACCATCGGCAGTTTCGGGCGACGTGATCCGCCGGGCGATGCTGTCCGACGCCACGTCCGACGCTGAGGCCAACCGCCTGCTCTCCCGCTTCCAGACCGAATCGCACTGCATCAGTCTCGAATTGATGAGCCCACCGCCACCGCGTCGTCCCGTCCCTGCCCGCCCGGTGCTCGTGCTGGGCGGAACCAGCGACCCGATGATCCCCCCGTCCGACCTGCGGGAAAGCGCGACGTTCTACAATGCCGACCTTGAGATCCTCGACGGCGCACCGCACGGACTGATGCTGGATTCTGCATGGTGGCAACCCACCGCCGACCGCATTCTCGCCTGGCTGGCCGCCAAGGGATTCTCCGCTACGCACTGACGGGTCTATAAGTTCATCCTTCCATTTTGGTTAGCGGCTGGTTAGTGTGGAGATGGATAATTTTGTCTTCAGCTCGCCCCAGGTGGCGCAATGGCACTCAGCACGAAACAGGTCAGCGCGATTTCCGTGTCCGGCGTCGCGGCGGCAACAGCCCGCATCGGCTCTGGCGGACGGAATGTTGCGTCAACATCGCGCGAGGATGTCGAGCGGCTTGATTACGCTCACCAGACCGGCCTGGGCGACGAAACCTTTCTGCGCTACCAGCAAGAAGCAAACGTCAGCCCCGATGGCGGACGCCAGCGCGATCGTCAGAACCCCCCGCTGTGGCGTAGCGAGTTCAGCCGGTTTTTCCTCTCCGACTCCGCCATCGACGACGACGATTCGTCCAACTCGCTCCCGCCCCTGTTCCTCGATCAGGTTCTGCGCGGCATCGGCAGTTACGAACAAAGCATTCGGATCACCTCGCCCCATACCGTCCGCCCCGGCAGCGTGATGAATTATCTGTTCTGACGGCCGACTTTGAACACGATGCTATAAACGAGCCAAACGGGACACATTGACGCTGAAGCGTTCATCACCGTCCTTTAACTCGGCCCGGTCGATCCAGGCAATGGCGGCGGCATCGTCCCCAGCCACCGCCTCGCCCCCCTGCCAGGAACAGCGGACGACGTTGAGGACAAAGTGATAGCGGACCCGCCCAGCTTCATTGCGGTCGATCACGTCGAAAACGTCAATCACCGGCCCAGCCGTGGCGACCAGTCCGGTTTCTTCCCGCAACTCACGCAAGGCGGCATCGATCACCGTCTCGCCCAGCTCGATCAGCCCGCCGGGAAAGCCCCATTTGCCCCGGTCGGGTTCATGCGCGCGCAAAACCATCAAAAAACGGCCATCGCGTTCGAGTAGAGCCAGAACCCCTGGCAGCGGATGATCAGGATAAGACCTCGACATGGCTAATAGACCTCGGCCCGATAGAGACCTGGGTCCGCCAGAACCGGGATCAGCACATCAGCCAGAATCTTGGCCCAGGCCGAAGTACCGCCCGGTTCAGCCAAAAGATCCTGGCGAATTTCAAACGACAGATTGGCCAGCCCGGCCGCTCCGGCATGAGTGTCCAGGGAGTAATTGATCTCGCGACCGGAATAGGGCTGGTTGTCACCGACCGTCAGATCGAACCGCGCGCGCAACCCGGCCAGAACCGGACGTGCCATCCGGGGATCACGATTCCAGAGCACGCCGACATGCCAGGGGCGCGGCGGTTGCCCCGGCATTTGGGGCGTAAAGCTGTGTACCCCGATCAAAACCGGCGGAGTGCCCTGACGCCACAGATGGCCGATCTGGGTTCCGATGCAGGTGTGATAGGGCCAGAACCAGCGCGTAGCACGGCGGTCGGCCTCGATCTCATCGACAGCGCGATTACCGGGCACCTCGACGCCCCCGGATAGCGCCGGGATCGAAGAGGGATCGCCCGGCTGGCGGTTGCAATCGATCAACAGGCGACTAACCCCGCACAGCACCGCCGGGCATCTCAGCCGGGCCGCAAGTCCGCGCGTCACCTCCGCCGCACCCGAATCCCAGGCGATATGGCTGAAACGGTCGGCTGAGCTTAGGCCAAGGTCATCGAACTCGGGCGGAATCGCCGCCGAAGCATGGTCGCAAACCAACAGCACCCGCGCCTCGGGATCGCCCTGGACCAGGGTGAACGGAGCGGACTCGGCGGGGCTGTGCGAATCGGAATCGGGAAGAAAGGTCAACATCCCGGAACTATAGCGCGGAGCCCCACCGATTTTCGAGACTCTCCGCTCAACCCGGTGGGCGCATGTCGATGACGCGGCGGGCTTTGCCCATCGACCGTTCGATCGACTCGGGCTGCAACACCCGAACGCGGGTCGTAATACCGATCAGCGCCTTGATCCGGTGTTGCAGATCGCGGGTGATCGAATCATTGACGCTGGCGTCGGAAAGCTGATCGGCGCGCAACTCGACATTGACCGTCACCTGATCGAGGTGGTTATCGCGCGAGACCTCGATCTGGTAATGCGGCGACAGCCGGGTATCGCGCAACACCAGTTCCTCGATCTGGGTCGGGAACAAATTGACCCCGCGAATGATCAGCATGTCGTCCGAACGGCCGGTGATCTTGCCCATACGGCGGAAGCTGCGCGCGGTGCCGGGCAGCAGCATGGTGAGATCGCGGGTGCGATACCGAATCACCGGCAACGCTTCCTTGGTCAGACTGGTGAAGACCAGTTCGCCCATCTGGCCATCGGGCAACACTTCGCCGGTCGTGGGGTCGATCACCTCGGGGTAGAAATGATCTTCCCACAGATGCGGACCGTCCTGAGTCTCGATGCATTCGCAGGCGACGCCGGGACCGATGACTTCGGACAGGCCGTAGATGTCAACCGCGTGAATCCCCAGCCGAGCCTCGATCTCGCCGCGCATCGCGCCGGTCCAGGGTTCGGCGCCGAAAATACCAATCTTCAGTGGGTTGTTGCCCGCGCCGATTCCCATCCGGTCCATCGCGTCGGCCATCGCCAGCATATAGCTGGGGGTGACCATGATGATCTCGGGCTTGAAATCCATGATCAGCTGGATCTGCTTCTCGGTCTGCCCGCCCGACATCGGGATTACGGTACACCCCAACCGTTCCGCGCCGTAATGAGCCCCCAAACCGCCAGTGAACAGGCCATAGCCATACGAGACATGGCACTTGTCGCCGCGGCGGCCGCCGGCGGCACGGATCGAACGGGCAACCACCTCGGCCCACATATCGATGTCGTTACGGGTATAGCCGACCACGGTCGGCTTGCCGGTCGTGCCCGAGCTGGCATGGACCCGAACCACCTCGTCCATCGGCACCGCGAACATGCCAAAGGGATAGGTCTGGCGCAGATCGTCCTTCGAGGTGAAGGGAAAGCGCGCCAAATCCTTCAACTCGTTAAAGTCATCGGGGTGGACGCCCTTAGCCTGACAGCGCAACCGGAAATGCTCGATATTGGCGTAGGCGTGACCCAGCGACCATTTCATCCGCCGAGTCTGGAGAGCGGTGATCTCGTCGCGGCTGGCGGTCTCGATCGGATCGAGAATATCTGGGGAAGGCGGACGGCGGCGATCAAGACAGATGGACAAGGACACTTCCTCCCTTGCGGGTATGACGCCGCCCCCGGAATCCGGGAGTGGCTGCGGACGATGGCCGGACGGCGCGGGCCGCCTGAGCGGGCATCAGGGGCTTTCCTCGATAATATGGCCGTCGAGGACACGGCACTGACCGCGAAACAGGGCCACCACATCACCCGTCTGGGTGGTGACGGTGACGTCATAGGTTCCGTTCCGCCCCTTGCGAAAGACCTCGCGGCCTTCGGCGGTCAGGCGGTCGCCCAGGTGAGCGGAAGCGGGATAGGTTATGGTGCAATGCTGACCGACGGCGATATGGCCGTGGGAGTTGCAGGCATAGGCAAAGGCGTCGTCGGCCAGCTTGAAGGTGAACCCGCCATGGCAGAGTCCGACGCCATTCAGCATGTCTTCGGTGACGGTCATCGACAAACGGGCGAAGCCAGGACCGATCGCATCGAGCGATACCCCCAGGAAGCGCGACGAATTATCGCGTTCGCGGATCGCCGCCCCCACACGTTCGGCCAGGGCCTGGGCCTTGGCGTGGTCGATCATCGTTCCCCCCCCGGTCCCGCGTCCACCTTGCGAAGGGGATTGTGATAGCGACTTGACGACGTTGACGCAAGCCGATCAGGGGCTATTGCTGCTGGATAATGACACCGTACCAGCCCAGACCCGCATAGGTTTCGTAACCGGGGGTCCGAGCATAGGCGACAAGGTTGCCGTCAAGGTCGCTATAATAACCGATGGTTCCAGACGCGGTGCGCAGCGGGAAGACCTCGGTCAGCACGCCGCGCTGGTCCGAAGCGGCGATGACCCGGTGGCGGGAATCAAGCAGAAGGCAGCGACTGCGCGCCTTATCTTCGGGCGCAAGGCGAACGCCATCGACCACCGCCTGAGCCTGGCTCTGCCAATCGAAAAAGATACCCAGCGCACCGATCGGCTTGGCACCGACATCGCCGCCGTCCCTGATGGCGGTCGCATAGGTGGCGACCATCGAGTGGCTGAGTCCGTTTGCCCGCTCGATATCGACGACAGCAAAATCGGCACCGCTGGCGGTTGCCATCGCCTCGCGAAACCAGGGCTGGCCCGACACGTCGGTACCGATCGCGCCGGGATAGCGGTCGGGACGGCCGTTGGCGATCACCTTGCCGGTCGCGTCGGCAACCCACAGATCGAGGTAGACGGTATAGGAATCGAGGATAACTCCTAACCGACGACTGGCCTCGGCGCACAGATCGTGAGACTGGGGGTCGGCGGCGCAATCGACCACGGCGGCATCGGTCGCCCACCAACGGACATCACACGACCGCTCGTACAGATTACGATCGATGATCTCGACGGTATTATGGGCCAGATCGGACAGGCGCTCGCCCTGAACCTCGCGGATGCGGGCCGCCATCTCGGTGCCGAACTTAGACAAATGGTCGAGACGCCCGCGCAAGTCAGTCTGCAACGATCCGGTGAGTTGGGAGATCTCATTCGAAATCGCTTTAACCTCGTCGGCAACAACGGCAAATCCACGCCCCAGGGTGCCAACTCGGTTGGCTTCGATGGTGGCATTCAGCGCCAGCATCCGGGATCGTCGGGTGATGCCGTTGATCCGACGGATCTTGTCGTCGGCCGCCTGGGCAACGCCCCCCGTGATTTCTAGCAATTGATCGATCATCCGATCCCCCACCTTCTTTAGAACACCCGGAACGCAAAGAAACGTAATGTAGCCGCTCGTGATAACGTTTTCCGTATCAGCAAGAAACATGCCGGGCATAAAGGACCGCATTCCCGCCATTTTTCAGACGCCCGCCTGATCATTGTGCACCGGAACCGAGCGAAGACGCCCAATTCATAGGCATTTTCGAGCCGCTGCGAAAGAGGGAACGGCACACAGAAACGCGGGTTGTTTCCCTTGCAACCCTCCCTGCCCAAAGGTAGGGTCGAAATACGATCTTTCTGCACGGGGGGCGGGTGACGGCGTCGTTAGGCACTGGGTGGGGGGACAAGATCCGCGCGACACTGACCGCCGATCCGGTCAAGTCCGTGATTAGCCTGTTAACGCCGTTAGGATTGACCGACGCATTGCGTTGCCGTCGTGCCCGACTGATCCTGGGCCGGGTTCGCCTTGTCGCCGCTGTCTTCGCAGTGCTGACCCTGCTATGGATTCCGCTCGATCTAGCCATCTTCAAAACCACGATGGCGCTGTATCTCGCCGCGCTCCGAGTTCTAGCCTGCATCGCCTTCGTTCTCCTCGCCCTATCATTCCGCCGCACCGACAGTCCCCAGGCCGCCACCCTTTCCCTGGTGTGGCTGTTGGCGATTCCGACTCTGTTCTTCCTGATCAGCCATCCGTTGCTGGCCCAATTCCCCCTCCTCAGCCCAGAGCAGCAGGTGGTCGCGGCCGGCTATGCCTTTCTTCCGTTCGTGATGGTTGCCGGACTGGCGATGTTCCCGGTTTCCGCAATTGAAGGAATCTTGCTGGGCCTCGCGCCGCTGCTTGCCTATTTCCTGACCGGGCTGATGAGCTATCAGCTTCTCCCCTTCGCCTCGCATCTGGGGGCGCAGTGGCTGCTGTTGCTGCTGACTGTGGTGGCAACCCTGGCGGGGATGAGTCAGTTGAGCTTCTTCAGCCGTCTCGTCGATGAGGGCGCGTTCGATCCCGTTACCGGAACCTATAGCCGTCGAATCGGCGAAATCCTGCTGGCGCAAAGCTTCATCACCGCCCAGCGGGTCGAAGCACCGCTGGCCCTGGCCGTAGTCCAGATCGAGGACCTGGCCGGACTCGCCGAGCAGTACGGCCCCGAAGAGGGTGATACCGTGTTGTCCACCGTCGCCCTGGCAATGCGGCAGGTGTTACGGCGCGGCGATTTGCTGATCCGCTGGGATGAGTCGGTTTTCCTGGCGATGATGCCCAACTCAGGCGCCCCCGGAGCGGCGGGCGCAATGGAGCGGATGTGCAGCACGGGCCTGGGGCCGCGTCCCGATGGACGACCGCTGGAGGTCACCGCCGGAACAGCCGAGCGGCGAGCCGATCAGGCGGAAAGTTGGGAAGATCTGGTTGCCCGCGCCGAAGGGCGACGGGCAGGGGACGGACACGCCGTCCCCGCCGTATCCTGATCCTGGGATCAGGCCTCGCCCAAGGCAGCGAGATAGAGAGCAAGAATCTGCTCTTCTTCTTCGCGCTCCTGGCGGTCTTTCTTGCGCAAAGAAATGATTTTACGCAGAATCTTGATGTCAAAGCCCTGCGACTTCGCCTGGCCGTAGACGTCTTTTATGTCGTCGGACAGCCCCTTCTTTTCATCCTCCAACCGTTCGATTCGGTCGACGAACTGGCGAAGGGCGTCGGCGGCAATACCGCCGATTTCGTTACTGCTGTTATCTTCGCTCATGAAGCGCGGTCCTAGAGATGAAAGCAAGTTGCCGACCATAGCTAAGCCTTGGCCCCGGTTCAAGCCGGTCGCATCCCCATCCGACCGTCACGAAATGATGACTCCAGGTAAATTTTGCCGGGTCATTCCTACCGCACCCCAGCCCATCCAGGCCGATCCCGGCGGAAAACCGGATTCGGCACTTGGCATGACGGTTGCTGATCTCAATCGGTCGTAAGATCCGCAGACTGTGTAAGGACACCGAGGCATGAGCTTAGACATCGCTCCCGACTGGCTTGAATTGGCGATTGGTGGATATTGCCCTTCCATACCGCAAAGCCAGCGGAGTGCTGCCCAGGCGTTCCCGCCCCCCTCCTGTCCTGATCGCGACATGCTTATGGCCCTGGTGCGAGAATTATGCACCGAGGGGACGCTATCGCTGGATCAGATGAACATGATGTTCGATTCCGCTGAACTGGCGGATATTACAGCGTCGGTCGCGGGACCGAATTTATCCGGCCCCGCCTAAAGCTCTCAAGCCCCCTTCGGCGACAGCCCGGCCTCGCGACGATTGACCCGGATCATCGACAGAACCAACCCACCCACGGCCCAAACGACCGAAATCGCCAGCGCCAACAGATAATGGGAATCCGACAGCAAAGCGCTCGGCTCGGCATAGAAAGGCGCGCGGATGATTTCCAGAGCGTGGCTGACGGGATTGATCATCATCACCGCCTTCATCGCCACCGGTACATTGTCGAGCGGGAACAGCGCTCCTGACAGCATCCACAGCGGCATCAGGAACACCATCATCACGGCGTGAAAAGCGGCGGTGGAACGCATCCCCCACGCCAGCAGGAAGCCCAGCGTCGAGAAGCCAACTCCCGCCAGCACGAACCCGCCAACCACCATCACCAGACCGCCGAACCCCAGCGTCAGCCCCAACACCGGCGCGGCGGCAAGAAAGATCATCGTCTGGATCAACGCGATCGAAGTTGCCCCGATGACCTTACCCAACACGATTGCCAACCGCGACACCGGCGCGACCAGAACGCCTTGGAGGAAACCGGCATCACGGTCCTCGATGATGGTGATCGTCGAGAACACCGCCGAGAACAGCATCAGCATCAGCATTACGCCGGGATAGAAATATTCGAGATACGTGACGTTCTCCATCCCCGGAATCCGGAACGAGCCGGCAAAGCCAAAGCCCAGGAACAGCCAGAACAGCAGCGGCTGGGCGATGGTTCCGACAACCCGTTGCGGCTGGCGGAAAAAGCGCACCATCTCGCGGCGGGCCAACGACAAGGAAACGCGGGCGAGCGAACTCATTCAGGTAACCTCTTATTCCTGGCCGGATGCGGCGCCGCCAGTGACGCGGACGAACACATCGTCCAGCCCTGGCTGCTTGATCGAAATCGACCGGATATCAGGCCGATAGCGGTGGAGGATCTTTTCCAACAACGGCAAACTGTCACCATTCTCGGTCTCGGCCAGACGAACTTCGTCACCGACCACGGAAACCGTCAGCCCCAGTTCGGATTCCAACCGCCCCGCCAACGAAGCGGCCTCGCGTGATTGGATCACCACCATCTCGGTTCCGATCATCGCCCGCAGTGCCTGGGGCGTGTCATAGGCCATCAACTTGCCTTCGCGCATGATCGCGACGCGATCGACATCCTCGGCCTCGGAAAAGACGTGGCTGGTCATCAGAATGGTCAGACCGCGCTCGTGGTGGAGCCGTTGCAGCGCCTCAAGAAAATTACGCCGCGACACCGGGTCGAGACCGGTCGTCGGCTCATCCAGCAGCAACACGCGGGGATTGGTCATCAGCACTTTGGCCAACTCGACCTGACGAGCCAGCCCCCCGGACAAGGTTTCGACCCGATTGTCCAGCCGCCCCCCCAGATCGGTCCAGGCCAGCGCCAGATCGCGGCGGGCAAGATAATCAGCGGCGGGAATGTCGTACAGATCGGCCTGGATCGCCAGATTCTCGGCTACGGTCAATTGCTTATCGACCGCCGGACTTTGGAACACCACCCCCAGAACCCCACGCACCCGCGCTGGCTCGGTAAGAAGGTCGAATCCGGCGATACTGACTTGGCCGGTGCTGGGCCGGGCAAGTCCACAAAGAATACGGAACAGCGTTGACTTCCCGCTTCCGTTCGGCCCCGACAGGATCGCGAATTCCCCCTCGCGAACATCCAGCGACAGATCCGAAACCGCGACGTGCGGGGCGACCTTGCGGCTACCGGGATAGATATGAGTCAGGTTCCTGATACGGATCATCGGTCAACCGGCTCCCTTCCCGATGGAAAGCGCGCACTCTTCCACAGGGCAGAGAATCGGTAAAGCCCGCATTCAGGTCCACGCGAAACTGCCCCGTTACTACGATGGGCGACGATCGCAAACTTAATCGAAAAACAAAAAAGACCGCCATCTTTCGATGCGGCCTGCAACAATACTTTAAACTATCATGAAGAAAATGGTGCTGCCGAATGGAATCGAACCATCGACCTTACCCTTACCAAGGGTACGCTCTACCGACTGAGCTACGGCAGCAAACTCACTTTCTCTCTCGCCAGAAGCCGGTAGAACCGGTCAGCGGCGAGGCGCGCTTTATGCCACAGGGTTGCCCCCCACGCAAGCCCCTTCTCGACAAAATTTTCACTAATTTTACGAGGAGAGACTCCCACCCCATCCTTCAGTTCATCACCACCGCAAAATAGTCTATGGTTGGGCAGCCTATCGCGATGAGCCCAACGGGGGCGGACGAACGATGGGCGGAGCGCACTATGGCCGATACCGACAACGCGATCAACGCAGCCCTGGGCTTAACCGACAACCGCGAGGCGGTCTACGACGTCACCGTCGAGCTGTCAGCAGTGCTTGGAACCGCAACGCTACCGATCGCCCAATTGCTGAAGCTTGGCCGCGGTGCCGTCGTTGAACTGGATCGCAAAGTCAACGATCCGGTCGATCTTTACGTCAACCGCAAGCGGATCTGCCGCGCCGAAGTGGTGGTGGTGGAAGATCATCTCGCCGTCACCATCACCGAAGTCCTGAAACGTGCCGCCGACTGATCTGCCGGATTCGGACAAGCCGCTCCGTTCGGGCTGGACGACCGGAGCCTGTGCCACGGCCGCGACCCGCTCGGCCCTTGGCGCGCTGGCGGGCCAGGGGTTCGACAATCCGGTGGCGATCACCCTGCCCCGAGGTGAGACCCCGTCTTTTTCGCTGGCCTTTTCCGAGTCTGGTCCCGATTGGGCGCGGGCCGGAGTGGTCAAAGACGCCGGAGACGATCCCGACGTTACCCATGGTGCCACTATTGTTGCCACCTTGCGCCGTGGCGAACCCGGTCGCGGCATTGTCTTTCATGCCGGAGACGGTGTTGGCACCGTCACCAAGCCGGGACTCCCGCTCGCGGTCGGCGAAGCCGCGATCAACCCGGTGCCACGCCGACTGATGAGCGCCGTCGCAGCAGCAGCCGGAATCTCCGACCTCGATATCGAGATTTCGGTGCCGGAGGGCGAACGGATCGCCGCCCGCACTTGGAACCCACGCCTTGGAATTCTGGGCGGGATCTCGATTCTGGGAACCACCGGAATCGTGGTGCCCTATTCCTGTTCAGCTTGGATTCACTCCATCCAGCGCGGTATCGACGTAGCGCGGGCCGGAGGAATCGGCCATGTCGCCGGGTGTGTCGGCAACACCTCGGAAAAAGCGGTACGGCTGCATTACGGCCTGTCTGACGAGGCGATCATCGACATGGGCGATTTCGCGGGTGGGATGCTGACCTATCTGCGCCGCCATCCGATTGCCCGCGTCACAATCGCTGGCGGATTCGCCAAGATAACCAAGCTGGCCGCCGGTCATCTCGATCTGCATTCAAAGCGCAGTCAGGTCGATCCGGCTCGATTGGCGGCCGAACTGGCCCGGCTTGGGGCCAGTTCGGCGCTGACGGCACGCGCCGCCGCCGCCAATACGGCGCTGGAAATTCTCGATCTGGCGCGGGAAGCCGGTCTGCCGCTTGGCAACGCCATCGCCCGCGAGGCCGAAGCGGTGGCTCGCACCGCCTTATCGACACCAGAAATCGACCTCGACGTTCTGGTGTTCGACCGCCAGGGCGGCTTGGTCGGTAACAGCCGGACCTAAATACTTTCCGTTCCGGCATATTGCCCGAACCGAAGCACAGTGCCATCATCCGCCCCGATTGACAAAATGGGCCGATGCGGCCTTTGAGCGGATGGAGCCGCCGAATCCCATGACCTCTATCAGCCACGGATCGGCCTTCGAAAGTAAGGTCGGGAACCTGCTGGCGCTCACCTCAAGCCTAACGATAACTCAAATCATCGTGCTGCAACGAATGATTATGGCCACCGCCTCGGCCTGGGCGACCCCGCGTGAGCTGAAGGTGATCTTCAACGCGATCCTGGATCGTGCGGTATCGAGACTCGGGCAAAACGATCTGGCCGCCGCCGCCGCGCGTCAGTTCAACACGCTGCTCGCTCCCGGCTCCAATGAAGAGCTAAAAGCCGAGCGCTCGCAATTGTTCGATGTGGCGCAAAAATACCTCACCCGAGGCACGCCACGCCAAGTCTCTGTCAAGGCCGCCCAGCCGATGAAGCACCGGGAGTGACGGGACGGCAGATCGCCTTCGTCACCCCGGAAATCCGGCACTCCGTCACGGTTTCCCACACCCGTAAAATCAGCCAGGTCGAGTTCTCTCGATAATCGAGAATTAGATTTTGGAACGCGCTGCCGCGATAGACAGGTGACCTGGTAATATCGCGGAAGACCAGCAACGGGCAGGCTCGCACCCGGTCACAGATCGCCACCGATTCCAAACTGATCAGCAAGGTACGGCCCGACCGCGCTACCCGCACCGTCACCGGCCGCCCGGCACCTTCGGCCTGACTAAACAGTTCGGGAGCCCATTTCCGCGCCGCCTCAAGCTCGGCGGTGGTGGGCGGAAAGGCCGTCTCGACAAAGATGCGGCTGCCGACCTTCTCCTCCGCGCTGACAGGGCCGGATATGGCGATGACCATCAGGGCAAAACTGAGCAGAGCAAAACGAAACGTCGTTATCATTTTCCAGGCCGATGTCCCTAATTCGACGCATTTATTTAACCGGGTTGGGATATCCTACCCCACAGGCCTTTGCTACGGTGGGCCGAAAATCGATTTGAAGAATAGGGACTCTCGATGCGACGGAACAGGAATGCCAAGATTATTGCCACTCTGGGACCGGCGTCATCGACACCGCAGGCAATCGAAAGCCTGTTCGTTGCCGGTGCCGACGTGTTCCGACTCAATTTCAGCCATGGCAGCCATGCCGACCATCAAGCCCGGATCAACATCATCCGTGCGCTTGAGGAAAAGGTGCAGCGTCCCATCGCTATTCTGGCCGACCTCCAGGGGCCGAAGCTGCGGGTTGGCGATTTCGTCAACGGCCGGGTGCGGATTGAAAGCGGCGCGACCCTCCGTCTCGACATGAACCCCGAAAAAGGTACGGCGGAACGCGCTCCGCTGCTCCACCCCGAAGTGTTCGCCGCCCTGCGCGCCGGAAGCGAACTGCTGCTCGACGACGGCCGCCTCCGTCTCAGGGTCGAACATCACGGCGATGATTTCGCCGACACGCGGGTGATCGTCGGTGGCGAACTTTCGAATCACAAAGGGGTCAACGTCCCCAATGTGATGCTGCCGATCTCGCCCTTGACCCCGAAAGACCTGCGCGATCTTGAATTCGCGGTCGAACGCGGCGCCGACTGGATCGCACTTAGCTTCGTACAGCGTCCCGGCGACGTTGCCGAGGCTCGTCGGTTGGTATCGGCTCATGTCGGCTCACGCGTGCGTCTGCTGTCGAAGCTGGAGAAGCCTTCGGCGATTGAGCATCTTGACGACATCATCGAACTGTCCGACGCGGTGATGGTGGCGCGCGGCGACCTTGGCGTCGAATGCCCGCCCGAGACCGTGCCGATCCTGCAAAAGCGAATCCTCCGTGCCTGTCGTCAGGCCGGAAAGCCGGTGGTGGTCGCCACCCAGATGCTCGACTCGATGATCCACTCCCCATCCCCGACCCGCGCCGAAGCCTCGGACGTCGCCACCGCCATCTATGACGGTGCCGATGCGGTGATGCTGTCGGCCGAAACCGCCGCAGGCGACTTCCCGGTCGAGGCGGTAACGATGATGAACCGCATCATCAAGCAGGTCGAACAAGACGAGCATTACGCAGTGATCGCCGACGCCTCGCGCCTGGAACCCGATCCAACCTCACGCGATGCCATCAGTGCCGCCGCCCGTCAGGTTGCCCATACGATCAAAGCCGCCGCCATCGTCACCTTCACCTCGTCGGGATCGACAACATTGCGAGTCGCCCGCGAACGTCCCGAACAACCGATTCTCTCGGTCACATCGGATATCGAAGTGGCGCGGCAGCTCGCTTTGGTGTGGGGAGCCCATTCGATCATGGCCAAGGACGTCCGCAGCTTCACCGAGATGGTGCAAAAAGCGATTGATGTCACCCAAAGCGAGGATTTCGCCGCTCCCGGCGATCGCGTCGTTATCGCGGCAGGCGTCCCGTTCGGCCTGTCCGGCACCACCAACATGCTGCGTGTTGCCGAAATCGAACCGGCACACACGGTTTAGAGCGCCGGGATTTAAACGCTCCAACCGCCATTGAGGGGACATCCCGCGCCCGGAACGGGACATTGATAAATGCCTCGCCCCTCTCCCACGCTGTGGGAGAGGGAACCGAAGGCCGGGCGGAGAGCCTTTTAAGCCCACACCCGGCTTCCGATCACGCTGCCGTCAGAGCCTTCAGGTCGTCTTCGACGCCGCCAACCGGCATCACATTGAACTTATCGACCAAAACCTGAAGCACCGCAGGCGTTACGAACGCGGGCAGGCTCGGCCCGATGCGGATATTGCGGACACCGAGATGGAGCAGCGCCAGCAGCACGCACACCGCTTTCTGCTCATACCACGACAGGATAAGACTGAGCGGTAAGTCATTGAGTCCACAGTCAAACACCTCGGCCAAAGCCTGGGCGACCTTAATCGCCGAGAAGGCATCGTTGCACTGCCCCATATCGAGCAGACGCGGCAGCGGGCCGATCTGGCCATAATCGTGACCAAGAAGGCGGAACTTGCCGCAACCCAACGTCATGATCACCCAATCCTGGGGCAGACCCGCCGCCAGATCGGTGTAGTAGGACCGCCCGGTATCGGTGCCATCGCAACCACCGATCACGGCGAAATGCTTGACGGCCCCGCTTTTGATCGCGCCAACGACGGTATCGGCCAACCCCAGCACGGCGTGATGACCGAAGCCAACCTGATGCTCACCAGTCGAAGCGCTGTCGGTAAAGCCCGGAGCCTGTTGCGCCGCCGCGATCACCGCCGAGAAATCCTGACCGACGACATGGGCGATACCGGGCCATGCCACCGGGCCGCAGGTGAACAGGCGGGCGGCATAAGTCTCGGCTGGGCGCTGAATGCAGTTGGTGGTCATCAGGATTGCGCCGGGGAAGGTGTCGAACTCACGCCGCTGCCACATCCACGCACCGCCGAAATGACCGGCGAGATGGGCATGGCGGCGCAGTTCGGGATAAGCGTGCGCGGGTAACATCTCGCCATGAGTATAGATGTTGATCCCGGTTCCCTCGGTTTGCTCCAGCAGCGCCTTCAGGTCGCCCAGATCGTGACCGGATACCAGAATCGCCTTACCCGGCACATGGCCCATCCGCACAGCGCCTGGTGTCTGCGGGCCGAAACTGCCGGTATTGGCGACATCAAGCAGCGCCAGAACTGCAACCGACGCCTCGCCACACCGCAAGGTAAGGTCAAGCAATCGCCCGAGATCGGACTCGCCCCGCGCCAGAGCGGCAAGCGCCTCGACCGTGAACTCATCGACAGCGGCAGAGGTTTTTCCTAAACGGCGGGCATGATGAGCATAGGCTGCCATGCCTTTCAGCCCATAAGTCAGCAATTCCTGCAAACCGGTGACATCATCCCCGTCCGCGCGGCGACGGGCGGCAATGCCAACTCGTTCGGCCAGGACGTTCAGTCCTGCGCTGTCGCGGGGAAGGTCTCGTCCCGCCGCTTCGGCAATGGCGCGGATCATCGTTTCCAGCCGCTCGGTATCGAAATTGACGTTGGTGACCGTGGCAAACAGCGCCGACTCGATCATTTCGTGACTCCCGACCGGCCGCAGCCCAGACGGTACGGCGGCAAGCCCGAGGGCAAGACTTTTGGCAAGGTCGAGCAGAAGATCCTGCAACCCGGCAGCGTCCGAGCTTTTGCCGCACACGCCGATTTCGGTGCAGCCGGTACCGCGCGCGGTCTGTTCGCATTGATAACAGAACATGAGATGTGCCCTTCCCTACAGTGCGGAAACAAGCCGTCCTGGCCCGATTTCTCCGACACTGTGCCCGATTGCCCCAACGACAACCTTGACGCCGGTCAAGTCCTCCAGGTTGACTTACCAAGAGCGCTCTGCAACGATACAGAACCATGACGATAGATTGGGATAGCAGCCTGGAAACAGGCGTCGCAGAGGTCGATGCGGATCATCGAAACTTGGTGCGACTGGTTAACGACCTCGACAAGATGTTGTCGCAGGGCGTTGATTCCACTCGATTCGGCTCGGTGATCGATACGCTGATCGATTATGCCGAGAACCATTTCCGCCTTGAGGAAGAGATGCTGGCCCAGTTGGGCTATCCCGACATCGCCGACCATGCCGAAAGCCATGTCGGCTTCGCCCACCAGTTGGGCGCGATGGTTGCGGGGTGTATCATCGATCCTGGCCCGGCCTCGATCGCCCGTCTGCGTGATCATCTTCACACATGGCTGATCGACCATATCCTGCGTGAAGATATGCGTTTCGCCCCCTTCGTCCGCGAACGCCTGAACCAAAAACCCTAGCAACTTTCAAGGCATTAAGCCCTGTTCTTATCACCAAAAAAACCGCCCGGAGATCCGGGCGGCGTAGTTTGTCTCAGAGAGGGAGGCTGGCCAAAGAAAGTCAAAGGCTCAACATCTAAAATGAATATAATAAGCGATTTCGATAGAGTCAACCGATTCCCCTCGACATCGCCTGTAAAAGCCCGCGCGGTGATTGCGTCCACCTCGGGGTATCCCTATACTGAGTGCCTACTTTTCCCGCTTTCGACGCCATGTGCGAATTGCCCCACCGCCGGGGCTGTTCGTCGGCTGTCGGCTTTACCGGACCATCATGACCCAGGTTACCTCCCCCGCGCTTGCCTCTTTGCCCGGCCTCCGCGATCCGTCCCTGCTGCGCGACGAGCGGCTGGACGAGATTTTCGCCGCGACCGTGGCCCGGACCCCCACCGCCGCCGCTGCCACTTTCGGCAGTATCACCCTGGATTATTCCGGTCTGGCCGCGCGGGCGGAGCGGATCGCGGGCGCGCTGGCCGCGCGCGGTATCGGCCCAGGCGCTTTCGTCGGGCTGTGGATGAGCCGGTCGCTTGATCTCCACGCCGCTCTGCTTGGTATCCTGCGCAGCGGAGCGGCCTATATCCCTTTCGATGCCGACGCGCCGTCGGACCGCATCGCGGAATGCCTGTCGGATTGCCGTGCCACCGCAATCCTGGTCGATGCCGACACCGCCGGACGGATCGTCCAGCCCCTACCCGCCCCGACTTATGATGTAGCGACCCTGCTGGGGTCGGAACCGGCTTCCTCCGCCCCAAATCCGCGTGAAATCGGCGCGACACCGAACGACCCGGCCTATCTGATCTATACCTCCGGTTCGACCGGACGCCCCAAGGCGGTCGTGGTTCCCCATCGGGCCATCTGCCATTATCTGCGCGCCGCCAACAGCCTTTACGGCATTGTCGCGTCCGATGTGGTGTTCCAGGGGGCCTCGGTCGCGTTCGACCTGTCGCTGGAAGAAATCTTCATCCCGTATCTGGTCGGGGCCCGGCTGTGGATCGCCGGTCCGCGCACCCTGGCCGAAACCGAGCAACTTCCCGATCTGCTGGGCGAAGCCGGAATTACGGTACTCGATACCGTCCCGACGCTGCTGTCCCTGCTTCCTCGCGATATCCCCTCGTTACGGCTGATCATCCTGGGGGGCGAGGCCTGCCCACAGGCACTGGCCGAACGCTGGTGCCGCCCCGGCCGTCATCTGTTCAATTCCTATGGCCCGACCGAGACCACCGTCGTCGCGACCTTGGCCGAGCTTGACCCCGGCACCCCGGTCACGATCGGCGGCCCGATCCCCAATCACACATGCTGGATCGTCGATGAGGCTCTGGCACCAGTGGCTCCCGGCGCAACCGGCGAACTGCTGATCGGTGGGCCGGGCGTCACCGATGGCTATCTCGGCCGCCCTGACCTGACCGCCGAAAAGTTTATCGCCAATCCGTTCGAGCATGACGGACTTGCCCCGGTCTTGTACCGCTCCGGCGATGCGGTAAGCCTCGACGCGGCCGGAACCCTGCTGTTCCACGGTCGGATCGACGATCAGGTCAAGATTCGCGGCTTCCGTGTCGAACTGGGCGAGATCGAAGCCCGTCTGGCCGCCCTGCCCGGCATCGAACGGGCGGCGGTGGCCCTGCGCCGCGATGGAGGCGACGAACGTCTGGTCGCTTTCGTGGTGACGACAGCGAACGCCACCCCGGATCAGGCGGCGTTGCGCACCGCGCTCCGCGAACGTCTGCCCGCTTATATGGTGCCGTCGCTGTTCCAGCCGGTGCCCGACCTGCCCCGACTGATCTCAGGCAAGCTCGACCGCAAGAGCCTCGCGACCCTGCCACTGACCGAAACAGCAGCCGACGAGCAGGAAAATCCTGCCACTCCGACCGAAGCCAAGCTGCTGAACGCGGCCCGTCCAATCTTTCCCGGCCAGTCGATTCCGTTTGACGCCGACTTCTTCCTTGATCTCGGCGGACATTCCCTGTTGGCGGCACGCTTCGTCTCGATAGTGCGCCAAGACCCGTCGCTGGCCAGTCTGACCCTGACCGAGATCTACGCCACCCGGACCTTGCGAGCGATGGCCGCATTGCTGGATGCACGGGCTCCGGCCCCCGGCACCGTTGCCGCCGACCTATCGTTCGAACCGCCGCCACTGCTGCGCCGGGTGCTGTGTGGTCTGGCCCAAGCGGCGGCGATGCCGTTAGTCCTGACTCTGACCACCCTGCCCTGGCTGGGCGTGTTCGTCAGCTACATGCTGCTCTCGGGCGAGGAAGCCGGGTTGGGCCGCGAGTTGGTCACCCTGATGCTGACCTACGCGGTTATCAATATCGGCACCATCCTGGGATCGATCGGGCTGAAATGGCTGGCGATCGGCCGCACCCGGCCCGGACGCTATCCGCTGTGGGGTGTTTATTATTTCCGCTGGTGGCTGGCGCAGCGGATGGTCAACGTCGCCCACGTCAAATGGTTCCAGGGCACCCCGATCATGGGGCTGTATCTGCGGGCGCTGGGTGCCAAGGTCGGCAGTGACTGCATCATCGGCGAAGTCGAGGCCGGAGCCTTCGACCTGATATCGATCGGCCAGGGCGTGGTGATCGGCGGCAAGGCCAAGTTGGCCAACGCAGAAGTCGTCGGGAACGAACTGGTGATCGGGACGATTTCAATCGGCAACGATGCCCATATCGGCACCTCGTGCGTGATCGGGCCGGATACGGTGCTGGCCGACGAAACCGAACTGGCCGACTTGACGTCAATTCCGCCCGGCGTCCATACCGGCCGGGCCGAATTTTGGGAAGGGTCGCCAGCCCGCCGGACCGGCACGGTCGATGTCGCGTCTCTGCCCGAGCCGGCCCGTGCCACCCGAACCCGCAAGGCCGTTCTCAGCGCCTTTTACCTGCTGATGCTGGTGATTCTGCCGCCGATCAGCCTGATTCCGATCTTTCCGGCCTTCTACCTGTTCGAAAGCCTGAGCGAGATTATCGCGGGCAGTGGGCCGCACGATTACCTCTACATTTTGCCATTGCTGGCATGGCCCACGGCTATGGCGCTGATCGTCGTCACCGTGCTGCTGATCGCCGTGATGCGCTGGACCGTGTTGCCGGTCGTCACCGCAGGCACCTACTCGGTTTACGGCGGCTTTTATGTCCGCAAGTGGATCGTCGCGTTGGCCACGGAACTGATGCTGGAAACGCTGTCGTCGCTCTACGCCACCCTATACATGCGGCTATGGTACAGGCTGATGGGGGCCAAGATCGGCCGCGACGCCGAAATTTCCTGCAATCTGTCCGGGCGTTACGATCTGACATATATCGGCGAGAAAAGCTTTATCGCCGACGAGGTGATCCTGGGCGACGAAAGCGTCCGCCGCGGGTGGATGGAACTTGAGCCGGTGCGGATCGGTCCCCGTGTCTTCGTCGGCAACGATGCTGTCGTGCCGCCGGGTGCCATCATCCCCGAGGGAACCCTGATCGGTATCAAGTCGCTGCCGCCGGACAACGACGCAATCAGCCCGGGCGATACCTGGTTCGGCAGCCCTCCGATCAAATTGCCGGTTCGCCAGCGCTTTGACGGTGGTGGAGCCGCCTGGACCTACGAACCCCCGCAATGGCGGCGGGCGTGGCGCGCGTTCTTCGAAGCCTTCGCGGTGTCGCTGCCCAGCATGCTGTTCATCACCTTTGGTATTCTGTCGGTCGAGGTGCTGGACCAGTGGATCGCACGGCATGATTACGGCACCGTCGTTGTATTGTTCTGCGCCGCCAGTGTCGCGATCTCGGTGGCGTTGACCCTGTGCGCGATCACGGTGAAGTGGCTGATGATGGGACGTTATCGCCCGACCGCGAAACCGATGTGGTCGTGGTGGGCGTTACGCACCGAAGCGGTCGCGGTGATGTATTGGGGCATGGCTGGCAAGGTGATGCTCGATCATCTGCGCGGCACTCCGTTCCTGCCCTGGTTCCTACGGCTGTTCGGCAGCCGGATCGGCCGGGGTGTCTTCATGGATACCACCGACATCACCGAGTTCGATTGCATCGATGTCGGCGATTTCTGCGCCATCAATGCGGCTTCGGCCTTGCAGACCCACCTCTACGAGGATCGGGTGATGAAGGTCGGGATCGTCACGCTAAGGCGCGGCGTCACCATCGGAGCCGGTTCGACCGTCCTGTACGACACCGATGTCGGCGATTTCGCCCGTATCGGCCAATTGACCATCGTGATGAAAGGCGAAGCGATTCCCGCTCACGGAATCTGGGAAGGGGCCCCGGCCCAAACCGACGCTTCGAACGCCAGACCGTGACCGGACAGCATGTGCAGAAGCGATCAGTGATGATCGCTGGCCACGCCAGCAGCGTGACCTTGGAAGAAGCGTTTTGGGACGAGTTGAAGCAGATTGCCGCCGATCGTGGGCAATCGGTCAATCAGCTCGTTACCGAGATCGATTCGGGCCGATTCGGCCCCCAGGCTCCCGGATCGCTCTCGTCTGCGATCCGGGTTTTCGTGCTGGGCTGGGTCAAGGAAGGTGCCCCCCCCTCACCACCTTAAGCCTCGGAGACGGCGACACCGGCACTCGCACGTCTTTGATCTTATTCGCCCCGGAAGACTGGCTTGCGGCGAGCGCGAAAGGCGGCCAGTCCCTCGGCGTAATCGGCGGTCGAGAGAAAGCGGTAGCATTCCTCCATCTCGGCATCGGACGTTGGCCTGGAATCGTCCAGACGGCGCAGAAATGCCTTATGCCAGCGATTGACCAACGGCGCTCCGGCGGCGATACGACGAGCGGTGGCGGCGATTTCAGCCTCCAGGGCGTCATCCTCGACGACACGGGTAACCAGCCCCTTCATCAACGCTTCATCGGCGTCAATCACCCGTCCTTCCAGCAACAATTCCGACGCGACGGCGACACCGGCAACCCTTCGGATTTCGGCCAGTTCGGGATAGGCCATCACCACCGAGATACGGTTGATCGGCACCCCGAACCGCCCCGAGCGGGCCGACAGCCGCAAATCACAGCAACAGGCCAGTTCCAGCGCACCACCGACACACGCCCCCCAGATCGCGGCGATCACCGGGTGAGGACAGGCGCGCACCGCGTCCAGGGCGGCGCGCAACACCAGATCGTAATCCTTGGCCTGGGCGGCATCGGCCCGCAACGTATCGAACTCGTCGATATCCGCGCCGGGAGCAAAAACATTGGTCCCGGCCCCGCGCAGCACCACCACCCGGACCTGCGGATCGGCGGAAAGGCGGGTGAACGCCGTCGCCAGTCCCTGCCACATCGGTAGATTAAGAGCATTCATTCTGTCGGGACGATTCAACGCTACGGTAGCAACGCCCTCGTTACATACGACGTTAATTAATTCGGACATTGCCACTCCCCGTTTCTGTGTTCTTGCAGGATCCGGTCGATTGTGCCTATAGAGCGCCCACGCGACAAGGCGATCAGAAGAGGGCGTCCCAATGGCAAATACCGTTTCCCGCACACACGAGCAGAAGCAAGCAGCCCTGACCACGGCACGCATCCTGCTGGAGATCGGGGCGGTCAACTTCCGACCCGAGGAACCCTATATCCTGACCTCGGGCTGGGCCAGCCCGGTTTATGTCGATTGCCGCAAGGTGATCTCGTTCCCGCGCGCCCGTGCCCGCATCGTCGAGTTGATGAGCGCCGCAATTCTGCGCAATTCCGGCTACGAGTCGGTTGATGCCGTCGTCGGCGGCGAAACGGCTGGCATTCCCTATGCGGCCTGGATCGCCGACCGGCTGAGTCTGCCGATGTTGTATGTCCGCAAGAAGCCGAAGGGCTTTGGCCGCAACGCCCAGATCGAAGGCGATTTCCGCGACGACGCCCGCGTTGTCCTGGTCGAGGATCTGGCGTCGGACGGCGCGTCGAAGGTCAATTTCGTTAATGCTCTGCGTGAAGCGGGCTGCAAGATCGATTTCTCCTTCGTCGTGTTCTTCTACGGCGTGTTCCCTGGCGCGCTGAAGAGCCTGGAAGAGATCGGCGTCAAGCTCGGCTATCTCGCCAATTGGTGGGATGTTCTGGAAGTGGCGGAACAGGATGGCCCGTTTGATCGCCGCGCGATCGAGGCGGTGCGTTCGTTCCTGCACGATCCGGTACAGTGGTCGGCTTTGCACGGCGGCCGCGGCGCCTGATGAACCGAAGGCGGGGCGTTTAGCGCCCCGCCTTCTTCTTATTCCCGCCTGAGATTGCGGATCTTGACCGCCAGAATCAGCCCGGCCAAAATCAGGGTCGGGATGTTGGCGGCAACCACCGGCCAAGCCGGAACCAGCACCCCATAGACGATCCATAGCCCCACCCCGCAGCAGAACAGCACCCACATCGAAAGCGAGATGTCTCGTGTCTGCTGTGTGCGCAGGGTCTTGACCACTTGCGGCACGAAGGACAGGGTAGTCATCACTCCGGCGACCGCTCCCAGCAGGTCGATGGACAAGGTGGACGGCATTGGAACCCTCCGGCTTGGGAAAGGAAGCGGCTTTGCTCGGTTCTATCACGGTTTTGGTGATCTGCCAGCTTGCCGGCGAAGCGATCGTCCGGCTGTTCAACTTGCCGTTGCCCGGCCCGGTGGCGGGGATGGTGGTTCTGTTCCTGGGACTGATGATCCGAGGTCGGATTCCTAAATCGCTCGACCGTGTGACACGAGGCATCCTCGGTAATCTCGGCCTTCTGTTTGTTCCGGCCAGCGTCGGGGTGATGGTCCAGACCGACATTCTGGCCGCCGAGGCAGTGCCTATAACCGTCGCGGTGTTGGTCAGCACCCTGCTGACGATGGTGATCTCCGGCGTTACGATGCAGTTGCTTGATCGTCAGGCCCGGAAGGATAAGCCATGAGCTTCGAGCCTCGCGCCGCCTGGGACGCCGTTGCCAGCTCGCCGATGTTCGGCCTCGCCCTGACCTTGCTGGTCTATCAGGGAGCGATATGGCTGTTTGAACGGTGTGGCCGCCGCCCCCTGGTCAATCCCGTGCTGGTGACGATGGTTGTTATCATCGCGATCCTGAGCGTTACCGGCATCGCCTATCAAACCTATTTCGACAGCGCGAAAATGGTTCACCTCCTGCTGGGACCGGCAACGGTCGCCCTGGCGGTGCCGCTGTACCGGCAATTACCGTCGCTGATCCGTTCGTGGCCCGCCGTTCTGGCAACGGCGTTGATAGGATCGGCGGTCGCGCTGATCAGCGTCGTCGCCTCTGCCCGCATTCTGGGGGCCTCTCCGGCGGTTCAGCTCAGTCTTGCTCCCAAATCGGTTACCACCCCGATCGCGATGGGAATTTCCGAACGAATCGGCGGCATTCCGTCGCTGACTGCGGTTTTGGTGGTTCTGACCGGCGTCGCCGGAGCGATCTTCGGCAGTTGGGTCCTCGACCGCGCTCGGGTGCGCTCCCCCTCCGCACGCGGGCTGGCCTTCGGCATCTCTGCCCACGCTATCGGCACCACCCGCGCTTTCCAGGAAGGCGAAACACAGGGCGCGTATGCCGGCCTGGCCATCGGTCTGGCCGGTATCGTCACCGCGATCCTGACCCCGCTTCTGATCGGCTGGCTGACCACGATCTAAGCCACTGAACAACTTTTTTCAGTCCCCCCTACGGAGAGATCATGACCTCCACCCCGACCAATCGCACCACTGCCGAGCGAGACATCGAATCGCTCTTTCATCCTTATACGAATCCGATCCGCCATCAGGAAATCGGCCCGCTGGTGATCAGCCACGGCAAAGGCGTCCGAGTGTTCGACGACACCGGCAAGGATTACATCGAGGGGCTGGCCGGATTATGGTGCACCGCGCTCGGCTGGGGCGAGGAACGACTGGTCACCGCCGCAACTGAGCAGATGCGCAAGCTTCCGTTCTACCACCTTTTCGGGCACAAGAGTCATGACCCGGCGATCGACCTGGGCGAGCGGTTGCTGGCGATGGCACCGGTGCCGATGGCGCGGGCGTTCCTGACCGGATCGGGTTCGGAGGCCAATGACACCGCGCTGAAGATGATCCGTTATCGCGCCAACGCGATGGGACAGCCCAACAAGAAAAAGGTCATCGCCCGCGACCGCGCCTATCACGGCGTCACCATCGCGACCGCATCGCTGACCGGGCTGGCGGTCAATCACCGCTCGTTCGACCTGCCCGACCCGGCGGTGCTGCGCGCCGCATGTCCGCATTATTACCGGGGCGGCCGTCCGGGGGAGACCGAAGAAGCATTCTCGACCCGTCTGGCCGAGGAACTGGAGGCGATGATCCTGGCCGAAGGACCGGATACCGTCGCCGCGTTCTTCGCCGAGCCGGTCATGGGCGCGGGCGGCGTCGTGGTGCCTCCCGCCGACTATTTCCCCAAGATCCAGGCGGTCCTGGACAAATACGATATCCTGCTGGTCGCCGATGAAGTGATCTGCGGCTTCGGTCGTACTGGCAAGATGTTCGGGTCCGAGACATTCGGGATGCGCCCCGATATCATGACGGTGGCAAAGGGGCTGTCGTCCGGCTATCTGCCGATCTCGGGCTTGCTGATCAACGAGCGGGTTCTCGCCCCGATTGTCGCCGAAGCGGGAAAGATTGGCACCTTTGGCCACGGCTACACCTATGGCGGTCATCCGGTCTCTGCCGCGGTCGCGGTCGAAACCCTGAAGATCTATGCCGAACGCGACATCCTTAGCCATGTAGCCAAGGTGGCTCCCGTGCTGCAAGACGGACTGCGCGGTTTCGCCAACCACCCCATGGTGGGAGAGGTGCGCGGAATCGGACTGATCGGGGCAGTCGAACTGGTCGCCGACAAGGAAACCAAGACCCCGTTCGATCCAGCATGGGGCGTGGGGGCGGCGCTGGTCGCCCGTGCCCAGGGCCATGGATTGATCCTGCGGGCGATGGGCGATTCGGTTGCCTTCTCCCCGCCGCTGATCATCACCGCCGACGAGATTTCCGAGATGCTCTACCGCTTTGCCCTGGCGCTGGCCGACACCGCCGCCTGGGTTGCCGAACGGCGCTGATCGCCCCAACCGGACGGGGAGGACCGGCCTACCCGGCACGGCTCCCCCCGTCAAACAGCAAAAATCGGCAATACCCTGGCAGGAAGTGAGGGGAATTACCTCAAGTACACTTGCAAGGCACCTTTTCGATCCTCTAGGATCGCCCCCTGTTCCGGTTCGCTCTGCACAGGGCGGATCGGACAGGCTTTTGTTGCTCACCGCCCGCTCGCGCGAACGATCGCAGACGTCCCCTGCGGGCAATAAAGTTAGCTCGAACCGCCGGGAGAGAGGGGGTCTCCTCACCCGGCAGGTCGGAGGGAGGACTGGGATGGATTACGAGCACTATTTTTCCAAGCGAATTGCCGATCTGAAGGCCGAAGGCCGCTATCGTGTCTTCGCCGATCTCGAGCGGATCTGCGGCCGCTTCCCGGTGGCGCTGAACCATCGTGATGGCAAGACCGTTGAAGTCGTGGTGTGGTGCTCCAACGACTATCTCGGCATGGGCCAGCGTCCCGAAGTGATCGCCGCCACTCACGAGGCGCTCGACCGCTGCGGTGCCGGTGCCGGTGGAACCCGAAACATCTCGGGCACCAACCACTACCATGTGTTGCTTGAAGAAGAGATGGCTGACTTCAACGCCAAGGAATCGGCGTTGCTGTTCACCTCGGGCTATGTCGCCAACCAGACCGTCCTCTCGACGCTGGGCGCCACCATCCCCGGCTGCATCATTTTCTCGGACGAGCTGAACCACAATTCGATGATCGAGGGCATCCGCCACGGTCGGTCGCCCAAGCAGATCTTCCGCCACAATGATGCGCAGGATCTTGAGCGTCTGCTCGCCGCCGCCCCCAAGGATGCGCCCAAGCTGGTCGCGTTCGAGTCGGTCTATTCGATGGATGGCGACATTGCCCCGATCGCCGAAATCTGCGACGTCGCCGAAAAGTACGGCGCGATGACCTACCTCGACGAAGTTCATGCCGTCGGCATGTATGGCGAGCAGGGATCGGGCGTCGCCGAGCGTGATGGATTGCGCGACCGCATCACCATCATCCAGGGCACGATGGCCAAGGCAATCGGCGTCGTCGGCGGTTATATCGCCGCCAGCAATGCCTGCGTCGATTACGCCCGCAGCTTTGGACCGGGCTTCATCTTCTCGTCCTCGATGCCGCCCGCAACCGCCGCCGCCTGCCTTGCCAGCGTCCAGTATCTGCGCAAGCACCCGGAACTGCGCGTCAAGCATCAGGAACGCGCCGCCACCTGCAAGCGGCGTCTGTCCGAGCGTGGCATTCCGGTGCTGCCGTCGGTCAGCCACATCATTCCGGTGATGGTCGGCAATGCCTCGCTGTGCAAGCAGGCCAGCGATTTGCTGCTGTCGGACTACAACATCTATGTTCAGCCGATCAACTACCCGACCGTCCCGGTTGGAACCGAGCGTCTGCGCATCACCCCCACCCCGCTCCACGACGATTCGATGATGGATCATCTGATCGAATCGTTCTGCGCCGTGTGGGATCGTCTTGGCATCGCCAAGGCTCAGGAGCAGAAGGCGGCTGAATAAGCGGTTCGCGCTTTAAGCCTTCAAAAAAGAAACGGCGGGGGACTATCCCCCGCCGTTTTATTTTGTGCCCTCATCAACGCAAGCCGGATTACCGCCGAAACGATGACGGAATCACAGACCGTGATATTGCTTGAACCAGTCGATAAAGCGCGGCACACCAACGCTGATCGGGGTGGTGGGAGCAAACCCGACGTCACGGGCAATCGCTGAAATATCGGCTGCGGTTTCCTTGACGTCGCCCGGCTGCATCGGCTCGAAGATGTAGGTTGCCTTGCGCCCCAGCGATTCTTCGACCAGACCGATGAAATCCATCAGGCGTTCCGACCGATTGTTGCCGATATTGTACAGCCGCGAGGGCGGCTCCGCCCCCGTGTCGGGCGGCGGATTATCGAGCACGCCGACCACCCCCGACACGATGTCGTCGATAAAGGTGAAATCGCGCCGCATGTCGCCATTGTTGAACACCCGAATCGGCTCACCGGCAACGATCGCCTTGGCGAACAGATAGGCGGCCATGTCGGGACGTCCCCACGGACCATAGACGGTGAAGAAACGCAGGCCCGTGGTGGGGATACGGAACAGATGGCTGTAGGAATGGCTGATCAGCTCACCAGCGCGCTTAGTGGCGGCATAAAGCGAGATCGGGGTATCAACCCGGTCCTCGACAGAGAAAGGCAGCTTGGTGTTCGAGCCATAAACCGAGGACGAACTGGCATAGACGAAGTGGCGGCAGACGGGAAGCCGCCGCGCCAACTCCAGCATCACCAGATGGCCTTCGACATTGGAGTGAGTGTAATCGTGCGGGGCGGTCAAGGAATGCCGCACTCCGGCCTGGGCGGCCAAATTGATGATCGCGTCGATGCCGGGATTGGCGCGCTCGATCTCGGCTACGGCGGCGCGGTCGGCGATATCGGCACGAACAAGCCGGAACCCCGGAAACTCGGCCAGCTTGGACAGCCGCATTTCCTTCAACGCGACATCGTAATAGGGATTGAGGTTATCGAGACCAAGAACCGACTCGCCACGCTCCAGCAGGCGCAGGCAGGTGTGGTAGCCGATGAAACCGGCGGCTCCGGTAACGAGAACGGTCATGTGTCAAANGCCCCTTGTATCTCAAGCGGTCTGATATAACCTGATCGACGATAGAAATCACCCCCCTTCCCAAGTCTCGGCTGGCCCAAGCGCTATAAACGGGCGGCAGATCGGCCGCCTGCTGCTTGTTTCGTTTGACATCCGAGCCGCGCTCCGTATAGTTCCGCCCTCTCTCCCGAGAAAATGGGCGGGCGGCGTTGTGGCGCGCTCACCCTCCCCCGGCTGTGCCGGATCAGGGCTATCGGGACAATCGTGAACCGATTAATTCGGACCGAAGGACGACCATGAGCAAGCGTATCGAAGCGAAATTTAAGATCAATCGCCGCCTGGGCGCCAACCTGTGGGGCCGCGGCAAGAGCCCGCTGGCGCGCGGTAAGGAGAACCCCCCCGGCCAGCACGGTCAGCGCCGCAAGAAGCCTTCGGACTTCGGCACCCAGCTGATGGCGAAGCAGAAGCTGAAGGGCTATTACGGCAATATCGGCGAGAAGCAGTTCCGCCGCCTGTATGACGAGGCCGTGCGCCGTCGTGGCGACACCTCCGAGAACCTGATCGGCCTGCTGGAAAGCCGGCTCGACGCCGTGGTCTATCGCCTCAAGTTCGCCCCCACCCCGTTCGCGTCGCGTCAGCTGGTCAACCATGGCCACGTCCGCGTCAACGGCAAGCGCGTCAACATTCCGAGCTATCAGGTTCGTGAAGGCGACGAAATTTCGGTCAAGACGAAGTCCAAGGATCTCGCCCTGATCGTCGAAGCCTCGCAGTCGCCCGAGCGTGACGTTCCCGATTACCTCGAAGTCGATCACAAGGACATGAAGGGTAAGTTCATCCGCATCCCGAAGCTGGCGGACGTTCCCTACCCGGTCCAGATGGAACCGAATCTGGTCGTCGAATTCTATTCGCGCTAAGAGGTTCCTTGTTACGGCCCCTCCCCTCCCAAGAGGAGGGGCCGCTGTTACTTTCGCACCGATGTATTTGAACAAACGACAGTTCGGCCATTGCCAGCCCGAGCGGTTCAGATTAAGGTGCCTCCCACGCTGGTGGGGCGTAGCCAAGCGGTAAGGCAGCGGTTTTTGGTACCGCCATTCGGAGGTTCGAGTCCTCCCGCCCCAGCCACCTTCCTGAAATTATCAAGTCTCAATAAGTTAAACTGACGCACCCTCCGCAGATAGGGCACGTTGGTAGGGTGTCGGCATGGCGTCCGCCATCGCCCCTGTTGTGTTTAGCCGCCATGGTCGCTTCCTGGCCTGGGTAAGCCCCTGACAGGCAAGGCCGAAGAGGAATGAGCCTGTTGGGCCGGTTGCCTAATGAACCGGGACAAGGGGGGCGACTATTCCCGCAGACACCAATTAGAGAATGGCGGAATAGCGGCGAAGTTCGGCCACGGTCTTGGGCAGGCTTTGGGCCTCCAGCGTGTCGAGAAAATCGTTAATCGACTTCGGTGGATTTTTCAGCCGCGCCCGACAAATGCGAACGGATTCGAGGACCTTGGCCAGATCGAGATCGAACTGGTAGCGGACGAAGTCGTCGGGGTGGATCGTTTCGAGCCCATAGGGGACCAGGGCCGCAGGGGGAAAGTCCTTCAAGTTGAAGGTGACGATGGCGTCGGCATGACAGTGATACGCGGCGGCGATGACATGGCGGTCGTCCTGGTCAGGGCAGCCCTGAATCGTAGGGATCAGCGCCTTGAAGCCGGTCACGACGCTGTCGCGACGTAATTGCTCACGGGGTTGGCGTCGATTTTGTCAGGCGACAACGAAGGTGCCGTTGACGAGGTCACGAACGGCCTGAAGGGCAGTCTGGCCCTTGAGGCGCGCCGTGCCGGTGACAGACCGGTATCCGGCATGGACTTGGGCACCCCAGTCGGAGCGGAATCCATTGGTGACCTTGCGGAAGACGACGGAGGGCCGAATCTCGCGCTCGGAAACATTGTTGGTGGGCGGGACCTCGCGATCGGTGAGGAAGACGAAGAACTTCGTTCGCCACGCCTTGATCTGGCGCTGGAGGATTTTCCCGGCCGGATGAGCGGCGGGGATGGCGAGCAGGGTGTCGAGGCGGCGCTCTGCCTTGGCGGCATAAGCGACCAGCGTAGAGTCCTTGAGCTCTGTTCGTCGTTTGCCGACACGGATTGCCCAACGGAGATGATCACGAATTTTCGGGGCGAAGACGGTGTCGCCGCAATCGATGGCGTATTGGACGTCGCGCAGGACATGGGCGAGACAGACCTGATGGGCCAGGGCGAGATCCTGCTGTCCGGCGTAGCGGTCGGACACCCAGACCCCGGGGCGGTAGTCGCCCAACACGGTCTCGGCGACGCTTTTGGCCCGGCGCGGCGCAATGTCGTGCAGCACCGCCCGATCCGAGACAAACACCCACTGCCAGTGGGTGACGCCATCGACCCGGGTGGTGGTTTCATCCGAGGCGATCACCCGGGCGGTCAGCAATTTGGCCTTGATGGCCGCGCGTGCCTCGTCCAGCCCGGTCCGGACCCGACGGAAAGCATTGGCGATGGCGCCTTCCGAGACCGCCAACCCGAACAGGTCCTTCATCATCCGCGACAATCGCTCGAAGCCGACATGGTGGCTGTGGTGGAGATACAGAAGCAGGGAACGGACGCCCGGTCCGAACGGCGTTCCCGGTGCCATCCCCGTCGGCACCTCGGCCCGGGCACGACGTCCACAGCCGCCACAGCGCCCGCCGAACAGTTCGATTCGGGTCACCACTGGGCGGATCACCGGGAGGTCGATGTGGTCGTAGCGGTGACGGCACCGCTGCCGATCCGCCGACAGCGGC
>NZ_CAHP01000012.1 GCF_000294655.1 Magnetospirillum molischianum DSM 120
TTCGAGCTGTAAACGGGAGAGTTCGATGACGCCCGAAGTGTTCGCCGATGGTGTCGGTCGGGTTGATTTCTCGGGAGGAATCGTCCGCATCGAACTGGTGTCGCTCGAACCGACCGAAGAAGGGCAGGGCCGTCTGGAGGTCCGTCAGCGGGTGGTAATGCCAGTCGATGGGTTCCTGAAATCGCTGATGACGATGGGAGATCTGGTCAATAAACTGGTCGAGGCTGGCGTGTTGCATCGCAACGACTCGGTTCAGGACTGATCCGCCTCTTCAATCTTTCGCTCTCCGTGATTGACTTCGGTCGTTGAGGCCGCCACCCTGGCCGGATGCTTCTTGTTCATGGCACCACGGTGGAGATTTCTGGCCACGGCGTGCTGATCCGGGGCGTTCCCGGCAGCGGCAAGTCCGATCTGGCGCTTCGTCTGATCGATAGCGGCGCTTTTCTGATCGCCGACGATCAGACGTGGTTGGCGGTCGGTGACGATGGTCGGGTGATCGCCCGCTCTCCTGAAACGATCGCCGGGCTGATCGAAGCGCGGGGCGTGGGGATTCTGCGCCTGCCACATCATCCGTCGGTGCCCCTGTCCCTGGTGGTCGATCTGGTCACCGACGCAGGTGCGATCGAGCGCCTGCCCGAGCCGTCTTCTGCGGTTTTGATGGGGGTTGCGATTCCTCGAATCGATCTGGTGCCGTTCCAGGCTTCGGCGGCAGCGAAGGTTCGCCTTGCGGTGCTTTCGCCAACGCGGGATATAATGGCGATATCATGAGCCATCCTCCTTCGTCCGATCAGCCGGCGGCGGCTCTCGCCCCGGCCCCGACCGTGCCGCCCAGTTGCGGCAATGGGCGCGTGGCGATCGTCACCGGCCTGTCCGGCGCGGGCAAGACCCTGGCGCTGAAGGGGCTGGAGGATCTGGGGTGGGAAGCGGTCGATAATCTGCCGCTGTCGCTGGTCGCCAATCTGGTCCGCTCGGGTAGCGGGTCGTCGCGTCCGCTGGCGGTGGGAATCGATATCCGTACCCGCGACTTCGGAGTCGAGCCGGTACTGAATGCGGTAGACCGGCTGATGTCCGAGAACGGGCGCAAGGTCGAGCTGCTGTTCCTCGATTGCGACGACGATGTTCTGTGTCGTCGCTATACCGAGTCGCGGCGTCGCCATCCTCTTGCCATCGATCGGCCGCTGCTGGATGGAATTCGCCACGAGCGCGCTCTGCTGCTGCCGTTGCGCGCCCGCGCCGATCTGGTGGTCGATACGACCGGACTTGCTCCGGCGGCGCTGAAGCGGGTGTTGGCGGGTCATTTCGGTCTGGAAACCGATCGGGGGCTGGTGGTGTTCGTCACCTCTTTCGCCTATCGTAACGGTTTGCCGCGTGAGGCCGATCTGGTGTTTGACGCCCGGTTCCTGACCAATCCCCATTACCGATCCGATCTGCGACCTTTGACTGGGCGCGATCCGGCGGTGGCCGGGTATGTCGCTGCTGATCCGGCTTTCGGGCCGTTCATCGATTCGTTGACGGGGTTGCTTGCCCCTCTGTTGCCGCGTTTTGCCGCCGAGGGGAAGAGCTATTTGACCATTGCCATCGGCTGTACCGGTGGCCGCCACCGCTCGGTCGCGGTGGCCGAGCGAATTGCGGAATGGTTGCGTAATCGGGGCGAGCGGGTCGACCTGCGCCACCGCGAACTCGACGAGGGAGCCGGGGGATGAGACAACGGGGGATACGGATTATATCGGACTCGCGTCCGGGGGGCCTTTCCGGCTTGATTCCCGGCGTAACAGGGGGGTGGAGATGATCGGACTGGTTCTCGTCACCCACGGGCGTCTGGCCGACGAACTTGTCGCCGCGCTGGAGCACGTGGTCGGACCGCAACCCAATGTTGGAACCGTTTGTATCGGCCCTGACGACGATATGGAGCAGCGGCGCAATAACATCCTGGAACGCGTCGCCTGTTGCGACGACGGTGCCGGGGTGGTTCTGCTGACCGACATGTTTGGCGGCACGCCGTCGAATCTGGCGATCTCGATCATGGACAAGGCTCGGGTCGAAGTGATCGCCGGAGTCAATCTACCCATGTTGATCAAGCTGGCCAGCGTCCGTCATTCCGAGCCTTTGGCCGATGCGGTTGCCAGCGCCCAGGAAGCCGGGCGGAAATATATCAATGTGGCTTCGAAGCTTCTTACCCAGGATCGTCGATGAGTACCGATAATGTTCATCGCAGCGCGCTGATCGCGAATCGTCGCGGCCTGCATGCCCGCGCTGCTGCCAAGTTCGTTAAACTTGCCGCCACGTTCAACGCCCAGGTCACTGTCGGCCATCGCGGTACCGAAGTGTCGGGGATCTCGATCATGGGCCTGATGATGCTGGCGGCGGCGCCGGGATGCAGCATCGATATCTCGGCCCAGGGGGCAGATGCCCAGGCGGCGCTTGACGCGTTAACAGATCTTGTCGATCGCAAGTTCGACGAAGACTGACCCAAATAATATCGTCGCCGGATCAACGGCGGCGGACATTCAATAGGTGAGGTGGGGATGACGATCCGGGCCGCAGAGGACGAGATCGTACTGGAAGGTTTGGCGATCGCCCGGGGAGTCGCCATCGGCGTCGTCTTTCCGCATGATGCCGGGACCATCAAGGTACCAGAACGGCGTATCGAAACCGATCAGGTCGAGGCCGAATGTGCGCGGTTTGCCGAGGCGGTGGCGAGCGCAGGCCGTCAGGTCGAACAATTACAGGAAAAAGCGGTCGATCTTGGCGGGGCGGCCGCCGAGGAGATGGGCTATCTCCTCGACGCTTATCGCCAAATGCTGAAGGGGTCACGGCTGACCCGTGGTGTTCAGCACCGGATCGCGGAAAAGCTGTTGAATGCCGAAGCCGCGGTCCAGCAGGAAATTTCCGAGATCGTTCGCGGTTTCGAGGCGATGGAAGACGCCTATCTTGCCGCCCGCGTCGCCGATATCAAAGACATCGGTCGTCGGTTGCTTCGCAGTCTGACGCATACGCCTTATCGTCCGTTCACCGATCTGCCTCGTAATGCGGTGATCCTGGCCGATGAAATGACGCCTGCCGATACCGCCCTGCTCGATCCGCGCCGGGTTGCCGGGCTGGCGACGGTTGTCGGCGGTGCCGAGAGCCACACCGCGATCATGGCCCGCTCGCTGGGGCTGCCCACCGTGCTGGGCGTCAGCGGGCTGTTGAGGGGATTGCACGGCGGCGAGCCGATCATCGTTGACGGCACCGGCGGCTTGGTGGTGATCAATCCGTCGCCCGAAACGATGGGGCGCTACCGTAAAAAGCGCGCCGACTGTCTTCGTGCCCGTCGTGCCTTGGCCCGCCTGCGCGATGTCCCGGCGGAAACCCGCGATGGAACCCGCATCCTGCTCCAGGCCAATATGGAGCTACCCGCCGAAGTTGCGGCGGTGCTGGAATCCGGTGCCGAGGGTATCGGCCTGCTGCGCAGCGAGTTCATGTACATGAACCGCGACGACGTTCCTTCCGAGGATGAACAATATCACCTCTTGCGCGAACTGATCGAGCGGCTGGGCGGACGGCGGTTGACTGTGCGTACCTTCGATGCCGGAGGCGACAAACTGGCTCCGGCGCTGGGCTGTTCGATCGGCCCCAATCCGGCATTGGGCCTGCGGGCGATCCGGTTGGGACTGGCTCGGCCTGAATTGCTGGAGACTCAGCTTTCGGCGATTTTGCGCGCCTCGGCGCATGGTCCGGTTCGCATCCTGATTCCGATGGTCGCAACGGTCGAGGAATTGCGGATGGCCCGGAAGATGATGGAATCCGCCTTGGCGCGCCTGACTGCGGCGGGAATCCCCGTTTCCGATCCGCCTCCGCCGTTGGGGGCGATGATCGAGATCCCTGGTGCTGCTTTGGCTGCCGACGCTTTGGCCGTCGAGGCGGACTTCTTTGCCATCGGCACCAACGATCTAACGCAATATACCCTGGCGATCGATCGGTCGGACGAGGCGGTGGCGCATCTGTTCAACCCGCTGCATCCGGCGGTGCTGCGCCTGATCCAGTTTTCCGCCGATGCCGCAGCAAAGGCTGGAATACCCTTGTGCGTCTGTGGCGAGATGGCGGGTGATCCGCGTTATACCGCGTTGTTGCTTGGGTTGGGGATTCGCGACCTGTCGATGAGCACCAACAACCTGCCGATGGTGAAACAACGTATCCACACCATCGATCAGTCCGCCGCCGAAATCTGTGCCCGTGCCGTGATGGCGGAATCTGACTCGGCCCGTATCGCGATGCTGGTCGATACCTGCGATGCCGACGGACGGTGTGAAATCTAATCCAATCTTAGGGAATAGAACGCGGGGGCTCCCCCTGATCGGGCGCGGCCGTCCGCGCGCAAGCCAAACGAACGGAGAGAGTGCCGGCGATTGAGGCTTTGATAGAGTTGGGGCGGCGGCCAGCGCAGAGGGGGAGTGGGGGGCGCCGACCGCCGCTTTTGCCCGGAGCCGCCTGCTATGGGGCGGGAGGGATCTAGCGGCCTCCGAGAACGTATGAACATCTTCGCCCGAGATTGTGGCGATTTGATGGGCAATCGGGGCGACGTATACGGATAGCGTCTTCCGTCTACGGCCTGTTTCAGGGTAGTTTTTATGCCAACAAACCCCCACTTAGGGGTAGTGTCCAGCGGCAGTTCGCCGGGGGGCGGCGGTTCCATCCGCCCGTCACGGGCTGCATGAAAGACGAGATGACGAGAGGATTTGGTCGTGCTTGAAGCCTATCGCCAGCATGTCGCCGAGCGCGCCGCGCTCGGGATTCCCCCCCTTCCGCTGTCGGCAACGCAGACAGAGCAATTGGTCGCCTTGTTGCGCGATCCTCCCCGAAACGAGGCGCACGCCCTGGCCGAAATGATCGCCGAGCGGGTTCCTGCCGGGGTCGATGACGCGGCTCGGGTCAAAGCCGCGTTTCTGGAGAGTGTCGCCCGAGGCACCGAAACCAATTCGGTGATCAGCCGCGCCCGCGCCACCGAATTGCTCGGCACCATGCTGGGCGGGTTCAATGTGAAGCCGCTGATCGATCTGCTGGCCGATCCCGAAGTCGGCACCATCGCCGCCGAGGGGCTGAAGAACACCTTGTTGGTGTTCGACTTCTTCCACGATGTCCGCCTTGCGGCCGAAGGCGGTAACGCCAATGCCCGCGCCGTTCTGGAGTCCTGGGCCGCAGGGGAATGGTTCACCTCGCGCCCCGAAGTGCCGCACAGCCTGACCGTCACCGTGTTCAAGGTCTCGGGCGAGACCAACACCGACGATCTGTCGCCCGCGCCCGATGCCTGGAGCCGCCCCGATATCCCGTTGCACGCCTTGGCGATGCTGAAGAACGCCCGTCCCGGTATCGAGCCGGACGAGCCGGGGCAGCGCGGCCCGTTGCGCCAGTTGGAGGCGCTGACCGCTAAGGGTAACCTTGTTGCTTATGTCGGCGATGTCGTCGGTACTGGCTCCTCGCGCAAGTCGGCGACCAATTCAGTGCTGTGGTTCACCGGAACCGACATTCCTTATGTTCCCAACAAGCGCTTTGGCGGCGTCTGTCTGGGCAGCAAGATCGCCCCGATCTTCTATAATACGATGGAAGATGCGGGCGCTCTGCCGATCGAGTTGGACGTCTCGGCGATGGAGATGGGCGACGTGATCGAGCTGCGCCCCTATGAGGGCAAGGCGCTGAAGGACGGCAAGGTCATTGCCGAATTCAAGGTCAAGTCCGAGGTGATCTTCGACGAGGTGCGCGCCGGTGGCCGTATTCCGCTGATCATCGGACGCGGCCTGACCACGAAGGCGCGCGAGGCGATGGGCCTGCCCGCCAGCACCCTGTTCCGCTTGCCTGCCGTGCCGAAGGATAACGGCAAGGGCTATTCCCTGGCCCAGAAGATCGTCGGCCGCGCCTGTGGCCTGCCGGAAGGGCAGGGCATGCGCCCCGGCACCTATTGCGAGCCGCGGATGACCACGGTGGGGTCGCAGGACACCACCGGCCCGATGACGCGGGACGAACTGAAGGATCTCGCCTGCCTCGGCTTTTCCGCCGATCTGGTGATGCAGTCGTTCTGCCACACCGCCGCCTATCCGAAGCCGGTCGATGTGAAGACTCACCACGAGTTGCCCGGCTTCATCTCGACCCGTGGCGGTCTGTCGCTTCGTCCCGGCGATGGGGTGATCCATTCCTGGCTGAACCGTCTGCTGCTGCCCGACACCGTGGGCACTGGCGGCGATTCGCACACCCGTTTCCCGATCGGTCTGTCCTTCCCGGCAGGCTCGGGTCTGGTCGCCTTTGCCGCCGCCACCGGGGTGATGCCGCTCGATATGCCGGAAAGCGTGCTGGTCCGCTTCAAGGGCACGTTGCAGCCCGGCGTGACGTTGCGCGATCTGGTCAACGCGATCCCGCTCTACGCGATCCGCAATGGTCTGCTGACCGTCGAGAAGAAGGGGAAGAAGAACGTCTTCTCCGGTCGTATCCTCGAAATCGAGGGTCTGCCCGACCTGAAGATCGAGCAGGCGTTCGAACTGACCGATGCGTCGGCCGAACGGTCCGCCGCTGGCTGCACGGTTCATCTCGGCCCGGCGCCGATCATCGAATACATGCGCTCGAACATCACCCTGATGAAGTGGATGATCGCCGGGGGCTATGAGGACCGCCGCGCCCTCGAACGCCGCATCAAGGCGATGGAAGCGTGGATCGCCGATCCCAAGCTGTTGGCCCCCGATCCCAATGCCGATTATGCCGAAGTGATCGAGATCGATCTGGCCGAGATCACCGAGCCGGTTGTCGCCTGTCCCAACGATCCCGACGACGTGAAGCTGCTGTCCGAGGTCGCGGGCGACACGATCGACGAAGTGTTTATCGGCTCGTGCATGACCAATATCGGCCATTTCCGTGCCGCCGGTCGGGTGCTGGAAGGCAAGTCGGATATCCCGACCCGGCTGTGGATCGCGCCGCCGACCAAGATGGACGCCTTGATCCTGACCGAGGAAGGCTATTACGGCATCCTCGGCCGGGCCGGTGCCCGGATGGAACTGCCCGGTTGTTCGCTGTGCATGGGGAATCAGGCCCAGATCCGCAAGGGTTCGACCGCGATGTCAACGTCAACCCGCAACTTCCCCAACCGATTGGGGATCGATACCAGGGTGTATCTCGGATCGGCGGAACTGGCAGCTGTTTGTGCTTTGCTCGGGCGGATTCCGACCGTCGCCGAGTACATGGAGCAGGTCGCGGTGGTCAACGCCAAGGCTGGAGAGATCTATCGCTACATGAACTTCGACCAGATCCCGGCTTTCCGCGACGTCGCCGATACGGTGACGCTGTAGCATGACCGGCAACGAGTCCAATGTGGTTGCTCGTCGTGGCCTGATGTTGGTCCTGTCCTCGCCGTCCGGCGCGGGCAAGACCACCATCGCGCGGGCTTTACTGGAGCGCGAGGCTGGCATTTCGATGTCGGTCTCGGCCACCACCCGCTCGCCCCGGCAGGGCGAGACCGATGGCAAGGATTACCACTTCGTCGATGTGGAGCGCTTCCACCGCATGGTGGAGGCGGGCGAGTTCCTTGAACACGCCCGTGTGTTCAACAATTTCTACGGCACTCCCCGCGCTCCGGTCGAGGCGACCCTGGCCCAGGGCAACGATGTGCTGTTTGATATCGACTGGCAGGGTACCCAGCAATTAGGGCAGAACCCCAACGCTCAGAACGATCTGGTGTCGGTGTTTATCCTGCCGCCGTCGTTGGAGGAATTGTACCGCCGTCTCAGCGGTCGCGGTCTCGATAGTCCAGAGATCGTTGCCGGTCGCATGGCCCGTGCCGGTGACGAAATGAGCCATTGGCCCGAGTACGATTATATCGTCGTCAATGACGACCTGGACCGCTCGATCGATGCGGTTCGCTCGATCCTTGCCGCCGCCCGCCTGAAGCGCGAGCGTCAGGCTGATCTGGCCGGATTCGTCAATCGTCTGCGCGGTCTCGACCGCGATTCCGGGGGCTGAGTTCTTATTGACGGGGCGCTTGGTGCCCCGTCCTCCCTTACACAGACGCCCCGTTTTCAACGCAGGCACCATGACGCTGTGGTTCCTCGCCTCCGGCCTTGCATATTCGACTGTGCTAATGTACGGAGGTCGATGCTATCGTCTTTGGCACGCTCTGGAAGGCTTTCATCGTGACATCATCCCGCCTTGGTCACTTTCCCGTTTCATTTTTTTCCACGGTAATGGGGATGTCGGGACTCACCATCGCCCTTCACAAACTGGAAGGGACGCTGGGGTTAACGGGGGGAGTTAGCCAAGGGGTGTTCGCGGTTTCTTTGGCGCTGTTTGCCGGTCTGGCTGGGCTATACCTGCTCAAGCTGATCCGTTATCCCGGTGCGGTGGCAGAGGAATGGCGTAACCCGGTTCGGATCAGCTTCTTTCCCAGCATTTCGGTTGGGCTGATCCTGCTGGGCACGGCTGCACAGCCGGTCGATGTCGATTTGGCCCGCATTTTGTGGAGCATGGGAGCGGGGGGCCATCTGCTGTTGACCTTGGCGGTGATGTCGTCGTGGATCAACCAGACTCATTACGAGATCGTCCATTCAAACCCGGCTTGGTTTATTCCCGTCGTCGGTAATATCGTGGTGCCTATCGCCGGGGTTAAATTTGCCCCCGCCGATCTATCGTGGTTTTTCTTCGCCATCGGCCTGCTGTTCTGGCTGGTGCTGCTGACGATCGTTTTTTACCGTCTGATCTTTCATACTCCCTTGCCGGGTAAGCTGGTGCCGACCTTGTTCATTCTGCTGGCTCCGCCGTCGGCTGGCTTTATCGCATGGGTGGCGATCGTGGGCGAAATCGATGCTTTTGCCCGATTGCTGTACGCCGTCGCGGTATTCTTGTTCCTGCTGCTGATGGTGCAGGTTCCTCGCTTTTCGGGCCTAAGCTTTACGCTATCCTGGTGGGCCTATTCCTTCCCATTGGCGGCGTTTTCGATTGCGACGATGGTGATCGGTGAAAAGACCCGGACACCGCTCTACGCCTGGGCTGGGATCGGGCTGGGCGGGCTGTTGTCGCTGGTGATCGCCGGGTTGTTTGGCCGTACCGTCCTGGCGGTGATCCGGGATGAGATCTGTCGCCCCGAGGCGTGAGGCCGCGTTGATCTTCCTGCATCGGCCGGAGTACAGTGCCGCGCCGACCGATCAGGAGCTTCGACCGCGTGCAACAGTACCTTGACCTTCTTCGCCGCATCCGTACCGAAGGGACGCAGAAAAGCGACCGCACCGGAACCGGAACCCTGTCTGTGTTCGGGCATCAGATGCGGTTCGATCTGGCCAACGGCTTTCCGCTGCTGACGACGAAGAAACTTCATACCCGGTCGATCTTTCACGAATTGCTGTGGTTTCTGAAGGGCGATACCAATATCGCTTATCTGAAGGCCAACGACGTTTCGATCTGGGACGAGTGGGCCGATGAAAATGGCGATCTAGGGCCGGTCTATGGCAAGCAATGGCGGTCGTGGCCGGGTCGCGATGGCGTGGCCATCGATCAAATCGCCCAATTGATCGATCAGATCAAACGCACGCCCGATTCGCGCCGCTTGATCGTCTCGGCCTGGAATGTCGCTGACATTGCCGAGATGGCGCTGCCCCCCTGTCACTGTCTGTTCCAGTTCAATGTCGCGGCGGGGCGGCTGTCCTGTCAACTTTACCAGCGTTCAGCCGACGTCTTCCTGGGGGTGCCGTTCAACATCGCCTCTTATGCGCTTCTGACTCACATGGTGGCCCAGGTCACCGGATTGCAGCCGGGCGAGTTCATCCACACACTGGGCGATGCCCATCTGTACCAGAACCATCTGGAGCAGGCCGATCTTCAGCTGACCCGTGAGCCGCGTGTGTTGCCGCGCTTGCGTCTGAATCCGGCAGTGGACGATCTGTTTGGCTTCACGATCGACGATATCGAGATCGAGTCCTACGATCCGCATCCGCACATCAAAGCGGCGGTGGCGATATGAGTGTCGCGCCCTCGCTCATCGTTGCCGTCGCCGCCAACGGCATTATCGGTCGCGACAATCGGTTGCCCTGGCATATCCCCGAGGATTTGCGCTGGTTCAAGCATACCACCTTGGGCAAGCCGGTGATTATGGGACGCCGCACCTGGGATTCCCTTGGCCGTCCCCTGCCGGGGCGGGTCAATATCGTGCTGACTCGTCAGGCAGGGTGGAGCGCCGAAGGCGCGGTGGTGGCGGACTCGCTTGACCATGCCCTTGCCCTGGCCGAGACGCTTGCCCCCGCTGCCGAAGCGATGGTGATCGGCGGGGCCGCGATCTTTACCGAGGCACTCCCCCGTGTCGGGCGGCTCTATCTGACCGAGATCGCCCGCGACTATGAGGGCGACACCGTTTTTCCCGCCTTTGACCGCTCTGCCTGGATCGAAACCGCCCGCGAGGCGCATGACGGCGATCCCGCCTACGCCTTTGTCGTGCTGGAGCGAAGGGTCGAGCCTTAGACCGCGACCCGGCGGATTTCCCCCAGCGGCACGAAGCCGGGATGGGCGTCGCGGAACACCTTGAATGTCTTCGGCCCCCTGCCTTCGGCGAAATCGTCGTGGGCCTGGATCAGGGCGGCGCGACAGACGGCGGTGGTTTCGTCGTCGTTCAATCCCTCAATATCGGTGGTGCGGATCAGATCGCGGAATCGTTTCAGGATGTGAAGGCGGCTGACGAGGATGACTTGCGGGTCATAAGGCACCCCCAACGTGTCGAAGAACTGTTCTGCGTTGGACAGCTTGGCCAGGGTTTCGAGAATCATCGGTTTCAGGCTCCTTCAGATCGGGGCGACCGGCGCGCTCACCGCGTCGTGGTGGAAGCGCTTCAGGTCGTCAAGGGTGGGGATGGTTTTGGTCCGGTCGGCATGGCTGCGCACTTGCGCGAGCACGCGCCGCGCACCGGGCGTGTCGATCTCAAGCCCGGCTTCGTGGCAGGCGTGCAGCACCGAGGTCAGGCCGGAATGCTTGCCGAGAACCAGACGATGGTCACGGCCGAGTTCGTGCGGGTCGAGCGCCTGATAGGTTCGACGGTCGCGCAGCAGGCCGTTGACATGGATGCCGGATTCATGGGTGAAGACGGCATCGCCGACGATGCTTTTGTTGACGGGAACGGGCCGTCCCGACGCTTCGGCGACTAGTTTCGATACCGAGCCCAATGCAAGCTTGTCGATGCCGGTGGTCAGGCCATAGAGATGGTCGAGCGCCACCACGACTTCTTCCAACGGCGCGTTTCCGGCGCGTTCGCCCAGGCCGTTGACGGTGGTGCTGACATGGGTGGCGCCGCCCCGGACAGCCGCCAGGGAGTTGGCGGTGGCCAGTCCCAGATCGTCGTGGGCGTGAATCTCCAGTTCGATTTCAGTGGCGGCGCGCATGGCGGCGAAGCGTTCATAAACCCCGAACGGGTCCATGATTCCCATCGTGTCGGCGAAGCGGAAGCGCCGCGCTCCGGCGGCCTCACAGGTCTGAACCACCTGAAGGAGGAAGCCGGGATCGGCGCGTGACGAGTCCTCGCCACCGATCAGAACCTCGAAGCCCATCGCGCAGGCCCGGCGCACCGAGCGGTCGATATGCTCCAAGGCCCAGGCGCGGTCGTGCCCCAGTTTGGCCGACAGTTGCAGATCGGAAACAGGTATCGACAGATTGACGATGCTCAGGCCGCAATTTGCCGCAGCGGCCAGATCGTCCTCGCGCATCCGGCACCAGGCGATCAGGCGGGCCTTGAGACCCAGCGCGGCGACGGCGCGAATCCCGGCCTGCTCGTCTTCGCCCATGACCGGAATACCGACCTCGATTTCGGGAACGCCAGCAGCATCAAGGGCGCGGGCGATTGCCAGCTTTTCGGACTGGCGGAAGGCGACGCCAGCGGTTTGCTCGCCGTCGCGCAGTGTGGTGTCGTTGATGACGATGGGGGCGCGCGTCAACATGGCCTCGCCCTCAGCCGCAGGTGCCGGAAGAGCAGGAACAACCGGGCGGAGGCGGCGGCACCGCGTTCGGATTGTCGAAGACGAAGCCTGATCCCATCGTGGAATCCGCGACGTAATCCATTGTCGCGCCGATCAGCCACAGCGCAGAGCCGGGATCGACGAACACTTTTACGTCATCGATGTCGATGATTTCGTCATCCTCGGCGGCCTGTTCTTCCAGACCCATGCTGTAGGTCAGTCCCGAACACCCTTTCCGCACCAGGATGCGCAGTCCGGTATATTCGCCCTGGCAAACCTCGCGGATCACCTCGACGGCTTTGTCGGTCAGGCTCAACATGACGGTTTCCTCCTCAGGCTGGGAAAGCCCCATGTCTGAAGAGGAATGCAAAGGAAATGCCAAGGCTGGAAAAGGCGGAAAACTGCCGATTTGTCGGTCGTAACGCTGGCTGGGATGCGACGTGTTGCAACGTCCCTGTCGCGTTTACGACAGGGGATTGGCGTCAGCCGCCGGACGTCCGTCTTCGGCACCGAAACAGATGTCGTAATCAGCGCAGATGTCGCAATTGGGCGATTTACAGATGATGATTCCTTCGCGCTGGCACAGTTCGCGATAAAGGAATTTTTTCCACTTCATGTCGCGATTGTTGAGGTTGGCCAAAGCGGGGAAGTGACGCCGCATCAGTGCCGACAGATCGGTGCGTCCGGTCAGACCGAGATCCTGCCAGAGATGGTTGGTACCCAGCGAGCGGCGGGCCAGGATATGAGCCAGCCATTCCTCCTCGACCAGTGCGCCACGGCGGTTGTCCAGAATCAGGGCGCGCAGATCGGGCTCTTCCGGCGATAGAGGCAGGTCGTCATGAGTTTCGACCGACAGACCCGCCAACAGGCCCGGTGCATCGGGGAAATGGCGGCCGATCAGTGCCGCCAGCGATTCCGACGACAGCCCCAGCCCCCGCGACAGCGAGGCGACTCCTTCGCTGAGTACGGTGCCGATCGTGCAGGCGAACAGGTGGCGGTCGAACGGATCGCCGCCCCCCGGCCCATCCATCAACCGGGCATACAGGGTGTCGGCCATCCGTTTTCTCCCACCAAAAAGGCCGCCCGTGGCGAGGAGCCGGGAATGACACTATTCCAGGCTCCTTGTCACGGCTAAGGCTCTGTCGTCAGGCAGGAACCGGCTCGTGCATCTGAGCCTTGGTGCCACAGACCTGCTCACACGAGCCACAGCCGATGCACTTGCCCGCGTGCTCCAGCGTCATCACCTTGCGGACGACATCGCCGTCATCATCGTCGAACGGATCGCACATGTCGCCGTCTTCGTTGACGCCCATCAACTTCATCACGGCGTGGGAGCAGACTTTGAAGCACCGGCCGCAGCCGATACACAGGTCGGTGCTGATCTCGGTCAAATATTTGGGAATCCAGGGCGAGCCGTCGCGGCTGGAAAACTGGCGGAACGACATTGGAACCTCTCCTTTGTTTTCGGTTTTCAGGGTGGGGGACGTCAGGTCGCGCTGGCGACGTCAGGGAAGCGTTTGATTACCGCTACCGCGTCATCGATGATCTTGGCGGCTTTGGCGGACATCGCTTCGACCGATTCGAAACCGAAGCGGTGCAGGTCGCGCAGATAGGAATTGACCACCACCAGCCGCCCGGCGGTCAGCAGCATCCGCCCCCAGCCTTCGTGATGAATCTTCATGATCGGAGCGGCGCTGTGGCCGCTGCGCTGTTCGATCGCCAGCCCGATCGCGGCGTAATATAACTCGACACGCCACAGGATGTCGGGGTCGGGATCGCCGATCAGCGGAATCTCGCGGCGCTGTTCCCTGGTGACGATGAAGGGGGCGAGGATCGCTTCGTCCGGCATCGTCTCCCACGCGCCGCTGCCGTCATGGGCGCGGATCAGCATCAGCAGGGATTTCAGGAACGGATCGTCGTAAACGGACTCGGCCATGGGTCACTCTCTTCCCTGTGGTTCGACTCGATTGCCTTTCGCCGGGTGTCGTCTTCGCAACGGCGGTTTAGTCCTCGTCGTCAACGAAACGCTCTGCCCCTGCCTCGGGGTCTTTCAGCAACTTGCGCAGCCATGGCGGCGGGTTGCCTTTCAGCATGGTGCGGACCCGCTCGATTACCTGGGGGATCGGTTCGTCGTCGGGCAGCTTGATCGGATGGACATTGGCGCGGACGACGCGGGCCGCCGCCGGGCCGCCGATGGCGCGGCAGAACAGTAGTGCCGAGCCGTTCAACGCCGAGATCTTGGCCCCCAGGCGGTCCTCGCCGTCCTCGGGGTGCGCGCCGTCCTCGGAACTGAACAGATCGAACTGTACCGCCTCGACGAAGCTGTGCTCGTCGGGGCCGACATCGTAGAACAGGAACGTTCTGGCGCTGGCGAAGTGGGCGTCCACTCGCTGGCGGTCCTGGGTGGCGATGGCGATTCTCATGTGACCTCCTTTAGTTCGTCTCGGCCCGTCACCGGACAGGGAGCCGGCCGGGTCAACCAGCCGCAACCGCCGTGTGGCCATGGATGTGCTCCGCCGAGATAGGGCCGTGGTTGGGGCACTCCATCAGGATGTTCCCCAACCGGGTGATAAGATCGCGGGTGCCGCGATAGCCCGCACTGACCTCGTGGGCGGGGCCCAGCCGGTCGAAGACAGGAAAACCGGCGCGGAACAGTGGGGTTGATAGCCGCGATGCCGCTTGACGGCCGTTGGAATTGGCGATGATCAGGTCGCAGCCGCCCGCTTCGAGGATCTGGTCCTCCAAATCCTCGAAATCGCCGATGATGATCCGCTCGGCCTGAAGCTCGCTCAATTGCGGCACCGCCTGGGTGGTGACGGCGGCGGCGATAGAGGCACCCATGTCGGAGACCAGCTTGCCCATGCTCCACAGCAACGCGGGTTCGGCGGCGATCGCGATTGAGCGGCCGCCGAAGTAAAAATGTCCGTCCAGCATCGCATCGACCAGTTGCGAGCGGGCGCGACGTTGCCGGGCCGGCACCGGCACTTCGGCCACTGTTGACAGGCTGACCATCAACCGATCGACCGCTTCCAGTCCGGTAACGCGGTCAAGCAGCACGAACGGCACCCCGGTCTTCTCCTGAAGTGTCCGGGCCGACACCCGCATGTGCTCGCCGATAGCAATGGTCAGCTTCGAACGCCCCATCTCCCGCACTTTGGCGGCCGGAGTTCCCCCCAGCGTGGTCGGGACGTAAGATTCGGCGACATGACCGTCCAGCGAGTCCGAAAGATCGGGCAGCACCACGACGTCGAGGCCGAAATCGGCGATGATGTCCTTCAGCGCCTCGATGTCGCCGGGAGTCATGTGGCAGCCGGGCAGCAGATTGATCTGGTGCAGTTTGGCCAATCCTCCGGTCGGAACGGCCAGCGCGCGGATGATTGCGGCAACCGCCTTGCCCCAACCTGTTTCCAGCGACCCGGCGAAGTCTGGGGCGCTGACCTCGACGACGGCGATGTCGTTCAGTTCCTTGTTGCGGGCGCGGATTTGCTTCAATTCGCCCGACATGTCTTCGCCCCGTGTCTCGGTCAGCGCGGTCGAGATCAGGCCGATGATCTCGGGCTTGGCGCGGCTGGCGATGTTGAGCAGACCTTCCTCGACCTGATCCATTCCGCCCAGGATGGTGCTGATCTCGTTCATCGCGGTGGTTTGGAGCGGAATCGCCTCGCGGAAGTGGCGGACCATCATCACCAGGGCGAAGGCGGTGCACCCCTGGCTGCCATGGAACATCGGCAGGCATCCCTTCATCCCCATGAAGGCGAGGGCCGCGCCCAACGGTGCGCTGACCTTCAGCGGACAGGTGGACAGGGGCTTGTTGTGATCGACGATCAGAGCCATCGTGGCCGCCTCCTATTGCTGGTCCCAGGGCGCGGGCGCCCGGACCTGTTTCCAGATGGGGTTGTTGATCGACAGGTCGATCTGGCGCACCAGAGCGACCATGCCGTCATAGGCGGCGTAGCCGTGATGACGTTCCTGGTTGATGTCGATCCAGGGGGTTCGCGCCTTCAGCGCGATGAATTGGGACCGTCCGCCCGACAGCATCATGTCGGCGCGGCCCTCGGCGAACATTTTGTACATCTCGCGGGGTGGGATCGCATCGGCCAGCTTTTCCTCATCGCCGCCGAGGCGGGCCAGAGCCTTTTCACGGTCCGAGGCGGTGGCCTTGCGCACGGAGGAGCCGACCACCTCCATTCCCACTTCCTGAAGCGCCTGGATTACCGACCAGCTTTTGACGCCGCCGGTATAGAGCAGCACCCGCTTGCCTTTAAGGCGGGCTTTGAACGGCTCGATCCGCGCCCAGGCCAGAGCTTCCTGTTCGGCGATCAGAGCCTCGGTTCGCTCGGTCAGGGTGGGATCGACACCGCGCTCGACCAGCAGGCCGGCGATGGCGCGCAGGGCGTCCGAGGTGTCGGAGATGCCATAGAACGATCCCTCGAAATAAGGGATGCCGTATTTTTCCTTCATCTTACGCGCCAGGGTTACCAGCGCCTGACTACAGAGCACCATGTTGACACGGGCAGTGTGACAGGCGGCGACATCGGCGAAGCGGGCATCGCCGGTGATCGAGGCGCGCAGCCGGATACCCAGCCGCGCCAGCAGCGGGCGGAACTGGTCCAACTCGCCACAGACGTTGTATTCGCCCAGGATATTGATATCGGTGGGGCCGACATCGTTCGGTTCGACCGTGCCGATGACGTGCTCGAACAAAGCCTCGCCCGCCAGCCGGTTGCCCAGGTTCTTCGAGCCGACGAAGCCCGGCGCGTTGACGGGGATCACCGGAACGCCCAGTCGTTCCGTCGCGGCCTTGCACACCGCCTCGACATCGTCGCCGATCAGAGCGCCGACGCAAGTCTGATAGACGAACACCGCAGGAGGAGAATGGCGGGCAATCGCCTTGCGGATCGCCTTGTAAAGCTTCTTCTCGCCACCGTGGATGATGTCGAGATTGTTCATGTCCGTCGTGAAACCCAGCCGGTACAGCGTCGGGCCGCTGCTCCAGGCATTGCGGCTATCCCACGAATTTCCCTCGCAGGCGATTGGGCCGTGGACCAGATGAACGACGTCGGTGATCGGCTGTAACGCGATCTTGGCCCCGTCGAAGGCGCAGCCACCGGCGGCGGCTCCCGGCACCAGTTTCTTGCCGCATCCCTTTTTGCGCTCGCCCGCCGACTTCGCCGTGTTGACGGCGCAACCCGGCTCGGTCATCAGCTCCTGGATCTTTCGCTTGAGCATCTGGGCAGGCCTCCCGTTGCGGTACGGGATCTACCGATGCAAGCCCCGCGCCAAGTGCGGAATTTGCGGAAATGCTGGGGATTTTGTGTTGTCGGCGCAACAATGTCGCGTCTGCGACAGGCAATTGTCGGAAAATGAGGCACGCAAAAGACGGAGATTACTGTCGCCGAGATGCCTTTTGCGAGGAGGGGAAATAGCGATCGACGGCGCGGGCAATCGCCTTGGCCAGTCGGGTGCGATACGCCGGTTGGCGCAGTTGCTTTTCCTCGTAATCGTTCGACAGATAGCCGGTTTCGACCAGGACCGAGGGCAGATCGGGGGCCTTCAGCACGGCAAAGCCGGCGAAGCGGTGGGTGTTGTCGAGCAGGTCGAATTCCTGCCCGACCTCATCGACCATTTCCGAAGCGAACCCAGCCGAGCGGTTCATCGTTTCGCGCTGGGCGAGATCGATCAGGATACCGGCCACGTCGGCCGTTTCGTGGCTGAGATCAACTCCGGCGATCAGGTCGGCCTTGTTTTCCTTTTCCGCCAGAGACTGCGCTTCGTTATCCGAGGCATTTTGCGACAGGGTATAGATCGACAGGCCGCGGATCGACGGGTTTTGTACCGCATCGGCATGCAGGGAAATGAACAAATCCGCGCCGTATTGCCGCGCGATCGCCACGCGGTCACGCAGACGGATGAAAACGTCGCGATCGCGGGTCAGGTGAACGCGATAGCGTCCGCTTTTCTCCAACGCGGTCTTCAATTCGCGCGCCATTGCCAGCGTGATGTGCTTTTCGTAGATGCCGGAAACGCCGATGGCACCGGGATCGACGCCGCCATGACCGGGATCGATCACAATGATCGGCAGCCCGCTATTGCGAGGGCGGGAAACGGCATCCTCGCCGGTGGAGGGCGTCATCGCAGCGGACTGAATTTCGGGACGTTGTGCTTCGGCCTTGGCGGGTTCGGCCCGAATCGGTTCCGGCGGCGGTGTCGGCCGCTCTGGCGGCGGTGGCATCGGTACCGACAGGACATTGCCGCCCCGAGCCGGTCGTTCGGCCGGTGCCGCGGCGGGTGTCGCGGGGGCCGGTGGGGGCGGGGGAATCGCGGCGATTACCTTGCGTTCCTCTACCGGCGGAGGTGCTGGAGGCGCGGGTGGGGCTGGGGCGACCGCTTCGGGCGGCGCGGCGTTGGGGCTGGTCAGCACGATTCGGCCCGGACTGCGCTGTACCACTGGCGCGGCGGTCTCGATTGGCGCGGGCGGCGGTTCGGCGGTCGTAGGTCTGGGTGGCGGCGGCGCTGGGCGCGGCGGCGCGGCGGCGATGACGGATTTGGCGGCGGCGGGCGCTGCGACCGGTGGCTTCTGTGCCGGTGGCTTCTGCGATGGGGCGGTGGTGCTTTCGTCGAGATCGACCACCAGTCGCCAGCCCAGACCGTCGCGTGGCGCGATCAGAAAACTGTTCTTCAGTGTCGCGGGCCTGCGCAGGTCAAGGACGATGCGGCTGTCACCGGCATGGACGCTGTTGACCACGCCGACCGCATGGCTGAGGACCGGCGGCCCCTGCCAGTCCAGGCCCGGCACCTCGATCACAACTCGGTGAGGATCGGTCAGGGTGACAACCTTGAACTGCACCCGCTCGGACAGGTCGGAGACGAACCGGGTCACGCTCTCGCTCTGTTGGCCCAGCCGTGCCCCGGAAGCCGTGGCGGCCAAGGCGGCGTGCGACCAAACAAATGCGTCAAGCGGCGGCAGAAACGCCGCCGCCAGAGCCAGCATCGGCAGTGTGGCAATATGTCGTCGAACCATGCCGACCCGTCAATGGCCGCTAAAACAGGGAAACCGCGTTCAGCTATACCGCAGACATCGACTCAAGCTCAATTCAAAAGTCTTTGATTTGGAAGGCACTTCGCCTTAGCGGGGATGCAAGGCCGAGCGTGGACCAATAAGATCGTTGTCGAAAGCGGCCACTACCGCTATTTTGAAGCGTCATCAGCACGCAATGTCCGTTCGTCCGCTCGCGGGCGGTATGGCGTAGCGCCTTTTCGCGGCAGACGCGACCCCGGCGAGACGCTCTTCATTCGGCCTGCGTTGCCGTTTTCGAATTCGAAGCCGGGCGTGACGCCCGAGATCAGGTTGCCGCCGACCATGTCGCTCATCCCACATCCCCAGATCGTGGACACTGTCGCAGGCCTTGCCGGCAATACGACCGATCGCGCGCCCATGCGGCGCCCCGGCTTCGCCGGATCAGACAGCAGCTTGCTCGCACGCCATGCGTCGCGAGCGGCGCCACGGAGTTATGGATTTAATGGTCAAACGTATGTTGATCGATGCCACGCATCCGGAGGAGACCCGGGTCGTCGTGGTGAATGGGACGCGTCTCGACGAGCTTGATGTCGAAACCTCCACCAAACGACAACTGAAGGGGAATATCTACCTCGCCAAGGTCGTTCGTGTCGAACCGTCGCTTCAGGCGGCTTTTGTCGAATATGGCGGCAATCGCCATGGTTTCCTGGCTTTCAGCGAAATCCACCCGGATTATTTCCAGATCCCGGTTGCCGACCGACAGGCTCTGATCGCGGCCCAGCGCGCCGAGGTGATGCGCGAATCTGCCGCCGATCGTGACGAGGCCCCCCTGGGCGACACTCCCGAGGCTGCCGAGGGCGCCGAGGGGAGCGAAGCGTCCGAGAGTGCGGCAATCGAATCCGGTGATGGGGCGGTGACCGATGGTGCCGTGACCGACGCCGCCGAATCCGAACGCCAGCACGCCGTCGAGACCGTCGGCGGCGACGACGACGCCGAGTCCGAGCGCCGTCGTGCCAAGCTGCTGCGCAATTACAAGATCCAGGAAGTTATCAAGCGCCGCCAGATCATGCTGGTGCAGGTGGTGAAAGAAGAGCGCGGCAATAAAGGCGCTGCTCTGACGACCTATCTGTCGCTGGCCGGACGCTATTGCGTCCTGATGCCCAATACCGCGCGTGGCGGCGGGGTCTCGCGTAAGATCGTCAGCGCCACTGACCGGCGTCGGCTGAAGGCGATCGCCAACGAGATCGATGTTCCCGATGGCATGGCGGTGATTATTCGTACCGCCGGGTCCGAGCGGTCTAAGACCGAAATCCGCCGCGATTACGAATATCTAATCCGCATGTGGGAAAGCGTTCGGGAATTGACCCTAAGCTCGACCGCGCCAGCCCTGGTCTATGAAGAAGCCAGCCTGATCAAGCGTTCGATCCGCGATCTTTACTCCCGCGATATCGACGAAGTCCTGGTTGACGGCGATGAAGGTTATCGCCTCGCCAAGGATTACATGCGGATGCTGACTCCCAGCCATGCCAAGAAGGTCCAGCCCTATAAGGACCCGATCATGCCGCTGTTCCACCGTTATCAGGTGGAAACTCAGCTCGACGCGATGCACAGCCCTGTGGTCCAGCTGAAGTCGGGCGGCTATATCGTCATTTCGCAGACCGAAGCTCTGGTCGCGATCGACGTCAATTCCGGCCGCGCTACCCGCGAGCGCCATATCGAGGAAACCGCGGTGAAGACCAATCTGGAGGCCGCCGACGAGGTGGCGCGCCAGTTGCGTCTGCGCGATCTCGCCGGTTTGATTGTCATCGACTTCATCGACATGGAAGAAGGCCGCAACAATCATGCGGTCGAGCGCCGGGTCAAGGAAGCGCTGAAGAATGACCGCGCCCGTATCCAGGTCGGCAAGATCAGCGCCTTCGGCCTGCTCGAACTGTCGCGCCAGCGCCTGCGTCCGTCCTTACAGGAAACCACCTTTACGCCCTGCCGCCATTGCGGTGGTACGGGTCTGGTGCGCTCGGTCGAATCCGCTGCTGTCCATGTGCTGCGCGCCATTGAGGAAGAGGGCATTCGTCGCCGCTCGTCCGAGGTGACGATGTATGTGCCGACCCCGATCGCCCTGTATATCCTTAACCAGAAACGTGACGCGCTGGCCTTGATCGAAGCGCGGTACGAGTTCTCGGTGTTGCTGTCCGGCGACGATACGCTGATCCCGCCCGCCTTCCGGATGGATCGAGTCAAAGCCGAATTCCGTCCGGACGAACCGGCGCGCTCTGTTGTTTCAATGGACGACAACATGGCCGCCCGCATCTCGGCTGAGGAAGCCGAAGAGGTCGTCGAAGCCGATATCGATGACGTCGAAGAGGACGAGGAAGAGGACGAGATCGAGATCGAGAAGGATGCCGTCGCCGGTTCGGGCGGTGAGGCCCGTACCGAGGACGGCGATACCGATGCCAATGGCGCCAAGCGCCGTCGTCGCCGTCGTCGCAATAAGCGCAAGCCTGGTGATGCGCCGCAGGATGGAGCCGCTGAGGCCGCTCCCACCGTGACCGCCGTTGCTGTTGCCGATGACGAACTCGGCGAGGATGACGCTGAGGGTGAGGCCGAAGCCGAAGGCGACGAGGCCGAGGGAGACGAGGAATCCAACCGTCTCGATGCGGGCGACGGCGACCAGCCGCGTAAGCGTCGTCGTGGCCGTCGTGGTGGCCGTCGTCGGCGTCGGCGCGAGGACATGGGGCCGGAGGGCGTCGAGGGTGAGGCGAGCGAGGATTCGGCCGCCGCTGCCGAAGACGCCGCTCCCCGTCTTGCCGCCGAGGTTGCGCCTCCTGTTGCCGTGATCGAGATTCCGGTCGAGATCGTGACCTCCGCGGCTCCGATTGCCGTCGAGAGCGTTGTCGAGCCTGTGGTGGAATCTGCTGCCGAGCCGGTTTTGTCTGAGCCGGTCGCTGTCGCTCCGGCCGATCCTGCTCCCGTCGTCGAAGAACCGGCGGCTGAGGTGGAAAAGCCCAAGCGTCGCCGTGCGCCGCGTAAGAAAGCGGCGACCGAAGCCGAAGCGGGGGCTGCTCCCGTTGCCGAGGGTGAGGTTCCGGCGGCTGAGGCGGAAAAGCCCAAGCGTCGCCGTGCTCCGCGTAAAAAGGCGGTGGCCGAGGCCGAAGTGGCGTCCGCCCCGCTCTTCGAGCTGGCCCCCGTTGCGGACGTCGTTGTCGCTCCGGCTCCTGCGCCTGAAGCGGCTCCGGTTCCGGCTCCTGTGGTCGAGGTGACTCCGGCTCCGGTTCCTGCGCCCCAGGCGGCTCCCGCTCCTGTGGTCGAGGAGGTTGCCGCACCGCTGCCGGTTAATCCGCCCCGTCGCGGTTGGTGGAACCGTCTGGTTCCCTGATCTGAGATCGCGTCCCCTCCGTTGCCGAGATGGCAGCGGAGGGGACCGCTTTATTACCGAACCGCGCCCTAACTGCCGTTCGTCACGGTGACGTGATCGACCACCCATTTGACACCTTCGATGTCGCGGATCAGGTCGGCGGCATTTTCGGCTTCGGCGCGGCTGGGGGCGGACCCCAGCAGATAGGCGACACCATGCACCATCCGCAGGGTGAAACTGCCGGTCAGGTTTGGGTGGGTCGAGAGTTGAGCCAGGATGTCCGCTTCGCGCTTGGTATCGGGTGCAAAGCTGTTCAGGGCTGCTTTTTCGGCCAATTGCAATTCGTCGTGGACTTCGACGATTCCCGGAACGGCGCGGGCCGTTTGTTCGGCGCGGTGGCGTTGTTCGGGACGAATCACGGCCCCGGTCAGAAGAGCGGTGCCGTTCCAGACTAATACCGACACGCCTTGAAACGAGTCTCGGTCAGTTTCGGCCAGCTTCGTTCGTACCATGCTTGCCATGGTTTCGTCGCCAGGGCGCACCACGATTCCCAGACCGGACGCCGGGGTCGAGACCCCTGGCCCGGCAGCATCTCCGAATGGTGCGCACCCGACCGGAAGGATCAGGGCCAGAGCCAGAACAATCTCAACCGGACCGCGTTGCCACATCGTCCCCACTATTCCCTTCGTCCAGAGCAGCCTCGGTCTCGGCATCAAGGCGACGGCCGTGGCGATAACGCCGATACAGCCAGACCCCCAATACCCCCGAAGCAATAAACAATATCACGCTGCTGCCGATGCGGAAGACCGGATCGACCTGGATGCCGCTGCCCAACAGGACAAAGACCAGGGTCTGAGGCAGATAGCCCAATGCCGACCCCAGGAAGAACGGCACCGCTCGCACGCCCGAAACGCCGCCGGCAAGGTTGGCCAGCAGGTTGCTGCCAACTGGCAGCAGTCGCAGCAGGAGCGACATTGAGAAGGTATTGCCGGCGAGAAAGGCATCGAGCCGGGCGATTCGTTCGGGAAAGCGGGTAACGACGAGCGAGCGGCCGAGGAAGCGGGCGTAATAGAATGCACCGATACAGCCCAGCACCGAGGCTAGGCTGGACCACAGAACCCCCTCGGCAAAGCCGAAGGCGTAGCCTCCCAGGAAGCAGACAGCCTGACGCGGGAGGCCGATTCCGGCAAACAACGCCCCAACCACGACGAACAGGGCGTCGCCGCTGAGACCTTTGCCGCGAATTTGTGAATCAATCCAACTGGTATCGAGAGCGTCGCGAAAACCGAATCCCTCGATCAGGAATCCTACTGCGACCAAAGTGGCGATCAGCACCAGTCCACGCAGAAGAACCCGGAGACGAAATCCGGGCGGAAGTGGAGAAATCACTCGGGCTTCTCGACCACCGGAACCTGCGAGCGACGGATCAACCACATCACCCCGAGCAGGTCGACGATCCCGACCCACAGCCGGTCCCATACCCCGTATTTGGAGACACCACGCTCACGCGGGCGGTGGTTAACCCGCACCGTCTCGATCGTGCCGCCGGTTCGCATCACCAGCGCCGCCATGAAACGGTGCATGTGATCGAAGAAGGGGAGTTCGATAAACAACTCGCGCGGCAGCAGTTTGATACCGCTACCGGAATCCGGCACGCCATCGCCGAGCAGGGCGGCGCGGACCTTGTTGGCGACGGTCGAGGACAAGCGGCGTACCGGATCGTCGCGGCGGTCGGCCCGCCATCCGGTAATCATTAACCGGGGCCGAATCTGTTCGGGAGCGGCCCGCCAGCGGTCAAGCATCGCGGGCAGATCAGCCGGATCGTTTTGGCCGTCGCCGTCCAGGGTCGCGATCAGCGGGGCTTGGGCGGCACGAACGCCGGTGGCTACCGCCCGGCTTTGTCCGCAGGCGGTTTTGTGCCGCAGCACCACCAGCCGGGAGTAAAGCGCGCGGGCCTGGGTCAGGACTTCGGGGGTGGCGTCGGTCGATCCGTCATCGACATAGATGACCTCGAACGCAATTCGGGTCTTGAGGGCAACGTGGATTTCCCGCAACAAGGGCAGGATGTTGTCGGCCTCGTTGCGGACCGGCACCACAACAGAGAGTTCTGGTGCCAGCACGTTCGTCACGACAGCCCCACCTTGCCCATTTCAAGGAACTTTTCACGCCGCCGCGCCCGCAGAACGCCGCCTTCGATGCCGGACAGATCGCCCAGCGCCTTTTCAAGAGCGTTGCCCAGGGTTTGGACGATCATCGGCACGTCGCGATGCGCGCCGCCCAGCGGCTCCGGCACCTCGGCATCGATCACGCCAAGCTTCAGAAGATCCTGAGCGGTCAGGCGCAATTGCTCGGCGGCGTCCTTGGCGTTTTCGCCCGATCGCCACAGGATCGAGGCACAGCCTTCCGGGCTGATGACCGAATAGACCGAATGCTCCAGCATCAGCACGGTGTTGGCGGTCGCCAGTGCGATCGCGCCGCCCGATCCGCCTTCACCGATGATGGTCGAGACGAACGGCACCCGCAGATTAAGACCGGCATCGATTGATCGGGCGATCGCTTCGGCCTGACCGCGTGCTTCGGCATCGACGCCCGGATAGGCACCGGCGGTATCGACCAACGTGACCACCGGAATCTGGAAGTGGTCGGCCAGTTCCATCAGGCGACGGGCCTTGCGGTATCCCTCGGGCTTCGCCATGCCGAAATTGTGGCGGATACGTCCGTCGGTATCGTGGCCTTTTTCATGGCCGATCACGACGACCGAGCGACCGCGGAAGCGTCCTAACCCGCCGACAATAGCCTGATCCTCGGCGAACAATCTGTCGCCAGCCAGAGGCGTGAAGTCCTCGATCAGGGCTTGAATGTAGGCAAGGGCGTGCGGACGCTGTGGGTGGCGAGCCACCTGCGTCTTCTGCCAGGGCGTGAGCTTGGCGTAGGTCGTCCGCAGCAGCTTATCGACCTTTGCCTGGAGCTTGCTTACCTCCTCGGCGATGTTGACTTCACCGCTGTCGGAGAGGTGTCGCAGCTCCTCAATTTTGCCCTCGAGCTCGGCGACGGGCTTTTCGAATTCGAGAATATGCATGAAACGATGTCATACAAGCACCCGCGCTCGGGAGCAAGTGGCGTTGTTGCGAACAGAATTATTCGGCAGTGCACCATGAAGCGACGCTCTCCCGACGTCCTTGGGTCTTGGCGCGCGCCGCCTTCCATGGCAACGACGGAAGATCAGATTGGACCAAGCTTTAATCGGCGGAGTTCGATCTTGGGGCAGCGGTCCATCACCACGGTCAGCCCTGCCTTCTCCGCCCGGATCGCCGCGTTGTCGTCACGCACGCCAAGCTGCATCCACAGCACTCGGGCGCCGATGGCGATGGCCTGATCCGCGATTGCCCCCGCCGCCTCGGAGCGGCGAAAGACATCAACCATGTCAACCTCCCCTGGAATCGAGACGAGATCGGGATAGACCGGGATGGGGCCGAGCGCGCCTGTGGGCAAAGCGGGATTGACGGCGACGATGCGATAGCCCTGGCATTCGAGGAATGCCATCACCTCGTGACTGGGGCGGTTGGGATCGGCCGAGGCCCCCACCACCGCGATGGTGCGGACCGAACGCAGAATCGACCGGAGGGTTTCGTCGGAATAGATCAGTGGGGGCGGTTCGCTCATCGTCAATTATCGTCTGTCGGAAGGGTAAAGGTGAAGGTACTTCCTTCGCCCGGAATCGACTCGATCCAGATCTGACCGCCATGATGTTCGACGATCTTGCGGCAGACGGCCAGCCCAATGCCGGTTCCCTCGAATTGCTCACGGGTGTGAAGACGTTGGAAAATACGGAAGATTCTGTCGAAATATTCCGGTTCGATCCCGATGCCATTATCGGCGATCGAGACTTTCCACATCTCGTTTTCAATCTGTCCCGTTACGTGGATCTGCGGCGAGCGGTCGGGGTTGCGGTATTTTAGCGCGTTACCGATCAGGTTCTGGAACAAGCGGGTCAATTGGACGGGATCGCCGCTGATCTGAGCCTCGGCCAGGATGGGATCGATTTCGATCTCCGCGCCGCTTTCCTCGATCCCGACCGCCAGATTGCGGATCGCTTGGTCGGCCGCGTTTTTGATCTGCATGCGCTCCTGCGGCGCTCCCGCGCGCCCAATTCGTGAGAAATCGAGCAGATCGAGAATCAATCTGTCCATCCGCTGCGCCCCTTCCTTGGCGAAGGCGATGAACTGCCCCCCCTCCGCATCGAGATTGGGGGTATAGCGCCGCTCCAGCAGGCCAAGGAATCCCGACACCATTCGAAGCGGTTCGCGCAGATCATGACTGGCGACATAGGCGAATTGTTCCAGATCGGCGTTGGAGCGGGCCAGATCGCGAGTCCGCTCCTCCAACGCCTGCATAATCGCTTTCTCGTCCGTGATGTCCTCGACGATGGTGTAGATCGAATCGGGGCCGCCATCGGCCTTGATCCGCACGCCACGCAATCGTACCGCCACTGTTTGCCCATCGGGCCGATGCATCACCGTTTCAAACGGGCCATAGGTTCCGGTTGAGTCCAGATGTTCACGCCGTCTTCCTTCCTCGCCGGGGCCGGGCTGTGGCACGATTCCAGGCAGAATCGTTCCGATCAGTTCGGTCCGGCTCATTCCGCTCGTGTTGAGCAGGGCGACGTTGACGTCAAGAATATTGCCGTCGGGATCGGTTCGGCATTTGCCCAGCGGCGACAGGTCGAACATCGCTTGCAAAATCGCTTCGAACCTGCGGATTTCGGTCAGATCGGTACTGGTCCCCGACATCCGCAGCGCCCGGCCCGAGAAATCGCGGAGGATATAGCCGCGCATCAGGGTCGGCAGATAATGGCCCTTGGCGTGGCGCAGCCGGATCTCGATCTGCACGGTGGTTTGATCCGAGGTGAGAGACCGTGCCAGATCGGCTTCGACGCGGGGCAGGTCGTCCGGGTGGGTTCTGCTCCGCCATAAGCTGGGAGGTCCTCTCGTGCCCTGGGGGGCGTGGCCCAGCATTTCCCACCAGCGCGGCGAGACGTATATCTCGTCCAGCAACAGGTTCCAGTCCCACCAGCCGTCATTGGCCCCCCGCAGCACCATGTCCAGCCGCTCGGCATGGGAACGGATCTCGGTGTGGGCCGCTTCCAGCGAGGTGATCGCCGCCTCGCGTTCCGCCCAATTCCGCCGCACCGCCAGGGTCAGCAACAGCGACAAGACCGCGAATGCCGTAGAAACCAGCCCGATCCGCGTTCCTTCGGCCCTCCAGGGTTTCAGGTATGTCTCGTCGGCGACTCCGACGCTGAAGAACAGAGGCTGTCCCGGTACCTTGCGGATAAAAGAGGTACGAGATAGCCCGTCCAGCCGCGATATGGCGCGCAGTGGCGCGGCTTCGGTTTCTGCTTCGATCAGGGCGCGGATCTCGTCCGAGACGGCGGAACTGATCGCCGCCCCCTCCATCGCCGCGACCGCTGGATGACGGGCGATGAATTCCATTTGTCGGTTCACGAGCGAGATGTGCATGCCAGGATCGGGGTGGATGGCGGCAAACATCTCGGATAGATAGGCGGCAGGCAGTACCGCCATCGCAACGCCCCCAAATCCACCGTCAGGCAGGTTGATCCGGTGGCCGATCAGCAATAGGCGTTGCTGATTGCTCTCGTCGCTCACCGGGCGCGAGACCACCAATCCGGCTTTCGGTTCGTCGCGCAAGCGGGCGAAGAATGCCATTTTATTAACCGACAGGCTCAGGGAGCCATTCGTGCCGAACGAGGACAGGACGACCCTTCCCTCGGCATCGAGAAGGTTGATTTCCGTCAGTCCCGGAATTCGTGCTCTGTGGCGGTCGAGAAACGCGATCAATGTCGCTGGGTCGCCTGTCGTGGCCAATTCCCCGCCCCGGATCGCTTCATCGGCGATCGTCTGGAGTTCGAGGTCGATGCGCTGTAAGTAGTGGCTGAACTTATCGACGAGAATTCCGGATACCATCCGTGTCGATGCCTGTACCGTCTGGCGGCGGCCCCTGAGGTCGAGATCGATCGTCACGACCGCTAGCCCGACGACAATCAAATTTACCAGGATCACGGCAGCGATCAGCCAGCGGGGACGTCGCAGGTGAAGAGACATCGCAGGCGGGAGCAAGTTTGGATCGCCCCTATTCAACCGAGAATAACCGATTAGAGCGAGAATATTCCTACCCTGATGTGCATGCAAGGGTGGCTTTCAGCGCCTTTGGCACGGCGGTGCGGCGCAATTTTGTCTTCCAGGCCGTCGTCGGTTCGCGGTATTGATTCGGGCTTGCAGTATGACCGGAGGACGACGTGGGATCGGGTCGAACGATACTGGACGAGGCAAACGGGTTGGTCTGGCTGAAGCCCAGCGGATCACCGGTTTCCTGTGTGGAAAAGATAAAAGTCCTCAACGAGAATTATGCCGAGCTTAAGGCGCTGGCGCATGACGCGCTTGAAGATGCTCTGCTCATGGGATGCAGCACCGATCAATTCCGCCAAATTCTTCACGATATGGTTGACGGCTTGACGAGTTCGATCACGGAAATCCCGGAGTAGGAAGCGGTCTGGTCTTACCCCTTGCCGCTGTTTTCAAGCAGTGCGGCGCGGGCGTCTGCCAGTTCGTGCCCCATCGATCGCATCGTCGCAAGCATCGACAGGATCAGGGTTGATAGTCCTTCGGGGGCTTGGTCCATCATCGCCCGGATCGCCTGCTTCGGCAGGATCAGACAGACAACATCGTCGTCGGCCACGGCTCCCGCCATGCGCGGGGACTCGTCCATCATCGACAACTCGCCGAACACTTGGAACGGGCGAACCATGCCGATGGTGACCCGTCGTCCGGCGACGGTCTTGAATATCCGCACGGTACCCTGGTGAAGAAGATAGGCTTCGTTGCCGGCTTCACCCTCGCGGAAGATTATCGTTCCCCGTGGAAAGCTCCGCCGTTCAGCTCCGCCGCTATTTCCCGTCATAATTCACCACCATCTCCGGCCCAGTCGTTGTCTGTATCGACCATAACACGGCCTCGGATTGGCCGAACCTGCGATTCGGCCTTGACGGCTGGCCCTGACCACCGTAAAAACGCGGCTTCCTCCGGCACAGCCTGATCGATTACGGTCGGGCGTGGGCCGGCGCCCGTATTCTAGCGAGGATTTTCGACATGGCACGTCGCTGCGCCATCACCGGCAAGGGCGTTCTGACCGGCAACAACGTCAGCCACGCCAACAACAAGTCCCGGCGGCGGTTCCTGCCCAATCTCCAGGAAGTGTCGCTCTTGTCCGACGCCCTGAACCAGACTGTTCGTCTGCGTCTGTGCACCAACGGTCTGAAGACCGTCGAGCATAACGGCGGTATCGACTCCTATCTGCTGTCGGTGACCGATTCCAAGTTGCCCGAGGCCGCGCGTCGCCTGAAGCGTCGCATTCAGCGCGCCCTGGCCAGCAAGCCGGTTGCCGCCTAACCGGATTTCGTATCCGCGAAGGTTTTAAAGAGGGCCCGCTTAGGCGGGCCCTTTTTTCGCGTGTCTGAACGCAGAGAAGAACCGGCCTCTGGCTACCACCAGAGGCCGGTTCTGTTTGAATGGACGGAATCGCTTAGGCTCGCAATTCCATCTGAATCGGCCCTTTTTCGCGGCCGTGGATGAATTGATCGACAAAGGGATTGCCCGAGGTCTCGATACCCTGAGCCGGGCCGACCCAGATCAATTGCCCCTTATAGAGCATGGCGATACGGTCGGCGATCTTGCGGGCGCTGGCCATGTCGTGGGTAATCGACAGCGCGGTCGCTCCCATGTCCTTGACGCATTTGACGATCAGGCTGTTGATGACATCGGCCATGATCGGGTCCAGCCCGGTGGTTGGTTCGTCGAAAAAGATAATTTCGGGGCTGGTGGCGATAGCGCGGGCGAGGGCGACGCGCTTCTGCATGCCGCCCGACAGTTCTGACGGGAACAGCGTGCCCGATGCTGCCGACAGCCCGACCTGGGCCAGTTTTTCAAAGGCGATATCGCGGGCCTTGGCGCGGGCCATCCGCTGGCCCTGAATCAGGCCGAACGCAACATTTTCCCACACCTTAAGTGAGTCGAACAGAGCGCCGCCCTGGAACAGCATTCCGAACTTGCGCATCACCTGTTCACGCTCGCGGGCGGGAATGCCGACGACTTCCTCGCCGTCGATCCGAATCGAGCCGCGCTCGGGCCGCAGCAGCCCAAGGATGCATTTCAGCATCACCGACTTTCCGGTGCCGGACCCGCCGATCACCACCACGGATTCACCTCGGGCGATCGACAAATCGATGCCGTCCAGTACGACCTTGGGGCCGAACGATTTGTGGACGTCTTTCAGAACGATCTTGGGCGGAACAGCGGTCACTGGTAACGCCTCACTTGCCAAAGAACAGGGCGGTGATCAGGTAATTGAACACCAAGATCATGATGGCCGCCGACACGACGGCGTTGGTGGTGGCGGTGCCGACGCCCTGGGCTCCACCTCTGGAGTAATAGCCGTTGTAACAGCCGAGCAGGGTTATCATGAACCCGAACACGGCCGCCTTGGTCAGGCCGGATATCACGTCGAGCGGTTCAAGATATTCCCAGGTGCGCGAGATATAGGTGGCCGAGTTGAACCCCAACTTATAGACGCCGACGATGTAGCCGCCGAAGACACCGATAATGTCGGCGATCAGCACCAGCAGCGGCATCATCAGGGTGCCGGCCAGCAAGCGCGGAGCCACTAGATATTTGAATGGATCGGTCGAAAGGGTGGTCAGGGCGTCGATCTGCTCGGTCACCCGCATCGTGCCGATTTCGGCCGCCATCGAGGCGCCGATTCGTCCCGCCACCATCAGCCCGGCCAAAACCGGAGCCAGCTCGCGGGTTACCGACAGCACCACCACCGTTGCCACCGCGCCTTCGGCCGAGAAGCGGGCGAAGCCGGAATAGCTTTGCAGCGCCAGCACCATGCCGGTGAAAATCGCGGTCAACCCCACCACGGGGAGCGAGTAATACCCGATCTCCACCATCTGGCGCAGCAGCAGGCGCGGATAAAAGGGTGGCCGGACCGTATGCGACACCGCAAGGGCGGTGAACGCGGAAACCCGGCCGATCTGGGACAGAAACGCGATGAAGACACGGCCGATGGCGGCAAGCACGTTGGTCACGTCTGCGCCTCCTCGGCACCGGTTAACCAGCGGCGATGATGGCGTCGTCCCAATGCGGTAAGAATTTCGTAGCCGATGGTGCCAGCATCGGCGGCGGCGTCATCGACGGTGAAGTCGGGATCGATCAGGTCGATCAGCGCGCCAGGGTGCGCCTGTGAGGGCGGCACGGCACTGACGTCGAAGCAGGCTAAATCCATCGACACCCGTCCGACCAGCGGCACTTTCACCCCTCCGATCATGCCATGACCGCGATTGCCCAGCGAGCGGAACCAGCCATCAGCATATCCAACCGCCACGGTTGCGATCCGTCCCGGTCCAGTGACGCGATAGGTGGCACCATAGCCAACGCTCCGGGGGCTGTCAACGTCACGAACCTGAAGGATTTTTCCTTGTAGACGAACGACTTGGGCCATCGGATTGGGGCGGTCGGGGGTTGGGTTGATGCCATAGAGCGCGGCACCCGGCCGGACGAGATCGAAATGATAGTTCCGTCCCAGGAAGCACCCGCTTGACGCCGAGAGGCTGAGTGGCATCGCGGGCAGTCGGGCTGCCAGCCGAGTGAACAGCATATGCTGTTCCTCATTCATCGGGTTGTTGCGTTCGTCGGCGCAGGCCAGATGCGACAGCGCCAGAATCGGGCGGACACCAGCGAGAACGCTGGGGCGGGCGGCCAGCCGGTCCAGTTCGGCTTCGTCCAATCCCAGCCGGTTCATCCCGGTGTCGATATGGATCGCCGCTGCCGGAGCGCCGCTACCTGCTTTGGCAAAATTCGCCCAAGCGGTGATTTGCCCCAGGCTGTTCAGCACCGGCACCAGACTGTGAGCGGCGAACTCGGCCTCGGTGCCGGGGAATGGCCCGTTCAGCACCAGAATCACCGCGGCGGGAACAACCGAACGCAGGGCGATACCCTCGTCCAACGTGGCGACGACAAAGGTTTTGCAGCCTGCGGCGGCGAGTGCCGGGGCGATATGCTCGGCCCCCAGGCCATAGGAATCGGCCTTGACCACGGCGGCAGCCTCGGCCGGTGTCACGCCCTGGGAAATCAACCGCCAATTGGCGACGATCGCCGCGACGTCGATGGTCAACAGACTTCCGGCGTGGGAAGGATCGGTCATGGCTTCCCTCTCAAAAACCCGGCTCTTCGTAATGGCCGGCGGTGGCGAGATTACCGAACTTGGTGAATTCGCCGCGGAACGACAGTCTCACCGTACCCACGGGGCCGTGACGTTGCTTGGCGACGATCACTTCGGCGGTGTTCCACACCTCCTCGCATCGCTGCTGCCAGCGGGCGTGGCGATCGTTGAACTTGTCTTCCGCCTCGTCGGGGCGACGGCCGGGCTCGGCACGTTCAAGGTAATATTGTTCTCGGAAAACGAACATGACAACGTCGGCGTCCTGCTCGATCGAGCCGGATTCTCGCAAATCGGACAATTGCGGTCGCTTGTCTTCACGCGATTCGACGGCGCGGGACAACTGCGACAGGGCGATCACCGGCACCGACAATTCTTTGGCCAGAGCTTTCAGACCGCGGGTGATCTCGGATACTTCCTGTACCCGGCTATCGGAAGTCGCGCTCGATCCGCGCAGCAATTGCAGGTAATCGATCACGATCAGCCCCAGCCCATGCTGGCGCTTCAATCGTCGAGCGCGGGTCCGCACCGCCGAGATCGACAGTGCCGGGGTGTCGTCGATGAACAGCGGCAGCTTGTGCAGGTTCTGGGCGGCGATCACCAGACGTTCGAATTCGTCATTGGTAAGCTCGCCTTGCCGGATCTTGTGGCTGGCGATTTCGGCTTGTTCCGCCAGAATACGGGTGGCGAGCTGTTCGGCCGACATTTCCAGCGAGAAGAAGGCGGTGACGGCACCATCGACCCCCTTCTTGCGGCCCAACGCGTCGATTTCCTCGCGATAGGCATAGGCTGCGTTGAAAGCAATGTTGGTGGCCAAGGCGGTCTTACCCATCGACGGGCGTCCGGCCAGGATCAAAAGGTCGGATTCGTGCAGTCCGCCCAATTTCGAATCGATATCGACCAGCCCGGTCGGAACCCCCGACAATTTCCCCTGGCGCTTGTGGGCGGCCTCGGCGGCGGCGACGGCACCGATCAGGATGGTGTTGAAAGATTCGAATCCGCCTTCTGTCTGGCCGGTAGTGGCAAGGTCGTATAGCTTGGCTTCGGCGGCACCGATCTGATCGTTGGCGGAACTGTCCAGATCGGCGGCGAACGCGCCGTTGACCATATCCTCGCCCAGTCCGATCAACTCGCGGCGTAGATGCAGGTCGAACACCAGCTTGCCGTAATCCTCGGCATTGATAACCGAGACGACCGCATTGGCCAATTGCGCCAGATACGAGATGCCGCCAATTTCGGCCAGCCCCCCGTCGTTTTCGAAATAGGTCTTAAGTGTAACCGGGTTGGCCATTTGGCCGCGCTCGATCAACTTACCGCAGGTACCGAAAATTCGCCCGTGCACCGGGTCGGCGAAATGCTCGGGGCGCAGAAACTCCGACACACGCTCATAGGCGCGGTTCGACAGCAGAATTGCGCCCAACAGAGCCTGCTCCGCCTCGAAATTGTGCGGCGGAACCCGTATTGCCGCCGATTCGGCCGGGACGGGAGGCGGTTTAGGGAGTTGGGAGGACATGGTCAGCCGACTCTAGCCCGGATTTTCCGGCCTGTCACCCCACTGGACGGGGCGGGGGGCTTTTGCCTATAGTCCCACCGCAAAGTAAGATGGATCGAGGACGAGGATGGCGACCTTCGGCACGCTGATGTTCACCTGGGTCAAAGGCAAGCTGGTTGGGATGGACCCCGATGGTAACCGCTATTATACCGAGCGGTCGCAATCGCGTCCCCGTCAGCGCCGTTGGGTGATCTATAAAGGAAAATCCGAGGCGTCGCGCGTGCCGGCGGAATGGCACGCCTGGTTGCATCATACCTCCCCAGCTCCGCTGAATGCGGTCGGGCGTAAGCCGTGGCAGAAATCGCACCAGCCCAACCTCACTGGTTCGGCTCAGGCCTATCTGCCGCCGGGGCACGATCTGGCCGGTGGTCGGCGTGACCGCGCGACGGGCGATTACGAACCCTGGGTGCCCGATTCCTCTAAATGAGGGTAAGGGGGGCGGGGTGTTGGGGATTTTGTAGAAGGGAGGGGGGATGGTCAGCCGCTCTGATCGCGATGCCGTCATCGGCGGCGGTGTCCTGATTATCGGGGCGCTGTCGATGATGCTGGTCTTTTTCGTGGGCGATCAAGCCAGGAAGGACGAGAACAGCTTTTCTGTCACCGCCCGGTTCAATCGCGCTGACGGGATCGTCGTGGGCAGCCCGGTTCGGCTGTCCGGGGCTCCCATCGGCTTTGTCGCGGCCCAGGCTTTGGACGACAAGTACCGGGCACTGCTGACTCTCAACTTGCGGGGCGGTGTTCACCTTCCTGCCGACAGCACCGCGCTGATCCATACCGATGGATTGTTGGGCGCGAAATATATCGAGTTGCGGCCCGGCGGCGACGATGCGTTGCTGAAGCCCGGCCAGGAAATCGAATATACCCAGGACGCGGTGGTGATCGAGGATCTGCTCGATATGATCATTCAGCAGGCGCGGGCCAAGCGCGGCTATCTCGACAAACCGCTGCCGACGACGAGCAACTGAAACGGGTGACCCATGGGACGGACTGTTATCGAAACCATCATGGGAGCGGTGGTGCTTGCCGTGGCGGGGGTCTTTATGGCCTTTGCCTGGTCGCACGCCAGTTTCAGCAAGGTCGAGGGGTATGAGGTCAGTGCGACCTTCACCAGCGTCGGCGGTCTCGACGCCGGGGCCGACGTCAAGATCAACGGGATCAAGGTCGGTACCGTTCTGAACCAGACGCTTGATCCGCAGACGTTCGACGCGGTGGTGAAGATGTCGATCGCCCACGGTATCCGCTTGCCCGACGATACCGTCGCCAGCATTTCCAGCGAGGGATTGCTGGGTGGAAAGTTTGTGAAGCTGACTCCCGGCCAATCGTCGGTGACGATCGCCACGGGGGGCCGGTTGGGACCGACCCGCAGCTTCAAATCAATCGAGGAAATGGTTGGTCAGCTGATCTTCCTTGCGACGTCTGAGAACCAGCCGCCTGCCGCTGCTTCAGTACCGGCGGCACCCGCTCAACCTCCTGCCGAGGTTCCCGCTCCGCCGCCGCCGCCGGCTCCGGCTTCAGCGCCTTAACGACGGGGCTTCCGTCTCCTCTCTCCCCGAAGGAAAGAGGAGACATCTCGCGGAGGCCGGTTCGGGACCGTTTCCATGAAGCGGTTGCTTAAAGCAGCGATGAACCCGGCATTGCCAGGGCAGGAATGACCATGCCAAAATTGCCCTGCCGGTTCCTTTTTTCCTCCTCCGTTTGGGTGGGGGAACTGGTGGCGGTGGCCTGCTCCTGAGCGGCCAGGACGGTCGAAGCGGCCTTGGCGACCTTGGTATCCTGTGTCGCGCTATTTTTATCGTTTGATGCGGCCTGCTTCGACGAACTGCCGCTGTCATTGGCGGCCAGGGCCGAGGCAAGGCGCTTCTCAACCTCTTCTTTGATCCGTGCCTCGAGAATCTGCTGGATCGTGGCGGTCATCTTGCCGAGGTCCTCTTCGGTAAGTCCCATCTCCGACATGATTTTTTTGCGAAGCTCTTCTTTTAGCTTCTCCATTTGGGTGTCGCGAACCCAGGCGGTGAAGCCTTTTGCGCGGATTTGGGCCATCTCGTCGTCGGCGGCCTGCTCTCTTGCCGCGGCGCGTTTGGCCGCTTCCACTGCGGCACTAAACTTACCGTCGGACACCGTCAGGCTCGGCATGGGCGCGCCTGACGTCATTAGGGCTGTGCTTGCCCCTTGCGTTGTCTGCGATGTTGAATCGATCATTGTCTTGCCCCCAAGGGAATGCCCAATGTCGCGAAAATTGCAAAACACGGGCCAAAACAGAGGGAACGCCAGCGTATGAACCGATCCGTCTTCGCCCTGATCGCTTTGGCTCTGGCCGTCGCCGTTCCGGCGATGGCGGCCGAGATCGTGCCGCAGTCGCGGGAGCAGATTCGTTTAAGCTTTGCTCCGGTGGCGCGGCAGGTTGCTCCGGCGGTTGTCAATATCTACACCCGCAGAGTTGTCCGCGCTTCGGCCTCGCCGATATTTTCCGATCCGTTCTTCCGTCGCTTCTTCGGCGATGTCCACGGCCTGCCCCAGGATCGGGTACAGCGTTCGCTGGGGTCCGGCGTGCTGATCGGTGCCGATGGGACGGTGGTGACCAACCATCACGTCATTAAGGACGCCGACGAGGTGACGGTGGTTCTGTCCGACCGCCGCGAGTTCGAAGCTCGCATCGTTGGGAGCGACGAACACACCGATCTTGCCGTGCTGAAAATCTCCGCGAAGGGGGAAACCTTCCCCACCTTGCCGCTGGGCGATTCCGATCAGCTTGAAGTCGGCGATCTGGTGCTGGCAATCGGCAATCCGTTCGGAGTGGGGCAGACCGTGACGCAGGGCATCGTGTCGGCCCTGGCCCGCACCAATGTCGGCGTTTCGGATTTCCGCTCTTTCATCCAGACCGATGCCTCGATCAATCCGGGCAATTCCGGCGGGGCTTTGGTTGATATGAACGGCCGTCTGATCGGTATCAATTCGGCGATTTATTCTCGCGATGGCGGCTCGAATGGGATCGGCTTTGCCATTCCCACCGCTTTGGTCCGTACCGTTGTCGCCGGTCTGTCCAAGGGCGGCAAAGTGGTACGGCCCTGGTTGGGGGCGGCGACGCAAGCTGTCACCGCCGATCTGGCCCAGGCGTTGGGCTTGCCCCGTCCGGTCGGAGTCTTGGTTAGCAGCGTCAGCAGGGATTCCCCCGCCGCCCGCGCCGGTCTGCGTGATGGCGATGTCATTACCGGAGTCAATGGCCGCGAGGTTGATGATCCCGAGGGGCTGCGCTTCCGTCTTGCCACGCTTGATCTGGGCGGCGAGGCTCGGTTGTCGGTGTTGCGGAGCGGGGGAGAGCGGAGCTTTGCCGTCCGGCTGGTCGCTCCGCCCGAAGATCCGCCGCGCGACCGCAGTGAAATTTCTGGACGCAACCCATTCTCGGGTGCGGTTCTGGTCAATATCAATCCGGCCCTGGCTGACGAGATCGGTCTCGAATCGACCTTGACCGGGGTGATGGTGTTGGAGATCCGCCCCGGTTCGGTGGCGCATCGTTTGGGACTTCAGCCCGGCGACCGCATATTGCGGATCAACGACCGTCCGGTCGTCAGTGTTGCCGACGCTCGCCGCCTCCTGTCTGGAGAACTTGCACGCTGGACTCTTACCATCAACCGCAACGGCCAGACCCTGACTCAGGTGATCGAAGGATGATGAGGCTCGCCGCCCGGCGACTGAGGGGCAGCATGCAATGACCTCATCTCCCTCTCTGTTCGACAGCGGCAATGACCGCCCCCTGGCCGAGCGATTGCGCCCTTCCGCGCTGGATCAGGTGGTGGGGCAGGAGCATCTGCTGGCGACCGACGCGCCGCTGGGGCGAATGTTGGCGGCTGGGCGGATGGCCTCGGTGATTTTGTGGGGGCCGCCCGGCTGTGGCAAGACCACCATCGCTCGATTGCTAGCCGAACGGGTCGGGCTGGAGTTCGAACCTCTGTCTGCGGTGTTTTCCGGGGTCGCCGACCTGCGCAAGGTGTTCGAGGCGGCGCGAAAGCGGCGCGAGGCCGGGCGCGGCACCTTGCTGTTCGTCGATGAAATCCATCGCTTCAATCGAGCACAGCAAGACGGGTTCCTTCCCTATGTCGAAGATGGAACGGTGGTTCTGGTTGGTGCCACCACCGAAAATCCGTCATTCGAACTGAACGGGGCGTTGTTGTCGCGGATGCAGGTGTTGGTCTTGCACCGGCTGGACGAAGCGGCGTTGGAAGGGTTGCTGGTTCGGGCCGAAACTGTGTTGGGTTACGGGCTGCCACTCGATCCTGACGCTCGTGCCGCGCTGAAGGCGACCGCCGACGGGGATGGCCGTTTCCTGCTTAATCTTGTCGAAGACCTAGCGGTTTTGCCTCCCGAACCACACCTTGATCCCGCCGCGCTGGCCCGGACGATCAGCCGTCGCGCTCCCGCCTACGACAAGGATCGCGAAGGGCACTACAATCTGATCAGCGCGTTGCACAAAAGTTTGCGTGGATCGGACACGGACGCGGCGCTGTACTGGATGGCGCGGATGCTGGCGGGGGGCGAAGATCCTCTGTTCCTTGCGCGCCGCTTGACCCGGTTCGCGGTCGAGGATATCGGGCTGGCCGATCCCCAGGCGGTCGTTCAGGCACTGGCGGCCTGGGATGTTTACGAACGGTTGGGTAGTCCCGAGGGCGAACTGGCGCTGGCTCAATTGGTGATCTATCTCGGCACCGCGCCGAAATCGAATGCCGCCTACATGGCCTATAAGAGTGCGGTGAAGGCAGCGGGTGAGACCGGATCGCTGATGCCGCCGCCTCATATCCTCAATGCCCCGACCCGGTTGATGAAGGATCTCGGCTATGGGCGCGGCTACCAATACGACCACGACACCGCCGAGGGCTTTTCCGGCCAGAATTACTTCCCCGAGGGGATGGCGCGGCAGCGGTTCTATCGTCCGGTAGAGCGCGGTTTTGAGCGCGAGATCGTCAAGCGACTGGCCTATTGGGACCGGTTGCGCCAGCGTAACGGAGGGGGCGGGGAATGAAGGTCACGCTGAATGCGGATCTGGGCGAGGGCTTTGGCCCCTGGATGATGGGGGACGACGAGGCATTACTACCATTCATTGGCTCGGCCAGCTTGGCCTGCGGCTTCCACGCCGGTGATCCGGGGACGATGCTGCGGGTGACGAAACTGGCGCTTGCTGCCGGGGTCAGCGTCGGTGCGCATCCTGGCTTCGACGATCTGCGCGGTTTCGGTCGGCGGCGAATCGAGATCGATCCCGCCGAAATCCCGGCGATGCTGGCATATCAGGTCGGCGCGTTGAGTGCAGTTTGCGCCTTGGCCCGTCACCGCGTCACCCACGTCAAGCCACATGGGGCGCTGTATACGATGGCCTGTACCGATCCCGCCCTGGCCGGGGCGTTGGCGGGAACAATCGCCGGGCTTAATCGCGCTTTGATCCTGATCGCGCCCGCCGGTTCGGCACTGGCGGCGGCGGCGGGCCGATATGGAGTGCGGTTGGCGGCTGAGGCGTTTTGCGACCGGACGTATGAATCCGATGGCAGCCTGACTTCACGCAGTGTCGCGGGGGCGGTGATTCACGACCCGGCCGAGGCCGCCGCCCGCGCGGTGGCGATGGTGCGGGATCAGGCGGTGATTTCGCGCCAGGGCCGCATCCTGCCGACTCGGATCGACACCCTGTGTCTTCACGGCGATTCGCCTGCCGCGCCAGATATCGCCCGTGCTGTCGCTGCTGCGCTGGATACTGCCGGGATCAGCCGGGTCTCGCTGCCAGAGTTGTATATGGGGTAGAGTTGACTCAGGCCAATCGGCGGCACAAACGGTGCAAGGCGAGGCCGACTCCGCACAAAAGGGAGGAAGGCGATGTCAAATCCGTTGCGGTATCTTCCGGCTTTGATTGCGACGATCGGGCTGGTTGGTTGCCTGTTGCCGTTCGGTGATACGTCCGGTCACGAATACGGTAATTTGCTGTCGGTGCCCGATGCCTATGCACAGGCCAGCAAATTCACCGGCATGATGAGCTTTGGCGATTCGACGGGAGATTCCGCGTTACCTGTCTGGATCGCGCGGCTGGTCTATCTTGTCCCGCTGGCCGCGCTGGCGGTGATTGTTCAGACCCTGCGCGGGGGGCCGGGGCGGGGACTCCAGGCGCTGGCAGCAGCGACCTGGATTGCGGTGCCGGTCTTCGTTCCCTATCTCGCCTCGCGGGCGATGATCGAATCGATCCCGGTTCTGCGTGAGATGTCGAAAGTGTTCGGTGGCGGGGCCGAATTTTCCGTCGCTCTGGGGACTGGCGGATGGGTTCTGGTTATCGCCGCGATCCTGATGACGCTGTCGGCTCTCAATCTACTGCGACAAGCGGGCGACCGTTAGAGAGACCCGTCTCAACAATCGAACGCCGCCGGAACATCGGTTCCGGCGGCGTCTTCCTGTCTGCCAACCCTCGACTTGACCCGTTGGATCGCCTCAGAACGGGAAGACGATATCGAAGATTTCCTGGCCCCAGCGCGGCTGGGTGATGTCGCTGACCATGCCGCGTCCGCCGTAATAGACTCTGGCCTCGGCAATTTTTTCCGAGGAGATGCTGTTCGACGAACTGATGTCCTCGGGGCGGATGATCCCCTGGATCGACAATTCGCGCATTTCGTAATTGACCCGGAATTCCTGCCGTCCCGAAATCACGAGATTTCCGTTAGGCAACACTTGGGTGATCACCGCCGCCATGGTGACGTTGATCGTTTCGGAACGTGTGGTCGCGCCGTTGTTGAGGGCGACCGACGTGGCCCCCAGATTGGCAAGGCTGGCAAGATTGGCTCCGCTGGGCAGCACGCTGGCCAGACTGTTCTCGAAGCCAGCCAGATTAGCCAACTGCGCGTTTTCCTTGCTGGAGCGATTGTTGTTGAGCTGGCTGGTGAGCGAGGCGTTATCGGCGATCGAGACCGCGATGGTGAGGATGTCACCGACATCCTTGGCCCGCTGATCCTTGAAGAAGGCGCGCGCTCCGGGACGCCACAGCGAATTCGCGTTCTGGGGCGGAGCAACCGGCTGAGGCATTGGCATGCTGATCGGCTGATAGCCCTGCTTCTGGGTCGGATTCTCGATCCGTGAGATTTCGGGGCCAGACCCGACTTCGGACATGCGGCTTAGTGTATTACAGGCCGACATTCCGCCCAGCGTCGCCAAGCTGAGGCCGACGCGGAACAGGCGCGATAGGGAGTCGTGGCGGCTCATGATCGATTACCTCCGCAAGGACCTGCCGGATTAGTAGGCCTGGGCACGTTGGCCAGCCGGGATCACCGACACTTGCCCCGGTCCTTCGACCCGAGCGTCCACGACTTGCTTGCTTTGAGCATTGGTCACCCGGATCACATCGCCGACGCTGCCGTCCTCGGTGGCGCGGCCCTGAGCGCTCAGTACCATGAACGGGGTCCGGACGATAATCGTGACAGCACTGTTCTTGGCAACGGAAATGGGCTTTTGGATTTCGGCGGTACGGATCGGGGCGCCAGCACGCAAGGGATAGCGTGGCTCCTGTCCGACCACTTGGCGCAGGGTGGTCACGACGTCGCGACGAACCACTTCCTCGCGCACCTCGACCCACTCGATATCGTTTTCCGCGATTACTTCGCCACGTGCCATCGGATGGGCCAGGACCGGGATGCGGGCCGAAGCGAACACAGAGCCGTTGACCTTGAAGCGGGTGGCGTTGGCGGCACCGGCCGGAACCTCGACCACCGCCGAGAAACGGTTCATTCGCGGATCGTAATTGAGATCGCGGATGCCGATCGTCTGATCGGTGTTGACCGGAACCAGAATCCGCAGCGAGCCACGGTTGGACAGTTCGATATTGGCCCCGGCGGGGGCACCTTCGAGGCTTAACGCCTCGCGCAATTCGGTCTCGACGGCGCGGATGTCGATGGTCCGTCCGGCGCGTTCGATGGTGGTGCGGTCGAACGGAGTGGCGGGACGCCAATCGAGATTGTAGGCGTTGGCGACGGCGGCCAGCCAGCGGGCTTCGAGGGTGATGTGCTTGCCCGGCTCGGGAGCCTTGGCCAGCGGCACCTCGGCCTTCTCTCCTGCGTTCTCCCACAGGTCGCCAAGACGGATGACGTCGGCTTCCAGCGTCACCGCAGGGCGGAGCTGCGGCGGCAAAGCCGCTACGGTTCCGGTCCCGGTTCCGGCGGCGACCGCCCCCCCGCAGGCCATGGTGGCGAGCAGAGCCAGGGCGGCAATGAGGCGCAGGGGGCGAAGGCTGGTCATGACGTGCCTCGCTATTTCATCTGGTTGATGGTGCTCAGCATCTCGTCGGATGCCTGGATCACCTTGGAGTTCATTTCATAGGCACGCTGGGCGCCGATCAGGTTGGTGACCTCGGAGACGACATTGACGTTCGAGGTTTCGAGAAAGCCCTGAAGAACCGTGCCGAAGCCGGGCTTGCCCGGCGTCTGGACGATCGGCTGACCCGAGGCGGGGGTTTCCATGAACAGGTTGTCGCCGCGCGCTTCCAGACCGGCGTCGTTCGCGAAATTGGCCAGGGTCAGCTGTCCCTTGACCGAGCTGGCGATCTGCCCATCCTGCTTGACGATGACCTGACCAGTCGAATCGATGGTGACGTTGACCGCGTCCGAGGGGACGGTGATCTGTGGCTGGACGGTATAGCCCTCGTGGGTCACGATGACGCCATCGGGTGACAGCTGGAACGAGCCGTCGCGGGTATAGGCGGTTTCTCCCGACGGCAGCTTTATCTGAAAATAGCCCTTGCCCTGGACGGCGAGGTCGAAGCTGTTGTCGGTGTTCTGGACGCTGCCATGCTCGGTGATGCGGTAGACGGCGGTGGTCTTGACGCCCAGGCCGAGCTGTACGCCGGTCGGCACGATCGTGCCGGTATCCGAGGATTGCGACCCGACCCGACGCAGGTTCTGGTACAGCAGATCAGTGAACTCCGGCCGCCGACGGGTATAGGCGGTCGTGTTCATGTTGGCGATGTTGTTCGAGATGACCTCGACGTTGGTCTGCTGGGCCAGCATTCCGGTAGCGGCGATGTTCAGAGAGCGCATGGTGGAAACCCTTCCCCTCGGTTCGTTCCGGTCAGGCCGACTTTGCGTTTGACAGCGTCGAGATTGCCTTCAACTGACGCTCGTGTTCTTCATCCAACATCTTCTGCACACCCTGATAGTCGCGCAGGATTTGGGTCATTTTGGTCATTTCGATCACCGGCTGGACGTTGGATTCTTCCATCATCCCCTGGACAATGGAAGGACGTTCCACCGTTTCGGCGGTTTGGGTGGTTTCGTAAAGCGAGTCGCCCGCATTGCGCATTTCCTGGTCGTTGGCGAACTTAACGACCTTCAACTTGGTCACGCGCCCGTTCTCGGTGGTGACAGTGCCGTCGCCGGCAACTTCGATCTGCGTTTCGTTGGGCGCGAAGATAATCGGCTGGTCGCGCTCGTCCATCACCGCGAAGCCCTGCGAATTAACCAGCATCCCGGTCTGGTCGAGGCGGAAATGGCCGTTACGGGCATAGCGCATCCCGGCCTCGGTCTCGATTTCGAAATAGCCGTCGCCGTGGATGGCGAAATCAAGCGGATTGTCGGTCCGGGTCAGCGGTCCTTCGCGGGTATCGCGCAGCACCGAGACGTCCTGAACGAATGACAGTTTTCCGCCCAATGCCCGTTCGGTCGAGCGGGTCGGCACCAGATATTCGCGGAACATCATCTCCTCGCCCTTGAAGGCAGGGGTATTGGCATTTGCCATGTTGTTCGCCACGACATCGAGCTGACGCCACAGGGCGGCTTGACGGGACAGGGCAATGTAGGAGGTGTTCTGCATGGTCTGAATACCTGCTGGCGGAACGCTACGCAGACCTCTATGCAGAACCCGTGCCAGATGGTGGGGGAGGGGAAATGGCGGAAAACGACGCATAATCATCATGATCGGGGCAGCGCTTGCCGGGCAGTTATTGCCGGGTTCCCTCGCGATTGCTATCGTGACCCCGCCTGAGCTTTGCGCAGGGTCCGCAACCTTATCTTAACCGCCGTGGGGCTAACCTTCCGCCACAAACGCGCGAAGGCCGTTTCCTGTAGTCCCGCACTGTCGACGTCGGAAGAGAGCGATGACCGAAGACCTGGAAGAAGATTTCGACGATAACGACGGTGCCGAAAGCGGTGCGGAGCCATCCCAGAGCAAGGGCGGGCTAAAGAAAATCCTGCTGATCGTCCTGCCCATCCTGCTGCTGGTCGGCGGGGGTGCCGGGCTGTATTTCTCGGGAATTCTTGACAAGCTGCTGGGCGGGCACAAGGAAGAGGCCTCGACCGAGTCCTCGGCACCGTCGCCGGTTGCCAAGGCGGTGCAGGCCGCCGCCTTCATGGATCTGCCCGAGATGCTGGTCAACCTCCAGACCTCTGGGCGCAAACAGGCGTTCTTGAAGCTGCGTGTCGCGTTGGAGCTTGAATCCGTCGCCGACCAGCCCAGGGTTGAGCAGATGATGCCGCGTATCGTCGATTATTTTCAGGTCTATCTGCGTGAATTGCGGATCGAGGATCTTCAGGGCGCGTCGGGGATGAACCTGCTGCGTGAAGAATTGCTGACCCGAGTCAATGCCGCGGTAAAGCCGGTTAAGGTCAGCGATGTTCTTTTTAAGGAAATGCTGGTCCAGTGATCGGCAGCCGGTTTTCCGGCGCAAATCGGGTCCACGAGCGGTCGGCGGGATATTCCTCACATGACAAATCAGGATGAAGGCGGTCAGAGCCGCAGCGCCGAAGAAGAAGAAGCCCTTATGAAGGAATGGGCGGCCATGGCCGAAGACGGCGGTGGCGAGACTCCGCCAGCGGCCGAGGGCGGTGGCGGCGGCGATGCTGTGGCCGACGAGTGGGAGGCGATGCTGAGTGCTGGCGGCGGCGGTGAGGGCGAGGGCGATGCCACCGCAGCCGTTCCCCGCGAGGCCACCCGCGTGCTGAACCAGGATGAAATCGACTCGCTGCTGGGCTTCGACGAAGACGGCGGCGGTGCCGGAGACAAGTCGGGTATCCAGGCGATTCTAAACAGCGCACTGGTCTCCTACGAACGTCTGCCGATGCTCGAAGTCGTTTTCGACCGGCTGGTGCGCATGATGTCGACCTCGATGCGCAACTTCACCTCGGACAATGTTGAGGTTTCGCTCGACAATATCCTGTCGTTGCGATTCGGCGATTATCTGAACTCGATCCCCCTGCCGGCGATGCTGGCGGTGTTCAAGGCCGAGGAATGGGACAATTTCGGTCTGTTGACCGTCGATTCCTCGTTGATCTACTCGATCGTCGATGTGCTGCTGGGGGGGCGGCGCGGGACTGCCGCGATGCGAATCGAAGGTCGTCCCTACACCACCATCGAACGCAATCTGGTCGAGCGGATGGTTCATGTCGTGCTGTCCGATTTGTCGGCGGCGTTCGATCCGCTGTCGCCGGTGACGTTCCGATTTGACCGGCTGGAGACCAATCCGCGCTTCGCCACCATTTCACGCCCCAGTAATGCCGCGATCGTCGCCAAGCTGCGAATCGACATGGAAGATCGCGGCGGACGTCTGGAATTGCTGCTGCCCTACGCCACCCTCGAACCTGTGCGCGAACTGCTGTTGCAGATGTTCATGGGCGAAAAGTTCGGCCGAGATTCGATCTGGGAAACTCACTTGGCCGAAGAATTATGGATGACCGAGGTCGAGCTTGAGGCGGTGTTGGACCAGCAAGTCATGAATTTGCGCGATGTCCTGGCTTGGAAGCCCGGTTCGAAGCACATGCTGAACGCCACCCCGGACTCTCAAGTCGAAATGCGCTGTGGTCAGGTTGGCATGTTCCGGGGACGGATGGGACGCAAAGGGCAGCATATCGCCATCCGGGTTGATGAAACCAGCCGGCGTGACAAGGGGTAAAGGTACGTGGACTGGAAAGTACTTCTCGATATTGTTGTTTCGGTGCTGATGGTTGCCACCATCGCCTATGCCACCCGGCTGAATTCCCGCTTGGCGGCCCTGAGGAAAAACCGTGACGATCTGGCCCGAACCATCGTCGGTTTCAACGAAGCCACCTTGCGCGCAGAATCCTCAATCCCCAAGTTGCGCAAAGCGGCTGATGAAGCGGGCCAGTCCCTTCAGGAGCGGGTGGAGAAGGCGCAATCCTTGCGTGATGACCTCGCCTTTATGATCGAACGGGCCGACACGATGGCCAATCGGCTGGAAAATGCCGTCCGTTCGGCTCGTGTCGAAGGTCCAGCGCGGAGTGGAGCCGAGACTGCGGCGGCTTCCCGTGCACCAGCCTCGGGTCCGGCTCCATCTCCGGGTCCGGCTCCATCCCTCGCTTCGGGACGCCCGTCCCCGAGTCGGTCGGCGCAGCAGGCGGCGGTAGCTTCGGCTTCCGCTGCTGCTGAGTACGGGCTTGATGACGAACGGTCGGAAGCCGAGCGCGAGTTGTTGCGCGCGCTTCAGGCAATGAGGTGAAAACGGTACCATGGCACTGAAAGGCAAATCGAAGGCGACGTCGCAAGGAACCGCACCCAATACCGATGGCGGCGGTGGGCGGGCTCCGATTGTACGAGTCTTGCCCGTACTGATTTTCTTCGGCGTGCTGATGTTGTCGGTGCGGGTCACCGATTTGTTCATGGGCCTGAGCGGGTTGGGGCTGGGGGCGGTGTCGGTGGCCGAGTTGCAGGCACAACAGCCTCCTAAGCCTGCTGCTACGCCCGCCACCGCCCCGGCGGCACCCGCGGCACCTGCGGCACCGGCTACAGCCCCAGCCGCCGCACCTCCCGCTGCGGGCGATGCCGCCGGCGAAGGCCGGACGCAGACCGAGATGGATGTGTTGGAGAAGCTGCGCGAACGCCGGACCGTGCTCGATTCCCGCGAGCGTGACGTCGAGCGGCGCGAGGAGATGCTGCGCGCCGCCGAAAGTCAGATCGATCGCAAGGTCGCCGAAATGAAGACCCTCCAGAGCACGATCGAGGGACTCTTGCGGCAATATAATGACCAGGAAGACAACAAGATGCGGTCTCTGGTCAAAATATATGAGAATATGAAACCCAAGGAAGCCGCCAAGATCTTCGAACAGCTCGATATGAGTATCCTGCTCGAAGTTGTCGAACGTATGAAGGAGCAGAAGGTCGCTCCGATCATGGCTGAGATGGACCCGATGAAGGCAAAAGGCGTAACAGCCGAACTGGCTCAGCGTCGCCAGATGCCGGCACCGAAGGGCGCTTCTGGGGGGTAAGTGAACGGGATGTGCGTAAAAATGGCTTGCGCAGGTGTATGGGCCTATCTTAACTAAGTGTATTCGTTAGTGTGCCGGTTGCTCGGTTTCTGGCGAGTGTGTCTCGAAGGAGCGGATGGATGGCTGTCGATAAGAATATGAACGTCCTCATTGTGGACGATTACAAGACGATGTTGCGGATCATTCGGAACCTGCTCAAGCAGCTTGGTTTCAACAACGTCGATGAAGCCACCGATGGCGCAATGGCACTCCAGATGCTCCGAGTCGGGACTTATGGTCTGGTTATTTCCGACTGGAACATGGAGCCGATGACTGGGTTGCAGCTCTTGCGAGAAGTTCGCGCAGATCCCAAGCTGAAGCCCGTTCCCTTTATCATGGTCACCGCCGAATCCAAGTCGGAAAACGTTATTGCCGCCAAGGAAGCCGGTGTCTCTAACTACATCGTCAAGCCGTTCAACGCCGAAACGCTGAAGAACAAGATGACCAGCGTTCTGGGTGACTTCTGACGGTAGAGGGAGGTCGCGTCATGTCAAGCAAGGGCGTTGACCGCGACCTTGAGTTGCGTCTTGAGGAGATCCGCCGTGAGCACGGCGACACCGTTCACGTTGATCAGATCGGCGAGGTGGTTCGCTCTCTCCTCGACTCCATCGCAGGCGATATCAGTGCCGGGGATCTCCGCCTCTATCGTGAGGTCGAGTCTCTGGCGCAGTACATCCACGCCGCGCGAGAGGAAATCGCCGCCCTGCGTCCCGGCGACATTAAGCACCGCTTCATCGCGTCCGCCACCGACGAACTTGACGCCATCGTCGGGGCGACCGAGGCAGCTACCAACGAGATCATGGATGCCGCCGAGAGTTTGGAAACGGTGACCTCCTCTCTTGAGCCTGGACCCGCCGAGGCGCTGGCTGATATCACGACCCGCATCTACGAGGCCTGCACCTTCCAAGACATTACCGGTCAGAGAATAACCAAGGTGGTCAAGGCTCTGAAGGATATCGAAGACCGGGTCGAGGGGTTGGTTCGGATGTTTGGCGCCGAGTACGAAAAAGACGCCGGAACTAAGGATAAGCCCGAGGCGCCACCGAGCGATCAGGATCTCCTCAACGGCCCTCAGCTTCCCGCCGCCGCCGCTAATCAGGCCGATATCGACGCGCTGCTGGCCAGTTTCGACTAGTCGAACATGGCGGATTCGCCCCGATCGACCTTGCCCCTGCGGTTTTTCCGGATGCGGTGGGGCCTCCTTGCGCTTGCGATTGTCGCGGCGGTGCCTGGTCTTGCCTTGGCTCAGGCTTCATCGCCGTCGCCGCGCGCTGCCGCTCATGACGGCTATGGCCGCATGGTGTTCGATTGGAATAGTACGGTCGGCTTTACCGCCGAGCAGGCCGACGGGCAACTGGTGCTTCGGTTCGACAAGCCGATCGTCGGTGACCCGAAGGCCGTGGTCAAGCCGCTGTCCCGCTATCTGAAAGGGGTTCGCCTTAGCCCCGACCGCACCGTCGCCACCTTTCCACTGACCGGGCCAGTCCAGATCAAGACGTCACGTAGCGGTAACGCGGTTGTGATCGATCTCAGTGAGGACAAAACGCCGCCCGCCGCCACTCCACCCGCCGCCCGACCTGTCGCCGCCACCGCGACGATTGCGCAGGCAGCGGCTCCAACTTCGGCTCCAGCCGTTCCCGCCATCGAACTGATGGTGAGGGGGGGCGAACATACCGGCTTTAACCGTCTGGTGTTCGATTGGCCCAAGCCCGTGGGGTATACGGTCGAGGAGACCGGGGACAAGGTTACGGTTGCCTTCGACCGTCCGGCCAACCTTAACGCCACCTCGCTCCGTGCGTCATTGCCGCCCGATGTTGGCTTTCTTGAGGCTCGTCCGGCCGGAAAGGGCACGGCGGTGGTGTTATCGCTGCCGCAAGGCATGCGTGTCCGTCATTTCACCAGCGGTCCCCGTGTTGCGCTCGATCTCGTCCGCGCCGCCGGTACAGCGCCGCCGCCGCGCGCCAATGGCGCGCCGCCGCCGCCGCTGGCTCCCGCGCCGGGCAGCACCGATCAGCCTCCAGCGCTTAAACCTCTTGCTCCCGCCGCGCCGGCGCCGCTCGCCAGTCTGGATGAGTCGGCGGTGCCGCAATCTTCCGCCCCGGTGGGGAAGATGGTCAGTCTCGGTTTTGCTTTCGACAAGCCGACTGGTGCAGCCGTGTTCCGCCGTGGCGGTTGGCTCTGGGCCGTGTTCGACATCAAGACGGAGATCGACACCAAGCTGTTGAAGCGCACCGGCGGCGATGTGGTCCAGCATGTTGAACAGATACAGGGAGGGAAGGGGACGGCGGTGCGGATGCTGACCTCGCCGGGCTTCAATCCTTCTGTCCGCAAAGAGGGGCAATTGTGGGTGCTCGATATCCACGAGCAGCCGCTTTTGCCCAAAACCGCCGCCGCTGTATCGGCCCAGATGGATTTCCAGGATCGCGGACGGTTGGTGATTGCCGCCGCCGATGGTTCTCCGGCGATGGCGGTGCGCGATCCCGAGGTTGGCGATATCATCCAGGTGGTAACGGTGCCGACGATTGGTCTGGGCGTTCGCGCCGGGCGTGACTATCCTGGCGTCGAGTTGTTGACTTCGGCCCAGGGCGTCGCGGCTGTGGGGCGTGCCGATGGGGTGCGGCTCGATCCGTCGAAGTCCCAGGTCGAGGTGGCAATGCCTGGTGGGCTGTATTTGACCCAGCCACCGCCGCCGCCGCCCGAAGCCTCTGGGGTCGAGACTCCGGTGGCCGATCCTGAAGGGCCACAAGAGACCGGGCCGCTCGACATTTCAAAATGGATGCGGGGCGGCAACGATACCTTTGTTGCCGATCGCCGCAAGCTGTTGCAGCGGATGACGACTCGACATTTCAAAATGGATGCGGGGCGGCAACGATACCTTTGTTGCCGATCGCCGCAAGCTGTTGCAGCGGATGACGACGTTGCGACCCAATGACCGCAATCTCCAGCGGTTGGAAATCGCCCGTCACTACCTTGCCAACGGTTTTGCTCCCGAGGCGTTAGGTGAATTGCGCCTTTTGGCCGCCGCCGACCCGGCGATCGTCGAGACTCCGACCTTCCGCGCAACGCGGGGTGCCGCGAACTTCCTGGCACGTCACGATGCCGAGGCAATTGCCGACCTGTCGCTCCCCGCCTTGAAGGACGATCCTCGCGTGCAGTTGTTTTTGGCGGCGGCAATGGCCCGCTCCCAGCCCGATCCGGCACGCCAAGCTCTGACACTGCGCCTTGCCCCCGAGGAGATCAAGGGCTGGCCGCGCACGCTTCGGATGGAACTGGGCGAGGTTGCCGCCCGCACCGTGGCCGGGGCTGGCGACGGACGCGGTGCCAACCGGATCATCGACGCGATGATGGGGCCGGGATTGCAGCGCCGCGATGTCGGGCGATTGTCCTATTTGGGCGGTCTGGCCTCGGTCGCGGGTAAGCAGTACGAGCAGGCGATCACCCGCTTCCGCGATGCCGAGGCCAGCGATAGCCGTCCTGATCGTGCCTATGCCACGCGCGATCGGATCGAGTTGATGTTGAAGCTGGGCAAGATCACCCCGCTAGAGGCGATTGCCGAACTGGAAAAGATGCGCTTTGCGTGGCGCGGCGAGGATTTTGAATTCCAGTTGATGAAGCGGATCAGCCAGCTTCAGGTTGAGGCCAAGCGCTATGGCGAGGGATTGCGCAGCATGCATACGCTTGCCGCCAATTATCCCGATCATCCCGACATCCCCAAAGTGATGGAGATGATGAGCGAGGCGTTCACCCGCCTGTTTCTTGACGGCGAGGCCGATAAACTGCCGCCGGTTACCGCCATTGGTCTTTATGACGAGTTCCAGGAACTGACGCCGCCGGGGGAAAAGGGCGACGAGATGATCCGTCGTCTGGCCGATCGTCTGGCCTCGGTCGATTTGCTGGAGCGTGCGGGCGATCTGTTGCGCCATCAGGTCGAGTTCCGCCTGTCCGGGCTGGACAAGACGCGGGTGGGAACGCGTCTGGCCTTCCTCAACCTGTCCGACCGCAAGCCCGGTCTGGCCCTGGAGGCGCTCGATTTGAGTGAGGGGCCGGATATTCCGACCGATCTGGCGGCGCAGCGTCGGTATCTCCGGGTGCAGGCTCTTGACGATCTTGGCCGCTCGGCCGAGGCGCTGGCCCTCATCATCAACGACCAGAGTGAGGAAGCCCGCCGCCTCCGTGGCGAGATCAATTGGCGTCTGAAAAAATGGCCCGAGGCGGTCGCCGCGATGGAAAGCACGATCGAGAGACCGTTCGGCAACCGTCCGCTTGATCCGAAAATGGCTCGTCGCGTGCTCGATACCGCCACCGCGATGACGCTCGGACATGACGAACGCGGGTTGGCCCGGTTGCGCCGCACCTTTGGCGATCTGATGGCCAAGACCGATCTACGCGAGGCGTTCGACTTGCTGACCAGCGAGCCGGAACGCGGTATTGCCGATTACCGCCGCATTGGTGACAAGGTTAAGCAGGTCGAGGAATTCCAGACCTTCATGGGCGATTGGAAAAACCGGGTGAAGGCAGAGGGCCTGTCCTCGATGAATTAGGGGGGAACGATGTCCCGATATGCTGGCGTCATCGCCTTGGTGCTGCTGCTGTCTGGCTGTGGTTCCGCCTTGCCTCCGCCCGAGGCGGTTCGGCTCGATCCGGTGCCGGGGGTGTCGCCACCCCTGTCGGCACGGGTGATGATCTTTGCCGGTCAGGGCGATCTTGACCGGAAATTGCGGTTGCAGGTCACCCGACTTCATAGCGAGGATGGCACCGTGAAGGACGGCGCGGCACTGGCTTCTGCCGCCCGAACGATGTTGTCGAAGGCGTTTTCTCGGGTGGAAATCAACGACCCTTCGATCCGGCCCCAGATTGTGGTCCGTCTGTACGGCAAGGGGATGTGGTCGAAGCCGGATACGCAACTGGTGGTCGGCTGTGGCATCGATGTCTTTACCGCCGATGGGTTCCCGCTTGGCAATTTCGGCAATCGGTTCGAGGTCGGGAGCGGTGACTATGAAAGCACCCTGACCGCGAGCTATGCCCAATGCCTGAAACGTCCCGTCGAGCAGTTCCTGGCTTCGTCGGGGTTGGCTCGGCTGGCTGCCACTGGATTCCGCGATCCGCCTCCGGTGGCGGTTGAACGCTGGATGCAAACCCTGGGGCCGATTCCGTCACCGCGCTGATCTTTGCGGTTCTGCTTGCAGCGATAAAGGTTTTGCGAGACCTTAACCGAAGGGTAAGCGGCGGGGGGACGGTTTTGACAAGTTCGACCGATCACAATGTGCTTCTCGCTTGGGATAGCCCCCGGTTCGCCGCAACGACGGCTCGATCCCGTATCCTTGTCGTTGACGATAATGACGTCAGCCGGACCGTCGCCGCAGATTTGCTTGAACGGAGCGGACATAGCGTCGTGACCGCTGTGGACGGGCCATCAGCCATCGCCGTTGCCCGTGACGGCCGTTTTGATCTGATCCTGCTCGACATGCAGATGCCGGGGATGGATGGCATCGAAGCCGCCGAAGTAATTCGCGCGTGTCCCGGCGCGGCGGGGACGGTGCCAATCGTTCTTTTTACCGCCACTCCTGTCGCCTCAGACGAACCACGCTGGCGTCGGGCCGGAATTCAGGGCTGTCTGTCCAAGCCGTTTCGGATTGATCGTCTGGTTGACCTTCTGGCTTCTCCGGTCTCCCCCGCATTGCTGTCCGAAAGTAGTTTGCCGCTAGTGGCTTTGTCCGATCTGGCGCTTGACCTGGGGGCTCTGGGGCACGACCGGATGGCTGGGCTGGCCGATCTGTTCCGTCATTCTTCTGGAGTCGATCTGGAGCGGTTACTGATCCTCACCGGAGAAGGCAAGGTCGGCGAGGCCGGAGCGGTGGCGCACCGGATGGCTGGCGCCGCTGCCAGCCTGCATCTCCATCCGTTATCGACGCTTTGCCGTGAGATCGATGTGGCCGCCCGAAACCAGGATCTCGGCGCCGTGGCTCCCTTGGTTAAGGAGGTGTCCGCCTTGTGGCATCGGTCGCTCGATGCGCTGGTGTTGGCTTTGGACGAAGCGGAGTAGGGGCTCCAGTCTTGTCGCGAGGGCCTTAAAAGTTAAAGCCCCGCGCCAGGGTGTGGAGCGCGGGGCTTTTGACTTTAGTTTTCCGATCTCTGGGCGGGGAGTTCACTCTCGCCGGTCGATCAGGGGTAGTGGCTGTTGAGTCATAGGGATCATGACACCGCCGGGATTACCACAGCATGTCGGATAGATGATATTTTTGTAATGCGTCGAAGGCGCTGCCCTGTAGGCCGGGCAGAGAAATAAATCGCCCACAGGCGTGCCTGGGACGTTTAGCGCCCGCATCGCACAGACGCCCTCCGAATCCCTAAGAAACCGGATTTCCGGCTAGGGTCGAAGTGGCGTCCGTAGCGAAGCTGTAGCGGAGCAAAACTGACACGAATCAGCGACGAACGGTCCCGCCAACCGGCGGCACCGCGCGCTGTCGGGCCGTTTAGAAACCTTCGCGTTCCAAACGCTTGCGTTCCAGCTTACGGGCACGACGCACGGCTTCGGCCTTTTCTCTGGCGCGGCGCTCGGACGGCTTCTCGTAATTGCGACGCAGCTTCATTTCACGGAAAACCCCCTCGCGCTGCATCTTCTTTTTGAGCGCCTTAAGGGCCTGATCGACGTTGTTGTCACGAACGAGTACTTGCACGTTTCGCCACCGCTCCTCTACGCTTGAAAAGCCACCCCATCGCACGGCACAACTGCCGTCCGGGAAGGCGCTTGATATCACAGTGACGGTTGCTTGGGAAGGGGCTAGGGATATGCAAATCGATCCGAGCGCAAAACGCGACGATTTGGTGCTGGCTGCACTGCCTCATATCGCCTTTGACGGTTGGTCTGACGCGGCGCTGTCCGAGGCGGCGCGCGACCTCGATTACCCGCCGCGGGAGGCGTTGCGGTTATTCCCCGGAGGTCCGGCAGAGGCGTTGGCTCATTTCGTCGAACTGGCCGACCGGATGCTGGCCCAGGATTTTGCCGTACAGGGGCCGCGCGGCGGCAAAGTGGACGAACGGGTGTTTGTTGCGGTCAAGATGCGGCTGGACCGTTGGTCGGCGCACCGCGAGGCGATCCGCCGGGGGGTGGCGCTGCTGGCTCTGCCGCAGAACCTGCCTTTGGCGGCGAAGCTGGGGTGGGGCACCTCCGACGCGCTCTGGCGCGCCGTGGGCGATAAAAGTCACGACGTTACCTGGGCGACCAAGCGTGGGTCGCTGGCGGCGCTCTATTCCGCCACGCTGTTTTTCTGGCTGGACGATATGTCGGAGGATTCGATCGATAGTTGGGCGTTCCTGCGCCGCCGCCTGCTCGACATGGGCAAGCTGCCGCGGCTGCGCCATCGGGCCGAAGTGATGCTGCGCAGCAGCTTGTCGTCGTTCCGGCGCAAGACGCCGTGGGCACGCAGTCGGCTACCGCGTCGCGCCGCCGGCTGCTGAGAGCCACGGCTGCGGTGTAGCCACGAAAAAACCCGGCGAGGAATTCCTCGCCGGGTTTGTCGTGGGTGGCTTGGCCGATCAGATCAGTTCTTGCCGGTGCCGGTCTTGCGCGCGTTATCGATCAACTGGCGGAAGGTGGTCTGGTCGAGCGCGCTGGACAGGATGCGGTCGCCAACGATGAAGGTCGGGGTGCCGCCGATATCGAGCGCGCGGCCGAGGTCGAACACCTTCGACAACTGGCGATCAATCTCGGGGTTGGTGATGTCCTTCTTCAGCTGTTCGGCGTTGAAGCCCTGCTCGCTGGCAATACGCAGCACCGCCTTCTCGTCGAGGCGGCCGCGGAACTTCATCAAGGCACGATGGAGATCGTCATATTTGGCCTGGCTTTGTGCCTTGGCCACCAGGGCGACGCGGGCGGCGAACACCGAGTCCGGGCCAAGGATCGGATATTCCTTGTAGACGACCCGAACCTTGCCATCGGCCTTGACCGCTTCCCACAGGGCGTCGAAGGTCTGCTTGCAGAAGCCGCAATTGTAATCGAAGAACTGGACGATGGTGATGTCGCCCTTGGTGTTGCCGCTAACGGGGTCGTCGGCGCTGCGATAAACGTCGTCCTTGCGGGCTTCGAGCATTTTGTGAGCGTCGGCTTCGGCCTGGGCGCGCATCTTCTCGCGCAGAGCCTCAAGCGATTCAGCCAGAACTTCGGGGTGTTCCATCAGGTAGTCGCGGACGACCTTCTTGACCGCCTCGGCCTGCTTGGGGGTCAGCGCGCCGCTGTCCTGAGCTGTGGCCGGGGACGCGGACAAGGCGAGAGCCGACGTCAGAAGAAGGGCGGCAAGGGGCTTGGCGATCATGGGGGCTTCAACCTTCGAAACCATGAGGATGAGGGAGGCATATTGGCCGATGGCCGTCGCCGGGGCAAGCGCCCAGGCGGGAAAAAAGGCCGGACCTATTCGATGTTTTGGACCTGCTCCTTGAACTGATCGATCACGGCCTTCAGATCGAGGCCGATCCGGGTCAGTTCGACGTCGGCGGATTTAGAGCACAGCGTATTGGCTTCACGGTTGAATTCCTGGGCCAGGAAATCGAGCTTGCGCCCGACCACGCCGCCCTGGTCGAGCAGGGCGCCTGCCGCCGCGACATGGGCGGCCAGACGGTCCAGTTCCTCGCGCACATCGACCTTGACCAGCAGCAACGCCACTTCCTGGGCAACCCGTTCCTCGGTCAGGCCGGGAGCGGCGTCCAGCACTGTCGCCAATTGCTGGGAAAAACGCTCGCGGATCGCTTCGGGCCGCAGCGCGGCGCAGGCTCCGGCGCGAGCCGTCAATGCGGCGATCTCGTCAAGTTGGGACTTCAGGACGGCACCGATCCGCGCTCCTTCGTCGTGGCGCATCGCCACCAACTGGTCCAGCACGGTTTCCAGAGAGGCTTTCAGCGCGGTGATGCGGGTCTCGCGCCCGGCTTCATCCTCGGTGGCCTCTGCTTCTGTGGCGGGTTCGATCACGCCACGGAGCGCCAATAATCCGTCCAGCCGCGCCGGAGCCAGTTCGGGTCGCACCGCTTGCCAGTCCCGGCACAGATCGACCAGACGGGTCAGCAGGGCGGTGTTGATCCGCATCTCTCCGGTTTCGCTTTGACGCGACAGGGTCAGCGACAGTTGGACGTTGCCGCGTGCGATACGGCGTGCGGCCGCTTCGCGCACCGGAACGTCCAGTCCGTCGTGACCCGAGGGCAAGCGCAGGCGCAGGTCGAACCCACGGCCATTGACACTTTTGGCCTCCCACACCCAAGAGGTCAGGGAATCGCGCCCCTCGGCGCGGGCATAGCCGGTCATACTGGCGACGCTCACCATCGTTCTCCCATGCTCATCAATGTCATCGTGCCCCATCGGGCCGGGTTGTTGTGTTTCGGGTCATCGCCGTCATTATCCCTTGGCCGGAAGCCGACGGGTCAGACGGTCGGCCAGCGCATCGGGCAAAGCTGCGGCAATCCAACTCAGTGCCGCCATCGGCCAGGGAAAGGCGATGCGGCCGGTATTGGTTGCCAGCTTGCGCCGGATCAATCGGGCGGCGGCGTCGGCTTCCATCAGCAACGGCATCGTAAAGCGGTTGACGTCGGTCATCGGGGTGGCGACGAAGCCGGGGCAGATCACCGAGACGGCCAGCCCATCCGAAGCCAAGGCGCCACGGAGGGCTTCGCCCCACACCCGCACCGCCGCTTTCGAGGCGCAATAAGCCGGAGCGCCGCCAATTCCGCGAAAGCCCGCCATCGAACTCATGATCGCGATCTGGCCCCGGCGGCGTGGCCGCATCACTGCGACGGCTGGCATCACCGTGTTGACGACCCCGTTCAGATTGACGGCGAAAATCGCCCGCGTCTGGTCCACCCCCTCGGTTCCATCAGCGGTTCCGGCGGAAATGCCCGCATTGGCGATGACCAGATCGAGCGGGCGGCGACGGTCGCACGCTTCGATCCAGGCGGCAAGAGCGTCAGAATCGGTGACATCGAGCGTCTCCGCACTGACGTCCGCCCCCCGCTCGCGGCAGTCCTGCGCTACTTTGGCCAGTCTGGATTCGTCCCGTCCGGTCAGAAATAACGTGACGCCGACGCGGGCATAGCCTTGTGCCATGGCTGCGCCCAGACCCGATGAGGCGCCGGTGATCAGGATCGCGGCCGGGTCAGCGTAGGGTGATAGTGAGGGCATGGCGTTCCCCAACGATATCGAATGCGGCCTGATCGAAATCGGGTGGCCCTAGCGGCGCGCTGGCGTCGTTGGAGAACCCATAAGGCTCGGTGGGGACGCCGATCATGTTTTTGTCAAGACGGTCGTTGCCGTTGCGATCCTGGTACAGTGCGATGGCATAACGGCCGGGCGGCAGGTTGGGAAGACTCACGACGACCGTGCCATGGTCCGGGACTTGCGAGAATTTAGCGACCGGCGACTCGCGGCGGTCGAAACTGTCGGCATCGCCAAACACCATGCCTCGGACCGCGCCGTCCGCGGCGGCCCTGGTAATGGTGAGGGTCAGGTCGGCGGCCTGGGCCGCGCCCGCCGAGCATAGCATGATGAGCGACAGCAGGGCCGTCCGCATTCATGATCTCCGGGATTGTTTCTTATTAGGCGAGATTTTTCCGCCACTTAATGTCAGCGCACCCTAGACCGCCCGGCCCCGCCAGCGCAAGCCGCGTGCCCTATGCGTTGACCATGATCCTGTTGCGGCCGGTTTTTTTGGCGCTGTACATCGCCTGATCGGCCTCATCCATCACGAGGTCGAATTCGATCTCGCGTCCGCGTAAATGTGTGATCCCAATGGAAATCGTAACCCGGACTTCTGTTCCGTCTGGAGCGAAGGCCGAACACATCTCGACCCCTTCCCGCAATCTTTGCGCGATATCTATGGATTCTGATTCTTCTGTTTCGACGATCACGGCAGCGAACTCCTCTCCGCCGGTGCGGCCGAAAAGATCAACGTTGCGGAGCGTGTCATTAATGATGTTCGCGACGGTTCGCAAGACCGTGTCGCCAAAGGCATGTCCCCAGGTGTCGTTGATTGACTTGAAGTGATCGATGTCGATCATCAGAAGTGTGAACAGCCTCTGGTAGCGGATCGACCGATCCAACTCGCGCTGGGCCAGTTCAAAAAAGTGACGCCGATTGAACAGGCCGGTCAGATAGTCGGTTCTGGCCGCGGTTTCGGCCTGATTCTTCAGCTCTTTTTCTTCCAAGAGAGTGCGGTTAATCGCCATCACGGCCTGAGTCGCCTCGTGCGCTTCCCGTCGGACTTCACGCGCGCGCACGAATGATACCACAGCGAAAAGGAGTGCGATTAGGAATCCGTCAACGAATAGAACCTGGATGCTACTCCACTTCAAAATCTGGTTGTTCGGGAATAAGTAAGCTGGGATCCAGAATGCTGTATTATTTATAAATATAAACAATAACATGAATTGTATCGTTGATCTGCGTGGCGAGTGCTCTTTTCTCAATAAGAAGGATGTTACGACAAGATAGAGAAGCAAAAATTTTAGATTTATGCTGTTTATTGAATATGCAATCGGATGGTATTCTGTCGCCAGCAGAACGTAATCTAGGGCAAAAATAGATAATATCGCCCGTAATCCCCATATAATATAACGGGGTGGATCATATGGCTTGATCAATTCATGACAGAAGAAGAGGACTGTCGGGCCGATTGACAAGTACATCACGCCGGTAATGAAATCGACCAGCCAGGGGTGTTCAGCCGAGTTGAATGGTGCCAGATACCCTACGGTGGCGATGCCGAATAATGTGTAAACTAACTGATGGAATGCAAATAAAGCAAATACTTTCTGTCTGTCTAAAATGTAGGCGTGAATAGACCATAAGAAAAGGGTTGCCATCGATGTTACGAAAAAGACGATAAGGAGGTCTCTATCGTAATCTTTCTGATCGGCTTCTGCCGGTGTTAGCGCTTCAACATTAAGAACTGCGTGGCGTTCTCCTTCTATGCGCAGATAGACCGTTTCTTCTGGGCTGGCGACATCGATCAGAAAGCCCAGGGATATCTTGGGGCGGTCGCGCTCGCTAAATGGGTGGATGTTGCCGGTTGTCCGCGTTTTCCATCCGTTAGGGGCGGTGGGATCGGCCTGGTAGAGGGTGATATTGTTTATGTAGGTCGGACGGATGAACAGAACGACCTTTCCGTTCTCGTCTGGGGCTCGCACTCGTAGCCGTACCCAATGAACCGATTCGCCGATGTGAATGATCAGGGCGGACTTGAACGCCGTCGCCTCGCTTTTTGTGATGTCGTCGATGGTCAGTGTGCCGGTGAGATCCTTCACCGCCATGCGGGAAACGATGAGGTCGCCCGCAATGGCAGGAATGGCTGACAGGCATCCGAAGATCAGAACGGCAATGGCGAGAAGATGCTTCATTTATCGCTGAAACTTCTAAAAAGCGAATTTATCTATGTATTTATGTTCTGGAGGTTTTGCCTCCGTTACCTTGTGTCTCGGGGGTAGGGTGACCCATCAGTTGCCACGTGACCATGATAGCAAAAGTATTAGCATCCGGCGGGGGCATCCGGAAGCTGCATGACGATATAGCAAATTTGTCGATGCTCCAATCAACTCAGCAGCTATGAGTTGCGGCGCGGAAATGGTTCCGTCGCGGTGATGAGCGGGTGGCCGATGAGGGGCGGCAGGAGGATGTTGGTACTATTTTAGCGAGGGCTTGAGCGCCCGCTCCGGGGTGTCGTCGGCGGGCGTTCATCCATCGATCAGGTTTCGACCTGGGGCACGGTTCCCAATCGTTCGATGAAAACAGGTTCATCGTAATCCCCCATTTCCGGATCGGCGGTTTGGCGGACGACATCGACGCCGGCGACGTTGCCACTGTCCATGATCCTATGGGCGCGCAGGATCGCCTGTGCTTCGGTCGAGTAGGCGATGGGGGGCTGGGGTTTCAGCGCGCCTCTTTTGCCGAGTACGTAGGGTTGGCAAATGAACAGGGTTTCCTGGGCCATGACGAAGGTCCTGTGGACATAATGGGTGGGGCATGATTGATCTCTTTTTGTTCCAATTTCAAGTGCCATTTATTGCAGTACGATGAGTCCGTTAGGTGAACGCAGTTGCTCCTAACGCGAAGAATGCTCTTCGGCTCGGCGCGCCCGGTGGCAGCACCTCAATAGCGCGACCTTCTTTTTTGCCGCTCTTTAGGATGTATAAAAGCTGAGATTGTCAATCTTGGATTGATGCTTGCACTGCATTCTCAACTGATGACATCAGGAGATGCGAAGGTTATAATCCTGCTGGATTATCGCGAGCCTACGACGGTTAGGTCCGGCTGCGGCATCGTTTTCGGTTGGAAAACCCGTAAGGTAGCTTCGTCCCAAAGACTATAAACCAATCTATGAAAATGTGCGGCGTCATGGGGCGGGGGAAGTATGCTCAAAACATTCAATCGACCGCATCGGTCCAAGGCGGGGGCACCGGATCATGGGTGACGCATCTGGCCAGCCTTATGTCGAGGCATTAAAGAAAGCCTCGGCTAAGATCGCTGAATTGCTGGAGGAAAACCAGTCCCTGAAACATCCGGCGGCAATCGCCGTGGTTGGCATGGGGTGCCGTTTTCCCGGCGGCGGCGATCCCGATCAATTTTGGTCCCTGCTGGCTGGGGGCGGGGATGCGATCAGTGACATTCCATCCCAGCGTTGGGATGTCGGCCGTTTCTACGATTCAGATCCCGATGCGCCGGGAAAGATGTATGCCCGTAGCGGCGGCTTCGTCGGCGATGTCGCCGGGTTCGATCCTGCTTTCTTCGGCATCACTCCGCGTGAGGCCGAGGCGATGGACCCGCAGCAGCGGTTGCTGATGGAGGTCAGTTGGGAAGCGCTGGACGACGCCGCGCTGGACCGTCGCCGCCTTGCCGCTGCCCGCGCCGGTCTCTTCATCGGCCTGTCGAACTACGATTATATCCAGGCTCACGTCCATTCCGGCGCGGCCGACCGGATCACCGCCTATTCCGGCAGCGGAGTGATGTTCAGTACCGCCGCCGGGCGGCTGTCTTATTTCCACGATTTCCACGGCCCCTGCGTCACCATCGATACCGCCTGCTCGTCGTCGCTGGTTGCGCTGCATCTGGCGATTCAGAGTCTGCGTCGGGGTGAGACCGATCTGGCCCTGGCCGGAGGGGTCAGCCTGATGCTGTCGCCCGACAGTATGATCGCCTTGTGCAAGGTTAAGGCGCTGGCGGCGGATGGGCGTTGCCGTGCGTTTGACGCCGCCGCGAATGGCTATGGCCGGGGCGAGGGATGCGGGCTGCTTGTCCTTAAGCGTGTTGCCGATGCCAAGCGGGATGGAGACCGTATTCTGGCCGTTCTGGCCGGGTCCGCCGTTAATCACGATGGACGCAGCAACGGCCTGACTGCTCCGAACGGTCTGGCGCAACAGGCCGTGATTCGTGCCGCGTTGGACGATGCCGGTCTGGAACCCGAGGCGGTCGATTATGTCGAGGCTCACGGCACGGGGACCGCGCTGGGCGATCCGATCGAGGTCAATGCCCTCCAGCAGGTGTTCGGCAACCGCCCTCCGGGGCGCCCGTTGCTGCTGGGTTCGGTCAAGACCAATATCGGCCATGCCGAAGCCGCCGCTGGAATCGCCGGACTGATCAAACTGATCCTGTCGCTGCGCCACCGGACGATTCCGGCCAGCCTTCATTTCACCAATCCCAGCCCGCATATCGATTGGGCGTCGGGGACTGTCCAGGTTACCGCCGCGCCGACTCCCTGGCCCGACCAAGGGCGGTTGCGAGTTGCCGGGATCAGTTCGTTTGGATTGAGCGGCACCAACGCACATCTGATCGTTACCGCGCCGCCAACGGTTGGTTCCGCGGCTGCCGCGCCGGAACCGATCGACGATCCGGTTCATGTCTTGCCGCTTTCCGCCGCGACGCCCGAGGCGTTGGTCGCGGTTCGGCACCGCTTCGCCGCCGTTCTGGCCGGGGCGACGGACTCCGATCTGGCCGATATCTGCCATACCGCTGCGTGCCGCCAGCCGCTGCGCCATCGCGACGCGATCGTCGGCGGAACGGTGGCAGCCCTGCATGCCGGGCTGGAGAGTGCTCCTCTTCCCTTCGGCGCGGGTAAGGGCATCGGCAAGGGGATCGTGTTTCTGTTCAGCGGTCAGGGCTCCCACGATCTGGCGATGGGACGCGATCTGTATCGGCGCTATCCGGTATTCCGCGACGCATTCGACAGGTGCGGGGCGGCTCTGGGGCCAGCGTTCGGTCGTCCGCTGGTCGAGCGTCTGTATGGCGAGGGCGCGACCGAGGAAGAGCTTCGTCAGACCGAACTGGCCCAACCGGCTTTGTTTGCGGTTCAGTACGCTCTGGCCGCGCTGTGGAAGTCCTGGGGAATTGAGCCAGCCGCCGTGATCGGCCACAGTATCGGCGAATATGCCGCCGCTTGTGTCGCCGGGCTGTTCCCGCCCGAAACCGGGGTTCGGTTGGCGGCGGAACGCGGCTGCCTGATGCAGGCATTGCCGTCCGGCGGTGCGATGGCGGCGGTGTTCGCCCCTGCCGAAATCGTGGTGCCGTCGGTGATCGACCATACCCGCGAGGTGACCCTGGCGGCGATCAACCAGCCCGACGCCGTGACGATCTCGGGCAGTGAGGAGGCGGTGGCAAAGGCATTGGCCCGGCTGAGTCACGACCGGATCGACGGGCGTCGGCTGGCGGTGTCGCATGCTTTCCACTCGCCGTTGATGGAGCCGATGGTCCGCGATTTCGAGGCAGCGCTGGCTGGGATCGATTTTGCCGCCGCCACATTGCCATTCTACTCAACCGTTACCGGCGAGGCTCTGCCCCCCCGCCAGCGCTTGACCCCGGATTATTGGTCGCGTCAGATCCTCCAGCCCGTTCAGTTCCTGAGTGCCGTTCGCGCCGCTGCCCGCGACGGCTATACCGTTTTTCTGGAGATCGGCCCCAGCGATACGCTGGCGGCGTTGACCCGCTCGATTCTCGGTGCCGATGCGGCGGGGCCGGTTGTTAATTCGTTGCGTAAGGGGCGTTCGGCCTGGCCGGAAATCGCCGCCGCCGCCGCCACGCTGTTCCGCGCCGGGATTGATCTGTCCTGGCCGGGGATTAATGCACCGTTTCGCCCCCGTAAGGTCGCGTTGCCGACCTATCCATTCCAGCGCCAGCCTTTTTGGATGGACGTTGCCCCCGTGCGGGCCGGAGACGGCGCAATACCGCCCAATCCCGCCCCCAGTCCAACCCAGCCCGAAATATCGCATGTCTCGCCGACAAGGACGGAAACGATGGAGAGGTTGACTGAGCTCGCCGACGAACTGGCCTCGATCCTGGCCGAGATCAGCGGATTCGATGCCACGACGATTGACCGCGCCCAGCATCTGACCGACATGGGGTTGGATTCGCTGATGCTGCTGAAGCTGGGCCAGACGGTCGAACACCGCTTTGGCCTTGAACTGCGGATGAGCCAGCTCTTCGAGGAAATCGGCACTGTCAACGACCTTGCCGCCTATATCCAGCGCCACGCAACGGCAGCTCCGGCTCCGGTTCCTGCCCCCGCGCCCGTCATCCAGACCGCCCCGCCATCGGTTCCGGTCATGCCGGTCGCTCCGGTCGCTCTCCCGCCGATGGACGGGGCCGGTATCGCCCCGGTGCTGCAATTCCAATTGCAATTGCTGTCACAGGTCGCGGCGCAGAATCTCAGCAGTGTCACCGAACTGGCGCGGCAGCAAATGGCATGGTTGGGGCAGGGCGGCCTTCCCGCCGCGCCGCCTGCTGCTCCATCCCTGGCGGAGGCGGCGCCGGTCGTTCCGGCTGCGCCGCCGACTTCCCCGTCCGTGGTGCCGTCCACGAAAGTGAAACCACCGGCCAGTTCGATTGCCAAGATCCGCAACATCAATCTGGCGGGCAGCGGGCCGCTATCGGAGCAGCAGCGCACCTTTGTCTCCGGGCTGGTCGAGCGTCATGTCGTACGGACCCATTCCTCGAAGGAGTTAACCCAGGATTCTCGCGCCGTGCTGGCTGACTGGAAGCACACGCTGTCGTTCTGGGGGCAGCTTAAAGAGGCGAAATATCCGATTGTCTCGGCCCGATCCGAAGGGGCGCGTTTCTGGGATGTCGATGGCAACGAATATATCGATGTCGCGATGGGGATGGGCGTTCACTTCTTTGGCCACAAGCCTGCCCCGATCCATGACGCTCTGATCCGCGAGATCGAACACGGGTTGGAATTGGGGACCCAATCGGCTCTGACGGGTCAGGCTGCTCTACTGATCCGCGATCTGACCGGGGTCGAGCGGGTCGCCTTTGGCAATACCGGGTCCGAAGCGGTGATGGTCGCGTTGCGGCTGGCCCGCGCCGTTACTGGTCGCGACCGGATCGTGATCTTCAAGAATGGCTATCACGGCATTTTCGACGGAGTGCTGGCCTTCGACCAGGACGGCGAGATCGTGCCGGTCGGGCTTGGCACGCCTGCCGGAATGATCCGCGACGTGACGGTGCTCGATTACGGGTCGCCGGAGGCACTCGACATCATCGCCGCCCAGGCTGACAGTCTGGCCGCCGTGCTGATGGAGCCGGTCCAGAGCCGCAATCCCGATCTCCAGCCGCAGGCGTTCCTCAGTCGTCTGCGCCGTCTGACCGAACAGCACGGCATCGCTCTGATTTTCGACGAGATGATCAACGGCTTCCGCATTCATCCCGGCGGGGCACAGGCATGGTTCGGCGTTCAGGCCGATATCGTCACGTATGGCAAGATCGTTGGCGGCGGCCTGCCGATCGGCGTGATCGCCGGTAAGGCCCGCTTCATCGATTATATCGACGGTGGTGCGTGGCAGTACGGCGATCGCTCCGGGCCACAATCGGCGATGATCTATTTCGGCGGCACCTTCTGCCGCAATCCGGCGACGATGGCGACGACCCTTGCCGCGCTGACGGTGATGAAGGAAGCGGGGCCGACGTTGCAGGAGCGGGTAACGGCGCGAACCGTTGCGTTCTGCGACGCTCTCAATCTGTGGTTCGAACGCGAATTGGTGCCGTTGCGCGCCAAGCATTTTTCGTCGCAATGGCGTCTGGTGCCGTTGGGCGAGTCCGATTTCCAGCCGCTGGAGATCGAGCTGCTCTATCTGCTGATGATCGAGCGCGGTGTTTATACTTGGGAACGCCGGATCAATTTTTTCTCGGTCGCCCATGACGATGACGACGTAGCCCGCGTTCTGGAGGTGATCAAAACCTGCATCATCGATATCCGCGCCGCTGGATTCGCGTTCTCGCTCGATGCTTACCCCGACCCGCAATTTGGCCTTCCGTCCTCGGCCCAGCGTCGTCTTTATGCGCTCAGTCAGCGCCCCGGCGGACAATTACCCTATCACCTGCCGCAAGCGTTCTGGATCGACGGTCCGTTGGACATCGACCGGCTGGAAGACAGCTTCCGTATTATCATCCAGCGCCACGAAAGCCTGCGCACCGGCTTTAAGCTGATCGACGGTGAATTGGTGACCAGCCGCTTGGCCGAGCCGCGTTTCTCGGTCGAACGCCACCAGGCCGATTCGGCAGGGGCCGAACGGATCGCACACGATTTCCTTCGCCCGTTCGATCTTGCCGTCGCGCCGCTGCTGCGGGTCGCAATCGTTACGCTGACCGATAACCGTCACCTTCTGTTGGCCGATGCTCATCACATCGCGGTTGACGGTATTTCCTTTAATATCATCGCCGCCGAACTGATGGCGTTGTACCAGGGAACGGCGTTAACTCCGGTGGAGTACGATCTGAGGGGATGCCTGCGGCTTCAGGCCGATGCCGACCGGGACCGGCAGGGCGGACGAGACGAAGACTTCTGGCGTGAGACCCTGGCGGGCGATCTGCCACTCCTCGATCTGCCGCTTGATTTCCCGCGTCCGACCGAACCCGATTTCGCGGGCGATAATGTCGTTCTGACCTTGGATGCGGCGGTGACGCGACGGCTGAAGGAGCTGTCGCGGGCGACCGGAACATCGCTCTATATCGTGCTGCTGGCGGCCTATCAGGTGCTGTTGCACCGTCTGTCGGGACAGGATGACATTCTGGTCGCGGGCGCGGTGTCGGGGCGGCAAAAGGCTGATCTGGCCGCCGCGGTCGGGATGTTCGTCAATACTGTCGTTTTCCGTGGCCATCCTTCGGCAGAGCAGCCGTTCCGGCGCTTTCTCGATGAGGTCAGGCAGGTCTGCCTCGCCGTCTACGATCACCAGGATTACCCGTTCGAACGGATGACGACGCTGAACGGGACTAGGCCGCCCGACCGCAACGCTTTGTTCGACACGATGCTGTCCTACGAGAATGCGGGGGAACGGGCCTTCCGCATCACCGATCTGCAATTCACCCGCCGCGACATTCACCCGCCTGCCGCGATGTTCGACTTCAACCTCGACATCATCGAGGAGAACGAGGTTCTGACCCTGCGGTTCTGCTACGCGACGGCGCTGTTCCGGCGCGAGACGGTGGTACGCTGGGCTGGATATTTCGAACGGATCGTTTCCGACATCCTCGACGATCCCGACCGTCCGTTGGGTCGGCTTGAGATCGTGGGTGAGGCCGAAGCCGCGTTTCTGGCCACCTGGAACGATACTGCCGCCACCTATCCCGTCGATGCCACTCTGATCGGTTTGTTCGAAGAGCAGGTCGAAGCGCATTCGGATCGTATCGCCTTGGTCATGGGTGACGAGACGGTGACCTATCGGGCGCTGTCGGATCGGGTGAATCGTCTGGCCCGGCGTCTGCGCACCCGGCCTGCCATCGAGCCGGGCGCTTCCGTCGCGATCTATCTCGACCGCTCGATTGCCTTCGTCGTCAGCCTGCTCGCCATTCAGAAAGTCGGGGCGGCCTATGTCCCGCTCGACATCGATTACCCCGCCGAGTTGCTGAATGTCATCGTGACCGACAGCGGCAGTACGGCCGTGATTACACGGGCGGCGCTGGTCGGGGGACTGCCGTCTTCGGGTCAGGCGATCGCCCTTGATTTCGACGCGCTCGAACAGCCGGGCGACGACGAGACGACCGACGAAACCGCACCGGGGCCGTCACCCGACAGCATCGCCTATATCATCTACACCTCGGGTTCGACCGGGCGGCCGAAAGGGTGCCTTGTCACTCATCGCAATGTCGTCCGGTTGATGCGGAACGACCGCCACGATTTCGATTTCGGCCCCGACGATGTTTGGGTGACGACGCATTCGTTCTGCTTCGATTTCTCGGTGTGGGAACTCTATGGCGCGTTGCTGAACGGCGGGTCGGTGGTAATCGCCGCCCGCGAGACGATGCGCGATCCCGACGCGCTGCTTGATCTGATCCGCCACCATCGCGTCACCGTGCTGAATCAGACCCCGCCGGCGTTCCTGGGGCTGGTTCAGGCCGAATTGGCCTGCTCGACCCATTCGCTGGGCGAACATCTGCGGATGGTGATCTTCGGTGGCGACCGGCTGGAGCCGTCCGACCTCCGCCGCTGGATCACGTTGTATCCGCCCGAGCGGATCGCGCTGATCAATATGTATGGCATCACCGAGACCACCGTTCATGTCACCTATGATCGCTTGAGCGGTGCCGATATCGAGGGACGTCCAGGGATTAGCCCGATCGGGCGTCCGTTGCCCGAGACCAATGTTTATATCTGCGACCCGGTCCTGCGGCCTCAGCCGCTCGGTGTCGTCGGCGAACTTTATGTCGGCGGCAGCGGGGTTTGCGCCGGTTACCTCAACCGCCCTGAACTGACGGCGGAACGCTTCGTCACCGTCCCCGACGGGCCGTTGTCCGGTCTGCGTCTGTATCGCACTGGCGATCTGGGGCGGTTGCGGCCCGATGGGCGGCTGGTCTATCTCGGGCGTAACGACGCCCAAGTTCAGGTGCGTGGTCACCGGGTCGAAACCGGGGCCATCGTCCAAACCCTGCTCGCTTATCCCGGTATTGAAAAGGCGCTGGTGATCGACCGCGCCGTCTCGGACGACCGGCCCGGTCTGCGCGAACTGATTGCCTACGTGATCGGAGCAGCCGACCTGACCGCGACGTCGTTGCGCAATCATCTGGCGCTCAGTCTGCCCGATTACATGATTCCATCGGCTTTTGTCCGCCTCGAAGCCTTTCCTCTGACCGCCAACGGTAAGATCGACCGCGCCGCCTTGCCGTCTCCCGAAACGGCGCGGCTGGAATCCGGCAACGCCTATCGCGCCCCTCGTGATGCGGTCGAAACCGCGATCGCTGAGGTCTGGGCCGAAGTGCTTGACGTGCCCCGTGTCGGGATCGAGGACAATTACTTTGCGCTGGGTGGCGATTCGATCAAGGCGTTGCAGATCGTCAGCCGGCTGCACCGAGTCGGGATCAAGCTTGGCCTGGGGGCGATCTTCGCTGCCAAAACGGTTGCCGCCCTGGCTCCGCTGGCAGCGCATCCCGCCGCCGCTCTCTCCGAAGAGCCAGCATCGGACCCCGTCCGCAGTGCTCCACTGACGGCGATTCAGCGCTGGTTCGTCGCCGAGCATCCCCATGACCGCGCCCATTTTAACAATGCGGTGTTGCTGCGGGCGGTGCGGCGGCTTGAACCTGATTCGATCCGCCGCGCCGTCAACGCGCTGTGGTCGCATCACGACGCCCTGCGGCTGGTGCTGACCAAGCGGGGCGAGGCGGTAGAGCAGACGGTTCGGCCGGACTCGGCGCTGGCGCTTGACATTGTTGACCTGCGTGCCGATCCAGTCCCGCTTTCGGCCCTGACCAAGCATGCCGAGACGCTTCAGCGCGGGTTCGACCTGTCGGTGGGGCCGTTGCTGCGCGCCGTTCTGTATCGGCTGCCCGATGGCGACCGGGTGCTGCTGTTATGCCACCATCTGGTCGTCGATGGTTTTTCGTGGCGGATTTTGTTGGAGGATTTTGCGACCGCTTACGATCAGGCGGATACCCTGGAGGCCGAGCCGATCCGTTTGCCGCCGGTCAGTGATTCCTATCTCGATTGGGCCGAGATTCAAACGGCCCATGCCGCCAGTCCCGAATTGCTGGCCGAAATCCCATTCTGGGCCGGGATCGAGGCGGCCGACGTCGCGCCCCTGCCCGTTGATTTCGACGATCCGCGCCAGGGTGCGGGCGAGTTCCGTCAGGTTTCTCTCTCGCTTGATCCTGACGAGACCCGAATTTTGCTGACCGGCCTGAATCGCACGATGAAGTGCGAGATCAACGACATTCTGCTGACCGCGTTGGCCCTGGCGTTTCAGGACCAGTTCGGCGCGGCCCGGATCAAGGTCCAACTTGAAGGCCATGGCCGCGAAGAAATCGCGCCGGGTCATGACGTGACCCGCACGGTCGGCTGGTTCACCACGATCTATCCGGTTGTGCTCGATCTGGGCGAAGAGGCGGCATCGTCCCCTGCCGAAGTGGTCGAGCGGATCGCTGCGCAAGTACGCCAAGTCCCGCGCAAGGGAATCGGCTATGGATTGCTGAAATATCTGACGCCGCCGTCATTGCGAGAGGCGATTGCGTTCGGTCCTCCGCCTGAGATCAATTTCAATTATCTTGGGCAGTTCAACAGCGATCCCCATCCGCTGTTCGCCCTGACCGACGATCCGGTTGGTCCGATCTTGGGTGAACGGCTGGAGCGGCCTCAGGCGATCGATATCGAAGCGATCTCGATCGGCGGTACGCTGACGGTAACCGTCTCCTATAATCATCGTCTGTACCGTCGCGAAACCGTTACCGCGCTGGCTGAAGGCTATCGTGATCGGTTGCGGGCGCTGATTGCGTTGGGCGATGGTGGTGGACCGGGCGGGAAAGGGAACAAGGAAGAGGACGAAGACGGGGCGGTTCTGGAACGCCTGGGACTCGAAGACTCGACGATCGAGGCGTTGGTTCCGCTGTCGTCGTTGCAGGAAGGGATGCTATTCCACGCTCTGTCGGGGGATCGGCAGGTCTATTTCGAGCAATTCACCTATCGCCTGCACGGTCCTCTCGATCTGGCTTGCTTCGAGGCCGGATGGCACGATCTGGCCCGCCGTCACGACATCCTGCGCGCCGCTATCGTCGCGATTCCAGGACGGCGGCCCTTTCAGGCGATCTTGAAAAGCCGTTCCGTCGAGTTCCATCATGTCGATCTGCGCGGGCAGACTTCGGATGCGTTTGAAGCCGCTGTCGCCACTTTCCAGCGGGCCGACCGTAACCGTGGTTTCGACCTGGGCCGCGATCCGCTGATGCGCGTCACCGTTCTACAACGGGACGAGACCGAGTTTGATGTGGTGTGGAGCCATCACCACATCATCCTTGACGGCTGGTCGCTGGGAATTCTTCAGCCTGAACTGATGGAAATTTATGGCGCGCTGCGGAGTGGGCGTGCGCCATCTTTGCCGCCCGCGCCGTCCTATCGCTCTTATATCGAGTGGCTGGAGGGGCGTGACGACGATTTGGCGCGGTCCTATTGGAGCCGAGTGCTGGCCGACGCCCCACCGCCATCGGGGATTCCCGGCATCGATCCGGCGGGACGGAGCCGGGGCCATGAGATGGCCGAGTATGCCGTGCCGCTGGACCCGGTGACGAGTCAGTCCCTGGCCGCGCTCGCCGCCCGTCTTGAGGTCACCCTCAATAGTGTGGTTCAGGCAATATGGGCGGTGTTGCTCGCCACCTATAACAACCGGCCCGAGGTGATCTTCGGCGCGGTGGTGTCGGGCCGCCCGCCCGAACTGCCCGAAGTCGAGCGGATCGTGGGCTTGTTCTTGCGCACCGTTCCTGTCCGTGTCGCGGTCGATCGCGAGCGGAGCTTCGCCGTCCTGGCGCGGTCGATCGCGGATCAGGCCATCGCCAGCGAGCCACACCATTTCCTGCCTCTGGCCGAGATGCAGCGCCTTTCAGGTGTCCGCCAGACTCTGTTCGATCACGTTCTGGTCTTCGAGAATTATCCGCAGGCCGTCGCCGCGCCGGACCAGGGATTGCAGGTCGATAACGTCCGCGCCTTCGAACAGATGCATTACGATTTCAGCATCGTCGTTCATCCCGCGATCACGCCGGAGGATTCGACTGAAATCAAGTTCACCTTCAACCGAAACGTCGTCGATCCGGCTGGGATCGAACGCATTGCCGGTCATGTCAGGGTGCTGATTGCGGCAGTGCTGGCCGAGCCGGAATCTCCGTTGTCCGCCTTCGATCTGCGTGGCGACGACGACCGCAGGGAGATTGTTGCCGGGGATGCCGACGAGGCGGTTCCCGTTCCCGGACTGGTCCTCGACCTGTTCGAGGCCCAGGCAGCCCAGACTCCCGATGCCATCGCGATCGAGGCCGGATCGGATACGGTATCCTATCGCGACCTTGACGCGCGCGCTGAAGCGTTGGCCGCCGCGTCGCGCCAGCAAGGGCTTCAGCCCGGCCAAACCGTTGGCCTGTTCCTCGGCAACGGTATCGATTATGTCGCCTCCATCCTGGGGGTGCACAAAGCGGGCGGTATCTTTGTCCCGTTTGACCTCGAACAGCCGCCGTTGCGTCTGCGCCAACTGCTGACCCGCCTTGCCCCCCACCTGATCGTCACCGCCGAAGCCGATGTCGTGGCCGTGCGCGCCATTTTGGCCGGGCTGGACGGTGCGGGCGGACTTCACCGTCTGCTTGCCTGGACCTCCGAGGGTGGGCTGCGTCATGGCAAACCGATCAAAGGCGCGTTGGAAACGGTGGCACCACGGCCTGCCGGAACCGAGCCGGATCGTTCGGGCCGCCCCATGCCGGGGGACGGTGCCTATGTGATGTTCACGTCAGGCTCGACCGGCGAGCCGAAGGCGATCCTGTCCAGTCATCAGGGGTTGCATCATTTCATCGCCTGGGAGCGGCGGGAAGTGGCCGCCGATGCCTCGCTGCGGACCAGCAATCTGGCCCGGACCACCTTCGACGTCAGCCTGCGCGACATTTTCCTGCCGCTGATCGTCGGTGGCACGGTCTGCATCCCCGATTCCGACCTCCGAATGGACAGTGTTCGCCTGTTGCGCTGGCTGGCCGATGCTCAGGTTACCCTGATCCATATCGTGCCGACCCTGTTCCGGCTGTTGGCCAAGGAGTTGGAGCGCGATCCAGCCGCGGGCGTGGCCCTGCCCGCGTTGCGAACTGTTCTGTTCGCGGGTGAAAGTCTTTATGGCGGCGATATCGAACGGGCGCGACGCGGCTTTGGTCCAGCGGTGGCCCTGATCAACCTGTATGGCCCGACCGAGACGACGCTCGCCAAATTTTTCCACCGGGTTGATGGCGCAATAGCGGAAAGCGGACGGCCAGTTCCTGTCGGTCGCCCGATTGCGGGGACACGGGCCGTGATCCTGAAAGGAACGAAACCGCTTCCGGTCGGTGCGATTGGCGAAATCCTGATCCGGCCACCGTTTCCCTGCCTGGGCTATTTCGGCGATCCGGCCCTGACGGCGGATCGCTTTGTTCCCGATCCGACCGGAGAAGACGACAGCGGTCTGACATATTATCGCACTGGTGATCTGGGGCGGTTTCTGCCCGATGGTAGCGTCGAGTTCTGCGGTCGGATCGACGGTCAGGTCAAGGTCAGCGGGATTCGGATTGAACTCGCCGAGATCGAGCAGGCGGTGATGTCGTCCAGCCCCGAGATCGATCAGGCTGTCGCCGCCGTTCATCGCCGCGAGGACGGCGACAACGCGTTGACCTGCTATTACACCGAGAAGCAGCCGCTCGATCCCTCGGACCTGCGCCGTCGCCTCGGCGAGACCCTGCCCAAACCGATCATCCCAAGCTATCTGATTCCGCTCGACAGCTTCGTGATGAATTTGAACGGTAAAGTTGACCGCCGTGCGTTGCCCAAGCCCGAGGAATTGATTGGCGACCGGATTCAGTTCGAGCCGCCCGCCACCCCGGTCGAAGCGCGGCTGGCGGAGATCTGGGCCGAAATCCTGGGGCTGAAGCGGGTCGGCGTCGTCTCGCCCTTCTTCGAGATCGGAGGCGATTCGCTGCGGGCGATCCGGGTGATCTCGCGGATCAACCAAGCGTTCGACGCCACCATTACCATCGGTCTGTTCTTCGAGCGCCCGACGATCCGCCTGCTGGCCGAAAGCCTGAGCGCGGGAGCGGCGTCCGGTTCCGGCCCGATTCCTACCGTGCCGGAAGCTCCCGATTATCCGGTGTCATACGCCCAACGACGGTTGTGGATTCTCGATCAGCTCTGGACCAGTGGAGCGGCCTATAACCTGTCCGCGGCCTATCTGTTGAGCGGTTCGTTCGACGTCGCGGCGTTCGAACGGGCCTTTGCCGCTTTGGTGCGGCGGCATGAAGCGTTGCGAACCGTCTTCGTGGCCGCCGGGGACGACGGAGACGCGGGGCAGACGGTGCGCCAGAAGGTTCTGGCCGACCCTGTGACCTCGGTCGGCCTGACCGACCTGCGGGACGAGTCCGACCCTGAGGCGGCGGCGCGTTTGCTGGCCGAACGAGACGCCGAGACTCCGTTCGATCTGGCCACCGGGCCGCTGCTGCGTGCCCAGGTGCTGGTGGTGGGACACGACCGTCATGTTCTGCTCGTCTCGATTCACCACATCGTTTCCGACGCGGCTTCAGTCGCGATCATGGTCGATGAAGTGCTGACGTTGTACCGGGCCGAGACCGAAGCCGGTGGGGTCGATCCGTTGCCGCCGCTGCGGATTCACTACAAGGACTATGCCGCCTGGGACAATGCCCGGATCGCTGGGGCGGAGGCGCAGCGCGATCTGGAGTATTGGCGGACCCAGTTGGCCGGGCCGCTGGTGCCGCTCGATCTCCCGCTCGATCATCCCCGCCCGGCCTTGCCGCAGTTTCGCGGCGGTCGGGTGACCCGTCCGCTCGATCCCAGGCTGGTTGAGGCATTGCGTCAATTTGTCCGCGTTCGCCAGGGGACGTTGTTCATGGTCGCGGTGGCCCTGGTCAAGACGCTGCTGTTCCGCATCACCGGCCAGACCGACATCATTGTCGGCAGCCCGATTGCCAGCCGCGACCGTGAGGAACTGCGCGATCAGATCGGCTTCTACGTCAACACGCTGGCTTTGCGCGACCGGGTTACGGCCGAGGACGGTTTCGCCCCGCTGTTCGAACGGGTCAAGGCGACGATTGCCGCCGCGCTGGAACACCGGGCGTATCCGTTCGATCGGTTGGTCGAGGAATTGGGCTTGCCGCGTGACCTCAGCCGCACGCCGGTTTTCGATGTCGCCGTGGTGTTGCAGGACGGTATTCAGCGCGGCCTGACCCTGAGCGGCCTTGCCGTCGAGGACTTCCACGAGCAGCGCAGCATCAGCAAGTTCAGCCTGGCTTTCGAATTCGTTGAGACCGAAGGCGGTGGGCTGACGCTGGGGTTGGAATATGACAGCGATCTGTTCGACCGGAGCCATATCGAGCGTCTGGTCGGTCATTTTATCGAACTGAGCGCACAGGCGGTAGCCGACCCGCTTCGCAGTCTGGCCGCGCTTCCCATCGTGCCTGAGGCGGAGCGTCAGATCCTGGCCGGTCGGACTCCCGGTCCAGAGATCCCGGCTGAGATCACCCTGATCTCGCTGTTCGATGCCGCTGTCGCCGCTTTTCCGAACCGGCCTGCCGTGGCGATTGAGGACCGCTCCTTTGATTACGCGACCCTTGGCCGGATGGTCGAGGCGGTGGCGCGCGCGCTGGCCGCGACCGGAACGGTCGGTCGGGGCGATCGCGTCGGTCTGTTGCTGGAACGAAACGAATGGTGGGTAGTGGCCTTTCTGGCGACGATGCGGCTGGGGGCCGCCGCCGTTCCGCTCGATCCTTCCTATCCGCGTTCGCGGCTTGATTTCATGCGGGACGATGCCGGATGCGCCGCAATCCTGAGCCAGTCGCCTTATCTCGAATCGGCGGGCGAGGGGACCTCGCCGGTGTTTGACATCGATGCCCTGGTTGAGACTGCGCCCCAATCTCCGCTATCGGTGACGGTGGCGGCCGATGATGTTGCTTATGTGATTTATACCTCCGGCTCGACCGGGCGGCCCAAGGGGGTGCTGCTCAGTCATCGCGGCGCGGTCAATCTGGCCTTCGCCCATCGCGACAGTTTGTGCATTCTGCCCCGTCACCGCGTGTTGCAATTCGCTCCCACCTCGTTCGATGCCTCGGTCTGGGAAGTGCTGATGGCGCTGATGCAGGGGGCTTGCCTGGTGATCGCCGGACCGGAGCGGATTCGCGATCCTCAGGATTTCGCCGCTTATCTAAAGCAACAGCAGGTCACGGTCGCAACTCTGCCGCCGTCTTATCTGGCACAGCTTGATCCCGACGATCTGGCCCCGCTCCAGCTTCTGGTTTCGGCCGGAGAACCGCCCGATCCAGATCAGGCAAGGCTGCTGGCCGGGCGTCTGTGCTTCGTTAACGCTTATGGTCCGACCGAGGCGACGGTGTGCGCGACGTGGTATCAGGTCGATCCCGAGCGCGACCGGGGGAAGGCGATCCCGATCGGTCGGGCGCTGCCGAACACCGAGGTGGTCGTGCTCGACCATTTCGGGGCGCTGGCTCCGGTCGGGGTGTGCGGGGAAATCCATATCGGCGGTCCCGGTCTGGCGCTCGGTTATCTGGGCCAGCCCGATCTGACCGCCCGCGCTTTCATCGACCATCCGTTTCGTCCCGGCGAGCGGCTTTATCGCACGGGCGATCTCGGCGTGGTCCAGGCGGACGGCAACATCGTTTATCGTGGCCGGATTGATGCCCAGGTTAAGATTCGCGGCCACCGCGTCGAACCGGGCGAGATCGAGTATCTGATCCGGCGTCATCCCCAGGTCCGCGAGGCAATCGTTACCGTTCGTCCAGCGGCGGCGGGTGGGGCCGATCTGGTTGCCCATGTCGTGCTGGAAGCGGGGACAACGATCGATCCGGTTCGCCGCGAGGTTGAGGCGGAATTGCCGTCCTTCCTGAATCCATCGGCCTGGGTGCTGGTGGATTCGCTGCCGCTGCTGCCCAATGGAAAAGTCGATGTGGCGTCGCTGCCCGATCCGGCCTCGGTTTCACCCTTGTCGGTGGAGACGGGGGACGATCTGGTTGCCCGCATCGCCCAGGTGTGGCGCGAGGTTCTGGGCTGCGACGGTTTGTCTCCGGCCGATCGCTTCTTTGAAGTCGGTGGCGACTCGATCAAGGCGATCCAGGTCGTTAGCCGGTTGCGGCGTCAGGGGCTGAGCCTGTCGATGCGCGACTTCTTGACCGATCCGACCATCGCCGGTCTGGCGCGGCGGCTGGAGGCGACCGACCCGCCGCCCGATCAGCCTGTCCGTCTCGCCGCTCCCGCCGCACTCAATCAGGCCGGATTGTCGAACCATGAACTCGAAGAATTGTTCGGCGATGAATAGTCGATCCGGCCCAGGACGACGACCCGCCCGCGATGATGTAGAGGCGATTTATCCGTTGTTGCCGCTGCAACAGGGGATGCTGTTCCACGATTTGCTGACGCCCGCAGACCAGCCCTATTTCCGTCAGGTTTCGTTTCGGATCGAATCGAATGCCGAAGAGGACGGCCTCGATCCCGCTCTTTGCCGCACGGCGTGGGGCGCGCTGATCGCCCGTCACGAGGCGCTGCGTTCAGTGTTCGATTTCGAGAACACGGCGCGGCTGCTGCAATTGGTGCTGAAGCGGGGGGAAACCGCGTTCGACGAGGAGGATCTTGACGGAGTGGACGAGGCTGCTCAGGCGGAGCGGATCGCAGCCTTTCGTACCCAGGATAGGTCACGCGGCTTCGATTTGCGCGGTGGCCCCTTGCTTCGGGTCAAGCTGTTCCGTCTGGGCGAACGGCGGTTCGAAATGATCTGGAGCCACGCCCACATCGTGCTCGACGGCTGGTCGGGAAGTTTGCTGCTGGCCGAATTCGCTGAAATCTATGCCGCGCTGCGTCAAGGCCGCTCCCCCGATCTGCCGCCGTCTCCGCCCATCCGCCTCTATCTTGACCGGATTGCGGCGCGGGATGCCGAGGCGTCGCGTCGGTTCTGGGCCGAATTGCTGGAGGGATACGACAGCTTGGCCGGTCTCCCCCGCCTGGGGCCGGGTCAGCCCGGTGCGGCTTATCGGGCGCGCGACTTTGCCGTTGTGCTATCGCCCGAGCGGCATGCGGCCCTGGAACGGCTGGCCGTCCATACGGGGGTGACGCTCAACACGGTGTTGGTGGCGCTGTGGGGGATTCTGCTCGGTCGCTATGCCGACAGCGGCGACGTCGTGTTCGGCAGCGTCGTATCGGGGCGGACTCTCGATGTCGATGGAATCGAGCGGTTGGTCGGGGCCTTCATCAACACGATTCCGGTGCGGGTCACGGTCCAGAGCGGCGAGGGGATTGCGGCACTGCTTCGCCGTCTTCAGGCTCAGGCGATTGACAGCCTTCACCATGATCATCTTCCGTTGACTGAGATCCAGGCGCACTCGAGTCTGCCGAACGGCCTGCTCGACCATTTGCTGGTGTTCGAAAATTATCCTCAGGCCGAGTCCGCCGAGGATTCGTCGTTGGGATTTCGTGTGGTCGCGGCTCATGCCGACGAACGGGCCAACTACGATTTCGGCCTTGTCGTTCAACCCGGCCCACCGTTGCGAATTGTCTTCAATTATAACGCCGAAGCCCATTCCGAGGCGCAGATGCGCCGCTTGGGCGATCAGATCACGACTCTGATCGATGCCCTGTCCGCCGACCCGGACCAACCCATCGAGCAGGTGGATATCCTGGGCGCGGGCGAGCAGGCGGAACTGGCCGCCTTTTCGGCTGGAGCGCGGCGGGCGCCCCCGCCGGACGAAACCATTGTCGCATTGTGGCGGGCTCAGGTTGCCCGGACGCCGGAACGAACGGCGCTGGTGTGGGACGATGCCCGGATGTCATATCGGGATCTGGACGCCCGCAGCGACCGCCTTGCCGTCGCACTTCGTCGTCTGCCCGGTTTCGGCGCGGAGCAACCGATCGGGGTGCTGGCCGGTCGGGGGGGACGGCGGATCGTCGCTCTGCTCGGGATTTTGAAGGCCGGAGCGGCCTATCTTCCCCTCAGCCCGGCTCTGCCCGACGAGCGCCTGAGCTTTATTCTTGACGATACCGACTGCCGTATCGTGTTGACCGACAAATCCGGTCAAGTCCGGTTGGGTAGCCTGCATCCGGGAATCGGAACAGAGATCGACGGGGTGGATGAACCGGGCGATGCCGATGCGGTGGTCTCGCCGGGCGATCTGGCTTATCTCCTCTATACGTCTGGCTCGACGGGTCAGCCAAAGGGGGTGATGGTCGAGCATCGCGGTTTCGTCAACATGATCCTGGGCCAGATCGAGGGATTCGGCCTTGGCCCCGACGATCGGGTTCTGCAAGTCTCGTCTTGCTCGTTCGATGCCTCGCTGTCGGAAATTTTCATGGCGCTGCTGTCGGGCGCGACCCTGGTTCTGGCGGGATCTGACACGATCCTCGACCGCAACCGGCTGCTGTCGGCAATCCCCGAGCATGGGATTACCGTTACGGGTCTGTCGCCGTCGTTGTTGTCGGCGCTCGATTTCGCCGAGTTCCCCGGTCTTCGGGTGTTGATTTCGGCGGGCGAGGCGGTCGATCCAGCCTCGGCTCGCCATTACGCGGCTCGGTTACGCTTTATCAACGCCTATGGCCCGACCGAGGCGTCGGTTTGCGCCAGCTTCCACGAAGTCCGGGCCGACAGTCCCTATCTCGCTGGAATTCCGATTGGCAGACCGTTGCCCAATACCGCGATTCGGATCCTCGATCGCTTTTCTCGCCCGGTCCCGATTGGCGCGGTCGGCGAGATTTGCTTGTCCGGTCCAGGGCTGGCGCGAGGCTATCGCAATAGCCCGGAGCTGACCCGGAGTAAATTCGTCGGTGAGAGAGGGCGGCAGGTCTATCGAACCGGTGATCTCGGTTTATGGCTCGAAGATGGCGAGATCGTCTATCGCGGGCGGCGCGATGGACAGGTCAAGCTAAACGGACGGCGCGTCGAACTGGGCGAGATCGAGGCGGCGCTGCGGACAGTACCGGAGATCGGGCAGGCCGCCGTGATCGTGACCGGAGCGGGGCGTCTGGTCGCCTATGTCGTTGCCGCCGTTCCGCTCGACCCGGATCAGCTTCGCCGCCGCCTTGCCGCTCTTCTGCCGTCCTACATGATCCCGTCCGCCGTGGTGACGCTGCCGGAACTGCCTTTGACGATTGCGGGGAAGCTTGACCGCAAGGCACTCCCCCCGCCACCGGCTGTCGCCACCGCTGCGGACGATCCGCCCGCAACCCCGGCTGAACAGGCGGTCGCGGCGGCCTTCGAAACCGTGTTGGGGCGGGCGGCTGTCGGTCGGGCCGAGACGTTTCAGGCGCTGGGTGGGGATTCTCTGGCGGCGATCCGGGTGGTCGGGCGGCTGTACAAGCTGGGCTTCGATCTCAGCCTTGCCGATCTGCTCGGACGGCAAAGCGTCGCGGCTGTCGCCGCCGCCCTGATACCACGCCGTTCCGCTCCGGTATCCACTCCCGAGCCATCGGGAGAGGCTCCGCTTACCCCAATCCAGGCGGCGTTCTTCGCCCATCACCATCGTGACCGCGCCCACTTCAACCATTCCGTTTTGTTGAGGGCGGCGGAGCGGATCGACGACGCGGCGTTGCGCCAGGCTGTGGCGGCGCTGTGGCGGCATCACGATGCGTTGCGGCTGCGCTTTCACCTCGGGGACGGGGGCGGCGTAACCCAGTCCGTCGCCGATCCGCAGGTTCCCCCCGCGCCCATTCTGATCGATCTCGGTTCCGTTACCGATCCCTGGCCGGTCCTCAAAGCTGACGTTGCCACCCGGCATCGCGGGTTCGACCTGACCCGCGGTCCTCTGCTGGCGGTACTCCGCTATCGGCTGGACGAAGCTGATTTCCTGGTGCTTCTGGCGCATCATCTGGTGACCGATGCCCTGTCATGGCGATTTTTGCTTGATGATCTCGCCACCGCTTACCGCCAGTCTCTNGGGGGGCGGACAATCGAGCTTCCGCCGGTGGGCGTGTCCTATTTGGAGTGGGCGCGGGCGCTTCAGTCCTATGGGCGCGGCACTCTCCTTGCCGCTCGGCGCTCCTACTGGGATGGGATCGATGCCACCCCTGTCCGTCCGCTGGCGACCGACTATCCAATGGTGCCGCATGGTTATGAAGACACGGATATTGTGTCGGCGGACCTGCCCGCCGAGCCGGGCTTGTCCGACAGCGCAGTTCAGGCTCGGCTGTTAACCGCTCTGGCCCGCGCCCTGGCGGTGTGGGACCGCCCCGGCCCGACCAGAATTCAGCTTTCCAGTCATGGTCGCCTGCCGATTCCCGGCGCTCCGCTTGATGTTGGCCGCACTGTCGGCTGGTTCACCGCCGAATATCCCGTCCTGTTGACCGAGACAGGACTTGATCCCGACCGAATTGGGGCCGGGGCGTTGGAGTACGGCGTGCTGCGTTATCTTGGTTCCGCAGACGAGGCACTGCGCCTGCCCCAAGCCGACATTGCGTTCAATTACCTGGGCCGGATCGATTTCGCTTCTGAGCCGGATGGGCCGTTCATACTGACATCCGGGCTGGAACCGGCTTCGGTGGGGCAACTGAATCGTGTCGTGCCGCTAGAGATCGGCGCATCGCGCACGGCGGAGCGGATTGACTTAATTGTACGTTACTGCGGGCGGGTTCATCGACTTGAGACGATCAGGCGTCTGGTGGCAGGCATAGAGAATGCGTGGTGCCATCAGCCATAAGTTCGAACTTTATCCCAAAGAGCTATCGAAAATGTAGGGTGTCTTCTCCGTAATCAGGGAGGTTGGCCATGCTGGGATACTCTTTTCGCTCGGGCGGTATATTTCTAACCTCGGGAGCCATGGCGGTGTTCGTCGCTGCTGCTGCCGTGGCGCAGACGGCACCCGTTCCCCAGACCCAGCCCGCGCCGACGGCGCAGGCATGCCCGATCGCGGCACCCGATACTCCGCCTCCGTCCACACCTCCGTCGAACGCTTTGCCCTACCGGGCGTTTCCGCCTGCGTGGCAAGCCAAGCTCGATCAGCTTGTCGCCGCCAATGTGATTCCGGGTGCGGTGGTGATCGTGAAATCGCCGATCTGGGGCGTGCGTGTCGGCACCGCCGGATATACCAATATTCCCGAGAAAATTAAGCTGAGTCCCGCCCAGCAATTCCGCGTCGGTAGCGTCAGCAAGATGTTTCTCGGGCAGGCGTTCCTTCAGCTTGAACAGGAAGGGAAGGTTAAGCTGTCCGATCCTGTCCTGAAGTACCTTGCCAACGAGCCGACTGTAGCCGCGATCCCCCACATCGAGCGGGTCACGATTGCCGATTTGTTGCAGATGACGTCGGGTATTACAAACTATCTCGGCAATCCGTCGATTTCGGGCGAGATCTATACCAACCCATCAAGGCAGTATTTGCCGCGCGATCTGATGGCGGTTCTCGACCCGAAGGCGACGCCGGTGTTGCCGCCGGATTTCGCGCCAGGAGCGACCTATCCCAATCCCTATTGGGTTACGCTCGGACAATCGGCCCCGCCCGCTCCGGCTCCCTTTCCATTCTGGTATTACAGTAATTCAAACTACATCCTGCTAGGGATGGTTGCCGAAAAAATCACCGGGACAAGCTCTACCGAATTTCTCCGCAAATATATTACTGAGAAGATCGGTCTGAAAGACACCTTCTTGGCGGAGTCAGAGAAAAGACTTCCGTACATGCATGGCTATACACAGTACAACCCGGAGTTGTCGCAGAAAGTCTATCAGACTTGGTGTGATGTGACGGCGATCAATCCATCTTATGCTGGAACGGCGGGCGCGATGATCTCGACACCGTGGGATCTGTTGCACTTCCTTGAAACGGCGCTGAAGACCGATCGGTTCCTTAACGCAGGAACCAAGCAAAAGTGGCTGTCATTCGCCTCCGCCGACATCCATTACGGCTGGGAGCCGATGGAATATGCTGTCGGCGCGCTGATGCAGCCGCACCGTTCCTATGGCGATGCCAGGGGTCATGGCGGTGCCTTCCCCGGCTATAAGACTCTGGCCTATTACTTCTTCGATTCCGATACCTCGTTCGTCCTTGCCAGCAATACCTGGGACGGATCGGCCGAAGTCACGATGCTGGACGAATTGATGCCGCTGGTGACTTCGGAGGTAACGACGCCCAAACCGGCTCGGAAGACTCTCGTTTCGCTGGCTGGTGGGTCTACCCTGCCGGTGTCGTGGCAGGCCGGGCGTGTCGATGCCCTCAGCTATCATGTCTATTCCGGCACCGACGCCGATAAGGTCGATGCCGCGACGGCGGAAAATCACGAGGGTGTGCAGTTCCAGACGGTTTCGCAGGTCAATGCGGTGTTGGGTGGTCTGAAGCCAGCGACAGCCTATTACTGGCGGGTCGATATCGTCGGTCCGACCGGCATCGTTCCCGGTGCCCTGTGGTCGTTCAATACCACCAAGGCTGCGCGGGCGACGAAAAAGGCGGTTCCGGTTCCTGCTCCAGCCCTGGCTCCAGCTCAGTGACTCTAAAGTGAAAAGTGTAATTGCCGCTCCACTTCCGGGCGTGTAGTCTGTATCTGCTAACGATGAGGCAGGAAAACGATGTGCGGCATCGCTGGAGTCTTTTCTTCGAGTAAGGATTTCCGGGTCGATGAATCGACGCTTCATTCGATGGCGCGTCGGCTTGTTCATCGCGGCCCGGACGAGTCTGGAGACTTCATTGATGCCGGCATCGGGTTTGGTTTTACCCGTTTAGCGATTATTGATCTGGCGACGGGAAACCAGCCCCACAGCAATGAAGATGGGTCGGTCGTTTCGATCTGCAACGGCGAGATCTACAATTTCAAGGAACTGCGCGAGGATCTCGAACAACGCGGTCACCGCTTTCGCACCCGCTGCGACGTCGAAATCATTGTGCACCTCTATGAGGAATACGGTCCCGGTTGCGTCAGCCGCCTCAACGGTCAGTTCGCGATCGCATTGTATGATCGTACCCGCCATGCCTTGCTGCTGGCGCGCGATCATGTCGGCATCGCGCCGCTGTTTCATACCCGGATTGAGGGGGCGGTGCTGTTCGCCTCGGAGATCAAGGCGTTGCTGGCCCATCCGGCAGTCCGGCCCACGATCGATCCGGCCGGTCTCGACCAGATCTTGACCTTTCCGGGGCTGGTCAGCCCGACGACGATGTTCGCTGGAATCGAGGCGTTGCCGCCCGGTCATTACCTTTATGTCGAGGCGGGGCGTCCGGCGATTCCGACCTGCTATTGGGATCTCGATTATCCCGAATTGGGCGAGGCCGATCCGGTCCGGCCCGATTCTTACTACAGCGAGCGGGTCGAGGATCTTTTATTGACCGCAGTGCGCCGCCGCCTCAATGCCGACGTTCCGGTCGGCTTTTATCTTAGCGGTGGACTGGATTCGAGTTTGATCGGTGCGATGACGCGGGTGGTCCAACCGCAACAGCGCCTCCATTCTTTCTCGATCACGTTCCCAGAGGCCGATATCGACGAACGGCGGTATCAGAGGGCGATGGCCGACCATCTGGGCAGTCTTCATCACGAGGCCGAATTTACGCCCGACGAGATCGCAGACCGTTTGCGCCGCGCCGTCATCTGCGCCGAGACGCCGCTAAAGGAATCCTACAACACCTGTTCGCTGGCGCTGTCGGCCCTCGCCCGCGAGAGTGGGCATAAGGTGATTTTGACCGGCGAAGGGGCGGACGAATTGTTCGCGGGCTATGTCGGCTATCGCCTCGATGCCACCGGAGCGAGAAGCGGTGGTGCGCCTGACGACATCGAGACCATGCTGGAGGACGAGCTTCGTCAGCATTTGTGGGGCCAGAGCGATTTCTTTTATGACCGCGACTACCTACCGCTGCGCGAGGTGAAAGCCAGTCTGTATTCCGAGGCGCTGGCGGTCCGCCAATCCGATTTCGAAGCCACTCGTCAGCCGGTGATCGATACCGCCCGGCTGCGCAACCGGCATCCGCTGCACCAGCGCTCTTATGTCGATTTCAAGCTGAGGCTGTCCGATCATTTGTTGGCGGATCATGGTGACCGGGTGACCTATGCTAATTCGATCGAAGCGCGCTATCCCTTTCTCGATATCGATCTGATTGCGTTTGCCCGCACCATTCCCCCCGAGTTGCTGATCCGCAATTCGACCGAAAAGTATGTGCTGCGGCAGGTCGCAGGCAAATACCTGCCGGATACGGTGGCGAAGCGTGAAAAATTCGGCTTCGTTGCTCCTGGATCGCCCTATCTACTGGCTCGGAATATCGATTGGATTAACGACATCCTCGATCCATCAAGGATAAAGCGGCAAAATTACTTTAATCCAGAGGCGGTTGAGCGGCTTCGCTCTCGTTTTAATACGAATGGAGCGAGAATAAACACGACATTTGAGTCTGATTTTTTAATGATTATCATTACGTTTGGTATTTTGTTGGATGAGTTTTCTGTGCCTGATTTTTCTTCTTAGAATTTTTATTTTTAATTTTAGATTTTGATCTGTTTCTGACGTCGATCCTGACGTGTTTCGTCAACTTTAGATGATATTTTAATCAAAAAATCTCGCAGAGGGTTTAAAAGTGCTATCTTAGACCCGTTTTCGCTGTGCTCGTTTCGTATTCCGTCCAATGGGGGCTTCCATTTCCGAGATCGCTCAGCACCGTGCCGATGACCCGGTTTGCATCGTGGGACTTGGCTGCCGCTTACCGCCGGATACCGAGTCAGCCGAGGCGTTCTGGCGCTTCCTCCGTCAGGGCGGTTGCGCCGTCCGTCCGGTTCCGCCAGAACGCTGGACCGCCGCCGACTATGCCGCTAACGGCCCGGCGCGGCCAGGGACCAGTGTGTCGCGGTGGGGCGGCTTTCTCGACGGATCGTTCCCCGCCGGGTTCGATGCCGGGTTCTTCGACATTGCCCCGGCCGAGGCTCAGGGACTCGACCCGCAGCAGCGCTTGCTGCTCGAAGTCGCATGGTCCGCGCTCGAAGATGCCGGACTGACGCCCGAGCGTGTCGCGGACGATGGTAACGTCGGAATTTATGTCGCCATCAGCACCTCGGACTATCAGGGGGCGCGGATCTGGAATTCCGATTTAGCCGGAATCGATGCTTTTGCCGCGACCGGGGCTGCTTTCGCCGCCGCCGCCGGGCGGCTGTCCTACACGCTGGGATTCGAAGGCCCATGCATGGCGATCGACAGCGCCTGCTCGTCCTCGCTAGTGGCCTTTCATCAGGCCTGCCAGGCGATCCGCGCCGGAGAGTGCGACGCCGCCCTGGTCGCCGGGGTTAACGCCCTGTTGGCTCCCAATCTATTCGTCGGCCTGACCCAGTTGGGCGTGCTGTCGGCGGATGGGCGGTGCAAAGCGTTCGATGCCGGTGGAGACGGCTATGTCCGGGCCGAAGGGGCGGGGGCTTTGCTGCTGATGACCCTATCGCGGGCCAGAGCGCGGGGGTGCCGCGTTCTGGGGCTGGTGCGTGGATCGGCGGTTAATCAGGATGGCAAGAGCAACGGCCTCACCGCACCGCGCCGTTCCGCGCAGGAAGCGGTGATCCGCCGCGCCATTGCCCGTTCCGGTTTGTCATTTGCCGATATCGGTTATATCGAAGCCCACGGCACCGGAACCCCGCTGGGCGATGTCGTTGAAATGGCCGCGCTGGCCGCGACCTATGGGGTTGGACGCGATCCCGCCGATCCGCTGCTGATCGGTTCGGTCAAGACGAACATTGGCCATCTTGAGGCCGGTGCTGGGATCGCAGGTCTGATCAAGGCGCTTCTGTGCCTGCGCCATGGCGAGATTCCGCCGCATCTGCATTTGTCGTCGCCCAGCCCGCATATTCCGTGGGAGCAGTACCCGTTCCGGGTGCCGACGGTTCTGACGCCGTGGCCCGCCGGAGATAAGCCGCGTCGGGCTGGGGTCAGTTCGTTCGGTTTCAGCGGCACCAATGCGCATGTCATTCTGGAAGAAGCCCCGGCGGAAAGCGCCCGCGCCGATGGCCCGACCGCGCCCGATCCGCAGGTTCTGCCGCTGTCGGCGCGCAGCCCGGACGCGCTGCGCGCTCTGACGGAACGCTTCGCCGACTATCTGGAGAGCACGACGGCTCCGTTGAGCGATATCGCTCATATGGCCGGGGTAGGGCGGAGCCATTTCGGCTTCCGTCTGGCGGCGGTGGGATCGAGCGGGGCCGAGATCGCCTCGGGCCTGCGCCAGTCTCTGGCCGGAGCCGCGCCGCGTTCTGTGTCGGTCGGATCGAAGAGCGAGCGGCCCCGTATCGCGTTTCTGTTCACCGGCCAAGGGTCGCAATATGTCGGGATGGGCCGCAGCCTGTACCGCGATCAGCCGGTCTTCCGCGCCGCGCTCGATGCTTGCGATGCGATTTTGCGTGGACGGCTGGGCGAGTCGTTGCTGGACCTTCTGTATGGACCGCAGGCCGATAACGAACGGCTGCAACAGACCCGCTTTGCCCAGCCCGCGATCTTCGCGGTCGAATATGCTCTGGCGGAATTGTGGCGGAGTTGGGGGGTAACCCCTGACATCGTTGCCGGGCACAGCATCGGCGAGTTCGTCGCGGCCCATGTCGCCGGAGTGATCGGGCTGGAGGATGCCTTGACCCTGGTGGCGGAACGGGGGCGTCTGATGCAGAGCCTGCCGTCCGGTGGGGCGATGGCCTCTGTCGCCGCGCCCGAAGGGGTGGTCTCCGCCGCCATTGCAGAGGCGGTGAAGGCCGGAGCGCTGGTGTCGGTCGCGGCGATCAACACGCCCGAGGATATCGTGATCGCCGGTCCGGCCGATAGGGTGGCGGATTTGCGGCGCGGGTTCGAGGCCCAGGGCTACCGGACGCAGGAATTACGGGTTTCGCATGCCTTCCACTCGCCGCTGATGCGGCCGATGGTGGATGTCTTCGCCGAGGTGGCGGCGGGAGTAAGCTATCGTCCGGCTCATCTGCCGATGGTTTCGACGGTGAGCGGTCGTAAGGCCGAGGCGGGAGATTTGTCGAGCGCGGGCTATTGGTCGGCTCAGGTCGAAGCGCCGGTGCGTTTCGCCTCTGCGGCCCGAACCTTGGCCGAGGATGGGGTGACCCTATTCCTGGAAATCGGTGCCGCCCCGATCCTGACGGCGCTGGCGCGGACAAATGTCGAGTCGGACAAACGGGTGTTCCTGCCGTCGCTGATGCGCCCCTCGGGTGCGAATCCCGATGCGACTACCGATCATCGGACTCTGGCGGCGGCGGTGGCGGCGCTGTATGCCCAGGGGGCCGAGATCGATTGGGATGGGCGCGATAAGCCGTTCGATCTGCGCAAGGTCGCGATCCCCGGCTATCCTTTCCAGCGCAAAAGCTATTACGTCTCGCCGGTGCGCGGGGGGGTGACGGTTTCAGTTCCGACTGCGGCGGCGATCGATCCCGTTCCGCGTGTGCCGTCCGATCCGGTGCGTCCGGTTGTGCCAGGAGGGGGCCGCGACGGGCTGATCCGCACCATTGACGAGATCGCCCGTCGAGTCTTGAGCGACCAGCCGCTTCCGCCGCTCGATTCCGACCGCGCTCTGGGCGAGCAGGGCTTTACCTCGCTGATGGCGCTGGAATTACGACGGCAGCTTGACCTTGCCTTTCAGTCCCGGTTGCCCGCGACGTTCTTCTTCAATTATCCGTCGATCTGCCGGATGGCGGATTATTTCCTGGCGCACGACGACCCGCCCCCGCCGCCCCCCGTCGGCTCCACGCCGCACGCCGCTCCACCCGACGCTTTCCCCGATTCTTCGGGGTTCAGGTTTCTGGACGACCTGTCCCCCAGCGAACTGGAACAGCTCATCGAACGCGAGGTGAACCTGCTATGAACGACGTGACGAGCCCCGACCACATCACTCCCGACGGCACGGCGGACGTTCTTAAAAAGACGTTCATCGCGCTTAAAAAGACACAAAACCAGTTGCGCGAGATCGAGGCCGCCCGTAGCGAGCCGATTGCGGTGGTCGGGATGGCCTGCCGTCTTCCCGGTGGGGCCAACGATCCCGAGGCGTTGTGGCAAATGTTGCGCCGGGGCGACAATACCAGCGCGCCGATTCCAGCCGAGCGATGGGATTCCGAGGCTTTTTATCATCCGTCGCCCGACGCGCCCGGCACCACCCATGCCTTGCGGGCCAATTTCATCGATCGGCCGATTGACCAGTTCGATGCGCCGTTTTTTGGGATTTCGTCGAAGGAAGCCATCAGTCTCGACCCGCAGCAGCGCTTGCTGCTCGAAGTCGCGTGGGAGGCAATCGAGGATGCCGGCCTCAACCCGATTTCGTTGCGCGGCAGCCGAACCGGCGTCTATGTCGGTATTTCCAGCGATGATTATACCCAGGCTCACCGCCATTCCGGGCGGCTCGACCTGATCGACGGCTATGCCCTGACTGGAACCTGCTTCGCTCCGGCGTCGGGTCGGATTTCCTACACGCTGGGATTCGAAGGCCCCAGCATGGCGGTCGATACCGCCTGCTCGTCCTCGCTGGTGGCGGTCCATCTGGCTTGCCAGGGGTTGCGCGACGGCGAAAGCGACATGGCGCTGGCCGCCGGGATCAATTTGATCCTGTCGCCGATTTTCCATATCGCGTCGTCGAAGTTGGGAACGATCTCGCCGGATGGTATGTGCAAGACCTTCGATTCCTCCGCCGATGGCTATGGGCGTGGCGAAGGGTGCGGGGTGATCGTGCTGAAGCGTCTGTCCGATGCTATCGCCGCCAAAGACCGAATCCTCGGTCTGATTCGCGGATCGGCGGTTAATCAGGATGGCAAGAGCAACGGTCTCACCGCTCCCAACGGTCTGGCCCAGGAAAAGGTGATCCAGCGCGCGTTGCAGACGGCGGGATTGTCGCCCGCCGATATTGGCTATATCGAGGCCCACGGCACCGGAACCCCGCTGGGCGATCCGATCGAGGTCGAGGCGATCGGCCGGATCATGCAGAAGGTGCGCGGCGCAGACGATCCGGTTTGGATCAGCACCATCAAGACGAATATCGGCCATCTTGAGGCCGGTGCTGGGATCGCGGGTCTGATCAAGGCGCTTCTGTGCCTGCGCCATGGCGAGATTCCGCCGCATCTGCATTTGTCGTCGCCCAGCCCGCATATTCCGTGGGAGCAGTACCCGTTCCGGGTGCCGACGGTTTTGACGCCGTGGCCCGCCGGAGATAAGCCGCGTCGGGCTGGGGTCAGTTCGTTCGGTTTCAGCGGCACCAATGCGCATGTCATTCTGGAAGAAGCCCCGGCGGAAAGCGCCCGCGCCGATGGCCCGACCGCGCCCGATCCGCAGGTTCTGCCGCTGTCGGCGCGCAGCCCGGACGCGCTGCGCGCTCTGACGGAACGCTTCGCCGACTATCTGGAGAGCACGACGGCTCCGTTGAGCGATATCGCTCATATGGCCGGGGCAGGGCGGAGCCATTTCGGCTTCCGTCTGGCGGCGGTGGGATCGAGCGGGGCCGAGATCGCCTCGGGCCTGCGCCAGTCTCTGGCCGGAGCCGCGCCGCGTTCTGTGTCGGTCGGATCGAAGAGCGAGCGGCCCCGTATCGCGTTTCTGTTCACCGGCCAAGGGTCGCAATATGTCGGGATGGGTCGCAGCCTGTACCGCGATCAGCCGGTCTTCCGCGCCGCGCTCGATGCTTGCGATGCGATTTTGCGTGGACGGCTGGGCGAGTCGTTGCTGGACCTTCTGTATGGACCGCAGGCCGATAACGAACGGCTGCAACAGACCCGCTTTGCCCAGCCCGCGATCTTCGCGGTCGAATATGCTCTGGCGGAATTGTGGCGGAGTTGGGGGGTAACCCCTGACATCGTTGCCGGGCACAGCATCGGCGAGTTCGTCGCGGCCCATGTCGCCGGAGTGATCGGGCTGGAGGATGCCTTGACCCTGGTGGCGGAACGGGGGCGTCTGATGCAGAGCCTGCCGTCCGGTGGGGCGATGGCCTCTGTCGCCGCGCCCGAAGGGGTGGTCTCCGCCGCCATTGCAGAGGCGGTGAAGGCCGGAGCGCTGGTGTCGGTCGCGGCGATCAACACGCCCGAGGATATCGTGATCGCCGGTCCGGCCGATAGGGTGGCGGATTTGCGGCGCGGGTTCGAGGCCCAGGGCTACCGGACGCAGGAATTACGGGTTTCGCATGCCTTCCACTCGCCGCTGATGCGGCCGATGGTGGATGTCTTCGCCGAGGTGGCGGCGGGAGTAAGCTATCGTCCGGCTCATCTGCCGATGGTTTCGACGGTGAGCGGTCGTAAGGCCGAGGCGGGGGATTTGTCGAGCGCGGGCTATTGGTCGGCTCAGGTCGAAGCGCCGGTGCGTTTCGCCTCTGCGGCCCGGACCTTGGCCGAGGATGGGGTGACTCTATTCCTGGAAATCGGTGCCGCCCCGATCCTGACGGCGCTGGCGCGGACAAATGTCGAGTCGGACAAACGGGTGTTCCTGCCGTCGCTGATGCGCCCCTCGGGTGCGAATCCCGATGCGACCGCCGATCATCGGACTCTGGCGGCGGCGGTGGCGGCGCTGTATGCCCAGGGGGCCGAGATCGATTGGGATGGGCGCGATAAGCCGTTCGATCTGCGCAAGGTCGCGATCCCCGGCTATCCTTTCCAGCGCAAAAGCTATTACTTGCCCCCGCTGCCCGATTCAGGTGGAGGGGCCGTTGCTGGACGCGGCCACGCCTGGTTGGGACAGAAAATCGTTTCGCCGCTGTTCGCGCGCGGCACCGTGCTCTATCAGGCTCATTTTACCGCCGAACAGCCGTCATTCCTGCGTGAGCATAAGATTTTCGGTCGGATCATCTCGCCCGCCGCCGCGCATCTGTCGATGGCGTTCGGGGCGATGCGCGATCTGACCGGAGCGGGTGCGAGCCAGCTTGACGACGTTTCTTTTACCGCGCCGCTGGTCGTTGATGACGATGAGCCTCGCACGGTGCAGATGATCGTTGAGGGCGAGCCGGGCGTCGGACGTGGTTTCCGGCTGGTCAGCCGGGCCGCCGAAGCGGATGATGCTGCATGGCTAACCCATTGCGCGGGGCGGATCTCAACCGAGCCACCCAAGGCACGCGCCGCTGCGGGGGCCGATTTCGCCGCGCTGGCCGCACGTAGTCCCGGACGGATGGAGCATGACGCTTTTTATGCCCTGATCGAGACGGTTGGCTACAGTACGGGACCGAATTTCCGTTGCCTGCGTGAGATTGGCCAGGGCGAGGACGAGTCCTGGTGCCGTCTGGAAGCCACCGGCCGGATTGATGATAACGCGATCCATCCCGGACTGATCGATTCGATCCTTCAGACTGTTCTGCCCGCTTGCGACAAATCCGCGTCCGAGATGTTGGTGGGCGATAGCGTCTTGATTCCGTTGCATATGGGAAGCGTCCGTTTGCTCGGGTCGCTGACTGGGCCGCTTTACTGCCATACCCGGATCGCGGTATCGCCGGGATTGGTCAAGGCGACGGTTACCGCCTATGCCGCCGATGGCGCTCCGGCTCTGGAAATCGACGATTTCCTCTTGAAGCAAACCGACCGCGACACCCTCTATCAGCAGATGCGCCGAGACGACCGGGGACTGGTTCATACCTTGTCCTGGCATGAGGTGGCGACGGCGGCGCATCCGGCTCCTTCGCTTGCGGCGGCAACCGGATGGGTTGTCGTGCGCGGTGCGGGCCGTTGGGGCGATGGCGTGATCGCCCGCTTGCGTACCCAGGGACTCGACCCTCTCGACCTGTGCCAGGGCGATGTGTCCGATTTTGGCGGGAGGGTAACGAAATGGGCGGCCGAGGGGCTGTTCGTCTCGATCCGGGTGGTGCTGGACACGACCGGGGCAGGCGGGCAGGGCGACGAGTCCACCGCCGACAGTCTGGACGCCGACCATCAGAAATGGGTTGGCGGTCTGCTCGATATCGTTCAAGGACTGGGCCGCACACCCCTGCCGCAGCCGACCCGGCTGTGGATCGTGACAAGCCAAGCGCAATCGGTCATTCGCGAGGATAAATCGATCCGGCCCGCGAGCTTGGTTGGTGGAGCGCTGTGGGCGTTCGGTCGTACCATCTCGCACGAATTCCCCGAGATGTGGGGCGGTCTGATCGATGTCGAGGCCAAAGTCAGCGCCGAGGGGATCGCCGCCCTGACGACGATCCTCGATGGTAGCGCCCCAGAATCCGTTGTGGGCGAGGATCACCTTGCCTTGCGTCGGGGCGGCCATATTTTCGCGGCTCGTCTGCTTGCCGCACCCGCGACCAAAGCCGCGACCGCTGGGGCGGTGCCCGCGATCAGCGCAGCCGAAGCCTATTACCTTGACGTTGGCCCCCGGCATACCCTTGACGATCTGACCTTCAAGACCCGGCCCCGCCGTGCGCCACAAGAGAACGAGGTCGAGGTCGCGATTGTTGCCGCCGGTCTTAATTTCCGCGATGTGCTGAACGCGCTCGGGCAGTATCCCGGCGAGGCCGGTCTGCTCGGCTTCGAGGCGACCGGAACCGTGGTTCGACGTGGGACTGCGGTGACCGACCTGCGCGACGGCGAGGCGGTTATCGTTCTTGCCTCGCCCGGTTGCATCGGCAGCCATGTCACCGTTACCCGTGCCCAGGTTGTGCCGAAGCCGAAGCGGTTGAGCTTCGCCGAGGCAACGACGCTGCCCGCCACCTTCCTGACGGCTCATTATGCCCTGTCCGTGCTGGCGAAGATGACACGGGGCGACCGTGTTCTGATCCATGCAGGGGCGGGCGGTGTCGGGATGGCGGCGGTGCAACTGGCGCTCCGGGCCGGAGCCGAGGTGTTCGCCACCGTTGGCTCGCAGGATAAGCGTGACGCCCTGACCGCGATGGGCGTCACTCATCTGTTCAGTTCGCGTAACACCGACTTCGCCCCGCAGATCAAGGCGCTTACCGATGGTCAGGGAGTCGATATCGTCCTTAACTCGCTGAACGGCGACTTCATCCCCGCCAGTTTTTCGGTGCTGGCGAAGGGCGGTCGTTTCCTGGAAATGGGGAAGATCGGGATCTGGGACGCGGCGCGGGTCGCGGCGTTGGACCCCACGATTTTTTATCGCCCGTTCGATCTGGCTGCCGTGTCGCGTGACGATCCGGCGACGATCGCGGCGATGGTCGCCGAGTTGTTCCCTCTGTTCGAAACCGGAGAACTGCGTCCGCTGCCGGTCACGGTGTTTCCGTTGCATCAGGCCGAGGACGGGTTCCGCTACATGGCGCAGGCCCGCCATATCGGCAAGATCGTTCTGTCGCGTGACGGCGAGGACCGCAAGGTTCTGATGCGCGAGCGCGGGCCTGTCGTTGCCGAGGCGACCTATCTGGTTACCGGCGGGTTGGGGGCGTTGGGTCTGCGGGTGGCGCAATGGCTGGCGGACGAGGGTGCCCGCCATCTGGTTCTGACCGGCCGCAATGCCCCGAACCCGACTGCCGAAGCGGCAATCGCTCATTTGCGCGAAGCAGGAGTCGCGGTCGAAATCGTGGCTGCCGATGTCGCGCAAAGCGACGATGTGGGGCGCATCGTCGCTCATATCGATACGACGATGCCGCCGCTGAAAGGCGTTGTTCATGCGGCGGGCTTGCTTGCCGATGGCATGATTGCCGATCTGACCTGGCCGCGCTTCCGTACCGTGATGGCTCCCAAGCTCCGGGGAGCCTGGAACCTTCACCTCGCCACCCGCGACCGGCCGCTTGATTTCTTCGTCCTGTTCTCGTCGGTCGCGGCGGTGATTGGCAATCTCGGCCAGGGTAATTACGCCGCGGCCAACGGCTTCATGGATGGCCTGGCAGCCTATCGCCGCCTGTTATCGCTGCCCGCGACCAGCGTCAATTGGGGTCCGTGGGCGGAAGCCGGGATGGCCGCCGCTCTGTCCGGCGATCGCTTCTCGGCAATGGGGATCCGGGGACTCAATCCCGATCAGGCGCTGCGGGTTCTGAAGCACGTCCTGAAAGAGGATCTTTCCCAACCCGGTATTGTCGATGCCGATTGGCGGGCTTTTGTCGCCAGTCAGGGATTGGATGCCAAACGCGGCCTGTATGCGGCTTTGGCTTCGGCGGGGGGAGCGGTCGAGCAGACCGATACCGTCGCCTCGTCCGGGCGGAATATCGTCGAGGAACTGCGGGCTGTCCTGGCCGTCGAGCGGCCCGGTCTGCTGCGGTCTTACCTTCAGGAACTGGCTCGCCATACTCTGGGCTATGCCGAGGGTGAGCCAATCGCTCTCGACCAGCCCTTGGTGGCTCAGGGGTTCGACTCGCTGATGTCGGTCGATATGCGTAACCGGCTGAACCGCAGCCTGGGTAAGACGTTGCCCGCGTCGCTGCTGTTCGATTACCCCACCCTCGATAAGATCGCGACCTTCCTGTTGAACGACGTCATCCAACTGGAAGAGGAGTCCGCTGCGGCGGGGGCGGCCGCACCCGCCCAGTCGGCGCAGGCACTCCTGCGCGAACTGGAGTCTCTGATCGCGGGATAGCGGCAGGCCCCGTGTTCCGGGCCTGCCGCATGCGCGGTTAGGCCCGGACCGGCTGGACCCGGCTGGCGGCCAGTTTGGCCCGTTCGATCGCTTCGTCTACCGTGGGAGCCGAAGCAACCGCCACTCCCATCCGGCGCTTCTGATAGCTCTCCGGTTTGCCAAACAGGCGCAGGTCGCTGCCCGGCACCTGCAATGCCTCGGCCAGTCCCTCGAACGCGATTCCGGTTGCGTTCATTCCGCCGTAGATCACCGCCGAAGCGCCGGGCGAGCGCAGGGTAACATCGACTGGCAGGCCCAGGATGGCGCGGGCGTGGAGGTCGAATTCGGATAGGCGCTGGGTACACAGAGTTACCAGACCAGTATCGTGGGGGCGTGGGCTGACCTCTGAGAACCAGACCTGATCGCCCTTCACGAACAACTCGACACCAAAGATGCCCCGTCCGCCCAGATCGCCGGTGATCCGCCCGGCAATTGCGCGTGCCGCCTCCAGGGCTGCCGGACTCATCGCCTGGGGTTGCCACGACAGGACGTAATCGCCATCGACCTGATGATGCCCGATCGGGTCACAGAAATAGGTTTCGACCTGTCCCGACGCCCCGACCGCCCGCACCGTGAGCTGGGTAATCTCGTAATCGAAATCAATGAAGCCTTCGACGATGACGCGGGTTCGCGCCACGCGGCCGGCCTGGAGGGCGTGTACCCACGCGACTTCGACGTCCGAGGCGGATTTTAGAACGGTCTGGCCTTTGCCCGATGACGACATCACCGGCTTGACCACGCACGGATAGCCGATACCGTTGTCGATTGCCGCCCGCAATTCCTCAAGCGATTCGGCGAAGGCATAAGGCGAGGTCGGCAGGCCCAGAGTCTCGGCGGCAAGACGGCGAATGCCCTCACGGTCCATCGTCAGCCGGGTGGCGCGAGCGGTCGGGATGATCTCGGCCAGCTTTTCCCGCTCGATCTCAAGCAGAAGATCGGTGGCGATTGCCTCGATTTCCGGGACCACCATATGCGGCTTTTCCGCCTCGATCACCCGGCGCAGGGCATCGGCATCGGTCATGGTGACGACGTGGGAGCGGTGTGCCACCTGCATCCCCGGTGCATTGTCATAGCGATCAACCGCGATCACTTCGACGCCTAGCCGTTGTAAGGCGATGACCAGTTCCTTGCCCAACTCGCCAGCGCCCAACAGCATGACCCGCGTGGCGGACGTGCTTAACGGCGTTCCGATGCTCATGTCGTCTTCTCTCCAGAAGAGGGGGGTCGCTCCCCGAAATAACGTGTCCCCACCGGATCATAGCGGTTGGGTTGGAGTTCGGTATGATAGAATATTTCCGATTCTACCAAGCCCAAACTGTTGAGAGCAACCGAGGATTCGACAGGACGCCGATGACAATCCAGACCTGTATCCCCGCTGCCGCCGAAGCGGCCTTGCCCCATATTGGTTATACTTATCATCGTGGAGCTCTGGACGAATCCGGTCCGGCGGTGCTTCTGATCCACGGTCTGGCCGGAACGCCCAACGAGATGCGCTCGGTCGCCCGTTGCCTCTCCGCCTCGGGGTTCGTCGTCTATGCCGTGCGGCTGGCTGGACATTGCGGTAGCGAGGCCGATCTGTTGAAGACCGGCTGGCGAGACTGGTACGGCAGCGTCGAGACGGTTTATGCCGATGCGGCCCAGCGCCATCAAACCGTCTTCGTTGCCGGGCTGTGCCTGGGGGCGTTGCTGGCGTTGCATCTTGCCGCACAGCACAAGGACAATGTTGCCGGTCTCGCGCTGTATTCCCTGCCCTTGTGGTATGACGGCTGGTCGATGCCCCGGCTGTCTTTTCTGCTGCCGTGGTTTTTAAAGACGGAGCGGGGGCTGTCCTATCGCTTTGTCGGCAGCGATCCCTTCAGCATTAAGGATGAACGTCTGCGTCGTCCTGTTGCCGCCGCGAAGATGAATGGAAACACCACCGCTGCCGGGGCGATAGGGATCTCCGGCCGGTCGCTGCGCGAGATGGGGGAATTTGTCGAACTGCTGAAGCCGGAACTGCCAACGATTAATGTGCCGACCCTGATCGTTCACGCTGTTGAGGACGATATCTGTGGTCTGCGCAATCCTCGTTATGTCGCTCGCCGTCTGAGAGGTCCGGTCCGCACGGTTCTGTTAGGAGATTGCTACCACCTGATCACGGTCGATCGCCAACGTGCCCAGGTCGCGGGCGAGACAGCCGAGTTTTTCGGTGCGTTGGCGGGGGTTACCCCGCCGAGGCGATGAGCGGTCTTTCCGTCCGGGGAGATCCGGTTGTTCCGGCTCCGGCCAGGGCGATCAGGGCGTCGCAGGCATTGGCGGTGCCGGTTTCCGCGCTGATCTGGACGCCGATTTCAGCGGCCCGACGGCGGCAGGTGGACGAGTCGAGCAGTGCCCCCAGTGCGTTGGCGGCGCGGCTGGCAGTATAGCGCCCAATCGGAAGCGAACGGCCGATCCCCAGTCGGGTGACGCGGGCGGCGTTGTCGGGCTGGTCATAGCCGAACGGAACCACCAGCATCGGACGGCCTGCCCGCATTGCCTGGCCGGTGGTGCCGACACCGCCATGATGGACGATGGCGGCGGCGCGGGGAAACAGTTCGGAGAACGGGGCATAGGCGACGGCGATTGCGGAATCGGACAATGGGCCGAGTGGCAGTGGCGAATTGCCGCCGACCATCAGCACGGCCCGTCGGCGCAGTCGCTGCGCGGCCTTCAGACTGTCTTCAAAGAAGCTGCCGGGGTTGCGTACCATCGCGGTGCCAAGGGTGAAAACCAGCGGTGGCGGTCCGCTTTCCAGGAACGCGGTCAGATCGGGCGGCAATCCCCCCACAGCGCCGTCGTCGTAAAAGGCAAAGCCGGTGGCGATACTGTTTTGCGGCCAGTCGGGCTGGGGCGCTCCCAGCAGCGGGGAAAACAAACCGAGCGCCAGATCCGGCGCGTGTTGCCCGCTGAATAGCGGGTCGTTCGCTGCGGGCGGCAGACCAAGCTCGGCGCGGAAGGTATGCCAGGGCGCGCTCCAATCATGGGCGCGGATCATCACGTGGCGGTAAATTTCGCGGAAAAGGGACGGTCCAAACGGGCGCAACAGGTTCAGGAATGGAATTTCGGCCATCACCGAAGGGTCGTGGGCCGACAGGGCGGTGAAGGGGGCGAGGAAGGTCGAGGCCCAGCGTTGCCCCTGAGTTTCCGCTACTAGCCGCGCGGTAAAAGCCAGTGGGTGCGAGACCAGCAGGTCTGACCCTTCGGCGGCGGTGGACAGGTCGGCGAAGGACTCGCGCAGACTTGGCATCATCACGGAGCGGATCAGGGTTTCCGCGCCGGTACGGGGATGCAGAATCTGCTCGATCAATCCGGGTACGGCCCGAATTCGATTGAAATCAGGGCTGAGTGGGTAAAAGTCGATCCCCAGCGCCTGGATTTTGTCGCGATAGATTTCGCTGCCAGCAATCGCGGCGCGGTGGCCGCGCCGGTTCAGCTCAAGCGCCAAGGCGATGTATGGGTGAAGATCGCCGAACGAGCCGATCGTGGCGAAAACGATCCGCAGACTTTTCCCGCTTCCCGCCCCCGCCATGGAATCGAAGTCCCTTCGCACCGGTCTCAGTTCTTGGCGAGAGCCGGCAAATCCTCTTCGAGGATGGAGATGTTCAGCGAGTACGAGACTTCGCCTTCATCTTCGTCACGATGCAGAACGCCGATGAATTCATCGCCGATGCTGACTTCGACTGGAGCGCTGGACTTCTTGGGCGGTTCGATCCGAATGCGGTCGTTGCCGAAGGTCGCACGCAGATATGCCTCAACGCGGGCGATTTCGCTCGGTTTCATGGTTGCAAGCTCATGAAAAGTGGACGTTTGGATCGTAAACAAGCAGAGCAGCGGTTGGCCGTCACGGGGACGGCCAACCACATCTCAGGCTTTAGAGGGCCTTCAGATTGACCGCAGAGGTCTTGCCCTTACGCGGATCGCGCTCTTCCTCGAAGGAAACCTTCTGGCCATCATTGAGGCCGTTGAGGCCGGCGCGCTCGACCGCGGAGATGTGCACGAACACATCCGGGCCGCCGTTGTCCGGAGCAATAAAGCCAAAACCCTTGGTGCTGTTGAACCACTTGACGGTGCCGTTCGGCATATTGAGGTCTCCAAGAATGAGATTCACGCGACGCGACTTCGCGAAGCGGATCAAGTGCCGAGCGACTCTGGTCGTTTCTCAGGGCAGAATTGATGAACACAGTGTTGATCGTTCGGCGGCTAATAGCAAGGTCCAACTGGCTTGAAAGTCGATTTCGACGCGTTATTCCGCATTACGGGTAGTTTCCGAACCCCCGTAAAAACACGTGAACGCTCTTGTTCATTCTCATATTCTTCCCATCTATCAACAGCTTGAACCCTGTATCGGAAGGATCGGGATCATGAGGCTGTCGGACGTGGGAAACGGGTTGGCCGTTGCCGGTTCATTCGCACTTTTGTCGGCCTGTACGGTGGTCGGGATCCGATCTGGCACCGAACAGCCGGTTTACGAGGTGGTCGCCACCTTGGCGGACGATATCGAAATTCGTCATTACGGGCCTCGCATCGCCGCTGAGACGGATGTCGATGGCACCGAATCAGAAGCCCGCAATCAGGCGTTCCGAATTTTGGCTGGGTATATCTTCGGTGGTAATCGTGACCGCCAGAAGGTTGCGATGACGGCCCCGGTCGAAACCGAAAGGTCGCGGTCCATCGCGATGACCACCCCGGTCGAAGGAAGCGAATCGGGCGGGCGGAAGACGATGCGGTTTTTCATGCCGTCTTCCTTCACAATGGAGACGCTGCCGGTTCCCGATGACGACCGTGTTCGTCTGGTCGAGATTCCCGCTCAGACCCTGGCCGTTCTCCGCTTCACTGGCTGGCGTGACAGTGAGGCGATCGCCCAGCATCAGGGGGAATTATTGACCCGCCTGGACGGGACGGCATGGCTACCGCAGGGGGCGCCCACGTCCTTTCTATACGATCCGCCCTGGACATTGCCGTTCCTGCGCCGCAACGAAGCGGCGGTCGCGGTTGTGCGCCGTGACGGGTAGGCCCAGGTTGTCGCTCCGCAAGAGATCGCTTAGTCTATACCCGAGGCGCTTGCGCCGAATGAGTGTTTTTTCTCGGGGTGGTCTGAGCAATGATAAGCGTGGTGATATCCCTTATCGCGGCAATCATCTATTTCCGTTCGGCTCGGTCCCGCCGTCTCAAGGCCTTTGTGTGGGCGCTGATCGGCGCGGCCTGCGTCTTGTGTCCTGGATTATTGCTGGGGGCTGCGTGGAAGCTGCTGATTCTACCCGCTTTGCCGGAAACCGGATTTGTGATCGAGCATTTCACGCTGACCAATCTGCTCTATTCAAGCCTGACGTTGGTGGTCGAACTCGTCATCGTGTTCCGGGTGCATAACCACTATCTTCGCGTTGTGCCCGCCCCCGAGACGAAGGCCTGATCCCACACGGTACGCATAACGACAAGGGGAAGGTGCCATGAAGCTGTATTACAAGGCGGGGGCCTGTTCGCTGGCGTCCCATATCGCTCTGATCGAGGCAGGCTTCGACTTCACTGTCGAGGCGGTCGATCTTGCCACCAAGAAAACCGATGGTGGGGCCGATTTCCTGGCGATCAACCCGAAGGGGTATATTCCGGCGCTGGTGCTGGATGACGGTCAGGTGCTGACCGAGGGGGTCGCGATCCTGCTCTATCTTGCGTCGCAGGCTCCCGATTTGTCCCTTGCCCCGGCAGAGGGCACCGCCGATCATATCCGGCTGGTCGAGTGGCTGGTGTTTATCGCCACCGAATTGCACAAAGCGACGGCGGGCCTATTCAATCCGGCGCTTCCCGCCGAAGCCAAGGAGATATCCAAGGCCACGTTGCGCCGTCGTCTCGACTTCACCGATCAGGCGTTGGTCAAGAGTTCTTATCTGGTGGGCGTGACGCCGACTGTCGCGGATTTCTATCTGTTCACCGTCGTGTCGTGGCTGCCTCGGGTCGGTATCGACGTATCGGACTGGCCGTCCCTGGCCGCCCATTCCGTTCGGATTGCCGCGCTGCCATCGGTGCAAGAGGCATTGAAGGCCGAAAAACTCTTATAGGGTCGGCCGTTTGGATGGTTTCGCGGCGTCTGTTTGTTCTTGGGCTTGGGTCGGTTGCGGCTGCTTCCATCCTCTCTCCGTCTCTTCCGTCTCCAGGAAGGGGCGGGGAGGAGGATGACGTTCTTGCCATTGATCCACGGATGGAGGGGCGGACCCGAGGCTTTGCCCTCCAGTGCGACCGCTCCCCCTGGGTCGAGGAAACGGGACGGACCTGCGGACGAGTCATCACCTATCGTGCCGGAGTAGAGGGCAGGGGGTCTTGTGTCCTGCTCGACCGCTTCGGCACCGTCGCGCTAACGACACATCAGGTCGAGGATTGGTTGTCCAGCGACGGGACGCGGACGGTCGAGGCGGTCGTGCGCTTTTCCCCTCGTCCCGGCGAGATCGTCGAGACCAAGGGGCTGAGCGATATTCGGCTGCACGAAGGACTCGATCTGGCCTTCGCTAGCATCGATCCCGCCTTCGTCGCTTCCGCGGATCTGATGCCGGTGGTGTGGGGCGCCATCCCGAACGTCGTCGTCGAAACCGAAATCGTCGCGGTTGGGTGGGCGTTGGGTCGCGACCGGCTTCATGCGGCTCAAGGCGTGTGCCGTCGTTTCCACGATATCGACGAGCAAAGATATACCTCGCTCGGCAAGTCCGGTTCATCGGGCCGGTTCTTCTGCAAGATCGAAGCCCGGCTTGGCGCGTATCCCGGTATGTCGGGCGGGGCGGTGTTCTCGGGCGGGGCCTTGGTCGGAATCGACAATGCCAACAGCCCCGCCGACGATATCCCCGATCTGCGCTTCACCCCGTCCTGGGCTGTCTGGGATGGCTATCGCAAGCTTTATCCCGACCGCGCCGCCGAAGCGGTTTTTGCGCCCGGCCTGCGGCTTGACCGCCAGCCCATGCCGCTCTCTTGTGTGGCCGACCCACGGGCATTTTCGCGATAGGCGCCAAACCGCCCGAATCAGGCGGAGAAGACCTCGCGGGCGCGCTGAGCCAGACCGCTTGCCACCGAGATGAATTCGCCGCCTGCGCTGATCTTGTCCTCGCCAAAGCGGCGGGCAAAAATCGCCCGCACCGATGGCACCAGCGACGATCCGCCGGTCAGGAAGACGCGGTCGATCCGTTCGGCTGGAATCGCTGTGGTGTCGAGCAGTCCTTCGACGCACTCCTCGATCGCGGTCAGCTCCTTGCCGATCCAGGTCTCGAACTCGCTGCGAGCGATCCGCCGTTCAACCAGAACCGGAGCGTGATCGAAGCGGAACAGGGTTTCCTCTCCCCGCGACAGATCCAGCTTGGCCCGCTCGACCGCACGGTAGAGGTGATAGCCGAGATTGTGCTCGATCAGCGCCAGCAATTGCTCGATCGGGTCGGGGTCTTCGACATGACGCTGGAGGTCGCGCAGCAGCCGAAGCGTCTTTGGCGTGTTGAGAAAGGCGACATGATGCCAGCGTTCCAGCTTGGCATAAATCCAGGCGGGCATTGGCAACGACTTGCCATCGCTGAGATAGGTATCGTTTTTGCCGAAATGTGCGGAGAGGCCGTGTTCGACGATGCGGCGGTCAAAAGCGTCACCGGCGATGCCGACACCGGCCGTACCGATGATCGCGTCTTCGGGTCGGGCCAGTTTCGCGCGTCCCGGTCCCAGTCGGATCAAGCAGAAATCGCTGGTGCCGCCGCCGAAATCGGCGACCAGGACAGTCTGATCCTCGGTCAGCCCGCTTTCGTAATAATAAGCGGCGGCGATCGGCTCGTACTCGAATACCACGTCGCTGATTCCGGCCTTGGCAAAGGCTTCGACCAGCCGCCCGGTGGCGTAATCGTCCTCGGTCTCGCCACCCTCGGCAACGAAGCGCACCGGCCGCCCAGCCACCACTCGCTCTACGCGTGTTCCCTGAGCCTCGGCGGCACGGCGAAGATGGGCGACGATCAGCGCCACCAGATCTTCCAGACTGTAGGTTCGGCCGAGGATCGAGGTGCCCGTGAACAACCGGCTGGTTAGATAGGATTTGAACGATTGCAGAAAACGGCACTCGCCGTCGCCGTGCAGATAGGCGTCGATCGCGTCGTGGCCGACCAATGGCACGATGTTGTGATGGGCGTCGCGGCGGGCGGCATCGAAGGCCAGGACCGAGCGCAAGGTCTGTGCCGGTCCTGCCGAGGTGGCGAAATGGACGACTTCCGCCGCCTGATCCCGCCCGGCGATCGCCACGGCGCTGTTGGTGGTGCCAAAGTCCATTCCGACGAACATGAGACCTCCTCGATGGGTAACGATAAAGACGGAGGCTCAGGCGAATTGACCGGCGACCCAGCCGCTGGCCCAGGCCCAGTGGAAGTTATAACCGCCCAGCCAGCCGGCGACATCGGCGGCCTCGCCCACCACGAACAGGCCGGGGTGGGCCTTGACCTCCATCGTCTTGGACGACAGGGCCGCAGTGTCGATTCCGCCCACGGTGACCTCGGCGGTGCGCCAACCTTCGGTGCCGGTGGGAGTCAGGCTCCAGTTTTTGACCTCGGCGGCGAGCGCGGTCAGCGCGGCATGAGTCGTCTGACCGATCGGGCGGCCGTCACATCCGGCCCGGACGGTCAACGCCTCGGCTAGGCGGGCGGGCAGATGCTCGGCCAGTACCGTCCGCACCTCCGCCTTGGGCCGTTCGGTCTTGCGCCCCAGGAGATACGCGGCGGCGTCGAGATCGGGCAACCAGTCGATCGCGATCGACTCGCCCTGTTGCCAGTAGGATGAGGCTTGCAGCACAGCCGGCCCCGACAGGCCGCGATGGGTGAGCAGAACCGCCTCACGGAACCGGGCGCGCCCGACCGAAACGATTGCCTCGACCGCGATCCCGGCCAGGGGGCGAATCAGGGCCAGATCGGTTTCGGCGAAGGTCAGTGGCACCAATCCGGGACGCGGCGTCACCACCGGGATATCGTAGCGGCGGGCGACGGCATGGGCAAAGCCGCTGGCTCCGATCTTGGGGATCGATAGCCCCCCGGTCGCCAGTACCACCGAAGCGGCGGTGAGTCCTCCCGCGCCGGTTGCCACGGTAAAGGGGCCATCGCCGCTGACCGCGCCAGCTTTCAGCCCGTAGCGCAGGTCAACCCCGGCGGCGGCGCATTCGGCGAGGAGCATCGTCACGATGTCTTCGGCCGAACGGTCGCAGAACAATTCGCCATGGCTGCGTTCGTGCCAGGGAATCCGATGCTGTCGCAGCAGGTCGAGAAAGTCGGTCGGGCGATAGCGCTTTAGCGCCGAGGTGCAGAAATGCGGATTGCCAGACAGATAGCGGTCGGGGGCAACTCCCAGATTGGTGAAGTTGCAGCGTCCACCGCCCGAGATCAAAATCTTGCGGCCCGGCTGGTCATTATGGTCGAGCACCAGCACCCGCCGCCCGCGCCGACCGGCAGCAGCAGCGCACATCAATCCGGCGGCACCGGCACCGATGACGATAACGTCGAAATTCATCGGTGGGGTTCTAGCCCGGATTTTGCCGTCTGTCACGGTCGGGTGGATCACATGGGGCGGATCATGGCGCAAACGCAGGGACGCTGCGATCCCAAAGCGGGGGTTTGCATAAGGGATATTTCAACCATGATCTCGGGTCCATCCCGCGTTACCAGAGGTAAAGCGGGGTGTTTGCGGCCCATCCGAATGACCTGATCCTCACCCATCGTCAGTGCGTTGCGCCATTCGACGTGTTGGGCACGAAGCGGCGCCGGGAGCAGTTTTTCGATGTTCTCCCCCAGCAACTCGTCGAGTGAATAGCCGCTTAAATGTTCGATTTCGGGATTGGACAGGATGATGCGTCCAGAGGAATCGACCACCAGAAGCCCAACCGGCATTCCATCGAGAATGGTGCGGAACCAATCCTCGGTCTGTTGGCTGAGATCCTGTTGGAGTCGGACCGATTCGGTCAGGCGGTTCACCTCGGCCAGATGATCGCGGGCCTGCCGTGTTGCCCGCAAAAAGTCGATCTGGACCGCCAGAGTCGGCAGGATCGTTTCGACCGTCGCCCGATTCTCGGCAAGCGCAGGAGAGAGCGAAGCCAGTTCAAGCACGCCCAGCACGCGACCATCGTGGACGAGCGGCAACAGCAGCAGGACGCGCGGCGATGCTTCGCCAGGGCCAGGGCCTGGGCGAAGCCGCCAGACTCCAGCCGGAGGATCTTCGAAACAAAGCGTCCGGCTCTGTCGGGCGCACTCTCCGATCATGCCGTCGCTCGTCCCGATTTGCTCTGGCGCTCTGCCGTTGCCATGAAATCCGGCCAGATGGAATCGTTGCCCGTCATCGTCGCTCACATACAGGCTACCCTGGTGCAGAGGCAGGTCGCGCCCCAGACCGGAGAAGAGTTCCTGAGCCATTTCGGTAAGGTTCGTGGTCTGGTGCAGACGGGCAATCAGGTCGAATTGCCGGTTCTGCCTTTCGGTGATGGCGATCTGTTGCCGTGCCTCGGCGTCTTGGATGCTTTGTTCCTGGCGCTGACGAGCCACCGCGTCGCGCCGACTCAGTGCCAGCAAGCCGAAACAGGCCGTTCCCAATGTCGCCAGGGCACCGATACCGGCACGGAGCGCCATCGGTGCCGCCGAGGCCAGATCGGTGAGAAGCACCAGCGACCAATCACCGCCTGGATCGTTCCATTTCAGCGGCAGCCGCGCCGCCATGTAACGGGTCTGGTCGATCTGCACGGTGGTTGAGTTGGGATCGAACGGCAGTGTTCTGATCCGATGCGGGCTATCGAAGGCGGCCCCGAACTGCCGCAGGGCGGCGATGGCGCGGATGCGGTCGTGGGAGGCGTCTCCGACAAGGGACAGAAGCCAGTCTCGTCGTGAACTTGCAAAGACCACTCCATGGGGGGACACCAGCAGGGCGATGTCGCTTCCATTCCGTAGGGATCGTTCAATCACGTCTATCCCGACTCGTCCCACCAAGGCACCGACCACGGCTTTTTGTTCGTTCTGGCTTGCCCAGACCGGCGCGGCAAGGAACAAGGCCCGTTCCCCGGTCGATATCCCCACTGCGGCATAGACGGTTTCGGTCCCATCGAGCGCGCTTTGGACGAAGGGTCTGAATCCGACGTCGGTGCCGATCCGTATTCGTCCCATGGCATCCCACGAGGCGACGATGATACCGGCGCGATTGACGACAAAGGTGCCCTCGCCGTTGATTTCGCGTCCAAGGGTTTCAAGGCTCCGAGCGGCGTTGTCGCCATCTGTTCGCCGGGCCGGGTCGCGGCCGGTCGCCGCGGCGCGAAGCGACGGATCGGTTTCGCCGGAAAAAACGACCGCCCCCATTGCCCGACCGCCCAGGGTTCGTTCGAGTAAGGCCGTAGCCTCGCGTTCCGCCCAATTGTCGAAGGCGACGCGGTTGTTGGCTTCCAGCGTTAGTCGGAACAACTCCGTTGTCCCAAGCCCGGCCAATAGCGCCAGCGTCAGGGTAAGAATAATATGCCGGGAGGTGATCAGGCGCATGATCAGGCGTTTCGGTTCGCGCCCGAACCGAGTCGTGGGGTTACATCCGCCTAGTGTCGGATCGGTCGAATCTCTGTTGTGTCTGTCGTCCATCACGCTGAAATCACCCCCGCGACCCCACTCCTTAGCAATAACACGTTCCGGTGTAGAAAGATGGCGATCGACGTAAGCGGCACGTCGTGGCGCTCCATTCCGAAAACGCAGGAATCTGCGTCTGTCTGCGTGTCGGTCTTTGGGGTATGCTGAATCGGAGTCAGCGTTTTGATCTCGCCGGGCGTGGGATGGGCGGATTTTTGGGCCACAAGCAGGGTGAGTCATGACCGGAAAAGCGTGGAATGTCGTCTTTCTGGCCGTTGGACTCGCGGCCTGTTCCGGCTCGGGCGATCCTGGCGGGGCGTCTCGATCCGGTTCGCAGCACGCCCCTAGCCTTAGTCCCAATGCCGAGCCGCTGACCGGCGGCGCGCTGGGATGGCGCGGATGCGAGGCGGCACTTGACGATTGGGCTGTCCGGGTCGATTCAGTTCATCGCGGTACGGTCTCGCGCCAAGACTTCCTGGCCGACGCCCGTGCGCAGTTTGCCCGGATGGACAGCGATGGCGATGGATTCATCACCGCCGATGAATTGTCAGTCTATCGCGCTCCGTTTCGTCCCGAAGCTCCTCCCAAACCACCCCATATCCGGCGCGACGAGCGGGACGAAGACGACGGATCGGTAAGCGGCCGTGTCGGCTTTCCCGGCGGCGGATGGGGCGGGCGGAGTGGTGGCCGTGATGGCGATGGTGGCCGTGAGCGACCCAATCCGGCCAACGGGATCGATCCGGTGATGTCGGCGGACACCAATCTCGATTTCAAGGTCAGCCTGGACGAGTTTCTGCATCAGGCTAACCTGATCTTCGACTCGCTCGATCTCAATCATAATGGTGTACTCGATCAGGCGGAATTGCGGCGGTTCTGCCTGTCTCCGTCGAAGTGATGGCGAGCTTAAATACCGCCGTTCAGCCGAACGTGAACGCGAACGCCTGGGCGCCGGGGCTAAGGAACTCGATCTCGAAGGTCCGGTCGCGGCTGGAATCGGTCTGTCGGATCAGCTGATAGAGCCGCCGTCCGGTGATCGTCCCCATTCCCTCGGCATTGATATCGAGACCATGATCGACGCCGGGGGCGGCACCGTCAAGCCGGACCCGGAACCGTACCGGAGCGTCGTTCTCGTCCGGTCCCAGCACCAGATGCAGGTCTCGGGCATGGAAACGAAACAGGATGCGGTCGCCGACTGCGGTGGCAATCGCCCGTTCGGATTCGATTTTCCACTCTCCCGCCAAGGCCCACTCATTGCGGCGCAGCTTTGCCGGGGCGGTATAAGGAGAGGTCCGGTCTGGGACAATGCCTCCGGGCGAACGGAAATTCTCAGCCCGGTCATGACCGAGATAGGTTTCGGGCGAGCCAAGCGTGGCGAAGTCTGCGGGGGCATGAACGCCCTGTGTCTCGACCGCGTTCTTGTCCGTCTCTGCGGGAAGTGTCCGTCCGGCCTCGGTCAGCAATTGGCGAATCACTTGTTCAGTGTGCTCGTAGCCACCTTCGCCGAAATGGTGGAACCGGATGCGGCCCTGCGGGTCGATGGCATAATGCGCGGGCCAGTAATGATTGTTGAACCCGCGCCACAGAGCATAATCGTTATCGATCGCAACCGGATACGTCACATTCAGGTCGCGTACCGCTCCAGTTACGTTCGGGATCGATTTCTCGAAGGCGAATTCAGGGGCGTGGATACCCAACACCACCAATCCCGCCTCGCGGTACTTGTCGGCCCAGGCGCGGACGTAGGGCAGGGTGCGCAGGCAGTTGATGCAGGAATAGGTCCAGAAATCGACCAGAACAACCTTCCCGCGCAGGTCGTCGGTGCTGAGGGGCGGTCCGTTCAGCCACGCCGTCGCCCCGCTCAACGAGGGCAGGATTCCTTCGATCGGAAGGCTCCCCTCGGATGCCGCCATCGCCGCCAGCATGTTCGGTGTCGGTTCAAGCTGGTCAAGTAGCCTCTGTTCAACGGCGACGGTGCTGGGCAACGACACTCGGCTGAGTACTCCGGTATCGAGTCCGAGGCCGATGACGGCAACTCCGATCAGAACCGCCGCGCCCAGGCCACGCCTGACCCATTCGCCGACACCAAGGCTCCGTTTCATCGCCGCGAACATTCGGCGCCCCAGCAGCAACGCCGCCGCCAATGACGTGGCCGCTCCGGCGGCATAGGCCACCAGCAGCAGCGTTGTGTGAATACTGGCTCCATCCAGCGCGGCGGCGGTCAGGATCACCCCCAGGATTGGTCCGGCACACGGAGCCCAGACCAATCCGGTGGCGATGCCGAGCAGAACCGGAGGCCAAACCGACCAAGTGGCTCCGTCAGATTCGCCGCGTTCCGCCAATTGGGACAGCCGACCGCCCAGTGTGACAAGGGGATGGCTGATTCGTTCGGCCAGACCGGGCCACAGCAGGGCCAATCCGAACAGCGCGAGCAGCACCAGAGCGATCCATCGCCCGGCTTGATTTGCTTCGACCGCCCAGCCGCCGCCCACCGCCGCCAGGGTCGCGATCAGGGCGAAGGTCAGTGCCATCCCGACCAGCATCGGCAACCCGCTTCGCAGGAAGGGACGCTCGGCTCCGGCAAACACGAACGGCAGAACCGGCAGGATACAGGGGCTGAGGACGGTCAGCCCTCCGGCGAGATAGGCGATGGCGAACAACAGCATCGGACGACCTCTCGATTCATGCCTAAACGGAACGGATCGCCACGCCTCGAAACGAAGATCAGGAGGTCTTGGGCGTGAATGTTAACGCTGTTCCGTTCATGCAATAGCGCAACCCGGTCGGTGCCGGTCCATCGTTGAAGACGTGGCCGAGGTGCCCCCCGCACTTGCTGCAATGAACCTCTGTCCGGGCCACGCCGATCTTATGGTCGGTCGAGGTGGCAACCGCCTTATCCTTCGGAGCCCAGAAGCTGGGCCAGCCGCTGCCGCTGTCGTACTTCGTGTTCGAGTCGAACAAAGGCTGTCCGCAGCCGACACAGGAAAACTCTCCGGCGCGGTGCTCATTGTTAAGAGGACTGGAAAACGGCCGCTCGGTCGCTTCCTCGCGCAGAACCGCAAACTGTTCCGGCGTCAGCATGCTGCGCCACTCCTTTGTTGTGTGAACCAGGGGGAAGTCTTCGCCTGCACGGGCGCGGGACGTGAAGAATGCGTTGGAGAGACCAAGAAGCGCGAGGCCGCTCGATCCTGACAAAAGGAAATGTCGTCGCGTCAACATGTCCGTGCTCCCGCAAGAAACCTTACTCTTGGCATGGTTTTCGTTTCGATGCGTCTGTCCGCATCTATCGATAGATTGGGGGCGAGGCGTGTGATGACAAGACGGGCGTCGCCGTCCTTTCGTCGGGCGACGGTCAGGGCGCGATCAGGCTGCGACCGTTCCATCGCCGCGCCAGCGGCCACGCCATCAGTGCCGCTGCGGCGGAAAGGCCCGCCATCACCCAGAAGGCTTCGCCATCCAGGCGCTCGTAGAGCGGTCCGGCGGCGGCGATGACCAGACCAGGGGCAAGCCCGACCGACAGAGCGGTGAAAAGTCCCTGGGCTCGCACCGACAGCGACGGCGGAACCGCCTGCTGGATGAAATGCATTGCTCCCAGATGGGCGCAGCCGAAGGTCGCGGCGTGCAGGATCTGAACCAGCGCGAGCAGGGCCGGTTCAGTGGTCGCGCCTAGCACGAACCAGCGGACGATCCCACATAAACCCGCCGACAGGATCAGTCCTGCCGGTCCTAGCCATGCCACCACCCGACCGCTGAGGGAGAACAGAACGATCTCGGCAACGACGCCTTCTGACCACAATAATCCGATCGTCGCATCGGACAGCCCCGCCGCTTTCCAATGCAAGGTCGCGAAGCCGTAATAAACGGTGTGGGCGGTCTGGTTCAGCGCGGTCGCGCCCAGGAACAATAGGAAGAGTCCCGATCCCAGCAGGGGCCGCAGCGGTGGCGGCGGGTGGTCGCGTAACTGGACGCGGGCATCGGGTAGCGCCGTGCAGGAAAGGGTCAGGCAGAACAGGATCGCACAAAACAGCCAGGGTAGATTGGTCACCGGCCACTCGGCCAAAGCGCGTCCAACCAGCGAGGCTGTCGCGACGAAAGCCAGCGATCCCCACAGTCGTATCCTGCCGTAATCAAGCTTTTCGCGGGCGGCGACCATCAGCACCAGACTGTCGCCAACCGGCATGAGTCCATTGAACGGCAGGAAGACCAGCAGCGTTACGATTAGGATCGGCCAGAATCCCCAGGCGAAGGGGAAGAGCAGGCAGAATATTGTTGCCGCTGCCGCCAGGATCAGAATCGGTCGTTTGCGGTCGCCGCGATGATCGACCCAATGTCCGACCAATGGATTGGCGACCAGCCGGGTGAGGTAGGTGAAGGCGATCAGAATGCCGATCTCGGACGGACTTAACCCCCGCGATGACAGCCAAAGCGGCCAGAACGGTGCAAGAATCCCGATGATCGAGAAGAGAGCCGAGTAATAGATGGCCAGTCGCATGGCCTTTCCCGTGCTGCTCATGCGCGCGGGAGTGGTGCCAGAACCAGACCTCGGCGGGTCAGAGAGGCGGCCATCTCGTCGGAAGCGAGGAATGCGTATTCGACCTTGCGCTGGTCCGTCAGCGTCTCGCAGGCTCGTAACGGCTCATCGACCTCGCCGGGATGACACATCACCAGGGTGCCGGGGCCGGGGAGGTCGGTAAATCGTTCGAATAATGCCGAATACGGGGTGCGACCGGAAAAGTCGTACACGCCGCGAAAGCGGAGATTGTGGGCGATCCCGGCCCGATGCAGATGGCGGCGCAATACGATTCCCAGAGCGGCAATCAATCCGGCGCGGGCCGGGTCGATTCCACGTCCCAGGATTGCCAGCGGATTATCCCAGCAGGACCGCACCCATCCACCGGGGGCCAGTCGGCGTGCGGCCAGATCGAGCACGATGTCACGCACCACCGGCAATTGATGGACATGATGGTGTCCGTCGAGGAAATCAGGTGCCCGCCCCATCGCCGCTTCGAACGAATCGACTTGCCGCTCTAATTCCGCAGCGATCTCGGCACGGTCGAGACGATGCAGCATCGCCCGTTTCAATAGCTTCCCCAGCGGGGGAAAGCGGCCATCTGGAGCCAGATCCGGCATCGTTCCCAATGGCGAATGATCGGTCAGGGTCAGATGAACGCCAAACTCGGCCCGCCTCGACAGCGGGCGTAGCAGCGCGGCTTCGGACGGCCAGAACGGTCCGGCGGTCATGCATCCGGTTGCCTGAAGGCGTCCCGCCTCGATCAGAGCGCGGATCGCACGTCCAATTCCAGGAGCAAGGCCGTAATCGTCGGCGCAGAGGGTCAGGGAGGGACTGGTCATCGGCTCAGGATAAAGGGGGGGCCAGTGTCGGCGCCAGTCTTAAAGACGCATTCCTGCCGTCTATCCCAGCGCTTGTTCCAGGTCGGCGATGATGTCCGCCGGGTCTTCGATTCCGACCGACAGACGGAAGGTGCCGTCGCCGGTCCAGTCGCGGTAGCTTTGCGCGGCTGCGGCGTTCAGGCGGAAAGACGAGCGGATGATGTCGTCCGACGGGATGTAAAACAAAAGGCTGCGGGTCTTGCCCAGGGATACGGCATAGGCCACCAGCTTCAGCCGTTCGGCGAAGCGGCGCGCCAAAGCCGGGCCATCATCGGCGGTGAACGACACCATGCCGGAGAAATTGCGCATCTGCCGCCGCGCCAGTTCGTGCTGGGGATGGGTGGGCGAACCCGGCCATATGACCCGCCCGACGCGGGGATGGTTGGACAGGAATTCGGTTACCGCGGCCGCGTTGGCTTGATGCGCCGCCATCCGCATTGGCAGGGTCTCAAGTCCGCGCAGGATCAGCCAGGCGGCAAAAGGATTGATCGCACCGCCAAAATGGATCAACGCCTCTTTGCGTAGACTGGCCAGCGCCTGGTGTTTCCCGATCACGGCCCCGCCCAGAGCATCGCCATGGCCGCAAGCATATTTGGTCAGGGAGTGAACGACGAAATCGGCTCCAAACTCCAGCGGGCGGGTCGCGATCGGCGTTGCCATCGTCGCATCGACCGACAGTTTAACGCCCTGCGGGCGGGCGATTTCAGCGATTGCGGAAATATCCGCCAGCCGCAGGATCGGGTTGGCGGGCGTTTCGATATGGACCAGTCGGGTTGATGGGCGGATTGCATCGGCGACGGCCTGAGGCGAAGAGGTGTCAACCTTCGTGACGTCGATGCCCCATTCCGGCAAGGTCTCGTGTGCCAGTTCGGCCACGCCAGCATAGCAGACGTCGGACAGGATCAAATGATCCCCAGCCTTCAGCATGTGGAAGAACAGACCGCTGATTGCCGCCATTCCGCTGGCGAAGGTCAGCGCCGCCTCGCCGCCATCAAGCGCGGCCAGACGTTGTTCCAGCGTTTCGGCGGTCGGATTGCTCCAGCGCGAATAAAAGTGAGGTGTCTGATCGCCCATATCGTTGGCGGAAAAGCCAATCGCATCCGGGTCGGCGAAGAAGCTGGTGGCGGGAACCAGGGGACTGAGAACCGGCTGGCCGGGAACGCTGTCGGACAGACCAGCGTGAATGGCAAGGGTGGCGGGATTCATGATCGTGAACGCTCCTCTGCGCGCCGACCGCATCCGACCGGACGTGATCGTCTACTTTACACTACTCTGACGGACCTTAGGGTGTTTGCCGCCACCAGACTTCGGTCCAGGCCTGCCCTGGCATTTCGGTATCCTCCGAATTCCAGTCTTGGCCATAAGCGCGCATCGCCCGGCTGGTTCGCAGCATGCCGACGCGGGTGGTTTTGGGAATGGAGAATCTACCTAAAGACGTTAATTTGCAGATGTAAATTTTCATTATGGTTGATGTGATCGCGATTTCGGAGCAACCATGTCATAGACGCGGGGAGGTGGATTGATGATGCGCCGATCGGGGCGGCCCCTTGAAAGCGATCGTCTTATCCAGCCCGTGCACCGCCCCTTGCCTGAACGCAAGGGGGTTCCTCCGTTCTTGAAAGGGTTTCCTGATGACTACGGGGACCGTGAAATGGTTCAACGCCCAAAAGGGTTTCGGCTTCATTGCCCCGGATGAGGGCGGCAAGGACGCCTTCGTCCATATCAGCGCGGTGGAGCGGTCGGGGCTGGGCGATCTGCGCGAAGGCCAGAAGGTCGGGTTCGATCTGGTCTCGGACACTAAAAGCGGCAAGATGGCGGCCGAGAATTTGAAGTCCGTGGATTGATCGGGGTGGGGGAGGGGACTCCCTCCCCCCCGGCGGCCCTTAACTGCGTGGAGCCAGGGCGGCTTTCAAGACTTCGACATTGTGGCGGAACATCGCCTCGTAGGTAGGGGCGGGGCCGTCAGCCGGTGACAGCGAGTCGGAATAGAGCGCGCCGCCGACAGTGCCGCCGCCATCCTTGGCGATCTGCTGGATCAGGCGGGGATCGGTCATCGCCTCGATGAAAATCGCCCGGATTTTAGTCGCCTTCATCTGCCGGATGAGAGCGGCGACATCCTTGGCCGTCGGTTCGGCCTCGGTGCTGATCCCAACCGGGGCCAGCAGTTCGATCCCATAGGCTTTACCAAAATAGCCAAAGGCGTCGTGGCTGGTGATGATCCTGCGTTCCGCCTTCGGGATCGCGCTCAATTCCCGATGCACCCAGGATTCGAGAACACCCAGGCGTTGGGAATAAGCCGCCGCCGCCGCCAGAAAGTGTTCGGCCCGATCAGGAGAGACCTGAGCCAGCGCTTCCCCGATATTACCCGCATAGAGCCGCCCATTGGCCAGGGATTGCCATGCATGGGGGTCGGTGGCACCGCCGTGGCCATCGGTGTGGCCGTGTGTGCGGTGGGACTCGTCTCCCTCTTCGTCTTCGTCCTTTAGCTCATGCGGCGTTACCCCGGTTGAGGCCACCGCGACCAGTGCCTTGCTTTTGGACGCCTGGAACAGACGGGCGAACCAGCCCTCGAAGCCCAACCCATTGACGACAATCAGATCGGCATCAGCGATCGCTTTGGCGTCGCTTGGCGTCGGTTGATAAACGTGGGCGTCGCCGTTGGGGCCGACCAGAGTGATAACCTGGACCTGATCGCCGCCGATCTGGCGCACCATGTCGCCGAGGATTGAAAAACTGGCGACGACCTTGAGTGGTTCGGCTAGAGCGTGACCGCTCAAGGCGATCAGCAGCGTGGAAACAAGGGCGATACGGGACAGCATGACGGAAAGAACCTCCAGGGAAACATCTCGATACGTTATAACATAACATACGGGGTGTTCAGGCCCATCACTTCGTTGGCCGGTTGGTATCAGTCGTCCGATTTCAGGCATGGAGAGACGAACAACTCGCCTCGCCATGCTCCGCACAGGGTGCGCGCTCCGACGATCAGCCACAGCACCGCCAGACCTGCGACCAGGATTTGGCCGAATGTCGTGAAAGCCGGTATCGGCAGCACGGTGCCAAGGCGCAAAGTCGCCACCGCATAGACGCCCAGAGGAAAGGTGTAGCCCCACCAGCCGAGATTGAATGGCAGGCCGTGGCGCAGATAGCGCAGGGTGATCAAAACGGCCTGTGCTCCCCACCAAAGCCCATAGCCCCAGAGCAGGAGCGCGCCGATAAGGCCGATACCATGAGCGGCAGGACCATAGGCAGTGAGATCGTTGGCGGCGAAGATCGCCGGAGCGGCGTCCCCCAGTACCAGCAGGCCCAAGGCTCCGGTGCCGATAGGGCCGAGTGCCAGCCAACTCGACGCCGCCATGCTGGCGTGCGGCAGCTTGTGCACTGCCATCCGTAGCACCAGGATGACAAGAACGCTCATCGCCAGCGGTACAGAGCAGGCCCACAGCGCATAACCGACGATCAGAACCAGCAATTGGGACGATGGATCGGCCAGATGCGGTGCGAGCAAACCGCCGCTGACGGCAGCGACTTCGGCGGCAACCACCGGCAACAGCCACACGGCGGTCATCTGATCGATGGTATGGCTCTGACGGGTGAACATCAGAAAAGGGATCAAGATGCCGCAGGCCAGAGCCAACGCGGCGTCGAACCACCACAGCCCCTCGGCGATCGTAATCGCGGCTTCGCCCCAATGCGTCGGTCCGAAGATCAGGAATCCGTTGATAATCGTCGCTAATCCCATCGGGATACAGCCGAAGAACATCGACACGACCGAATGACCGAAAATCCGACGCGCTCCGTCGAAGAAGAAGATCCATCGTGCCGTGTACAGCCCGGTGAAGAGCACGAACAAGCCGATGTTGAACGCCCACAGCGCTTCGGCGGCGACGGCAAAGTCAAGCTCTCGCGCCGGAATCTGAGCCAAGGCGATGGACAGGATGCCGGTTCCCATCGTCGCGGCGAACCAGTTAGGAGTGAATTGACGCACCACCTCACGCGGGTGGTCGAGCCGGGAAAACGGCCGGAGGGAGGACGCGAACCCACTCATCATAAAGCCTCCGTTTCCGTGGGGGAGGGCAGTCCGTCACGGATCAGGGCGAGCAGGGCGTCTTTTGCCTTGGCGCGGTGGCGGTCGCCGTGGCGGATCACGGTAAAAGATCGAAGCGGGAAGGGGAGGCCGACGGTTGCTAGTCGTCCCGCGCGCAGAGCCGATTCGACGACGAGGTGCGATATCACCGTCACCCCGGCTCCGGCTTCGACTGCGCTCCGCACGGCTTCGTTCGAGGGAAGCTCCATGGCGACGGTTAAGGCGCGGGGATCGATGCCATACTCGCCAAGCGCCGCTTCGAATATCTGGCGGGTGCCTGACCCGGCTTCGCGCAAAACCCATGCAAGGCCGATGATCTCGGCGGGCGTAACATCTTTTGCTCCGGCGAGAGGATGGCCCGAGCCGACCGCCATCACCAGCCGATCCCCCGGCACGGACAGCCGCGCGAGGATAGGGTCGTCGATATCGCCTTCGACAAAGCCAAGGTCGGCCGTGCCCTCTCGCACGGCGCGGGCGACTTGACGGGTGTTGCCGATCGTCAGCGAGACGGTGATATCGGGATAGCGTTCGCGAAACCGATGCAGCCAGGGCGGCAGCCAGTATCCGGCGATGGTCTGGCTGGCATAAAGATCAAGATGTCCGCGCCGCAGGCCGGACAAATCGGCCAGCATCGTCTCGGCCCTGTTCGCCAGGGCCAGCATCGCTTTCGCTTCAGGAAGAAACAGACGCCCCGCCTGAGTCAGTTCGATATGGCGTCCGATCCGATCGAACAGAGCCAAACCATAGCGGGCCTCCAACGCGGCAATCGAGGCGCTGGCCGCGGATTGGGTTAGCCCCAGCGCTTGTGCCGCACGGGTTACATGCAGGCTCTCGGCAACGGCAACGAAAACCTTGATCTGATCGAGCGTCATCGGACCTCCTGACGACGGGCCATCGTTATGTCTGCCCGTCGTCAGGATCGCCTTCGACGATCAATCGATCAAACTCATTATTGTGTTCTGTTCAACAATTAAATCTGATCGATTTGTGTGGTGCCTCAGCACATCGGGCAGGGGATAACCGGCAGGCCGCGTCGTAGCCAGCCGGGACCGGCATCACTGCCCAGCATCCCTTCCCGGATATTGACGACGTGGGTGAAGCCGTTTTCGATCAGCAGCCTCTGCACCTGGGTCGAGCGGTTGCCGCTGCGGCAGATGATCGCGACCGGGGTCGAACGGTCGCCACCGATTGCTTGGGTGAGGTGTTCGACGAATTGCGTCTGTCCGGTCCGATTCTGATAATCGAGCCGCTTGGCTCCCGCCGGAACACCAGTCTGACGCCATTCTTCTGGGGTGCGGACATCGACCAGCGTCATCTTTCCGGCAACGACCAAAGCGTTTGCCTCGGGCGCGGACAGGACGATCTCCTGCGATTGGGCCGCTGTTCCGCCCAGCAGGGACAAGAGGACGGTGAGGGCGCCAAAACTGCGCCACGATGGAAACGTCATGCGCTTTTCTCTTCAATGGCACCGGTGGTCGGATTGATGCCGAGCAGAGGAAGTCCGGCTTCCTTCCACGCGGCCAATCCGCCCTTGATGTGGTAGGCGACCGAATGGCCAGCATCGATCATCCGCTGGGCCGCGATGCCGGATCGCTTTGACGTTCCGCATTGCAATACGATCTTCTGGTTCCCTCCGGATGGCAGAGCGGCAGGGGTAAAGGTCGCAAGCGGAAATAAAAGCGCGCCGGGAATCCGCTCGAATCCATATTCATAGGGTTCGCGGACATCGATCAGAACTGCCGTGCCCTGGTCCATCCAGCTTTTGGCTTCAGCGGGGGAAACGTCAACGAGTCCGGTTTCGTTCATGGCCGTTCTCTCCATATTGAGTTCGCCTAATATTAAGCTGTACTAATGTTGAGTGCCAATCGGAATTCAGAACCAAACGCCGGTGGTGAGGCATATCTCTGGCCAGACCTCTTCCAATGACGGATGATCCCGGCGCAGGAAAGACGGGGCTTCGCCGGGATGCCTCAGGGAGGACTATGGACAGAGATCCGCGATGAGCAACCGAACCAAGATCCTGCTGCTCTCCGTAGCGACGGTACTGCTGACTGTCGCGGTGGTCGGAATCGTCGGTTATTGGTACGCGCAGCCAACGACGGTCACGATTGCCGTCGGTCCCGAGGACAGCCCCGAATATCGCTTCGCCCGTCGTCTGTCGGAAACTCTGGCGCAGAACCGCGCCTCGATCGCTCTCTCCCTCGATGTCAGTGAAACATCGGCTCAGGCGTTGTCGCGTTTTGCCCGCCATGATGCCGAGCTTGCCATCCTGCGCACGGATGAACGTCGGATTCCCACTTCGGCGCGGGCGTTGGCGGTGCTGGAGCATGAAGCGATCCTGGTGATCGGGGTGCGCAAGACCCGTATCGATACGCTGGCCGATCTTGAAGGGCACAAGGTGACGGTGTTGGGGCGCGACGGACGCAACGAGGCGTTTCTCCGCCGATTGCTTGAGCAATATAAAGTTGATTTCAGGCGGATCGACCTGCGAACCGTTCCTCCCGAGACCAAGCTCGATGCGTTGTTGACGGCAGGAAACGATCTTGTCGTGCTGTTCGAACCGCTGTCGCGATTGGAATCCTCCAGCGAGTTCGGCACCCTTGCGAGCAGCCTGCGCGGCGTTTCTGTCCATGCCATCGGCGATGCCAAAGCGCTGGAGCGGAAAGTGCCCGGACTTTACGCAGAAACGATCGAAGCCGGTCTCCTCTCTGTATCGCCCCGTATCCCCGAGGACGAAATCGAGACCGTGGCTCTACACAAGATCCTGGTGGCCCGGTCCAAGCTGCCAGAGCCGCAGGTGATCGAGTTGATGCGCGCTCTGTTCGAGAATGGCCGTCAACTCGGGATCGAAAAGACCTTTGGTACCCGCATCGAACCTCCAGACACCGAGAAGGGGGCCTTGATCGCCACTCATGAGGGGGCCAGCCAGTATGTCGAGCGCGAAGTGCAAACTGTGTTCGAGCGCTATTCCGACCTGATCTATCTCGGCATGTCGGCCGCCAGCATTTTCGGTTCGACGGCGATCGCGCTCTACAGCACGGTCTTTCGCCGCCGCCCGGTCCAGGCCGAAGACCGGATCGGTGTCTTGATCGCGTTGCGGCAACGCGCTCGCACCGCGACACTCCTGGAGGAATGCGATGCCGTCGAGGCCGAACTCGACGCCCTGATCGACGGGGTGTTGGAGGGCATTTCCGCCGGAGTAATCGCTCCCCGTGGGCTGGAGGCCTTTCAGCTGGGGTGCGAGACCTGTCGTGCTGTTCTGGTGGCGACGCGCGCCAGAATCAGATGATGTGGTTCTAGAACAATTCGCCGTCGTGGCTGGCGGTGCTGACGAACATCACGTCTTCGTCGCCCAAGCCGTATTTCGCGACGACGCGCCACTCAGGCTCTTCGTCGGCAATCCTCGTCGCCAGTTCTATTAGGTAGACCGACTCCCCCATGACGAGAGGGCGGGTTCGCGATGGGCTGGGTGCGACGGTAAGAAGCGTGGTCATGGTTGTTTCCCTTCCCCACGAAGCGGGCCAGCTTGCCCCATGCCCATCACTTTAGCATTGGAATGCATCATTCATTGGCGATGCAAATGAATGGAGTGTGAATGCGTCGTATACATTTTTTAGAGTTGTTTGGTCGTAACCGCTATAAGCTAAAAAGTGTCACCAGCCGGGGGCTCCGTGAGTTTTTGGAAAAAGTTCTGAATTTTGTTAAGAAAGCGGTTGACGGTTATGTTTGATGGGCTTAGAAAGCGCGCCTCGCCGGGACGAACCGATTTGGTTTGAAGCGGCGGGGGTCGGCGGGTTGACTGGTTGTGCCGCGAGGCAGAAAAAAAGCAGTTGACACGATGATCTGGTCGGGATAGAAACCGCCCCTCGCTGCGACGGACCGAAAGGTTCTGAAGCGGCGGCGAAGACCGAAAACGGAAATCGCCGCGAAGCGAAAAAAAGAGATTGACACGGCCGGCCGGGCCGATTATAAACCGGCCTCCCCGCTGCGGTGGGGCCCGCGGTGAAGCGGGACGGAAGTTGGGAACGACTTCCTGCTGTTTGACAAGTGAAGAGACAGGAAGGGATGCGCAGGCGGCGCCGGGTCTGGAAAGACCGGAACCGGCCAAAGTCTAGTGCATCTTGCAAATGCGTGATGTAAATTGCTTTGGACGAGCTCTGTTCCGTGCCTTGGGCACGGAAGTCAACTTGAGAGTTTGATCCTGGCTCAGAACGAACGCTGGCGGCAGGCTTAACACATGCAAGTCGAACGAAGGCTTCGGCCTTAGTGGCGCACGGGTGAGTAACACGTGGGAATATACCTCTCGGTGGGGAATAACGTCGGGAAACTGACGCTAATACCGCATACGCCCTTAGGGGGAAAGATTTATCGCCGAGAGATTAGCCCGCGTCCGATTAGCTAGTTGGTGAGGTAAAAGCTCA
>NZ_CAHP01000013.1 GCF_000294655.1 Magnetospirillum molischianum DSM 120
TTCCCGGTGCCATCCCCGTCGGCACCTCGGCCCGGGCACGACGTCCACAGCCGCCACAGCGCCCGCCGAACAGTTCGATTCGGGTCACCACTGGGCGGATCACCGGGAGGTCGATGTGGTCGTAGCGGTGACGGCACCGCTGCCGATCCGCCGACAGCGGCATCCCGCAATGGGGGCAGACCTCGACCAGGCGGCACTCGGTTTTGTCCGGGTCCTCGGCCAATGGCCGCGATACCCCGGGGCGTGACGGACGCGGTTTCCGGGGGCGGTCCTCGTCCGGCGAACGATTCTTCCGGCCGGGGCCGTCCTTGGACGGCGGAAAATGCGAATTCGACGAGGTCTTTTTCGGCTTGCCCAGCGCCGCTTCAAGTTCGGCAATTCGGGCGGCCTGACGTTCGATCAACGCCGCCTGCTCTAACAGCAAGGCGTCCTTATCGGCGTCACTCAGGCGGTAGCGGATCGGAGACTTCATTCATCGGTTGACCCATATTCCGCGCCTCGGCGCAAGCCCTTTTGCCAACCCCGTGAGCAATTACGTCGCGACTATGAGTGTTCATCAGATCGCGTACCCGTTCCAACTGTACTCGGGTCAGGTCGGGGCGGTTGACCAACAGGTTCCGTATCCATTCATCATGGATCAGGTCGGTCCAGCGAGCACGAAACAAGTCAGCGACGGTCAGTTACATCAGCAGGTCGCGCAGCGGGGCCGGATACAGCACACAGGTGTCCAGCACGACGGTGAAGCGACCAGCCATCAATAGCCCATCCCCAGGTCCTGAGAGGCCCGAGCCAATTCGTCCAGAGCCTGGGAGCGGTCGGCATGCAGGCGACCTTTGTAGGCTTTGACATCGTGGAAGCGGACGCGGCGATGGGTGCCGACCTTGTGGAAGTCGATTTCGCCACGCTCCAGCAGCCCGATCAAATGGGGGCGCGAGACGTTGAGGAAGTCGGCGGCCTCCTGCGTCGTCATCTCGGCATGGATAGGGATCATGGTGACGGCGTTGCCTTCCGCCATCTCGGTCAGGATGTGGCTCAACAGCCGCGCCACCGACTGGGGCAGCACCAAGGTCTGGCCGTCATCCAACTGAACCCGCAACTCGCCCCTGGCATGGCCTGCCAGAATGCGCCCGGATTCCTCGGCGATCCGGGTCTCGGCTTCCGTCGGCACCACCGGGTCGTAGGCCTTCAGGTCCGACATTGATCTCTCCCGTATTTCGGTAACAGCCTGTGGCCCTTCATATGGCACCCAACCGCAATAAACGCAACAACCGAAACATCCGAAACGGTCACGACGCCTCGTAGCTGCGTTCCAACAGGGGCTTGGCCCGCTCGAAATCCTCGCGGGAGCGCAAGGTCAGTTCCAGGTCGCCGGTACCGAAATGGCCGAGTTGGCGGACATCGCGGCTAAAGCCGGGGACCAGCTCGATCTGGTCTGGATCGACCTTGATGTAGACCAGCAGTTTTCCCTGCTGGTTGTGGATTTCGACACAGGCGAAATTCTTGATGCGGCGGAAGGCGATGTAATGCTTCAGAATTTTCACCTGAACGTCATCGCCGAGCGAGATCATGAAGCTGTTCAGTGCCGCGTACAGGTCGGAGAGCGGCTGGCTGGCCTGGGCCAGATGCTGGGTTACGGTCTTGCCCCTGGTCCCGCCATTGCTGGAGCGGGGGCTTGGATCGGCCGGAAGGGTCTCGGTGGTGGAAACCGCGTTAACCAGATCGAGCAGCAGCAGATCGTCGCCATAATGGTGGTAGCGGATCAGCTCGATATTGCGGTTCATCTGCTTGACCGCGTGGGAATCGTATTTGGTGAAGTCGCCGGCGATGCACAACAGGCGCGGCGACGACCATTCCACCGACGCGGCGGCCTCCTTGCCATAGCGGTCCAGCACCAGCCATTCGAAATCCTTGCGGTGGTCCATCAGCCAGTCCAGATAGAACAAACCCTGGTTGATGACGTTCTCGTTGCTGGACCGTTTGTATTCGATGATGACCGGGCATCCGTTCTCGTCGATACCCAGCGTGTCCATCCGCCCGCCGTGGTCTTTGCCGGTACTGTATTCGCTGGCGAGGAAGCGCACCCCCAGGAAGGTCTCCAGGTGCCGCTCGATCAGGGTCTGAAGCGACTTCTCCAACGCCGCCGACTGGCCCACGATCTCGGTCGGGCCATGGGGCGCGAGGCGGAATAGCTTGATGTCGCTCATGGTGTGATCCCGTGGGGTAACCGATCTACAGCTCTCCGCGAAAGGCCCGTTGGGAGAGGGAGGCGAAGAGAGTATCGGATTGCACCGCAAGCACAGCCGCACCCCGTTTTGTCGATTGGACCCTTGCGTACAACTCGGAGAAACGCCGTTGCAGACCGATGGCGGGAACGACGATAGGAAGATCGAGAAGCTTGGCCTTAGAGATGTTGGGCATCGATCCGGCAGCTCCGTTGGCTAAACCTCGAATCCGTTCCCTCACACCAGGGTGGGTCAGTTGCGCCCACAAAAAAGGCTTATGAATCTGCTCGTTGCTCTTGGTCTGAAGCCTGAAAATCAAGTCAGGAAGCAACAACTTAGAGGGGCACTGCTCAACGAGCGCCGCAGCACCGACCAATTGATAAGTGTTTTTTCGTGAAAACAGAAGGTCTCCAGGCCGAACCTCATGGCGCGGATCAACGTCATCAAGGCTTGCAACAGCCTTACTTTCGCTGGACCGGAATACGGTTGAGGTAACCGCACTAAGCTTCAACACTCCCCATTCATCGAGAAGTGCCGCACGGTCCTGACAGCGCGGGCTGAAACCGCTATCAATGTTGCTCAGGACATCGCCGAGAGCGACAACTGGCCACTTGCGAGCATTCACAACTGGATCACCGAACATGTCCAGGAAGGCCGAGCGCAGGAAGTCGTCGGCCAGGGCGATGGCCTGTTGGCGTTTGCGGCGGATGGCATCCGCCTTGTCCAGGATGACGGCGATGCGGCGCTGTTCGTCGAGGGGCGGGCACGAAACCTCAATTTCGGCCAATGCCGAAGGTCTTGCCCGAAGAAGAGAACCGCCAACACCAGCAACCGTAGACATGAAACTGGCGTGAAATGGTGGGCTCAGCAACGTATGACGAAGATATTGAGGAAGAAACCGTTTGCTGCGATAGGGAATCCATTCACCAGACCCGATTAGTCGATAGGCATTCTTCGGCCCGACGATCCATACCCTTTGGATGTGCGGAACGATCCGAGAGATGACAACATCGTCAGGCTCAAGGAGTTGCTTCGATGACCCGATTTCAACCCCTCGAACAATCTCCGGCTGCCCCGCGTCATACGCTGGGATGCTGTAAAGTTCGAAGGTCTCATCAGGATATTTTTGAGGATCGACACTACCGCGTCGCTTGACTGCAATCTCCCCGAGGGCGATACGCGGCCATTTCCCAGCCTGAACGCTGCTCACCCCAGCATCTCCTCAAGCGCGGCCATATCGTTGGCGATATCGTCGTGGAGAGCCTTCATCCGCTCCAGAATGACCTTGGGCGGGTCGTACTCTTCTTCCTGGTGGATGGTCTCGCGGTAGCGCGACAGCGACAGATCGTATTTCTGCGCTCGGATTTCGGCGGCAGAAACGAAGAAGGCCTTGGCGGTGCGGTCCTTATCCCTGGCCGGATCACGGGATTTCCAGCGGGCCACGGCGTCGGGCAGATCGTTGTCCTTGACCGGATCGCGCTTGTCGTCGAGCGAGAAACCATCCGCCTGAACGTCATAGAAAAACACGTTGTCGGTGCGTCCACCCTTGGTGAAGACCAGGATGCCGGTGGAAACTCCGGCATAGGGCTTGAATACACCGGACGGCAGCGAGATCACCGCCTCAAGCTGGTTCTCGTCGAGCAGCATCTTGCGAAGCGCCACATGGGCGGTGCTGGAGCCGAACAGGACGCCATCGGGGACGATGGTAGCCGAGCGCCCACCCAGCTTCAGCATCCTGAGGATCAGGGCGATGAACAGCAGCTCGGTCTTCTTGGTCTTGACCTTGGCGAGCAGGCTGGGGTGGACGTCCTCATAATCCAGGCTGCCCTTGAACGGCGGGTTGGCGAGGATGAGGGTGAGCGCATCCTTGGCATGACCGGGGAAGTTCTCGGGGAAGCTGTTAGATAGGGTGTCCTGGTAATGGATATCCGGGGCCTCGACACCGTGCAGCATCAGGTTCATCGAGGCGATCCGCAGCATGGTCGAATCGAAGTCGAAGCCGTGGAACATGCCCTTACGGATATGGGCACGGTGGGGCTCCAGCAGATCGCCGGTATAGGCCTTGTTGCCCTCGGCATCGACCAGGACGCCTTTTGGCGAGGTGTATTTCTCGGTCAGGTATTCCATCACGCCAACCAGGAACCCGCCAGTGCCGCAAGCCGGGTCGCCGATCGTTTCGCGCGGGGACGGGTCGAGCAGATCAACCATGAAGCGGATGATGTGGCGGGGCGTGCGGAACTGGCCGTTGATGCCGGCGGTCGTCAGCTTCGAGAGCAGGTATTCGTAGAGGTCGCCCTTGGTGTCGGCGCTGCCCAGCGGCAGGGCGTCGATCATGGTAACCGCCGAGACCAGTAGGCTGGTCTTCTGGATCAGCAGTTGGGCGTCCTTCATGTACTCGCCGAAGGTCGTTTCCTCCACCCCGGTGGTGCGGAAATGGGGAAACACCTGATCGCGGACCAGGGGCAACATCTGGGCACCGCCCAGGTTCTTGAAGTGCGACCAGCGCAGATCCTGCTGATCGGGGCCGAACAGACGGCGAAAGGGCTTGCCGGTGCGGCCAGCGGTGCGTTCGTTCCGTTGCTCGGTGATGTCGAGCAGGCGGGCGAACATCAGGAAGGTGATCTGTTCGATGACGGTCAGCGGGTTGGTGATGCCGCCGGTCCAAAACTCCGTCCACAGGCGATCGATCTGACTCTTCAACTCTCCGGTGATCATTTAGGCGGTGGGTCTTTCAGGAAGGAAGGTCTCGATGACCCGCAGCAGGTGGTCGCGCTGGACATCGTCCGGGAATATGCCATCAATGCCATCGGCATCGAGGTAGGTGAAGGGGGCTTCGACCAGCCGGTCGAATTCGATGGCTCCGTTTTGGGCGATATGGTTCTGAAGCAGTTGCAGAAATTGGGTCTGCTCCGCCGTCAGACTGGGATAGGCCAGAACGAAACGGGTAAAATGCCCCTTTACCGCCTCGGCGTCGAGACCGACGATGCGGCGGATCAGCAAATCCAGATGGCCGGCGGCATCGGGGTAGAACTCGGCGAGCAAGGTCAGATCGATGTCGGGGCGGCGGGTCAGCACCAGCGAGACCAGGGCGTCGAGGTCGGCCTGGGTTACGGTTTGCCCCGCCCTGATCTTCTTCAAGGTCGGGTCGGTTTCGAACAGTTCGTGCAAGGCCTCTTCGACCCGCACCCGATAGGCCGCGAAATCGACCGAACGGATGTTCGACGTGCGCTGACCTCCCTCGATCAGGCCCCCGTCCTCCTCGACATCGTAGATGCGGATGACGTGGCCCGGCCCGGTGCCGTTGGTCTGGCGGTATTGCATGATGCCGCGCAAATCCTGGCGCAGCTCCTCCAACTGGGCGGGGGTGACCGTGCCCCAGAAGGCCGGGTCCTTCACCTTGCGGATCGAGGCGGCCTTGGCCCGCACCTGATTGAGGGTGACCTGAAGCGCATTGACCGCGTTGACCAGATCGCCCTTCAGGTTCTGGAACTCGGCCGAGCGGGTGATCAGCGCCGTCTGCATGCCGGTGACCAGAAGATCGAAGGCGAGCGCGTCGGAATGGCCGCGGACGTTGACCCACTGCATCAGGGGGGCGATGCGGGTGCGCAAAATCTGCTGAGTGGTGGGGGTGAACGCGCTGACCACGCCCTCAACCAACACCGCGTGAACGTCCCGCCAATGCTCGCGAACCGAGATGCTGTCTTCCGGCAAAGCCCGAACATCGGCCTCGATCAGCGCGGCAGTGGCGTTGAAGGTGTCGAGGTCCATCGCGGTCAGTGCCGTCACGGCGAGAGTTAACCGCGCCTCGAACACCAGACGCATCAGGGGCCGCGAGACCGAGGGTTCCGCCTCGGGCCGGTTCTGCTCGAAATACTCGAAATTGCCCCAGTGATCGAAGATGCGAAACACGGTCTTGTCCTGGCCCGGACCGAACAGATTTTCGCACAGGCGGGTGCCGCGCCCGATCATCTGCCAGAACTTGACCTTGGACTTCACCGGCTTGGCGAACACCAGATTGACGATCTCGGGCACGTCGATGCCGGTGTCGAGCATATCAACCGAGATGGCGATGGTCAGTTCGTCATTGGTGCCCTCGCCCTTGAAATCGTCGATCAGAGCCTCGGCCCGAGGGTTGTAGGTGTCGATCACCTGACAGAACCGGCCCCCATATTGGGGATACATGTCGTCGAACAACTTACCCAGCAGGATGGCATGGTGGTGGTTGCGGGCAAAGATCACCGACTTGCCCACGGTCTGGCCGGTGGCGTCGCGGATGCCGTTTTCCATCAGGTTGCGGATGATCAGCCGCTCGGTGTCCTTGTTGAACACCAGCTTGCTGACATCCTCCGCCTCGTGGTTCACCATGGCGGGGTCGATGTCGCCGTCCTCGATCTGGCGGCGCTGCTCCTCCGACATTTCGGCATACTTGATGCCGTCGCGCAGAAACTGGGTGGTGTGCGTGAAAACCTCGTAAGGAGTCAGCCATTTCTCGCTGACGGCCCGTTCCAGCGAGTAGAACGCAGTCGGGTCTTGGTTGCGGCAGCCGAACAGGTCGAAGGTGTTGCGCGAGATGAACTCGACCGGGGTGGCGGTCAGCCCCACCTGGAGGGCATCGAAATAGCGGAACAGGTCGCCATAGACGTTATAGACGCTGCGGTGGCTCTCGTCGGCGATGATCAGGTCGAAGAAGCCGACGTCGAAGGTCTGGAACACGTTCATCATCGACGGATAGGTCGCAACGTAGATCCGGCGGTTCCGATCCTTGGCGGTTCTGGCATTAACGACGGTAAGCGGCTCTCCGGACAGATGGTCGGTGAAGGCGTTCTTGGCTTGGCGCCGCAATTCGTTGCGGTCGCACAGGAACAGCACCCGCTTCACCCAGTTGGCCCTGATCAGCAGATCAACCAAGGCGATGGCGACCCTGGTCTTGCCCGTCCCGGTGGCCTGGACGATCAGCGCCTTGGTCCGCTTGCGGCTGAAGGTCTCGGTCAGCTGTTTGATGGTCTCGATCTGGTAAAGACGCCCGGCGATGGCCGGATTGACGGTCAGCGTGTCCAACGGCTTCTTGGCATTTCGCCGGAAGCGGACCAGATGCTGAAGGCTGTCTTTGGAGTAAAAGCCGAACACTTGGCGGGGCGGGTAGCCACCGGCGTCATCCCACAGCCAGATGTCGTATCCGTTGGTGGTGAAGATCGCGGGGCGTAGGCCGTGGGCCGTCTCCAGGGCGTTGGCGTAAAGTTCAGCCTGCTTGCGACCCATTTCCGAATCGACCGAGGTCTTCTTCGCTTCGATCACCGCGAGCGGCTTGCCGTCCTCGTCCCACAAGACATAATCAGCAAAGCCGGTTCCGGAGTCGGTGGGCTGGTCGCGCAGTTCGACCTCCTGGCCCACGTCGGCGGTGTCGGCACCATTGGCCCCGACCGTCCAGCCCACATCGGCCAAGGCCACATCGATCAGCCGGTGCCGCGTGGTGGCCTCGTCGAACTTCAGAACGTCGGCAACTCGCTGCCCTTGCGCCTTGGCGTCCGCCCGGACCTCCAGCGCGTCATAGGCCTGCTTGAGGGCATCGCGTTCCGCCACCAGGGCGGCAAGCTGTTGTTCCAGGGACTCGCGGTCCGCACCGCTCTCCGCCTTGTCCCGAGGTTCGGGAACGGGCCTGAACGGGGGAAGCTGGTCTGGCTTGGCCCCCTGGAACCGCACCAGGAACCAATGCCCGAGTTGGGCCGCTTCCTCCAGAACCCAAGCCGCCCTGCTGGTGTCTATGACTTGCCCGTGGGCCGCCTTGTTGCCTTCTCTGCGCAGGATGTGGAGCTTGTCGAGGATGACCTTGGGAAGAGCCTGCTTGAACTCGGACGCAGAGATCAAAGCATCGAAGTGCTGGTCTTCCGGCCGCTTCAGTCGCAGTTCCCAATAGATGGCCTTGGTCAGCTGCTCACCGAAGATACGCAGCTTGGTTAGCGCACTTGTCGGGTCTGAATGCAGGTAATGTTCGGCGAAACCACCCAGTTCAGCCAGGGCCGGACGGTGGCCGCGCAAATTCTCGAAATTGACCGACTGCATGTTGCCCGACCGCTCCCCTGACAGCAGACACCGCCACCCATGCGATCAAACATATAACAGGGCTCAACGCAAGGCAGACCATGCCGCTTATCTGCTTCTGAACATTAATGGCATGTAAGCCCTATCGCGACGGCCAGTGTTGGGAAGACATTCACCGGACTCTGTGCGTTCTGCGTTTCTGTCCAAAACGACCACAGGCCCCCACGTTACGTCGATGACGTTCAGCATCTACTATCTGTACTCAGACCCAGAACATCAACAAGAAGATGAAAATACATTTCATTACGGTGAAATACCTAATAGCGTAATTTGAAATTAAATATGAAAAACTATTAATATTTTTTATTAAATAAACACATATTTTTTGTTTTTATTAAAAATATTATGATTTTGTTTGGAATCAAATCCGTCCAACATTAGCGTATACATTACAAATAAAAAGAAACTATTGATGAATTTACCCCCCATCGCACCATCAGGAGATCATTCACTCGATAGACTAGGCAAAGCCAAGCTAGGGATTGATCTGGCTGCGTTAAACGGTAATCTACCAAAGGGAGATCCGTGCTCCAGGCAAATACCGCTGCCACAGACCCCACCATCTAGCGTCAGTCGGTGGCGTGTCAGAGAGGGATTTGATGTGAGAGCGCAGAGGCAGGAAAGAAGCCGTGATCTGGCACGTTGAATGTATGGCCCGGAAAGGCTGTCTAGAAGGGGGTAGAAATGTTGAATAAGCTGAATGCTGTTCGCTTGCGGCGCTCTTTGGTTGTCTTTGGGGCAGCGATCATGCTTGCATCGTGCCAGGCAGCCACGACAATGCTGGATAAACAAGATCTCGACATCCAAACCCATATGAGCGAGACGATATTCCTCGACCCCGTCGCGCCAAATAAAAAAGTGATCTATGTTTCCGTCCGAAACACGTCAGACCATCCAGAGCTGGACCTGAAGTCACAGATCATCATGAAGCTGACCGCGCGTGGCTATACGGTCGTGGAGGATCCCAAAGCTGCACATTTTCTGATGCAGTTGAATATTATCCAGGCTGGACCTGTCGATCCGCAGAAAAAGAATTCTTTCTTATCAAGCGGCTACGGTTCCGCACTTGAGAGCGCAGTTACCGGCGCGGCAGCAGGGGCGCTGACGACATACGCAACGGGAAGCACTGCCGCTGGCGTCGGAGTCGGTGCCGGAATCGGTATCGGCAGCTTCATTGCCGATCGTCTGGTCAAAGATGTCTTCTTCACAGTGGTCGCCGACATCCAGATCTCAGTTCGTCCCGAGAAGGGAACGAGCGTCAAGGAAACAACAACGACCGCACGCCTGAGCGGAAACGCGTCCCGAAAAGATCAAGGCAACAAAGGAGTCGGGGCTTCGGAAAGCGTGACGTCTCGCGATCTCAACCTGTCTTCCAGTTCCAATGGGCGGACGCAATCCGTGGAATCAAACTCTGAATTCATCAAGTACAATGTCCGCGACGTCGCCTATGCCAACCAAGTCAATCTAAAATGGGAAAATGCGTCTCCCGTTCTTATCGATAGAATATCTTCAAGCGTTGCCAACTTGTACGAATGAGGCATAACTTGAAGCAAGTCATCTACGTCTGCTTGCTAATGATGACCTGTTTCGTCTCCGCTGCCTCGGCGGCGGAGACTCGGGTTGCTCTCGTCATCGGCAACGGAGCCTATCGGAACGCTCCCACCCTACGGAACCCCGCCGCCGACGCGACCGCCGTCGCAACTGCGTTGCGTCGATTACACTTTAACGTTGTCCTGGGCACTGATCTTGACCAGCAGGCGATGATTAGCAAGCTGCGGATATTTCGGCAAGCATCTGAAAACGCAGAAATCGCAATCATCTACTATTCGGGACACGGCATACAAGTCGCGGGAGAGAACTGGCTGCTACCTGTATCCGCTAAATTGGAAAGCGATCGAGATCTGCAATATGAGGCGGTCAGGGTCGACTCCGTTTTGGAAGAGACCATGGGAGCCAAGAACTTGCGTGTGTTCGTGATTGACGCGTGTCGTGACAATCCATTCAAACAGAGCCTTGCCAGATCAATGGGAGCAACACGTTCGGCGGCGATTGGACGCGGACTCGCTCGTTCCGAACCAAAAATCAGAGGAACTCTAATAGCTTATGCAACCAAGGCTGACGATGTTGCCAGCGACGGAATAGGAAACAACAGTCCTTTCACCTCGGCTTTCCTAAAGCATGTCGAGACACCGGGTGTTGACGTGCGTCTGGTCTTTGGGAAAATCCGCGATAGCGTCATGGCGGAAACCGCTGGAGCGCAAGAGCCTGCAATATATGCCTCGCTCGGTGGCGATCCGATCTATCTCAATCCTGCGGTAACGCAAGGCGCTCCTTCGACGGCAGATTCCACATCGACGGAAATCGTATTTTGGAACTCTATAAAAGATGAAAATAATCCCGGTTCTTTTTTAGAGTATAAAAGGCAATACCCGAGCGGCCGATTCATAGGCTTGGCTGATATCAAGCTGAAGCAATTAGCAGAGAAATCGTCCTCCACCCCGTCAAAATCAGCCGACGGAACGATAATGGGTCAAGTCTCATCATATTCGCCTGACGGCTGGCCGGTTATTGGCGGCAAAGTGGTTCGGCTTTATGGCGTTCAATCATTTCCAATCAAAAACATCGAATTCTTTAAGTGGTTCAGCACGAATTTCTCGACAATCGTCTGCCAACCTCGTCCGGGAGACAGTTATCGCTGCCTAAATCAGGACAATATAGACCTTTCTCAGGCCATCCTCTTGAATGGTGGAAGTCGAGCCACAAAGGATGCCATTACAGAATATCGAGAAATTGAAAATCGTGCAAAAAAAGAGAAGCGGGGAATATGGAAGGGATAGATATGAAGCCTATATTAATATTAATTGCAATAACCGCCCTTCTCTCCGGCTGCGGAACAGCAACAAAATTTGCACAACTCAACCCGGAAATTGAAAAAAAACTCATAGAAGACCTAAAGAAAGGCAATGCTGTTCTTGATTGTGGAATGTCGTGCGAAGGATCGTGGTCAGATGCGTCCAGCCGCATGTTTAATTTATACAGTGCCGCTTCCTGGGAAAATCTAGGACTGACGGTAATGCAAATTGGTCGGCGGCGGGACTTGGGTTATTTCTACCTGGGGGCGGCTGCCGCCGGGTTGGGTGCCCATGAGGCCGCCGTCAAGTATTATCGCATGTCGGGCGCCCTGGCGACAGATTACCAAGAGACATTCAAATGCACCGGAGTCAACATCAAGGTATTGCTTGGCGACGACTGCAATGGCTTTATCTTGCCACGTGATATTTACAAGCCTCTATGGGCATCTGAGGCGATCATCGTCTCACAAAAACCGAAACTACCTTCGGCTTCCGCTGGAGTGAAAACACAGGAAACGACGAAACGTCCCAAGAAAAGGAACACATCCAGCGCCTCTCCCCAGCAGGGAGACCCGCCGCAGGAAATTGCTTCCGCTGCCAGTGACGGCTGGATCACTCCGCCGCCAGTAACCAGATGACAGCGCCGATGGCACGTTAAACATCAAGTCGGCTCGACGAATTATAGCAACCGGCCAACGGGGCAAATCCAGGGTTGGCCGGTATTATATAAAAGCCTTGAATTCTCGCTTCGGTGTCGAAGACACATAACCGGAGAAGCGCTCTCCACTCTCTCCGGGCACGTCCACTTCTAAACCAAGCCCTCACATGAGGCCGGGCCAATAGAAGGAATCATCGGTTGGTCGCTTGCCAAAGATAGCCTGTCCAACTCGCACGACATTGGCACCTTCCTCAATGGCGGCCTCATAGTCCCCCGACATACCCATCGAAAGTTGCGTAAGGTCAGGGTGAACGGTGACGGCACGGTCCCGCAGGCGACGCAACAGACGGAAGCATGCTCGCACGCGCTCGGTATCCGCGCTGAAGATCGCGAGCGTCATCAACCCTTGGGGTTTCAGCCGGGGATATGCGGAGAGGCGTTCGACGAATGGCAGGAGATCATCGGGATGCAGACCGTATTTGCTGGCCTCGCCAGAAGTGTTGACCTGCACGAACACATCGAGATCCCGCCCCTGAGCCTCAAGGCGACGATTCAGTTCCTCCGCCAGCCGGAAGCTATCGAGCGCATAAAACGCCGACGCAAACCGAACGATATACTTCACCTTGTTCGTCTGGAGATGACCGATGATGCTCCAACGGATCGCCAGATCGGCCAGGGCCGTCTGCTTGTCGCGCGCCTCCTGAAGCTTGTTCTCGCCGAAGTCAGAAATGCCCGCCGCGAAGGCGAAGCGGAGGATATGAGCGGGAACCGTCTTGGTGACGGGGAGCAGCCGCACATCGCCGAGAGGGCGGCCACTGCGAAGGCAAGCCTCAGCGATACGCTCTTGCACGGCTTTCAAATTCGCCGCGAACGCCACGGTGGGATCATTGCCGAAACGTGCGATGTCCTCGGGCGAAAGATCGACCTTCAAAGGTGAAGTCATATCAGAACAGGCTCCCGCATCATGACGATCAGTAGGGTAGCGGGAAGCGCGCGACGAGATTGCGCACCTGCCCGTTAATCTGCTGTCGGTCGGCGTCGAGCGATCCCCCCCGAACGGCGTGAAGCGTGTCGAGAATAAGACCCGCGATACGGCGATACTCGTCGGCACCGAAGCCACGCGAGGTTCCTGCGGCACTCCCGACCCGGATTCCGGATGTCACCATCGGCTTTTCGGGATCGTTCGGGATGGCATTTTTGTTAAGGGTTATGCCGACCGACTCAAGAGCCTTTTCGGCAACATTGCCAGTCACGCCGAGGGGGCGCAGATCGACCACGGCCAGATGGCAATCCGTGCCGCCCGACGTGATCTTCAGCCCGCCCTCGGCGAGACTCTGTGCGAGAACGCGACAGTTCTCCACGACACGCTGCGCATAGATCTTGAAAGAGGGGTGCAAAGCCTCGTCAAACGCCACGGCTTTCGCCGCGATGACATGCATGAGGGGGCCGCCCTGAAGGCCAGGGAACATCGCCGAATTGATCTTCTTCGCAAGCTCAGCGTCATTGGTCAGCACGAACCCGCCCCGCGGCCCACGCAGCGTCTTATGGGTGGTCGAGGTGACGACATCGGCGAAGGGCACCGGAGACGGATAGACGTCGCCCGCGACCAGTCCCGCGAAATGTGCCATATCGACCATCAGGATTGCGCCCACCTCGTCCGCGATCTGGCGGAAGCGCGGGAAATCCAGTCGGCGGGGATACGCTGATCCTCCCGCGATCAGGAGCTTGGGGCGATGTTGACGCGCCAGCTCGGCAACCTGATCCATGTCGATGAGATGGCTGTCCGCCCCGACGCCATAGCTGACGACATTGAACCATCGCCCGGACATATTGACCGGCGCACCATGCGTGAGATGGCCGCCCGCTTTCAGATCAAGACCGAGGATCGTATCGCCGGGATTAAGCAGCGCGAGGAAAACAGCCTGATTGGCCTGGCTGCCCGAATGCGGCTGGACATTGGCATAGGCGCTGCCGAAGAGTTGCTTCAAGCGCTCAATGGCCAAGTCTTCGACCACATCGACATTGACACAGCCTCCATAATAGCGCCGGTGGGGATAGCCTTCCGCATACTTGTTGGTGAGAATCGAGCCTTGGGCTTCCAGAACGGCGCGGCTAACGAAGTTCTCCGAAGCGATCAGCTCAATGGAATTGCACTGACGATCCCGTTCGTCCGCAATGGCGGCGAATACGGCATTGTCGGCGTTAGACAGGTCGGCACTGTTGATGCCTCCATCTGCTGTCAGTTGACACAAGGTCTGCGGGGTCGATGTTTTCATCGCTCATCTCCTTCACGGTTCCGGCAAATGTTCCTCCCAGTCCTATCATGTGAGTGGTCTGGTTCTCCCATCCACTTAACAAATATGGTCCAGACCAATTTCCGCCGTGGCGGTGACACCGGACGGGTCAAGACGCCATGGAGAGCATGACCTAACCGCCCTTCACCATATGAAGTGCGTTTGCCAGCTTCCTGACCGCGACCTCTAATTCAGACGGAGTGTAGGCGGCAAAGCCCATTAGGAAACCAGCCTTGCCGCCGCCAACGGCATGAAGTGCCGATAATCCCAACAGCTCAATGCCAACACGCCGCGCGGCGTCGATAGCCGCCCGCTCGGAAATGTCGCAGGTCAGCAAACAAGGCATTTGCAGCCCCCCGATGGGGACGCGGGGTTCGACAAATTCGGAAAGATGGGTGTGAACCAGCCTGGCCAACACGTCGAGTCGCTGCGCGTAGATTCCCCGCATGGCACGGACATGCGCCCCGAAATGTCCGCCGTCCATGAACCGGGCCAGCGTCAGTTGCGCAATGGAAGCGGTATGTCCGTCAAGCAGCGTGCGCGCGACCGTCATGGGCTTCACCAATTGCGGCGGCAGGACAACGTAGCCTATCCGCAAACCTGGAAAGAGGGACTTGGTGAAGGTGCCGATGTAGATCGTCCGATCATGTGGGTCGAGACCCTGCACGCAAGCCGTGGGCTTGCCTGCGTAATGGAACTCGCTGTCGTAATCGTCCTCGATGATCCATGCCTGATGCCGGGCCGCCCATTCGATCAGCGCCAGACGGCGATCCAGTGCCAGCGTTGCGCCGGTCGGGAACTGGTGCGAGGGGGTAAGGAATACAGCCTTGGCTCGTCGAGGATCGTCCATGATCCGTTCGACCACGATCCCTTGACGGTCGACGCAAACCGGCACGCATTCCAGCCCCGCAGCATCGAATGCCTTGCGTGCACCATAATAGGCCGGATCTTCAATGAAGATCCGATCACCTGGATCGAGCAGCATGTTCGCACAGAGCGTCATTGCCTGCTGCGAACTGGTGAGAACAAGCACGCGGTCGGCGGTGGCGCGCGCTCCACGTTCGAGATTCACATAATCCGCAATCGCCCGACGCAGCGCCTCGGCGCCTTGCGGGTCGCCATGATGGAGCGCCGATGTGCCAAGCTCTTTAAGCACCTGCCGTTCCAGTCGTTCCCATAGCTGAAGCGGGAAAGAGCGCGTTTCCGGCACACCGTGCGCGAACGGCCGGGGAGACAGCATTTCGCGCACGCCTCCGCTCTGGAACATGCCATTTCCACGCTTGCTGAGGTTCGGAGCCTGGTTGCGCAAGAGCGCATCGCGTTGCGAAATTCGGCGGCCGGGCGTGAACTCGGTCATTTCCGAGACGAAACTGCCACTGCCGACACGTCGCTCGATGAACCCTTCGGCGTGAAGCTGCGCATAAGCGGCCTCTATCGTGTCACGGGACACACCAAGCGATTTAGCCAGTGCGCGCGAAGCGGGCAGCGGCTTACCCGGACCGAGCGCGCCGTCGAGGATCAATTGCCGGATCGCACGTTGTATCCGTGCATGCAACGGCATCGCCGCATGTGCGGGATGAGCAAGCCATGCCGTCACGGATTCGAGTTGGGAATGCCTGAACAAATGGTCTGGCTCCATCGATAAAAGTGGCGGGGAATAGCAGGCCATTGACCCGCTATAAGTCAAGGCATGTTTTTCGGCCTCGCGCCCGTTTTCAGGAGATCGGTCAAAGCCATGCCCTCCAGTCCACCATCATCGTCCCTTCGGTTGAATGACCTCACCCACCCCATCGTCGCGGGGCTGATCTCCGTCATCGTCAATTATGGCGGCACGTTCATTCTGGTGTTTCAGGCCGCGCACGTTGCCGGTCTGAGCCCCGAACTTACGGCATCCTGGGTGTGGTCGGTCTCGATTGGCGTAGGCTTGACGGGCCTTCTCCTAAGTTGGCGCTATCGCGAACCGATCATCACGGCCTGGTCCACACCGGCAGCGGCCTTCCTCGTGACCGCGCTCGCCACGACCTCCTATGCCGAAGCTGTCGGGGCCTACATCATTTCGGCCGTTGCCTTCATCCTGCTCGGGGTGTCGGGTTATTTCGAGAAAGTCATCCGGCTTATCCCGCCCGGTATCGCCTCGGGTCTGCTTGCGGGCATCCTGCTGCAATTCGGCATCGGAGCCTTCGGCGGCGCGAGTGTCGATCCAATGCTGGTCGGCCTGCTGATTGTTGCCTATGTGCTGCTGAAGCGCGTCTCCGCGCGCTATGCCGTCGTCGGCATATTCTTGATCGGCCTCGTCTTTCTACTTTTGCAAGATCGCGTCGATCTTTCCGGGCTGCGACTGGAGTTCGCCGCGCCAGTCTTCACCATGCCGGCGTTTTCGCTGAACGCTCTTCTGAGCGTCGCGCTGCCGCTATTCCTCATTACGCTGACCGGCCAATACATGCCGGGGATGCTGGTCCTGCGGAATGACGGCTTCAAGACCAGCGCCAATCCAATCGTCACGGTGACGGGGATTGGCTCGCTCATCATGGCCCCGTTCGGCTCACACGCCTTCAACATCGCGGCAATCACGGCAGCCATCGCCACGGGCAGAGAGGCGCATGAAGACCCTTCGAAGCGCTGGATTTCCGGGATCGCGGCCGGTGTGTTCTACATGCTGGTCGGCGTGTTTGGGGTGACGCTCGCGGCCGTCTTCATGGCCTTTCCCGCGACCTTCATCACCACGTTGGCAGGTTTGGCGCTGCTTGGCACCATCGGAGGAAGCCTTGCCGGAGCCATGGCGGAACCATCTTCTCGCGAGGCTGCGTTGATAACCTTCCTGGCTTCGGCTGCGAACATCAACATGCTGGGCGTCGGTGGAGCGTTCTGGGGGCTGGTAATCGGCCTTGTGGCCTACATGATGCTGAATGGTCGGCTACCCCGGCGGCAACGTGTCGAACTTGCAGCCAACGGGAGCCCGGCCGAGTGATGACAATGCCAACCTCTATCATCTCCATCCAGAGCCAGGTCGTGCACGGACATGTCGGCAACAGCGCCGCAATCCTGCCCATGCAGGCGCGCGGGCTGAATGTCGCGGCGGTGCCGACAACCCTGCTGTCCAACCATCCCGGTTACGAGACCATGCGCGGCCGTGTTCTCGAACCGGAACTTGTCGGCGACCTGCTGCGCGGGGTCGAGGAACGAGGGCTGATCGAGACGAGCCGCTACATTGTCTCGGGCTATCTGGGGTCCCGCGCGAATGGCGAGGTGGTCGCGGCCTTCGTCGAGCGGGCGCGGCAACTCAACCCGAACATCGTCTATATCTGCGATCCGGTCATGGGTGATTCCAACCTTGGAGTCTTTGTGGCCGATCAAGTGATCGGATGCCTGCTCGACCGGCTCGTGCCGCTTGCCGACCTCCTGACGCCCAATCAATTCGAGCTTGGCCTGATGACACAAAGCCAGCCTGCTTCCTGGCTGGAGCTGGCGGCGGCGGCAGGAAAGATACAGGCGCTACGCGGCGCACGGCTGATCGTCACCGGCTGCGCTTTCCCGGACACGCCGGACGACTCACTTGAGAATGCAGTCTTCGAAGGCGATGAAACGACACGCCTGATATCGCCCCGCCTGCCCATCGTGCCAGTCGGCACGGGCGATCTCTACACCGGCCTCGTGACCGCCAACCTCGCACTTGGCCTCACACTCGTTGAAGCCGCGCGCGATGCCGCCACAATCGTGTTCGACGTGCTCGGCCGCACCATCGTCGCAGGCGAACATGAAATGCAGCTCGGCAGCGTCATCGACGCTCTGCTGCCTGCGCGCAAAGAGGATAAGCAATGACCCTGTTCAATAACGATGCCTTGATTGCGGCACAGGCTTCGGCTCGTGGCACCCTTCCCCACACCGTTCAACCCAACACGTCCACCGTCACCATGGGAGACGTCGAATGACCAGTGCGCTTCTCCCGGTCTTCCAACCCGCCTCCATGCTGTTCGAGCACGGTGAAGGCGCATGGCTGACCACGACAGATGGCGAGCGCTATCTCGATTTCGGCGCGGGCATTGCGGTCAACGCGCTCGGCTATTCGCATCCACATCTTGTCGGAGCGCTGGAACAGCAGAATCGCAAGCTATGGCACCTGTCCAATGTCTATCGCATCCCCGGCAGAGAGCGCCTTGCCGAACGGCTGACAGCCGCATGTTTTGCCGATGTCGCGTTCTTTGCCAACTCCGGGGCCGAGGCCAATGAGTGCGCGATCAAGATCGCACGCCGCTATCAGGATACTTGCGGCCACCCCGAACGCTGGCGGATCGTCACCTTCGACGGCGCATTCCACGGCCGCACGCTGGCAACGATGGCTGCTGGCGGCAATCGGAAGTATCTCGACGGTTTCGGGCCGGCGGTCGATGGGTTCGATCTCTGCCCGCGTAAGGACATAGAGGCGGTTCGGGCCTGCATTGGCCCACAGACAGCCGCCATCATGATCGAACCCATTCAGGGGGAAAGCGGGATCAGGCCGGTAAGCCACAGCTTCCTGCGCCAGCTCCGCAACCTCTGCGATGAACTCGGCCTTCTCCTGATCTTCGACGAAATCCAGTGTGGGATGGGCCGCACAGGCTATCTGTTCGCCCATCAAGAAGCGGGGACCGCGCCTGATATCATGAGTCTGGCGAAGGGCCTTGGCGGCGGCTTTCCCATCGGGGCCTGTGTCTCGACCCGGCATGCGGCGCGCGGCATGATACCGGGAACGCACGGCTCGACCTTTGGAGGCAATCCACTTGCCGTCGCCGTGGCGAATGCGGTTCTCGACATCGTACTTGACGAGGCACTTCTCGCCGAGGTCCGCCGCAAGGGCGATCTGGCGCGGGCGCACCTCGACGATGTTGCCGGGCGGTTTCCCGATCTGATTGTCGAGGTGCGAGGGCGCGGGCTCATGCTCGGGATCAAAACCACACATACTTCGCAAGAGGTCGTTGACGCGCTGCGCACGCATGCGAAGGTTCTGACGATTGCCGCAGGTGATAATGTTACCCGCGTCTTGCCGCCATTGATCGTCACCGACGAGGAAATCCATCTGTTCGCCGAACGCCTTGACCAGACGCTGGCCCTCCTCTCGAAACGCGCGGAGACGCAGATCGCCCGGCAGGGACATTACTAAATTTTAACATCAGCCTATCAGAAGCGGATGATAGCCTCGCGTCGAGGTCATAAGGCTCTTTGATGCGTTCCGTCTCCCTTCCTATCCAGACGTTTCGTCAGGCGACTGTTCTTATCAGTCTTCTGGCGTTCTTGCTGGGCGGGATAATGGGAAGCGCCCTGATCTTATGCTTCGGCGACGATGGTCACATCGCCGTCGAATTTGCGGAAAGCACGATTCACACAACGCCGTCAGCCGCCCTTCAGAGCGCGGACGACCATGTGCGCACCGCCACGGATTGCCTCGACGTCCCCGTTGTCCAAGCCCCCAGACCCTCTGTCCCAAAGACAGACGGTTTGCCGCTGGCTCCGCTTCTTGCCATTCTGTGCGTCGTCTGGTGTCTTGCCCCTCGGTTCTTGGGCAATCGGACCACGGATTTCTCTGGCCCGCAACGTGACGTGCGGCTGAAGCTCCATCGGACAGTTGTTCTTCTGAACTAGCGCTCTTCCCGATAGATCGGCGTGGCGTTTTTCGCGGTCGTTCGACCGCGATGAACGAACGTGCACGCCTTCTTCCTTGTCACACCGTCACAAGATCTATCCTGGGAGAAGAATCATGCTCCGCATGATGAAGTTCGCCATTATCGGCTCGATGTCGCTTGCCCTGATGGGATGCTCCGATCGCCTGATCCGCTCGGTCGTCGTTCACGACGGCCATGTCGATCAGTCCGCGATCACCGTTCCGGCCGGAACCCCGTTCACCTTGACGGCATCGGCAATCGACAGCCCGTCCGTGTCCCTGTCCGCCAGCGAAATCGGCCTGTCCCCCGTCAGCGTTCCCAACACCAATGCGCCGACGCTGCGCCCCGGCCAGAGCCTGTCATCCGCCGATATCCGCAAGGTCAGAATCGATGTCGGAGCGGTTCCGCCCGGAACCTACCGGATTCTGGTCGAAACCGACGACACGATCAAATCGGTTCCTCTGATCTCAAAGTAGCGACGCAGCGACAGGACCCAATCCCTTTTGGGTTCCGGTCGGAGACTTCTCCCGGTGACGACAGAATCGCCGGGGGAAGTCCCTCATGCCTTGTTCGAGGAACCTTCGATGAAAAAACAGATGCTTTTGCCTGCTCTGGCAATAACGATCCTGGCCGCCCCGGCCTGGGCGCAGGACAGCCAGGGGAGCCTTGCCCTGCCCGAGACGATCAGACCGTTCCTGGCCGATATCCTGGCCAATCACCCGCGAACGGCAACCCTGTCCGCGTCGATGGCGCGGGCGCGGGCCGACGCCAACGCCGCCGATCAGCCGCTCTATAATCCCGAACTTGAGTTCGATGCGACCCCGGTCGTCTCGTCACCGCCGGACAGCGACCTGTCAACGGCCTATACCGCCAGCGTTCGCCTTGCGGTCGATATCTCCGGCAAACGCGATCTGCGGGCGCGGATCGGCACCGCCCAGGCGCAAGCCGCCGAAGCGGACGCTCAGGCCGTTCAGGCAGATGTTGTTACCGAAACACTGTCCGCCCTGGCAGGCGTTCAGACCGCCCGGCAACGGGTTGATCTCGCGGCCAAACAGGTCGAACTGGCCAACACCTTCCTCGACATCAGCGCCCGACGGCAGAAAGCGGGAGAGCTTCCGGCGATTGATTTCAGTACGGCGCAAATGGCCGCCGCCGAAGCGAACCGGGCGCGGGAAGAGGCCGACCTTGCCCTGGTCCAGGCCGAGGAAACCTTGCGCGCGGCCTGCTTTTGCGCAATCGAGAAAGTCCCGTCGCTTCCCGCCACGCTGCCGCCATCGCCTCGGTTTTCCGAACCGCAGATCGAGGCGATCATCGATGCGAAACCGGAGGTTCTGGCCGCCCGCCGCCAGATTGACGCAAGCCGTCAGACCCTTGATCTGGCTCGGGCGCAGCGTGTCCCCGATCCGACCTTCCGGCTCGGCGGTTCGTCGGAAGGCGAGGAACGGCGTGTGCTGGTCGGATTTTCGATCCCCCTGCCCGTCCTGAATTCTGGTTCGGCCGAGGTGATTGCGGCAGGACGCGCGCTGACCCAGGCCGAACTCCAGGAACGCCAGACCGTGCAGGAAAACGCGGCGGCGATTCGGGCGGCTTCGCGCTCCTATCAGCGCGCCCGCCAGGGTGACGAGACCTGGCAACGGCAGGCAATTCCGCTGCTGGAAACCCAGACCGCCCTGCTCGGCAAGCTGTGGCGGGTCGGCGAATTGAGCGCCACCGACTTTCTGGTGCAGATGCGCGAAACGGCGCGGGTTAACGCGGCAGCGGTCGAGATCCGTGCCACTGCCTGGGACGCGTTCGCCCGCCTGTTCAAGGCCGTCAACACCACGCCTTTCGCCGGGAACCAGAGCCATGACTAAACGTCTGAATCTGAAGCGGGTCGGCGTTGGCCTCGCCGTCCTTGCCATTGTGACGGTCGGCACGGCCGCATTGTGGCCCGCCCCGCCACGGGCCGTTGATGAACCGCCCGCCGCCGCCCACGATGTCGGGGAGTCCGACGACGAGGGATTGACAATCCCTCCCGAGGCGATGAAACAGGCGGGAATCGTGATCGAGCCGCTGCGGCTTCACTCCCTTGCCGACACAATCCAGGCTCCGGGCGAGGTGGTAAGCAACCGCTATGGCAGCGGCGTGGTTACCCCGCCCACCACCGGGCAAATCACCGAACGCCGGGTCGCCATCGGAACCAAGGTCCGCAAGGGTCAGGTTTTGGCGGTGATGTTCAGCGCCGAGATGGCCGAGGCACAGGGCCAATTCCAGATCGCCGATCAGGAATGGCGGCGCGTCCGGGATCTTGGCAAAGACATCGTTTCGGAAAAACGGTTCAACGAAGCCGCAATGCAGCGCCAGCAGGCGATGACCCGGTTGCTGGGCTTTGGGATCGCCGCCCGCGAGATCGAAGCGTTGGCGAAGCGAAATGGCGGCGTGGCCGGTCAGGTCCCGTTGCTATCGCCCCAGGACGGCACCGTCGCCTCGGACGATTTCGCGTTGGGTGAACTGGTAACCCCCGGTAAGATTCTGTTCACCGTGACCGATCAGCGAACCGCCTGGGTCGATGCCCGGATCAGTCCGACCCAGGCGCAAAAGCTGCACGAGGGACAGGCGGCCATCGCCCGGATCGGAGACGAGTCCCGTCCGGCCGTGATCCGCTCGATCCATCCGGCACTCGACGAGGTAACCCGCACGGTCGGCGTGCGACTGGAAGTCGGCAACGACGATGGCCGATTGCGGCCGGGTCTATTCATCGATATCGACATTCCCGTCGCGGCGGCAACGCCGGTCACGGCCGTTCCCGTCGATGCGGTGATGCGGGGACCAGACGGCGACTGGGTGGTCTATACCGCCGATGAATCGGGCCGGTTGCGGGCGGTCGAGGTCACGGTTCTGCGTACCGCCAAGACGATGACGGCCATTGATGGGATCGCGCCCGGAACGCCGGTCGTGGTGACTGGCGCATTCTTCGTTCAGTCCGAAGCCGCCAAGGGCGCCTTTGATGTCCACAATCATTAGGCGGAGGCGGCTATGTTGAATAAACTGATCGAATTCGGGATTTCAAACCGGCTGGTCGTCGTCCTGGCCCTGATCGCGGCTATCGTCGGGGGCAGCCTGATTCTGCCAAGTCTCCGACTCGACGCCTTTCCCGATGTCACCAACGTCCAGGTCACCGTCAACACCGAAGCGAACGGCCTTGCCGCCCCGGAAGTCGAGCAGCTGATCACCTATCCGATCGAGGCGGTGATGTACGCGATGCCCGACGTCGAGTCGGTCCGCTCGATCTCGAAATCCGGCCTGTCGATGGTCTCGGTCGTCTTCAAGGACGGCACCGACATCTATTTCGCCCGCCAACAGGTGTTCGAACGCCTCCAGGCAGCGCGAGAGAAAATACCGGACGGCATCGGCACCCCGGAAATCGGCCCCAACACATCCGGCCTGGGGCAAGTGTTTCAGTATGTGCTGCGCTCGGAAATTCCAGGGAAGTTCAGCAATACCGAGTTGCGCGGCCTCAACGACTGGCTGGTAAAAGTACTGATCGCCCCGGTCAGCGGCGTCACCGATATCCTGTCGTTCGGCGGCGAGGTCCGACAATACCAGATCCAGCTTATTCCCTCGCGGCTACTGGCCTTTGGCCTGAGCGTCGCCGACATCAAGGCAGCGGTCGAGGACAACAACCGCAATGCTGGCGGCTGGTTCATGGACCGGGGGGCGGAACAATTGGTCATTCGTGGCGTCGGATTTGTCCGGGGCGGCGACGATGGCCTTCAGGATATCGCGCGGATTCCGGTGAAGGAAAAAGACGGGGTTACCGTGCGGGTCGCCGATATCGCTACGGTCGCGTTCGGCGGGGAAATACGTCAGGGCGCAGTGTCGATGACCACCCGAACCGATGGGGGCGAAGCGATGCCGCTGGGCGAAGTGGTCACGGGCATCGTTCTGAAACGGCTTGGGGCTAACACCAAAACCACCATCGACGGGATCAAGGAGAAACTGCCGATCATCCAGAAGGCCCTGCCGGACGGCGTGTTGATCGAGTCGGTCTACGATCAGGCGGATTTGGTCGAACATGCGGTAAAGACGGTAACGACCGCCCTCGGTGAAGCCTTTGTCCTGATCGTAATCGTGTTGCTGCTGTTCCTGATGAACCTGCCCGCCACGATCCTGGTGCTGGTTTCGGTGCCGATCTCGATTGGTTTGGCCTTGATGGCGATGGCGTATTGGGAGATTTCGGCTAATCTGATGTCACTGGGTGGGTTGTCGATCGCAATCGGCATGATGGTCGATGGCTCGGTGGTCATGATGGAAAACATCTTCTCCCATCTGGCACGACGCGTAAGCGATCCCACCGAAGAAAACGATGATTATCGGCTGCGGATTCTGGAAGCGGCAAAGGAGGTCGGCCGACCCGTCTTCTTCGCGGTGCTGATTATCATCGTCGTGTTCGCACCGCTGTTCTCGCTGGAAGGCGTTGAAGGAAAGCTGTTCCAGCCGATGGCGTTAAGCATCGTCCTGGCAATGATCGCCTCCCTGCTGGTCGCCCTGATCGTGATCCCCGCCTTGGCGACCTTTATGTTCCGGCGCGGCGTCACCGAACGCCATAGCCCACTGCTCCAACCGCTCGAAACTCTATACCGGCGACTGCTTCCCTCCGCGATGGCGGCGCGCAAGACGGTGACCGGGTGCGCCCTGGGCCTGCTGATCGCCGCCTTGGCGCTGATTCCTTTCCTCGGCACCGAATTCGTGCCCGAACTGGAGGAAGGAACCCTCAACATCCGAGTGACCCTGGCCCCCTCGGCCAATCTCGACACGGCGCTGGCGGTCGCGGAAAAGCTGGAACGTCAGGTGATCGCCTTTCCCGAAGTCGTCACCGTCTCCAGCCGGATCGGACGCCCCGAACTGGGAGGCGATCCCGAGCCGGTTTCGAATATCGAGCTTCTGGTCGGGCTAAAGCCGGTCGCCGAATGGACCAGCGCACGAACCCGCAAGGATTTGCAGGCGGCGATGGAACAGAAACTTTCGCTTCATCCCGGTCTGCTGCTGTCGTTCTCTCAGCCGATCGCGACGCGGGTCGATGAATTGCTGTCGGGGGTCAAGGCGCAATTGGCGATCAAGCTATTCGGTCCCGACCTTGACGTCCTGGCCCGTAAAGGCACCGAGATCGAAACCCTGGTCAAGGGGATCGCCGGAACCCGCGATGTGGCGATGGAACAGATCACTGGCGAAGCCCAGCTTCTGGTCGTTCCCGACCGCGAGCGGCTGGCGCGTCATGGCCTGTCGGTCAGTCAGGTGATGGACCTCATCAGCGACGCGATCGGGGGAGTCTCCGCCGGTCAGGTGATCAAGGGCAACGAACGCTATGATATCTCGCTTCGTCTGGCACCGCGCTACCGTTCGACGCCGGAAGCGATCGCCGATCTGACCCTGCAATCTCCCAACGGCGCCTGGGTCCGCCTGGGTGACGTCGCCTCGGTCAGAATCGACAGCGGACCGCCGCAGATTCGCCGCGACGACGTTCAGCGCCGCGTCGTGATCCAGGCCAACGTCGAAGGCCGTGACATGGGCGGAATCGTCACCGAGATCGATCGCGCCATCGCCGAACGGATCAAACTGCCACCGGGATATTCGGTGGAATTCGGCGGCCAGTTCGAGAATCAAATCAGAGCCCAGGCCAAATTGATGATCGTCGTGCCGATCTCGCTTGGCCTGATCTTCCTGCTGCTGTTCTTCGCGTTCGGCTCGGCCGGACAGGCGTTTCTGATCATGATGAATGTTCCCCTCGCCCTGATCGGCGGGATCGTCGCGCTATTCGCCAGTGGGCAATATCTCTCGGTGCCAGGGTCGATCGGGTTCATTGCCCTGTTCGGGGTTGCCGTGCTGAACGGCGTGGTGATGGTCAATGCGATCAACCAGAACCTGCTGGGCGGGATGGCGTTAGAGGACGCGATTCTCAAAGGCGCTCTGTCCAGATTGCGGCCGGTGCTGATGACCGCATCAATCGCGGCACTCGGTCTGATCCCGATGCTGCTGTCGAATGGTATCGGCTCGGAGGTGCAACGACCGCTGGCCACCGTGGTGGTGGGAGGGCTGGTCTCGGCCACCCTGCTGACCCTGGTGGTGATTCCGGTCGCCTATCCCGCCTTCTCCCGCCGGATGATCGAGGGATGGCGACGGACGCACGATATGCCGTCCTAATCGAGTGGATGCGATACCGGCCAACCCGTTGGCCGGTATCGAGCCGCCATTGCGGCGTTTCTCCGGTTTGGACACTTCCGGAAACTGGCGTCGTGGCTGAATTTATGATTCCATCCTTATCTGGCTGAGATGCGAGGACGGAATGGTCGTTCAGCATGGGTTCTGGGATATCGAGCATCGTCTGTCGGAATTATCGGCCGAGGGTGGTCAACCATCCGATACTGCGCTCGACGACCCAACGGCGAGTGTTTGATCCACGGCCAGCGCTTGCGGATGGCGTCGAGAATAGGCATGGCTCCGGCACTGTCCGAAATATCCGCTGTGGTCAGGTTCACGGCAAGCAATCGCCCGTCGGTATCCACCGCGATGTGCCGTTTGCGGCCGACGACCTTTTTCCCCGCGTCATAACCGCGCTTGTCGGCCATAGGGGCCTTGACGTCATGGATGGTGCGGAACAGCAGGAAGCGCACGAAACGCCGAAACCACCAATAGACCGTCTGCCACGACGGAAAATGCACCGGCAGCATTCGCCACTCGCAGCCAGACCTCACCATGTAGCGCAAAGCGCTCACCACCTCGCTCGAACTCAAGTCGTTTTTTAAGCGGATACGATCTCCCGCCCCCTCGCGCCGGTTGGGTTCAGAGACGCGAGGGGACGGGGAATATCCGGCCGACCCGGCGCGGGAACGGGCAAGCCGAATTAGAGGCGTCTATCCGGCCAGACGTGAGGCTGGAGCGGGCACGGTGCGCTGCTCCGCCCCGCTATAGGCACTGAGCGGACGGATCAGCGAGTTGGACTCGATCTGCTCGATGATATGGGCGGTCCAGCCCGTAATCCGGCTCATCACGAAAATCGGGGTGAACATCGGAATGTCGAACCCCATCAGGTAATAAGCCGGGCCGGTAGGGAAATCGAGATTGGGGTGGATGCCCTTTTCCTCGATCATCGTCCGTTCCAGGGCGTCGTACATCTCGACCCATTTTTGCCCGTGCTTCTTGGCGGCCATCGCCAGAAACGCCTGCTTCATGGTGGGAACGCGGGAATCGCCGTGTTTGTAGACCCGGTGGCCGAACCCCATCACCTTGCGCCGGGTCGCCAGGGCATCGCGTAGCCAGTCACCGGCCCGGATCGGATCGCCAATCTCCAGCATCATGTGCATCACTGCCTCGTTGGCCCCGCCATGCAGCGAGCCCTTCAGCGCGCCAATCGCAGCAGTCACCGCGCTGTAGATGTCGGACAGGGTTGAGGTCACGACTCGGGCGGTAAAGGTCGAGGCGTTGAAGCTGTGTTCGGCGTAGAGGATCAGCGACACCTCGAAGCAGCGCACCGTTTCGGGCTCGGGCACCGCGCCAAAGCACATGTGAAAGAAGTTTTCGGCAAAGCCCAGCGCAGGATCAGGGGGGATGCGGTCGAGACCGCGACGGCGGCGGTAATCGAACGCCACCACCGTCGGCAGCTTGGCCATCATCGTCAACGCCTTGACCAGATTGGCACGAGGATCGTTGTTTTCCGAGGAGGGGTCCTCAGCCCCCAGCGCGCTGATCGCGGTACGCAACGTATCCATCGGATGGCAGCTATCCGGCAGGCGGCCGAGCAGCGAAATCATGCTGCGGCTCAGTTCGCGCTGCGCCCGCTCCCGTTCCATGAAGCGACGAAGCTGGTCGGCATTGGGCAAATCGCCGTGCCAGATCAGATAGGCCACTTCCTCGAAACAACAATTCGCCGCCAGATCCTGAACCGGATAGCCGCGATAGGTCAGCGAATTGCTCTCCTCCATCACCTTCGAGATTGCCGTGGTATCGACGACCACACCGGCCAGACCTTTGCGAATTTCAACATCCTGGGCGTTCATTGACGGGCCTCCCTGTTTTTCTTTAGATGTGGAAATTGAAAATGCTGGAATCGAAGCGGTTGTAATCCTCGTAGCCGAGCAGTTCGTAGAGACGGGCGCGGTGCTGCATCCGGTCGAGGATGCTTTCCTGGCTGCCTTCGATCTGAAGGGTCTTCAAGCCCACTTCGGCCGCTCCCATCGCGAGGCGCAGCAGGGTGACCGGATAAATCACCATGTTGATCCCCAGATTTTGAAGCGTGCGAGCGGAGAGCAGCTTCGACTTGCCGAACTCGGTCATGTTGGCCAGCAGCGGTGCCGGAATAGCGCGACGAAACGCTTCGAACTCACGCTCATCGGCCATCGCCTCGGCAAAGATCATGTCGGCCCCAGCGTCGAGATAGGCCTTGGCCCGCTCAATCGCCGCATCCAGCCCCTCGATGGCGCGGGCGTCGGTGCGGGCGCACAGCACGAAATCGGGATCGCGCCGGGCCGAGGCGGCGGCTTTGATCCGCCGAACCATCTCGCCGGTTTCGACCACCGCTTTGTTATCAAGATGGCCACACCGCTTCGGGTTGACCTGATCCTCGATGTGACATCCGGCCAGCCCCAGATCCTCCAGCATCCGGATGGTGCGGGCGGCATTCATCGGCTCGCCGAAACCGGTATCGACATCGATCAGGCTGGGCAGGTCGGTGACGCGGGCGATCTGGTGGCCGCGCTGCGACACTTCGGACAGGGTGGTGAGGCCGATATCGGGTAGCCCGAGGTCGGCCGATAGCACCGCGCCGGAAATATAAATTCCATCGAAGCCCTGCTCCTCGATCAGCATCGCCGTCAGCGGCGAGAACGCGCCGGGAAAGCGTTGCAGCTTGCCCGAGGCCAGACCGGAGCGGAACGCCTGTCGCTTTTCCTTCGGCGTCGCAGTGGAATGCAGCATTAGAAAATCCCTCTTGAAACAACCGTCCCCAGACGAGACGGATCGACGGTGAAGGTCAGCCCGGCCAAATCCCCCGCCCCAAGCTCGGGCAGGCGCTGAACATGGACGAGAAAACGGTCCTGCTCCGCGTCCGGGACGATGCCTTGGGCCAGGGTGCGAAACTTGGCGATATAGTGTTCGCGGCCAAATGGACGCGCACCCAGCGGATGAGCATCGGCAACCGCCAGTTCATCGACCAGGACCGTTCCATCGGTCATCGTCACCACCACGCGGCCCCCAAAGGCTTTTTCGTTGGGATCGCTCGAATGGTAGCGCTGGGTCCACGCCGAATCTTCCAAAGTACGGATCTTGTGCCACAACCGCACGGTATCGGGACGGGCGGCGCGCTCGGGAGCATAGGAGCGTTCGTGGTGCCAGCCGCCGTCCTGCAACGCCACCGCGAAGATGTACATGATCGAATGGTCGAGTGTTTCCCGGCTGGCGGTCGGGTCCATCTTCTGCGGGTCGCGGGCGCCGGTGCCGATCACATGATGGGTGTGATGGCTGGTGTGGATCACGATACTGTCCACCTGATCGAAATCGCCGATGCGCGGGCCTAAGCGGCGGGCGAGATCGATCAGCGCCTGACTCTGATATTCCGCTGAATATTCCTTGGTGTAGGTGTCGAGGATCGCCCGCTTGGCCTCGCCCGCCTCCGGCAAAGGCACCTGATATTCGGCCTTGGCCCCTTCCAGCATCCAGGCGATGAATCCGTCTTCGCCCTCGTAGATCGGAGACGGCGCACCTTCACCACGCATCGCCCGATCGACCGCCTCGACCGCCATCTTACCCGCGAAGGCTGGGGCATAGGCTTTCCAACTGGAAATTTCGCCCTTGCGCGATTGTCGGGTCGTGGTGGTGACATGCAGGGCCTGCTGCACTGCCTGAAAGATGATGTCGGTCGGCAAACCGAGCAACGTTCCGATCCCCGCCGCCGCCGAAGGCCCCAAATGGGCGATATGGTCGATCTTGCGCTTGTGCAGACAGATACCCTTGACCAGATCGACCTGGATTTCATAGCCGGTGGCGATGCCCCGGATCAGATCGGCCCCGCTACGGCCGCAATGCTGGGCCACCGCCAGGATCGGCGGGATATTGTCGCCGGGATGGGAATAGTCGGCGGCAAGAAAGGTGTCGTGGAAGTCGAGTTCACGCACCGCGACCCCGTTGGCCCAGGCGGCCCAGTCCGGCGACACCCGCTGCTCGGATGCCAAACCGAATAGCGTAGAACCGGGCGCATAGGGGTGAGCCAGCGCCTGAGCACGGGCATTGACAACCGGGCGGCGAGCCAACGAGGCAGCAGCAACGGCGGCATTGTCGATGATCCGGTTGACGATCATCGCGGCAACGTCGTCTTCGACCGCGACCGGATCGGCGGCGATTTCGGCGATCTTCCACGCCAGTTGATCCTCGCGCCGCAAGGGTTCTTCGGATCGGTAGGGTCTGACCAGATGGGTCTTCATCACGCGTCCTTGTTGATTGACTGAGTCGAAACGGCGGCAACAGGCACAGGGCGGCCATCGGCATCGACCGCGACCATCACGAAACAGCCCTGGATGGCGAGGCAGCGTTCGCCACTGACCGGAGATTCCGCATGCATCTCGACCACAACGGTCATCGAGCTGCGGCCGATCCGCTCGACCCGAGCGACCAGTTCGACCATCTGGCCGACCTTGACCGGGACACGGAAATCGATCCGTTCGGACGCCGCCATCACCACCGCATGACGTGCGGCACGGGTGGCGGCGACGAAGGCCGCCTTGCCCATCAGGTTCAGCGCGGTTCCGCCGAACAGGGTTCCGTAATGATTGGCCTGTTCGGGAAAGATCATTTCCACGAACCGGCTTTCGGGAAATCCGGGAAGAACCACGCCGTCACCGCCTTTGCCTGAAAGAGAGAGGGCTTGCCGCCCGCTCTGAACATTTGCAATTCTACGCATCGGAGAACGGCGCATAACCCCTGAAAAGGCGGAGTTTTGCGAGCGAACTTCGGACGTTTTGCGAATATTGCGAAGGATCATGACGGATGCGGAAGGCGTATATGGGGGCGCGGTTGCAGCGGCTGCGCGAAGAGCGGGGGATGACCCAGGCGACGCTGGCCCGCACGTTGGGACTATCGCCCAGCTATCTCAACCAGCTTGAACGTAATCAGCGTCCTTTGACCGTGCCGGTGCTGTTAAAGATCAACGCGGCGCTGGGGATTGACGTTCAGTTGTTCTCGGAAGACGAAGAGGCGCGGCTGATCGCCGATCTGCGCGAAGCTCTGGCGGAGTCCGGGACCGGCGAGACAATCCCGCTTGGCGATATCAAAAGCCTTGTTTCGGGCTTACCGACGATCGGACGCGCGCTGGTCGCCCTGCACCAGCGTGGCCGCGCCACCGACGACCGTCTGGTCGCTCTGGCCGCCAGCCTTGGCACCCCGGCAGATCACCTGACAGCGGCGGCTCGTCCGGCGATGCCGTATGAAGCAGTTCGCGACTATTTCTATGACCGCCACAACCACGTCGCCGAGTTGGACGAAGCCGCCGAACAACTGGTCGAAGCGCACAGATTATCTGTTGGAGCCATGGATGACGGACTGGAACGGTTGCTGCTCGACCGCCACCACATCCGCACCCAGATCCCCGTAGAGGGCGATCTGCCCCCCGGCGAACACCGCCGCTTCGATTCAGATCAGCGGGTTCTCCGCCTGTCGCGTTCGCTTCATCCAGGACAGCGCGCCTTTCAGATGGCGACCCAATTAGCCTTTCTGGAGCAGGCGAATCTGATCGACCGGCTAACCGACTCGCCGCGTCTATCCGGGACCGAATCGCGGTCCCTGGCCCGGATCGGACTGGCTAATTACTATGCCGGGGCCGTCTTGCTGCCCTATCGCGATTTCCTCGCGGCAGCGGAATCGCTGCACTACGATATCGACCTGCTGGGGGCGAAGTTCGGGGTCGGCTTCGAAACGGTGTGCCACCGCCTCTCTACCCTGCAACGTCCGAACGCACGTGGTGTGCCGTTCTTTTTCGTCCGGGTTGACCGTGCGGGTAACATCTCGAAGCGGCAATCGGCCACTGATTTCCACTTCTCCCGCGTCGGCGGCACCTGTCCGCTGTGGAACGTCTATGAAGCGTTCACCAGCCCTGACCGCATCCTGACCCAATTGGCCCAAATGCCCGACGGCCGGACCTATCTGTGGATCGCCCGCACGGTGGCGCGGAATACGGGCGGCTATGGCCGTCCGGGCAAGACCTTTGCCATCGGGCTGGGCTGCGACCTGCGCCATGCCGGGAGACTGGTCTATGCTCGCGGCCTCGATCTTGCCGACCCTGCCGCCGCGATTCCAATCGGCGCGGGCTGCAAGGTCTGCGAGCGGCCGTCCTGTCCGCAGCGCGCCTTTCCGCCGATTGGCCGACCCCTGCTGGTCGATGAGCGCCGCAGCCAGTTCGACCCCTATCCGGCGGCATGACCCCTATAAAATCGAGGGTCGGAGGTTTCCCTCCAACCCTCGACTCCTGCCAGACCCCGCCGTGTGCGTTCCCACCACCCGTCGGAAACCGGCAATCCGATCAGGCCAGATCGGCCCGCAGGCGATGGGCCGCCTCGACCATGTTCACCAGCGAGGAAATCACTTCTCCCCACCCCCGCGTCTTCAGGCCGCAATCGGGATTGACCCACAGACGTTCGGCGGGAACCCGCTTGGCCGCCAGCTCGATCAGGGCAACCATGTGATCGACCTCGGGAATGTTGGGCGAGTGAATATCATAGACGCCCGGCCCGATCTCGTTCGGGTAGGCGAAATCGACGAAGGCGTCGAGCAACTCCATATCCGAGCGCGAGGTCTCGATCGTCACCACGTCGGCATCCATCGCGGCAACCGAAGCAATGATATCGTTGAACTCGGAATAGCACATATGGGTATGGATCTGGGTTTCGTCGGCGACCCCGGAGGCGGTCAGGCGGAAAGCGCGAACCGTCCAGTCGAGATAAGTCTGCCAGTCCCGCCGCCGCAGCGGTAATCCTTCACGGAACGCGGCTTCATCGATCTGGATGATACGGATGCCCGCTTTCTCCAAATCGAGCACCTCGTCGCGCAACGCCAAAGCAAGCTGCTGGCATGTCGCCGAGCGGGGCTGATCGTCGCGAACGAACGACCAGTTCAGTACGGTGATCGGCCCGGTCAGCATTCCCTTCATCGGCTTGGTCGTCAGCGATTGGGCATGAACCGCCCAGGCCACCGTCATCGGCGCGGGACGAGTCACGTCGCCATAGATGATCGGCGGCTTGACGCAACGCGAACCATAGGATTGCACCCAGCCATTCTGGGTAAAGGCAAACCCGTCAAGCTGCTCGCCGAAATATTCAACCATGTCATTGCGTTCCGGCTCGCCGTGAACCAGAACGTCGAGACCGATATCTTCCTGCTTGCGCACCACCAAGGCGATTTCGTCCTGCATCCGCTGGACATACTCGGCCTCGGACAGAGTCCCGGCCTTGAAATCCCGGCGGGTGGCGCGGATCGCGGCGGTTTGCGGGAACGAACCGATCGTGGTGGTCGGAAACGGCGGCAGCTTCAGCCATGCTTTCTGTTTCGCGGCCCGGATCGGATAAGAAGACTGGCGATGCAACATCGCATCCGTCACCGCGTTCAATCGGGCCGTCACCTCGGGGCGATGAATGCGCGGCGAGGCCCGCCGGGCGGAAAGCGCCTCACGCGATGGGCGCAGCAACTCGGTTGCCGCCGCTCCGCCCTGGTCGAGAGCCTGCTTCAGAGTCTGAAGCTCGCCCAGCTTCTGCACCGCGAAAGCCAGCCACGACCGCAAATCCGGCTCCAACGCGGTCTCTTCCGCCAGATCGACCGGGACATGCAACAGCGAGCAGGATGGAGCCAACCACAGCCGATCGCCCAACACCCCCCGGATCAACCGCACCCGCTCCAGCGCCGCATCGAGATCGGTGCGCCAGATGTTGCGGCCGTCGATCAGGCCGACCGACAGGATTTTTGGGGAATCCAGCCGGGCGGCGACAGCTTCGGCCTCGATTCCGCTCCGCACCGCGTCGATGTGGAGTCCATCGACCGGCAGATCGGCGGCGATCTTTAGAGCGTCATCCAGCGGACCGAAATAGGTGGCAAGCAGAACCTTCAGCCCCTCGACCCGCAACGCCGCGTAGGTCGGGGCGTAAATGTCCTTCCAGGTCTGAGGCAAATCGAGCGCCAGGGCCGGTTCGTCGATCTGGACCCATTCGACCCCCAGCCGTTTCAGTTCGGACAGGATATCGCGATAGACCGGCAGCAGGGAGGGCAGCAGATCAAGGCGGTCAAACGGCTCGCCTTTGACCTTGCCCAGCCACAGCCAGGTCAGCGGGCCGAGCAGGACCGGCTTGGCCTTATGACCCAGCTCGGTTGCCTCGGCAACCTCGTCAAACAGCTTCTCGGAGGCGAGCCGGAAGGTCTGCCCGGCATGAAGCTCCGGCACGATATAATGGTAGTTGGTGTCGAACCACTTGGTCATTTCGCAAGCGGGCACAGGAACACCAGTGGGCGCGCGGCCCCGCGCCATGCGGAACATCGTGTCGAGATCGACCCGTTCGCCCGACCAACCAAAGCGTGGCGGCACCGCGCCTAGCATCGCCGACTGGTCCAGCACATGGTCGTACCACGAGAAATCGCCGACCGTGACCATATCGAGCCCCGAAGCCGCTTGCCGGGTCCAGGCGGCGGCGCGCAAATCCCGTCCGGTCGCAGCCAGGGTCGCGGCGTCGATCTCGCCCTGCCAATAGCTTTCAACGGCTTTTTTCAGTTCGCGCCGGGGGCCGATGCGCGGAAATCCGAGAACGTGACTGACGGTCATGGGACCAATCCCTAAAACTGATAGTGAATAGCGAGCCGGGATGATATGAGTCCGCCGAACCTTGATTCAATCTCATAGTTCTAATGATGATTATGAGTTTTTATAAAGATATTCGGTGCACGAAAGGACCGCCCCGATGATCCTCGACACCCGTCATCTCCGTCTGATCAGCGCCATTGACGAAACCGGCAATCTGGCCCGCGCCGCCGATCGCCTCAACGTCACCCAATCGGCTTTATCCCATCAGATCAAAGGGTTGGAGCAGGCTTTGGGGCTACCTCTGTTTCTGCGCAACAGCAAGCCGCTGCGCTTAACCACCGCTGGACGCAAGGTTTTGATCTTCGCACGCAAGGTGCTGCCCGAGTTCCAAGACCTTGAATCCGAACTGAAGCGAATGGCAGAAGGCGAAACTGGTCGATTGTTCATCGCCATCGAATGCCACGCCTGTTTCGAATGGCTGTTGCCGGTCCTGGAAAGCTTTCGGCGTAAATGGCCCGAGGTCGAAGTCGATATCCGCCTGGGTGCCAGCTTCGATGCCTTGCCCGCGTTGCAGCGGGGCGAGGTCGATCTGGTGGTTTCCTCCGATCCCGCCGATCAGAGCGATATCGCGTTTGAGCCACTCTTCGGCTACGAAGCGCTGGCGGTTATTTCACCAGCCCATACGCTGGCCGACAAACCGTTCCTGCTGCCCGAGGATCTGGCGGGCGAGACCCTGATCACCTATCCGGTCGATCGCTCCCGCCTTGATGTGTTCACCCTGTTCCTCCGTCCGGCTGGAATCGAACCCGCCGGAGTACGGCAGATCGAGCTGACGGCGGTGATCCTGCTCCTGGTCGCCAGCCAGCGCGGCATTGCCGTCCTGCCCGATTGGGTGATCCGCGAAACCGGACGGGAAAGCGGCCTTGCCGTTCGGCCTCTGACCGAAACCGGACTGCGACGCACCCTGTTCGCCGCCGTGCGCAAAGGGGAAAGCGAAACCGCCTTCATGGCCGATTTCATCACCATCGCCCGCACGCGGGGCGTCGTCACGACATAGAAGGCTCGCCGGGGGCTCGGGTGCCCTCTCCTCGTTCGCAGACTCTGTCGACATTCGATAGCGGACCTTTCTGGACTCCATTTCTCAGGCCCGAATACGGGCCATGAAAGTCTCTACCTTGGCGTTGAGGAACTGGATGTCCTCAGCTAGGTGTTCGGCGGAAACCAGAACCTGTTCGGCCTCGGTTCCGTTACGGCGGGTACCGTCATTGACTTCGGCGATCGAGTTGGACACCGTTGAGGTTCCGTTTGCCGCTTGTTGAACGCTACGGGTAATTTCCTTTGTTGCTGCCGACTGCTCTTCGACTGCCGACGCGATTTGTGATGAGATCGAGCTGATTGTGTCGATGGTTTTGGCGATATCGTTGATGGCTTCCACCGCTTTTTTGGTCGTCGTCTGGACTTCGGTGATCTGGTTGGTAATTTCATCGGTGGCGCGTGCGGTTTGATTGGCCAGGGCCTTAACCTCGCCCGCCACAACGGCAAATCCCTTGCCTGCGTCACCGGCCCGCGCCGCCTCAATGGTAGCGTTGAGGGCCAAAAGGTTGGTCTGCGACGCGATATCGCTGATCAAGGTCACAACTTTGCCGATACGGTTGGCGGCTTCAGTAAGGTGGGCAATCGTTTCACGATTGTGATCAACCTGCTGCACCGCACATTGCGATACGCGAGCAGAATCGGAAACCTGACGGCTGATTTCATGGATCGATGCGGCCAATTCCTCGCTGGCGGCTGCTACGGTTTGGACATTGTTCGAGGCAATATCCGCCGCCGCAGAAACTTGCTCGGCGCTGCCAGCAACCTGGACCGCGATGGAAGACATCGATTTCGCGGCTTCCTGCATGGTGCTGGCCCTACTACCGACAGAGCGGACGACTCCCGCCACCTCGCTCTCGAACGATCCTGCGGTTTCAAGCAATAAGTTTCGCCGTTCCACTGCGTTTCGTTGCTCGATCTCGATGGCTTTTTGCTGCATTTCGCTCATCGCCAGAGCGTTATCTTTGAAGATCTGAACGGCATGAGCCATCTTGCCGATTTCGTCGCCTCGTCCGGCACCTGCGATCTGGACGCCGACATCGCCGTTGGCCAGACGAGTCATCGCGTCGGTGATGCTCTTGATCGGTCCCGCGATTCCGTTTCCGACCAGGACGGCAAGAGTCGCAGCCAGAAGCAGCATGACAATCCCGGCACCGAGAAGTTTGGCTTGGGTCGCCCGCGCATCGGCGAATACGAAATCCTCCGGCACCGAAATCATGAAGCTCCAGGTTTCCGGCGCTCGCCCAAACCGTAACGGAATAAGAACCGTCAAGTACCGAATGCCTGCGGCGTCGGTTAGAGTCTGTTCAGAGACCTCACCCTTAGCGGTTTTGGCCAAGGCCGCAAGCAGGTCAGGATTATCGACCGGCTTCCCGCGCAAAGCTGCGTCGGGATTGGCAACCCATTGCTTGTCGTGCGAGATCAGGGAGACTTGCCCTATTCCCATCGGTTTTAGGGTGGCCAGATCGGCTTGAACCTGACTAAGGGCAAGATCGACGGTAGAAACCCCGACAGCCTTTCCCGCCGAAATAATCGGCGAGACCACCGTGACCATCAACGTTACCTGCCCCCCTACTTCATAGGAAAAAGGCGGTGTTATCGTGTCGCGTTTTTCTCGTATTGGGAGATTATACCAGAATTCTTCGGCTGGATCGCCAGTCAGCGGACTGATCTCAACGACCGGGGCCCCATTCTTCAGATAGGCATAAGCAAGATAACGTCCCGCCGCATCACCCCAAGCCCCCCCCACATTCTCGGCATCGCGACCATCGAAATTGGGTTCGAATCCGGCGTAAACCCCCGTCGCTCCTGGATTGTCTTTCAGGACGCGCAGAAGATCCTGAGCGACCTCGGCCCGATTGATGCTTTTCCGGTCGGTTCGGCTCAACCACAGGGCATTGGTTCGAGCTATGGTCTGTCCATTCTCGATCAAGTGGCGAACAAGGCTCGAATCCGCATTGGCCGTTTGCCGCATCAGTGCCAGTGCACCGCTTTTGGCATCCCTGAAAGCCTGATATGAAGAGTAGCCAACGATAAGTGAAAAACTTATCGCAATAAGGGAAATGATCGGAATTAAGATTCTCGCACGGATGGACATGTGCTTGGGCGAGTTTATGACCGACATTTACCCCTCCTGGGTAGGATTGACGGACTCCAGGTTGATTATGTCCATCCGATTAGACATATATAATAGGGTCTATTCCCGCGCGATTTCAACCAGTTCATCGTGAAATTTATACTCACTGAGGCTCTCTAGCCCAGAGATCGGCCAATCAGGCGCTGGCGCCGACGGTGGTCGGCGTAGATCTTCTCCAGCAGGGTCAGGGCAACCCGATAGCCGACCTCGACGGTGGCCGAATTTGGTTCGTCGCAGCTTATGGTGGATATCCATGAAATCCACGCACTTTTCTTGATGCTGCGATCTGGTCAGGAAAGTCGAGGAGCCACCAACCCTCTACGCCACATCGTCCGATGACATGCGGCACATCCAGCACTATCTGTCAGCTAATTGCTTTGGCGACACCATGACATGAAACAGAATGGATGTAGCGACACGGGAGCTTCTCACCTTCAGCATGCTGGTTTCGCTCGGGGGCTGCGAAGCGCAGGCCAAGGGCCATGTCGCCGCGACTCTTCGTGTTGGCAATGACCGCGCCAAGTTGATCGACGTGTTGACTCAGCTACTGCCGTTCATCGGCTATACCCGACCCCTCAACGGGCTGAAGGTCATCGACGACGTCACCGGAAATCGCGAGAATCTCAGGACAAAGGAGATAGACGATGCAGAAACGCAAACTCGGGAACAGCGGTCTTGAGGTTTCAGCCATCGGACTGGGCTGCATGGGGATGAGCTTTGGCTACGGCCCGGCCCACGACAAACAGGAGATGACCGCCCTGTTGCACCGAGCGGTAGAGCTCGGCATCACCTTCTTCGATACGGCGGAAGTCTATGGCCCGTTCGTTAACGAGGAACTGGTGGGGGAGGCACTGGCTCCCGTTAAGGACAAGGTGGTAATCGCCACCAAGTTCGGGTTCAAGATCGATTCCAACGGCGGGCCACAATGGATCGGCCTGGACAGCCGGCCGGAGCATATCAAGGCGGTAGCCGAGACTTCGCTCAAGCGTCTCAGGGTCGAAGCCATCGACCTGTTCTATCAGCACCGGGTCGATCCCGAGGTGCCGATTGAAGACGTGGCCGGAGCGGTCAAGGATCTCATCCAGGCCGGAAAGGTCAAATATTTCGGCATGTCCGAGGCCGGAGCGGGAACCATCCGCCGCGCCCATGCCGTCCAGCCCATTACCGCCCTTCAGAGCGAATACTCGCTATGGACGCGGGGACCGGAAGCGGAAATCCTGCCGACGCTGGAGGAATTGGGCATCGGCTTCGTCCCCTACAGCCCGCTGGGCAAGGGCTTCCTGACTGGCCAGATAACCGAGGCCAGCACCTTCGGCGGCACCGACTTTCGCAGCATACTTCCGCGCTTTACGCCGGAAGCGCTAAAGGCCAATCAGGCGCTGGTCGATCTGCTCAAGGTGATTGCTGACCACAAACAGGCAACCCCAGCCCAAATTGCGCTGGCGTGGCTGTTGGCGCAAAAACCATGGATCGTTCCGATTCCCGGCACCACCAAGCCGCACCGGCTGGACGAGAACATCGGCGCGGCCAATGTGGATCTTTCCACCGCCGATTTGTCCGAGATCGCGGCGGCAGCCGCCAAGATCACGGTGCACGGCACTCGCTATCCCGAAAAGCTGGAACAGATGACAGGTCTCTAACAGGAGAATCTTCATGACGACCAAAGCCTACGGTGCCCACGCCGCCGATAAGAAACTGGAACCCCTGGACATTGAACGCCGTCCGCCCGGACCCCACGACGTCCAGATCGAGATCGCCTATTGCGGCGTCTGCCACTCCGACCTGCATACGGTCCGTTCGGAGTGGGAAGGCACGCTTTACCCTTGTATCCCTGGTCACGAGATTGTCGGCCATGTCAGCGCGGTTGGCGGCCATGTAACCAAGTTCAAGGTGGGCGATATTGTCGGCGTCGGCTGCCTGGTGGACAGTTGCCAGACCTGCGCCTCATGCGACGAGGGACTGGAGCAGTTCTGCGAGACCGGCTTTACCGCCACCTACAACTCCCCCACCCCGGACGCGCCCGGCCATACGCTGGGCGGTTACTCCCAGCGCATCGTCGTCAGCGAGAAGTTCGTGCTCAAGATCCGCCATCCCGAGGAGCAGCTTGCCGCCGTGGCACCGCTGCTGTGCGCCGGCATCACCACCTATTCGCCGCTGCGCCACTGGAAGGCAGGGCCGGGCAAGAAAGTGGGCATCGTCGGCATCGGCGGCCTGGGCCATATGGGAATCAAGCTGGCCCACGCGATGGGCGCGCACACCGTCGCCTTCACCACGTCAGAGTCCAAGCGCCAGGATGCGCACCGGCTGGGCGCGGACGAGGTGATCATCTCGAAAAACCCCGACGACATGGCCAAACATGCGAGCAGCTTCGACTTCATCCTCGACACTGTGGGGTCCAGTCACGATCTGGACACCTATACCGCTCTTCTAAAGCGCGATGGGACCTTGTGCCTGGTGGGAGCCCCCGAACATGCCCACCCTGCCCCCAACGTCATGAACCTGATCTTTGGCCGGAGGGCCATTGCCGGTTCGCTGATTGGCGGGATCGCAGAAACCCAGGAGATGCTCGATTTCTGCGCCGAGCACGGCATCGTCTCGGATATCGAGATGATCCCGGCGGGAAAGATCGACGACGCCTATGACCGGATGCTGAGAAGCGACGTCAAATACCGCTTCGTCATCGATATCGCCTCAATGGCCAACTGAAAGCCGCCACGATCGAACCTGTCCGGATTGCGCTCGCCCTGCCCTTGACTTTCGTGGCCATGGGTTTGCTGATTCTTATCTTCGGAGGGCTTGCCGCAGTCCGGACACCCAGAGATAGCCGAAATCCTGGTGATTGTGCACGTCGAGCACCCTGGGCCGAGGTCTTCCTGGCCAGGGTCAAGGTCCGAGAACTGCCGATCCCACCCCAGTTGCAGGCGATCATCGCCGCCAACAACGGCGCGACCGAGCATCAGCTGAAGCGATTTATGGATGGGAGAGTCCGAAGCAGGCGGTGCTCTATATCCGCAAAGCCGATCGCAAACGCCTTGCGGATCAGGCCATGCACCTGCTGGTCCCGGAACAGACCGAGGCCGAAAGTGTCTCACTTTCGGCTTCAAAATCCGCCAGCGAGACAATCAAGGATAAAAAGACTTAATAAACTAACCCGCCCCCGAAGATTGGTGCCCCGTGCCGGAGTCGAACCAGCACGACCGAAGGTCGCCGCATTTTGAGTGCGGTGCGTCTACCAATTCCGCCAACGGGGCTCCGGGGCGGGGCGGCACAGCATCTACCATAGGAAACGCTATCCCGCCAGCGCAAATTAACACCAACCGCATTAATCGTCGTCAGGGAGGGATTAAATCCTCCGGCTTTCCTTGACTTGCGCCGGTTTCGCCGTAGAGTCTCTCCCCCTATCCGTACCCGATTGCTCGAAAGAGAAGTTCCATGGTCGCCATCACCTTGCCCGACGGTTCGGTCCGTCAGTTCGATTCCCCGATTTCTGGCCTCGATCTGGCTCGGGACATCGGCACCGGACTTGCCAAGGCGGCCCTGGGGATCACTATCGACGGCGCGCCGTGCGATCTATCGACCATCATTTCCGCCGATGCGCGGATCTCGATCCTCACCGCGAAGAGCGGGGCCGAGGCACTCGACCTGCTGCGTCATGACGCCGCCCATATCATGGCCGAAGCGGTCAAGGAACTGTACCCAGAGACTCAGGTCACGATCGGCCCGTCGATCGAAAACGGCTTTTATTACGATTTCGCCCGGCCGACCCCGTTCACCCCCGACGATCTGGTCAAGATCGAAGCTCGAATGGCGGAGATCGTCGAGCGCAACGAAGAAATCACCCGTGAGGAATGGGATCGCGATGAGGCTGTCGCCTTCTTCCTCGGTCTAGGCGAAAAGTACAAAGCAGAACTGATCGCGGCGATCCCTGCCGGTCAGACGATCAGCCTGTACCGCCAGGGCAGCTTCATCGATCTGTGCCGTGGGCCGCACCTGCCCTCAACCGGAAAGCTGGGCAAGGCATTCAAGCTGATGAAGCTTGCCGGTGCCTATTGGCGCGGCGATTCGCGCAACGAAATGCTCCAGCGCATCTATGGCACCGCCTGGTTCGACAAAAAGGAACTGGACGCCTACCTCCACATGCTGGAAGAGGCTGAGAAGCGCGATCACCGCCGCCTTGGCCGCGAGATGGACCTGTTCCACCAGCAGGAAGAGGCTGCTGGATCGGTATTCTGGCACAAGAAGGGCTGGGTGCTGTGGCGCGCGGTGGAATCCTACATGCGCCGCCGGCTGGAGGCCAACGACTACCAGGAGGTCAAGACTCCGCAGTTGGTCGATTTCTCGCTGTGGGAAGCATCGGGCCACGCCGATAAATTCTCTGAGAGCATGTTCACGATCACGACCCAGGACGAACGGCATCTGGCGGTCAAGCCGATGAACTGTCCCTGTCACGTCCAGATTTTCCGCCAGGGGATCAAGAGCTATCGCGACCTGCCGCTGCGCATGGCTGAGTTCGGCTCGTGCCACCGCTACGAACCCTCGGGCGCGCTGCACGGCATCATGCGCGTGCGCGCCTTCACCCAAGACGACGCTCACATTTTCTGCACCGAAGATCAGATCACTTCGGAAACCGTCGCCTTCTGTCACCTCCTGAAGGAGGTCTATCAGGATTTCGGCTTCACTGACGTCCGGGTCAAGTTCTCCGACCGCCCGGTGAAGCGGGCCGGGTCCGACGAGACCTGGGACAAGGCGGAAAGCGCCCTGCTCGAAGCCGCCAAAGCCGCCGGACTGGAAACCGTTCTCAATCCGGGCGAAGGGGCTTTCTACGGCCCCAAACTCGAATTCGTCCTACGCGACGCGATCGGCCGCGACTGGCAATGCGGTACGCTTCAGGTCGATTTTGTTCTGCCCGAGCGCCTGGACGCCGCCTATGTGGCCGAAGACGGCACCAAAAAACGCCCGGTGATGCTGCATCGAGCCATTCTTGGCTCGTTCGAACGCTTCATCGGCATCCTGATCGAGAATTTTTCCGGGCGCTTCCCCATGTGGCTGGCTCCGGTTCAGGTCGTGGTCACCACCATCGTCTCTGACGCCGACGATTACGCCCGCGAGGTCCAGGCGGCCCTGCGTGCCGTCGGTTTGCGCGCCGAACTGGACCTTCGCAACGAAAAAATCAATTATAAGGTTCGCGAGCATTCGGTCGCTAAAGTGCCGGTTCTGTTGGTGGTCGGCAAGCGCGAGGCCGAAAATCGTGCTGTCGCCATTCGCCGTCTGGGGGGAAGCGACCAAGAAATTGTTGCGCTGGATCAGGCAGTGGCTACACTGGCGAAAGAATCCGCTCCGCCCGCCTGATCGGTGGGCGAACCAACAAAGGGAGGTCGGGACGCTTTAAGCGCTCCGACCGTTTTGTATACTCAAATCGATGGAGAGTGTTCTATAGCTAGACCGCCCATGCAGACGCCGCCCAGATCCGACGGGCCCCGCGTCAATCGTGAAATCGATGTGCGTTCCATCCGTCTGGTGGGCGCCGACGGTGAGATGATCGGTGTCGTCACCCTGCGCGAAGGCTTGCTGATGGCCGAGGAAGCTGGGCTCGACCTTGTTGAGGTCTCTCCCAACGCTGATCCGCCAGTCTGTAAGATTCTGGATTTCGGAAAGTTCAAGTACGAAGCCCAGAAGAAAAAGAATGAAGCGCGCAAGAAGCAAAAAGTCATCGAAGTCAAGGAAATCAAACTTCGCCCCAACATTGACGAGAACGATTACGGCGTCAAGATGCGGAGCATGAAGAAGTTCCTGGACGAAGGTGACAAGGTCAAGGTGACCATGCGCTTCCGTGGTCGTGAACTGGCTCACCAGGACATCGGCATGAAGCTCCTCGAACAGGTTCGTGACGATCTCGAAGCTCTCGGCAAAGTCGAGCAGGTGCCCAAGATGGAAGGGCGCCAGATGGTGATGGTGATCGCTCCGCGCTGAGCCGCCGTCTCCCGCGCGCTGGTTGATTTCTCTCCGGCGCGCGGGCGACGACCTTATTTTTTATGTATGGCGGCCAAAGTGCCGCAGGAAAAGGGATTCGTCGGGCAACGTCTCCGCCTCCCTACCCTTTCCAACCAAATTCGCTTTTGAGCACAGATTGCAGCGCGCCCCCTATGCAATCTTAAGTGCAATGCAACCGACCAACGACTCAAATCGAGGGTCGTCCGGTATCAGGCAGGCAATTCCCTTGGGGAGCATTTACCTCTAATCTGGAACTCCATTTTCAGGAGATCCTGGGTCATGACTGGACGCATCGAATCCCGCTTGGCTGAATTGGGGGTGGCTCTACCGACCCCTGCCGCCGCCGTAGCGAATTACCTCCCCTTCGTCACGAGCGGTTCTCTGGTGTTCGTGTCGGGTCAATTGCCGCTGGTCGATGGCAAAGTCACCGTTAGCGGTCATCTTGGAGCAGATGTCAGCCTTGAGGACGGCCAGAGCGCCGCGCGTCAGTGCGCCATCAATCTGTTAAGCCAAGCCCGCCTTGCCGCTGGCGGCGATCTCGACCGGGTGAAGCGGCTGGTGCGGTTGGGCGGATTCGTTGCCAGCACACCCGATTTCACCGACCAACCCAAGGTCATCAACGGGGCATCCGACCTGATGGTCGCGGTTCTTGGCGATGCCGGACGCCATTCCCGCGCCGCTGTCGGCGTCGCATCACTCCCCCTCAACGCCGCTGTCGAGATCGAAGCGGTGTTCGAACTGGATTGACCGGAACCAACCCGGAGCGGATTAAGAAGCCACCGTCAGGGCACGATATCGAAATCGTTGCCCGCCTCGGTGAGTTCCAGCATTCGCATCACTCCGCTCTGGGCCGAAATCAGACGGACGCGCTGGGCGTTGTCGCCCAATTCCTCGCGGGCGATATGCAGCAGACCGAGACCAACAGAATCGATCCGCGACACTCGGGCCAGATCGAAGGTCAGGCGTTTCCCCTTGGACATGACCAAACGCTGCACCAGCTTCTTGAACTCGGTGCTGGCAGAAAAATCGAGAACTCCGTCCAGCAGGACGTTCAGCCCCCCAGCTTCCTCATTAACGGTGATCTTCATCGATCGTCCTTATGCCGCCAGAGATCCGCTCGCAAAAAATTCTACCTTCACGATACGATACCACACTGACAAGACTCGACGACAGAAAGGTAAATCACACCAACTCCAGATCATTGATCCCTGATACAGGGATTTTCTGATGAAAGAGAAAATTCCTGAAAATCGTGGACATGATTCGGCGGAGAGGGGCGCGCTTGGCATCAAGGATCGGAACAGTCGTTCAACTCCTCGGTAAAGAGGAAGCGTTCATACACTTATAATTCGACGCCGATTGAGACCACTGGCTTCGATTAGAATCGTCGGCATGTTTTCGCCAGAACACACAATCGTAACAAGGGAAAGAAATCTTCCCCCCTAATTGATCCATGGATTTCCGGCTTGGGGACGAAGAATATAACCGGGGACAGATGATATACGGGACACGGATACGGGGACATCCCCCGTCCGCCCCCACCAATCATAGGTATTCAGCAGTAAACCAGGAAGGGATGAGGCGAATGACGACCGGGGCTTCCCTCTATGACATCTTGCGTCCGAAATTGCGCGAGGCGACCAAGGCGGCTCACCACCGCATTGACCACCACCCTCTGATGGCACCATTGGTACGGGGCGAATTGACCGCCAGCCTCTATGGCGATGCCCTGTTGGCGCTATATTGCTTCCACGCTCCCAGCGAGCGGGCTTTTGCCGCATTTTTGTCCGATCTAGACAGCGTGCCGCCCTGTCGGAGTGAATGGCTGGCCGCTGATCTCGAAAGTCTGGGGCGCACGGAAATCGCCGCATCTGATATCGGTCCGTTCTGGTCCGGACAGCCCCCCTCGTCTCCCTCCGAATACATCGGCATGCGCTATGTGATCGAGGGTGGCTCGCTCGGGGGACGCGCGATCCTGGCTCCGCTGATCGAGCGCCTTCCTTCTGAGTGCAAGCACATCACACGCTTTTTCGATGGTCAGCAGGATGAGCGCGACTGGCTCAACTTCTGGACCTTGGCCGATCGTCTGGGGCCGCTTGACGCAGATGAAACCGTGCGCGCCGCAGTTCGCTTTTTCGACGAGATCGAACAGATGGCTGATCGTCGTTGGCAGGAAAGCCTTACCACCGCGTCTCCAGCTACCAATTAGTAGGTAATATTTATAGCAATATCTGGGAATTGATGAGATCGGAATCGGGGGTTAATTTCAAGAGAATGGCAAATTATTTTACGATAAGGTTGTGCCGAACAAAGACAATCCTCTTTACAATGAAAATGCGGGAATTACCCCTTTACCGTGCGACAATCGTGAGATCGATGCGGCATTGAGGGCGGCGGCTCGGTGTTACGAGGCCAACCCGTATTTCATGGCGCGCTATGCCGAGCGGGGAGAAGCTTTCTCGCGCTCGGATGGCGGCTATATGGTGACTCTCACGTCTCATCCGCTGGCCTATGTGATCCAGCAGATCAAATGGCTCGGTGTTCTGCTGGCATCCCGTGGAATGCCCCGCTGGCTGTTGGAAAGCCATCTCGACCTACTCTACGATGAGTTGTCGGCAACCATACCCAAGCGGCGAGTCAAATACCGCAAACTGCTGAAGGCGGCGGAGGTTCTGCGCGAAGCGCGGCACGACTGGATTTCCCAGCCCGATTTCGAAACGCTTGCGGCAGCATTTGCCGCCAATTCCGGCAATGGACTTGCCAATGCCGGAGAGATGCTGGTTAGCGCCGTTTGCGACGAGTTCTGCGGGATCGCCAAGGCCGTGCCCAGCCTGGTCACATGGCTTGGCGATCCCGGCCGCTTTCCGGCGCAATGGTGTACCTCCGTCGAGGACACCCTGACATGTGCCCGCGCCGTCGCGGCACGAAATGGCTACAATCATGCAAAAATTGAGGTGTCGATTGGGGCTGCTTGATACGGTTGTTTTGTTTTTCTTGACTGTTTTTCTCTTGAACCTATCCTCCCGTCTCGGAAGCATCGCGATACGGTGACCCGTGAGAGTGCTCGATGAGTCCCCTTGACACGTCTTCATGCGAGACGGAGCCAATTCGCTATCCCGGAGCGGTCCAACCGCACGGAGCGTTGCTGGTCCTGGACGCCGAGAGCCGTACCATCGAGGCGGCGAGTGAATCGTGTCTGGCATTGTTCGGACTTCTGGCCGGAAGCCTGCTTGGCCGTCGGATCGGTCTGATCGTCGGATGGGACGTCGAGGCTGCCCTTCTCGCCCCCCAGATCGACGGGTTGGAACCGCTGGTGCCACTGGTGCTGAACGGAAAGACGCTCTATGCCCGGTCAAGCACCAACGAAGCCGGCCTGATCGTCGTCGATCTTGAAACCGCCAATCAGGAACGGGCGTCAATCCAACGCTTGATCTATAATTGCCGCCGGGATCTGGCCCGCCTGCGCCGACTGAGTGACATTCCCGAGATTACTCAGAACGCGGTTGAGATGATCCGCGACATCACCGGATTCGATCGGGTGATGCTGTATCGCTTCGACGAAGCGTGGAATGGGGCGGTGATCGCCGAAGCTCGCGCCGATGATGTTGCCGCCTATCTCGGGCTCAACTTCCCCGCGAGCGACATTCCCCGCCAAGCCCGTGAATTGTTCCAATTAAGCAAGGTGCGGCTGATCCCCGACGTCCGCTATACCCCGTCCGGGCTGATCGCACGACGGGAAGCCCGGTCGATCGATCTGGGGCGGTCGTGTCTACGGAGCGTTTCGCCGATCCATATCGAATATCTCACCAACATGGATGTCCGTTCGACCATGGTCGGGGCTTTGGTGGTGGAGGGAAGCCTGTGGGGACTGGTGTCGTGTCAGAACACACTGGAGCCGCGATTCTTCAGTCCAGCCGAGCGCGATACGCTGGGGTGGATGTTCGAAGACATTGCCGCTTTGGTCGAGGCGACCCAGATACGGCAGCGGCGCGAGCGGGAATATGGGCTGGCCCTTCGCCGCCGCAGACTAGTCGATGCGATGGGGGTCCATGATTTCAAGTCGCTGATGCAGCACGAGAGTCGCGCCGACCTTCTGGAAGTGGTCGGTGCCGACGGATTCGCGCTGCTGGTCGATGAGTCGATCCAGACCATGGGAGTGACGCCCGACGCGGCCCGCATCCGGGAGTTACAGACACGGCGCAGGGAACTAGAGACCGACCCGACCTTCTTCGCGTCGAGCGCCTTGACCCGCGACCTGGGGGTAACCGAATGCAACGACGGGGTGGCGGGGGCAATCTTCGTCTCGCTGCGAGACCGGCCCGACATCACGATGATCTGGTTTCGCAACGAGCGCTATCATTCGGTGCGCTGGGCTGGCGATCCTGAACACGCGCACTTCGTCGATGAAAGCGGACGCATCTCACCACGGAAATCGTTCGCGCTCTTCCTCCAGAATATCCGAGGGCAGTCTCTGCCGTGGAGCCAGGCCGAGCTGGATTCCGCGGGGGAACTCGGTTCACTGATCGAAATCGAGGTTCAGCACCGCTACAAAACCGAACTGAACATCCTTCAGACCGTACTGTCCCGCGTCAACGAGGCGATCCTGGTGACCGAGCCGAACTTCGAGCCGGGTCAGAGCCAGAAAATCCTGTGGGTCAGTGAGACCTTCGAGCGGTTAAGTGGCTATACCGCCGAGGAACTGACGGAAATGCAGGCCGAGATCATGTTCGGCCCAAAGACCGGGGCCGCCGACCTTGCCCGCATGGGTGAACAATTCGCGCGACGGGAAGCGGTGCGGGTTGAAGTGCTGCGCCAAACCAAGGACGGCAAGCCATTCTGGGTCGATATGGACATCCTTCCCGTCCTCGACCGCACCGGCCAGGTTGCGCAATTGATTTCAATCGAACGCGACATCACCGCACGTCGGCAGATGGAAGAATCGCTGAGGAAACTCTCGACCGCGATCGAGCAAAGTCCGGCCTCGGTGGTGATTACCGACCTCGACGCCAAAATCGAGTATGTCAATCCGCGCTTCACCGAGGTCACCGGATACACCGCCGCCGAAGTGATCGGAAAAAACCCCCGTATCATCCAATCGCAGGAAACGCCGAGGGAAACATTCCAGGCTCTTTGGGACAATCTGACCGGGGGAGACATCTGGAGCGGCGAGCTTCTGAACCGACGAAAGAATGGTGACCTCTACTGGGAAGAGAGCCATATCGCCCCGGTCAAGAACCCGGATGGAATTGTCACACATTATGTCGCCGTCAATCTCGACATCACCGAGAGAAAGAACGCTGAAAAGGCATTGCGGGAGAGTGAAGCCTTCGCCAAGACCATCCTTGATTCGATCCCGGAACACATTTGCGTCCTCGATCCCCAAGGCCGCATTGTCTCCGTCAACAAGGCTTGGTGTAAATTCGCCCAAAACAACGAAGCCGTGTGGCTGGCGGAAAATGTAACGGCATTCAGTTACCGCGACATCTGCATCGCCTCAGCGGATCAGGCGGATGGAAAGGACGCGATCGACGCCTGGGCCGGGATCGAGTCGATCCTGAAGAAAACATCCGATCATTTCGTTCTCGACTACCCTTGCGACTCCCCAGACGCCCCCCGTTGGTTCCGGATGAGCGTCTACCCGATGATCGCGCCGTGCGAAGGCGCGGTGGTGGCGCACGAGAACATCACCGAACGCAAGCTCATGGAGATCAGCCTCGATAACGAGCGCACCCAATTACGCACCTTGCTTGAGACGATTCCCGATCTGGTATGGCTGAAGACACCCGAGGGGGTCTACCTGACCTGCAATACCGCGTTCGAGCAGTTCCTGGGCGCTTCCGCCGCCGAGATCGTCGGCAAGGCAGATCGTGACTTTCTCGACGACGAGCAAGCGGCGATCTTCCGGGAAAGAGACTGTGCGGCGATCGCTGCGGGAACGCCCTGTATCACCGACGAGATCATGACGTTCGCCAATGACGGCCACCGGGCTTTCATGGCGACAATCCGAACCCCGATGCTCGATCATTCCGGCGCACTGGTCGGCGTTCTCGGGATTGCCCGCGACATCACCGAGCGGATGGAAGCCGAGGCCAGGATCAAGGCCATCAATCTTCAATTGGCCGACCAGGGACGCAAGCTGGAACAGCGCGTCATCGAACGCACCGAGCAATTGCGCCAGTTGGCGGTTAAGACGACGCTGGCGGAGGAACGAGAACGTCAGGCCATCGCCGCAGATCTCCACGACGATCTCGGCCAGATGCTGCATGTCGCCAAGATCAAATTGGGTACGTTGTCGAAATCCATACGAGACGGATTCTTTTCCGAGAGTTTGATCTCGGATCTGAACTCTATTCTTGCCGAAGCAAGTGGCATGGTTCGCTCGTTGACCTCCCAACTCAGCCCTCCGGTACTGAGAGAACTCGGGCTGGTGCCTGCGCTGGGATGGCTGGCCGACGAGATGGGAAGGATCTATAGCCTGGACGTCTCGGTCGAGGACGACGGTGCGTCGAAACCTCTCACCAGCGCACAATCGGCGATTTTGTTCCGTGCGGTGCGCGAACTCCTGATCAATGTCTCCAAGCACGCCCAAACCGACACGGCCGAAGTCAAGGTGAGAGCGGAAGACGGCCGGATCGTCATTACGGTGACAGACAAAGGCATTGGAATTGCGGACCCTCGATGGACAACATCGTCCCCAAAAGGCTTTGGACTGAACAGCCTGCGGGAACGCATCACTTACCTGAAAGGAGCTGTGACAATCGAGAGCAATCCGGGACACGGAACCGTGGTAACTCTGTACATGCAGTTTGAGGCTCCGCCCACTTTGATAGCAGAGGGTCTATGACGACCATTCGCGTGATGCTGGCCGATGACCATCGCATGTTCCGCGAGGCATTGCGTGTGCCGCTGGAAGCTGAAGCCGATATCAAAATCATTGGCGAAGCCAGCACCGGAGAGGAGACCCTCTCGACCCTTGCGCAGATTTGTCCCGATGTCCTCCTCCTCGACATCGGCCTCCACGATATCAATGGTATCGATGTAGCCCGCAAAGTCGCGAAGCTGTATCCCGCCGTCCGCGTCATCGCCCTGTCCGGTTACGCCGACCGACTTTACATCGAAGAAATGTTGAAGGCCGGAGCGCGGGGCTATGTTGTTAAGTCGGCTGGGGCAGACGAACTGATCTCCGCCATCCGCTCTATTGCCGCCGGTCATAACTTTTTATCGCAAGAAGCGACCCAAGTGATGATCCAGCGCATCCAGAACGACGCCAAGGCGCTGGCTCCGCCGCCCAGCGTGATCAGCCCGCGAGAACGCGAAGTTCTCTGCCGACTGGCCAATGGGCTTCGAGCTGCTGAGATTGCAGCCAGAATGGGAATCACCGTGTCAACGGTCGAGGTCCACCGCCGCAACCTCAAACGGAAGCTAGGCCTTCATACCACGGCGGAACTGACTCGCTACGCGATGCGCGAGGGTCTCGTCTCCGCGTATGAAACCGGAGTCTGAGGCTTATGCTCACTTCTCCAGGCATTCAGAGCCGGAGCAACGTCGTCAAGGTCGTCCAGATAGCGCACACCAGCCATCGGCTTCAGGCGCGTCACGCCGAGACCACCGACCCAAATCTCAGTGGGAGGCTCGATTCGGCTACGCAATGTGTTCAGAAACTGGGTGGCGTTCCGTGCGGGATAGGCAATGCTGAACGACAAGCCGACGATATCGACTTGGCAGGCATTGATTGCGGCAACCAATTCCGCCATCGGAATCTGCGCTCCCAGACGGATGCAGGAAGCGCCTTCCATCGACAACATCGCTTCTGCCATCAGCAGGCCAATCGTATGAATTTCTCCGGGAGCCGTCGACATCAGAACACGGGGCCAGCCAGACGACCCCGAGACGGTTCTAATCGCGTCATGCAGAACGTCGAGGACCGCTTCTGTGTAGATATGCTCCTCGAACATCCGAATATCGCCCCGCAGCCAAGCCTCGCCGACAAAGAGGGTCAGCTCGGAGAGGGTCTTGCCGATAAAATCGGTCAGCCCATCGCGGGCCCATTGCTGCTTGAACAGGTCTTTCAGGCGAGGAATATCGTGTTGCAAGACCGTATCGAGGACTTGCTGTGAAAATTCGGTCGGTTGAGATGACATGGAGGGCGAGCTTTCCCAGACCATCCGCTCCAGGGTCTTCATGTCCAGGCCGACGACCTTGCCGGGGCGCAAACCGGCCCCGATCAATCGCCGGATCATCCGCAGTTGATCGACTTGTTCCGCCGGGTAAAGCCTGTCGCCGTTTTCGTCACGATCTGGACATGGGAAGCCATAGCGGGTTTCCCACTTGCGGACGACTTCTTTGGTCAGTCCTGTCTCTTTTTCAATGGCGGCAATCGGGACCAGAGCACCCGAAGTTTCCGGCTGTCGCGGCATCGTCGGGAGAGTGGTAATCTTTGGGGGAAATTTGGGCAAAGACGATAAAGCCTCTCGTCAAGGCACAGGGCCGATGGGGGGAGCCGGCACTTAGAACTATGAAAACGCAACTCTGCCACTGCCCAAGAGAGCATTTGCCCTCGGCAGGGGAACGTCATCAGGGTTGAGATAGACTGATCACGCACGGATATCAAGCTCCAGGGCGATTTGCCAGAGATTCTCACTTTGGCAGACATGGAAAATGGCGAAGCGCTGGCTTTGCGGGCCAATCCTGGCCTCTGGGGTCAAGTACCCCGGTGCAAAGCGATGATCGGCAGCATCTGCGCGCTTCTTTATGAAGCGGTCGGAGAAGGCGCTGACAATCAGAAAAACAATTTACGACCACGGCTGGACCGACCGTCCAACATTTCACCGTGAGCCACCAATTGAAAAACACACCGCCGCTGTCGGGTCTCACCCTGAGAAATGTCGGCAGGGAGTAAAACCCAACAGCGGAATATCAGGACAAAAGACAATTGCCAGCCACGACGGCGGGGCCGAAATCTGCCCTGGCAAGCTGGACCGCTTTCTATTGTGAATAGCCCCCCATTCACAACAGGACGTGATGATCTCCAGCCTGACTGTCGATTTACTTCGTGGCGTGCTTCGCGGCCGACGTGGCCAGGAAGTTGTAGCCCGGCACGCTGAGAACGTAGGTGTGGACGGCCAGCGCGGTAACCAGCGCAACAATCCAGATCACGGGAAGCCAGGTCGACGGGTTGATGACCAACCAAATCTTATAGTCGTCTTTGGGATTGCTCATGTGAATTCCCCTAAAATATTGGAGCGGGCTCAAAACCAAGGCTTCCAAACCCACACCAGCACATGGGCGGCGAGAGCGAAAACGAGGAAGGTCAGGAAGGCGGTCTGGAACTGGCTATGGACTTCCACAGCTTCCTGTTCAGTCAGTCCCGACAAGCTTCTTTCAGCCATGTCTCAATCTCCGAAATTTAGGAGGGGTCAAACACCCCCCTGAACTACACGGCACTGAATGGAAACGGGCGGCGCTGAGAAACAAAGCTCAATCACCGCCCGCACCCATCGGTAAAATCCCCTCAAAAGAGAGGAATTTACTTCGTGGCAACCTTCGCGGCGGCAGAGGCCAGGAAGTTGTAGCCCGGCACGCTGAGGACGAAGGTGTGCACGGCCAGCGCGGTCGCGAGAACGACGATCCAGATCACCGGCAGCCAGGTCGAGGGATTGATGACCAGCCAGATCTTGTAGTCGTCTTTCGGATTGCTCATGGAAAAGTTCCCCCAGAATAGAAAGTCAGAATTTAGAAGTCAGGATCCTGTCGGATCAGAACCAGGGCTTCCAAACCCAAACCAGCACGTGCGCGACGGCGGCGAGGATCAGGAAGGCGCTGAAGGTGGTCTTGAACTGATCGTGGAATTCGACAGCTTCTTCTTCGGTCAGGCCCGACAAGGTTCTCTCAGCCATGTTGTCTTCTCCAGTGTTGTGGCTGGGCTGCACTTTCATGCTGTACCCACCCCTCATTAACGTTGGGTAATGTTGCACTGGCCGCGATGGCTGTCAATCGAATTTGTCCAAGACAGAATTTTTATTAGAGGCCGCAGACTCCGACAGAATGCCTGCAACAGCCACTCTCCTAATAAAAATTTACCAATGTGACTTTTATAAACTTTAAGTTGGCTTTTTCGTCCGCGCGGAAATCGCACTAATATGTTGAAATAAATAAGAAATATTAATTCAATCGAACAGAGAGACCAAACGATGAGAGAGGAAAACCCCTCTGCATCACTCCACCTCAGGAGGAAGCCCACGCTGTACGGGACACGGAACCCTCTGTCATTTTGTATATAACAAAAAGACATTGGAATGAGGGCGTCAGAGTGATGATGAGGCGGCGCTCGCATGGGCGGATAAAATCACGCCTTACAAACTAAACGAACGGGACCGAGCAAGTCCCGTTCGCACTTAGGGGTATCTTATACTACAAGCACACCAAAATACTGACGAACAAAACTTCGAAACGCCAGTCTTCGTAACTCTATAACAATCGAGCCACGGTAACCCCAATTAAAAAAGAACACAGAAAATTAAATTTAATTTCTACACGCTCAATTCGAACTAAATTCTCATTCCCGTTGTTCAATGAACGGATCATGACACTGCGATTCGCCGCCGTCAACATTTTTTGTCTAGGACAGAAAATTTCAGAATACGTTATTCCGAACGCACAGAACGGCAAGAGATCGCCTGACAGCACCCTATCAACCGATACCCCTCCGACATAAACGACGAATTTTCACTCACAAAATACGAACATACTCTTGTTATTAAAAGATTTAATGGAATTGACCCGTCCATCTTTATGTCAATCACACGGATCTCCCCCTCCCTTCTCGATCCCCTTTCCAATCCACTCCGCTTCCCGTTTTTGTCCATGACACGTTCGAAGCCCGACACTCCGATTAAGATAAGGATGGCTACGACAGATCGTCGCCACCTCCTGATGCCGTAAAATATGAACAAATATAAATTTTGGCCGATGGCAATTAATTATATAACTATAATTTAAATTAATTTACTTGGATAAAATATCTCGAAATTGATCTTGATTAAGTAGATTGACCTCACAACCCAATACAAACGCTCAGGCCATATTCGTCATCGCCTTGCGGAAATACCATAAGGTCACGCTAAAAAATCCAGCTCCAATGACGAACAGCCCCAGCAATTGTGACCACACCACATCGAATCCGGCCCCACGATACAGAATCGATTGAGCCAGGATGACGAAGTGGGTGGTCGGCGCGAGCATCATCAGATCCTGGACAAGCTCGGGCATGCTGTCGCGGGCCGTCAGACCGCCAGACAGGACCTGAAGCGGAATCAGGATCAGGATCATAACGATACCGAATTGCTGCATCGAGCGGGCGATGGTCCCGATCAGGATGCCAAGCGCGGTCGTAGCAAAGATGTTGAGAGCAGCCCCGAACAGAAACAGCGGAATCGATCCCGCGATCGGGATACCCAACACGCCTCGTGCCATGATGAGCAGCGAGCAGCTTGCCGCCAGCAACACCACCAGTCCCATCGACCAGATTTTGGCCGCCATGATTTCAAACGGGGATACCGGCATCGCCAATAGATGCTCGATCGTCCCCCGCTCGCGCTCGCGGATCAACGCGGCCCCGGTCAAAATGATCGAGAGCATCGTCACATTGTTGATGATCTCCATCACCGCGCCGAACCAGGATTCGGTCAGCGTTGGGTTATAGCGGGCACGCAGCACGAGATCGACCGGCGCCGGGGGGGCGGGACGGTCACGGCGCAGGAACGTCGTTACCTCCTGAACCACCATCGCCTGAATATAGGCGCTGCCGGTAAAGGCCTGACTGACCCGGTTGGCATCGACGTTGAGCTGAACGCTAGGGCGTCGCCCCGCCAGCAGATCGCTTTGAAAATCAGGGGGGATGTCGAGAATAAAGGTATAGGTTCCCTCGTCCAGGCCGGGATCGAGCCGAGCCAGGGAAATCATCTCGGGCCGCTGGAAATGCGGCGGATAGAACGCGCTGGCGATCCGCGCCGACAGCGGCGATGCGTCCTCGTCGATAATCGCGATCGGCGCGTTATGCAGCGTTTCCGGCATCACCGTCGCCGCGACATAAATCCCCAGGCTGAAGACGTAGAGAATCAGCACCAGCATGATCCGGTCGCTGGCCAGACTGCGCAATTCCTTGACGCCCAACCGGGCGATGGTCGCGAACGATGACACTCACCCCTCCTGCTTCTTGAGGAGAAGGATGCACAGCGTCATCAATACGACGATGCTGGCCACGATGGGGAGAAGCGACGGCCACAGCTCAACAAATCCCAGCGCCTTGGAAAAAGTGCCGCGCGAAATGATCAGAAAGTAGGTCGCCGGGAAAATCCGGCCGATGATGGCGCCACCGCCTTCCAGCGACGAAACCGGATTGATCAGCCCCGCATATTGGATTGCCGGGACGATGGTGCCGATGGTGGTACCGAAAATCGCAGCGATCTGGCTGCGCATGAAGGTTGACATCACCAGCCCGATCGCCGTCGCCGACAGAATGAACAGGAACGCCGCAACGGTCAGAAAGGCGAGGCTGCCGGTAAGCTGCACGCCGAACACCACCGTTACCAGCAGAGTGAGCAGGACGAAATTGACCATCCCCAACAGGACATAGGGGATTTGCTTGCCGATCAGGAATTCGGCCCGAGTCACTGGTGTCACATAGAGATTGACGATCGAGCCGAGTTCCTTCTCGCGCACCACGCTCAACGAGGTCAACATCGCCGGAATCATCAAGAGAAGAATCGGAATCAGCGCGGGCACCATCGCGACGATGCTGACGATTTCGGGGTTGTAGCGAAATCGGATTTCGACCTCGACCGGGCTGAAGAACGGCCGCGTGCCCGACCGGCGCAACGCCGTTTCCGATAGCCAGGAAACATGCATGGCGCGGACATAGGATTGGATCGTCTCGCCCCTCTGCGGCATCGCGCCGTCGAACCACGCCGCAACCTCGACCGGCATCCCGCGATCGATATCGCGGCCGAAGCCAGGGGGAATCTCGATGGCAAGCCCCAGCTCACCGCTCGCCATCCGGCGATCCAGATCGGCATAATCGGCAATCGGCGGCTGTTCCGAAAAATAGCGCGAGCCGGATAGGGTGGTCGCGTAATCGCGGCTGAGGCTAGTCCCGTCATGATCGAGAACGGCAAAGCGGATATTCTCGACGTCAAGGCTGATCCCATAGCCCATGATCAGCATCAGGATAACGGTGCCGAACAGCGCCAGCGTGCCACGAATGGGATCGCGGCGGAGTTCAAGCCCCTCGCGCCTCGTATAGCTCCACATCCGCCGCGGGCTGAAACCGCGCCACACTGGCGCTGGCGTGGCGGGAGGGGGCACGATCTCGACCGGGGCCTTCGCGCCAGATGTCTCCGCGCCTCCGGCCTCGGTCAAATAATCGATGAAGGCCTCTTCCAGACTGGCCGCACCACGTCCGGCGATCACGCCCGCTGGACTGTCGCAAACCAAAACCCGACCGGCATGCATCAGGGAAATGCGGTCGCAGCGTTCGGCCTCGTTCATGAAGTGGGTCGAGATGAAGATCGTGACCAGATCGTTGCGCGACAGATCGACCATCATTTGCCAAAACATGTCGCGCGCGATCGGATCGACGCCGGAGGTCGGCTCGTCCAGAATCAGCAGTTCTGGCTTGTGGACCATCGCGACCGCCAGCGACAAACGTTGGCGCACCCCCAGCGGCAGGGTGTCCGGCAGAGACTCGATCTCGGCGGCAAGCTCGAAGCGGTCGGCCATCTCGGCAACCCGGCCAGGAACCTCCGCCGCGGAAACCCCGAAAAGTTGGGCGTGCAGCGTCAAATTCTGCGCCACGGTCAGCTCGGAATAGAGCGAGAACCCTTGCGTCATGTATCCGACCCGACGCCGCATCGCCATATCGACGGTGGCGACCCGCCGACCGAACAGCCGGGCCTCGCCCGCGCTGGCCGACAGCAGGCCGGTCAACAGCTTCATCGTCGTGGTCTTGCCGCAGCCATTCGAGCCGAGAAAGCCGAAAATCTCGCCGCGTTCGATCCGAAAATCGACCTGATCGACGGCGGTGAAATCGCCGAAGCGGACGGTCAGCCCCTTCGCCTCGATCACCACCTCAACGGTGGAATCCACTGTCCGGGGCTGAATCATCACGGCGTGGTGACGCCGCCGCTGCTCTTCCGGCATCAGGGCAATAAAGGCGTCTTCCAACGTCGCCGCGCCGGTACGGTCAAGCAGTTCCTGAGGCGTGCCGGTGGCGATTACCCGCCCGGCATTGATCGCGACCAGGGAGTCGAATCGTTCCGCTTCTTCCATATAGGCGGTGGCGACGACGACGCTCATCCCTGGCCGCACGGCGCGAATCCGCTCGACCAGATCCCAGAACTGGACCCGTGACAGCGGATCGACACCGGTGGTCGGCTCGTCGAGAATCAGCAGATCGGGATCGTGAATGAGCGCACAGCACAGCCCCAGCTTCTGCTTCATTCCCCCGGACAGCTTTCCCGCCGGGCGGTCACGGAACGGCAGCAGCCCGGTACTGGCCAACAGATCGTCGATCCGGCTTTCACGCTCGGCCCTGTCCTGACCGAACAGCCGGGCGAAGAAATCCATGTTCTCGACCACCGAAAGGGTGGCGTAGAGGTTACGGCCCAGCCCCTGCGGCATAAAGGCGATACGAGGGCAGATCGCGATCCGGTGGCGGGGATCGGCGATGTCGCCGCCCAACACCTCGACCTGCCCGTCTTGAACCGCCCGCGCGCCCACGACAAGGTTGAACAGCGTCGATTTGCCGACTCCATCCGGCCCGATCAGACCAGTGATCCGACCCAAGGGCAGCGCCAGACTGACCCGATCCAACGCCAGATTCTTTCCATAGCGCAGGCTGACCTCGACGAGTCGGATCGCCATCGCCTCGGCGGCGATTGCGGGCGGGGTCATTGCGGCACATGAAGGGCAAGGCGAGCGGGCCAGTCCTGCGCGGCATCAAGTCGAACATAGGCCATGCCGGGCAGCCCCGTCTTGACGTCGCGGCTGAATTTCCTCAGCAATTCCGGATCGAGCCTGGCCCGGACCCGAAACATCAGCTTTTGCCGCTCGCTGGCCGTTTCGACCGATTTTGGGGTGAATTGGGCGACATCGGCCACAAACGAGACACTGGCCGGAATCACCCATTGCGGCGCCGCGTCGAGCACTAGACGCACTTCACTGCCAAGGGCGACCTTGCCCACGGCGGCATCGGGCAAGAAAAAGGTCATGTAGACGTCGGACAGATCGACCAGATTAAGCACCTTGCCCCCGGCCGCGATCACTTCCGCCGCTTGCGCCACCCGGTACTGGACCCGACCGTCACGCGGCGATTTGAGGGCGCAATCCTCGATGTCGGTCTGGATTCGCGTCATCGTGGCGCGGGCCGCATCGGCGCTGGACCGTGCGCCAACAACCTGCGCCCGTGCGGTAACGATCGCGGCATCAGCCGCAGCGACCTGAGCCTGAGCGGCAGCAACGGCGGCGGCGCTGCCTTGCTGACTGGCGAGATCGTCATCGTATTCCTGTACCGCGGCCGCCCCTTCACTCGACAGCGTTCGCGAGCGCGCCAGCCGCTTGCCCGCCACCGTCAGCTCGGCTTTGCGTTGCGCGACGACGGCCAGCGCCGCCGCCCGCTCGCTCCGGCGTTGCGTCACCTGACTTTCGGCGGTAACGATGGCGCTTTCGGCCCGCGCCAGATCGGCGGCGGCCTCGGCCATCTGAGCGTCAAGCCCCTGGGTATCCATCCGGGCAACGACCTGACCGCGTTCGACGACCTCGCCTTCCTTGACCAGAATATCGGCCAGCCGACCGGGCAATTTCGCCGCGACATCGATTTCAACCGCCTCGATCCGGCCGTTACCGCTGGCGAAGCCCGGCCCCAATTGCTTTGGCTTCAACAGATCCCAGACCAGAAGTCCAAGTCCCACCGCCACCACAAGGATCACCCCCCCGACGATCCATTTGGTTCGGGTGGGCTTGGGGGCGGGCTTTGCGTCTTCTGGTTTCGGCGTGGGAGTTGGAGCGGGTTTCGGCTCAGTCTCGGGCTTCTTCTCTTCTGGATGAGCGTCAGGCGGAGGAGCAGATTTGGCTTCGGCTTTGGCCTCGGCTGTCCCCCTGGTCTCCGTCCGAGTCTCGACCTTTGTTTCGATGGTGGCATCGGGCTTGATTTCGGTGTGGGTCTCCGTCCGGGTCTCAACCTTCGAATCCGGGGCTGTTTCGGTCTTTGTTTCCGTCCTGATTTCCGTCTTGGTGACGATTTTACCGTCCGGATTGGTTTCAGTACGGGTTTCCGTCCGAATCTCCGTCTTGGTATCGGGCGAGGCGTCAGTTTTGGTCATGGGGACCGCCTGTCGATTTCATCGTCGCCCCCGCCCAAGGCGGCATACAGATTGACCTCGCTCGACAGGCGGGCGCGTCTGGTCTCGACCAGCGCCTGCTCGGTGGCGAACAGATCGCGCTCGGCGTCCAGCACATCGAGATAGGTCGAGGCACCATGGAGATAGCGGAGCCGAGACAGGCGGGCGCGCTCGATCAACGCATTCAGGGTTCGCTGCTGCGCCGCCACCTGCTGCCCCAGCCAGCGCCGCGCCGCCAGGGCATCGGCGACATCGCGAAAGGCGGTTTGCACCGTCCGCTCGTACTCGGCCACGGCACTGTCGCGTTGCGCCTTGGCCTCGCCCAAAGCACCCAGCAAGCGCCCTCCCTCGAACAGAGGCATCGACAGATTGGCGGCAAGCGTCCAGATCCGGCTTCCTCCCATGAACAGACCGTCAAGCGCCGCACTGGCGGTGCCGTAATCGCCGGTCAACGCGATGCGGGGGAAAAACGCCGCCCGCGCCGCACCGATATCGGCCTCCGCCGCACGCAGCCGGTTCTCGGCGCCGCGAATGTCGGGACGATCCTCCAGTAGGATTGACGGCAGGCCCGGCGGCAGGTCGCGCACCACCGCGTCTTCGACCGAAGACAGCGCCACGATCTCGGCCCCGACCGGCCCCCCCACCAGAACGGTCAGGGCGTTGCGCGTCTTCTCACGCTGTTGCTCCAGCGTGATCAGGGCGCTATCGGCCTGACCGAGCAGGGTTTCAGCCTGGGTCAGATCGATCCGGGGCGAGGCACCAACCTCATAGCGCCGCCGGGCGATCCGGGCGGAATCGCGACGGCTGTCGATCGTCTGCATGGCCAGGACGATTCGCTCGTCCAATTCACGCCCGACCAGCCAGGTATTGGCGATTTCGGCAATCAGGTTGAGGGCAACCGCCCGGCGCGCCTCGTCCGTTGCCAACCAGCGTTCCAGCGCGGCGGTATCCTGGCTGCGAATACGGCCCCACAGGTCCAACTCCCACCCCACGCTGACCGACGCGCGGAAGGTGTTGGCAACGACACTTTTACCCGTATAAGACAGATCGGCGGGCGTTTTGGCACGAGACGAATCCACCCCGCCGTCAAGGTGTGGAAACAACTCGGCGCGCTGGATACGGTACTGGTTACGAACCACCTCGACCCGCTGGACCGCGATGCGTAGGTCGCGGTTGTTTTCCAGCGCCTGGGCAATCAGGTCCGCCAATGCGGGGGCGACAAAGAAGGATTGCCAGCGAATCGGTCGTGCCAGCGGATCGCCGCGATCCGGCATCGGCCACGTTGCCGACACCGGTAAAGCGGGCCGCACCGGCTCGGATGCCAACGAGCATCCGGCCAGCAGCAGAACAGCGAACAAAGAACCCAAGCGGGGCAGTTTCATCGACCTACCCCCGCCGGTTGCACGCCAGAACCCCTACTTGTCCGTCTTGATCTTCAACTCACTCTTGACCGAAGTGACGCCGGAGACGGACCGTGCGATCGCAATCGCCTTGTCGATTTCGGCTTGGCTGGCGAGGTTCCCACTTAACTCAACCTCACCCTTGCTGTCGGTCTCGACCTTGATATCGAGCAGAGTCTTGATTTTTTCTTCTGCCAGCTTGGCTTTGATCTTGGTTGTTATGGTCGAGTCCTTCACGTAGGTCTCGGCCTGTGCACGGTCGCTCTCCGCGTTCGCCGCCCCAACGAAAACCGGGGACAGCATGACGGCAAGGGCGATGCACATGGTGGCGATCCGGTATTTCATGGACATATCCTTGAATTTATCGATGTATCCTTGCGTTCGGGCAAACGCTGGATATCACCAAGCCTACAGAATCACCCGAAAAGATCCGATATAACAACAAATTACCGATGACTTCACCTCACCTGTAATTTTCACAATTACAATCGATTATCTAATTCTTTTCGTGCGGAGAGGCCTTACTCTTACCGGCCTTTCCATCCTTATCGCTTGGCTCCCGATCAAAGGTTTCCTTCTGGCTAGGAGTCAGAGTCGCGTAAAACGCCTCCAGCGCCGGTCGAGTCTCCTGAAGGGATTGAAGCTCAAGCTTCAGGTGAGCCTCCTTGCTGGCTTCGCGCTCCAGCACTGTCGGCTTGACCCCGGCCTTGGGGCCGTTGGCATGACATGCGGTCCGTATCGTTTCCGCTGCCGCGAGAGAATCCTGGCGATATTTGGCGAAAGCCGACTTCTGCGGCTCGGTCAGCTTAAGTCGCGCTTCCTGATAACCAAGCTCTCCGCCCCGATGGGCGTAATGATCGTCGCAGGCCTTGACATGCCTCGCGGTCAGATCCTGCTGGGTCAGCACCGGCTCGTTCTTGCCCGGAGAGGTCGGCTCGGCCAGCGCCAGCGAACTCCACACCAGGGGAAGAGTGAACAGAAGGGCGCGAGATGGTTTGACCATGGGAAATTCCTTGAGCTAGGGCATGTTGGGATATCTCCGAGGTCAAGAGACCCCGCACCGTTCGAAAAAAGCGGAAACGGCGTGTCCCAATGCTGGAGCAGCGATGATGCAGCAGCTGTAAATCCAAAATATCAATACAAACAAATATTTTTATAGTGTCGGAATATACTTAAGAGTTTCTTGAAAAGAAATGATCACAATTCATAAAATAAACAAAAAAGTTTACACAAACACCAATACAGACTTGAGACCATAAGCGTATTTTCCGATCCTGCCTCTATGGCGTCACCGATGGTTAGTCTTTGACGATTAATCATTCGTTCGCCGAGGCAGGAGTTGCTCCGTGACTGAAAAAGCCGCAAGCGTGCATTGGGACGGCCAGGGCAAAACCGGCCATGGAACGATCAGCACCGAAACCGGGGCTTTATCCCGGTCCCCTTATGGCTTCGGTAGCCGTTTCGGTGCGGAACGGCGCAACACGAATCCAGAAGAACTCCTCGGCGCGGCCCACGCAGCCTGTTTCACCATGGCGTTTTCGTTTGCAGCGGAAAAAGCCGGACTGGCCATCACCGAAATCGAGACCACCGCCAATGTCCGTCTTGTCCCCCAGGGCGAGGGTTTTCTGATCGATCGTATCGCCCTGATCCTGACGGCGACCGGGCTCGGCGTCGATACGGCGAGATTCCACGAGATTGCCGAGGGGGCGAAGCGCGATTGTCCGCTGTCGAAGGCGCTGGCCAGTGTCCCCGAGATCACGTTGGAGGCGACCTTAAAGGAGGAACCCGCCGCGATCCGCAAAGCGGGATTGTTGCCGTGAGCGCCAACACGGTCGCCGATCTGTTCGTCCAGACGCTTGTCCGGGCTGGGGTCCAGCGTATTTATGGCGTGGTCGGCGACAGCCTGAATGGGATCACCGAAGCACTGCGGCAGCAGGGGGAGATCGACTGGATCCACGTCCGTCATGAAGAAAGCGCCGCCTTTGCCGCCGGGGCCGAAGCGCACCTGACCGACCAATTAGCAGTCTGCGCCGGAAGTTGTGGCCCCGGCAATTTGCACCTGATCAATGGCCTGTTCGATTGTCACCGCTCCCGCGTGCCGGTGTTGGCGATCGCGGCGCAGATTCCCAGTGCGGAGATCGGACGGCATTACTCCCAGGAAACCCACCCTCAAATCCTGTTCGCCGAATGCAGCCATTTCTGTGAGATGGTTTCGACACCGGAACAGATGCCGGGCGTGGTGGAAACGGCGATCCGGGCCGCAATCGGCCAACGGGGCGTCGCGGTGATCGTCATCCCCGGCGATATCGCCTTGATGAAAGCGCCCGCCGATGCGCGTTCGTCGGCGTCTCTGCTGCCGCCGGTTCCGGTCGTCCGCCCCAACGACGAGACGATTAATGCGCTGGCGGCGATGCTTAACGCCGCCAAGCGGGTCTCGCTGTTTTGCGGGCGCGGATGTTATGGCGCTCATGACGATTTGATCCGTCTGGCCGAACGGCTGAACGCTCCAATCGTGCATGCCCTGGGCGGCAAGGAAGGAGTCGAGTACGACAACCCCTTCACTGTCGGAATGACGGGACTGATCGGGCTGAGTTCCGGCCATCATGCGCTCCAGACTTGCGACACGCTGTTGATGCTGGGAACGGATTTCCCTTACCGGCAGTTCTATCCGACCGAAGCGAAGGTCGCTCAGGTCGATCTGCGGGTCGAACATCTGGGGCGACGCTGTCCGATCGATCTCGGCGTGGTGGGCGATGTCGGGGCAACGATCACGGCCCTCCTGCCCCATCTGGATGCGAAGCCGGATCGAACCCATCTCGACGAGAGCCTGGCCAAATATGCCCAAGCCCGCCAGGAACTGGACGATCTGGCGGTCGGCCATCCCGGACGCACGCCGATCCATCCGCAATATCTCACCCAGATCATTAGCGACCGTGCCGCCGACGATGCCGTGTTCACCTGCGACGTCGGGACGACGACAATCTGGGCTGCCCGCTATCTGAAAATGAATGGACAGCGGCGCCTGATCGGTTCGTTCACTCATGCCTCGATGGCGAATGCCCTACCGCAGGCGTTGGGGGCACAAGCCGCCTTTCCGTCGCGACAGGTCGTCTCACTGTCTGGCGATGGTGGCTTTACCATGCTGATGGGCGATTTCATCACTCTGACCCAGCAAGCGCTGCCAGTGAAGATCATCGTTTTCAATAACGGCACGCTGGGGTTCGTCGAGTTGGAGATGAAGGTCGCCGGATTTCTGGAAACCGGCGTCGATCTGGTCAATCCCGATTTCGCGGCGATGGCGCGGGCGATGGGAGTCTTCGCCCGCCGGGTCGAGGACCCGGCCGATCTGGACGGAGCGCTGCGGGAGGTACTCGACCATGACGGCCCTGCCCTGCTCGATGTCCTGACCAACCGTCAGGAACTGGCGATGCCACCCAAAACCACCTTGGCCCAGGGGCTTGGCTTTGGCCTCTATGCGCTGAAAGCGATGATGAACGGACAGGGCGACGACCTCGTAGACCTCGCCCGGTCGAATCTGTTCCGCTGATTGACATTTACCAGGGAGGATGAGCGATGAAATACGGACTTCTATGGCTTCTCGGCGTTCCAATCCCAGTCTTGATTATCATCTATCTGTTCGTGCGTTAATGCCGTTCGGCCGGACATTCCCGACGTTGAAAGAGAGATGTCATGAGCCAGGATCGGATCGCCGTTATCGTCGGCAGCCTCCGCCGCGACTCGTTCAACAAAAAGCTGGCGCTGGCCCTTGAGAAGCTCGCTCCGCCAGATGTCTCGTTCGCCTATCTTCCGATCGACGACCTCCCCCTCTACAATCAGGACGACGATGCCACTCCGGCGGAATCCGTCACACGGCTGAAAGATGGGATACGGGCTGCCCAGGGGGTTCTGTTCGTCACGCCGGAATATAATCGCTCGATTCCCGGTGTGCTCAAGAATGCAATCGACCACGCCTCGCGGCCCTATGGTCAGAGCGCCTGGCTGAAAAAGCCCGCCGGGATCATCGGCGTTTCGGTCAGCGCGACCGGCACGGCGATGGCGCAGCAGCATCTGCGCAACATTCTGGCGAACCTGAACATGCCGACGCTGGGCCAACCCGAGGCCTTCATCCAAGCCAATGAGGATCTGTTCGACGCGGACGGAAATATCGGCCCGCACAGCCAGAGCTTCCTTGAAGGCTGGATGCGGAACTTCATCGCCTGGGTGCGGGCTTTTGCCGTGGCTACCGGGAAAGCGGGATAGAGCCAATGGTGGCGAAGAACCGCTCCGCGATGGACTTTCCAGTCGTTTGTGTCGGTGGCTCGGCGGGCGGTCTTGATGCCTATACCCGGCTGCTACAGCATTTCCCGCCCGATACAGGCGTTGCTATCGTCATCGTCAATCACCTCAGAACCGTCGCCACAATGCTTCATGAGATTCTACCGCGCTACACTATGATGCCGGTTGAATTGATCACCGAGCAGCTTCTGATCGAACCCAACCATGTCTTCATTATTCCAGAACAGCGTGACCTCCACATGCAAGACGGAGAGTTCCGCTTAAAACCGATCTCGAAACCGCGGGGCTGGCCCGACGTGATCACCGTCTTCCTGCGCTCGCTCACGGAGAATTGGGACGGACAGCTTATTGCCGTCATTGTTTCGGGCTATGATGGAGATGGTGCCGCGGCGCTGTGCGGCATCAAAGAGGTGGGCGGCATCACGATCGCGCAAAGGCTTGATACCGCCCCGCACCCAGACATGCCAGAAAGCGCAATCAAAAGCGGTTGTATCGACTTCATCCTCTCGCCTGAGGACATAGCCCGGAAAATCGTGCAGATTGTCGGCACCGGATCTGGTTCATCTGGAGAACCATCGCCTGGGTTTTAGGGACGTGCCGAATCATAACGCGCTTTGTACCAGATGCTGCGCCAGCTTCCGGCGCAGATCATCGGGCGCGGTTCGTCGCAACGCATCGCAAAGCTCGCGCATCTTGCGGCGTTGGTCGTAAAGCTGATCGAGCAGCAACAGCACCACGGGCAGCGCCTCCTCGTTGACCAGCAATTCATCGCGGAGTTCCTGGATCAGCCGCACCCGAGCGAAATCGATCTCGCGGAAGACATAAGTACCGTCGTCAATATCCGGCCTGACCCATTGGTTGGAAATCCACCGCTCCAGATCCTGACGCGTCAGCCCGGATAATTGCCCGACGACAACCTCGATTCCGATCATTGTCCAGCCTCCATCTTTTGCCTTGGCACGACCGGATGTTCCGGTTTCCAGGTGCGAAGAAAGTCCTCCAACGCCGCATCCGGCGGCCCCAGTACCACCCGCAAGGTGGCGTAGAGATCGCCAGCGGGCTTCCCCCCCTGTCCCGGAACGCCCCGCCCCCGCAGCCGTAATTCGGTGCCGTTATCGGAGTGGGGCGGAATGTTCATCCGCACCTGACCGCCCGGCGTCGGCACCTCGACCGGGCCACCGAGCACGGCCTCGGCCAGGGTCACCGGCAGAATCAGCCGGATATCGTCGCCGTCACGTTCGAAAAAGCGATGCGGCGACACGTGAACCTCGATCAGAGCGTCTCCCGCCGGGCTGCCGTTCGTGCCCTTGCCGCCCTGGCCACGCAGACGCAGCACATGGCCTTCCGCCGTTCCCGGAGGGATCTTGACGTCGAGGACGCGACCATCCGGCAGCGTCAACCGCCGGGTTGTCCCGTTGATGGCCTCAAGAAAGGACGTGGACAGGCTGTAGAGCTCATCGCGCCCGAGGGTGGGGCTATTGCCGCCCGGATGACGATCTTCGTTGAAGATCGAGCTGAAAATGGTACTGAAATCCTCGGCGCTCCATCCTTCCGACTGCGCCCCGCCGCTGCCGTAGCGATGCCCGGACGCACCCTCGGCGTAATCGCGATAAGACGACCGTGGCGCTCGCTGTTGACCGGCGGCGTCAATCTCGCCCCGATCGAACTGACCGCGTTTGATCGGATCGGACAACAGCTCGTTGGCCGAGGCCACCGCCTTGAACCGCTCCTCTGCCTTGGCGTTGCCGGGGTTAAGGTCGGGATGGTGCCGTTTGGCCAGGGCACGGTAAGCGGTGCGGATATCATCCGCGCTGGCGTCCCGCGGCACACCGAGAATCGTATAGGGATCGTCCAAGGCGCTCCCCCTCTGCCGTCAGCAACGCGATCGAATGCCAGGGCAACAGATGTCAGACGCCTTCAGCGATGCGATGATCGGAGGAAACCGACACTCCGACGCCATGATGTCTCTCCCCACGGCTTTTGATCGCCGCAGGGAGAGCGGTACATTCGACGATCAGTGCGCGGACTTGCTCGCCACATGCGCCTCTTTGGAACCTTCATGTGCCTTTTCGGAGTGCTTGACGGCCTTTTCAGCATGTTCGAGGCCGACTTTATGGTCGCCCTTCTTATGCTGCTCCGCTGCCGAATGGTGAATCTTGGCGGCCTCAGTGTGGGCTTCGGCTGCTCTTTCGTGACTGCTGGGTGCGGACATGGTTGTGATTCCTTGTTCCGAGGACAGCAGGCTGTCCGGGAATAAGACAGTGCCGACCATGGCCGCCTTATTGCTAGGCTCGGTATATACCCGTGCCGTTACTTTCCCTTAATTCATAAATATTCACCGACAACCATCGACAGGACGAAGCGCTACAATCGCAATTGGAAACGACCATCAGGGACAACGGCAATGGCCAAGGCACGATGGCGTGTTCATGCTCTCGGGGAAAACCATAGACCGCCGCTCGCGGTTCAAGCCCGAGATGCTGGGATAATAACGGCGCATCGTTGCAAGGGGCTATTCGCCGGTATCTGGTAATTCTGATGGGCTGAACAAACAAACCTGCCCCGATGGGTAGTTTACGACGCTCCCGCCATCCCGACACCGACGATATCGTGGTCTCGCTGTCGCCGCCCTGCTTTCGCAGGCGACGAATCGAAGGAAAGCGGATCAATTCACTTCCCTCCGTTCCGCTTGGGTTGATCGCCGTACCGGGGGACGGAGTCCGTTCCAAAGCATGATCTCTCCACGAAACCAAGCCCCTCCCCTGAATATTGGCGCCGAGGAACTTTGGTCGGTACCGGCCGGGCGGCTACTCGAACGACTAGAGACCACGGCTGTCGGCCTCGACGCGGGCCGGGTGCAGGAACGCTTGAAGGCCAATGGCCTCAACACAGCGGCGGCCGTTAAACGTCCGCCGCTGCTGTTACAATTCCTCTCCCGCTTCCGCAATCCGTTAATCATCATCCTGTTGATCGCCAGCGGGCTTTCGGCCGCAACCGGCGATATCGCCAGTTTCGTGATCGTTTTCGCCATTGTCACGATTAGCATGACGCTCGACTTCGTTCAGGAGGTCCGTGCCCAGAATGCCGTCGAGGCTCTGCGCCGGTCGGTGGCGGTCAAGGCCACCGTGCGTCGTGACGGGAGCAGCCAGTCGATCCCCATCGACCAACTGGTCCCCGGCGATATCGTCGAACTGATCGCGGGTGACATGGTACCCGCGGATTCGAGGCTGCTCGAAAGCCGCACCCTGTTCGTCAACGAGGCGCTGCTGACCGGAGAGCCCTATCCGGCCCCCAAGCAGGCGGGCGACACGGCAACCGGGAGCGAGAACGCTGTCGGAGCGTCGAATGCGGTCTTCGCTGGTACGTCGGTGATCAGCGGCACGGCAACGATTGTCGTCTGTCGTACTGGGAATCATACCGCGCTCGGCCATTTGGCGACGAGTCTGGCGGAAAAGCCGCCCGACACAGCCTTCACCATCGGCATCCACCGCTTCGGGATGCTGATCACCCGCTTCACCGTGCTGATGGTATTATTCGTCCTGGTCGTCAACATCTCCTTCCATCGGCCCGTGATGGAATCGCTGATGTTCGCGCTGGCGCTTGCCGTCGGGTTGACGCCCGAGTTGTTGCCGATGATCGTCACCGTGACACTGGCACGGGCGGCAATGGAGTTGGGGCGGCGCAAGGTCATCGTGAAACGCCTGTCGGCGATCCACGATCTCGGTGCCATGACCATGCTGTGCACCGACAAGACCGGGACGCTGACCGAAGCCACCATCCGGCTGGTGCGCGTCATCGACGGATTCGGGGCCGAGACCACGCCAGCCTTTGGCTACGCCTATCTCAACAGCCGATTCGAATCCGGGATGAAAAGCCCGCTCGACGAAGCGATCTTGTCCGCTCATCCCTTCGATATGACGGGCTGGGAAAAGATCGATGAGGTTCCGTTCGATTTCGAGCGGCGGCGCGTCTCGGTACTGGTCGAGCACGGTGACCAGCGCGAGTTGATCGTCAAGGGAGCCCCCGAGGATCTGCTCCGGCTATCGGGACGCTATGCGGCAGCGGATGGCCACGAGATCGTCCTCGACGATGCAACGCGTCAGACCTTCGCCGCCACCCTCGATTCGCTCGGCGCGGAGGGGTTCCGCGCACTCGGCATCGCCACCCGCCGGGTCGAACGCAACCACGCCACGGCGGCAATAACCGACGAGGCCGACTTGCTATTCGCTGGCTTCGCGGTGTTCCTCGATCCGCCGAAAGCGACCGCCGGGGCGGCGATCCAGGCGATGGCCGCAGCCGGGATCGGGGTCAAGGTATTGACCGGGGACAACGAACTGGTAACCCGCCACGTCTTCGCCGAAATCGGCATCCCGGTCACCGGCGTGCTCACCGGCGATGCGTTGTCGCATCTTTCCGACGAGGCGCTGATCGGACAATTATCACGGGTCAATCTGTTCTGCCGGGTTAACCCGCAGCAAAAGCATCGCGTCCTGCTGGCGCTGAAGCGGATGGGCCACGTCGTCGGCTTCCTCGGTGACGGCATCAACGACGCCCCGGCGCTCCATGCGGCCGATGTCGGAATCTCGGTCGATGGCGCGGCCGACGTCGCGTGCGCGGCGGCCGACCTGATCTTGCTCGAACACGACCTGTCGGTGGTGCGCGAGGCGGTCGTCCATGGCCGCAGCGCGGTCCAGAACGTGTCGAAATACGTCCTGATGGGCTCTAGTTCGAATTTCGGCAACATGTTCAGCATGGCGGGCGCGGCGCTGTTCCTCCCCTTCCTGCCGATGCTGCCAATTCAGATTCTGCTCAACAACCTACTCTATGACGTCTCGGAGATCGCGATCCCGTTCGACCGGGTCGATGAGGATTCGATCGCCGCCCCGGTAACATGGAACGTGTCGGAGATCGAGCGCTTCATGCTGATCTTCGGCCCGGTCAGTTCGGTGTTCGACTTCCTGACTTTCTCCGCCCTGCTCCATCTGTTCGGGGCTGGCGAGGCGGTGTTCCAAACCGGCTGGTTCATCGAATCGATGACAACCCAGATCCTGGTGGTCTTCGCGATCAGGACCCGGCATGGACTGTTCCGCAGCCGCCCGCGCGGCTTCCTCGTCGGCATGGCCTTCGCGGCAGTCGCCGTTGCGATCGCGCTGTCGCTGCTGCCGGTTGGGCGATGGTTCGGCTTCGTGCCGCCACCGGCGATGTTCTTTGTCTATCTCGCGGCGGCAACCGCCGCCTATCTCGCTCTCGTCGAAGTCACCAAGATGTACTTCTATCGTGACCCGGCTCGACGGACGAGAGGCTACGGTTGAGAGGGGGCTATATCGCCCACGACCAGGAGAGCGGTCAAATCTAATATCTCAATTCAATATATTAATATTTTACATTACTTTCAGAAAGAGGAATGACCGTGCGGGAAATCTCCCTGGCTGCCATCTTTCCCGGAGGAAGGTCCTTGGAGTCGCACGACACGGATTGCAGACGCAAGGCGAGCTCTTTCGTGAGCGGACGATCCCAGTTAACGACAACACAGCGCTCGCCCAATGGACCACGCGCCTCCCCCTCTGGCTGTGCGGGGTAATTGCCGAACTGACTACCAATACCATTGCCAACATCAAGAGGAAGAGTGGCGGAATTTTCCTTAGACTGAATTTCAGAGTCTGGAAAAGACGAGCACGAAGACAGCGTAACGGAAATGAATATAAAATTAATCACGAGATTTTTTCTCATAACCTCCCCCTATGGCTTTATCTCTTTGATAGACTTCTCACCAGGATCATTGAGCACAGCACGGCCGTTCCCATAATTTGAATTTGCGTAACAGCCTCACCGAAGAAAATATTTCCGAAGACAATTCCGAAGATGGGGATGAGCAGAAAGAAACCGCTTGATCCAATGGCCGAAAAACGCCCCAGCACAATGATCCATATCCAGGTTCCCGTGATGGAACCCATCAGGACGAGATAGGCGAACCCAAGAACCGCTTCGGGTTGCCAGTCGAAATGAGGCGGACCTTCAATCAAGACGGCAAAAAAGAGCAGGACAAGGCCGCCGATTGCCATCTGTGTGGCAACCAACGGAATGATGCCCGATCTGGAAACGATCGACTTCAGCAGAGTGTTCCCCAAAGCAAGAGCGATTACGCCAGACAACATCAGCAGAATAGAAGGTGAAAACAGAGACGCCGAAAGATCATGGGATTCGGCTTTCCCTAAAATTACGACGATGATGCTGGCGATGCCGACAAGCGTGGCCATCACCTCGCGAAAACTCGCTTTCTCACCAAGTATAGCGATGGCAATTGGAATTGAAACGAGAGGTAAACTTGCCCCCAATATCGACACCAAAGCAGCAGGAAGTGTAATGAGAACGTAAGTCGTGACACCAAGGTAATAACTTTGGGTAAGAATTGCGGCCACCAGCATTCTCATCCTCGTCGAAGGAGATGCATCGCGGATTATTTTTATAGCTGGACGGGCAAAGAAGGCCAGTAATAGCATAGATGCGATGGTCAATCGTACCGTGGCCAACCACAAAGGCGATGTCATCGGCAGCGCGAACTTGATCGCGATAAAAGAACCGCTCCAGATCGCCGCGAACACAACACCGGCGAGCAGCCCACTCAACGATACCGCCGGCATTGTCTTCTCCTTTGTGATGGTGATTTCTACTGACTCAGCAATGTCTTTCCACTCAGGGAACGCTCCAAATATTATTAGGTGACATCACGAAGTCCGATAAAGGCTATGGTAGAGCGTGACGATTGATGAGAGAAATGATATTAATCGATCTCTTAGGATCGTTAATTCCGATGGGTAGCAAATTGGATCTCGAACTGGAACTGCTGCGGACCTTTCTTGCCGTTTTGCGGCATGGCGGCTTCACCCGCGCGGCCAGCTTCCTGTGCAAAACGCAATCGACCGTCAGCCTGCACATCCGTCGCCTCGAAGAGGCGGTCGGGCATCCACTGTTTCAGCGCAAAGGCAGAGGAGTCATTCTTACGGAACATGGTGAGATTCTTCGCACGTATGCCGAGGCGATGGTGGGCATAAACGACGAAGCGCTCCTCAAGCTTCACCGCCCCCGCCTGTCCGGCACCGTGCGACTGGGAATTCTCGAAGATTTTGCCCCGCAACTCCTTCCTTTTGCGCTCCGACGCTTTGCCGACACCTATCCCGCAACCCGCCTCGACGTAAAAAGCGCGCTCACCGCGAACCTGCTGCGTGAGTTGGAAGACGGTGATCTCGATCTCGTCATTGCGCGGCAACCGAACGGGGCGACGGCGGACGAGATCCTGTGGCGTGAGCCGTTGCTCTGGGTGGGATCGCGCAACCATCAATTCTTGTCCGACCCGCTCCCGCTGGTGATGTTTCCCGCCGGATGTGTCTATCGTCCTGAGGCGTTGAAACGAATCCGGCAAAGCGCGCGCTCTTGGGAAATCGTTTATACGAGCACAAGCCTGTCCGGCGTCCAGGCGGCGGTCACGGCGGGAATGGGCGTCAGTGTTCTCGGACAAAGCGCGATATTGCCGGAGTTTGCGGTTCTCGGTACGGCCGAAAACCTGCCCAAATTGCCGGATACGGAAATCGCCCTGTTCTTGGGGACCGCACGCGGAGACGCCATTTCAGCTCTTGCCGACTATCTTGTTTCCGCCGTGCCATCAGCCTTGACCGGTCATTCCCGCGTGGGTTTAAAACCCATCGCGAACGACGTCGCCTAGCTGTTTCACCCCAGCACTCTGTGCTTTCCCGCTTCCCTCGAGACGAAACATGCCGTACCACTTTGGCACCATGATCCCGATCACCGACAGAATCGCTATTGCCGAAAGCGAAATAGAGGAAAGCTATCAGCGCGCGTCCGGCCCCGGCGGCCAGAACGTCAACACCTTGTCTTCGGCAGTACGCTTGCGCTTTGATGTCCGCAATTCACCGACGCTGCCGGAGGCGGTCAAAGAACGACTGGAGCGACTGGGGGGACGGCGGATCAACCGTGACGGCGTTCTCATGATCCTGGCCCAATGCCACCGCACCCAGGAAGCGAATCGCCGCGACGCTCTCGAACGGCTGATCGCGCTCATTCGTGATGCGGTACCGCCACCAATACCGCGCCGCCCCACCCGCCCAACTCTGGGATCACGGACAAGACGGTTGGACGGCAAAGCCCAGCGCGCAGAGGTCAAGGCAATGCGGCGCTCACCCACGAGTGAATAGTGCTTATGTGGAAATCACCCAGACGCTGCGGCTAGCCTGGGGAAGTGAAACGAGGGTTCTCTGCGATCACGATATGCAGAGAGAAAAAACCTCGACACCCCTATATAGGCCATTACAGTCGTGGTCACCGGATGTCGAGACCTCTTCCTGCTTCGCGGCCTCCCCTCACTTTCGTCCTAAGGCGGGATGGGCATCAAACACCCCCCTTGCGGAAGCCATCATCCCTGCTTACTTTAAGAACTGTTATTTCTCCGTAAAATTTTTCGGGGATCTTTCTTTAAATACGAGAGATATATGATGCATTTTTACGCAGCCGAGCGAATCGGTCTGTTTGTTGACGGTTCGAATTTGTATTCGGCCGCTCGTTCACTTGGTTTTGATATTGACTACAAGAAGCTTTTGCAGCTTTTTGCATCAGAGGGCCGCCTAATCCGCGCCTTTTACTACACAGCTCTGATGGAAGATCAGGAATACTCGCCGATCCGTCCGCTGGTCGATTGGCTCGACTATAACGGGTTTACAATGGTCACCAAGCCGACCAAGGAGTTTACCGACGCCACCGGACGGCGCAAGATCAAGGGAAACATGGATATCGAACTGGCCATCGACGTGATGGAGATGGCTCCGCATCTTGATCACGTCGTGCTGTTCTCGGGTGATGGCGATTTCCGGCGGTTGGTCGAAGCCGTGCAGCGTAAGGGCGTCCGCGTTACCGTCGTCAGCACGATCCGGTCGCAGCCGCCGATGGTTGCCGACGAGCTGAGACGTCAGGCTGACACCTTCATCGAGTTGCAGGATTTGGAATCCCAAATTGCTCGCGCCTCGTCCTATCGCGAAGACCGGCCATCTATCCTCAGCAATGACTAGCAACGTTATCGCGCCGGGCCGTGATTGCCCGCTCTGTCCCCGGCTGTCGGCCTTTCTGGCCGACAGCCGAACCGCTCACCCCGACTGGCACAACGCCCCGGTTCCGTCGTTCGGCGATCTATCGGCGCGGATTTTGGTGGTCGGGCTTGCTCCCGGACTGAGAGGAGCCAACCGAACCGGCCGCCCCTTCACCGGCGATTATGCCGGAGACCTGCTCTACCCGACCCTGGCCGCATTCGGACTGGCGCGTGGAACCTATGCCGCGCGGGTCGATGACGGCTTTGTCCTAACCGGATGCCGCGTAACCAACGCTGCCCGCTGTGTTCCCCCCGCCAATAAGCCGCTACCGGCGGAACTCGCCGCCTGCCGTCCTTTCCTGGTGGCCGAAATCGCAGCCATGCCCGCCCTGGCCGGAGTGCTGGCACTGGGACGACATGGACACGATCAGACCTTGTCCGCCCTGGGACTACGCCGCGCGGCATATCCGTTCGCCCATGGCGCGCTCCACTCTCTTCCCAACGGGCTTATCCTGGTCGATTCGTACCATTGCTCGCGTTACAACACCAATACGGGACGACTGACTCCCGAGATGTTCCGGGATGCAGTGGGGCGGCTGGTCGCCACGGTTGACTCAGTGCAAGATCGGGAGATATCGAGGCAGGGTTAACGGAAGCGGCCCCCTCCCCCTGCGTCATGTTTGCGCGTCAGGACATCTCGGCCGGGACGGCGGATTCAAGATCGCTGGCGAACATAAAGTTGTTTTTGCCCCGCCGCTTGACCGCATACATCGCCTGATCGGCGCGGGCAATCAGGCCGGCCTCGTCTTCGGCATCGTCTGGATAGAGGGCGATGCCGATCGATCCGCGCACCTCGGCGGGGGAGCCGTCAAGATCATAGGGCAGACTAAGCTGCTCGATCAGCTTGCGAGCGACCAAAGCCGGTTCGTCACGTCCACGAACGCCGTGCAAAATCACAACGAACTCATCCCCTGCCAACCGGGCCAGGGTATCGCTGCCGCGCATACAGTCGGACAGACGTTCGGAAGCGCATTGCAACAAGAGGTCGCCGGCAGCATGCCCCAGACGGTCATTAACCGCCTTGAAGCCGTCCAGGTCGAGAAACATCACGGCGAAAGACTTGCCGTCCCGCCGAGCCTGTTGCACCCCCTGGCTCAGACGATCGAGAAACAACGAGCGGTTTGGCAAGCCGGTCAGAGCGTCATAATTGGCCTGCCGCCAAACGCGGGCCTCATCCTCCTTGCGGTGGGTGATATCGGCGAACACGGCAACATAGTGGCTGATCAGTCCATTGCTTTCGCGAATGACGACGATCGACAAGCCGACGGCGAACAATTCGCCGGATTTGCGCCGGTTCCAGATATCGCCCGACCATGATCCCTTCGACAGCAATTCGTCCCACATCTCTTCGTAGAAAGCGGCATCGTGCCGCCCCGAACTCAACAGCGAGGGCGAATTACCAACCACCTCATTACGGGAATATTCGGTGATCGCGGTAAATGCAGGATTGACGAAGACAATCCGGTTGGCGGCATCGGAAATCATCACCGCCTCCTTCAAGGTGTCGAGCACCTTGGCGGCGAGGAAAATCTGCTGTTCGGCGGCCTTACGCTCGGTGATGTCGTAAATCCAGGCGAGATTGACCGGCTCGCGCTCGAAATCGGTCGAACGGATCGTCAGAAGGCTCCAGAACGGGCGGCCATCCTTGCGGCGAAACTCAACCTCGGCACCGTCGATCTGCCCATGGCGGCGCAATTCGGCCAGAACGGCGCGGCGTTGAGTCTCATCGACATAATTATCTCGGGCGGGAGCACCGATGAATTGCTCTCGCGCAATCCCCAGGATTTCGGCAAACCGGGTATTGGCAAAGACAATCCGCCCGTCGCGGCGTCGCGACACGGACACCCCGATCGGGCTTTCCTCCAGAATGCGGCGCAACCGTTCCTCGCTGTCGCGCAGCTCGCTTTCAGCATTCATCCGCTCGGTAAAGTCGGCGCGCAGACGCTCCACCATCGGATGGAACACGCCAAAAGCCGAGACCAGAAGAACCGCCATCGATACCAGCAAGGTGGCACCTTGCAGCACCATCATCTCGCGCATCCGGTTCTCGCTGGCCTGACGGAAGCGAAGATTGAGATCGTCAAGCGCTTCGAGCAGCGGCCCCGCCGCTGCCGCCGACAGGACGGCAAGATCGGGGTCGTCGTGGTCCAACACCGAAGCGCGGGCCTGCATGGTCCGGCCCAGATCAAGAAACGCCGCCAGATCGCGGCCGATCTGCCGGGCGGGACCATCGGCAATATCGCGTCCCGGCAATAACGGCAGCGCTCGGGCTGCCTCGATCAGCACCGGATTGTGGCTTTCCAGCCGATCGAGGCTGTCCGTCAGCAGGGTCAGGGCGAACGGACGCTCTGTTGCCGATACCACCGCCAGACGGTTAGCGGCAAAGGCGATCCGTTCGACCAGCATTCGCTGATTGCCGGACAGGCTGACCTGAGCCAACCCTCCTTCGGCGCTGGCGATGCTGCGGGTCAGCCCCACGAACGACAGCAGCGACAGAACGCCCAACACCGCAAGGACCGCGATGTAGCGGATCGTCAAGTCCCTGGTGAACCGTTCGCCCAGTTCCGCCATGCCCAGCCCGCTTACTATTCCCCCACGGAACAGTGATCCAACCTTTGATAGCACAAGTGGCGGAACCGGAGCGACTCGTTCCCGAGGAAAAGCGATTAGACTCCGCCTAAATACTCCAACGCCTGACGGAGACGGTCAGCCGACGCCACCCATTCCTCGCGACGCTCACGCTGTTCCGTCACAACCTCCTCGGGAGCACGGGCAATGAAGTCGGCATTGCCAAGTTTCTTATCGACCTTGGCAATATCGCCATCCAGCCGGGCCAGATCCTTGGCCAGACGGGCGCGCTCCTTGGCGATGTCGATGATGTCGCCCAACGGCATCACCAGAGTCGCCTCGTCCACCACCATCTGTGCGGCCCCGGTGCGATGCCCGTCCAGCGCCTCGACCGCAATCGCCTCAAGCGAACGGCAGCGCGCAAGACGGCGGATCAGATCGCCATGAGTGGACAGCCAGCCAGACCGGGCCGGTGCCAGACCGCCAACCAGAAGATCGACCTGGGCCGAGGGCGGCACGTTCATCTCTGACCGGACCGTGCGGACAGTCGAAACCACCCGAACCACCCAATCCATTTCGGCATTGGCGGCAGCATCCTCCAACCCGGCCAGGGCGGGCCACGCGCACAGCATCAATTCGCCCTTGCGAGTCGCGATCTGCTGCCACAATTCCTCGGTGATGAACGGCATCAGCGGATGAAGGATGTGCAGGATCTGGTCGAGAACCCAGGCGGCAGTGGCGCGGGTTTCGGCGCGGGCCGCCTCGTCGCCACCGGACAGGATCGGCTTGGCGAATTCCAGATACCAGTCGCAGAAGGTACCCCAGACGAAATGATACGCCCCCAAGGCGGCGGCATCGAAGCGATAGGTCTCAAGCGCGGTGCCGACCTTGTCCGACGCCTCGGCGGTCTTCGAGACGATCCAGCGATTGACGGTTTCCTTGACCGATTTCGGATCGAACCCGGCGACCGGGTGACATTCGTTCATCTGGCAGAAGCGGGCGGCATTCCACAGCTTGGTCGCAAAGTTGCGATAGCCCTCGACCCGGCTTTCCGACAGCTTGACGTCGCGCCCCTGCGCCGCCAGCGCGGCCAGGGTAAAGCGCAAGGCATCACAGCCGAACTTCTCGATCAGCACTAGGGGGTCGATAATATTCCCCTTGGACTTGCTCATCTTCTGGCCCTTTTCGTCGCGGACCAGGGCATGGATGTAAATATCACGGAACGGCACGTCGCCCATGAAGTGCAGCCCCATCATCATCATCCGGGCAACCCAGAAGAAGATGATGTCAAAGCCGGTCACCAGCACATCGCCGGGATAATAGCGGGCCAGTTCCGGGGTCTGATCGGGCCAGCCAAGCGTCGAGAACGGCCACAGCGCCGACGAGAACCAGGTGTCGAGCACATCGGTATCGCGAACCAGATCGACGTCGTGACCATAATGGGCAGCAGCAGCAGCCTTAGCCTCGGTCTCGGTCTCTTCGACAAAGAAGGTTCCGTCCGGGCCGTACCACGCCGGAACCTGATGGCCCCACCAGATCTGACGCGAGATGCACCACGGCTGGATGTTGCGCATCCACTCGTAATAGGTGTTTTCCCAGTGTTTGGGAACGAAGCGGGTCTTGCCGGTCTCGACCGCCTCGATCGCCGGCTTGGCCAGAGTGGCGGCATCGACGAACCACTGATCGGTCAACCACGGTTCAATCACGACGCCGGAGCGATCGCCATAGGGAACCATGTGAGTGTGCGGCTCGATCCGGTCGAGCAGTCCCAGCGCCTCGATCTCCTCGACCACTTTCTTGCGGGCGTCGTAGCGATCGAGACCGCGATAGCCCTCCGGCACCGCGTCATTGGTGCGGGCGTCGCGGTCGAAGATATTGATCAGCGGCAGATCGTGACGGGTACCGACCTGGAAATCGTTGAAATCGTGCGCGGGCGTGATCTTGACCGCGCCGGTCCCCTTGGTCGGGTCGGAATATTCGTCGGCAACAATCGGGATCAGACGGCCAACGATCGGCAGCCGCACCATTTTTCCGACCAGGGCGGTATAGCGTTCGTCGTCGGGATGGACCGCAACCGCCGAATCGCCCAGCATCGTTTCCGGCCGGGTGGTGGCAACGGTAATAAAGGTATCGGGCATACCCTCGACCGGGTATTTGAAGTGCCACATGTGGCTCTTGATCTCGCGCTGCTCGACTTCAAGGTCCGAGATCGCGGTGTGCAGCTTGGGGTCCCAATTGACCAGACGCTTGGCACGGTAGATCAGTCCCTGGCGGTGCAGCGTGACGAACACCTTGCGCACCGCTTTCGACAGCCCTTCGTCCATGGTGAAGCGTTCGCGCGCCCAATCGGGCGAGGCGCCAAGGCGACGCAACTGGCTGGTGATGGTGCCGCCGGATTCCGCTTTCCACTCCCACACGCGCTGGATAAACGCATCGCGGCCAAGATCGTGACGAGAGACGTTCTCGGCCTCCAGCCGCCGCTCGACCACCATCTGAGTGGCGATACCGGCATGATCGGTGCCCGGCTGCCACAGGGCGTCACGGTTGGTCATGCGGCGATGGCGGATCAACGCATCCTGAAGCGTGAAGGTCAGCGCATGCCCCATGTGCAGGCTGCCGGTCACGTTCGGCGGCGGCATCATGATGGTATAGGGCGACCGGTTCGAATCGACATCGGCGGCGAAGGCTCCAGCCTCCTCCCAGCGCTGATAATGTTTCGGCTCGACTTCGGCGGGACGATAGGTCTTGTCCAGCATGGCAGCAGACTCGGCTTCAATGGAGTGGAAAAGGAAAATGGGCGGCCCGTTTGACTGGGCCGCCCGACAGTGCACGCAAAACTTATACTAGAAATCTTCCGAACGATTAACCATCCGTTCGATCTCTTTCTTGACGATCCGCTCGATCATATAGGGCAGGTTCTGATCCAACCATTCCTTCAGGATCGGCCTCAGCAAGTCACGCACCAAATCTTCGACCGTCAGGGTGCTGTTACCCAGGCCGAACGCCTTTTGCCGCACGATCTCTCGGGCGAGGTCAGACAACAGACTTGCGCCACGGTCAACATTGGGCGGCGACATCAGCGATTCGTCGTCCTCGGGCTCACGGTGCGGCCGGGGCGGCGGCGGAGGAGGGGGTGGTGGTGGTGGTGGCACGACCGGAGGAATAAAGGCGACCGGCTCCGGCACGGGAGCGGGTTCAGGCTCCGGTTCCACGACAAAATCGTCGATATCGAACGCCGGTTCAGGTTCAGGCTCGGGTTCGGGCTCTTCTTCGAGCACCATGTCCTCGGTCAGTTCAAGAACATCGTCATCTTCGTCCGGCTCGGGAGCCGACACGGGCGTATCGAACAACGAGTCGATATCGTCCTGCGCAAAGCTCGGCATCGGCTCGGGGGCCGGGGCAGGCTTCGGCGGCGGCGGAGGAGGA
>NZ_CAHP01000014.1 GCF_000294655.1 Magnetospirillum molischianum DSM 120
GTGGGGGGGGGGAGGTGGCGGCGGCGGAGCCTTAGCCTTCTCGTCAACCTCGTCTTCGGACAATATCCTGCGAATGGAGGCAAGGATATCCTCCATCGATGGTTCTTGCTGGGCCTTATCTTCGCTCATGTCACGGCTATTCTATCTGCCTGCGCCCGTAATAGGGCCCCGTTTCGATCATGCCGCACTGCCGGGAACAAATCACCAAAATCCTGCGTCCGATCAGAATGATGGGATCGACCGTGAAGCGTTTCACAAATCTTACTCGGCCCCTTTGTCGGATCCGATGCCGGTCCCGATCCACTTTTCCCGCACGGATTGGTAGTGCTGAACGGGGTCGAAGGTCTGGACAGGAAGATTAAGCCCCTGCGCCGTCATTTCTCCAACCGCTGATTTCAGCTGATAGGCCGCCAGCAATTGATCGTGGACGGCACGAACCAACGAGACGCGGGCGTCGAACACTTCCTGTTCGGCATTCAGCACATCAAGAACGGTGCGTGATCCCACCTTGGATTCCTCGCGAACACCAGCCAGAGCCAGATCGGATGCCTTGATCTGCGCATTGTACGAAGTGACCTGAGCCTGAGCCGACTGAAGGCTCTCCCACGCCTTGCTCGCGGTCTCGATCGCGTCGCGGCGGGCCTGATCGGCCTCGATCCGGCGCTGTCCCGCCGTTTCCTTCGCAGCGCGCAGACGGGAATAGGTGCCTCCGCCCTCGTATAGCGGCACCGACAGGTTCAACAGCACTTCCTTGTTCGTCGATTCTGAATCGTAGCCCCCGATCCCCGTTGCCGCAGCGTCACGATACCAGGACACGTTCGCGTCAACGGAAACCTTGGGCAGCAATTCGCCAAATACCAGATCGACCCCGCTCTTGGCCGCGTCGAAGGTGCGGTCGGCGGCAACGACGTTGGGATTGTTGGCAAGGGCGGCAGCCGTCGCCTCGATCAGCCCACCCGGAAGGGGAGCGGGCAAGGCTGGCTGGGCGACCGAATCCGGCAGAGCACCAACATTATTCAGATAATTGGCACGAGAGCTCTTCAGGGTTCCTTCCGCCCCGATGCGATCGGCGACCGCCTTAGCCAGGCGGGCTTCGGCCTGACTGACATCGGTACGGGTGATCTCACCGACACGGAAGCGTTCCTGGGTTGCCTCAAGCTGGCGGCGTAACACCTGCTCGTTATTAATCGACAGGTTCAACACCTCCTCATCGCGAACAACGTTCAGATAGGCGTTCGTCGCGCTCAACAGCACCGTCTGCTCGGTTGCGATCAGGCGGGCCCGCTCGGCCAAAACCTGCGCTTCGGCCTGATCGGTCGCGGCAACGGTGCGTCCACCGCTATAGATCGGCTGGCTGATATTAAGACCGGCGGATTTTGGGCTACGGTTGGTGTCGTTCTTTGGAAGCGTGTTGAGATAATAAGCTCCCCGCCCGGCCGCTCCAGTCACCGTCACCGTCGGACGCCACCCAGACAAAGCCTGCGGCACACCTTCGTCGGTTGCCCGCAGTTTGGCCCGGTAAGCCGAAAGATTCGGGTTCGACTCGTAAGTCGCCGCCAGAACATCGTTGAGCGATGCGGCCAGAACCGGGCTGGAACCGGACATTGCCATCAGGGTCACCCCGGCCAGCAGACCGTATGCCTTTTTCATCACGACACCTTCTTTTCGGGGGACTGTCCGTCCGGTTCTACTGCGCCCAATCCACAACCGAGGAAGATTAGCGGGACACGCTATAAGATCAAGGTCAAATCCCGCTCAGAACCTGAAGACCGGCTTTGGCTCCAGTCCGGGAAGAAACGGCGTGGCGGCATCAAACGGCGTATCGCGACCCAAAACAGCCCCCATCCGCGTCAAGCGCGTTCCAGCCCCACCCCCTGGCCCATGGGCGACCACAGCGACCAAACGCCCTCCATCGGCCAATTGAGCCGCGATTCCCTCGGGGATTTCGGCAACCGCGCCCAGGAAAAGAATAACGTCGTAAGGTGCCTGGGCCGGATATCCGACCGACAGATCGCCGGTCATGACCGCAACATTATCGACCCCCTGCTCGGACAATGTCGCGGCGGCGGCAGCGGCAAGGGCGCCGTCACATTCAAGCGAGACCACGGTACTGGCCAGTTTCGACAGAACCGCACTGCCCCACCCTGTTGCATCGCCGATGGCCAGAACCACATCACTGCTCCTGATCGCGGCGGCCTGAAGCAATCGGGCCATCACCAACGGCTCGATCATCACCCGCCCCCGGCCCAACGGCAAATCCTCGTCGGCATAGGCATATCCGCGCATGCGGCGGGGCAGGAACAATTCGCGCGGAGTGGACGAGAGCGCCCGAAGCGTACCGGATTCCACGACATTGTTGGTGCGAATCTGGCTCTCGACCATATTGAAGCGGGCGGCGGCAAAATCCATCTCGACATGGCTCCTAAGATTAGATTGCGCCCTGTGGCGACGGTTTCCTTATAGGGCCACCGCAAAATGAAAACAATGTCGCCACAAAGCCGCTTGACCGGGGTGAAATCTCCGTTTATAAGCACCCACCTCACGTCGGCCCCTGGGCCGGTCGGACCGGTGGCCGGGTGGCAGAGTGGCTATGCAGCGGACTGCAAATCCGCGTACGTCGGTTCAATTCCGGCCTCGGCCTCCATCGTCCTTCGGGCGGGTTCGATGTGAAAATAGTTTTTCGGTTTCCCGTAACCGCAGGGAAATCGTTGATCCGGAGTAGCTCAGCGGTAGAGCAGCCGGCTGTTAACCGGCTGGTCGGGGGTTCGAATCCCTCCTCCGGAGCCAATAAAAACAAGGCCTTAGCTGGAAACAGCTAGGGCCTTGTTGCATTGTGGCTAGCGGAATGGCCGGGATCACATCGGCTCATCCCGCCGCCTTCTGGCCGATCGCCTGGGCCTGGGCCACCGACATAACCATCGTGCCGCCGCAGCGGGGCAGGAACGTTCAAATTCAGCGTGAATTTGCAATCAGGTCCCGCTTGCCACGGCAGTAAGACGGGTGATCAACCAACCTGAGCGTGACGTGGCAGTGGACGATCCAGGCGGTTCATTAGCTCGCCAAGCACGTCTTTGGCTGTGATCAACATGACTTCGGAAAAAACCTGCCCCAGATCACCAGCCCACAAATCGCACAAGCGGTCAGCCTCGACGAAGGCATGTTTCCCTGTGTCGGTGAGGATGTAAAGAGACGAGCGTTCATGGGACGGGTTATGGCAACGTTGCAGCAACCCTTCATCAATAAGCAGATTCAACTGCTTCTGCGTCCCTTGTCGAGTGATGCCCATGGCGGCGGCAATCTGCGGGGCGGTCAGTGGCCGGCCGGCCAGGGCCAGGGCCCCGAGCACCTGCCATCGCGCACTCGTGAGGCCGAGCTCCCCGACCAACCGGTCACCCTGCTCCAGCAGGCGTCCGTTCAGGCGGAATACCAACACCATGATGTCGGCCAGCAGCTTTTCTTTCGGTCGCGTCATCGTTTCCTCTCGGCGGTTCGTGGCTTCAGAAGGTCATAAATGACAGCCGACTGTCAAAACACATTGACAGCCGGCTGTCATTTATGACAACTGGTTGTCAATTGACGTTCCAAGCCTCAGTGGCGTGGGGTAAATCCTGTGCCCGAAGGAGATGCCAATGTTGAAGCGAATTCATGTCGCAGCCGGTGCCTTGGCTCTGTTGACACTGCTCTCGTTCTGGACATCGAGCGTGTGGGTGGAGTGCTTCCAGGACGAGGCATCGGTGGCAGCCGTCAAAGGCACCATCGTCAAAGGGTTGTTTGTTCTGGTCCCGGCCATGGCGGCAGCCGGCATAACCGGAGCCTCGCTGTCCAAGGGACGCGGAGGCATGCTGGTGGCGAGAAAAACCAGACGGATGAGAATCCTAGCCGCAATCGGCGCTCTCTTGATGATCCCGGCAGCCCTGTTCCTCAACTCCAAGGCCACGGCTGGCGAGATGGATGGACTGTTCTACCTAGTCCAGGCCCTTGAGCTGACAGCGGGGGCCTTGCAGATCCGTTTCATGATTTTGAATGTTCGCGACGGGCTGCGGATGAGCGGACATCTTGGTGGGGGGCTCAACCATGACTGAGACAGCGAGGATCGCCCATATGGTGGGCGCGATGGTTCTGGGACTGGGGCTCTTCGCCGTGTGGGTCTTTGACCTCGTGGGACGCCGCGCTGCCTCGTTGGATACGATCGCGGCAGCAGCCAAGCGGGTCGCCCTCCTCTACGACGCGGTGGTGGTTCCCGGCGCTTTGCTGATCATGGCGTCAGGCGGATGGACGATCGTCACGATCCACGGGAGCTCGTTCCTGGAGATTCCCTGGCTAGCCGGAATGGTGATCCTGTTCTCGCTCGAATTCGTGGAAGGCAACACGATCACGCGGTTGTTCTTCCTGCGGCTCCGGCGAACGACAGCGGCAGCGGCGGCGGATCCCCACGGTCAGATGCCTGACGTACAAAGAAGCTTTCTGCCGTCGTTCACCCACTTTCTGGACATACCGGTCTTCGTGCTGATCATGTCCCTGGGCATATTCAAACCAACCGAATGGTCGGTGCTTATCCTGGGCTGTGTGCTCGCGGTCGCGGTTGCCCTGGCCCAAACCATATACTTTATCCCGCGCCTAAACGGTCAGGATGGGCATTGATGTACAGGGCATTCAAGCGCCATGGCGTGAACCCCAGGGTTGGCGGGCTATTTTCGAGTATCTCTAGAAAATCATTGCATCTCGACCTGCGGCAAGCGCCTAATAGGCCATTGGGCATAGTGCGACACCAGCCTAAGGGAGACACAGAATATGTCCGTCAGCTCGATCCCAAGCGGCTCCGCCCCTCCTCCTTCGGCACCGCCCCAGCAGGCCAAGCCTGCGGCTCGCGATGGCGACAACGATAACGAGGCCACAGAATCTTCGGCGTCGAAATCCAGCGAAGCATCCGCCACCGCCTCGAATAATGCCAATCTTGGCCAGAACGTCGATATCAAAGCCTGAGATTGCTTGGTTCCAAGCATGTAGGTTTCGAAGCCGATCGTCGCTGCGACGGTCGGCTTTTTATTGCCGTGCCCTGACAAGGGACATATTGCGAACGCTTCGCAATATCATTATCCTATCATCTTCACTAGGCCGCTTGATGTGGAGAGAGGGATCAATGAACGTCACCGTGATTTTCGGCTCGGAATCCGGCACCACCAAAGCGATCGCCAAACGCATTGCCGCCGGATTGCAAGCCAAGCTGCTTGACATCACAGCGGCAAAGACCGCCGATTTCGAGCAATGCGACCTTCTGGTTCTTGGCTCGCCCACCTATGGGATTGGCGACCTTCAGACCGATTGGGAAGACCGGATCGGCACGTTGCGGAACGCGACCCTGACCGGCAAGCGCGTTGCCCTGTTCGGAACCGGCGATCAGGCGACCTATGCCGACAGCTTTGTTGACGCGATCGGGATTCTTCACGATATCGTCGTCGAAAAGGGCGCGGTGATCGTCGGCCACACCTCGATAGAAGGATACGATTACGTCGCCTCTCTGGCCGAACGCGATGGACGCTTTGTCGGGTTGGCGCTCGATGAGGACGGGCAATCGTCGAAAACCGAGAAGCGGATCGCGGCTTGGATCGACCAACTGGTCAAGTCGGAATCCTTGCCTATCACGGCGCTTTCCGCCTAGAGATGAACGTGGCTCGGTCTCCAGAGGGGGGCGGCCGCCCTCCCCTTCTGGAGATGAAAATGTCCTGGGTTGCCTTATTCTTCGCGGGTCTGTTTGAAATCGGCTGGGCCATCGGTCTGAAATATACCGATGGCTTCACCAAGTTGATGCCGTCGCTGGCGACCTTGGTCGCGATGACGGTCAGCATCGTCCTGTTGGCCCTGGCGCTGAAGACCCTCCCGCTCGGCACCGCCTATGCGATCTGGACTGGTATAGGCACCGTCGGCACCGCACTGCTTGGGATCGTGCTGTTCGGTGAGCCGAGCGATGCCCTGCGGCTGGGCTGTATCGGCCTGATCGTCGCGGGGATCGTCGGATTGAAACTTTTGTCATCACACTGAGGCAAGCGGGTCACGCTTGCGGCAAGCTGAGGGTGACGCGAAGCCCACCCTCAGCCCGGTTGGCAAGAGCGATATCACCACCATGGGCGCGCACGGCGGCCCGCGCCACCGCCAGCCCCAACCCCGTGCCGCCAGTATCGCGTGACCGCGAGGTTTCCAGGCGAACGAACGGTGCAAACACCCGCTCTCGCGAATCGGCGGGGATACCGGGGCCATCATCATCGATGGTCAGGCGGATTTCGCCGCCGCTTACCGCCAGACCAACTCCGGCCCGCCCGCCATATTTGACCGCATTATCCAGCAGATTGGCGATGGCGCGCTTCAACGCCACCGGCCGCGCCGCGATCACCAGACTGTCCGGGCCGTCATAGCTGCATGTGAGGCCCATATCCTCCATGTCTTCCAGCATTCCCTGAACCATTGCAGCGAGATCCAGCCGCTGGCCCGGTTCTCTGGCGGCATCGTCGCGGGCAAAAGCCAGAGTGGACGCGATCATCTGCTCCATCTCGGCCAGATCGGCCAACATCTTCCCTCGCTGCTCGTCATCCTCGATAAATTCAGCACGCAGGCGCAGACGGGTGATCGGAGTCTTCAAATCGTGGCTGATCGCCGCCAGCATCTGCGTCCGGTCCTGAACAAAGCGGACGATCCGATCCTGCATCACATTAAAGGCATGGGCGGCGCGGCGAACCTCGCGCGGGCCAGTCACCTCCATCGGCGGCGCCCCGACATCGACACCCAACCGCTCGGCGGCAGCGGCGAAAACAGCAAAGGGTAAGGTCGCCTTACGCACTGCGATCAACGCCGCCAGCGTCACCAGGACGAGACCAAGCAGCAGTGGCGCGACAAAGCGCGGCCGCCACAGGGAAACGCCGGGATCGAGCGGTGCCAGCACGTTCAGCCACGACCCATCAGCCAGACGAACCGAAATGCGCAGCGCCGGACCGATCATGTGGTGAGAGCGACCAAAGCCAGACGACCGCTGGGACTCAGACCTACGCGACGGCAAAGGCTCGGTTCCCGGTCCAAGAAGAGACGGGTCATCGCCGGGAGGAGGCGGAGGGGGGGGCCGATTGTCGTCACGGCTACGCCCGTTCCATCCGAACATGCCGGTGGCCGGGCCGCCGACCGGGCCGGGCCGGGCCGAGACACGAATCTCGCGCCCCTCCAGCCCAACTTTCAACGTGTCGCGGACAAAGGCGGCAAGGCCGAAAGATTCGTCGTTTTCCACGACCGGATGGGTGCCCCAGCCGACCCTGAAGCGGGGGGTGTCAAGCCGACGCAGCGTGCCGTGTCGCCGATCCGGCTCGGTCTGTTCCGCAATCGCGACCAGCCCGCCGACCCGTTCGGCGGCATTGCGTCCGCCAATCGCCTCCAGCGCTTCCTGACGCTGGCTTTCGAACAGCATCACCGCCGACGCCACCGACAACAGCAACGCCAGCACCAAAACCAAGGCGGTGCGTCCAAGAACGGTATCCGGCCAACGAAACAATCGCCGGATCGGATGGGTCATGCCCGATCGACCTGGGCGGTGAACAGATAGCCGCCCCCACGCACGGTCTTGATCAGTTGCGGGTCCTTGGCATCGTCGCCCAGACGGCGACGCAGGCGGCTGACCTGGATATCGATGCTGCGATCGAACGGCGCTGCGGCGCGGCCCCGAGCGAAATCGAGCAACTGATCGCGCGACAGGACGCGACGCGGATGCTCGACGAACACCTGCAACAGCCCGAACTCGCCCGCCGACAGACCAATCATCACGCCATCGGGCGACAGCAGATCGCGGGTGGCGAGATCGAGAACCCAGCCGTCAAAGCGCAGCCTGACCCCTTGCGGCGCGACGTCACCCTCGTCGCCGCCGCCCTGGACCCGACGCAGCACCGCTTTGATCCGGGCCAGTAATTCACGCGGATTGAACGGCTTGGCGACGTAATCGTCGGCTCCCATCTCCAGCCCGACGATGCGATCGGTTTCCTCGCCCATCGCAGTCAGCATCACGATCGGAATCGCCGAGCGGGCTTCGCGCAGGCGACGGGTCAAGACCAGACCGTCTTCGCCGGGCAGCATCAGATCGAGAACCACCAGATCGATCCGCCGCTCGTCGAGCAATCGCATCATCTCGGTGCCGTCGCGGGCGGTCGTGACGCGCAGCCCATGCCGGGCGAGAAAGCGCGCCAGCAAGTCGCGGATTTCGCGGTCGTCATCGACGACAAGAATGTGAGGTCCGGGTTCCATACCGTTTTATACCGCGCCGTCACGATGCAAGTCGGTTGGTTTTGGGTAACCGAAGGTAACAGCTACTCCGTCTCGGGAAATTTCGCCCAATCGGGGCGGGTCGCGGTCAACACCGCATCGCCGCAGGTCAACCCCTGCCCGCCCGAGGCCTTGAACGCCTCCAGCCGGATCAGAGCCAAACCGAGATCGCCAACGCTGGAGCGCATTTCTCCCGCCTCGACCTCGCCATGATGGATGATCGTCCCCGCCGCCGGGGCCGGCCCCGAAATGACGACCGGCATCAACCGCTTGCGGATCAGTCCGCGATAGCGGGTGCGCGCCGTCAGTTCCTGCCCCATGTAGCAGCCCTTTTCGAAATCAACCCCGGCCAGTTCCTCATAGCCATTTTCAAGCAGAAGGGCCTTTTCCGGCTCCATATCGCGGGCGCCGTCGGGAAGGCCGAGACCGATGCGGGCACGGTCCCACTCACCGAGATCTCCCGGCGTGAACCCGGCGGCGGCCAGGGCCGTCTCGCCGCCCTCGGGCAGCAACAGCCGCACCCCGGCGGCAGCCAGACGCGGATCGACCAGAGCGATTCCGCCTGCGAACGGAGCTGTGGACCCGGCGGGAGCGGCGACGCCCAGTCGGGCGGCAGCACCGTCGCCCCAAGCGGCATAAATCGATACGGTCGGATCAGGCTCGATCGTCACCTTGGCGCGCAACCGATGCATTGTCAGCTTGCGGATCAGGGCGTCGGCCCGATCCGCCTCGGTATCGATCAGAAAGGTTCCGTCCGCCGCCTGGGCCAGGAACAGATCGAACAGAAACTTGCCCTGGGGTGTCAGCATCGCGGCGAACAGGGCGCGGTCGAACGACAGCCGGGTAACGTCGTTGGAGATCAGCCCCTGAAGATAGGTACGGCGATCGTCGCCGCCGATCGCGATGATGGCGCGCCGTTCCAGACGCACGAACCGCAGTTCCCTCATGATGATCCCCTTCATCTCGTTCGGTTCAGAGGGTGGGACAAAGCGCCCGTGATGACAAGCCCGTTCGCCAGCCGTATAAGGATCGGACGATGCATATTACCCTGGTGGACCAGTCCATCCCCTTCGACGGCCTCAGCGCCGCAACCCGGCCGCTGGGCGGCGCGGAAAAGGCGTTCGCCGCGTTGGCCGTCGCGCTGGCCCGGCGTGGCCACACGGTACGGGCCTTTAACGCCACGCCCTACGGCACCGATATCGATGGGGTGCGATGGGATCCGTTGGACGCGCGCAAACCGCCGCGCACCGATGTCCTGATCGCGTTTCGTCAACCGGCGCTGCTTGATTTCATCCGACTGGCCGACCGGCGCGTGCTGTGGATCACCGGACCGGGACGGCTCTTAGAGCGCGCCCCGGCCCGTGCCGCCCTCGACAGCTTTGCGCCGTTGCTGCTGCTGACCTCCGAAGCCCAGACGGCCGGGTTCGAACGGCGCGGACGAACCGCCGGTCTCCTGCCCCCGGCCGTGGCCGAGTCCTACCGCAGCGCCGAGCCGAGTCCGGTCCAGCCGCCTTATGCTATCGTCACCGCCCATCCCGCGCATGGACTCGACGGTATTCTGGACCTGTGGCAAAGCCGCATCCATCCTGCCGCCCCCCAAGCCGAGTTGGTACTCTGTTCAACGATCCTGGCCCGCGCCGAAGCCGGAGACGAAGCCGAAGGAGCGTTGCGCCCCGTCATCGATCGTGCCCTGGCGGCACGGGATCAGGGCGTGCGGATCGTCCGGCCTCAAGCCGATCCCGGCATGGCGGCTTTGTTCGCCGGGGCCAGCGTGCATCTTCATCCCGGCCATGCGGACGACATGGGCTGCTTCACCCTGATGGAAAGCCAGGCCTGCGGCTGCCCGGCCGTGGTGCGGCCGCTGGGAGCGGCAGGCGAGCGGGTCGCCAACGGTGTCTCTGCCTATGTCGTGCCGGACGACGATTCGTTCGCCAATTTGGCGCTGCTGCTGTTGACCGACCGTGCTCTTCAGGGGGTGTTGAGCCGCGAGGCCAAGGGACTCTACCGGACCCGATCCTGGGATAACGCCGCCATGGTGCTGGAAGGCTGGATTTCGTGACCCGGTTGCTCCAGATGATGGCCGGAGCCCGTCACGGTGGGGCCGAAGCATTCTTCGAACGGCTGGCACCGGCATTGGCCCGCGCCGGACTCGCCCAACATCTGCTGATCCGCGCCGACGCCGAACGAGCAGCCCGGCTGCGCGCCGCCGGGCTGGAAGTGACCGAACTCGGTTTCGGTGGCGCTCTCGACCTGTTTACCCGCCGTCGCGCCGCCACCATCGCCAAAACATTCCGGCCCGACATCGCTTTGGCCTGGATGAACCGCGCCGCCCGCTTCCTGCCCAAAGGCGACATCGTTCGGGTCGGACGGCTGGGCGGCTATTACGACCTCAAATATTACCGCGCCTGCGACCATCTGGCTGGCAACACCCCCGATCTGTGCGCCTGGATTGCCAAACAGGGCTGGCCCGCCGACCGGGTTCATTACCTGCCCAATTTCGCCGCCGATCCCGGCCCCTCCCCGGAGCCGTTGCCGCGCCAGTCGTTCGACACCCCGCCCGAGGCAAAGCTGATCGTCGCGCTGGGGCGGCTGCATCCCAACAAAGGCTTCGACGTGCTGCTGCGCGCAGTGGCGCGGGTCGAAGGCGCGGTGCTGTGGCTGGCTGGAGAAGGGCCATTGCGGGCCGAGCTGACCGCCCAGGCCGAAACACTGGGGATCGCCTCGCGGGTCCGCTTCCTCGGCTGGCGCGACGACGGCCCCCGGCTGCTGGCAAGCGCCGATCTGTTCGTCTGCCCGTCGCGGCACGAACCGCTCGGGAATGTGGTGATCGAAGCCTGGGCCGCCGCCCGGCCGGTGATCGCCGCCGCATCGCAAGGGCCAAGTCAATTGATCCGAGACGGCATCGACGGTCTTCTGGTGCCGGTGGACGATGACGATGCGATGGCGGCGGGACTCGCCCGGCTGCTGGCCGATCCGGCCCTGGCCGCCACCCTGGCCAGCGCTGGCCGTGCCGCCTACGACGCCCACTTCACCGAGGCGGCGGTGGTGGCGCGCTATATCGAATTCTTCGAACGGGTAAAACGCTGATGTGCGGGATTGCCGGTCTTATGACGGCCGATGGAACCGCCCCGGCGGCGGACATCCTCGACCGGCTGGCCGAGGCGCTGGCCCATCGCGGCCCGGACGGACGCGGACGCCGGGTCACAGGCTCGGTCGGGCTGATCCAGAACCGGCTGTCGATCATCGATCTGAAGGGCGGACGTCAGCCGATCCTGGACGAATACGGTAACGCGATCGTCGCCAATGGCGAGATCTACAATTACCTCGAACTGAAAGCGGCAATGCCGGAGCAGCGCTTCGCGACTGGCTCGGATAGCGAACCGCCACTGCATCTACACCGGCAACGCGGCCTCGACTTCATTCACGCCCTGCGCGGAATGTACGCTCTGGCAATCCATGATGTCGCCGCCGACCGACTGATCCTGTCGCGCGACCCGTTCGGGATCAAGCCGCTGTATCTGGCCGAAGGGCCGTGGGGACTGGCCTTCGCCTCGGAACCCGCGGCGTTGATCGCGGCTGGTCTGGTCAAACCCCATGTGGAGCCCCAGGCACGGGCGGAACTGCTTCAGATGCAGTTCACCAGCGGAACCGACACGATCTTTACCGGCATCCGGCGCCTTGCGCCCGGTGAGACACTCGTGGTCGAGCGTGGACGGATCGTCGAATCCCGCCACCGCGCCGCGTTGCCTCCCGGCCCTCCGGTCAAGGGACAGCCCGAGACGCTGCTGGAGCGGCTTGATTGCCTGCTGACAGAGACGGTCGAACTGCATCAACGCTCCGATGTGCCCTATGGAATGTTCCTGTCGGGCGGGATCGATTCCTCGGTGGTGCTGGCGCTGATGGCCCGGTTGAATCCAACTGGTATTCTTGCCTTCACCGCCGGTTTTCCCGGCACCGGCGTCCATGACGAGCGCGCTCATGCTCGCGCTCTGGCGGAATCGGTCGGAGCCAGGCATGTCGAAGTCGAATTCACCGAGGCCGATTTCTGGGACTTGCTGCCGAAGATCGCCGCCTGCATGGACGATCCCGCCGCCGATTACGCCTGCCTGCCGACCTACAAGTTGGCCCGCGAGGCAGTGAAGGACGTCAAGGTGATCCTGTCCGGCGAAGGCGGAGACGAATTGTTCGCGGGCTATGGCCGCCATCGTCACGCCGCCCGCCCCTGGCCGTTCGCACGGGCGATGCGCCGCAACGGCAGCTTCGACCGACTGGACGTGCTGCGCGCGGGCCTCGGCGATGGCTGGCGCGACCGCTTCGCTGCCGTGCAACGGGCCGAATCCGGTCAAGACCGCACCCGCCTTCAGGCGGCGCAGGCGACCGATTGTGCCGACTGGCTGCCCCACGACCTGCTGACCAAGGCCGATCGTTGCCTGATGGCACACGGCATTGAGGGGCGAGTGCCGTTCCTCGACCCCGTACTGGCCGAGTTCGCCTTCCGTCTGCCCGACAGGATGAAGATCCGGGACGGGATGGGGAAATGGCTGCTGCGCCGTTGGCTCGACGGCGCTCTGCCCCAGGCCCGGCCGTTCGAAAAGAAACGCGGTTTTACCGTCCCGGTCGCCGAATGGATCGCCCGCCGTCCGGAAATCGGGCCGCTGGTGGCGCGCCAGCCCGGCATTGCCGAGATTTGCCGCCCCGGCGCGGTCGAAGCTCTTTTCGCCGGATGCGGCAAGAGCACCGGCTTCGCCTGCTGGACCCTGTTGTTCTACGCCCTGTGGCACCGCCGTCATATCTTGGGCCTTCCGGCCGATGGCGACGTGGCCGCATTGCTGGGCGATGGATTATGATGTCGCTTCGTTCCTCCCCCAGCCCCCGAGGCCGCCGATGACCGTTCTCTTCGATCTGATCCTGCGCCACGGCACCCTTGTCACACCGGGCGGCATCGTCCGCACCGATGTCGGCGTCCGCGACGGTCGTATCGCCGCGATCGGCGATCTGTTCGCCGCCACCGCGATCGAGGATGTCGATATGTCCGGGCTGACCGTGCTGCCCGGCGTGATCGACAGTCAGGTTCATTTCCGCGAACCGGGCGCGGAGCATAAGGAAGATTTGGAGAGCGGCACCGCCGCTGCCGCACTGGGCGGCGTTGTCGGCGTGTTCGAGATGCCCAACACCCGCCCCTCCACCACGACGGACGAAGCCATCGCCGACAAGCTGGCCCGCGCCCGAGGCCGCGCCTGGGTCGATCACGCCTTCTATCTGGGCGCGGCGGCGGACAATATCGCCCACCTCGCCGAATGGGAACGCCTGCCCGGTTGCGCTGGAATCAAGGTCTTCATGGGATCGAGTACCGGCAACCTGCTGGTCGAGGACGACGCGACCCTGGCCGCCGTGCTGAAGGCCGGAACCCGCCGTGTCGCGGTCCATTGCGAGGACGAAGCACGCTTGCGCCAGCGCCGCACCCTGGCCGAGGCCGAAGGTCATCCCCGCGCTCATCCGCACTGGCGGGATGCCGAAACCGCGCTGATTGCCACCCAGCGGCTAGTCAGACTGGCCGAGCAGGTCGGGCGACGGGTCCATGTCCTTCACGTCACCTCGGCCGAGGAAATGGCTTTTCTCGGTCAGCACAAGGATTGGGCGACGGTCGAGACGACGCCTCAACATCTGACCCTGGCCGCGCCGGAATGCTACGAACGTCTGGGCACCCTGGCTCAGATGAACCCGCCGATCCGCGATGCGCGCCATCGCGAGGCTTTGTGGACCGCGATCGCAGGCGGAATCGTTGATGTGCTGGGGTCGGATCACGCGCCGCACACCCTCGCCGAAAAGGACCAGCCCTACCCCGCCAGCCCATCGGGAATGACCGGAGTGCAGACCCTGGTGCCGATCATGCTCGATCATGTCGCCGAGGGGCGGCTGGGGCTGGAACGGCTGGTTGATCTGACCAGCGCCGGACCGGCCCGGATTTTCGGCATCGCCGGTAAGGGCCGGATCGCCATCGGTTACGATGCCGACTTTACCGTCGTCGATCTAAAGGCCGAACGGACCATCACCAACGATTGGATCGCCAGCCGGTGCGGTTGGACTCCATTCGACGGCAAACGGGTCACCGGCTGGCCAATCGCCACCATCCTGCGCGGCCGTACCGTGATGCGCGACGGCCAGTTGCTGGGCCAACCCGGCGGCGAGCCAATCCGCTTTCACGAAGCCCCGCCGTCACACGGCTGAGGATCAGCCGAGAACAGCACGCCACTCTTCGACCCGGCGCATCAGATCTTCGGCATCGTAAGGAACGGGGGGAAGCGCGCCCCACACCGGACGGGGCCAGACGGGATCATCCCGGAACCGGGCGATGACGTGGACATGCAGTTGAGGCACGACGTTGCCCAACGCGGCGACATTGATTCGGTCCGGCGAAAGCCGGGCGCGGACGATATCGGAAAGTCGGGCAATTTCTTCGATGAGCAGGGCGCGGTCGGCGGCGTCGAGATCTCCGATCTCGGCGACGTTGGCGCGGCGCGGCACCAGGATCAGCCACGGATAAGTCCGTTCGTTCATCAACAGAACGCGGCTTAATTGCCAATCGGCAACCAAAATCGTGTCCGCAAACAACTTCGGGTGGAGTTCAAACATTTCGTCCTGTCTCCTCATTGCGCAAGAAGGCGCATTCGCGGTATCAGGGGGAGCAATCATTTCGAGGTCCGGTCTGATGCGTCCTACCCGCTCTAATCTTTTCGGTCGAGTGTTTTCTTCCCTGGCGGTAACGCTTCTTTCCGCGGCGATCTTTATCTGTGCCACCGAATATATTGCGGGTCTCATTCTTAAGCAGCTGCGCGAAAAACGCCCTCTTTTCTCTGTCGCCTATACTGACGACAACGTTCGGAAACTATTCGACACAGAGAATCCCGACCGCTACCGGGAGATCATGCTCGAAGGCTGGCGTCAGTCCGATACGACCTACAGTCCGTTCGTCGAATACCGAATGACCCCGTACCAGGGGCAACATTTTAATGTCGATGAAAATGGGATTCGTCCGAATGGCGGGACGGCTCCCGATCTCACCGCTGCCGGCCCCAAGATTTTTATCTTTGGCGGTTCGACGACACTGGGTCTTGGCGTCGGCGACGACGAAACGATCCCCGCTTATGTCGAACAGGCGTTGAGGGCCGCCGGTCGCACCGACGCCCAGGTGTTCAATTTCGGCGTGGTCTCGTACTATTCGACCCAGGAGCGGATCGCCCTCGAACAATTGCTGACCGCCGGGATCAAGCCCGATGTCGCCGTGTTCATCGATGGGATCAACGACTTTTATTACTGCACAATTCCCGATGTCAGTGCGTGGAACGACCGGCTGGTGCAGTTGACCAATGCACGGTCGCGGATGCCGATTTTGCTTGAACTGTCATCGCGGTCGAACGTGGTTTATCTTGCCCGCCATCTTAGCGGCGACAAATCGGTTGTCGTGCGCGAGTGGGGCAGCTTCTGCGACAACGAAGCCGATGTTGCCCAGGTGGCCCACCGTCTCGACACCAACCGCCGGATCATCGATGCCACCGCCGAGCGGCTGGGGTTCAAGGCTCTGTTCGTCCAGCAGCCGGTACCGACGTATTCTTATGACAACCGTAAGCGTCCGTTCCCGGTCCAGGAAGAAATGCTGGGCTATCATATGAATTCGGCGCGGGGCTATCCTCTGATGGCACAGCAACGGTCGCAGGGCCAATTGTGGAGCAGAGGGGTGTTATGGCTGGCCGAACTCGAACCGCCCGAGGGCAACGCCTATATCGACACCATCCATTATTCGCCCCGGTTCAATAAGGTGATCGGCAATAGAATTGCCCAGGCGATCCTGGACGAGGGACATCTGCCTCCCCTTACCACTCCATCGCCATAAATGTGCCCATCGCGGATGTTGCGGACATATTCATGACATACCCGATTCCGGCGCATCGGTGCCCTGCGTTTCCATATCTTGCGTGCTAATGTCGCCACGCTCAGTATCTTTCCCGCAGGGAATATGCACGTCCGCTCCGGGCCTGACGTCTGTCTGCCCTCCGTCATCGTCAAAAACGGGAAAAAGCTATGACTTCATCGAAGTCCAGTGACACCGTGAACGAAGGCGTCTCCGCCGGTTCCGTCTCGCGTTGGGACGAATTGCGGGAAGAGCTTTCAAGCCTTCCTGATGGTGGTTTCAATATTGGCACCGCCTGTAGCGACCGCCATGTCGCCGCCGGTCACGGCGACCGGATCGCGGTGCGTTGTCTTGGCCCGAGAATGGAGCAACGAGACATCCGTTATGACGAGCTGGCCGACAGCTCCAGCCGTCTGGCCGCCGTTTTGATCGGCCTGGGAGTCGAACCGGGCGACACCGTTGCGGTGTTGCTGCGCCGCGTCCCGGAACTGTTCGTTTCCGCCTTGGCCACGCTAAAGGCGGGCGGGGTCTATTGCCCGCTGTTCGCGACGTTCGGACCGGGGCCGATCCGCTCCCGCCTCGCTCTGGCCCAAGCCAAGGTCTTAATCGTCGCCGACGATCTATACGCCCGCAAGGTGGCGGCCAACCGTGCCGCCCTGCCCGATCTCCAGCATGTCCTGCTGGTCGGCGAGGACGGAATCCGTACCCAGCCCGGACCGGATTGCCTGGACTTCACGACCCTGGTCGAGGCAGCCCATCCTGCCGTCCCGGTCGCAACCCGGCCCGTCGATCCCGCATTGCTGCATTTCACCAGCGGTACGACCGGCACGCCCAAAGGGGTTGTTCAGTCCCATCGCGCCATGCTGGCCCATCTGGTCACCGGGCGCGAATTGTTTGGCCTGACTCCCGACGACATCTTCTGGTGCACCGCCGATCCCGGTTGGATCACCAACACCGCTTATGGGGTGATCGCGCCGCTGGCATGCGGAGCCACGGTTCTCGCCGATGAAGCCGACATCAATCCCCGCCGCTGGTACGGCATCCTCGCCGACGAAAAAGTCACCGCCTGGTACACCACCCCCACCGCGATCCGCGCGATGATGCGGTATGGCGCAGCACTGGCCCGGTCGTATCGCAGTAACTCGCTACGCGTTGCCGCCAGCGTCGGCGAACCGCTCAATACCGAAGCGGTGCTGTGGGGGCAAAAAGCCCTGGGCGTTCCCTTTCTCGATACGTGGTGGCAGACCGAAATCGGTTCGGTCGCGATCGCCAATTGCCCCAGCGAGACCCAGCGCCCCGGCAGCATGGGCCGGGTTCTGCCCGGCATTCAGGCGGCGGTGGTTCAACGCGAGGGATCTCATCTCGATGTGATCGAGAGTCCCGACACCATCGGTGAACTGGCGATCCGTCCGGGCTGGCCCTCGATGCTGTCCGGCTATGTCGGCAACGGCATTCTGCTGGGGGCCGGATTACACGATGGATGGTATCTGACCGGCGATCTGGTCCGGCGCGATGCCGATGGCTTTTACTGGTTCGTCGGCCGCGCCGACGACATGATAAAATGCGGCGGACTTCAGATCGGCCCCTTCGAAGTCGAGGGGCTGCTGATGAACCATCCCGCCCTGGCCGAAGTTGGCGTCGTGGGAAAGCCCGACCTTTTGCTGCGCGAAGTCCCGGTCGCATTCGCCTCTCTCAATCCAGGGTTTCAGGCTGGAGACGCGTTGCGGGCGGAGGTTCTAACATTCGCTCGTCAGGAACTGGGAGCGGCAATGGCTCCCCGTGAATTGCACTTTATCCCCGAGCTGCCCAAGACCATTGCGGGAAAGATCATGCGCCGGGTTCTGAAAGCCAAAGCGGTCGAGGAACCGGAAGAAGCCGATCCGTTGCCCCTGTCCAGTCCATGCGGCGAGGTCTGAAGAGGGGCAAGTTCTTTCCCGAGTCCGACAGACTCGCTAGCATAGGTAGAGATGGCGCCGCCATAATGGACGGCGTGTCCGATTGGAGTCCGTCGTGCCGCTCTCCAGCCTGCCCGTTTTGTCCGGACTACGCCGGATTTTTTCATCCCGGCAAGGCTGGCTGGTGGGATTCTGGCTGATCTGTGTCACGCTGATCGGCCTTTGGTTTCACCAATCGGCAGTGTCCGACCAGCGCAACACCTTGAAGGCGGCCGAGGCTCGCCTGAGCGCTCAGATCGAGCTGGCCAGCATTGAGATCAACGGTAAGATCGAAAGCGGCGACCTGGCTCTTCGCACCATCATCGCCCTGCTCGGAGCCAATCCGAACTGGCGTAATTTGCCGCGCGATCCGATGCTGTGGCGGATCATGAACAATATTTCGGAATCGATGATGGCCAAACCGCGTTTGGTCCTGATCGATGACAAGGGTCAGCTGCGCCTGCACAGCCACGTTCTTAATGCCGGGTCGGTCAGCCTGACCGACCGTGATTATTTCCAGCACCACCGTGACGATCCATCGGAAGAGCCGTTCCTGGGCACGCCGGTTCGCGGCAAAATCGCCGATTCCACGGTGATTCCCTTCACTCACCGGATATCGCTGCCGGACGGCAATTTTGCCGGCGTGGTGCTGACCAGCCTCGACCCCGCGATCTATTCCGCCTTTTTCCGTTCGCTCGACCACGATAACCAGATCGTCTTCACCCTGCTGCGAGGTGATGGCATCGTCCTGGTTCGGCACCCTTCCCTAGAAGGCGCGGTCGGCAGCAAGATTGATCTTGCCGCTTTACACCCCCCTCTATCGAGTGGAGAAGCCTTCGGTTCCTCAATCACGGTCTCGCCAATGGATGGGATCGAGCGACTATCGAGCTTCCGCCGACTTGAACGTTTTGACCTGACCATCGTCGCGTCCCTGCCGGTCGAGAATGCGCTGAAGCCATGGCGAGAGCAGAACCGACGGATGGAAGTGGTCATCGCCGCTTGCATCTTTTTGATGACAGTCGCCGGACTGGTATTACTGCGCCATATGCGCGCCGAGACCGAAGCATGGGCCCGGATCGCCGCCAGCGAAGCCGGCTTGAACCGCGCCCAGGCGGTGGCTCGGGTAGGAAGCTGGCAGGCTCATCTGCCCGAACTGTCGCTGACCTGTTCGGCAGAGGCCAGCCGCCTGTTCGCCCTGCCGATCGGGCGGTACGTTCGGGGCGAGGATGTGCTGGAGCGGATTCATCCCGAGGACCGCGAACGGGTGCTTGGTGCGGTGCGGAAGACCAGAATGGGCCACCCGCTCGATATCGAGCACAGGTTGCTAATCGACGGAACCGTGACCTGGATCAGGCTGCGGGCCGAAGTCTCGTCGCAATCTGCCGATGGCAGCGGCGAGATTCTCGGCACCGTTCAGGACATCACCGAACGTCGTCAGTCTGACGAAGCGCTCCGCCATCAGGCCGAGGAACTGGCTCGCTCGAACACTGAACTGGAACAATTCGCTTATGTCGCCAGCCATGATCTGCGCGAACCGCTGCGAATGATCGCCAGTTTCGTGGATTTGCTGGGGCGCCGCTATGGTGACCGACTGGACCAGGACGGGTTGGAGTTCATCGCCTTTGCCCGCGAAGGCGCGGCCCGGATGGATCGGCTGGTGCTCGACCTGCTCGATTACTCGCGGATCGGCCGCATCTGCAAGCCGATGCAACAGGTCGATCTGGGCATACTGACCGAACGGGTTGTCCGTGCTCTGGCGCTGAAGATCCACGAAAGCGAAGCGGATATCGTCCTGCCTGCCCCGCCTTTTCCGACCGTCATCGGCGATCCCGACGAATTGGTCCGACTGCTCCAGAACCTGATCGACAACGCGATCAAGTACCGCGAACCGACCCGGCCGATCCGGGTAACGGTCGCGGCTGAACGTCGCGGCGGCGAGGTGATGCTTTCTGTCGCCGATAACGGAATCGGTATCGATCCGCAATATTACGACCGTATTTTCGGCATCTTCCAACGCCTGCACACCCGCGAGAGTTTCGAAGGCACCGGCATCGGCCTTGCCATCTGCAAGAAGATTGTCGAGCGCCATGGCGGACAGATCTGGGTCGAGTCAAAGCCGGGCGAGGGCAGCACTTTCTTCTTCACCGTACCGACGGCGGCCCCGATCTGACGCCGCCCACAATGCCCCAGCCGGTCCCGACCTCCGTCCTAATGGACTCTCGCGATGTCGTCGTCGTGGGCGGCGGCACCGCTGCTCTGTGCGCTGCGATCTCGGCCCGCCGGAAAGGCGCGACGGTCACCCTGCTCGATCAGGCCCCACCGGACCAGCGCGGCGGCAACACCCGGCATTCGCGCAATCTGCGCATCATGCATTCCGCCCCCTCGCCACTCTTTCCTGGCAGCTACGACGAGACCGATTTTCACGCCGATCTGGTCAAGGCCGCCGAAGGCAAGGGAAATGAAGCGCTGGGGCGGATTCTGATCCGTGGCTCGGCAGAACTGCCCGACTGGTTGGCGGCACAAGGCGTAGTGTTTCAGACCATTGCCTGCGGCGGTCTGCCCTGGTCGCGCAAAACCGCCTTTTTCCTTGGCGGCGGCAAGGCGATGATCAACACCCTTTACGCCACGGCGGCCCGGCTGAGGATTATGGTTCACCATAATTGCCGCGTCACCACCCTTGCCCCCGATGGGCAGGTCTCGCTCAATGACGAGAATGGTGGCAAGCGGACAATCCGCGCCAGGGCGGTGGTGGTCGCCAGCGGCGGCTATCAGGCCAATCCGGTCTGGCTGGCCGAACGGTGGGGAGACGATGCGGCGGCACTCGTGGTGCGCGGCACCCCATTTGCCGCAGGCGATCCACTCCGCGCCCTGTTCGATCTGGGAGCCGCCAGCGTCGGCAGTCCCGGCGCCTGTCATCTTGTCGCTGTCGATGCCCGTCTGGCCGAAGCCGATGGCGGCATCGTCACCCGCGTCGATGGGGTAGAACTGGGCATGGTCATCGACCGCGACGGAAACCGCTTTGAAGACGAAACATCGATCACCGGCCCGACCCGCTATGCCCAGTGGGGACGGCGAGTTGCCGCTCTTCCCGGCGCCATCGCTCATGCGGTGTGGGATGCCGAAGCAATCGACCGCACCCCACCCGCGATCCTGGAACCGATCCGGGCCGACAGCCTGGAGACACTGGCCGGATTACTGGCAATTCCCGTTACGACACTGGCCGCCGCCGCAACCGCTTCGGGTCGGGTCAACCAACCGCCTTTTTTCACCGTGCCGATCCGCCCCGGCATCACCTTCACCTGCCACGGCGTCAGGGTCGATGAGCGGGCCAGGGTGGTAACACCCGATGGCCTGCCGCTGGGCTGCCTTTATGCCGCGGGAATGATCATGGCTCCGAACGTGATCGGAACCGGCTATCTTGCCGGAGCGGCGTTGACCATCGGCGCGGTATTCGGTCGGATAGCGGGAGAGGAGGCGGCGAACCATGCGCTTGGATGACCCGCACGAAGAAGCGCGGCGGGTACTCCGGCTGTGCAACGTCTGCAATTACTGCAACGGTTATTGCGAGATGTTTCGCGCCGCCGAGCGTCACCGCACCTTCAGCGATGGCGAACTCGCCACCCTCGCCCATCTTTGCCACAACTGTCGCAATTGCTGGCAAGCCTGCCAATATGCTCCGCCACATCCCTTTGCCGTCAATGTTCCCCTGGTCCTGGCCGAGCTGCGCCTGCTGTCGCAGGCCGAACTGGCGTGGCCGCGCCCACTCGGCCATCTCGGTCTGCTGTCACTGGTGGTGACCCTGCTGCCTCCGTTGCTGGTGCTGCTGCTGGTGCCGATAGAGGTTCTGTTCGCCGCCCATGCGGGACCGGGTGCCTTTTATCGGGTGATCCCGTGGAGCGTGATGAGTCTGGCGGCCGCCCTTCCGCTCGGCTGGTCAGCGCTGGCGCTGGCGGTAGGACTCGTCCGGTTCTGGCGTGCTGGGGGCAACAGCACCGGAGCTGAAATGCGGGCAGCCGCTCCAGAAGCCATCCGCGACGCGATTCTGTTACGCAATCTCGACGGTGGCGGGGCCGGATGCGACGATGGCAATGGTCCCCTGTCATTCCGGCGTAAGTACGCTCACCATCTGGTCTTCGCCGGTTTCCTGCTTTGCCTGGCTTCGACTTCGGTTGCGACGGTCTATCACCACCTGCTCGGACTGGAAGCGCCCTATCCCATGCTCAGCCTCCCCGTCGTTCTGGGCAGCCTGGGCGGAGTGGGCCTGATTGCCGGATCTCTTGGATTGCTGGCACTAAAGCGCGGGGCCGATCCTGCTCCGATTGCCCCGGCAGCGCAGGAATCCGGCCAGTTGCTGTTGCTTCAGCTTCTGGCGATGGCGGCAAGCGGTCTTCTCTTGCTGGCCTTGCGAGATGGCCCGGCGATGGGCATTCTCCTCGCCCTGCATTTGGGGACAGTGCTCAGCTTTTTCGTTGCCCTGCCCCATGGCAAGTTCGCCCATGCCCCCTACCGCGCCGCCGCCTTGCTGCGGGCCGCTCTGGAGCGACGGAACAATGAACGTTGAGGTTTTGATTCTCGGCGGGACCACCGAGGGCTATGCCCTCGCCGCCGCCCTGGCCGACCATCCCCGATTCACGCCGGTTTCCTCGCTGGCGGGGCGCACCGCCAGCCCGCGCAGCCCCGCCGGAGAGGTCCGCATCGGAGGATTTGGCGGCCCGGACGGGCTGGAAGCATGGCTGCGCGCCCGCCCGACGATAGCGGCGATCATCGATTCCACCCATCCGTTCGCCTCGCGGATGGGATGGAACGCCGCCACTGCCTGCGCCGCCCGCGCCTTGCCGCTGCTGCGGCTGGAACGACCGGCCTGGCGCGCTGTCCCTGGCGATTTATGGGATGAAGTCGAGGATTGGGAACAGGCCGCCGCCCTTGTTTCCGCCCGGTCACGGCGGGTGCTGCTGGCACTAGGGCGTCAGGAGTTGGAGCCGTTCGCAAGACTCGACACGATCCGTTTCCTGATCCGCTCGGTCGAACGCCCCGAACCGATGCCCGCTTTCGCCCAGGCGGAGATCCTGCTGGCGCGGGGACCGTTCGGATTGGAAGACGAACGTGCCTTGCTGTCCTCGCACGAAATCGACACCATCGTCTGCAAGAACAGCGGCGGCACCGCGACCGAATCCAAGCTTGCCGCCGCCCGCGAACTGGGGGTGCGGGTGGTAATGCGCCGCCGTCCGCGCCGCCCCGACCTCCCTAATGTCGCGACCGTGGCCGAAGCGGTGGCGTGGCTGGAAACGATCAGTCCGGGCTGACGCCGTACCAACGTGGAGTATAGACCCACGTTCCCCCGCCGGATCGGGGGAATGACCGAGTGGTCGAGGACCCGACGATCACCACCGTCCGCATATCGACCATATCGGGGCGCAGGTCGCCCAGGGTAACGACAATCGTCCGCTCACCGGGGCGACCGACATCGCGCCCCAACACCACTGGCGTCGCGGGATCGCGGTGACGGCGCAGCAGGTCAATCGCCTCTCCCAACTGCCACGGCCGGGCGATTGAAATCGGGTTATAAAGCGCCAAAACCAGATCGGCCGTCGCCGCATGATCGAGCCGACTGAGAATCACCGGCCAGGGCTTCAGATTGTCGGACAGAGAAATCGTACAGAAATCGTGCCCGAGCGGCGCACCGGCGCGAGCCGCCGCCGCCTGAGCGGCGGAAATACCGGGCAGGATCACCAGTTCGACATCGCTATGCCAGGACGGCTCGTCCGACAGATGCAGAGCCTCCAACACCGCCGTCGCCATCGCGAAGATACCGGGATCGCCCGACGACACAACGACAACATCCTCGCCAGCGGCAGCCAGGGCAAAAGCGTGGCGGGCGCGGTCCATCTCGACCCGGTTATCCGAGGAATGGATGATCTGATCCGGCCGGAACGGCCCGGCCATTCGGACATAGGTCTCGTAGCCGATGATGTGACGGGCACGGCGCAATTCCTCGCGCACTTCGGGAGCCATCAGCCCGCTTCCGCCCGGTCCCAGCCCGATCACCGCCAATCGTCCCTGCCGCCGCACCGGCGATACAGGACGACACACCCCCTCGTCCTCGTCGGACGAGGTAAAGGCCGGCACGGTTCCCAGAGACGCACCGACGACCCGCGACAGAGCAACCGCCCCCCGGCGCAGCCCCAGCAGCGGCACCACCGCACTGCCATCCTCGGCCACCGCCAGCACCGGCGGTTCGGCCTGCCCCTCCCCCAACAGCGGCCCCAGGGCGCGGATTACCGTTCCGGCCGCGCACAGAGCGATAATGGGAACGTCGCGCCGGTACAGATCGCGTAAGGCGGCTTCGATCGAATCGTGACGGATCTCCGCATCATCGACCGGCCCAGCCAGCCCACGGATCGCCGCATCGGGACAACCGGCACGGATTCGCCGCGCCGTTTCCAGCCCTTCCGGGCCGAGGCAAAGAATGGCTGGGGCCAGCACCGACTCCATCATGCCTCCCATCGAGGACCAGGGACCAGGATCATTGCGAAATAAGGTACCGTATCGGGGTCCACAGCCGCCAGAGGTTCTATCCGTTGATTTTCCATCGTCGCCCGCTCGACGTACAAGGCGCGGTCAAGCAATCCGAGATCGGCAACGACCTTGCGCGCCTTGGTGAAATTGGTCCCAAGCTTCATGATCGCGGCGGCCTCGGTATCGCCCAGGCGACGCTTCAACTCTTCCTCGGGCAGCACGCCCGACAGCACGGTCAGGGTCTGGTTGCGATAGACCAGCGGCGCGCCCAGCACCGAAGCGCACGCCAGCATCGAACAGACTCCCGGCACCACTTCAGTTTCGTAGCGGTCGGCCAGACGGTCATGCAGGTACATGAACGAGCCGTAGAAGAACGGGTCGCCCTCGCAGATTGCGGCAACGTCACGCCCGGCATCGAGATGGGCCGCGACCTCTTCGGCCGATTCGTCATAAAACGCGCGCATCGCCGTCTCGTAATTGAACGGCGGCGGCATTTTCTCGGTGGTCACCGGATAGATCAGCGGCAGCAATATCTGCGACGGATCGAGATGGGCTTCGACAATCGTCAAAGCGTTGCCCTTGCGGCCCTTCGCCGCCGGATAGGCCACCACCTGCGATGTGCGCAGAAGCCGCAGCGCCTTCAGCGTAATCAGTTCAGGATCGCCGGGGCCGACCCCCAGACCGAACAGACGTCCCTTCGCCTCCGACATTATTCTTGCTCCGAGGCCAGCGCATTGATCGCCGCCGCCACCATCGCGCTGCCGCCACGACGGCCACGCACCACCACGAACGGAACGCCCCGGCTGTTCTCGGCCAGCGCATCCTTGGACTCGGCCGCGCCGACATAGCCGACGGGAATACCCAGGATCAGGGCCGGTTTCGGCGCCCCCTCATCGATCATTTCCAACAAGTGGAACAAAGCGGTTGGCGCGTTTCCGACCGCCACCACCGCGCCACCCAGTCGCGGCCGCCACAATTCCAGCGCCGCGGCCGAACGGGTGGTGCCCATCGCCTTGGCCAGATCGGCAACCTTGGGGTCGTTCAGGGTACAGATCACATCGTTCCCGGCGGGCAGACGGGCGCGAGTGATGCCTTCGGCCACCATCCGGCAATCGCACAGAATCGGCGCTCCGGCCAGTAGAGCAGCGCGTCCGGCCGCGCCTGCTCCTTCGGAAAAGCGCAGATCGTCAACGATGTCCGGCATCCCGCAGGAATGGGCGACGCGAACCGCCAGCTTTTCCAGGTCGGCGGGAATCCGGGACAGATCGGCCTCGGATCGGATAATGGCGAAAGACTGACGATAGATGTCTTGGGCGTCGCGGGTATAGTCGACCATCATGCTCCTGGACTTTTAAAAGCCGCTACCTGTTCCCTTTTTGGCCCCAAGGAGCCCTGGCGGTGGCGCACTCATACACCAAAGGAGGGGGCCGATGAAAGATACAGTCTGCGCCCCTTGCCGCCACTGGGGGCCATGGCGTATCACCGCCCCGGTAACGCGGATCGACGAAAGGCCGAGAAGATGCCCGCATGGCTGACGGTGGTGGGATTGGGAGAAGATGGCCCGGCCGGTCTGGGCGAGACGGCGCGCGACGCGATCGGCGGCGCCTCCGTGCTGATCGGCGGGCGGCGTCACCTGGATCTTATCCCCGACCGCTCGGGACAGGAGCGGATCGTGTGGCCCAGTCCGTTCGAAACCGCGATCGATATGGTCCTGGCCCGACGCGGCCAGCCGGTATGTATCTTAGCCAGCGGCGACCCGATGCTTTACGGCATCGGTGCCAGCTTGGCTCGGCGCATTGATGCGGCTGAAATGCGAGTACTGCCCGCGCCGTCGTCGCCATCACTGGCAGCGGCCCAGCTCGGCTGGCCGTTGCAGGACGTCGCCCTGGTCAGCGTTACCGGCCGTCCGGTCGAATTGCTCCACCCCCACCTTGTTCCCGGCGCTCGGATTCTGGCGCTGTCCGCCGATGGCAGCAGCCCAGCCAAGTTAGCCGCGCTGCTGTGTCAGCGCGGTTTCGGCGATAGCCGGATGATCGTATTCGAACATTTGGGCGGCCCGCGCGAACGCCGGATCGAGACCAGCGCCGCCACCTGGGGCGATTCTGCGGCCGCCGACCTCAATCTGGTGGCGATCGAGTGCCGCGCCGCGCCCGACGCCGTATCGTGGTCGCGCCTTGCCGGTCTGCCCGACGAGGCCTATCGCACCGACGGCCAGTTGACCAAGCGCGATATCCGCGCCGTCACTCTGGCCCGGCTGGCTCCGCTGCCCGGTGAATTACTGTGGGATGTCGGCGGAGGCAGCGGCTCGATTGGAATCGAATGGATGCGCAGCCATCCCGCCTGTCGCGCTATCGCCATCGAATCCGAGCCGACACGGCAAGAGACGATCACCACCAATGCCGCCGCGCTTGGCGTGCCGGGCATGGTCGTCGTCGCGGGCCGGGCGCCAGAGGCGCTGGCCGGTCTGGAGCCGCCCGACGCGGTGTTCATCGGCGGCGGCCTGACGGTCGAAGGGGTAGTCGAAACCTGCTGGAGCGCGCTGAAGCCAGGCGGACGACTGGTCGCCAACGCGGTAACGGTGCAGACCGAAGCGGCCGTGGTTTCCTGGCGCGAACGCTTTGGCGGCAGCCTGACCCGGCTGTCGGTGGCCCAGGCCGGGGCATTGGGGCGGTTCGACACCTGGAGAACCGCCCTGCCGGTAACGATCTGGGTCGCAACCAAGCCCTAAGGGACGTTCCGCTCCCCATCGGCGGGGCTAAGTCCATAAGGCTCGACCAGGGTCCAGACATGGGCGGGGATCATCGCCGCCATCCGCCGGGGCTGCTGAAGGCGGAGATGAATCACCGATTCCGCCGCCTTCATCTCCAACCGCGCACGGGCCAGTTCCAACCCGCGCGGCCCGATCTTCGGCATCAGCCACGCAACGATCGGCCGGGCCCAATCCGGCATCCCCCGCATCGGCAGACCACCCGCCGCCCGCTCGGTATTCTTGATGAAACCGGAGACCGCCCCCTGGCGCTTCCCGGCGCTGGTCGGTTCAGTCAGACGAACTTCGTCGCCCAGCAGCGACAAGATTTCCTCGCCCTTCCGATTGCGCACCAGCAACCATTGCTCGCCCCGCCCCGCCATGTAACCGACGGTCAGATCGGACAGGGAATTGACGTAATCGACGCAGGTGCGACAGGTCAGCGGGAAGAAGTCCGGGGGTAACTTCGAGATCGGCAGTTTAAGGAACGGGATTTCCTTCTTCCCACCATCGGCAAAGCGCATCTCGACGTGATAATCGGCGCGGAATTCCAGATAGGTGACGCGATCGGGCGTATCGGTCAACAGCGCTAGGAAATCATGAAACTTCTCGGTGGTGGTGTTGTCGGAACAGGGAATGCCGATCACGTAAAGCTGCTCGAACCCCAGATCCGGCTCCAGCACCCGCAGCGGATGGATCTGACAGGGCACCCCGATCACCGCCAGACGGCGATAGCCCCGCTCCAGCGCAGGTTCAAGCCCGGACAGGAGCGGCGCATACCCCATACGCATGCCGCGACAGACGGCCATTCCCTCGGGCCGGGTCACCAGAACCGGCATCGGACGCCACGAATCCTGAGGGTCCGCCGCCATCGTCAGAACCGCATCGACCTTGCCGCTTTCCAGCAGCCGTTCGGCCAGTCGGGTGGTCAGGCCGGTCCATTGTGCCCCCGGCTTCGGCTCTTTCAGCGCGGCCTGCCACATCTTGAGGAATGGACCGAAATGAAGCTCGTCGGGACGGGCCGGATCGCGGACGCGACCGTGAATCCGCGCCTCTAATCCGGCATGGTCGGGATGGATGAACTGACAGGCACGGGAGCAGGCACGCGGATCGGACCGGCGCGACACACCGCAATCGGTACAAAGGGGACGGGCGACGGCATCATCGTATGGCGGCGCCCAAACCGGTGCGTTGGCTTGGTCGATCGTGGTCATGTCCCCCTGCTTTCCGGCGGTTCCAGGAAGGGGCGGAGTGTAGCCGAGCCTCCGGCCCGACGCCAGACCCGGAGGGCGCTGGATTTTCGATCGCGCGGCAGGAAGCATCTGCGGTCTTGCGTCAATCATTATCGCATAGATAAAGTGGGGGTGTGTACGATGCCGCTTCATCCGATGGGCTACCCGATGCCTTCACCTTTGGGGCGTCAAACCGTCTTGGCCTGCGTATATTTTCTGAAATGATATAAGAAACCAAACGCATGAACGCTCTTGAGGTGATCCACGACGACATCCAGACCCGCTTCGCCAAGATGACAGGTCGGTTCGATCGTTTTTTCATGCAATGGATAAAATTTAACGATAATTCGGAACGCTTGTTTGGAGCGAGGGGCTTCAACAACGAGAACTACCTCCAGTCTCGCCTCGCCGAAAACAATGTAGATGCTGCCGCCGCAGTTTTCGATGCCGTCCTTGTTCACTGGAAAGAAAAAGGACAGGATGGAAATATCTTCGCCTTCTTGAATCACGAAGATTATGATGGCAACGGAATCTGGCACTATCTGGCTGATACCCTGCGTCAGCACGAGGGGGCATCAACCTTAAAAATCGCCCGCACTCTTCTGGCGATGGACATCGATTTCTCCCGCCGCAACAAGAACGGCCAGTCGCCGCTGTTCAAGATGCTGGTGCCAACCCCACGTTGGCAATCGCTGAACGCCCTGATCCAGACCAAGCATCTGTCGATCGAGAATATCGAACGGGCAGTGGCTGAAGGGACTCCCGAGGAAGCCGAGCGCAATCATGTGATGTCGATGATTTTCTCGCGAGACATCGCGGAGAATCGGGGATTGCTGTCCCAGCACGTTTTGCGACAGGCGGTACAGCCTCAAGCCGACGTCACTTTGCGCGCCGCTACCTGTCGTCTCTTTTTCGAGTATTTCGATGTCGAAACAGGCGGCACCGCCTTTTTCGATCTGATCGGGATCGCCAATCACGCGATGTTTGACGATCTGATGCGTCTCCTGATGACCAACACCGCCGAGATGGTCAGAAAAATTGGCGCGCCCGATACCGCCACGGCCAAAAGCTACGCCCAGGCATATCTGGCCCAGAAGCTGCTGCGTCGTAAAAAGAATGGCCAGGGCGTTCTCTTCGTTGCTCTGTTTGCCCAGAAACACATGCACATGCGCAAGATCACCAGCCTTCTCCACAACGATGAGCTGGTCATCAAAAAAATCGTCCGTGGAGATACGGTGCGCAAAGAGATGGTGATCGACAAGACGTCACCGGCTCCGACCAATCCCCTGCTGTCGATGCTCTTGCAGCAGGACTTAGACGGTAATACGGTTTTTCATCACGCAACGATGCAGGGCGACCTTCAGGCCCTTAAATGGCTGTTCTCAGGGCTTGCTCCCAACGACATTCATGCGATCATCCTGTCCGTTCCCAACAAACTGGGTCTCTCCCTGATCGAGCTGACCCAGTTGGAGACAGTCAAGGCCCACCTGACCCAGGCGGTGATGCAGAAACGGATGCGGCCGGAACAGGCGATCGCCTACTTGCGCGCCCTGCCTGGAGAAAACGCCGATGTCGCGGGCTTTCTGACCTCGAAAGTCAACGAGATCGAGGAATTGGCCAAATCCGTCGGTCGCAAGGAACCGTTGCCGCCAACCTTCCAGATCCGCAAAGCACCCTGACGGATATCGGTTGCCCGGCTGGAGAGTTAAGGCATCCAGACGGCATCATAAGGTGGCACCCTCCACCGAAACCTTGTAGAAATCGAGCCCCGTCAGGATCGAATTTTTCGGAAGACGTATCGTGCTCCAGCAAGACAAATTGGTGATCGCCCTGCCCAAGGGCCGAATTCTCGACGAGGCGATGCCTCTGGTCCGCGCCGCCGGCATCGAACCGGAAGCCGCGTTCGACGATCCCCATTCCCGGCTGTTGCGCTTTACCACCAACCATCCCCACATCGATATCATCAGAGTGCGTTCGTTCGACGTCGCGACCTTTGTCGCCTTTGGCGCGGCGCACTTGGGAATCGCAGGAAACGATGTGCTGATGGAATTTTCCTATCCCGAAATTTACGCCCCGCTGGACCTTGGCATCGGCGGCTGCCGCCTGTCGGTCGCCGAGCCGGATGATATCGCCGCGACCGACGATCCCGGCCGGTGGAGCCATGTCCGCATCGCCACCAAATACCCCGAGATCACCCGCCGTCACTTCGCCCGACGCGGCGTTCAGGCGGAATGCGTGAAGCTCAACGGCGCAATGGAACTGGCCCCCACACTGGGTCTGTGCTCCCGCATCGTCGATCTGGTCTCGTCGGGCGCAACGCTAAAGGCCAACGGACTGAAGGAAGTCGAAGTGATCGCCCAAGTCACCAGCCGTCTGATCGTCAACCGCGCGGCACTGAAGACCCGACCCGACGAGATGGCCGGATGGGTCGAAGCGTTTCGCCGTGCACGGGGAGCCCAAGCCTGATGAGGACTCTCGTCTCCACCGATGCGGATTTCGAAACCGCATTCGCCGCCCTGCTCAACATGAAGCGCGAGACGGACGAAGACGTCGATTCCCAGGTCGCCGCGATCCTGGCCGACGTGCGCCGTCGCGGCGATGCCGCCTTGATCGAGTACACCGCCCGCTTCGACCGGCTGGAACTGAATGCCTCTGGTCTGGCGATCACCGCCGACGAGATCGAAGCAGCCTGCGCCAGTTGCGACCCGAACCTGCTGTCGGCGCTGGAACTGGCCGCCGCCCGCATCCGCGCCTTTCACCACCGCCAGATACCGGGCGACGATCACTTCGTCGATGACGTCGGCGTGCGCCTCGGCCTGCGCTGGACTGCGGTCCAGGCCGCCGGTCTGTATGTACCGGGCGGAACCGCCGCCTATCCCTCGTCGGTGCTGATGAACGCCATTCCGGCCAAAGCGGCGGGCGTCGAGCGGCTGGTGATGGTGGTCCCCTCGCCGGGCGGACGGCTGAACCCGCTGGTGCTGGCCGCCGCGCGGATCGCCGGAATCGACGAGATCTATCGCGTCGGCGGAGCGCAGGCGATTGGGGCGCTGGCTTATGGCACCGCGACCATCCGCCCGGTCGATAAGATCGTCGGGCCGGGCAATGCCTATGTCGCCGCCGCCAAGCGTCGGGTGTTCGGCACTGTCGGCATCGACATGATCGCCGGACCGTCCGAGATTCTGGTGGTGGCCGACAACGGCAACGATCCCGGCTGGATCGCCGCCGACCTGCTCAGTCAGGCCGAGCATGACACCGCCGCCCAGAGCATTCTGATCACCGACGATGCCGAATTCGGCCGCAGGGTTGCCCAGGCCGTGGACTCGCACCTGAAAACCCTGTCCCGCGCCGCGATCGCCCGCGACAGCTGGGACCGTCACGGTGCGGTGATCGTCGTCCCAAGTCTGGCCGACTCGGTGCCGCTGATCGATCGTATCGCCCCCGAGCATCTGGAATTGGCGGTCGCCGAACCGGAAGCCCTGGCGGCCCGTGTCCGCAATGCCGGAGCGATATTCCTCGGCCGCTTCACCCCGGAAGCAGTGGGCGATTATGTCGGCGGACCGAACCATGTCCTGCCGACGGCGCGCTCGGCGCGATTCTCGTCGGGGCTGGGCGTGCTGGACTTCATGAAGCGGACCTCCCTGCTCGGCTGCGATGCGGCCTCGCTGCGGGCGATCGGCCCGGCGGCGGCTCGTCTCGCCGAGGCCGAGGGATTGAGTGCGCACGGACTGTCAGTTGGAATCAGGCTCAATCTCGGGATGGAGTAATGCCAGAACGCCAGCGGTTGATCGACATCCGCCTGGACGACAAAACCCTGGTCCGCCGCTCGGCCGAGGTCGAGCATGAACGTGCCGTTGCGATCTATGATCTGATCGAGGAAAACAGCTTTATCCCCGAAGGGGGCTTCGTCGGCCCTTATCTGCTGCGGCTGCGGCTGGAGGACAACCGGCTGATCTTTGACATCCGCAGCGGAGAGGACGTGCCGCTGACCGAAGTCGGGTTGACGCTGACGGCGTTCCAGTCTCTGGTCAAAGACTATTTTCTGGTGTGCGAGAGCTATTACACCGCGATCCGCACCGCGCCGCCGTCACGAATCGAAGCGCTGGATCAGGGGCGCCGCGCCCTGCATGACGAGGGGGCCACCCTGCTGCTCCAGCGCCTGACCGGGCGAATCAGGCTTGATTTCGTCACGGCCCGGCGGCTTTTCACCCTGATCTGCATCCTCCATGTGCGGGGATAAGGGGTGGCGCACGACCTGCCTTCCGCCGTTTTATTCTGCTGCACCCTGAACGCGCTACGCTCGCCGATGGCCGAAGGGATCATGAAGCGGCTGCACGGCACCCGCCTTTATGTCCAGTCGGTCGGTGTTCGTATCGGCGAGACCGATCCGATGATGGTCCAGGTAATGGATGAAATCGGCATCGATCTGTCGCACCATCGCCCGCGCGATTTCGCAACACTGGAAGACAATAGCTTCGACGTAGTGGTGTCGTTATCGCCCGAGGCCCAGCATAAGGCCGTGGATCTAACCCGCGCCAACGCCTGTGATGTAGAATACTGGCCGACGTTCGACCCATCTTTGATTGAGGCAAGCCGCGAGGTTCGCCTTGAATCATACCGCGCCGTCCGCGACGAATTACAGCGGAAAATCCTCAAACGCTTCCCCTTGCCGAGGCTGGCACGCGAGTAAACACCCTCACATTGCGTGAAAAGGCTTGACCAAACAGCACCGAGCGCTCACTTATCTTCCCGCGCAGCAGGGAACCCGGATGGAGGCCAGATGGCGAAAGAGGATGTAATCGAGTTTTCAGGCACGGTGTCGGAGCTTTTGCCCAACGCCATGTTCAGGGTTAAGCTCGACAACGAACATGAAATCCTTGCTCACACGTCCGGAAAGATGCGCAAGAACCGGATCCGTGTCCTTGCGGGCGACCGGGTCAACGTGGAAATGACGCCCTACGACTTGACCAAGGGCCGCATCACCTTCCGTTATAAGTAGCATCGATATGATCGAGACGGCCGGACGCCCGGCGCTGGTCCTGGCCTCGGCATCGCCCAGACGGGTGGACTTGCTGCACCAGATTGGCATCGCCCCCGGCCGGATCGATCCCGCCGACATCGACGAAACTCCTTTGCGCGACGAGCTGCCCCAGGTTCTGGCCGGGCGGCTTGCCGAGCAAAAGGCTCGTGCCGTGGCCGAGCGCCACCCAGGCAGTTTCGTCCTTGCCGCCGACACGGTGGTCGCTTGCGGCCGCCGTGCTCTCCCCAAAGCCGAAGACGAAGCCACCGCCCGCCGCTGCCTCGCGCTGCTATCGGGTCGGCGACATCGTGTTCTGGGGGGGCTGTGCCTGATCGGCCCGGACGGGCGGATCGGACGACGGCTGGTTACCACCACCGTCACCTTCAAACGACTACTTCCGGCCGAGATCGAAGCCTATCTCGCCGCCGGGGAATGGCACGGCAAGGCGGGCGGATACGCCATCCAGGGCCGCGCCGCCCGGTTCGTCCGGGCTTTGTCCGGTTCCTATTCCAACGTCGTCGGCCTGCCGTTGTTTGAAACCGGCTCGCTGCTCGACGGCCTGGGCTGGCGTGACTGACCCCAGCGCAACGCCTCTGGGCATTGATGAAATTCTCTGGTCGTGGGGACCGGGCGAAAGCCGCTTCGCCCTTTTGACCCGTGGCCGCCTCACCGAACTGGTGATTGACCGCCCCACCCTTCACCTCGGATCGCGTTTTCTCGGCCGTGTCGTCGCGCTGGACCGCGCCCTGAACGCCGCCTTTGTCGATCTAGGAATTGGCGGCCGCCCCGGCTTTCTGCCTGGCGCGGCGGCCCTTAACCTGTCCGAGGGCGCGTCCGTCGCGGTCACGATCCGAGCCGAAGTCCGTGCGGGCAAGGGGCCGCTACTGTCGCCGCTGCCCGACGCATCCCTCGTCGGACAGGCAAAGGCTCCGGTGCTGCTCTCCCGCCCCCCCGCGCTGAAACGGCTGCTGGAGGCTCATCCTGGTATCCGGCGGGTTCGGGTTGACGATCCCGTCGCCCTGGCCGAGGCGAAGACGCTGGCTCCCGCTTTGGCCGAGGGGCATCGCGACGGCCCTCTGTTCAGCCTTTATCGTGTCGAGGAAGAAATCGAGTCCGCGCTGGCCCCCGTAGTGATGCTGGCGGGCGGCGGGCGGATGACAATCGAGAATACAGCGGCACTGACCGCGATCGATGTCGATTCGGGCGGCGGACGGGCCGATGAGGCCAATCGCAAGGCGGTCGCCGCGATTGCCCGCCATCTGCGCTTGCGCGGTATCGGTGGGCAGGTGGTGATCGATTTTGTCTCGGTTCGGCGCGGCTCTCCGCACCGTCTGGCTGACGCGTTGAAGGAAGCGGTTGCAGCCGACCCGGTGCCAACCCAGATCTTTGGAGTATCGCGGCTGGGGCTGGTCGAGTTGACCCGCGAACGGCGCGGACTGGCGTTGAGCGAATTGCTGTGCGAATGCCCGACCCTGGCCACGCCCGAGACCGTGGCCCTGGCTGCCCTGCGTCAAGTTCTGGCCGAAGCCGCCTGCCGCCCTGGGCGCCCCCTGGGGCTGGTTGTCGCTCCAGAGGTTGCAAAGGCCCTGGCCCTGCGTCCAGACGCCCTGGAGGACGCCGAAGCGCGCCTATGCCGCCCCCTGCCTGTCCGCGTGGCACCCGACCGGACACGCGAGGATATTTCGATCGAGGAGATAACCGGATGACCGAGACACCGTCCGCCCATGCCTGCCCGATTTGCGGCACTCCGGCAACACCGGACCTGCGCCCATTCTGCTCGAAACGCTGCGCCGACGTTGATCTCCATCGTTGGCTGGGCGGGGTCTACCGAGTCGAAACCAACGAGCGTTCCGAAGAAAATGCATCGGATGACGTTTTTTCGTCGAGAGGGGCTTGACCGCCCCCCGAATCATCATCTATAAGCGCCTCCTCTTCACGAAGAGCGACCTGCCCAGGTAGCTCAGTTGGTAGAGCATGCGACTGAAAATCGCAGTGTCGGCGGTTCGACTCCGTCCCTGGGCACCATTAACCCCCTGGAACCTAACGGTTCTGGGGGGTTTCCATTTGGGGCCAAAGAGCCAAGTGTCTAACATGTTAGACACTTTTTCCGCCATCCTTGTTCTTGAGATGGCCCATCGCCACCGGCTTGGGATGCACTCCATGCCCTGGAGGCCGATTTGCGGGCATAAGCACCAGCCGCCGGCTCTTCACGTTGTCGGCGGCTTTTGTGATTCGTGGGGGGAAGGTTTCTGAGACATCCAGAGCCGACCTTCCCAGGATGGCCGCTATGCATCCAGAGGTGCTGTAGGACGATGTGATTTCGTGTTAATTGGGCACTCACTCGCAAAACGGGACGAATAAGCCAACCCACGTCCCGACCAGCTTGCAAGGCTCCTTGATCATGAAGACGCTAACTGTTCTTTCCGCTTTCGCGGTACTTTTGGGACTTTCAGCCTGCGCCAGCTCGAACGCAAAAACGGTTCGCCTTTCCAATGTGTGGTCCACAACTTGCGTTTTGAGTGGGCAAAACGTGGCGATCAGTGCGCCGACACTGGCCGAGTTCCACGCCGCCGTCGAGCAGGCGCCCGAATGTGCCCGTGGTTACACCGCCACGCCGCCGTCGCAGTAGTTGGGTCTCAGGTCGGAATAGCACCGCCAGCACCGGACTCGGCACCATCGCAGCACGTCCTTCCGTGCCGCCACCCACGCCTGAATTATACCCCGGCGGCAACCGTCGCCCGCAGCCGGAGCCACAAATCGAAAACCCCACACCAGGGGGGATGGTGCGGGGCTTTCAGAGGGAGGACTTTCGAGTGGCTGAGGCTCAGAAGCTTATGAAGAGAGATTGCCACTGTCCGAGTTACCGCATCGTGGCGGGCGGGTGATATTTTTGTAATAATTCGAAAGAAGGGCAATACGCCCTCACCCGCTCCCCTCACGACCCGGCTGCGCGGCAAACGCCGACGATGGTTCTGAAAGCTGGAGCAGCCCCATCGCTTCCCTCCAGCGTACATCCCGGCTAAGGTCGCCGCCGACGCCCCGAGAGAATCCAGCTTCCCCAAAGAAACCGATGATCAAGACAACGGCACAAAGTACCCCCCCGGTCGCAGCCCCAAACGGCTCGGGACAAAATCCGATCAAGATCCTCTATGTCGTTACCGAGGATTGGTATTTCTGCTCGCACCGTCTCCCTACGGCGAGGGCAGCCCGCGATCTGGGGTATGAAGTCGTCGTCGCCACTCATGTCGGGACGCATGCCGACGCAATCCGCAGCGAGGGCTTCCGCGTCGTGCCGCTGCCGCCGATGCGGGGGGCAAAGGGGCTGCGGGGCCATCTTGCCACGCTACTGGGATTAGCCGCGCTCTATCGCCGCGAAAAGCCGGACATCGTTCATCATATCGCCCTGGTGCCGACCTTTTTCGGCTCGGTCGCCGTGCTGCTGGCTGGAATCGGCCATTCGGTTTCGACAATGACCGGACTGGGGCTGGTCTTCACCTCAGACCGCCCGAAAGTGCGCCTTCTCCGCGCGGTGGTGAAACCCGTCTTGCGTTTGGTCCTGTCGCTCCAACGCCACGACATGATCTTTCAGAACCACGACGATCGCGATTTCTTCATCCGCGAAAAGATCGTCCCGAAACCGCGCGCGCACTTGATTCCGGGATCGGGCGTCGATACCGAAGTCTTTCACCCCTCACCTGAACCGGACGGAATCGTAACCGCCGCCTTTGTCGGCCGCATGTTGCGTCCCAAGGGGGTTCTGGACATCGTTGCGGCAGCACGTCTTCTGCGCCAGCAAGGCGCGAAGGTCCGCATTGTTCTGGTGGGAACGCCGGATAACCTCAACCCGGAAAGCCTGAGCGAAGACGATCTCAAGGGCTGGCAGGCGGAGGGGTTGCTGGAATGGTGGGGCTTCCGCAACGACATCGCCACGATCTGGAGCCAAGCGCACATCGCGCTGCTGCCGTCCTATCGCGAGGGCTTTCCCAAAAGTCTGCTGGAAGCGGCCGCGTGCGGCCGCCCGATGATCGCCAGCGATGTGCCGGGTTGCCGCGAGATCGTTCGTCCCGGTACGACAGGGCTGCTGGTTCCGCTCCGCGATGGCGCCGCTTTGGCCGAAGCGATCCGCACGCTGGCCGAGAACACTGCGTTGCGCCGCCGGATGGGGATTGCAGCCCGCGCCCAGGTCGAGGCCGAATTCTCAAACAAACAGATCGCCGCCCAGATGCAGTCCTTGTACCGCCACCATCTTGCCGAACGCCAGAGCCGCCGCCCGCGCTAACCGGCCTGCTCCGCCAGCCGGATGAACAGGGCTTCGTAGTCGGCGATCATCTTGGCCATGCTGTAGCGCTCTTGTATCCGGGTCCGCGCCGCCTCCCCCAACGCCGCCCGCCCCGCAGAGGAAAGACGGGCCATGCGCAGGATGGCTTCACCCAGCGCCTGATCGTCCGCCGGGGGGACGACGAATCCGGTCTCTGCCACCAGAATGGCGGCATCTCCGACATCGGTGACGATGCAGGGGACGGCGGCGGCCATTGCTTCCCCAATCGCGTTGGACAGCCCTTCGCCAAAGGTCGAAGCCGATACGAGGCTGTCGAGACCATTCAGCAGATGACCGACATCCCGACGTTCGCCCAGAACGCACGTCCGATCCCGCACCCCGAGTCGGTCGATCTCACTGACGATGCCAAAATGAGGATCGTCGGTACCGCGACCAATCAGAACGAAGCGCAAGCGCGGCTCGATCGCCGCCGCCCACGCCGCCGCAGCCAGAAAGCCGGGATGATTTTTCATCGGGTCGGCACGGGCGATCATTCCGATCACGATGTCGTCATCGGCCAAGCCCAAGTCTGACCGCACCGCGTGGCGCGTCACAGCGGCAGAGGCGAGATCGGGCAGATCGAACCCATTGGGAATCGTCGCCCATTCACGGGGATGATAGCCCAGCGACTGATGGTGGATCTTTCCAGCGTTGGAATTAGCAACAACCAAGCGGGGCAGCGCCGACGCGCGGGCAAGCAGGCGGACGATCCACCCGGTCAGACGCGAATAGCGCGACAGATCCATGTTCGAGCAACGAACATTCCAGACCAGAATTGGCCTTCCGGCCAGGAGAGTGGCGACCGTTCCCATCAGATCGGCATGGTAAAGCCAAGTCATCACGATGTCGGGACGGGCACGCCTCAACTCACGGATCAAGGCCAGCCACGCCCCCGGCATGGGACGACCTGGATTCATCCCCAGCGTCGTCACCGACACCCCCTGAGCCCGGAGCGCGGCACCGTGGATACCGTCGTCGATCAGCGAGATCACCCGGTGCCGAACCGAACCGGGCGTCGCGGCAAGACGGGCCAGCACGCCTTCGGCGCCTCCGCTCCCCAGGCTGGTAATGACATGGGTAACGACGACGGGCGAGCGTGCTGCACTTTCGGACAAAGGACCGATCCTATTCTGGTGGCGGGAAACGAACGAGACGACGAAAAATCCTGCCGCGCGAAAGGGATATGGCAGCCATCCCACAGCATGCCGCAAGAGGTTGTGCGCCAGCGCTCTCTTTTTTTCGAAGGTATGTTATATAGTCGCCAGCCTGTTCGGACGAGAGCCAATGACACAAGAGAATAAGACCAAGTCGGGATATGTCGCGGTTGCCGGCTGCGGTTATTGGGGCAAGAACCTAGTTCGCAACCTTGCCGCCCTCAACGTCCTGGGCGCGGTCTGTGATCCGGTTCCAGCCGTCGCCGAGCGCCACGCCGCCGAATACGGCGTCAAGGCGCTGGACTGGTCCGAGGTGTTGCGCAATCCAGATCTGACCGCTGTCGTCATTGCCGCTCCCGCAGCCCTCCATGCATCGATGGCGATGGATGCCCTGATGGCGGGCAAGAACATCTTCGTCGAGAAGCCGCTTTCGATCAACGTGGCCGAGGCCGAAGCACTGTGCAAGGAAGCCAACCGGCGCGGTCTGGTGCTGATGGTCGGTCACCTTCTCCAGTATCATCCCGTCTTCCTGAAGCTGAAGCAGATGGTGGCCGACGGTACACTGGGCCGTCTCAACTACATTTATTCAAACCGCCTCAATCTGGGCAAATTCCGCAACGAAGAAAACATTCTGTGGAGCTTTGCGCCGCACGATATCTCTATGATCCTCTCGCTGGCGGGGCAGGAACCAGCCAGCGTCTCGGCGGTCGGAGCGAACTTCCTGCACGAGCACATCGCCGATGTGACCACCACCCATATGAGCTTTGCCGACGGTATCCGCGCCCATGTCTTCGTCTCATGGCTGCACCCGTTCAAGGAGCAGAAGTTGGTGGTGGTCGGCGACCGCGGCATGGCTGTGTTCGACGACGGTCAGCCGTGGGGCAACAAGCTGGTTCTGTTCAAGCATTCCGTCCACTGGAAGAACGGGATGCCTGAACCGGATAAGGCAGAGGGACTGCCGGTCGAAGTGCCTCAGGACGAGCCGCTGCGCCTTGAGTGCCAGCATTTCCTTGATTGCGTCCGCACCGGAGCCACGCCCCGCACTGACGGCTGGGAAGGATTGCGGGTGCTGAAAGTGCTGCAAAAAGCACAGGATTCGCTGGCGGAAACGCTGAAGCCGCCCGAAACGGCGGCAAAGCCTGCTTTCCCCGGCGTCATTGTCCACGAAAGCGCCTATATCGACGATCAAGTTCAGATTGGAGAGGGAAGCCGCGTCTGGCACTTCAGCCACATCCTGTCGCGCACCACCATCGGCCAGAATGTTAACATCGGCCAGAACGTTGTCGCCGGTCCCGACGTGACGGTGGGCGACAATTGCAAAATCCAGAACAATGTCAGCATCTACAAGGGTGTAACGCTGGAGCAAGGCGTGTTCTGCGGCCCATCCTGCGTATTTACCAACGTACTGACGCCTCGCGCCGAAGTGAACCGCAAGGCAGATTTCCTTCCCACCCTGGTCAGACGCGGCACCACCATCGGCGCCAATGCCACAATCGTCTGCGGCCATACCATCAATGAATACGCGATGATCGCCGCCGGGGCTGTCGTCACCCACGACGTTCCTGCTTTTGCCTTGATGGCCGGCGTCCCGGCCCGGCGGATCGGATGGGTCTCGCGTGCCGGCGAACGGTTGGGCGATGATCTGATCTGCCCGCGCGATGGCAGCCGCTATCGCGAGACCGGCCCCGATCAACTAGAGGAAATTCTCACGTGAGCATTGCGTTCATCGATCTTCAAAGCCAGCGCCGCCACCTCGGCGACCGTATCGAGCGCGCCATCGCCAAAGTGCTCGAACACGGCAACTACATCATGGGGCCGGAAGTCGCTCAGTTCGAAAAGGGTCTGTGCGAGTTCAGCGGCGCCCGTCACGCCATCACCTGCGGCAACGGCACCGATGCCCTGCAACTGGTGTTGATGGCCGAAGGCGTCGGCGCGGGCGATGCCGTGTTCGTACCCGCCTTTACTTTTGTCGCCACCGCCGAGATGGCGCCGCTGGTTGGCGCGACCCCAGTGTTCGTCGATGTGAACGAAGAGACCTTCAACCTCGATCTGGGGTCGCTGGAGCGGGGAATCGCCACTGCGAAGGCTGCCGGTTTGCGCCCGCGCATGGTGATCGCCGTCGATCTGTTCGGTCAGACCGCCGATTACCCAGCCATCGCCAAAATTGCCGAGCGCGAAGGAATGGTGGTGGTCGCCGATGCCGCCCAGGCATTCGGAGCTTCGCTGAACGGGGCTAAGGTCGGCACTCTGGCCAAATACACCACGACCAGCTTTTTCCCCGCCAAGCCACTCGGCTGTTATGGCGATGGTGGCGCGGTCTTTACCGACGATGCGGACAAGGCTGCCCTGCTGCGCTCGTTGCGCGTCCACGGTAAGGGCAGCGACAAATACGATAACGTCCGTATCGGCCTCAACAGCCGCCTCGACACCCTTCAGGCGGGCATCCTGATCGAGAAATTGGCAATCCTCGCCGACGAAATCATCGCCCGCAATCAAGTCGCCGACCGCTACGCCCAGGGATTAGGCGATATCGTTGCCGTGCCGAAGGTACCCGCAGGCTACGTTTCGGTCTGGGCTCAATACACCATCCGCGTGACCGACCGCGACGGACTGGCCGCCCGGCTGAAAGAAAAAGGTGTCCCCACCGCCGTTTATTACCCGATCCCGATGCCAAGCCAGACCGGCTATAGCACCTATCCGGTTGCAACCGGCGGAGTGCCCGTATCGGAGCGTCTGTCGCGTGAGGTCATCAGCCTGCCCATGCACCCCTATCTTGATGAACCGACCCAAACCAAGATCATTGAGGCAGTCCGCGCAAGCTTGGCCTAGCTGGCCGTATCGCCTCGCGGAGCGTTCTCCCGATGGGATGGAACGGATTTTAACAAGCAGCTTGGCAGCCTGAAAAGACAGGCTGCCAAGTCAATGCTTGATACCGGAGAACCACCGGCCATCCGGAACACCGAGCCTCCCTTTCGGAACGCGGATGAACACAGTCAAATCGCGGCTCGGGATTATGCCTTACGCCCCGGTTATGCCACCGTCTTGTTTTTGCTGCCCCATCCCAGGCGATCCCGCACATCCTTGAGCGCAGCGACAAGCTGCTCGGCGAGGTCTGGCGTATGGAATGGCGTCGCCGTTATACGCAGACGCTCCTGACCGCGCGACACGGTGGGATAGTTGATCGGTTGAACATAAATCCCGTGCCGTTCCAACAGCATATCGCTGGACTGCCGGCACATATGGGCATCGCCGATAATGAGGGGCAGGATGTGGCTGGGGCTTTCCAGAATCGGCATGTCCGCTTCTTTCAGCAACGCCTTCAGATTCCGGACCGCCTCCTGATGCCGCTGGCGCAGATCGGGATGAGTCCTGACATACTGAATCGACGCCTGGGCTCCCGCCGCAACATGCGGGCAGAGCGACGAGGAAAAGATAAAGCTGGGGGCAAGGCTTCTAATCGCATCGATCAGAACGTCGGGGCCAGTTACATACCCCCCCATCACACCGAACGATTTGGCAAGCGTCCCTTCAATCAAGGTCAGGCGATCGGAAACGCCGTCCCGTTCCGAGACTCCGCCGCCGGTGGATCCATACAATCCCACGGCATGAACCTCGTCGAGATAGGTTATCGCTCCATATTTTTCGGCAACGTCACAGATGTCGGAAATCGGGGCGATATCGCCATCCATACTGTAGACGCTCTCGAAAGCGACAATCTTAGGACGATCCGGCGCAACAGAGGCCATCAGTTCGTCCAGGTGCGCCGCATCATTGTGGCGGAAGATATGCTTTTCGGCACCAGACCACCGGATCCCCTCGATCATCGAATTGTGATTGAGGGCATCCGAGAAAATGACGCAATCCGGCAGAACCCGCCCAAGCACGCCCAATGCGGCCAGATTGGAAATCCAGCCCGAATTGAACAGCAGACCGGCCTCTTTGCCATGCAGATCAGCAAGTTCGCGTTCGAGCAGGACATGCTGGCGATTGGTGCCGGAAATATTCCGGGTGCCGCCGGTGCCCGCACCGAACCGGTCGATGCTCTGATGCATCGCCGACAGAACCTGATCGTTTTGCCCCATTCCAAGATAGTCGTTGCTGCACCAGACAACGACCTGACGGGGCGTTCCATCGGGGTGATGCCAAAGCGCACGCGGAAACTTTCCCGCCTGACGCTCGATCTCGATGAAGGTCCGGTAGCGTCCATCGGTCTTCATGGTCCCGATGAGCGACTCAAAAAATGCCTTATAATCCATGCTCTTGATCCATTTTGCCTGTCAGCATGAATGCTGTATGCTTCTGGCGCGGCACGGCGAGCCATTGCTGCAGCAATAATTTACATATATATGGCATACAAAACATTCGCAATGGGTGACGACGTGACGGCGGATTCCTGGATCTCCGATATCGATATGGACCACGGCCCTCTCTATCTGGCGATCGCCGACGCGCTTGAAGCGGGCATCCGATCAGGAAAGCTCGGCAATGGCTTCCGGCTACCGCCTCAGCGAAGCTTGGCCAAAGACTTAGGGATCGATTTTACCACCGTGACCAGAGCCTATGCCGAGGCGCGCAAGCGCGGGCTGGTCGAAGGAAAGGTTGGCCTGGGCACCTACATTCGGGTCGAGATGAGCCATACAATGCCGACGCGCGCCCGTCCCCTCCCTGACGAGGCCCGGCGTGGCGGGGTGGTTGACATGAGCATGAATCTGCCGCCCCGCTTCGACGATCCAGACCTCACCAAGACGATGCGGCAAAGCCTTGCGCGGATTGACGGCGATGGCGGTCTTTCTTTGTTGATGCGCTATCAGGAACCGGGAGGAACCCATGCCGATCGGATGGCCGGTGCGCACTACCTATCGGCGCGCATTCCCGGCTTAACGGCGGATCGGGTTCTGGTCTGTCCGGGGGCCCAAGGGGCATTCCTGGCCATTGCCGGGATGCTGCTCAATCAGGGCGATGCCGTCTGCACCGAAGCCCTGACCTATCCGGGGTTCAGATCCTTGGCAAGCCACATGAAGATGCGGCTTTTACCCGTTGAAATGGATGCAGAAGGCATGCGCCCCGACTCGTTCGAGGCTCTATGCAAGTCCGCTGCCCCCAAGGCTCTGTATTGCACGCCGACGCTTCACAATCCGACGACCGCCACCATGTCGTTATCGCGGCGAGAGGACGTTCTGGCGATTGCCAGAACCTACGCGGTCCCCATCATCGAAGACGATGCTTACGGGGCGCTTCCATACACTCCAATCCCTCCCCTTGCCGCCTTGGCGCCGGATATGGTCTATCATGTCGCCAGCCTGTCCAAGGCGCTTTCGCCAGCGTTGCGGGTCGCTTACGTCGTTCCGCCGGATTCGAGGCAGGTTCCCCGTCTCGTGGGGGCTATCCGGGCGCTGACATCGATGACATCCCCGATTACGGCGGCCCTAGCGCGGGAGTGGATAGAAAACGGCACGGCCGTGAGAATCCTTGAGGCCATCCGCCAGGAAACGGCGGCCAGACAACAGATTGCCCGCGAAACCCTGCCGCCCGGCTGTTTCAGCAGCGATCCCGAGGGCTTTCACCTGTGGCTGAGACTCGAGGCTCCGTGGAGTCGCGGGGAGTTCGTGGACCGTCTGCGGGGAAGCGGAATCGGCACGGTGCCAAGCGATCCCTTCGCCGTTCAGACCCCGCCGGAATGCGTTCGCCTGGGCCTGGGCGCGGCAACGACCAGGGCCGATCTGACACAGAGCCTTTTGTCGGTCAGGGATCTTCTGACGACATTGCCCTCACTGTCATCGATGGTCATTTAAACTGAAATCAATTAAAGATTGAACAACTAAAACGACGACAAAAAGAGGGGCAAGACCTCCGATACGGGCTGCTTTGACTCAAGACATAACGTCAATCCGCCCACCGATGATATCCAACCATAAAGGGTAGCATTACCCCCACCTAACGGAATGGATCTATATTTCAGATATAATGCATAATCACGAAAAAAGAGCCGCGACACCCTGCGGAAGGAATTACAATTTTGATAATAATCCATTCAACAAAATCAGAACTGGACCCAGACCTCCTTCTGTGAACAATAAGATGATGGCATCATAACACTGGGGTAACCCCCGGTTTCACATTCCATCTTTGTAACAATCTCAATGGGGGTTGACGGTGAATTTTTCTGCTCTGTCCGGCCTCGATCAATTGGTTGCGCGCGTCAAAGCCGCCCAATTGACCTTCGCCACCTATTCGCAAGAACAGGTGGACCTTATTTTCCGCAGCGCCGCCCTGGCTGCCGCCGATGCCCGTATCTCTCTGGCGCGCATGGCCGCCGAAGAAACCAAGATGGGCGTCGTTGAAGATAAGGTGATCAAGAACCACTTCGCCTCGGAATATATCTACAACGCCTACAAGGACGATAAGACCTGTGGCATTGTCGAGATGAACGACGACGCAGGCACCATCACCATCGCCGAGCCGGTGGGGCTGATCTGCGGCATCGTCCCGACCACCAATCCCACCTCCACCGCGATCTTCAAGGCACTGATTTGCCTTAAGACCCGCAACGGCATCATCTTCAGCCCGCATCCGCGCGCGGCGCGATCGACCTGCGCCGCCGCCAAGCTGGTGCTGGACGCCGCCGTTGCCGCCGGTGCCCCGCCCGATATCATCGGCTGGATCGACACACCGTCGCTGGAACTCTCCAACGGCCTGATGCACCACCCCGATGTCAATCTGATCCTGGCCACCGGCGGCCCCGGCATGGTGCGAGCAGCCTATTCCTCGGGCAAGCCCGCGATCGGCGTCGGCGCGGGCAACACGCCGGTGGTGATCGACGAAACCGCCGATATCAAGCGGGCGGTCGCCTCGATCCTGATGTCAAAGACCTTCGATAACGGCGTGGTCTGCGCCTCGGAGCAATCGGTCATCGTCGTCGATGCAGTGTACGAAGCGGTGCGCCAGCGTTTCGCCACCCACGGCGGCTACATCCTCAATGCCCTGGAACTGGAGGCGGTGCGCAAGGTGTTGCTGGTGGACGGCAATGTTAATGTCAACATCGTCGGACAACCGGCCACCCGCATCGCCGAATTGGCCGGGATCACCGTGCCGCTCGACACCAAAATTCTGATCGGCGAGGTCAACGATACCGTTGCCTCCGAACCCTTCGCCCATGAAAAGCTGTCGCCGACTCTGGCAATGTACCGGCGGGCCGACTACCGGCAGGCGGTGGCGGCAGCGGTGGAACTGGTGGCGCTGGGCGGCATTGGCCACACCTCGGTGCTGTACACCGATCAGGATCTTCAGCCGCAGCGGATTCTCGATTTCGGCAAGCACATGAAGACCGCCCGTATCCTGATCAACACCCCCTCCTCGCACGGCGGAATCGGCGATCTCTACAATTTCAGCCTCGCACCGTCGCTGACACTCGGATGCGGCTCGTGGGGCGGCAATTCCATCTCGGAAAATGTCGGCCCCAAGCACCTGATCAACAAGAAAACCGTCGCCAAGCGAGCTGAGAACATGCTGTGGCATAAGCTGCCCAAATCGATCTATTTCCGGCGCGGCGCCCTCACCGAGGCGATCAAGGATCTTGCCGGCAAGAAACGGGCGCTGATCGTCACCGACCGGCTGTTGTTCAGCAACGGCTTCGTTGACGACACCATTGCCCTGCTGAAGAAAAACGGAATGGAGGTGGAAACCTTCTTCCAGGTCGAGGCCGACCCGTCTCTGTCGATCGTCAACAAGGGCGTCGAAATGGCGCAGGCGTTCCAGCCCGACGTGATCGTGGCGCTGGGCGGCGGCTCGCCGATGGACGCGGCCAAGCTGATCTGGGTGCTGTATGAGCATCCCGAGGTCAACTTCGCCGACCTCGCCCTGCGCTTCATGGACATCCGCAAGCGTATCTATAAGTTCCCGAAGCTGGGCATCAAGGCGGAACTGGTCGCCATTCCCACCACCTCGGGCACCGGGTCGGAGGTAACGCCGTTCGCCGTGGTCACCGACGACACCACCGGCATTAAATACCCGATCGCCGATTACGAGCTGACCCCCAACATGGCGATTGTCGATGCCAATTTTGTGATGGGTCTGCCCAAGTCATTGACCGCGTTCGGCGGCATCGATGCGGTGGTGCACGCGCTGGAAGCCTATGTTTCGATCATGGCCAGCGAATTCAGCGATGGGCAGGCGTTGCAGGCCCTGAAACTGCTTAAGGAGTACCTGCCGTCGGCCTATGCCAACGGAGCCAAAGACCCGATCGCGCGGGAACGGGTCCACAGCGGCGCGACCATCGCCGGCATCGCCTTTGCCAACGCCTTCCTCGGCGTATGCCATTCGATGGCGCACAAGTTGGGCGCAGCCTTCCATCTGCCGCACGGCTTGGCGAATGCCCTGCTGATCTCCAATGTCATCCGCTACAACGCCAACGACAATCCGACCAAGCAGACCGCGTTCTCGCAGTACGACCGGCCGAAATCGCGCCATCGCTACGGCGAGATCGCAATCGCCCTGGGTCTGGACGGCGTTAATACCGCAGAGCGGATCGAACGGCTGCTGGACTGGCTGGAGGAACTGAAGCGGGTGCTGGACATCCCGGCGTCGATCCAGGCCGCCGGAGTGCCCGAAGCCGACTTCCTGGCCAAACTCGACACCCTGGCGGTCGAGGCGTTCGACGATCAGTGCACCGGCGCCAACCCGCGTTTTCCGCTGGTGGTCGAACTGAAAGCCATCCTGCTCGACAGCTATTACGGCCGTCCTTTCGTCGAGATCCACGCCCAGGGCGCGGCCGAAGTCGCGGCAGAATCCAGCCAGGAGATGAAGGCGGAAGGCTGACACCCAGCCGACCGGATGCACACTTCAGGGGCGAAGCAATAGGGCTTCGCCCAAACATGGTGCTGCCGTCTTTGGCAGCACCATGGAATAAGGAAGACGAGACTTTTTCAACAATCCCGATGAGCGGGTGTCACCTCACCCCATCCACCGGATATCCGCCGTGGACATCTGCCCGATATGCACGCCCAGCAACGTAATTTCCAGGTCGTGAGAAAGGTGAAGAACGGCATTGTCATTGGTATCTGCGGTAGCACCAGCCAGCAACGCACTGACTGAAGCAACCCCACCCGCCGTCTGATGGACCTCAAGGTGATCCTGGCCGATGGTAAAATCCGCCACGGTATGATGTCCGGCGACGTTTTCGGTGAAAACGAACGTGTCGGAACCGGTCCCGCCTTTGAGGAACTCATTTCCCTTCCCGGCGATCAAACGGTCATCGCCCGCATTGCCGAACAGGTAATCGTTACCGGACACGCCATCCAGAATATCGTTGCCATTCCCGCCGAACAGAAGGTCGATGCCGGTGCCGCCCGTGATCTTGTCATTTCCCGAGCCTCCATGCAGCAACTGGTCGCTGTTGGAGCCTTTCAGCACCGTATCGGCGCTGCTGGTAACGACGTGAATATCATCGTTGCGCAAATACTGACCGTCGGACAGCTTAGGCGTAATCGCCCAAGTGGGGTCATTGACGTAATCGCTGCCCATCTTCGCCGTCATGCCCGCCAGGTAGCCATAGGCTTCGATCGACTGGGTTGAACCCGTCGCCGAAATGATACTGGCCAACGACGCCTTTGCCACGGCCGCCGCCCCTCCGGCCCAATCGGGATAGCCTTCCTGCCCCGTTACGGTGTGGGTCATCGTGGCCATGGTCGCGTTATAGACCTCGGCCCAGGTGGTCAAAGGCTGGCCGCTGACAGGATCCACCACGGTCAGATAGGGTGACGTCAGCGATCCCAGAAGCGGATCAAATCCTTCATCGGCATGGGTAAAGCGGCCTGAAATGAAGTTATCCATCCAGGCCAGAGCCTGCCCGGCCTCAGCATAGCCGCGTTGCGCCATGTACCCCAGCGTAATGGCCAGATAATCCTGCTGCCAGGGAGAAATCAACCCCTTCTGATGGAAGTTATAGTCTGTCGTGAAGCCCTCGATTTCACCGAACTTATCCATGGCTCCGCCAGTGACATAGGTCTCGATGAAATTGTGAAGGTTGCTTCCAGTCAGAGAGGTAAAATATTCTTTCAACGCGTAATCGTCGGGCAGAACATAGGCTGCGTCGCTCAAATCGCGCAAGGTCCAGGCACTCGCCCGCTCCTCGGCCTTGAAGGTCAAATTCCCGTCGAGGTCACGCCAGTTGCCGGGGGCGTAGAAGGCAATGGTGGAACTCGCCTGGAAGGCCAGTTCGTCCGCGTAATAATGGCTGCCGGTCAGAAGATATGGAACGTAGGTCAGCGATGGCCGGTGCGAAGCATCGACCGTCCACCCTGTATTGGCCTGACTGAACGCTTCGGGCAACTGATCGCTGCCATAGGCTTTTCCGGTGCCGCGCCCATCGAGCCACAACAGGGGGTGGTCGTCGATGCGAACCGGAGCACCCGTTGCCTCGTCGCGGAAATGCCAGGGGATCGAACCGGCCGCATCGGCGTTTTCAAACAGAACCTTCATCGCCGTCGGGTCCTGACTGAGCAGAGCCCGCGCCGCCCAGGTGGTTTCCGGCCCGATATCGGGCCGCCCGCCTGGCGTTCCCATGTATTGCTGAACGGCCCCCGGATCCATGAGCCCGGTGTTGCTGTCATTCAGCTTGGCGGCAGAAGCACTAATCGCCGAACTGCTGACTCCGACCGTGGTGTCGTAGGCCGGAATGGCACCGCTTTCCACCAGATATTGGACATCGCGCACCAAATATTGATCGGGAGCGCCATTGCTCCATACCTCTTGATGCCAAGTGGCGTTCTGGTTGTGATGGAAATTGTTTTCGCTGGCGATCTTGGTGCCGTTACGGATAATGGCGTAATCGTAATCGAAAGCTCCGACACCCTTGGTGTAGGTCGTATCGTTGGCGACGATCACATCGGTGGTGTTGGTGCCATCGGCATAGCCGCGAATATCAAAGGTAACCGTCAGCCCGTTGCCCACCGGGACATTGACCCGATATTCGGTCGCTTGCGGACCGCTCATCCAGGTACTCAGGGTTCCGCTCGTCATCGCCTGCTGCAACGCTTGGGCGGCATCGAAAGTGTGCGGCGTCAGGGTGCCGTCAGCATTGTGGATATCAAGAGTAACCTTGAGATCGAGGCCGTGAGCGAGGATGTCCTTCGCGCCGATCGACGAAGCCTGGGCGTGGGCGTCGCCTTTGGTCAGCACCATGTCGAGGCTGCCGTTGGCTGCAATGTCCGGGGTCTTCAGGGTCAGAATGGCATTGCGAACCGACCCATCGTCATTGGTCGCCTTGACGTCCATCTGGACCGGAATCTCTACGCCATTGATGCGGGCGTAAAGAACGTCGCCGGGCATGACATTCCCTTCCACGAAGGGCTGACCGAAGCTCATGAAATGGGCCGCAGCCGTATGATCTGTTGTGTTTTTCAGTTGGAAACCAACCACGTCACCGCTTCCGTGGGCCTCGATCACCTGCGGATTGATGACAACATTGGGAGTAGAGGAACCGCCTGTGGTGGGGGATCCATTCCCGGAGGACGGAGCAGTGGTGACCGCCGCAGGACCCACCGTAACCGTGATGGTGCCGACCGAAGTGGCCGTTGATCCATTGGAGGACTCGGTCGCAACCGCGGTAACAGTCAAATGCGCGGTTCCAACAAAGTCGGACGGCGGAGTCATTTTAAGGTTGCTCAACTGGGCCGACGTCAGGGTCCAGGTTCCATCCTCATTATGCGTTCCGCTGCTTAAAACGGCCCGATCTGGAACCCCGGAGAGAGTAACGGACAGCGTTTCCGAACCATCGGTATCGGTCAGCGCACTGCCAACCAACAAACCGATCGGTGCCCCCGCCTTACCGGACGAATCGCTGACGCGAATGGCTGGCGCATCGGCAACTGCCTCGACATCAACCTCGAAACGAAGGCGGGCGGTGGAGAGCTCGCCATTGGCTTTCGTTGTGGTCGTGGCAAGAACGAGATCCATCGTCCCCGCGTAATCATGGGGGGATATCAGGCTCAACCCCTTTAACTGCGTCGGCGCCAAGGTCCAACTGCCGTCTGCATTAGCGGTGCCAGCGCTCAGACTGGCTCCCGCGGGCAGGCCCTCGATCCGAATCCCCAGAACGCCGGTGGCATTCGTGGGCAAGTGCGCCGAAAGATTGAGAGGAACGCGAACATCCTCACGTCCATCTGCTGGAGCCGCGCTCAGAACCGCCGGGGTGGAGCCGGTGGTGACCACACTGGGTAAGACCGAAACCAGCAAATCCGTCGTGATGCTGGCCGTTGAACGGTTGGATTGCTCGGTGGACGACGCCGAGACGATCAGATGCAATTGCCCGAAGAATGTCGCCGGTGGCGTCACGGTCAGCCCTTTGAGCTGGCTGGGAGACACGGTCCAAGTGTTATCGGCATTTACTGTTCCAGCGCTCAGAACCGAACCCTGAGGCAAGCCGGAAATCGTGGTCGATAGTGCTTCCGATCCATCGGTGTCGGTCAAGGCGGCGGCAATGGACAAGGCAATGGGCTTACCTTGCACACCGGACGTCGGTGCCACCGTCAGGATCGGAGCATCGGCGACCGCCGCCACCGCCACGGAGAAGGTTGCCGCTTTGCTGGCAACCGATCCGTTGGACAGTTCGGTGGTGGTGGTCGTCACTGTCAGGGTCATGGTGCCAGAGAAGTTTTTAGGCGGAGTAACCGTGAGCCCATCGAGATGATCCGGGGGCAAGGTCCAACTACCATCGGCATTGCGGGTACCGGCGTTCAGGCTGGCATCGGCGGGGAGGCCCGACAGAGTCACTCCCAGCACTTCCGAACCGTCAGAATCGGCCAAGCGAGCCGCGAGCTTAAGCGCAATGGCGGCATCTTCCTTGCCAGCTACCGAGGCGGCGCTGACAATTGCGGAATCGGCCACCGCCGCGACATCGACGGTAAAGGTTCCCGACCGACTGGCTGCGCCATCCGAGGCCAAAGCCGACAGAGTGAAAGAACCGGAATAATCCTTAGGCGGGACCAGGGCCAGACCGGGCAATTGGTCACCAGAAACCTTCCAGCTTCCATCGGGATTCTGTACGCCAGCACTCAGAATGGCTCCGGCAGGCAAGCCGGTCAGCGTCAGCGACAGCGCCCGGCTGGGATCGGCCGCCTGAGCCGTGATGTTGAGGAGGATAGCGCCGTCCTCAAGACCGGACACCGGCCCGACCTCTAGTTCCGGCTTGGTCACTTGGGGATGCAGCCCTACGCCCGGCGTGTAGACATAGGTGCCATCGGCAAAGCTGAGACGCTCGACGGAAACGAGCAAATCGGTGCCATCGGAGCCGGTCAAGGCTCGCACAGAAAGCCCCGTCGTCGTCTCAGTCACCGCATAATCACTGCGCGCCCCAGCATAGACGGCTGTATCGACGCCGCCACCGCCACGGAGAAGGTCGTTGCCATCGCCGCCAATCAGGGTATCGGCTCCGGCCGAGCCGATAAGAGTGTCATTACCGGCCCCACCAGAGATAGCGGCAATACCGACCAATGTCGTCGCCGAGAAATCCAGCACGTTGGCACCACCGTCACCGGCAATGGTGACATTGGCATACGAATTGGCGCTGATCTGCTCGATCCCATCGGTCGTGCGGAACGATTGCAGCCCGATACGGGTACCATCGGACCCGGCAAGAATGGTGTCGGTGCCACTGGTGCCGGTGTCGCGATAGGTGTCGAAGCCATCGTTGGTCCCGTTGACCAGATAGCTGTCACCGCCGCCGCCGCCGTTCAGCAAATCGTTACCATTGCCGCCGATCAGGGTATCAATGCCAGCCGAGCCGGTGATGGTGTCGTTGCCCGCGCCGCCATCGATGACGGTAATTCCAGTCAGCGTCGTCGCCGAGAAATCCAGCACGTTGGCACCGCCGTCACCGGCAATGGTGACATTGGCATACGAATTGGCGCTGATCTGCTCGATACCATCGGTCGTGCGGAACGATTGCAGCCCGATACGGGTACCGTCGGCCCCGGCAAGAATGGTGTCGGTGCCGCTGGTGCCGGTATCGCGATAGGTGTCGAAGCCATCGTTGGTCCCGCTAACCAGGTAGCGGTCACCACCGCCGCCACCGTTCAGCAGGTCGTTACCATTACCGCCGATCAGGGTATCAATGCCAGCCGAGCCGGTGATGGTGTCGTTGCCTGCGCCCCCATTAATCGCGGCAATCCCACTCAGGGTCGTCGTCGAGAAGTCCAGCACATTGGCACCACCGTCACCGGCAATGGTGACATTGGCTTTTCCGCCCGCCGAAATCACCTCGATCCCGGCCCTGGAGGAGAAACTCTTGAGGCCAATGCGAGTGCCATCGGTAGCGGCAAGGATGGTGTCGGTGCCGGATGTTCCCGAGTCGAGGAAGGTGTCAAATCCACCGCCCGTCCCCGAAAAAATGTATGTGTCGCTTCCAGCGCCGCCATCCAGGGTGTCGTCTCCCGAGCCTACGGCAAGGATATCGTTGACGTTTGAGCCAATAATGGTCGCCATTTTGTTCAACTCCGCTCCTCGCCTAATCGCATTAGCGCCCCACAACCAAAGTCGGCAGCCTGTTTACGACCTAAGCGATATACCTATGACGAAAGTTACACCAAAAGCACGGCAAGGTCAAAACAAATAAACAGGCATCATAAATCCCGCCTCTATTGTAGTCATTTGCATATAATTTTACGTAATTTTAGTACTTCATTGATCTGTATATAGTATCCTTAACAGGTTTGATAAAGTATTCAGCCATTGTTCTTGAACCTTTGTCGATAACAACCTCACACGGCATACCTGGAATCAAACTAAATTGCTCCAGTTGCCGACGGCCTTCTTCATCGATCTCTATACGAACGATATAATACGGAGCGTCTGTTCGTTCGTTCACCATGCGGTCGGCGGAAACAAAGATCACTTCGCCTTTAACGGTTGGTGATGCCCCTCGATTGAACGCAGAGAAACGCACCTGCGATGGCTGGCCCACATAAACTCCGTCGATGGAATCTGGAGACACGGTTGCCTCGACCAGAAGGCGATCATCCCGAGGGACGACATCCATAAGATGTCCACCCGGCGCCACCACCCCGCCAACCGTATGAACGGCTAAATCCATCACCACGCCAGCCACCGGAGACCGCACAGTCAAACGGGAGATCTGATCAACCACGGCAGCCAGACGTTCTTCGGAATCGAAACGGATGCCCTGCACATCGCGCAGTTCTTTTTCCACATCTTCCCGGAACTGCTTATCCAATTGCAGAATCTGAAGATCGGATTCGCTGATGGTCTGACGGATCGAAGCAATACTGGCCAGAGACTGACCTCGCTCTCCTTCAAGGCGCGCCACATCGCGCTGGAGCGACAGAATTTTGTTTTTCGAGGAATAGCCTTTTTCCTCAAGAATCTGCTGGCCGCTCAATTCCTTGCGCATCAAGACAGCCTGATATTCCAGCGATTTTTCGAGAGTGGTCAGCCCTAATATCTGTTCACGCGACTGCTCAATCCTGGCGCGCAACAATTGGATCTGGCCATTCCGGCTACTGCGGCGGGCCTCAAAGAGGCGGCGCTGGGTATCAAGAGTACTGGCAACCTCGACATCGGTGCGCCGACTGATCAGTTCGGCGGGAAACGAAATGACGTTTTCCCCCGACCGCTCCGCCATCAATCGTGCTTCCTGGGCAAGGGCGCTGTCGAGTTTGGCGCGCAACAACGCGGCCGACGCCAACACCTGCGACTGATCCAGACGCAGCAGCGCCTCGCCCTCCCCCACGATTTGACCATCGTGGACCAGGATTTCCTTCACGATGCCGCCTTCGAGATGCTGGATGACCTTGCGGCTGCTATCGACCACAAGCGAACCCTGCGCCATCACCGCCGCCGTCAGCGGTGCCAGAAAAGACCACAGAATCAGACCGCCGAATGTCACGGCGATCACCAGCCAACCGGCCAGAATGCTCCGGCTGTAATCGGCGGCGCGATCCGGCACGGCCAGAGCCTTGGCGGGGGCTGGCACCAGATCGGTCATGGCCGCCTTTTCCTCTTTCATGAGCGGCTCAACCGACCGACCGGGTAACGGCTGTCACGGCGGTAGCGGCAGTCGCGGCAGTCGCCGCGATCTGACTCAGCACCTCATCCTTAGGACCAAAAGCGAACATGCCGCCCGGATGCAGCACCAGCAGCAAATCGGCGACCTGAAGGACACTGGGGCGATGCGACACCATCAGAACCGCACAGCCGCGCTCTCTCATCGCGAGCAGGGCCTCGATCAGCGCACGATCGCCATCCTGATCGAGATTCGAATTGGGTTCGTCCAACACAATCAGCACCGGATCGCCATAAAGGGCACGGGCCAATCCGATCCGTTGGCGCTGACCCGCCGAGAGATTGCGACCGTTGGGACCGATGGGGGTGTCGTAGCCCTGGGGCATGCGCAAGATCATGTCATGCACCCCCGCCAGCTTGGCGGCAGCGATGATCGCCTCGTCGGAGCCACCGCTGAAGCGGGCAATATTCTCGGCGATCATTCCGCCGAACAACTCTACATCCTGGGGGATATAGCCGATATAGGGGCCGAGATCGTCCTGGTTCCATTGATGGACATCCGATCGATCCAGCCGAACCTTGCCGGCGAGCGGCAGCCAACTGCGAACGATCGTCCGGACCAAGCACGATTTACCGCTTCCACTTGGCCCGGTGATCCCCAACACCTGGCCCGGCTGCACACTGAAATTGATCCCGCGCAGAACGGGCACCCTGACTCCCGGCGGTGCCACGGCAAGGTCCATCACATCAAGCAGCCCTTTTGGGCGCGGCAGAGTGGTACGTGGTCCAGCGTCCCGATAGGCGTCGAGCAGAGCGGTGAGGCGATACCAGGCGCTCCGCACCGTAATAATCTGCTTCCACGTCGCCATGGCAGATTCAAAGGGAGCCAGCGCGCGCCCCACAATGATCGAACTGGCAATCATCGCGCCCGAGGTGATTTCATTATCGACCGCCAGTGCCGCGCCCGTGGCCAGCAGCGCCGTTTGCAATCCCATTCGCAGAAACTTCGACACCGCGATTACCGCTGCGGCGCGGTCGCTGCCAATTTCCTGGTAGCGCAACATCGTGCCGCGCTGGATCTGCCAGCGGCGACGAAAAGAACCCAACATTCCCATCGCATGCAGAACTTCAGAGTTTCGCACGCCGTTACCGATGGCACCGATGGTGGAAACCGCTTCGCAATTAGCGGATTCAAGCGGCTTTTTGGTCACCATCTCGTTGGTAATGGCAGCCCCCAGCAAGATCACGGCTCCAAACAGCGCCAGCGCTCCCAGCAAGGGGTGAAGCAGGAAGATGACCCCGATCAACAGGGGCGACCACGGCAAGTCAAAGAAAACCAGCAGCGCCTGCCCGGAAAAGAACTGGCGAACGGTATCGAAATCGCGCATGCCCTGAACGGCCCCCTCGCGCGGCGCGGTAACCACCGTCGCAAAGATCGCGCGCACCACCACATCGGACAGCTGGGTGTCAACCCGGTGCGAAATCCGCACCAGAATGCGAGACCGCACCACTTCAAGCCCGGCACTGGCAGCCAGCAGCACAACAACTAGAACTGTAAGAACAATAAGCGTTTCCAAGCTGCCGCTAGGAAGAACCTTATTGTAAACCTGCATTGAATATATAGGAACGGCCAAAGCAAACATATTGATGAAGAAGCTAAACGCTCCCACCATGAAGAATCCATCAGCACAGGCCTTTAGCGCCTCTTGAACTTTCTTATATTTCTTTTCTTCCATGAAATTACCGATAAAACCCCTTCCTCATACCATCGAAAAAACAAATGCACTCCGGAGCGATGACAGTCCCCAGGGATGACCGAATGAATCGAATGCGGGGTTACCACGCCCCCGCAGGGGCGATATGCAAAACCCGAACCAAAACATTAGGAATGAAAATAAATATTACACATCAATGGCTTGATAAAAAGCATCACAACTCGCTTCTGCCTCCATGTAAAGTTAGCCTTACACCTTGCCCCTCCAGTCCCCTTGGCGTGTCGATTTAAGTAATTCTGCTCGCCCTTGACCGAAATCGTTCAAGAAGACACCTGAGTTTTCAGGCATAATGTCTTTTTATTTTCGCTTTCCGGTTGAACCTCTGTACAGCTTGCGGAGCATGGGGGCGGGCATGAAGACGGAATGGATACGGAAAGGAAAGATCGTGGCCTGGGGAGTGATTGGCATCCTGATGGCAACTGCCGCGACCGGACTTTTACTGTCAGCGCGCTGGGGTACGAACAATTACTGGCTCCTAGAAGCCCGATTCAGTAATAACGATAACGATTCAATTCTGCGACAGCACTTCCTCGCCGAGGACAGTTCTGACGCAGCACGCTACCAGGATCTATTTCTCTATTTCGTCTCTGGTTTCATCGCCGGATTGGACGATACCGGGGCGCGGGTCAGACACCCCGGAGCGCCCAGTATCGCCGGGCGCGAGATGGATTCGGTCGAAGGCTTTACCCGCACCGCCCCGATGCTGGCCGCCTGGATCGCATCGGGGCGTCCGGCTGAAGTTCGCATAGCCGATGGACGCTCGATCAATCTTCTGGACACCCTCCGCCGAGGATTGCTGGCGGGTACAGACCCCTCCAATCCAGGCTATTGGGGCGCGATCGGCAATGCCGACCAGCGCACCTGCGAAGCGGCAGACGTCGCCCGCACCCTATGGCTCCTGCGCGACCGGCTATGGCCGACGCTAAATGACAATGAGCGCAACCAGATCGCTGGCTGGCTGAACCAGACCAACGGCAAGACCGTTGCCGACAATAACTGGCATCTGTTTCCGGTCATCGTGTCTTTGGTGCTGAAAGATCTAGGCCAACCCTATGACGCCGAAGGAAGCCTGTGGCATTGGCACCAGTTCTTGCGCTTTCACCGGGGGGGTGGTTGGTATGTCGATGGCGAACGCGGCCATATCGACTATTACGCTGCCTGGGGCATCTTCTACGATTTGGACTGGATCGACCGTATTGATCCCGCCTTTGCCGCTGATGCCGCCCGCTTCTTCGCCCCCTTCATCGCGGACTGGAGTTATGTCATCGGACCAAACGGCATTCCGATCATGGGGCGCAGCCAATGTTACCGGCTGGCCGCGCCGGTACCGCTGATTGCCGCCGCCCGCCATGCGCTGATACCCGCCGGTCAATCCCGCCGCGCCCTCGACGCGACATGGCGGTATTTCGTAGCCAACGGCGCGCTGGAGCGGGGCAGCGTAACCCAAGGCTATTGCCACGAAGATCTGCGCCTGCTGGACAATTATTCCGGCTCGTCCAGTTGCCTGTGGTCGCTGCGATCGCTGATCGTCGCGTTCCTCTACCCGCCGGATTCACCGTTCTGGACCGAACCGGCTCAGCCACTGCCGATCGAGCAAAGCGACTACACCCACACCATCCCCCCGGCGGGCTGGGTGTTACATGGCGAACATGCCAACGGACGCATCGTCCTAGAGCAGATCGGCCGACCGGACATTGCTCACCCGCTGATTGACCAGAGCCTGCATCAACGCCTCTCGGAATGGATCTGGGATTATCCCCGTCGCCCCGACAACGACGCCTTTAAATATGAAAACCTGTTTTATTCCTCGACCGTCCCCTTGTGCACCCCGCCCTCTTGAACCGGAGCGCCCCCCCCTGTCAGAGTCGCCGGGTTTTCGCATCCCTCAGGCTGTGACACTCTGGGGGAAATATTTTGAGTCAGTCGGTTGGAGAGGGGCATGTTCTATCAGGCCAGAACCAACCTCGCACGCAGGCGACATAATTCTGCCTGCGAGACGATCTTGAAGACCAAGCCTCTCGTCATCCAGGAGGCTCCGCTCCGAATCGTCAGCATGGTGTCTCATGCCGATGTGCTGATGTACCTCGTCGCCGTCAAATCGTTTTATTCCGTCCTAAAGGAGGGGCGCATCGTCGTACTCGACGATGGCAGCCTGACCGACCAGGACCGCGCGGTGCTGTCGGACCATCTGAACCCGGATTTCCGCCTGGTCGCCGATGTCGATACAGGAAGCCTCCCGCGCGGAGGCTGCTGGGAGCGTCTGCTGACCGTGCTCGATCTGGCCCGCGAGTCGTATGTCATTCAGCTCGATTCCGATACGCTGACAATCGCGCCCCTGCCCGAGATCAGCGCCTGCTGGACCGCCAATCGATCGTTCACCTTGGGAACCCGCCTCGGCCAAGCCGTGGTCGGCACCGCCGAAGCCAAAGCCACCGCCCAGCGGCTGGGGGGCGATCATATCCAGGTTCTGGCGGAACAGACCTTCGCCGACCGGCCCGAAACCGCCTCGCTGCGCTATATCCGGGGCTCGGCAGGCTTTGCCGGTTTCGCCCAGGGCGATAGTCCGCACCAGCGGCTGGAAACCGTTTCGACCGCGATGAGCGCGGCCTTGGGCGCACGCTGGAGCGATTGGGGATCAGAACAGGTGGCTTCCAACATAATGGTCGCCAACAGTGCCGATCCGGCGGTCCTGCCACTTTCCCGCTACGCCTGCTATGACGCCGACATGCCCTATACCGACAAGGCTTTCCTTCATTTCATCGGCAGCCACCGCTTCCACAACGGCGTCTACACCCGGCTTACCCGGCAGATTATCGCCCAACTCGCCAGGAGATAACCATGCCGCGTCCTGTTCTGCTGGCCATCGTGACTCTGGCGTGCGCACTTGCACCGCCGCCCGCCAAAGCAGCGCGGAACTGTCCAGACGACGCCATCGCCTGCGTCGAAGTCAGCAATAGCGGGCGCGCATCGGCAATGCTGCCGGTCACATTCGGCCACCCCTTCGCCAAGGGGGCATTGCCCAAGGGCGCGGTTCTGATGGCGACCGAGCGGAACGGCACTCCATTGCCGCTCCAGATGGACCAGATCGCGACCCACCGCGACGGTTCGCTGCGCCATGCGGTGATCAGCGCCATTCTGCCGGTTGTGGCACCTCGCGAGACGGTGGTCGTGGCGCTGAAACGCGGCACGGCCGCGCCTCCGCCTGCCATTACGCCGATACCGGCGTCCGCGTCATCGGGACACGACATCGTTGTCAGTGCCACAACATACGTGCCTCAGATCAGCGTGGTGAGCTTTGGTAACCGCCAGGGCCAGACGCCCGGCACGCCCTTCGTCGAGGGAGAGAAAATTACCCTAATTCTCGGCACCGATCCCGCCGATACCTATACGGTAACCGTCGATAAAAAGACCGCTGGCGGCGGCTATGAAAGCCTGACCCGATTAAGCAAGGCGGTTGCCGATGCAATCAATACAGGCGGACGGTTCCACGCCTTCAAATGGGGCCGCGGTGACGGCTATGAGAAGGTATGGATTACCCCCAGGGATTGGCCAAGCGGCTCCTTTCCCATCCGCTACCAATATTCCGGCCAAGCCAGCATCTCCGTCGCACATGAAACCACTGTCAAGCCGAAGCGGGTTTATACCGCGTCGTCGCGCGAGGCGCTGCAAGCCCAGAAGGAAGCGCCGCCCTTGTGGCTGTCTGGCCCAGTGGCCCGCGAGGCCGTGCTGGTGGCTCCGCTGCGCGATGAAACCGGATCGCCTCACCCGCTGTTGTCTGCCCGCTTTTATTTGCGCACCTATGCCACAGGCGCGCTCCGCTGCGACGTCGTGATCGAGAATACCTGGACCTATGGCATCACCCCAGGCACCGTCTTTTACGATATTTCCATCGCGCGGGACGGTACCGAGATCTATCAACACGAAGGTATTGGTCATTATCCCAACGCCCGCTGGCATCGGGTGGTGTGGTCGGACGGAGATCCCGGCGTCACCGTGCGCCACGACCTCAGGGCACTGAGCGCCAGCAAGGCGATCCTCAACTACGATTCCACTCTGACGGCCAATCCCGGCGCACTGGAGAAAGAGTCAGAACGCCTGCGCAAAGCCGATACGACACCGCTTGGAAACGCCTTCATCATCCATTACATGCCGATGGTCGGTGCCCGCGACGATATCGGCCCCCTGCCCCGCTGGACCGCGCTCTGGCTGATCAGCCAGCGGCAAAGCCAGAAAGAGGTGATGCTGGCCAATGCCGATGCCGGCGGCAGCCCCCCCATCCATTTCCGCGATGCCAAAACGGACCTGCCGGTCAGTTTGGAAGATCACCCCGATATCTCTCTGTTCTACAATCGCGGTCACAATGCCGATATCCGTCCAGAGCCCAGCTATGCCCTGACACCGTGGACGCCCGAGACCAACCACATGCCCTCGCTCAGTTATGTGCCCTACATGGTCACGGGCGATCTGTTTTATCTGGAGGAGGTTCAGTTCTGGGCCAATTGGGCGCTGGGTCAGGCTGATCCCGACTGGCACCGGGAAAAGAGCCGTGGCCTGATGCATGCCAACGAACAGCGCGGTCAGGCATGGACGCTAAGGATGCTCGGCCAGGCCGCCTACATCACCCCCGATGCCCACCCGATGAAGCATTACTTCACCGCCCGCCTGAAGGGGAATCTGGACTGGTATCTGAACAACGTGGTGCATGACCCGGCGGCATCGCCGCTAGGGTTCTACATGGATCGCTTCCACGCCGATCAGATCGCGCCCTGGCAACTCGATTTTATGATCACCACGCTGGGCGGATTGGCCGAACAGGAGGTTCCCGGAGCCGACGAATTCCTCCGTGCGCTGGCGCGTTTCACCGTGGGGCGGTGGACCAGCGAAGCCCAAGGGTATTGCCACGCCCACGGCCCGGCATATTGGCTAAAGACACGCCATCCAGACGGAGCGCTGGTACGAACCTGGCGCGAATTATTCACTCTCAATTGGCCCCAGGTCACGTCCTGCCCACCGCCCACCGCGTTCATTTGGGGCTATCCCAATCTGGCGAGTGGTGCCGTCGCCATGGGAAGAGCAGCTTTGGCCCAAGCCGCCACGTTATCGGTGCCGGGTGCCGCCGAAGCGTTCGAACGGTTGAAAGCGGAAACGCCGAAACTCTCCGATGCCATGTCCAGTGATCCAACCTGGGCGATTGTCCCCCGCCAACCTGCGTTCTGACAAAAGTCGGGGCTGTTCTGATCACGCGTCCCCGATCCTGACCCGTTTATCTCCGCGATAAGAGACGGTCAGCGCGGGCGGCGCACATGGCGGATCAGTGTCACGATCTCGTTTCCCAGCGGATGGCGCAGCAACCAAACTCCCGCCAGCCACGGCACAATGCAGACACCGGCGACAGCGGCCAAACCGAGGATCGACATCGGTGCCTCCCATCCCAATCCCATGCCGACGCAAAGCGGAATGAGGGCGGTGGCAACGGTCACTCCCAGGCTGGGAACGAGCATACGGCAGACCTCGCCCCACCGGCACCCGACCAGAGGAAGAGTCTGGCTCAGAGACAGGGCGGCATGCAGAACCGACACGGCCAGAGCAGCCATCGCTACCTCGACCATACCAAACGATGTCGCAACGACAAGCAGCCCCACCTGAACCGGAACCACCATCGCCTGAACAAAAAGGCTTTGGCGCACCCGACCCGTCGCATTGAACACCGAAATATTAATCTGACTGAGTACCCCGAAGCCCGCCGCCAGACACAGCCAACGCGAGACCGGAACCGATGGCAGCCATTGAGCGCCAAACACCGTATCGATAATCGGATGGGCCAGCAGGGCCAGCAGGACCAACATCGGCCAGGCAATTCCGGTGAGCAGGGATAAAGCGTTCAGGTAAGGCTGGCGCAGCGATTCTCCCTGCCGGTGCAATTGCGCCAGAGCACTGACCGCCACCGGCCACACCGCCTGAATCACAGTCTGGCTGAACAGAGTAATCAGCGAATTGCCACGGCTGTAGAACCCGACGGCGCCAAAACCCAGGGTGCGGCCCAGGGCAATTTCCGGCAAACGCTGGGAAATCTCATTCAGAATCTGCGCCCCACTGGCGAACAGCCCGAACGACGTAACTCGCCGCCATTCCGTCAGAGAGGGACGAACCAGGATATCGCCTTTCAGATGCAATATCGCCATCAAGAGCGTCACGAGAATCGCGGACGTGCTGGCCCAGGCCAGACTGAGCGCCCCATACCCATTTGACGCGGCCAGGATGGAAACCCCGCAATTGACCAACGCGGCGATTAACCCCAAGCGCAGGCTGACGCCGAAATCCATCCGCCGCCGGATCAACGCGATCGCCACCGAACTGAGCGGAACCGCGAGGAAATTCAGGCTGAGGAACATAATCACGCCGCGCAATTCGGGAGCACCGAACAGAGAGGCGATCACTCCGGCTCCCCCCAGAAACAAAGCGGCGAAGCCAAAGCCGATCAAAAGGCTGATACCGATCGCGGTGGCCAACCGTGGCCGGGTCATCTCCTTTTCCTGAATGATGTAATTCGCGATTCCGAAATCACGAAAGGTCTGGGCGATATTGACGAGGCCCGATGCCACCGAGAACAGACCGGTTTCGACCGGAGACAGCAGGCGCGCCAACACCACCACGGTAACAACGTTGATCAGGAGACCGCCGTACTTCTCAATGACAGAAAACACCAGAGAGCGGCGAATGCTCACATCCGGTGTCCGGCGAGCGATGACAGATCGGGATCGGAGCGAGACTCCGCCACCCGCTCCTCCAGAAAAGCGGCAAGCTGAGTGTATTGGGTATCGCGATCCATCCCTGCGCAGACCTGCACCGGCAATTGGGGAATGCGGCCCTCGCGCTGCTTGATGTCGATCCAGTCCTCAAGGGCGCGCGTCAAAACTGCCGGATCGTTGGAGAACACTCCCGCCCGGCGTTCGCGGATCACCGCTGCGGGCATATTATCTTCCAGCCCGAGACCGATAATCGGTCGCCGTACCGCCAGATATTCGAACAATTTGGCTGGCACATGGCCGAAATCCGCTGGAGCGTTCCACTGCAATAGCAACAACAGATCGGCCCGGCGCTGCAACCAGATGGAGTCCGCATAGGGAACCGGCGCCACTACCTTGACCAGATCAGCAACGCCAGCCCGAATCGCCAGCGGCATCACATGAGATGGCTCGGTGCCGACAAACATCACAGAAACCAGATTACGCCGTGGCCCCAGCGCGTTAATCGCCGTGAATAACGGGGTGGGATCGCGGCGACCGGCATAGATCACCCCGGTGTAAAGGATCGTCAGGCGGTCATGAGACAACGGCTCGGGCGACGGATCGGCAACGGCGAAATCGCGAGGGTCGAATCCGTTGAAAGCGGCAACCACCGGCTTGCCGAACTTGCGTTGAAAGAAGGCCGCCCACGGCAGCGATACCGTCACCACCCCGGCGGCAGTGGCAACGAGGCGACGTTCTAAAACGGTCAGCAGGCGCAGACGCCACTCTGGCCAATCGGCACTGAAATAGGGGTCATCGACCCAACGGTCGCGATATTCCGCCACCCAGGGAACACCGTGCCGCCGCGCCAGACGCTGCGCGACAAGGAAAGCGGTAAAGGGGGGGCCGCTGGCGAAAATCATATCGGGGCTCCAGTCGCGGCAGATCGTCCGCGCCCCGGCCAGAGCAAACGGGGTCCACCCCCCCCAACTGTCGGGGAAGCTCACCGCATGCTTGTAAAACCACCCCAAGCTGTGCAGCACCCGATCAAGGCCCCGTCGCGGGCCAGCCTCCCGCTGGAGCTGTGCCGGATCAGTATCGGCCCTCTTCTGTCCGCCGTCTCCACCCGACAGCAGGGCTCTCAGACGACGACGCAGGCGGGCCATGGTTTTGGGCAAACCATTGACATCGACCCAGCCGGTGCGCACCACGGTATCATCGGGAACTTCGCGGGCGAGAGTGGACGGAATATCGGTCGGAGTTCCGCAGAGAACGCGGACATCGTGGCCTTGAGCGCGCAAAAAACGCGCAAACTTGCCGACGCGAACCGCACCAATGGCATTGGTGGGGGGGAAGTACCAGGAAACGATCAGAATCTTCACGCGCCAACCTTTAACCTGGAACACTCTGCTTCAATGCGGATCATCGAAACTGAGTGCAGAGCCAAACGTATGGGTACGATGCCGGTTCATGTGTCATCTTCGCCGATCCGCCTAAGCCCCATGGGATAAACGTCAAGACACCCTAGACATAAAAACCAAAAGTTGTTAGTGTTCTCGGTGAATTAATCTTATACACGAGAACGATGGCATCAGCCTGATATCGTACCTTTTGAAAGTCGTCTGTGACGGTATGGGCCTCCAAACCTGATCGGGATCGCCCTATTGTGGCAGTTGAATCAACCCCATCTGTAGGGCGCGAGCGATGGCATGAGACCGATTCGACGCCCTCAATTTTGACATTGCATTGGTCAGGTGGAACCGCACCGTCCGCCCCGAAATGCACAACTTAAAGGCGATCACATCGGTGGTCAGGCCGAGCGCGCTCCACCCCAGGCATTCGCGTTCCCGCGCCGACAGGATGTGAGTCGGAGCGGCCGGACCAGACGGAGCACGACCGCGTTCAGCCGCCTCGCGCACAAGACTGCCCAAGTATTCAGCCAATCCACCGACCGCCATCCAATCGGAATCCATCGTGAAAAAATCGCTCGCCCCATGCTTCAAGGCGAAAACCGCACGACGGGCGTCATTGGCTGGCGACAGAACGACGAACGGCACGGACCCGATCCGACTGGCGCACGCGGCGATAAGCAAGCGCTCCTCGAAAGGATCAAGCGGAGTCACCACCACCGCACCGACAACACCGTCCTGATTCGCCTTTGGCGTGTCCACATCCTCCCAAGAAACCACGGCCAAGCCCAAATACGCTAAATGCTGGTTAAGCGTGTCGATTGCCGCGGAACCGGCCCCCCCCATGACCAAAATGCGCGGCACTGCACCCTCCGCGCTGCGGAACATCAAGGGAGATCCCGCTTGGAACCGATCGTTTACCTTGGAAGCTGACGCGTACATTTTTGTCCCCCAGCACCACGCACGCCTCCTGAATAACACGATATGGTTCTTATTTAGCATCGACAAACATAGACGTAATAAAACGAAAAAATGCTCCCCCTCTGCCAAGAGAGGGAGCATTTTCGCATGAGAACCAATGTCACCCGACGAACGGCTGGGCTCGGGCGCTAGATCGCCTGACGCCGACGGGCCGCCGCCGCACCGAGACCAAGAAGACCAATCCCGAGGATCGCCAAAGCGGTCGGGGCGGGAACCTGATGGTAGGTGGCGGACGAAAGCACGAAATCGGATTCATTGGGGCCACCGCTATAGACGGCGGTGATGTTCGCCGTCAGCGTATTGAGGTATTGGCCGGCGGCATTAACGAAAGGATTGGTGACCTCAAAGCAGCCGGTATTGCCATAGGTTGTCGCACCGGCATTGCACGAAGTGACGGTCTTCGAGAACAACAAGGCTTTCGTTACGCTATCATACAGCCCCCAGAGAGCCGTATCCTCGCCGGTCAAGGCCAACAGGCCATAGTAGCCGTCGATATCGATGCGAGCCGTTTCGTTGTGGTCCAGATATTCGGCAATACCAGTCGGACTTGTTGGTGTCGGGTAGTTTGTACCGTTCCACACGGTATCGGAACCATTGAAAAGCAAAGCCAGCTTGATCGAACTGAACTGGACTTGCTTCTGGGTGAACTTAACCGACAATTCTTCGGTGTTCTCGTGCGTGATCACGCCATAATGGTCTTTGACACGCCAGTAATCGATTTCGGAACCACGATCATTGGCTGGCCCCAACACCGCAGAACCATCAACACCGACGCCAGAAACCCCGGCCTGATTGGTGAAGCTGAACTTCCCGACCGTCCGGGCCGGAACAGCCCCCTCGGCGTAAAGATTGGCGTAAGCGGTGATATTGGCATCACCGATGACGGCCTTACCCGTGTTGCCATGGGCGATGGTGTACGCCTTGATGTCCGAAGAATTGAGGACGCTGGCACTGGCGGGATTGGAAAGCACCATGCCTGCGGCCAGAACAGCATAGACTATTTTTTGAACAGTCATGAGAGCCTCCATGCCTTTGAAATTGCAGTTACCCCACTCACAAGCAAACCCCATACCAACAGATACAACCAACTGATACAAAAGGGGTTTGCAGAAAAAGACCCACTTCTCGAATGCGAAAATCGTAAGAAAATCCAGAGACCTCGCCGATACAACCGATAGAAACGCCTTACACCGTCGCCTGACGATGGAAAGTGGCTTCCCCTTTCGCCGCATTGACCAGAAAAGCCTCGAACATCAGCAACAGCCAGAGTGCCGCACTGTGATCCGATTGCCCCGACAGGTGCTGATCGACCAGCAAACGCACATTGGACATGTTGAACAGGCCGGTGGCGGCCAGCGACCCGTCATCTCCGGTCATCGTGTCCAACCGTCCGCGCCAAGGCCCACGCAACCAACGCAGCAACGGCATGGAAAAACCGCGCTTGGGACGATAGAGCAGGTCACGATCGACATAGGGCTCCACCGCCCGCTTCAGCACCAGCTTACCTTCGCGGCCCTTGAGCTTGAGCGACGGAGCAAGGCGCATGCTCCACTCCGCCAATTCATGATCGAGCAATGGCGAACGCACCTCCAACGAGGTCGCCATACTGGCGCGATCGACCTTGACCAGAATTCCACCCGGCAACCATGTCTTGATGTCGGCATATTGGATTTTGGCCAGATCATCGTCGGTATCGGCCGCCGCCATCGCGGAACGCACAACATGGCTGGCGCAATACCCCTGGAGATCGCGGCGGAATGCGTCACTGAACAGGCGCCGACGCATTGTGTTGTTCAGCACCGATACCCCTTGGAAGTAGGCATCGGCGGACTCCATCCCTAATTCCTGGAAGGTGGTTTTGGCGCGCAGAAACCGGGGTGCCCAATCGGCCTTGGGATAGACCCTGCCCAGCATGCCAAACAGCGAATGCCGCAGCCCCGTCGGCACCGTGCGCCGGACCTGTTCCGTCATATGGTGCAGGGCATAGCGACGATAGCCCCCAAACAATTCATCCCCACCATCGCCGGATAGAGCCACCGTGACCCGTTCACGGGCGAGTTGGCAGACCCGATAGGTGGGCATGGCGGAACTGTCGCCGAACGGCTCGTCATAGCGGGCGGCCAGGTTCGACAGCGGATCGGACTCGTCGGGAGTGACCGCGCGGGCGTGATGGTCGGTGGAATAACGTTCGGCCATCCGCTGGGCATAGGCCGACTCGTCGTAGGCGCGATCCCCAAAGGAAATGGAAAAGGTCTTCACCGCCGAACTCGACATCCCCGCCATCAAAGCGACCACGGCGCTGGAATCCACCCCGCCCGACAGAAAGGCACCCAGCGGTACGTCGGAAACGAGCCGCAACCGCGTTGCCGCGTTCAGGCGCTCCACCAGCTCGGCCTTGGCTTCATTGAGATCTGTCACCGGCTCGCCGTCGAAGCGCAAATCCCAATAGGACCGCAACTCCATCGCCGCGCCACGCCGCCACAGCAACCAGTGAGCGGGCGGCAATTTGCGCACGGCACGATAGATCGAGCGCGGATCGGGAACATAGCCATAGGCGAAGAATTCATCGACGGCCCACGGATCGAGCGCGGTGGAAACGCCGGGATGAACCATCACCGACTTCAGTTCCGAGCCAAACACCAAGGTGCCGTCGGGCAAAAGAGCATAATAGAGGGGCTTTTTGCCAAGGCGGTCGCGGGCGATGAACAAAGTCTGGCGGGTCTCATCCCACAAAGCAAAGGCGAACATGCCGCGAAAGTGCTCGACTGAACGCTCGCCCCACTCTTCCCAGGCATGGACAATCACTTCCGTGTCGCTGTGGGTGTGGAAGACATGACCGGCCGCTTCCAATTCAGGGATTATGTCGCGGTAATTATAAATCTCACCATTGAACACCACGACAACCGAGCCATCTTCGTTGTAGAGCGGCTGCCGCCCTCCGCCGACATCGATAATGGCCAAGCGCCGGTGCCCAAGCCCAAGCCCCGGCCCGAAATGCTCTCCGGCACCATCCGGCCCCCGATGCGCCACTCTGTCATTCATGCGCCGCAGCAGGGCGCGATCGATCTGTCGTTCCCCGCTGCTATCGAAAATGCCGACCAAGCCGCACATATCCGCACCCCTGTTCTTTAAGGCCGAGCCTCGGAGGCTTCCTGAATCATCGCGGCCGCGCCCGAGCGTGCACCAAGCAGAATAGCCAGGGTCTGAGCGGCCTCCGCCTCCTGGCCTTCACTGAATTCGGTAGCCGCCACCAGCATCGCCGCTCGCCGCGGGTGGCCCAGGACTTCCGCGCGCAGATCGGCCAGCGCAGTGGAGAGGCCCGGCTCCCGCCACGCCCCATCGACATGAAACAGCGACCACACCAACAGGGACCGCCCGCCCGAAAACAGGACATCGGCCTGAACCGGCACCATCACCCCCTCCAGACGCACCGAGGCGTGAGTCCGGGCGACGCGCCCCCAGCGCTCCGGGTCCATCGCCCGGCGTTCCATGCCGATGATCTTGCCGTGTCGCACAGGCTGACGCAGCACAACGGCAGCAAGATCGACATGACGCCCCGCGATCTCGCAGCCGGCAGCCGCATATGTGTCGATACCAGAGAAGCCCGCACCCCATTCCGCCGACGCCGCGACGGGGGCAAACTCGCCACAGGTTAGACCCGGCGCTGGCCCCGACACCGGAACGGGGACATCGGGCCAGCCTGCGCGGGCAATCGCGGCGGGCAACACCAAAGCCACGGCAAGCCCGGCCACGACCGGCCCAGCCACCGTCCACTTGACGGGCTGCTCCTCCGTGACCCCATCCTGGCGGCGCGGCAGGATCTCTTCGCGAAACATAAAGCCGACCGTCATCACGGCCAGCAGCAGAAACGAGAAAAAGCCCCAGCCATACAGGAGGTGATCGTCAACGATATCAACCTTCCAGGTGATAACAGGGGCGATCAGGATGATCAGGAAGACCCGCAAGGCATTGCCGACCACGGCCACGACGATCATCGCGGCAACGAAGGCCAGTTTCCTGGTCCAGCGACGATAGGCCAGTTCGGCAAAAGCAAGAGCGGTCGCAAGCCCGGCCAGCAGGAAATTGAGACCGGCGCATCCAGGCGCGACCGTATAAAGGCCACTCGGCACCTCGATCGTCAGTCCCTCGTGGAAAGTGGAAACGCCGCTCCACTCCAACATCAGCGAGGCCGCCTGGACGGTTATCGTCTGCAATGGTCCGATCAAAAAATCACCGGTGGGCACCATCAACCACAGATAGAGCAGCGGCAGCAGCACCCGACGACAAAGACGTGGCCCCAAGAGTCCGAGCAAAACGCCCTGCATCATGCCGACGAGGGCGATATGTACGCCTTCGGCCACCCCCGAGAGGTAGGCAAAAAACCACACGCCGCCAAACAGCCCCACGACCACGGCCCCCCAGGCCGAGGGACGAAGAGCATAGCCGCGCAAATCGTCGCGGTTGGTCCACACCAGGAAAAGGGCGATCGGAATAATCAGAAAACAATGCGTATAGGCCGCGCTGCCCTCCCACAACCGAACCGCACCACGATAGCCATCCCAATAGAGGAGAACCGAAAAAACCATCAAAGACGAAAAAATACAAATTGAATCGAAACGTGAATAAAAAGCTTCGCAAACAGACGCAGTAACATTTCGACTTAATTCGTTTATTTTTAATATCATTGAAAAGAAATTCCCTTGGATCTAAAAGACAATAGCTCATCAATGCGGGGGATTCCACCATGGATCCATTGATATTCCTATGTCAGAGAATTCCCCTCCCCCCACAAAAGGGCGACAAGATTCGCTCGTTCGCCGTACTGCGGCACCTTGCCCGCACACGGAATCTTCATGTCGGATGCTTCATTGACGACCCTGCCGACTGGGATCATGTCGAAGCGCTTCGCCATTACTGCACAGATGTCTGCTGCATTCCGCTCGACAAAACGATCGGCAAGCTGCGCTCACTCACCGGCCTCGTGCGGGGAAAATCGCTGAGCGAACCCTATTTCCACGACCTCCGGTTGGCCCAGTGGGTCGATAGCGTGCTGAAGACCCACCATCCTCGCGCCGCCTTCGTCTACTCGTCGGTGATGGCGCAATACATCCCACGCCAGGGACCGATGCGGCCCGAACGGGTGGTAATGGATTTCGTCGATGTCGATTCGGATAAATGGCGCCAATATGCCGAGGCTCAGGCTTGGCCAATGAACCAGATCTATCGACGCGAAAGCAAAAAGCTGTTCGCCTTCGACCGCGACGTCTGCGCCTGGACCGATGCCAGCGTGTTCGTTTCGCCCGCCGAGGCAACGCTGTTTCGCACGATGGTCCCGGAGCATGCCGACAAGATCCACGCCATCTCCAATGGAATCGATCTGGGACACTTCACCCCGTCCACCGATTTCCCCTCGCCGTTCGAGGCGGCAACCCACCCCATCGTCTTTACCGGATCGATGGATTACTGGCCCAACATCGACGCCGTGCGCTGGTTCGCCAACGAGATTTTCCCCACGGTAGCAACGACGGTTCCCTCGGCCCGCTTCGTCATCGTTGGTGCCAATCCCACCCGCGAGGTTCTCGACCTCGCCAAGCAACCGGGCATCACCGTCACCGGCCGTGTCGCCGATGTCCGCCCCTACCTGTCTCATGCAGCGGTGGCGGTCGCCCCCATGCGGGTTGCCCGCGGCATCCAGAACAAAGTGCTGGAGGCAATGGCGATGGGCCGGGTGGTCGTCACCACATCGCAAGGCTGGGAAGGCATCAATGCCAAACCGGGGCAGGATCTGCTGGTAGAGGATAGCGCCGCCGACTTGGCCCGAGCCACTCTCCGTGCGCTCACCGATCCAGAGATGGCGGCGATGGGCGCGGCAGCGCGAGCGTGCATGGTCGGGGCGTATGGTTGGGATGACAAACTTGCCGCCTACGAACGGCTACTGACGGCGTGACAAGCGTCTCTCATGCATGTTGCGATCGCATCGCCGGACCACCAGTGACATGGGCTATTATCACTCAACCAATATGGCGAATGACATGAGGGCCGAGTAAATTCGCCAGCGGTAACGGCAAGCGTTTCCACACCGCGATAAAGGCCCTGTATTTGGGATTGAGTGGATTGATCTCGGGCAGTGCTCCGCCATTCTTCAGGCGAAATTCATGCGTAACCGGCTTGGGCTCAAACCCCCAATTCTTCTTGAAGTTAAACGGGCCGGTGCCAAATTTTGAACGTCCGAAGTCAAAGAGGGTGTAGCCGCGCGCGACTGAACGACGCATCAGCTTCCAATACATATAGTCATTTGCGCCTAAATCGCGCGCCTCCGGCTGACAGCCGGTGTAATACGGCTGTACGCGGTCGCGGAAGTAGAAACTCAGCACACTGGACAGCGGCCGCCCTTGGTGTGTCACGGTCAGGCAATCGCAATCCGAACCGAACGTCTTCATCACTTCGACAAAGAACCGCCGCCCAAAAACCGGCGTCCCCATGTTGCGCATGCTGAAAGCGTAGAGTGGAAAGAAACTCGTGGGATCGCCCTCCAGTCGGTCGTCCAGGTTCTTCCCTTCAATCGACTTACGAACCACAGCCCGCTGCTTGCGCGGAATCTGCTTCAGGCACTCCTCTTCGCTGGCGGGAATAGGGCGGTCGAAGGTGGCGTAGATATCCGAGCACGAAACCCAGCCCTCTGCGTGGCAGGTCGGCGGCTGGCGATATTCCAAACTGCTGGCCCCCAAACGGTCCATCAGACAAAGCGCGGCATCATCAAGGGCGTGACGGGCCTCGTCATCGATTGCGGCAACGCCGCCGCCGATCGTGAAGGCGGTGGAGATCAGGCGGGTACCGAACAGGGGACTCTTGACCAAAATCAGGGGCAACACCCCAACGATCCGTCCATCGCGCTCGGCATAGAGATAATGTCCCGCCTGCCCATAGACACGCTCCACGACCTGTTTCCACCCCAGCCGGTGGAAAAAAGTTGCCTCGGGACACTCCGAAACGACGAACCGATCCCAGGCGGCGGCATTGCGGTCATCGACCGCGACAACGGTCACTCCCATGAAGACGCTCCCTCTCGCGCCGCGCCCGGCACAAAAACACGGTCAACGCGATCCCAAGCCAAATCGTGCACCAACCGGCGCAAACGGCCTTGGGTCTTGTCGAGATTGAGGTAATGGCGGAACCGAGACTTAAACGACACCCCCCGCGCGCGCGGCTGGTCGGGATCGACCTCCCAAGGATGGATGTAGAATATCCCCGCCCGCCGATCGACCCGGTTGACCCGGTTGAACCCGGCGCGGATCAGGGTATATGGGAGCAGTCGGAAAAACCCGCCGCCGCCGCAAGGCAGATTCCGCGTCCCGATCCGCGCCGTGGTAATCGGGTATTCCTCCAACGACCCGTCGGCCTGCGGATAGAAGGCGAAGCGGGGGGACGTGGGCATTCCGTAATATTTGTAGCGGATGGGACTGATGCTGGATGAATAGGAATATCCCTCATCGGCCAAAATATCGAACGCCCACATATTCTGATGATTAATCGAAAAGGTCGGAGCGCGGTATCCCGCCACGGCAACACCGCCAATATCCTCGATTAACCGTTTCGACCGCCGTACATCGTGGCGGAATTCCTCGGGGGTCTGCTCGTCGGCGCGGCGATGATCATAGCCATGGCTGGCCAATTCATGCCCAGCGGCAACGATGCGATGGACCAGTGCCTTGTGACGTTCAGCCACCCAGCCAAGAAGGAAAAAGGTGGCGTGCACCTGAGCTTCGGCAAACAGATCAAGGATCAGATCGGTATTACGTTCGACCCGGTATTGTTGGCGGTCCCAGGTGCTGCGCTCGAACGCCGCGGCCAGGGCCTGAGCCTGAAAATAATCCTCCACATCGACCGTCATGGCGTTGACGATGCGTCCGTCACGACGCAACGGTTCAAATTGCTTTTCGCGAAAGGAAGGACTGTTCGTCATCATCCATGTCTCCCGGTGGATTTCACCAGATCTCGCTGATCAGCGTGGCCTCAGGGCCAGTCGGTATCGGGTCCGCTCTGGTTGGCATGAAGTTGACTGTCAACCAGCGACAACATCACCCGTAGCGCGCGGCCATGGCGCAAAGTGGCGCGTTCCAACCGCTCCAACCGGGTGACAAAAGCGGACTCGGCCTCTGTCAGGGAAGAGGTCATGCCCCCTCCTCCCGGTTTATCGCCGTGCTCCAACACCTGATTGATCTCTCGGCGCAGATCGTCAACAACGGCGGCGACGACATCGCGGTCGATCCGGTGCAGTTCATCAAGAAAGCAGAACAGCATCAGGCGCGTGCAAAAAGCGTTGATCTTGCGCGGAACACCCCCGGTATAAGCGAAGATGTCGTCCATCGCCTCGGGCGCGAATTCGGGATCGTTGGCCCACCCCACCACCGACAGACGGTGGCGGATATAGGCACCGGTTTCCGCCGCATCCATCGGCCCAAGATGGTAGGAGGCGATAATCCGCTGACGAAACTGCTCCAGATCAGGATTGGCAAGCATGCGGCGGAATTGAGGTTGCGCCAGCAACAGGCTCTGCAACGGGACTCTGGAACCGACCTGGAAGTTCGACAGCATGCGCAATTCCTCAAGCGCCTGCACGGTGATGTTCTGCGCCTCATCCACCAGAAGCAATGTGCGCAGGTTCCTGCTGTGATTCTCGTTCAGGAATCTCTCGATACGATTCAGCAGGCTGGCCTTGGAACTTCCGTCGAACTCCAGGCGGAAAGCCCCCGCTACCGCTCTCAGCATGTCGTCGCCCTGCAAATGGGTGCTGACAATCTTCGCGGCAACGAAGGTCGTGGTATCGAGTGTATTGAGAAGATGGTCGAGAATGGTGGTCTTGCCCGCGCCGACATCGCCGGTGATCACGATGAAGCCTTCGGATTGATCAAGGCCGAACAGAAGGTGCGACATTGCCTTCTTATGCACTGAACTTTCGAAAAGGAATCGAATGTCCGGCGTAATCAGAAAAGGAAATCCGCTCAGGCCGTAATATTCAAGATACATTCTAGAACTTCTTCCTCAGGCCGATAACCACCACATTTTCAGTAACACCTGAACTGGAATTAGGCTGGACATCCATGTAATGGTATCCAACCGAACTGGCTAAGGTCGGATTCATCTGGTAGGTCAGATCAAGACTCGCGTTGAGGCGCTGACTTTTGCCGGACTCGACGGGCGCACTGATAATATCCGACTGGCTGAGTGTCGCCGTACTGGAGACAATCGGGGTTAGTTGGTGAGTCCAGGCCACGGTGGACGTCATCGCCGTCGTGCTGCCCTGTCCCATATTGGCCACAGGAAGAACGGTTGTTCCGGCGGCACCGAACGTACTAGGCGCGGTGATGCCGTCGCGCGTATTCAATGACGTCAGCAGGGTCAGCGTATCGCGCTCACGCCGATGGATCAGCACCATTTCGGTCTTGCGCTGCTTGTAAACCGCATTCGTACTGGCAAACGGGCTAGAGGCCGGGTTCGCGGCAAGGCCCGAGAACGGATCAACAAAGCGGCCCAGTTCATCGCGCTGCACATTCGAGAGCGCCCCAGCGGTCTGAAGCGCATCGGTTGAGACCCCGCTCGTATGCGATAATTTAAGCTGAGTGAACGGGCCGATCGCGTAGGCAACGCTCGCCTTGCTGCTCAAACTGCCATACCGCCGACCAAATTCGAGCCGCAGGTCGTTTTTGGCGGATGGCGCCCAATGAATGCCGCCCGCATAGAACAGACCTGAATATTTGTCGCTGTCGAGGTCGCTTCCGCTCAGGCTGTCCACACCGACTTGGCTCAGAAATCCAAATTCATGGGATATCTTGATTTCGTTGTCGAGTGTCTGGGTGGTTTGGGAGAAGGTCTTGCTTCCGTGTTCGCTACGCATCGCCTCGCTTGTTACACCCCACTGCATGCGGGTGAATTCTTCGCCACTTCTCAAGCTGGCCTTTCCGCTATCGACCACCGAATTGGCCATACCGCCGTTCCCCGTGGCACCATACAGAGCGGAGTTAGAGAGGGATGGGGTGTTATGGGAAGAGGTGGTGCTGGATGCCTCAGTTATCGTCTCGTTATGGGCATAGCTCACCACCCCCGCCGCCCAGGGGCCGAAGCGGTGCTTCACCTGCGGATTGATGCTGTAGGTCGTGACCTGATTGGTGTTGGAGCTGGCCGATGTGCGGTCCACCGCCGTGCCTGGACCGGCGGGATTGGCCTGCTGCTCGGAAATATTACCGCGCAGATCAAGGAACAAGAGGTCTTCCACGATCTGCGCATTCGCCACACCGTTGCCGCGATGGCGGACTCCGCTGAGTTCGTCATAGGTCGCGTAACGGTCATAAGAGAGGGTGTAATCGAGGCCAACGGTCAGGTCTCGCCCCTTGCCGGAAATCGCCAGACCAGGAGTCGCGGTGGTGATGAAATCGGATTTAGTCTGACGGGGTGCAGAGAAGGCGTTGTCGGTCCACTTCTCTTCCAGCGCAATCTTCGGTGTAAAGCTCCAATCATCGGCATGGACCGCCGACGCCTGAACCAAGGAGGCGAATAGAAAAAACGGCCATAGAGAGGTATATTTTTTAAGCTTGATACGCATACGAATCATACCCCTCTTTATAGAGGTCTAAATCGCATTTATTCAAAATGCAGTTCAGGTTGGAACAACCCTGAAGAAGATCTATTGTTTTTTTCAAGCTTCTATTGGTTGTTCGCCCTTTCTCGACCACGACCACCACCTGACCGACATAAGCCGCCAACACCGAGGCCTCGGTACTAACCAGAACCGGCGGAGTATCGATGATGATGATGCGATCGGGATAACGTCGGGCAAGGTCGGCCATCATCCTGGCCATCGGCTTGCTGGCCAGGATTTCCACTCGATGGGGATGCGGCCGGCCGGGGGGAATAAAGGACAGATTGGGCACGTTGGTGCGCAGCATCACATCGGGCATTTTCAAGCTGGAATCGATCAGCAGATCGGCCAGCCCCATTTCCTCGCCAACACCGATATGACCCGCCAGCGAATGATGATAGGCGTCTCCATCCACCAGTAGAACATGCAGCCCCGGCTCCGAAACCAGGCTCATCGCCAGATTCAGCGCCGTGAAGGTCTTCCCTTCCCCCGGAATCGAACTGGTCACCATGACGATATTACTGTTGCCGGAGACCGCCCCATCAGGAAAGGCATCCTTAATGATCTGGCGCTTGATCAGACGGTATTCTTCGGTCAGTCGGCTCGGGGGGGAGTTGGGCGTGATAAAGCCGGCCGTCAGCAGACGATTAAAGTTTATCTCGACCGGAGGACGAACCGGCCGGAATGCATCGTCCGGCTTGGCAATGGCCTCGGCGGGTGGAGCGGAATCGACGGCAGGACGAGGAGGCACGACAGCAAGCGACGGTGCCGATGGCAGCGGAGCAGCAGAATGCTTCGCCGAAGCTAACCGGCTGGCAACGCGCTCGACAAGGGTTCCGCGATCACCCAGAGACATAGCTGACGAGCCTCTCGACAAGGCCATAAAGATTAGTGCGCATGACAAACTTAGCGAACGTCTGGATATAGGGCGTCAAAACCATAACGATCCCATATAAAACAAACAAACTCGACAACGCCCAGATAAATTTTGAAACCTCACGGCGATGATCAATTTCTAACGATATACTTTGAACCATCGTCACACCACCAAGAACCCTAATATTAAATAAATCAAAAATACTTTCTTTAGATTTCACCGTATCTTCAAAATTACTAAGTAAGAACGCCACAGAAAAGCCAGCAGCGATTCCAACGACAAGCACCAGTGACACCAGAAGCGGACGATTCGGAAACGAGGGAATCGCGGGCACCTGTGGCGCTTCAATAATACGAAACTGAACCTTATCGCCGCTGCTTTCCACCGCCTCGCTGATACGGGCAGACTCGCGCCGACTCAGCAATTCTTCATATTTTTGCCGAAGAACTCCATACTCACGGTTGAGATCGGCAAGATCGGCTTCGATACGAGGCCCCTCTTCGGCAAGCGAAGCCAAACGATCCCGAGTCTGGGTGGCCAGACGCAGTTGACCTGCGGCAGTGGCCAGATTGGATTCGGCCTGGATCAGACGCAGCTTGACCTGCTCGTACAGGGCGTTTGGTATGCGGGTCTGAGAGGTTGATTTGGCCGCAACCGGATCGGCGGTTTCCTTCGCGGCCTGAGCCCGCAACTGATCGAGCGCACGCGAAGTGGCAATCACATCGGGATGGCGTTCGGTATAATTCAACCTCATTTTGACCAGTTCGTTTTCCAATTGCTGAATACGCCCCTCCGTACTGTTGGGCGCAGCACTGGAAATCACGACCTGAGGCGAGGCACCGCCATCCAGATACTGGGGAATGGCGGAAAGATTGGCGCGCAACATGTCTCGCGCGATCACCGCCTCATCATAATGACTCTGAGCATTCACCAACTCTTGGCGCGACTGATCGACCTTTGCTGAAAAATTTGACCCAATAGCCGAGATAGTTTCTACATTTTTTGTTTTATACTCAGATAATTTCTGCTCAGAAACTTTTAGCTTTTGCTCATATTCAGAAATGTGTTTTTCAATAAAACCGCGGGCACTTTCCATATTCGATCGGTTCTGACCGAGATTTGTCTCAACAAAGATATTGAGGATAGCCTCGACGACCTTCTTGGCCATCTCGGGATTGCTATCGCTATAGGTCAGGGAAAATAGGTTCTTACCCTCGGATTTTACCTCGACCTTACGCTGTAACCGGGCGTACAGCGCGTCGGCATCCGCATCGGTATGAACATTGAGATCGAGATCGGTCGCGCGCGCCACCTGAGCGACGTTACTGCGACTGAGCAGGGTCCGCTGCATGACTTCCAACTGCCGCTGCACATCGGGTTGAACAGCGATATTGCGTAACAGCGGGGTCAGCAGGTTATCGGTTTCGACATAGACGCGAGTAAGGGCCTTGTACTGGTCGGGTATCACCGCCACCACCAGCCAGCCCAACACCGCAACAACCCACGCCACCATCAGAACCAGCCAGCGGCGCTGCCAATAGGTATGGAGATGGTCATGAACGTTCTGTGGAATATACGAAGTCAGCGAGACCACGTCCGACCTCCTGTGCACCCCAAAACGTCCCGCTCTTGCCGATGGGCTAAGGCAGGCCTATCCTCTAGAACCAACTCTGAGGAATCATAACGACGTCGCCCGGCGCAACTTCGACATTGGCGGTCATGTCGCCATTATTGATGAGAGCATTAAGGCGGACCCGGAATGTAACGGGATTTCCCTGCACCATCCGAACGATGGTCGCCCGGTCACCATCGGCAAACGCGGTCAGACCGCCAACCGCAATCGCGACATCAAGCACGGTCATACCCTTGCGATAGGACACGGCCTGGGGCTTTGCTGCCTGACCGACCACCCGAACCTGCTGATCGAAGGTACCGACAGAGGATTGCATGATCACCGTGACCTTGGGATCTTGCACGTATTCGGCCAGTCTCGTCTCGATTTCCCGCGCCACCTGGCTTGGCTCCCGGCCAGCAACCGGAAGGTCGTCGATCAGCGGCAGCGAGACCTTGCCATCGGGACGCACCGACACCGTGATCGACAGATCTGGATTGCGCCAGACAAACACCTGAACGCTGTCGCCGGAACCGATCAGATACCCCGCACCGGCTTCTGGGGGATCAACACGCGACGGCGCTTCGGGGAGTGATGCGCAGGCCGCAACTCCCCCCAAGCCAATCAAGGCGACGACCTTCAACATGAATACGGTGTTTCTCATGTCCGAAAGACCTTTCCGTCCTTCAAACCCATCGTTGAGACCAGGACATGGCTTATAGCGAGACCATGGTAGCAGGGATAGCTGACCAATCTGACAGGGGGGCGGCGTTCGCTCCCCCAGACGCCTTTTGTAGCGGACTGTCAGCCGGGTGATTTTACCGTTACGGAGCGGTCATTTACGGTCTGCTTCCGCACGGCATGACGCTCGGTGCGCTCGACGTTTTGCTGCACGGAGATTCCGACAGCAATGAAAATGTAAAGAATTGGCTGAAACGCGATCCCAACGAAAGAGCCACCGCATAAATATATCAGGGTCGATACCGATAGCGCCCGAGAGAGATCGGATGACCATTGCAACGATTCATGGCCATCCATCTCCCGCGATAAACGGTGCAAATTCCTAAAGTGATAAATAATTAACGACAGGAATATCGCCGCCCCAACATAGCCGTGCTCACCTAATACTTCGAAATATATACTATGAAAGGCGCGGGCCGTTTGCACCATAACCTCGTCGCTGCCCTCGATCGGTACCGTGAAGCTGTTGATGCGGTACATACCGAAACCACCGCCCAACGGATGACTGGCAACGTAATCCAGCGTCCATTTCCACACGCCCAACCGCACGGCAGCCGACGATTCCTTGGCCGGGGCCGAAATCGTCCCCATCCGCGAGACCCATTGGTCGCTCATGATCACCATGGCAACGGAACCGATGCCCGCCACCAGCAGCAGGAACAACACCTTGCGCTTGGAGTGCCACCACAGGGTCAATGCCAGCACCCCCATGCAGACAAGCCCGGTGCGCGCGAATGTGCCAAGCGAAGTTAACAACGCGAAAGCCACCATGCCGTTGAAGGCCAGGGGCCGCCAGCGGGAGTTGGGCGCGATCAGTGAGTGCGTCTTAAGAAACAGGATCAAGGGGATCAGCGCCACCGCCACCATGGACAGGGTGCTGCTTTCAGCGAGGCCGACATTGCCGCTGCCCAGCCCCAGATTCATGCCGTATCCGCCACCGCTGATGACTGTTTTGATTCCGAACGCAATCATCGACCCGGCGGCCGAAAACAGCACTACCAGCAGCAAGGATTCGATCTGGATACGCGAGCGGAACAGAAAAGGGATAAACGCCCCAAAGCAGACTGTCTTGAAGGCCCAGTCCCATTTCTCCCAGGCCGGGCCGGGAACCACGGCCCAGGTGGTGGTCAGGGTGACCCACCCGGCCCACAGCAGCAGCAACTTGAGTCCCCAGGTCAAACGCGGCGGCGACACCCGATCCAGCAGCAGATAGCCGCCGATAGTGGCCACACTCATGATCATCGAAACCGGCAGATCGGTAATGATGCTGTAGCCGATATGATGAGGCTGAAACAGGTCGGTCCAGACATAGCCCAGGCCCAGCACGAATGGTGCCCGCACCCCGACCAGCAGGAACGTGGCATAGACAGCAAGCATCAGCAGGCTACGCATCGCAGGGCCTCTTCAGGAGATGCGCGACCGGGGCGGATTACCCTTCGGCTTGCCCCGGATTTGACGCCGTGAGTCCTCGCCGAACCACGGAGTCACGGCGTCGAGCTTCGCCGCGCGGACGACAACATAAACCACGCAAAAACAGCTCGCCAAAATGGCAAAGATATCGATCATGACGCCCCTATGCCTCGATTTTACCCGTTGGTCGGTACCGAGCCGCCATTACGGCGGCCAAGGGCGCGGATGCGCCCGCCCGGCGACCGACTCATTGCGGCAACGGCAGGGTCCGGCGAGCCCACCTCCGAACCAGCTTTCGGCCCGGTTTCTCGACCAGATGGTACAAAGCGATGGAAGCCAGCAGCGTAATGACAGCATAGATCCCAAAAGCCACGAGACTAGGCTGACCCGGCTTGATCAAAAGAAAATTAACCCAATCTTTTACAAGGTAATGACAAAGATAAGTAGAATAAGATATGGTTCCAATATAAACAAGAAACGGCCGCGCCAGAATCACTGACAGCGGCGCGCCCGGCACGGTCAAAGCCAGGACCACCATGGCAAAGGCCGCAGGCAGGGTAAGATAATCCGGCACCGCCGTCACTGCGGTGAGCACGAACAACACCGTCGCACCAGCCAGCGCCGCCCAATGTACCATCGGGCCAATGCCGCCGCTCAGGTTGTAGAAACGGCATAACGCCATTCCGACCAGAAACTCGAATACACAGCGTTCAAGTCCGAACCGGGCGATGCCATCACCGATCGACGGCACTCCGACACCATAAAAAAAGGCAGCCAGCGCGGCCAGCAGTCCGACCACGACCGCCACGGCATCCAACGGATACCGGATGTAGCGCACCAGCACGAACGCCGCCGCCGGAAACGCGCAATAAGCGAAAGCCTCGACGCTGATCGACCAAGACGGGATGTTCCAGGCTGGACCGGGCAAAAAGCCCCAATTGTGCATCAGCACTAAACTGAACAGGTAATAGGAAGAATCGTAGCGTTCTCCAATCACCTTCTCACTGGAGAACAGAATTATGGCGAGGGGATTGGCCAGAAACGCCACACTGATGACCAAATAGAGCGGATAAATCCGGGCCAGCCGGGCCGAGGCGAATTCTCGCAGCGAAACCGCCGAGATCCGCCGGAACAGGCTCGCATAATTCAGATGGATAACAAATCCGCTTAGAATAAAGAACAGATCGACCGCTAAATAGCCGCCGCCCCACAACGCCATCAGCCAAGGCCCGCTCAACGGCCACAAATGTTCGCGGAAATGATAGAAGACCACCCACCAGGCGGCCAGACCGCGAAGGCTCGTCAAGGCGAGAAGCTGAGGCGGGCGTTGCCCATCTTGCCGGTCCGTCCTGTTAAGCGGCACGGATCGCGGCGGATCAGACATCCTCGTCATCCGCCTCCCCTCCCCGCCTCGGACACGGAGTCCCGCGTCTCCCCTGATCGAGCCAGTGCGTAAATTTCCTCGGGTGTGGCCGGTCGGCCAGCGATCTCTCCCAGAAAGAAATCGAGATACGCCTCGATCCAACCAAGGAACAGATCACGGTCGCGCTCGGTGCGAACATATGGCGAGCCGCCGGGCAGCAACGAAGAGGAATGATAGGTCAAATGAAATAACCGCTGCCCACGCGATAGAAGCGCAAGGGTAAGGGCCTTGGCCTCCTCAAGACTGAACCCCTCGGGTGATAGCCGCACCCGATTAATCAGGCCGAACCGGGCCAGAAGACCCGGCACATGCAGATACCGAGCCAAAGCACCGCAGACCAGCGTTGAAAACGGTGATGGGTCCGCCCCGGCCCAGCGGCCGATCAGAGCGCAGGTCAGCGGCAATTCCATCAAGGTCCGGTCCCGGTCCAGCCAATACGGAGCGACGCCGAAACGGCGATAATCCGGCCCTCCCCCGGCGGCGAAACTGGTGAAGGGCACCACGCTACACTCCATCCGGTAGCCCAGATCGATCAGGCTGGTCACACTGTGCGCCCCAGTGCCATAGCGGCCCGCACGATAGAGAATCGGACGACAGCCCAGATTGGTTTCGATTTCGTCGGTCAGCCGGGCAATCTTTTGAAACTCGACTGCGGCGGGCAAATTGCCAGCGAAGGAATTGCGGGCACAGATGTCCTCGGTGAGAGGCGGAGTCACCCAGGGGTGAAGCTGGGCCCCGATGCCGCACCGACCAGATTCCAGATAGTCGCGCAAGGGCTGATACCCCTGGGGCTGAGAGGCAACAGCAAAATCAACCAGATAGGTGGGGCGGCAACCAAAGCGCTCGAACAGGCGTTGCGCTCGATATTGCTCGGCAATATTGCGTACCGAAACGCAATCCGATGAAAAATGCCGCCAGTCGAATTCCTCTTCAGCATCAACCAGGACGACCAGAAGGGGTTCTCCCTGAGGCAGGCGAACCCAAGCCCCAGGCTCGGCCGGGGGAACGCTGGCGCTGGCCGCAAAGCTGGGCCGACCACCAGACCGAGGCGAAACCGCGATCAAAAGACCCGGCGCTTCGGCTGGGTCGGCGCAAGGCGAACAGCCCCCTGGCGTCTTCGGTCCCGGCGCTCCGCGCCCCCATCAGGTTTCATCATCAAGCCCGCTCGATAGACGCCAACGAACGAAAATCTACGTTTATAAACGAAATAACGCTGAACTTTGCCGTTTGAAACGAAATAATGACTACGCAGACTAACCAGAAAGAACACACCCTGTCATTTTATTCAGCTATCGCAATCAGTTTAGACACACTATCATCTGCCCAACAAAGCGGGTCATTTATTGAAATTATTAGCGCTCACTTCACAAAGGTGACGCAATATATTTTTTTCGATGATTTATAACCATATGTTTCAATCGGCGACTAGAGCACCACAGCCAAACGAGGGCCAAAGCCATGCTTCGTGTCTTCAGGCACTACGTCAACATTCCAGCATTCTTCCTGGCTGCGGGTGAGGCGACGATCCTATTCACACTGACCTACAGCACATCTCACTTACTAAGCGCCAACGGCTTCGATATCCCGACCGATCACGCATTTGCCTCGGCAAGCGTACTGACAGCGGTGGTTCTGCTGGCGATGTCGGCGGTCGGACTCTATAACCGCGCGCATTTCGTTCACCGTCGCGATGTGTTATCGCGAACCCTGGTGGTGTTCCCTCTAATCCTGATCTTCATCAGTCAGGCTTTGCTGGGATATGGCTGGCTGACCAGTAGTCAAACTCAATCTGGCTATTATGTCCTGGCCGGGACAGGTCTGCTTTTATTCCTCCCAGTGCTACTGGGAGTCCGCGAATTGTTTCTCCTTCTGGTGGACCATTTCGATGGATTAAAGCGCCGCGTGTTGGTGGTGGGGTCCGGGCCGCGCGCGGCCAAGATCGACCGATTGAGCCGGGACATGCTGGATCGCGCCTATACCATCGTGGGGTTCGTCCGCCTCGATCACCCCCAGCAACAGCCCCCGTCGGTTCCTCTGCCACAGGGCAACCGGCGCACCTCCCATCGACGCGACGATTACCAAGTGGCTGCGGCTGATCTGGCCGATTTTTGCGCTGCCAACGCGATAGACGAACTGGTAGTTGCCTCGACCGAGCGTCGCGGCCTCCCGGTGCAGGATCTGCTGGCCTGCAAGCTGCGTGGCATCCAGGTTGTTGAATACACAACCTTCTGGGAACGAGAAAGCGGCCAAGTAGATCTCCACGATATCGCCCCAAGTTGGTTGATATTCTGCGACGGCTTCAAGATGAACACCCTGCGGGCAATGGTAAAACGCTCGTTCGACATCGTGATCAGCTCCATATTGCTGGTGCTGACCCTGCCGCTGACCATCCCCTCCGCCCTGCTGATTATCCTAGAGAGTCGCGGCCCGATTTTTTATCGGCAAGAGCGCGTCGGACTGAATGGAAAGCCGTTCTGGATTCTCAAATTCCGCAGCATGCAGACAGACGCCGAGAAAGATGGCCCCCGCTGGGCAGCGAAAAATGACAGCCGGGTGACGCGGGTCGGTGCCTTTCTCCGCAAGGTCCGCATCGATGAGATCCCTCAGGTGCTGAACGTGCTGAAGGGCGAAATGAGCTTCGTTGGTCCACGGCCCGAACGCCCCGTTTTCGTCGAAAAATTGATCAATGAAATTCCGTACTACAACAACAGACACGTCACGAAACCAGGAATTACCGGTTGGGCTCAAATAAATTATCCTTATGGAGCGACAATAGAAGACGCTAAGATGAAACTTTCATACGATCTATACTACATAAAAAATAATAGCCTGTTTCTCGATGTCCTAATAACGATACAAACGCTGAACGTGTTGCTCTGGAACAAAGGGGCACGTTGACGATGGAAACATCGACTGGGGAGCATAGATCAGCGTGAATGCCTTGGTGGCCATAACCAGCTATGCGTCCTGCCTGGTCGCCTTTTTTGGGCTAACCGCGCTTGTGGTGACCAGCCGCGTCGGTCGCCACAAGCGCGGTTTGTTGTTGGCAGCAGGACTGGCCACTCTTCTCTGGTCTGGGGTCATGGTGCTGTTCCTGCTGAACAGCTTCCCAAACAGACCATTGATATCATTTGAAATCGCACGAAACCTCTCGTGGCTTCTGCTGCTATGGTCCCTGCTGGAAGACAAGAACGGCAGATTGTTTTCACTCCGACGGCCAGTCCTGATCGTCGCCACCCTTCTCCCACTGACGGGGATTGGGCTGGCCATTCTGCTGACCCCACTTAGTCCCGCCGTCATTACGGCAACTCAGTTGGCACTGATCTTGACGCCGGTTCTTGGCCTTCTTTCGGTCGAGAATCTTCTGCGCAACGCCACCCTGTCGCAACGCTGGGAAGTGAAATTCCTCTGCCTCGGCCTCGGCATGGTTTTCGCCTACGACTTCATTCTCTATTCCGATGCCTTGCTGCTACAAAGGATGGACAAAGAATTCTTTATTGCCCGCGGCTTCGTGACCGCCTTGGCAGTGCCACCCCTTGCCATTTCCTTCATTCGGATATTGCGTCGGTCGCACAATCGGGATCTCGACATCCACGTTTCGCGTCATACCGTTTTTCATTCCCTGGCGCTGCTGGCCTGCGGGCTTTATCTGGTTTCGATGGGCACGGTTGCCGCCGGTCTGCGCCTGATGAATGAAGAATGGGGCAGCGTGCTACAGATTACCTTCATGATCGGTGGCTTGCTGTTGCTGGGCACCCTGCTAGGGTCGGGCCAAGCCAGATCGCGGGCGAGGCTGTTCATCAACAAGAACTTCTATTCCCACAAATACGATTACCGCGAGGAATGGCTGCGCTTCATCCGCATCCTGTCCTCGCACCAGAAGCTGTCGATGGGCGAACGCATCATCCGCTCGATCGCCGATATCCTCGATAGCCCGGCCGGGGCCTTGTGGGTAATGCGTGAGCAGGATGATTGTTTTGTCCCCGACACCGCCTGGAACTATCACGGAGAGCGCCCCTGTGAGCGGCGCGACGCTTCCTTGCCGACGTTCTTCGCCTCCAACGGGAACATCGTCGATCTCGACGACGTGCGGGCAGGCGGTAACCTCCCCCCCGGCCTGATCGTGCCGGACTGGATTCTCGCCAACGCCCAGGCATGGGTGATCTTGCCCCTTATTCATCGCGACGTGGTTCTGGGTATGCTGATACTCGACCGCGCGCGCGCGCCGCGCCGCCTCGATACCGAAGACCGCGACCTGATCAAGGCCGTCGCCAGCCATGCCGCCAGCGCTCTGGCCGAGGAATTAGCGTCGGAGGCGTTAAGCAATGCCCAGCGGCTGGAGGAGTTCAACCACCGCTTCGCTTTTGTCGTTCACGACATCAAAAATGTTGTCAGCCAGATTTCGCTGGTCGTCGTCAATGCCGAACGCTTCGGCGATCGCCCCGATTTCCAGCGCGACATGATGGAAACCGTGCGGAACGCGGTCCAGCGCTTGCAGACCCTGCTCGCCCAGCTCACGCAGCAGAACCTCGAAGAGCAGTCGCCGCGCGAGGATATCGACATCGCCCCGCTGCTGCGTCAGGTCGTCTCTCGCTGGCGCGGCAGCAAACCCGACCTCGCTGCCGAGATTCCCCCCGGCCCTCTGTACGCCCAGGGACAAGCCGACGCCGTGACATCGGTGCTCGACCACCTTCTCGACAACGCCATCATCGCGGCGGGAAACAACGGCACAGTCTCGCTCGAAGTTCAGGACGGCGAGACACATCTGATCATCAAGGTCGAGGATAACGGACCGGGCATGGATAGCGACTTCGTACGAAACGAACTTTTTCGCCCCCTTCATTCCACCAAGACCTTTGGATACGGCCTGGGAGCCTACCAGACCCGCCATCTGATCCGCAGGATGGGGGGAACCCTTGAGGTTGAAAGCCTGCCTGGACATGGAACCAGAATGCGGGTGTGGCTCCGGCGCGGGACGATGGCGGCATCCGCCGGTCATCCTCCTGAAGCTTCGGACCAGAAGGAAGCCCGCGCATGACGGAGGATCGGCGCAAAGTTCTGATCGTCGAGGATAATTCCAGTCTCCGCAGTCAACTGAAATGGAGCCTTGCCGATTACGAGGTGTTCGCGGTCGGCGAACGCAAGGAGGCTCTCGCGTTGATGGGACGGGAACGTCCGCCGGTTGTCGTGCTCGATCTCGGCTTGCCGCCCGATCCCAACGGTGCCAGCGAGGGATTGGAAACGCTGAACGCCATGCTGGCCTTGCAGCCTTTGACCAAGGTCATTGTCGCCAGCGGCAATGAGGAGCGGGCCAATGCCCTCAAGGCCATCAGCCTGGGAGCCTACGATTTCCACCCCAAGCCCGTTCATCCCCCAATGCTACTGCACACGGTCGAGCGCGCCTTTTATCTTTTCGATCTGGAAGACGAGAACCTTCGTCTGTCCAACCAACAGAAATCATCGCCACTGGCCGGAATCATCGCCACAACCCCGGTAATGATGCAGGTATGCCGGACGGTGGAGCGCGTGGCGACCGCCAACGTGGCGGTTCTGATAACCGGCGAGAGCGGCACCGGCAAAGAGGTGTTTGCCCGAACCACCCATGATCTCAGTCCGCGCGCGGGCAAGCCCTTTGTCGCCATCAACTGCGCCGCCATCCCGGATAATCTTTTGGAATCCGAATTGTTCGGCCATGAGAAGGGAGCCTTCACCGGCGCGGTCAAACAGACCCTGGGCAAGATCGAACAGGCGCATACCGGTACCCTGTTCCTCGACGAAATCGGCGACATGCCCTTGGCCCTTCAGGCCAAGCTGCTGCGCTTCTTGCAAAACCGCACCATCGAACGGGTTGGCGGCCGGAAGGAAATCGATGTGGACGTGCGCGTTATCTCGGCCACCAACCGGGTTCTGGCGACCATGATCGAAAACGGCACCTTCCGCGACGACCTGTTCTATCGGCTGAATGAAGTCGGCATCCACATCCCCCCCTTGCGCGAACGCCCAGGAGATGCCGCAGTGCTGGCGCGCTCTCTTCTTCTGAAATTTTCCAAGGCTTTCAAAACAGCCCCCAAGGGCTTTTCCGCCGAGGCGCTGGCGGCGATCGCCACGTATCCCTGGCCCGGCAACGTGCGTGAACTGGAAAACCGGGTCAAGCGTGCGACGCTGATGGCCAACGGGAAACAGATAACCCCCGAGGATCTCGACATCCAGATCGATGCCTCCCCCCTCGCCATGCCCTCGTTGCGCCAGATCCGCGAACAGGCCGAAACCAACGCGGTGATCCAGGCCCTGGCCATAGCCGACAACAACGTGTCGGAAGCGGCCCTGTTATTAGGGGTATCGCGCCCAACCATTTACGAACTGATGAAGAACGCCAACATCAAGAGAAAGGACCGTTCATGAACGCCCCTTATCTCAGCCGCATCCTGGCGACGATCCTGACTGTTGGTGTTGTCGGCACCGGCCTGCCGGCCTTCGCGACCACAGATTCCGCTCCAACCAGCCAGAACCAGGACGAGACTCAGGCGGCGCGGCGCGCCGAAACTCTGCGGTCCACCCTGATCCTGCTGAAAAATAAGGTCAAGGCCACCCCTCGCGACGGCACGATCCGCTTCGATCTTGGCATGGTGCACCTTCAGATGGGCGATTACGTCTCGGCCGAAAAGGAATTCCGCCTGGCCCGAGAGTACAATGTCGCGTCCGCCAAGGTTCTGCCCGTCCTCGGAATGAGCTATCTGGCACAAGGCAAGGCGCAGATGGTCATCTCCGACCTTCAGCCCTGCCCCGACGACATCGATTGCAAGGCACGCATCCTCAGCCAGCGTTCCCGTGCGCAATTGAGCCTCGGCAATCTGGCCGAAGCCGATGTCGAGTCCCGCGCCGCCCTGGCGACAAACGCCAGCATTCCTGATGGCAAGATCGCCCGCGCCCTGGTTCTGATCGCCCAAAATCAAAGAACTGAGGCCGAAGCGCTGATCGATTCGGTGTTGCGCCTCCTTCCCGACCAGCCCGAAGCCTTGGCGGCCAAGGGCGATCTGCGCGCCATGGATGGCGACGGTGACGCCGCGCAGTTGAACTATCGCCGCGCCATCCAGAACAACCCTCGCGACATCGTTTCCCGCCAGAAGCTGGCAATGCTGCTGCTCACCCTGGGCAAAGATGCCGAAGCGCGCGACGAAGTGGAGCGAAGCCTCAAGCTGGCACCAAAGGCCGTGATGGGGCTTTTCATCAAGGCTACGCTGCAAACCCGCGCCAATCAATTCGGCGCGGCGATGGATACCGTCCGCCCAGTCGAAACCGAGATTGCGCAGTTGCCGCGCGGCCGCTACCTGCTGGGCACCATCCACGCTCTCAATAACAACCTGCGTCAGGCCCAGGACCACGCCGAGAAATTCCATGCGGCTTTTCCCGCCAATCTGCCCGGCACGAAATTGGTGGCCGGGCTGTTCTTCCGCCAAGGCGCTTATGACAAGGTGATCGATCTGCTGGCACCGTTGCGCGGACAGATCGAGGAAGATCCCGCCGCATTGGAAATGCTGGGTTCGTCCTATCTTGCCGTCGGCCAAATCACCGAGGCCACCGAGATGCTGGCCAAGGCAACCCGGCTGCAACCCGACAATACCGGCGCGCAGACCAAGCTTGCGCTGTCGCATTTGCAGGAAGCGGCGACCCGCGATGTCGGCATTCACGAGCTGGAAGAGGTGGTGGACCGGAACCCCGAAAACCGACAGGCCGATCTGGCCCTGATTCTCTCCCATATTGGCAACGGCGATTACGATCGTGCCGTCACCGCCGCCGAGTCCATGGCCCAGCGCCAGCCCAATACGCCCCTGCCGCTTTCTCTTAAAGGCATGGCCCTGGCAGCCAAAGGAAACACCGCCGCCGCCCGCGTCGCGTTTAAGGCTGCTCTGGAGAAGGATGCGAATTTCCTGCCCGCGGCCATCAACCTTGCCGATCTGGATTTGAACGAAGGCAATCTGGCCCAGGCCCGCGAACCCCTCGACGCCATTCTGCGCCAGTCTCCTACCAATCTCCGAGCCTTGACGGCCCGTGCCCAGATCGAGATTCGTGGCAATGAGGTCAGTGCGGCCCTCCCCTTCCTCGAACGGGCGGCCGCAATTCGCCCGGAAGATAGCGCGACTAAGCTCCAATTACTGCGGGCGCTGATCGCCGCCGGCGAGACCGGACGTGCCGTCCTGGTCGCCACCGAGATGGCGCGTCTGGCCCCGCGCGATCCCTCGACCCTTGACGCGGCGGGAAGCGCCCTGCTGGCGGCGGGCAAGCGCGAGGACGGACTGGCCCTATTCCGCCAGATCGTCACTCAGGCTCCCTCCGATCCCCGGACGCATTTCCGCCTGGGACAGGTGCTGGCACGGATGGGGATGAATCGGGACGCCAAGGAGGCATTGGATAGAGCGATTGCCCTCGATCCCAAGTCTATCCCCGCCTGGACCGAACGCATCCGGGTCGAGCAACAAACCTCGGGCTACAACGCGGCTCTGGCCCTGGCCCGGACCGCCAGCGGAAAGATCACCGACAATCCCTTTGCTCCGCTGCTGGTGGCGGATCTGCAAGCCGCCACCGACCATTTGCCCGAAGCGGAAGCGCTCTATCAGAAGCTATGGGATCAGACGAACTCGCCCGATATCATTCTTCGGCTTTACCGCACCATCGCGGATCGGAACGATCCCGTCCGCGCGCGTCGCCTGCTGACCGACTGGTTGGACAAAAATCCTGATGACCATTACGTGCGAGTGATGCTGGCCGATGATCTGCTGACCTCGAATGCCGTGCGCGAGGCGGCAGAGCAATACTCGATCCTGATCGACAAGACGCCCCGCAACGCGATGATTATGAATAATCTGGCCTGGGCCTACAGCCGGATGAAAGATCCCCGCGCGCTCCAGATGGCCAAGCGGGCTTTCGATATTTCTTCGAACGTACCGCAGATCCTCGATACCTATGCTTTCCTGCTCTACCAAAGCGGTGAGTCCAAGACTGGTTCCGCCTTGATCCGACAGGCCTATAATATCGACCGGAACGATCCATCGATCGAATATCACATGGCCATCGTGTTGGCAGATAGCGGAGACACCGCCGCCGCCCGCAAGATCCTAGCCCCGCTGGTTACAAAGAAGGTCGTGTTTCCAGATGCCGAGGACGCCCGGAAGCTCTATCAGCGCATTGGCGAGAGCTAGAGATGGGGGCCGTCTCCGGTATCGCCGTCGCGCCCTCCGACCGCCATCGGACGGGTCGCCGCCCATTGCGCCTGCTCACCTTCACCACGTTGTTTCCCAATCCCGGCCAGCCGGTCAACGGCATTTTCGTTGAAAACCGGCTGCGCCATCTGGTCGAAAGCGGCGAGGTCGAGGCGCGGGTGGTGGCGCCGGTTCCATGGTTCCCCTCGTCTCACCCCCGGTGGGGCGAGTGGAGCAAATTCGCGCTCGCTCCTCCGACTGAAACCCGGCACGGCCTGCGCATCTGGCACCCGCGCTATCCGGTCATCGCCAAAGTGGGCATGAGCGTAGCCCCCCTCCTGCTCTATACCTGGACGCGCGCGGTGGTGGGCCGCCTGCTGGCCCAAGAGGATATCGATGCCATCGACGCTCACTATTTCTATCCCGACGGAGTTGCCGCCGCCTTGCTGGCTCGGGAATTCAAGAAGCCGCTGGTAATCACCGGACGGGGAAGCGATCTCAATCAGATCCCACAATACGTCCTGCCGGGTCGCCAGATCGCCTGGGCCGCCCGCCGGGCCAATGGCATCATTACCGTCTGCGAAGCGCTGACCGACCCCTTACGGAACCTGGGCGTCGCCGACGACAAGATCCGCGTACTGCGCAACGGCGTCGATCTCGTCGGCTTCCATCCGATCGATCGGGTGACGGCCCGCGCAGCCCTTGGACTGTCCGGCCCTACGTTGCTATCGGTTGGCCTGCTGATCGAACGCAAAGGCCATCACCTGATTATCGAAGCGATGGCGCATCTGCCCGACTTCACCCTGCTGATCGCCGGAGGTGGTCCCGACCGCGCCCAGTTGGAGGCACTGGCCCAGCGGATGGGAGTGGCCGAAAGAGTGCGGTTTTTGGGTGTCGTGCCGCATCAATCCCTGGCCACGATCTATTCCGCCGCCGACGCTCTGGTGCTCGCCTCCAGCCGCGAGGGCTGGGCCAACGTATTGCTGGAGAGCATGGCCTGTGCCACTCCGGTCGTCGCCACCAACGTGTGGGGAACCGCCGAGGCCGTCACTGCGCCGGAAGCCGGTGTACTGATAAGCGAACGCTCGGCTCAAGGAATCGTCGAGGGCGTACGCCGACTGTTCGCGGCATTGCCAGAGCGCGCCGCCACCCGTCGCCATGCCGAACGCTTTAGCTGGGACAAAACCACGCAGGGGCAAATCGAGTTGTTCCGCACGATCACCGGACAGCCGTTCTGAATCCCGACGACGATCATTCTTTTCAGTCGATCAAGGGCCACATGGCCCGCGGGGCGCTCTGGATGGTCGCCATGCGCTGGGGCCTGCGGCTGATTGGTCTGGTCAATATCCTGATCTTGGCGCGTCTGCTCCAGCCCGCTGATTTCGGCGTCTCGGTCATGGCTTGGCTGGTGGTCGAGTTTCTCATCGTCCTGTCAGACGCCAACGTCGATATCGCCCTGCTCCGCTCCCCCAAAGCCAGCCGGGCACATTACGACACCGCCTGGACCATCACGGTCGTCGCCGGTGTGCTGACCACGCTGGCGCTGGTTGCGATTGCTCCCATCGCCGCCCTCTATTACAACGATGAGCGCGTCACCGAGGTGATCTGGATCGTCTCGCTGCGCGCCTTGATCATGGGATTCGAGAATATCGGCGTGGTCCGATTCCGGGCCGAACTCGATTTCGCCCGCGAGTTCCGCTACTGGATGTGGCGCAGGCTTCTGATGTTCGGCGTCGGTCTGGCGCTGGCCGTCGCTCTTGGCGATTATCGCGCCCTGGCACTCGCCGCTCCAGCCTCCGCCATCATCACGGTCGGCGTCAGCTTCGTCATGTCGTCCTACCGGCCGCGTTTCACGCTGGTCCACTGGCGTGAATTATGGTCGTTCTCGCAATGGCAGATCCTGAATTGCTCCGCACGCTTCGTGACCCAGCGGGCCGATGAAGTCCTCATCGGCGGGATCGGATCTGCCGCCGATATCGGCACCTATTATGTCGCCTCCGACATCGCCACCATGCCGACTCGCGACGTGATCCAACCGATTGGCCGCGCCCTGACTCCGACCTATGCCCGGATCGGACACAGCGCAACCGAACTTCGCGCCGCCTTCGTCCACGTACTGGGGCTCACCGCCATTCTATGTCTTGCCACCGGAACAGGCATGGCCCTGATCGCCGAGAACGCGGTTCTGGTCCTGCTGGGATCACAATGGCGCGATGCCGCCTCGTTTTTCCGCCTCCTCGCCCTTTGCGGCATGATGGAAGGTTTTCTCCTGGCACTGGAGCCTCTGCTGTTACAGAACAAGCAGGAACGATTGCTCGGCCTCGTCACCCTGCTTCATGCGTTGGTGCTGGTGCCAGCCCTGGTCCTGGCCGGGAACGTCTGGGGGATCGAAGCGATCGCCGTGGTCCGCCTGATCGTGATCACCGCCACGGTATCGACCTTGTTCGCCGTCACTATCCATCAGGGTAAACTGAGCGGGGGCGACGTGCTGTCCTGCCTGTGGCGCCCCACCACCGCCGCCGCCGCTATGGCGGGTGCCATTATCCTGTGGCACGAACAAGCGGGCGCGGCTCTCCCCGTACTCTTGATGCTCGCCGACATGGCGATTGGTGCCGCAACATTCTTCGTCGTGCTTCTGGGCCTGTGGATGGCGGTTGGCCGTCCGAACGGGCCAGAGCAGACGTTGCTCGCCACCGTCGCGCGCCTTCGCCGCTAATACCAACCGGCCACTGAAGCAATCGGTTGTATACGAACATAATAAGAACCATAGTGACCTGATCATCGTCACAGGTGTGCCCGCATTCTTTCTGAAGTATGGACCGGAATTTCCATGTCGATCCTGCGTGTTCTCGCTGCCACCGCTGCGCTGTGGTTGCCAATCCATACCGCCTGGGCTGACGACAATCCGCCGCCGCGAACAGATTGCCCTTCGCTGAACGGCACATGGAAGGTTCGGTATGGTTTCGACAAGATGGGAGCGCCTGTTGACGTAACGCCCCTGCGTCCCTGGCCGAAACTGCTGGTCACCGCTCGTTTTGACGGAAACACGGCAGTGTTGACGTGGTTCAACGGCAAGAGCGAGAGGTTCCGGCTGACCAAGGATTATGGGAGACCAGAACGTTCGTTCGAAGGCATCAGTCCCGGTGGATACATCATTAGTGCTGGGGTAATTCCAGACCCTCCGCAACAATACCCGCAAGACAAGTGCTATCTTGGCGTCCTTGAGTTTTATTCAAAGAATCATCTTGCAAGTCACGATGAAAACGGCGATTGGCTGCTAGAAAAAATTAAATAGCCTGACGGCATTTGGGTATTTCGCCCACAGCCCGCTCCCATTGGAGCGGGCTTTTTGTTTTCAACGGAGACCAAAATGACGGAACGACGCGCGCGCAATCCTTTGCCCGCGGTCAAGCTGTCCCGACCATGGGCGTTGGTGTCGCCGCACCGAAGGCGTCGGGCGCATCGGCGCCCTTGGCCGCCATTACGATCATAGAATATCCAAAGCCGCGCCGTAGCGCTGGCACAGATATTCCACCGTGCACAGACGATTGAACGCTTCGGCATCATGCACCCTATCGACACGGAAAAGCTGACGCATGAACGGGAAAGAGGTGTCGATTACCATCGACAGATAGTCCGGCCCAAGGAAATAGGGCATCGGCCCCATTCGCCTCCATTGATGACGATAGCTCAACCGCCGCATCCAAGGGGGACGGCAGGAATTCAAGGTCATCTTGACCCGATAGCGCCACGGCACCGGGCCGGTAAAATCAAAGCCGTAATTGCTGGTGTGGCTGGCCAGGGACGGCGATAAGCGTTGGATCATGCGGCCTTCCAGCCGACCGAAATTCTTCAGATCGAGCGGAATATCCCAAGTGCCGTCGAACACCGATGGCTCCAGATAGGGATAAAGCGCGGTACCGAAGCGTTGGTTGATGGCGGTATCGCGCGCCGTCCAATAGCGGCCACGAAACAGGGGATAGATCATTTCGACAGAGGGGCGCGGCACCCGGCCCGAATTGGGCAACCCCACCGCCTGAGCGATCTCGGCGATCACGTTGTCTTCGTAGCGTCGGGGCGAGAACGCCTCGGTGCAGGCGGCCGGATCATAACGCGAATAGAACGTCCACACGACATCGCGCAGGCTGTAAGCGGTATCCCTCATGTAGTAGAAATTTCGGAAAATTTCGCCCACGCTGCCATTCATCAGAGCTTGGCCGTTAGCGCTGCGGGCGCGGCGATCGTCAAGATCGGCGCCACCATCGAACAGGCCATCGGTCTTCCACCCGTCGAATGCAATGACGTTCCGCGCCATGAGCGCCGCATAATCCGAAGGACTGACCCGAGGATGCTCCGCCTTATCGATGTGTCGGAGCGCCAATCCCTCCCCGGCAGAGACTGCCTTTGCCACCCGCACATCGCTGGATTCCTCGGCTCCATAGACAAACAGCGACGGCTCCATCCCGGCATCATGCAGCAGAGCCAGCAGCAACCGGGAATCATAGCCGCCCGAGAGAGCTGAACTAACCTGTCGGGGCCAATGGCGAGCATAGAGGCGAAACAATCCGCGCAGGCGCGCATTGTACACGTCGGCAATATCGTCGAGTTCGACCCGCTCCATCGGCTGCGGAGTATAGGCGGAGGCACGATTCCGTACCTGAACACGCCCCCCTTCCAGCGTGGTCACGGCGTTGTTGGGCAGGCTGACAATCGCGTCAAACAGAGTCTTGGTGCCAAAGGGCACGCCATTCCACACATATTCATAGCAACCCTGGCGATTGGGAGCGCCGGGACGGCCCATCTCGCACAGAGCGACGAAGGCATTGGACAGAACCGTCAGAGTCCCGTCGTGGTAAATTTTGTTGACGTTGAGGCGGTCGTTGATGACATGCACTCGCCCCCGCTTACGCAGAACAGCGCACCAGTGGCCCTGGGTGTTTTTCCACGGGTCCAGATCATCGGGATCGAATTCAGCCCAAAGAGCAGCCAGCGCCTCGGCCCCGATCAGACCGTTCTTGATCAGAGTTCCGGTGCAGCAGGCGAAATCCCCATCGCCGCACGACACAAAGGTTCCGCCCTCGCCGTTCAGCTTCCTGAACACGGACAAACGGAAATCGACGGTCTCGATCAGAGCCGCCAGCGCCAATCCCCCGGCAACCAAAGCGGCGTCTGCTCGCCGTGCGGCATCGGCCCGGCCTGGTCCGACGGCAAGAATGAAAACCCCCATCACCTCTCCCCTGATCGCAGGTGCCGCGCCTGTATCGCCTCCCTCAGTGACCGGACGCGATCACCGTATCCCCTGGGTGCCAAGCGGCGACGAGAAAACCTCATCGCGATTTGACCGGCCTTCTTGCTCGTGAAGACGGGCAACGATTCGTCGGGCATTGCCGTCCCAGGTAAAATCCCGCATTTCGATGGTATGCGCCGCTGCCGCCCCCAGGCGCGCCCGCAACACAGAATCGCCGCACAAAAGCATGATGGCACGGCAGAATTGGGCGGGATCGTCGGGATCGAACAGCAAAGCGTTTTCGCCATCGCGCAACACCTCACGAATATTGGGCTGATCCGGGGCAACGATAGCCCGCCCCAGTCCCATATACTCGAACAGCTTCAGCGGCGAGGCATACGCCACGACCTTAGGCTGGAGAGCGATATCGAAGGCCGCCACATAGGAAGCCACATGATCGCGCCCGACCACTCCCAGGGTCGTGAGCTGGTCGCGCATGCCGCGCGCTTCGGCATACTCTTCCAGGGCGGCGCGCCCCGGTCCGTCACCGATGACGAGAAAATGCAATTCTGCCCGGTTTTCCATCGCCGCCATGGCATCGATGACATGGGGCAGACCATGCCAGTCGCGGATGAAGCCGGTAAAACCCAACACGACCTTACCCTCCAGGCCATGACGGCGGCGCACGGCCGTACTATCAACCTGGGGGGAGAAGCGCTGAGGATCGATCCCGTTCGGAACAACCAGAATACGCGCCTCGGTCACGCCCGTCCGGCGCACGAACTCGGCCAGAACGTCGGTCACCGGCAGCGTTAGATCTGCACCGCGCCAGACGGTGCGCTCGCTCCATTCCGCCAGCCGCCGCAACGCCAGCCCACCGAATTCCGCCCGTTCGGAAGCAAGAGGAGAATTAATCTCAACAACATAGGGAAGACCAGTGCGCGCCTTCAGCCAATACCCCGCCAGGAAATACAGGTTATAGCGCTCGTACAGAATGTCAGGCTGAAAGCTGTCATAAGCCTGCCGCAATCGCCGGTAGGCGAACAGGGAATAGCCCATTTCCAGCGCTTCATATACCGCCTTGGGCAACATCTGTTTAATCCAGGCAGCCCAACCGCCGTCTTTCCCGAACGAGGCGGAATCCTCTCCTTGGGGAGCCACCACCCGCACGACATGACCCTGGCGTCGCAGAGCGGCGATCATTTCCTCGATATGAACATCCTGACCGTCGCGGGAAACCGTTCGGTGATGGTAGAGAATCCTCATGCCCGCTCCTTATCCCAAGCTGCGGTGATCGAGACCGCCCCTCGCGCCGTCAATGTTCGGACGAGCCACCTCCTCCATGGCCCTTCGCCCAGTTCCTCAGGCGACCGAGCAGTGCCCGCCCGGCGGTCTCGGCTCGATACGCGATATCGTCATGACGGCAGGTAAGCCAGACCAGTTCGTCGCCGCCATCGGCCAAGCTGGTTTTGTAGCGGCTGTCGCCCGCCAGAAACCGATAGAGCCTCATCCCCCGGTGACGGTAATGGTTCATCGCAAGCGCATGACAAACCAGACCGGGTTTAAGGCGGGCATCGGCCTCGTAGAGAAAACCGCTCTGATAGGCATAGACCACCCCACCGCAGATAAAATTGTAGAGATACCCAACAATTCCACTGCCAGCCTGCACCTCCAGCAGGTCAGCCCCTCCATCGGGAAAGGCGGTGGCCAGGAGCCGATCATGCAGACGGCGGAATGAGGGCTCGGCAAAAGCCCCCCCTTGCCCCCGACTGCGCCAGTAAGATGTGTGCAACTGTTCCAACCCGTCGAACATCTTCCGGGCCTCATCGATCGTGGTCGCGGGGCGGAGGGTAAGCCCGCCCCGGCTCTGGTAGAGCCGCATCGAACGACGGATCTGAGAACGGGTATTCCGCGACACCCCTTCTAGGGCATCACGGGCGGAATCGAGCCGGGCATATGGTGCCGGTTGTCGCCGATGCACGCGGTGCTTCAGGCCGAGACGTCGGCATCTGGTCTCCCACTCGACCGCAACGCCTCCCAACGTCATCGCACGCCACGACAGCGGATCACCCTGTCGCAGCCCAGCCAGAGCCCGCAGACAAGCCTCCTCGACAGAGGACGAAACCGTGCGGTCAGCCAGCACGCCATTGTATTCGATCGCAACCGAGCGAAGCCGTGGGTCGCCTGCCTCGTGCAGCCATAAAGCGGGGCGGCGAAGTGGGCCGAACCAGCGATCGGGGCTTCGATGAATCAGCGCGAGGCCGACAATCTCATCGCCCCGCCGCACCAGCACCTGCCCCGTCGGCATACCCATGGCCTCGATCCAGGCCCCAATCCAATGCCATCGCAGAAAAAACGACGCATCCGACCGGATTTCCAACTCACGCCACATCTGGCCGAGTCGTTCGAGTGGAGGACAGTCTCCAATGGAAACGGTCAGGACGCCCGCCCCTTCGTCGACTAAGTCCACTCCGAAACCAGCCCCATTGAGAAGCAACCTCTGTAACGTTTCAATACATAGCATTGACTCTATCACGGATAGTTTATTTAAATAAGTGATTATGTCCAGTCAAGAATCAAAATTTAGTCATATTTATTGGTGTTTTTGGCAATTTTCATATTTGTAACTATNTTGGACGATTTTTAACAATGAAAAAATCATCTTCTGAAGTTACAATTCTCCACATATTTCCTACGTTCGATGTCGGTGGATCCCAAGTTCGATTCGCCCAATTGGCTAATCACTTCGGCTCCCGTTACCACCATCTGATCATGGCCATGGACGGGCGCCACGGCTGCGCCCCCCGTCTGTCGCCCGATCTTCACGTCACGCTGCTGGAGCCCGACTGGCGCCGTGGCGATATGCTGTCCGAGATCGTGTCCTGCCACAGAAAGCTGGACGAAATTCGCCCTGATATCCTCGCAACCTATAATTGGGGCGCGATGGACTGGGCCATCGCCAACCAGTTGGCGCGTCGGCCCCACCTTCACATTGAGGACGGGTTCGGACCCGATGAAGCGACGAATCAGATTCCACGGCGGATCTGGACGCGACGATTGATCCTGCGTCGCAGCAAAGTGGTGCTGCCGTCGCAAACGCTGCTCGGCATCGCCACCACGCGGTGGCGGTTGCCCCCTCACCGGCTGCGGTACATCCCCAACGGCATCGATACCGCGAGATTCGCCAGCGCGCCCGACCCCGCCTTTTCCGCCCTCCTGCCTGTCGGCGATGGGCCGGTAATCGGCAGCGTTGCCACGCTCCGCCCAGAAAAGCGTCTGGATCGACTGCTGCGCGCCTTCCGCCTAACCGTCGATCTCACCCCCGCCCGTCTGGTCATCGTCGGCGACGGCAGCGAACGGACATCGCTGGAACACCTCGCCGCGGAACTAGGGATCGCCGACAAGGTTCTGTTCGCTGGCCACTGGCCCGACCCGGCACGGGTGACCGGAGCCTTCGATATCATCGCCGTATCGTCCGATACCGAGCAAATGCCCTATAGCGTGCTGGAAGGGATGGCGGCCGGAAAGCCGGTGGCAGCAACCGATGTCGGCGATATCGCCACGATGGTTGCGCGTGAGAATCGGTCATTTCTGAGCGCTAGAACCGATACCGCATTCGCCACCGTGCTGACTTGGTTGAGTTCGAACGCGCCTTTGCGGGCCTATATCGGTGCCGCCAATCGCCAACGTGCCCTCCAGCATTACGACCAGGCTGGAATGTTCGTCGCTTACGCCGACATCTTCGACAGCATGACGCCCCACGGTCGCGCCGCCATTTCCCTCCCGACCACCCGCGAGGCACCGTTATGACCAACAACGGTTGCGCTTCGGATCGGATTGATACGGAGTGGAAGGGAAGCGGCAAGAGCCTGAATATCCTCCTGACCGGAGGCACGGGCTACATCGGATCTCACGTCGCCGTCGTCTTGGCGGCGGCCCGTCACCGTACTGTGCTATTCGACAATCTGGCCAACAGCCAACGCGACGTTGTGGACAAGCTTGAGACGATCATCGGCCAGAAACAGACCTTCGTCGAAGGCGACGTCCGCGATACCGCGCTGGTGACGGCGATCCTGCGGGCGCACGCCATCGATGCGGTCATTCACTTCGCCGGAGCCAAGGCGGTCGGCGAATCGGTCGCCAAACCAATCGAGTACTATGCCAACAACGTCAAGGGTGGCATCAGTCTGCTTGAGGCCATGAATACGGCGCAGGTCAAAAACCTCGTCTTCAGCAGCAGCGCCACCGTCTATGGCGATCCCCATTATTTGCCGCTAGACGAGGAACACCCAGTCTCCGCCACCAATCCATATGGCCGAACCAAACTGCACATGGAAGAAATCCTGGCCGACGTCGTTCGCGCCGATCCGTCATGGCACATTGCCAATTTACGCTATTTCAACCCGGTGGGCGGCCATGACAGCGGTCTGATCGGCGAGACTCCGAACGGTATTCCCAACAACCTGATGCCGTACATCGCCCAAGTCGCCAGTGGGCAATTGCCGTTCCTGCGGGTGTTCGGTAATGACTACCCGACACCGGACGGCACCGGCGTGCGGGACTATATCCACGTCATGGATCTGGCCGAAGGTCACTTGGCTGCTATCGACTTCCTGATGACCCGCTCGACGGAACTCAACACATTCAACCTCGGCACGGGACGCGGATATAGTGTGCTGGAGATGGTCCACGCCTTCGAAAAAGCCTGCGGGAGTCCGATCCCCTACCACATCATGCCGCGCCGTCCCGGCGACATCGCGACCTGCTACGCCAAGGTGGACAAGGCCGCTGACCTGCTGGGATGGAATTGCCGACGCAACCTTGACGACATGTGCGCCAGTATTTGGCGGTTTCAACACCGCACCGCAGACGAAAGAAGTTTCGCTTTGGCATCCGCACCAGAAGGCTGCGATATATCGTCGAGGCGATGAGGCGGCCGACGATGCGCCTCGTCAAGGTCGTGTACCGGAATCCCCCTCGTCTTCAGGCGATTGCCCTGTTTCCATTCGTTGAAGATTGCAGTAACGTTATCACCCAAAGAAACACTAGTCTCGCGGCCCCCGTTTGCCTTTAGTAAATTGGGTTTATCGCCGAATAAGTTAGGGTGATCTATATGGAAAAGCAGCAACGCGACCGCAATAGCGTGCAAGACGCAGTGTCGCCGGAAGCGCAGCCGATGCGCTGGGTTGCGCCGCTCCAATCGATTACGATGTTTTCGATTGCCGAATTCACACAGAGTGACTCGAGTCCGGGCGACGATGGCCTCGGGGTTTTCACGCAATCGTAAGGCTAGGACGCAGACATTGCCCCTCGTCTCATGAGTGACTTTCGCGGCTATATTGCTTTTGAGACGGAAGAGCTAACCAAGGAGGATCGGGCGCGCGCAGGCGCGGCTTTTTTTGGCGCAGGCCTGGGAAATCCTCGCGTTTGGCACGATGATATTGCCGCGCTGGCGCATGCCCAACGGATCGTAACCACCGAAGATCGTGCCGAACGCCAACCGATCAAAGATCCGGCGGGGCGTGTTATTCTTTTCGATGGGTATCTCTTTGAGCCCTCCCCGATTATTGGGGATCTGGGCCTCCCACCCCACACCCCGGACTCTCAGATCGCTGCGGCGTGGCTCGACCGCTATGGATTTGAGACACTTCACAAATTAAGGGGCGATTATAGTTTTGCGCTCTGGGACCCGCGGGAGCAGCGTCTACACCTCATAGCCGCACCAATGGCCATGCGGATCGTTTATTGGCACGCACGCCCTAAGGGTTTTTGGTTTGCAACGACGCTGAGCGCGCTCCACCAATTTCCCAGCGTCCCCAAAACGCTCGATCCGCTCCAACTCGCCCTCCAGTTCACGGCGAGTGTCGCAGATCCGGCTGACACGCTGTACAAGAACATCCGCCTCGTGCCGCCGGGAACCTATCTAACCGCCGATGCCCGAGGCGTGCGGGAACGGGCCTTCTGGCGCCTCGATACCCGCCGCCGCGTGACCTTGCGAACGCCACAAGCCTATGCCGAAGCGGCGCGCGATCTTCTGGACCAAGCGGTTCAGCGGAATTTGCGCAGCGCCCAAACACCGGGAGTTCTGTTGTCGGGTGGCCTCGATAGTTCGGCGGTTGCGGCATCGGCGGCGCGCCTGCTCGCCCCCGCTCCCCTTTATACGTACACGGCCGAGCCACCACCTGGGCAGGGGGTCGCCGCGCGGGACGGGTGGTATGACCGGGAACGGCCCTATGTTGACGCGCTCGCTGCCCGCTATCCCAATCTATACCCGCATTTTTGTCATTCCACGGAACCCGCGTCGATTGAGATCGATCCCACCCCCTTTTTCGTTGCCGGGGGCCGCCCCCAATCTAACGCCAATCACTTAGGTTGGTTTGACCCGGCTTATCGCGCCGCTCAAAGAAATGGGCACGCTATGTTGCTGACGGGCGATTGCGGCAACTTTACCCTCAGCTTCAGCGGTCTACGGGGCTTAGGCGATTTTGCCAGAGGGGGCCGTCTGGACAAGCTTATTCAGCTGCTTCCAGGTGCCGCCCGGTTTCGACAACGGACGCTCTGGGGCACACTTAAAGCCCACGTTTTACTCCCCGCTTTGCCGCCAAAACTGCGCGCGGCCCTGTGGCGCTGGCGGCATCCCGATGAAGAGCCTTCGACGAAATATGCCGCGATCCGCTCGGAGTTCGCCGTAAGGGTCGGTCTGGGCGCGGCTCTCCAGGCACAGGGCGACGATGGGCTTTCTTTCTATACCACCGATAGCCGAAAGCTCATCGCGCATCATATGGAAGCGCAGCGCATGCGCACACTCGAAACCATTCGCACCGTACGGGCCTATTACGGCTTTGAAGTACGCGACCCTTTCGCCGATCCCGATCTTGCGGAATTTTGTCTTGCCATCCCACGCGAGCAATATCTTCTCGGGGGTGTGCAGCGCAGCCTTGCACGCCGGGCGCTCGCCGACCGATTGCCAGCCGCCCTACTCGCCGAGCGGGGCTATGGTCGGCAAAACCCGGAATGGTTCACCCGAATGACCGCCCAACGCGAGAGTTTCGCCGCCGAGATCGAACGCTTAACCAACGTGCCCTTGGCCGCCGAAATGCTCGATCTGCCCCGCCTGAAACAGTTGATCGACACCTGGCCCCAGGATGCCTCCGCCGCCGAAGCCCGGCGTTTTGAATTTGCGCAGATGCTGCCGCGCGCCATTCAAACCGGCCGATTCATTCGCTGGAGCGAGCGCGGCAATCAGTAATCGGCGTCGAGATAACCTAAGCGCGCCATCACCCGTCCGTGGTCGGCCTCGATCCGGGCACGCTGCGCAGGCGTAAGACGGTCGCGCCATCCTTCAACGCGCCCTTCGCCGAAAAATCTGTGCGGTCCCACCGCTTCGACAAAGCCTTTCGCGGCTTCCTGGCCCCGTAACGTCTCCAGCGCCGTCGCCGCGACGGCAGCTTTTACCGCCGCGTGGTCAACCTGAAATCCCAAGACAGGCAGAAGCCCCGATAAGGCTGCGGCGGAATCGGCGCGCATCGCCTCATAGGATACGATATGAACGGGGAAAGGCGCCGGGGCCAAGTAGCTTTCGACATTCTGGCTCCAACTGCCCCAGGATTGTAACAAACCCGGCTGTAACCGATAGCGCGACCGGTCCATAATCTTATCTTGTGTTCCCATTATTGTAATCGCCGCATCGATACTGCGGTCGGTATGGCGGGCGAGCGAGAGGGCCACATCGCGCGGGTCGCGCACCAGATAGACCACCCCCAGAGTAAAATCGAACGGCCTGCACATCGTATGAGTTTTCAGATAGGCGGGTTCGGTGCGGGCCTGCGCCCATTTCTGTAACACCGATGGCCACCAAGCCAAAATTTCGGCATCGGTCAAATCCGATGCCGCAAGGCCAATCGACTCGTCGAACTGCGTGCGACCGTTGATGCTCCAGCCATCCGGTGCCGTACCGTTAATATCGACCGCCGCCCCACCCGCCGCATAAGAACGCAGCAGCAGCCGCAACCACGTATTGCCGGATTTCGGGTAGGAAGCCAGCCAGTAAATCCCGCTCATCCGCGCGGCATCTCCCCCAGCGCGCGGACCATATCGACCAGCGCGGGAAGATCGGCAAGATCCTCGCTGCGGGCAACTTCCACTACAGGCACCGCATCGGCCAAACGCGCCATAGCTTTGAATATCAACGCTTGGCACCCAAGAGCCAAACCTAAACGCCAGCGGTGAACCAGATCATATCGCCGCAGCGCCTCCACCCCAATGAGACGGCGCAAGGGGGGCCGCTCTGGCGCGCGCTCAGTCCGTAGAAAGACGATTTGCGCGGGAGGCAGAGCATCAGGTTGGAACCGCGCCTCCACCAGAGGAACGTTATATTTCTCCAATTCCTCCCGGATGCGCTCCAAACCGTCGATCGGAACCTGGAGATGGAGCGCCGAATCGCGCCAAAGCTTGACACGCGGAAAGGCGGGAAGAACCATAAGGGGGTGCCCCTCCCGCACCTCAAGCGCACAGAGATCGTCGCTGAGCAGCCGGTAACCCCGCGCGGAAAAAGCTGCGGCCAAGGTGGATTTTCCTGCCCCCGACACTCCCGAGAGCAGAAGAACCCGTCCGTCAATATCGACCGCGCTCGCGTGCATCGGCAGGAGCCCGCGCTGAAAACAGAGGATCGCCAGCACTGTTCCCAGCAGAAACACCCGAATATCGGCCGCGTCTTCCGGCAAAATCGGCTGCACGATTACACGCCTGCCCGCCTCCACCCAATAGCTTGCAACCGCTGGCATGGCCACCCGCACCCCGGTTGGGCAAATCTGCACAGCGGGGCTAAAGCTCGGCAGGTGCGGGTCCATCGGCGGCACGGCACCAATCTCGACGACGAGATCCGGCGCGCGCGCGTCACCCCGCCAAGGTAGAAGCTCCGAGAGCGGCAGCGCGCTCTGCACACGCCAGCCGAAAAGATGGTAATCGCTCATAGAGTTCGGTCAGCTTTCTACCTGGACGGGATAAATATTAGCACCCAAACAGTTTATACGATATTTTTCGCCCATCTACTCATATATAATTGGTTCGAATGAGTGGAAAAGGATGCGAGAATCATGGTCGCGCTGGAGACAATTGTTGTTCGGAACGACGGTATTCTCGACGCCAATGTCGGCGACGAAACCGTACTGATGAGTATTGAGAATGGCCAATACTACGCGCTGACAGCCACTAGCCGCGCGATTTGGGAGCGGCTGAAAGAGCCCGTGCGCGTGCGTGATCTTTGCACGGATCTCGCCGACACCTACCAAACGCCGCTGGAAACGGTCAAAACCGATACGCTGGAGTTCCTCAGCTACCTTGAGACACAGAAGATGATCGAGAGCCGGGTGGGCTAAGAAGAATCTGACGATCTGCCAGCGCAATTGGGGCCAAGCGATGGGCGATAACGAGCATCGTCACCTAGCCATGCCCAACAACCATTAGAAGTTTTCTCGCTCAACTGCGCGCAATATGCATTCGCGCGATTACCGAAGGCGGCGCTTCGTCGTCGGCCGCCATTCCATCCGCCAAGAGGCCCCGGCATCGGCGGCTTTGCGGAACCCCAAGCGGGTGTAGAGCCGATAGGCGCGGTTCAGCTTATCCACATGCAAGCTGACGCTCCGCCCCTCCGTTGCGGCGGCCTGCTGAACCGCCGCGAGAAGGGCCGCTCCGAGGCCCTGCCCGCGCCATTCCGGTAAAAGGCTAATATCGACGACACGCAAATCGAACCGCCCATCAACGTCAGATATCCAAAGCTCAATCCGTCCGATCGGCTGATCCTGCGCGGTCACGACAATCCGCTGCCCGCCTAAGGTGTAGTGGGCAGCGAAATGGCGGCACTGAAGATCGAACTGGCTATTGAGGAAGAGCGCGGCGGTGAGGGAATCGAACCCCGCCGCCGCCACTTCCTCCGCCCGCGTCCTGCGGTAAAGATCGCGCAGGAAAGCAAAATCGTCGGACTGCCGCAGCCGGAGTCCAATTCCGCGCGCGAGCCAGTTGGCTGGTAGAGCAATCCACAGCCCTGCCAGCCCAAAATTTTCCGGCATTTAGTTCGGATTGACCGGATAGTCGCCTTCATTGCAGATGTAGTATGCCATCACCAAGTAGGGCTGAAGATTGGAATGGGAATCCGCATTCAATTGAGCATTCCCATAGGCAGGCGATACATTCACCCCCAACTGGGTCTCATTGTTCAACGGCGGAACGTCATAGGCAAAGATTGGCTTCGGAAGGCTGGTCATCCCGCGGCTGAGAAGCGATGCTCCGGCGTTGCTGGACGCTATCGTTCCTGCAACCCCCGTCATTCCCGCCGAAGACGCTCCAGAGACCTTTGTTGTAAAGGAATGAGTGTGGCTCGGGGCTTGCGGATAGGTCACCGTCACCGTCTCCTCCCCAATCGCTCTGGCAAAGACGAATTGTGTGCCCGTCGTCGGGGACACGCCCGCATCGACAGGAATACGCCCGTTCAAATTAGGAAGGTTGAAATAGGTCTGATTATCACCCCCGAATCGGCGTCCCAACAAACTGTACAATGCCTGATACCGGTTCAAAGCCATCTTCTGGCCATCGCAGAGAAACCAGCCAATCGGCGCATAACCGAAAGGAAAAATACGAATTTCGCCAATAAAACCATCTGCCATGACAGCCTCCAAAATACGGTTAATTGTTTAAGTCTGGATAGAGGCCGTTGACGGCGATCGCATAAGACAAAATCAAGCTGGTCTGGATGTTCAGATGTTTCTGATCTCCGCCGCCACTGACCGTAACCGTATCCCCCGCTGTTTTGAACAACGCGCCCGCCTGATCTTCATTGCAGTAATAAAAATTACTACCGACGTCCCCTGGGGCATTATTCGCGGCGGGGACCATCGTGGTTGCTGCGGCTTTTGTAACTGAGACGATGTGATTGTGGGGCGGAACCATCTCCGAGGTCAGTTGAACCTGCTCCGCCCCTGCCGCTTGGGCTAAGAGATAGTTCGAGCCGCCCGTCAGCTGGCCGTAATGAACTGGGCTGCGCCCGCGCAAATCGGGAATCTTAAAATCCGTCGTGCCATCGCCGCCATACAGCGTGCCAATCAGGGAAAAAAGCGCCGGATAGTCGGCAACCTTCAAAGTCCGGCCGTCGCAGGGCAGAAAATTGGCGGGCGCATATTGGTCGAAAGCAAAAAGGCGAATTTCGCCGACATAAAACTCTGCCATGGGTTCCTCCAGTCGATATGGGAGCCGAAATTAATCGCGCGACGGCCAGAGGCCCTGAGTTGCAATGCATGCTTGCAAAGCAATAACTGGTTGTCGATTTTCATGCGGCACTGCCCCGCCGGAGGATGAAATCGTCGAGCTATGCAGTTGCACCCAGTTAGAATCGGTCGAGGATGTCGGACTGGGGGCGTATAGATTAAAAGGTTGAGTCCCCGCCGGGCTTGCGGTTGCGACCCCGATATAGTTATTGGACGGTGCCTGAGCGGTCGTCGCCGTCGATTGCGAGGCGATGACCTCATGAACATGCGGCGGGATTTGCGTCGCTGTCAGCGTTACCGTTTCGGAGCCACCCGTCTTCCCACGCTGAAAAATCGTTCCTCCAGCAGCCGACTGGCCCATACCCACGGCGACACGCCCGCGCAAATCCGGGAGAGCGAAATTCACCTTACCGTCTCCGCCATAGGTATTCTGAATTAACGCAAAGAGTGCCTGATACTGCTGAATCGTCAAAATCTGACCATTGCAGGGCAGCCAACCCCTCGGGACACGCCCAAAGGAAAAGAATCTAAGCTCACCCAAAAAATTATCCGTCATTGCACCCTCCTCCGCTCGATACGCGTTCAAGGCGATTAACATCGCGCCGTGCCCTTAAAACACCATGGAGCCAAGCACGTGTCACACGGGAAGCGTTTCAATTTAAGAGAGTAATGATTAAAAATATATTGTGATTTTTGCGAGAATTTAAGCAGGTTTTGTGGATTGTCGTGGAGGTAATGGTAAAGGCGCAGAGAGTGGGGGGGACCGCCATCAAGGTCGCGCACATTCACTTAAAGGTTGAGGCTGAATGACGACCAGGTCTTGGCCCAGAGATCGACGAACATGACCTGAGTTGCCAGGCAAAGCGGCTTGTCAACGAGAGGGACGGTTTGCGCCTGATCGGCACAAGACTTTCGAGATGATCCGGCACGACCGCGAGCAGGCCGATCAGAAGCGGCTGACAAGGAAAGAGCCGCAGGACGCGGGCTAATTCCAGCCTCGCGCTAAGGGGGCAGTGTCTGCCCCACAGACGGAAAATGTCTACCCCAGGCTAGGAGCTTTCCTAGCCTGCAAGCGAACAAAACGAAATAAAAGGGGGAATGGGGCGAGTGATCGGAATCGAACCGACGACATCCAGGACCACAACCTGGCGCTCTAACCAACTGAGCTACACCCGCCACCGGGGAGGCGGAATGTGTAGCGAACCCCCCGCCCCGCGTCAAGCACGATCTTCACTGCCCCCGTTATCCGAGCGCGGTATCGAGTCCCATCATCACCGCAAAGCCGACCATAAGCCCCAATGTTGCCGGAGTCTGGTGACCGTTGCGGTGGGTTTCCGGGATGACTTCGTGCGAAACGACAAAGATCATCGCCCCCGCCGCCAGCCCCAAACCGATCGGATAGGCCAGGGCAAATCCGCTCGACAACCCCACCCCCAACAACGACCCCAACGGCTCCATCAGCCCCGAGGCCGCCGCGAGGAGTGCAGCCCGTTTGACACCAAGCCCGGCGGCACGCAGAGCGATCGCGACCGCCAATCCCTCAGGGACGTCTTGCAACGCGATCGCGGTGGTCAGGGGCAACCCCACCGACAGATCGCCCTGAGCGAAGCTGACGCCGATCGCCATACCCTCGGGCAGGTTGTGCAGCGTGATCGCCAGGACGAACAGCCACACCCGCGACACACGGGCCGAGCCGGGGCCGCACGGCCCGGTATGGGCATGTTCGTGCGGGAAGAAACGGTCAAGCCCCAACATCAGGGCCACCCCCAGCGCCAACCCGACAATCACCACCAACGCCGCCAATGGCCCGCTGCCGGTGATCTCGCGCCCCGCCGCCAGACCGGGGAGAAGCAGGGAAAACGAACTGGCTGCCAGCATCATCCCGGCGGCGAAGCCGAGCAGGCTGTCTTCGGTCCGGCTGGAGAGGTTGCGCAGCGAGACCCCCGCCGCCGCTCCAAGCGCGGTAGCGAAAAACCCGGCCAGACCACCCAACCAAGCCAGGCCAACCATTTCCGCCTTATCCGGCCGCAATGCCCCTACCCCACCCGCCGCGAGCAAAACCAGCAGCACCACCAGCGCGGCCCCCAGCCCCAAAGCAGGTCCGGGACGACGGCGCGCTTCGGCCCAGGCGGTAACAGCCCAGCTATCCGGGCGGGAAACCGGGTCGATGACGGGATCGTGCGTCATAGGCAAGCCTCCTTTTTAGAATTATTCAATTTTGACTGATTTTGAGCTGTCTCGCTAGACCCGTTCACACAGATCGGAGGATCTATTGCGAATAGCTCTTATTCGCAATATACTCGCCCTATTGGCACCAGAGCGAAAGAGTCGAGGATGCGCTTGCTGCTCAACCAGATCTACGAATACCGCAAGGGGGTTCGCTCCTTGTTCATGCTGACGGCAAGCGGCGGCGAAATTTTCCAGATTCGAACGCGGCTCGAACGCGAAGGAATTGACCACTTCCTCCACTTCGTCAGCGACACCAAGGCCAACATTTTCTTTGGTCGGGGGCCATGGGTCGAGACGGCAAGGCGGATTGTCACCTGCCCACTGAACCGCCTGTCACCCGAAGAAGATTTCATCCTGGGCACTCTGCTCGGCTATGACGGCGAGGGGCAATGTCGGCGTTATCTGACCCGGCGGCACCGCCACGACAGCCTATCCCCGGCTACTGAACGGCGGGCGGATTGGCAGGGAGCAACCGCCGGGGTATAGTTCACCCCATCATGAGCAGCGCCCCGGATTCCGCCAGCCCCACCGGCTCCTCCGCCGAGCCAAAACCACCAAGCCAGTTCGCCCTGCTGATGCGGGTGGCGCGGACGATGCCGCTACAGTTGGTCTTGGCGAAAAGTCTGTCCTTCGCCTGGAAGGCAGCAACCCGGCCGATCCGTGAATTGGTGACGGGCCGGCGCACCGCCTATCTCGACCCACGCGAGGCCGGGCCACTTGCTTCCCGCATGACCGTTGTCGATTTCAGTCCGGTCGCCGCCAATGCCGAAACGCTGCGAGGGCTGACGGCGTTATGGCTGGACCATCGCTTTGATTTGCTCGGCTCGGGCTGGGTTCGGGTCGCCCATGGCGAGACCTATCCTGGTTTCAACGGAAACCAGTATGGCCCAGGCCCGGTTCTGCCTCCCGAATGGGCCGAAGCGATTGCCGCTCAACATCGTCCCGGCAATCGCGCCCGCGCCCGCTCTCTCCTTGACCAGATCGCCGATCCCGACTGGACCCCGATCGACTGGATGGTCGATTTCCGTTCGGGTTATCGCTGGTCAACGACGGATTGGGGCCGTGCCGTCGGCGGCGGTCACCAGCCGGGAATCGACATCAAGCTGCCGTGGGAATTGGCCCGCTTCCAGCACGCCCCCGTCCTGGCCCAGGCCCATGCCCTGGCCGTCCAGGGACTTCCCGGCTTTCCCGCGCCAGAGCGAATTGTCGCCGAATTCCGCCATCAGGTCCTCGATTTCCTCGGGGCCAACCCTCCGGGATGGGGGCCTAACTGGTCCTGCCCGATGGATGTGGCTATCCGCGCCGCCAACCTGCTGGTCGGATGGGATCTGTTCCGCGCCCAGGGGGTCCGCTTTGACGCAAGTTTTGAAGCCGAACTGGCCGCTGCGGCCCTAGCCCATGGCCGCTTCGTCTTCCGTTTCCTCGAATGGCACGAAACCTATCGCGCCAATCATTACCTGGCCGATTTGTGCGGCTTGGCCTTCATTGCCGCCTATCTGCCCGAAGCGGCCGAAAGCAAAAGCTGGCTCGGCTTCGCCGCCGACGAACTAGAGGCCGAGATTCTGCGCCAGTTCGCCAATGACGGCGGTTGCTTCGAAGCCTCAACCGCCTATCATCGTCTGTCGGCGGAGATGGCCCTTTATACTGCCGCCTTGCTGGCCGGGCTGGACCGGCCGCTGTCGGTTGAAGCACAGGGACGGCTGGCCGCCGCTCTACGTTTCGCCACGGCCGCCACCCTGCCATCCGGCACGTTGATCCAGATCGGCGACACAGATTCTGGTCGTTTTTTCAAAGCCGCGCCGCTTTGCGATCCCGGCGCGGCTGGGCCGGTCGAACGAATCCTCGACCCTGCCGAGTTGTTTGCCGCCGCACGAGGCCTGTTCGAGCAGATTCCGCCCGCCACGATTCCGCCAAAAGCGGGGTTCGCCACGGCTTTGACCGCCGCTCTCGCCAACGGAATCCGCTTCACCGAGGCGGCACCGCCTTTGCCCGCACCGCCCACCGGCCCAATCTTTTCCACTCCGGCGGGACTCGTCGTAAGGATACAGCCCCCCGACCCCACCGCACTGGACGGGATGGAGCCGTTGGCCTTTCCCGATTTCGGCCTTTATCTCTGGCGCGGCCCCCGCGCTCTGGTCGCGGTGCGGTGCGGCCCAATCGGGCAGAATGGCCGTGGCGGCCACGCCCATAATGACCAGTTGGCGGTCGAGATCGAGATCGACGGAGTGCCGTGGGCCCGCGATCCCGGCAGCTATGTCTTCGGGTCCGATCTGGTAGCGCGCGACCGCTATCGCTCGGCGCTGGCCCATTTTGTCCCCCGACGCGGCACGGAAGAACCGGCCGGTCTGCTTGCTCCGTTCCGGTTAGAGGACCGCGCCCAGGCCGAAGCGATGCGCTTCGGCCTCGACTTCATCGGCTCGCATCGGGGATTTGAAGAGATGGTGACCCGCCGCGTCGCGATCGAGGGCGGCGAAATTATCGTCGAGGACAGACCGGCTGAGGCGGTAACGCACATCATCCGTTCGCCCGAGGATCTGGCGACCCTGTGGGGGCTGTCGCTGCCGTTCTCGCCCGGCTACGGCCAGCGGCTCTGACCACGCGGGCCAGGGCCGGGATTAGGAAATAATGTCGAAGGTCTCGTTAGCCTCGGTCAGTTGCAGCATCCTCAGCACGGTATCGCGCGGATGAAGCAACGAAAGAGTAGACCCGACCGCAGACAATTCTTCGTGAGCGATATAGAGCAGACCCAATCCAACCGAATCGATATGGGTTAGACTGGAGAGATCAAAAACAACTTTGCTCCCACGAATTTTCGAGATTCTCTCAACGATTGCCTGAAAGTCTTCATTGGCGGCGAAATTCAACTGACCGGTCAGCGTGACATGGGTGATGCCACCCTGTTCGGAAAAACGGTAGTCCATTACGAATGCTCCCTCTCGCTCGCTCGAACTATAACTTTGGCCTCCACCGAACGCCAGTGGCTTCAACCGACGTGGACGGCATGAAAATTCGGTGACAGCCACGGCAGCACAAGCGGTTGCCCGCCGCGCCGTGTTAAGTTGACGCCCCCTTTTCTGCTATTTCGGACTGTATGACATCCGCCCCCACACACACCGCCGGTTCCAACGGAATCGGTCACCTGTCCGCCCAGGTTCTTCTCCTCGGCGAGCGGCTGGACACTCGCCGCCTTGAAGAAGGTCAGGTGCTTGGCACCGCCCCCCTGATTATCCGTGCCGGCAAAGACGGTTTCGCCGTTCTATTCCGCTACGGCGTCGCCGTGTTGTTCGGCCTCGATCCGATGGAAGAAGCGGTTTTCCTCACCTCGCTGGCCAAGCTGGTCGCCGAGCCGATGCCGAGCCAAGGCCGCGCCTCGACCGATTTGGCAATCGTCCCCGGCGGCGAGGACCGGGTCGATCAAACCGGAATTATCTCTCTTATCGATACCTGCCCGGAACGCCTGCAACTGGTCGCCGAGATGATGGCGCGCGATCTGGTCCTCGATCATTACGAGACCCGGATCGCCCGTGTGTTTGACAGCATCGAACCACTGGCCGCCTCGCTGGGCAAACGCAGCCTGCGCCACCTGCGCACCCGCGACCTGCTGGCCCAGATCGGCGAGGTCCTGCTGGCCGAACATCGGATGGTCGGCCGCGTCGAGTTACTCGACAGCCCCGAAGTCCTCTGGGTCAAGCCGGAATTGGAACGGCTATTCGTCCGGCTGGAACGCGAATACGACCTGTCGGCCCGTAACCGGGCGCTGGACCGTAAGCTGGAAGTGATTTCCGACACCGCGGAAACCCTGCTCGACCTGATCCAGACCCGCAGCAGCATGAAGGTTGAGTGGTACATCGTCTTTCTCATCATGTTTGAGATTTTTCTGACGATCGTCCAGATGGTTCAAGGCTCCGGACCCTGGCATTAAAGGGAAGATTTGAGACTTTCCAATTCATAACAAAGAGAATAACATCTTCGAAAGTTATAGACCTTGTTGTATGGGGACGCCTACCCCCGAGGGGAGTCGAAGATGTTTTGGTTCAAAGACACGAAAAGTTTCGAGCACGAGTCAATTATAAAGGCTCTGGATAGATCGAACGCTCGGGTCGAGTTTGACATGAACGGAAATGTTCTCGCCGCAAACCAGAACTTTCTTAAGTTAATGGGGTATACTCTTCCAGAGATTTTATCTAAGAACCATAGCAACTTCGTTGACGAAGCCTATCGCGGCAGCAAAGAATATTCCGACTTCCGGGCCGGATTGCGGCGGGGCGAATATCAATCCGGCCAGTTCAAACGCATCACTAAAGACGGTCACGAAGTCTGGTTCGAAGCCGAATACAACCCGATCCTGAAACCGGATGGCACCCCTTACAAGGTCATCAAATTCGCCACCGACGTGACCGCAGAAAAAGAGCGTTACCTCGATCTTCATGGCAAATACGAAGCCATTTTGAAGTCCCAGGCGGTGATCGAGTTCACGATGGACGGAATCGTCATAACCGCCAACGATAATTTCCTGAAAGGGATGGGCTATGAGCTGTCTGAGATTGTCGGCAAGCATCACAGCCTGTTCGTCGATCCAGATTATCGCGACAGCCAGGACTACAAAAACTTCTGGATTCGTCTGCGTCAGGGCGAGTTTCTAGCGGCCCAGTTTCGCCGGATCGGCAAAGGTGGACGTGAGGTCTGGATCGAAGGGTCCTACAACCCGATCCTCAATGCCGATGGCAAACCGATAAAAGTGGTGAAGTTCGCCACCGACGTCACCAAACAAATCGCTCTTCTCAATCAGCTTAAGACGCTGATCGACGTCAATTTCACGGAAATCGACTCGGCCGTCACCCAATCGACGATCGAGACAGGGACAGCCAGTTCCGCCGCAATCCAAACCTCTGGCAATGTGCAATTGATGGCGGCCAGCGCCGAGGAAATGGCGGCCTCGATTTCCGAGATTTCTCAAAGCATGACGAAATCGCAAATGGCAACCGATGGCGCGTTCGATCAGGTGGTCGCCGCCGGACAATCGGCCAAGCATTTGTCCGAAGCGGCAACCGCGATGGGCGGAATCGTCGGATTGATCCAGACGATTGCCGGACAGATCAACCTGCTGGCTCTCAACGCCACCATCGAATCGGCCCGCGCGGGCGAGGCTGGCAAGGGGTTTGCCGTCGTCGCCAACGAAGTCAAGAATTTGGCGAATCAGGCCGCCCGTGCAACCGAACAGATCAGTCAGGAGATTGAGGGCGTTCAGTCCATCTCGAACGATGTCGTGTCGGCTCTCGACATCATCCGCCAGTCGATTGGAACCGTCCGCGATCACGTCACCTCAACCGCCGCCGCCGTCGAAGAACAAAGCGCGGTGACTCGCGACATGTCGGGGAACATGCAACGGGCGTCGGACTCGGTTGAAACCATTTCCCGGACCGTCGCGACGATCAGTTCCAGCATTCACCAGATTGAGGAATCCGTCGGCAAGACCAAGGATGCCGCCAAGATTCTGGCACGCTAGAGCGTCAAGCCCCTCTTCACCAGAGAAGAGGGGGCTTTAATCTCTGTGCGGTCGGAATTCAGGATGGGAGCGTCTTGGCCGCAACCGGATCGGGTCGGCGGCGGGCAAAGCGCTGGTCGAGACGAACCGCACCGATGGCGACGGCAAACAGCGCCAGCCACACCACCCGGTTCTGATAGCGCTCGTGCGGGTTTGAAATCGCGCCGCAAACGATGGCGTTGCCAAGAAGCGCCAGGGTAACGATCACGGCCAACCCGGTGGTCGAGCGATCACGACGCCGCCACGCAACCACCAGCACCGCCAACAGAGCCAGTTCGGCAGCATAATTAACCGGAACCTGGAAATCGTTCTGGGCGGTAAAATCAAGCGCGGGTCTCCGCTGCTGACGGGCGAAGCGGAATTCGCGGAACTCGGCGGGAAAGTGGCGTAGCTGAGTCTTGACGAAGTGCCAGGTCATCGGCACCAGATCCTCGCCACTGTCGATCGATTGCAATTGCTCGACCGTGTTGTCGAAGGCGGCGCCAAACACCTTAAGCGGAAAACGGCGGATCGCATCCTTGACGATGAATCCGGCTTCGTCATGCATCGCCCGCCAGCCGCCCATCTCGTCGAATGGACTGTCTCCCCACAAGAATTCGTCGGCGGTACGGGGCAGCTCGTCCTTGTGCTCGCACATCTTCAGCGGAGCACCCTGGGGGCAAACTTCGTCGAGATAAGCCTGCGCAACGCCATTTTGGACAAACAGGGCAAGTTGCAGCACCTGCCCGGACTCACTGAAATAGAAACGCCCGGTAACCAGTTGATGAGTCACCGGAACCGCCAGGATGCCACAGACAATCGACAAACTGGCGATGGTCAGACGGGGACGCGGCATCCGCCGGATCAGCCGCGACAGCGCCGACATCGCCCACAACACCATCAGCAATCCGGCCGCCACCGCGACATGCGACATGTGAACGCAGATTGCCAGCGCCGTCACCACCCCCAGCGCCGAGCGCCGCCACCGCGGCAATCCCTCGCCAAAAGCCAGAGTGGCAATCCCCAGGATCGAGACCCCGGCAAAAACATCGGCCAGCAATTGCGATGCGACCCAGGGCAGCCCGGTCAGCAGAGCCAGAAGCAGTCCGATGGCAAGAAACACGATATGCCGCCATCGCCCGACAAAGCCCATCACGGCTTCATGCAGCACCCAGGTGGTCAGCACCGCCTGCACCAACGGCATGATCCACAGCGTATCGAATAGCCGGGTCAGGGTGCACAGCATGCTGTAGGTCATCGTCCGCCAGACGATCGGCTGAAAGCTGAACGCCATGTCGATGTAATCTTCGCTGTCGAAATAGATCAGCGGATATCCATTCCACAGCGCGGGAGCAATCAGCAGAAGCACGACCAGCATGAAAGACAGGCAATGCCAAGCAAAAGACCAGCCGGTGAGCGGGGCTCGCGGCATCGGGGGTCAGTTCCCCCTTTTCCAGGTCGTACCCGACGCACCGTCTTCCAGCAGAATGCCAGCCTCGGCCAGTGCCTTGCGGATACGGTCGGCCTCGGCGAAATCACGCCCCTTGCGGGCAGCGGCGCGGGCCTCGATCATCGCCTCGACCTCGGCGTCGTCGGGACCGTCCCCCTTGGCCGTCGCGGTCTTGAACCACGTCTCGGGATCGTGGGACAGCAGACCGAGCAGACGACCCGACGCAAGCAGCCGCGCCTTTTTCTTCGCCTTGTCGGCGGGATCGACCGCCTTGTTGAGGCTTCCGGCCAGATCGTGCAGATGGCTGATCGCAAGCGGGGTATTGAGATCGTCTTCCAGCGCGGCCCGCACCTCGATCGGCGCGTCGGCTGTGTCATCGGCGGGAATATCGGCAACAGCGCGCAACGCGGTATAAAGCCGGTCGAGGGTGGCCCGCGACTGCCGCAACAGATCGGCGGTCCAGTCGAGCGGCTGATGGTAATGAGTGGTCAACATCGCCAACCGGATCGCCTCGCCCGGAGCAAGGTCGAGCAGATCGCGGACGGTGATGAAGTTCCCCAACGACTTCGACATCTTCTCGCCATTGACCATTAGCCAGCCGTTATGAAGCCAGTACCGGGCAAAAGGCTGACCGTTGGCGCAGACGCTCTGCGCGATCTCGTTTTCGTGGTGAGGGAAAACCAGATCCTGTCCGCCGCCATGGATATCGAAACTGGCACCCAGATGTTCAAGGCTCATCGCCGAGCATTCGATGTGCCAGCCAGGACGGCCCCGCCCCCACGGACTATCCCAGCCGGGCAGATCATCGGACGAGGGCTTCCAAAGAACGAAGTCGCCCGGATCTTTCTTGTAAGGAGCGACTTCAACCCTGGCTCCGGCAATCATCTCGTCTTGAGACCGCCGCGACAGACCACCATAGGACGGCATCGACGCAACGCTGAACAGCACATGTCCCTCGGCCACATAGGCGTGGCCACGCTCGACCAGCCGGGCGATCATCGCCACCATCTGCGGGATGTGAGCGGTGGCGCGCGGCTCGACATCGGGCGACAGGCAATTCAGCGCCTCAATATCCTCATGGAACAAGGCGGTGGTACGCGCCGTGATGGTCGAGATCGGCTCACCCGAATCCTTGGCGCGTTGGTTGATCTTATCATCGACGTCGGTGATGTTGCGGACATAGCGCACGGACGGATAGGTCTGCTTCAACAGCCGATAGAGCACGTCGAAAACGATGACGGGACGGGCATTACCGATATGAGCGCGGTCATAGACGGTTGGACCGCAGACATACATCCCGACATGATCGGGAGCCAGCGGCTCGAACGGTTCCTTGCGGCGGGACAGGGTATTGTAAAGAACCAGCGGCACCGATCGGTCTCCGGCATTCAATAATCAAAGGGAAGATCAGGCCACACGGCCTTCAAGCCGAGCCAACGCGCGGGCTCGACCGATCAGAGGTAACAGAGTCTTCAGTTCCGGTCCATTCTCGCGCCCGGTCAGAGCCAGACGCAACGGATGGAACAGAGCCTTACCCTTGCGGCCGGTGGCCTGTTTCACCGCCTCGGTCCACACCGACCAGCTCGACAGATCCCACGGTTCGGGCGGCAATAACGCGGCGGCGGCGCGGGTGAATTCGACCTCTTCCGTCGCCGGAGCCAGCTCGGCACGGCAAATCGCCCACCACTCGGCCGCATCGGCCATCCGGGTCAGATTGCCGCGCACCACCAGCCAGAACGCTTCGTCGGCTTCGGACAGGCCCAACTCGGTCAGGGACTCACGCGCCTCGGCAAAGCTCATCTCGTGCACCAGCCGGGAATCAAGCCGCTCCAGCAAGGCGAGATCGAATTTCGGGCTGCCGCGTCCGAACTTGTCCCAGCCGAATTCGGCGGCCAGTCCGGCCAGATCGTGCTGCACCGCAACCGCGTCGGACGTGCCAAGCCGGGCCAGCAGTGCGTTCAACGCCATCGGCTCGATCCCCCGCGCCCGCAGGTCGGCCAGCGAGCCGGACCCCAGCCGCTTCGACAACCCCGCACCACCGGCATCGGTCAGCAGCGGCAGATGGGCAAAGCCCGGCACCGGCCCGCCCAACGCCTCGAAAATCTGAATTTGGGCAACGGTGTTGGTGACGTGATCCTCGCCACGCACGACATGGGTGATACCGAAGTCGATATCGTCCACGACGCTGGGCAAAGTGTAGAGGAAGCTGCCGTCAGCCCGGATCAGCACCGGATCGGACAAGTGCTCGCCATGGCCGTGGCAAGCACCGCGGACCAGATCGTCCCAACGCACCTCGGCATGATCGAGCTTGAAACGCCAATGCGGACGACGGCCTTCGGCCTCGCGCGCCGCGATCTCGGCTTCGGTCAGCCGCAGGCTGGCGCGGTCATAGACCGGCGGACGCCCGCGCGACAGCGCCAGCTTGCGCCGGATTTCCAGCTCTTCCGAGGTCTCCCAGCAGGGATAGAGCCGACCCGACTGTTTCAGCCGTTCCGCCGCCGCCTGATAACGATCCAGCCGTGCGGACTGACGCTCCAGCCGGTCCCAGGACAGGCCCAGCCAACGCAGATCGGCCTCGATTGCCTCGGCATATTCGACCCGCGACCGATCCGGGTCGGTATCGTCAAGCCGCAGGACAAAGCTGCCGCCGCTCTTGCGGGCGAATAGCCAGTTGATCAGCGCCACACGGGCATTGCCGACATGCAGCAGCCCGGTCGGGCTGGGCGCGAAGCGAACGATAACGCTCATCGTGGCGTGAAGGCGTTGGTGATGGGGTAACGCCGCTCCTTGCCGAACGCACGGGCGGTGATCTTGACTCCGGGCGGAGCCTGACGCCGTTTGTATTCGGCACGGTCAAGCATCCGCCAGACCCGCCGCACTGTTTCCTCGTCATAGCCCTTGGCGCAGGTTTCGGCCACGCTCATTTCTCCTTCGATCAGACATTCCAGAATGCCGTCCAGCACCTCATAGGGTGGCAGGCTGTCCTGATCTGTCTGGTTTGGCCGCAATTCGGCGGTCGGCGGCTTGGTCAGCACCCGTTCGGGCATCACCGCGCCCTTTGGCCCCAACACTCCCGGAGGACAATGGCGATTGCGCCAGTCCGACAGGGCGAACACCGTGGTTTTATAGACATCCTTCAGCACGGCATAGCCGCCGCACATATCGCCATACAAAGTGGCATAGCCGCAGGACATTTCGCTTTTGTTGCCGGTCGATAGAACCATCGGCCCAAACTTGTTGGACAGGGCCATCAGGGTCAGCCCCCGCGCACGCGACTGCACGTTCTCTTCGGTGGTGTCGGGAACGGCATCGCCGAACAACGGGGCCAGCATCGCCGAGAATGCCTCCATCGCCGGACGGATATCAACGGTATCGAGGCGGGTTCCCAGTAAGGCCGCAACCTCCGCCGCATCCTCCAGACTGTCGATCGAGGTATAGGGCGACGGCATCATGACACAACGCACCCGCTCCGCCCCCAGCGCATCGACCGCAACGGCCGCCGCCAAGGCGCTGTCGATCCCACCGGACAGACCCAGCACAACGCCGGGAAAGCGGTTCTTCGCCACATAATCGCGCAGGCCGACGACCATCGCCTGATAGATTCCCTCCAACCGCCCGACCGGCGCGGCAAGTGGCCCGACGCAGATCCAGCGCCCCGACTCACGCCGCCACTCGGTCAAGGCGATCTCGACCTGCCACGGAGCCAGCGACGCGGCCAGAGCGCCATCGGACGCGACGACAAAACTGCCGCCATCGAACACCAGTTCGTCTTGACCGCCGACCTGATTGACGTAGATCAGCGGCAGACCCGTAGCGGCGCACCGCGCCGTCGCGTGCTCCAGCCGCCGCCCCTGCTTGTCGTCTTCATAGGGCGACCCGTTCGGCACCACCAAGATTTCGGCACCGTCGCGAGCCAGAGCCTCGGCCACGTCGGCATACCACATGTCTTCGCAGACCAGCACCCCCAGCCGAACCCCCCGAAAATCCATCGGGCGAGGCAATGGACCGGGCACGAACAGCCGCGCCTCGTCGAACACGCCGTAATTGGGCAGGTGCCGCTTAAACTGGATTTCGGCGATGCGTCCGCCATCGAGCAACAAGGCGGCATTATGCACCTGCCCGGCCTCGCGCCAGGGCGAGCCGACGAGAATTGCCGGTCCAGTGACGGTTTCCCCGGCCAAATCGCGCACCGCCGCCTCGCAAGCGTCGAGAAACGCGCCCTTTTGCACCAAATCCTCAGGGGGATAGCCGCAAACGCACAATTCGCCGAACACCACCAGATCCGCCGCTTGAGCGGCGGCGCGGGTCCGGGCATCACGGATCATCCGAATATTGCCGGCAAGATCGCCGACCACGGGATTGACCTGGGCAAGCGCAATACGAAGAGACTCGGTCATGTCAAAACAGGCCGGATAGCTGGATCAGGCTCGCAGACTATGGACGGCAGCCAAGCCTGTCAACGAAGGGGCTTCCCCGCTGCGGATTGGCTGCCCCGCGAAAAGCCCGCCCCTACCCCCGCGCCCCGCCCAGCAATCCGCGCGCGATCACCTGCGCCTGGATTTCCGCCGCCCCTTCGAAGATGTTAAGGATGCGGGCGTCGCACAGAAGGCGGCTGACCGGATATTCCTCGGCATAGCCATTGCCTCCATGGACCTGAAGGGCATTATCGGCATTGGCCCAGGCGACGCGGGCAGCCAGCAACTTGGCCATCCCCGCCTCGATATCGCAACGATGCCCCTGGTCCTTTTCCCGTGCCGAGAAGTAGGTCATCTGGCGGGCGATCATCGTTTCGACCGCCATCCAGGCGATCTTGCCGCCGACACGGGGGAAATCATAGATCGGCTTACCGAACTGAACCCGCTCGGTCGCATAGCGCAAGGCGGTCTCCATCGCCGCCTGAGCAACGCCGACAGCCCGCGCGGCAGTCTGAATCCGAGCGGACTCGAAGGTTTCCATCAATTGCTTGAAGCCCTGCCCCTCGACACCGCCCAGCAGGTTGGCCGCCGGAACGGTGAAGCCGTCGAAGCCCAGTTCGTATTCCTTCATGCCGCGATACCCCAGCACCTTGATCTCACCGCCGCTCATGCCGGGAGCCGGGAACGGTTCGGTTTCGGTGCCACGCGGCTTGGGAGCCAGCAACATCGACAGGCCACGATAATCGGTGCTGGCGGGGTCGGTACGAACCAACAAGGTCATCAGGTCCGAACGGGCAGCATGGGTGATCCAGGTCTTGGCCCCGGTAACGGTATAGGTGTCGCCCTCCTTCACTGCCCGCGTCCGCAACGCGCCCAGATCGGACCCGGTATTCGGTTCGGTGAAAACGGCGGTGGGCAGAATTTCACCCGAGGCGATGCGGGGCAACCACTCCGCTTTTTGCTCCGGGGTACCGCCGAGACGGATCAATTCACCCGCGATCTCGGATCGGGTGCCCAGTGAACCGACGCCGATATAGCCGCGCGATAATTCCTCGGTAACCACGCACATCGCCGTCTTGCCCAGCCCCAGCCCGCCATATTCCTCGGGCAGGGTCAGACCGAACACTCCCATCTCGGCAACCTGCGTTACCACTTCGATCGGGATCAGCTGGTCTTTCAGGTGCCAGTCATGCGCGAACGGCGCGACCACCTCATCGGCAAAGCGGCGGAACTGGTCCTGGATCAGAGTCAGGGTCTCGTCGCCCAGCCCGCCTTCGCCATAGGTGTGCCCGTCGCGGAGCAAAGCAGCAATCCGGCCGCGCACGGCGGCATTGCAACCACAGCTGCGCAGAACCTGCACAGCCGGTTCGGCTAGACGGTGAAGATCGGCGGACTCAAGCCCCAGATCGGAGGGGCGAACGATCTCGCCCTGACTCATCGGGATACCGCCGTGAATCTGAGCCAGATATTCGCCGAATGCCGCCTGGAGCATCAACGCTTCCAGTTCGCCCAGCTTTCCGGCAGCCTCCAGCCGCTTGCCCCAGCCCAGCATCTGCTCCAGCGCGGTGACGGTGGTCGCCAACCAAGCGTAGCCGTGAGCCGCGGTCTGATACGTTTCCAACAAAGCCGCCACGACCCGACCGTCGCGCACGACCAGAGCCGACACAGAGTCCTTGGCGGCGGCGCGCAGCCTGTCTGCGGCGGCCAGCGCCGTCTCGCAGGTGGCGATCAGATCGGGAAGCAGGGTGGTCATCGCTATATATCCTTACGACAAGGCCGACCACGCCCCGGCAGAACGGGGCGTGGAAAACCTATTTCATGAGAGAAACTTGGCTTACAGCGTCTTTCAGCCGTCGATGCAGTCCTCAATCGTCAGACGGCCGGACTGATGAGCTTGCACCAACACCGCCATGTTGCCGGGCTTGTGCTCGTTTCTCAGCATCCGCATGTGGGCAAGCGGGATGTCGTCCCAGGAATAAACCTCGGACATGCAGGGGTCGATCCGCCGCTCGATCACCAGCTGATTGGCCTGAGCCGCCTGGAGCAGGTTGGCGAAATGGCTACCCTGAATTCGCTTTTGCCGCATCCACACGAAGCGGGCGTCAAACGTGAGGTTAAAGCCGGTGGTCCCGGCGCAGAACACCACCATGCCGCCGCGCTTGACGACGTTGCACGAAACCGGGAACGTCGATTCGCCTGGATGCTCGAACACGAAATCGACGTCGTTGCCCTTGCCCGTGATATCCCAGATCGCCTTGCCGAACTCGCGGACCTTTTTCATATAGTCCGAGAACGCCTTGGGATCGCCATCGACATCGGGCAACTGGCCCCAGCAATCGAAATCCTTGCGATTGATAACGCCCTTGGCCCCCAGACTAAGCACGAAGTCGCGCTTGTCGTCTTCGGAAACGACGCCGATGGCGTTGGCTCCCGATACCGCGATCAATTGCACTGCCATCGACCCCAGACCGCCAGCGGCACCCCAGACGAGAACGTTGTGACCGGGACGCAGCACATGGGGACGATGGCCAAACAGCATCCGATAGGCGGTCGCCAGGGTCAGGGTGTAGCAGGCGCTGGCCTCCCAGGTCAGATGGCGCGGACGCGCCATCAATTGCTGGGCCTGAACGCGGGCGAACTGGGCGAACGAACCGTCAGGGGTTTCGTAGCCCCAGATGCGCTGGCTGGGCGAGTTCATCGGGTCGCCGCCATTGCATTCCTCGTCGTCGCCATCGGTCTGGTTGCAGTGAACCACCACCTCGTCGCCGACTTTCCAACGCTTGACCTTCGAGCCGACCGCCCACACCACGCCCGAAGCGTCCGAACCGGCGATATGATAGTCGGCCTTGTGGTAATCAAACGGCGAAATCGGCTTACCTAAACAGGCCCAAACCCCGTTGTAATTGACCCCGGCCGCCATCACCATGACCAGCACGTCATGGGAATCGATCACCGGCGTCTCGACCACCTCGACCTGCATCGCGGTGTCGGGTTTGCCGTGACGTTCACGCCGGATCGCCCAGGCGTACATTTGGCGAGGGACATGTCCAAGCGGCGGGATCTCTCCAAGCTCGTAAAGATCTTTAACCACTTGCCCCGGACGAATCTCGGACGAGAGTGCCGATTCGGTCATGCGCGATCTCCTTCAAGTGCCTAGCCTGTCGGCGATGCGCCCGTTCCTTGCGCCCGCCCGATGAATTTATCGTTTTGCCGCTTTCTTCGCAATGCACAAAATGATAGTTTGTTTCGTGAATACATTTCGATAGGAAACAATTAGTAACCTTTCGGACGATTCCCCCACACTGAAACAATCGAGCACGCCGATGACCGATCCCAGAGCCCCCTCCTCCTCACGGGATAAGCCGTGGCTGTTCCGCACCTATTCTGGACACAGCTCGGCCGCCGAATCGAACCGGCTGTACCGCACCAATCTGGCCAAAGGCCAAACCGGGCTGTCGATCGCCTTCGACCTGCCGACCCAGACCGGATATGACAGCGACCATCCCCTGGCGAAGGGAGAGGTGGGGAAGGTCGGCGTTCCCGTGTGTCATATTGGGGACATGATGACCTTGTTCGAGGGGATACCCCTCGAAAAGATGAACACATCAATGACGATTAACGCCCCAGCGGCGTGGCTACTTTCGCTATACATCGCGACTGCCGAGCGGCAAGGCGCGGCGCGGACCAGCCTCAACGGCACAACTCAGAACGACGTCATCAAGGAATATCTGTCGCGCGGCACCCACATCTTCGCGCCCCGTCCGTCATTGCGACTGACCGCCGATATCATCGCGTTCACTTATCGCGAGGTTCCCAAGTGGAACCCGATCAACGTCTGCTCGTACCATCTTCAGGAAGCCGGGGCGACACCGGACCAGGAACTGGCCTATGCGCTCGCCACCGCGATCGCGGTGCTCGACACGGTGCGGCCCCGCGTGCCGGAAGCGGACTTCCCCCAGGTGGTGGGGCGCATCAGCTTCTTCGTCAATGCGGGTATCCGCTTCGTCACCGAACTGTGCAAAATGCGGGCTTTCACCCGGCTATGGGACGAGATCTGCTGCGACCGCTACGGCATCGAGGATGAAAAGCTCCGCCGCTTCCGGTACGGCGTTCAGGTCAACAGCCTGGGCCTGACCGAGCAACAGCCCGAGAACAACGTCTATCGCATCTTGCTCGAAATGCTGTCGGTGGTTCTGTCAAAAGATTCGCGGGCCCGCGCTGTACAGCTTCCGGCCTGGAACGAGGCGCTGGGCTTGCCCCGGCCGTGGGATCAGCAATGGTCACTCAGGCTGCAACAGATCATGGCCTATGAAACCGATCTGCTGGATTATGGCGACATTTTCGACGGCGCCACGGCAATCGAAGCCAAGGTCGCCGAACTGGCCCAGGGAGCGCGTGAGGAGGTGGCGCGGATCGACGCGATGGGAGGCGCCGTCGCCGCAATCGAAAGCAGCTATATGAAGCGGCGGCTGGTCGAGTCCAACGCGCGGCGTATTGCCGCGATCGAATCCGGCGAACAGGTGGTGGTCGGGGTCAATCGCTGGACCGAGACCGAACCCAGCCCGCTGACGACCGGCGACGGCTCGATCCTGTCGGTCGATCCCCGCGCCGAGGGAGAGCAGATTGAACGATTGCGGGCCTTCCGCGCCGAACGTGACGAAAGCGCAGTGGCTGCGGCCCTGACCGCCTTACGCACCGCCGCCGCCGAGGATCGCAACGTCATGGATCCGTCGATCGCCTGCGCCCACGCTGGCGTCACCACCGGTGAATGGAGCCAGACCCTGCGCGACGTCTGGGGCGAATACCGCGCTCCCACCGGCGTCTCGACCTCCGGCTCTGGCATTGATGGGAAAGCACTGGCGGCGCTCCGCAACCGGGTTGAGGCGGTATCGGCCCGATTAGGGCGGCGCGTCAAAATTCTGGTCGGCAAGCCAGGGCTGGACGGCCATTCCAACGGTGCCGAGCAGATCGCGGTGCGGGCTCGCGACGTCGGGATGGAAGTGGTGTACGAGGGCATTCGCCTGACGCCAGCCCAGATCGTCAATGCCGCCCTGGAAGAAAGCGTTCACGTCGTCGGGCTGTCGATTCTTTCCGGCAGCCACCTGCCCCTGATCGCCGACATCCTGGACCGCATGCGCAGCGCCGGGCTGGGTGATATTCCTGTCGTTGCCGGCGGCATCATCCCGCCCGAGGACGAACGGACCCTACTCGCCGCTGGCTGTGCTCGCATCTACACGCCAAAGGATTACGACATCACCCGGATCATGGGTGACATCCTCGATCTGCTGGAAGGATAAGGGAAGCCCGAACTCTAATACCGGCCAACCCTGGATTTGATCCGTTGGCCGGTATTCTGCCGCCATTGCGGCGGCGGCCAAGGACCGAGATGAGCGAGGGAACGGACAAGACGCCGCTTCGACCTCAGCCAAATAGTTTGTCTATCGCGTCCTGTCCCAGGATGACATCGACATCGGTCTGCTGCATCGCCTGACCGGGTAATTGTGGCCCGTGAAGCAGCTTGCGATCGGGATCTTCTTCTTTTTTGATCTCGACCACCACTTTGGCCAGTTCCTCGCGGCCCCAGGTAACGATGATCGAATTAACCCGATCTTCGACGAATTTCAGAGAATTAACCACCTTCGAGACGCGCTGGCCGGTGATGTCCTGGAACGAGCAAGCCTCGAACACCTGATTGACCCGATCGCCGACCGCATCGAAAATTTCTTCAAGCCGGGGAGATTGGGCGCTGGCGGCCAGGACACGGGCCTCCGTCATCAAGCCATCGATATGCTCGACGCTTTCCATGATGGTGTTGGTCGCTGTTTCGGTCGCCGCAACGATCGCGTCGAGCTGTTCCGACATACTATTGAAGTGATCGGATGGACTCTGCGGATTTAGAGCTGCCAGTTCCGCACGAATCTTTTGCAGATGCCCAAACAGTCCAACCAGTTCCCGTTTCAGCCGGGCCGCATCAGCCGCGCCCTTGGCGATGGCCATTTAAATTTCCACACCCGTTAGCCTTGACGCGATAATAGACTGTTTATCCCCATCACGCCAACGCCACGTGTACCGAAGGCATTTCAAATCAGCAACAATCCAACCAGCCAGTAGGCTCCGCCGGGCAATGTCGCGAGCAGAAGGGAAGCGGATAATCGCTGCATAATGAAGACCTTCCATCGGCAAGGGGGGAGGGGTGATGTCGTTCCGCGACGGAGGATAGGGCATCGGACGCACGGGCCGATGTGATCGATCCATGAAGAGTGTACGCGCCGCCTCCTTATAAATCTACCTATATAGTAGTTTTATTAATTTAACGCAGCAGGAGCGCGACAGACAGGACCGCCCTACCCTTTCCGCCAATCCCGGCGCTCCCGCCCCGAAATCAACCCCCAGCACGATTGACTCCGCACCGTCGGCGGCTTATACACGTCCGCTCGTTTTCATGTCCTGTTCGTATCGGAGTAGCCCTCGTGAAGCGTACCTATCAGCCGAGCAAGCTCGTTCGCGCCCGCCGTCATGGCTTTCGCGCGCGCATGGCCACAGTCGGCGGCCGCCGCGTCATCAACAATCGCCGCCGCCAGGGCCGCAAGAAGCTGTCTGCTTAGGGGCGATGTCGGCGCAGCTCGATCGGCTTAAAAAACGGGCCGATTTTCTGCGTGTCGCCGGCCTCAGGCGCAAATGGGCGGCTCCCGGTCTGATTCTTCAGGCCGCGCCCTGTCCGACCAAGGATCCGCAAGCCGACTCGCTTCGAGTCGGCTTCACCGTTTCCAAGAAGGTAGGAAATTCCGTCTGCCGCAATCGCGCGCGGCGGCGTCTGCGCGCAGCGGTCGCCGAGGTTTTTCCGGTTCGGGCCGCGCCTGGACTGGATTATGTCGTGATCGGACGGCGCGAGACCCTGGACCGGCCTTATTCTCTTCTCTTGCAGGATTTGGCCACGGCGTTAAAACGTCTCGGTGCCTTGCGCGTCGAGCCCGCCGCGACACCCCCTGCGGCCCAAGGAGAGAGATGAACCCCGTCGGTCTGGTCCTGCGCGGACTGATCCGCACTTACAAATATCTGATCTCGCCCCTGCTACCGCCGAGCTGCCGGTTTCTTCCGACCTGCTCGGCCTACGCACTGGAAGCGGTAGAGACCCACGGCCCTCTGTCTGGATCGTGGTTGGCCGCCCGGCGGATCTGCCGCTGCCACCCCTGGTCCGAGGGCGGGTTCGACCCCGTACCCCCGCCGCCCCGTCAGTCGGAAAGGATGTCATGAACGACCAGCGCAATCTTTTCGCCGCCATCGCCGTTTCAGTCCTGATCCTGATCGGCTGGCAATATTTCATGCCGGCCAAGCCCCCGGAGCCGCTTTCCGCGACACCGCAGGCCACCGCGACCGCCCCATCGGCTGCGTTGACTCAGGCTCAGCCCCCGGCCGCACCGGCTGCGATGGCTCCGGCCAACGTCAACCCGATCGAAGCCCGCGCCACAGCCCTGAACAACAGCCGTCGCGTTTCGATCCAGACCCCATCTCTGCATGGATCGATCGCCCTGTTGGGCGGCCGGATCGACGATCTGACTCTGGCGAAATACCGCGAGACACCCGATCCCGACAGCGCAGAAATCATCCTGCTGTCCCCCGCTGGCTCGCCGTCTCCCTATTGGGCCGAATTCGGCTGGGTTCCGACCGATCCGACCGTTCGGGTTCCCGGTCCCGACACGCTGTGGTCGCCTCAGTCGGGTAGCGCGCTGACGCCTGAACAGCCCGTGGTGCTCAGCTGGGACAATGGCGACGGCCTGCGCTTCATCCGCACCTTCACCGTCGATGAGAACTACATGTTCTCGGTGTCGCAGCGGGTCGAGAATTACGGCACCCGCCCGGTCGCGCTGCACCCGTTCTCGCTGCTAGCACGGACCGGCACCCCGCATACCGAGGGTATGTACATCCTGCATGAAGGCCCGCTGGGCGTCTTCAACCGGACCTTGAGCGAAACCAAATACGACGACCTGAAGAAGGACGGCGTTTCGCGTCACGAGTCCGAAGGCGGCTGGGCTGGCATTACCGATAAATACTGGCTGACTGCGCTAGTTCCTCCGGCGAAGGAGCAGACCACCGCTCGGTTCGTCCATCAGCGGATCGACAATACCGACCGCTATCAGGTCGATTACATGGGTGGTGCCCGGACCGTCGCCCCCGGCGACAGCCTGGATGCCGATTTCCACCTCTTCGCGGGTGCCAAGCAAGTCGGTATGCTCGACAGCTATGGCGAGAAGTACAATATCGACCGTTTCGACCTCGCCATCGATTTCGGCTGGTTCTACTTCCTGACCAAGCCGTTCTTCTACATGCTCCAGATCCTGCATTCCGCCCTGGGGAATATGGGGCTGGCGATCCTGGCGTTGACCGTGATCCTGAAGCTGGCAATGTTCCCGCTGGCGAACAAGTCCTACGTGTCGATGAGCAAGATGAAGAAGCTTCAGCCGGCAGTGCAGGCCCTTCAGGCCCGCTTCGGCGAAGACAAGATGCGCCTTCAGCAGGAAATGATGATTCTCTACAAAAAAGAGAAGGTCAATCCGCTGTCCGGGTGCTTGCCGGTCCTGGTTCAGATTCCGGTCTTCTTCGCGCTCTACAAGGTCCTGTTTGTCACCATTGAAATGCGCCACGCGCCGTTCTATGGCTGGATTCACGATCTGTCGGCACAGGACCCGACCAACATCTTCACGCTGTTCGGCCTGCTCCCGTGGACCACGCCCAGCTTCCTCCATCTCGGCCTGTGGCCGCTGATCATGGGCGTGACGATGTACTTCCAGCAGAAGCTGAACCCGCAGCCGCCGGATCCGGTTCAGGCCAAGGTTCTGTCCTTCCTGCCGATCCTGTTCACCTTCCTGCTGGCTAACTTCTCTTCCGGCTTGGTGATCTATTGGGCCTGGAACAACGCCCTCTCGATCGCCCAGCAATGGATGATCATGCGTCGCCTGGGAGTAAAGCCCTGACGTCCGAACACGATCCCTCGACCGGAGCGGCCGATGCCGACCCGGTCGAGACCGGGCGATTGCTATTCGCCCGTGAATGCCGCTTCATGATGGGGGGGGTGTCTCTTGACACCCTTCCTCCCGCCGACCTTCCCGAACTGGCCTTTGCCGGGCGGTCCAACGTCGGAAAATCCAGCCTCCTGAACGCACTGACTGGCCGCAACAGTCTGGCGCGCACTTCGAACACCCCCGGCCGGACCCAGGAACTGAATTTCTTTGACCTGGGGGGACGCCTGATTCTGGTCGATATGCCGGGCTATGGCTTCGCCAGCGCCCCGAAGGCCCAGGTCGAACGCTGGACCCGGCTGATCGAAGGCTTCCTGCGCGGCCGCACCGTGCTGCGTCGGGTCATCGTTCTGGTCGATTCCCGTCATGGGCTGAAGGACAGTGACCGGACCATGATGAAGATGCTCGATCAGGCGGCCGTGGTCTATCAGGTGGTTCTGACCAAGGCCGATAAGATCAGCGACGCTGCCCTGGCGGCGGTCACCGAAACGGTAAGGGCGGAAATCGTCACCCGAACCGCCGCCCACCCCACTCTGATCGCCACCTCTTCAGAAACCGGACTTGGCATCGCGGAGTTGCGGGCCGAGTTGGCCACCCTCGCCCGTGGAGTGAAGATCTAGATGATCAGCGAAAATACCCCCGATATCCTGCACGACCGCAAGGCCTGGCTGGAGCGCGCCAAGACCCTGTCCGAGGCGTTGCCCTTCATGCGCCATTTCTCGGACGAGACCCTGGTCATCAAGTTCGGCGGCCATGCGATGGAGTCGGACGATCTGGCCCGGTTGTTCGCTCAGGACGTCGTTTTGCTGCGGCAAGTCGGGGTCAATCCGGTCGTCGTGCATGGGGGTGGACCGCAGATCGACCAGATGTTGAAGCGGTTGAACATCGTCACGCCGCGGATTGACGGACTGCGTTACACCGACGAGGCCACCATCGAGGTGGTCGAGATGGTTCTGGCTGGTAAGATCAACAAACAGATCGTGTCGGCGATCAACGAGGCGGGCGGCTTCGCCGTTGGCCTGTCGGGCAAGGACGGCCAGCTGATCCGCGCCCGGCGACTGCGCCACGTCCGCCACGACCCCGAGACCAATCGCGACGTGATGGTTGATCTGGGCTTCGTCGGTGAACCGGCCGAGATCACCCCGCACATCCTCGATTTCTTCCGTGAATCCGACATCATCCCGGTGGTCGCGCCGGTCGGCATGGGACCAGCGGGCGAGACCTATAACATCAATGCCGACACCGCCGCCGGCGCCATCGCCGCCGCGACCGGATCGCGCCGCCTGCTGATGCTGACCGATGTTCCCGGCGTTCTGGACAAATCAGGCAATCTGATCCCCGAAATGACCGCCGCCCAGGTCAAAGCCTTCATTGCCGATGGCACCATCTCGGGCGGGATGATCCCCAAGGTTGAAACCTGCCTCGATGCTGTCGCCAAAGGCGTTGACGCGGCCGTGATTCTCGACGGACGGATTCCCCACGCGGTTCTGCTCGAACTGTTCACGCCCCATGGCGTCGGAACCCTGATCAAGGCGGGCTGACCGCCGGATTTTTCGGAGGGCAGGCCATCCCCGGACCTGTCCTCCCCTCTTTCCGCTCCATTCCCATTTCATCGTCGGGTTGGTTTTTCAGAAACCGACAGCGACCTGCATTCGCATGGCATTCTTTCGTCATACAGTAATAGTATCAATCACTGATGAGGCAATCCCCTCAACCCTAGTAATTACAAAACAGAATTTACTTAGGAAAAACTATCCGAACGGTTGTCTTTGGATGGTTATCCACTTTAAGATAGTGTAAGCCACGCGGCATTTTTAGTTTTTCCCTTATTCCTTGCGGCCTTCCCTCTTGCGTTTCGCATACACTGAGGCAAGTATCGGCGCCGCAATTTTGTTGAGGGAAACATGCCAAGGAAAAAGGCAAATCGAGGCCGAACCCCGTCCGGCGCACCCAATCCGATCGACGTCCATGTTGGCGCACGGATGCGGTTACGACGGACTCTTCTGGGGCTAAGCCAGGAAAAGCTTGGTGAACTGATCGGCCTGACGTTTCAGCAGATCCAGAAATATGAACGTGGCGCCAACCGCGTTAGTTGTTCTCGATTGTTCGACCTGTCGCGAGCACTGGAAATTCCGATCTCGTATTTCTTTGAAGACATGACGGAAGAGGTTCAGAACCTTAGCCCGGTGCAGATGGGCCGTGAACCGCACCGAGACGACCTTCCTGCTCCGGAAACCGACCCCCGGCTCCGGCGCGAAACCCTGGAACTGGTCCGCAATTACTACAGCATCAGCGACCCCGACGTGCGGCGGCGAATCTACGATCTTGCCAAGGCGCTGAGTGAACGGGGCGACGAGTAAAACATCCGCCGTCGGGACCGGATGCCCTGTGCCAGGGCGCCTTCTCCCGGATCGTCCTGGACTGCGTGGGCATCACGGCCCTCCCCCCCGCAGCCCGCGATGATCCCGCGACCGACCTTCGAACCAGATCGCTTTCATTTTTCAGATGCAATAATCGTCGGCGGCCGGCGGCCGGGGCAAACGCGGAGCAAACCGCCCGCCCAACAGCGGTGCCAGCCTGCCGAGATCTCCCAGAACATCAAGTACGACGGTCTCGGCCCCACCGCCGAGAACCACCCCCTGCCCGCCTTCTTCGAGGAATAGTTCCAACCCCAGCCGGCCAATCTGATCGATCGCCGACTGCGCCCCCAAGGCTGGGTAGGTAATCATGTAGGGGATCGCCAGGGTCTCCAGCAGGATTGCCGCGTCGATCGCATAACCGGGTCCACGCGGATCGTCAGGCGGCGGATCGATGAAGACGAAATCCGGACGGCGCGGCATCGCCACCCGCGCGCGCAAGAAGCGAAACCAGTCATGGCTCCAGAAGCGGACCCAGCCGCCTTCGCGGTTAGCCTGGGCGCGCGAGATTTGGGCGGTATCGATGTCGTTGACATCGATTTCCACCGCAACCCCGGTCTGCTCCAGCACCCGCGCCGCCAGAACCCACGAACCGGGATGCCCTTCGCGACCGGCGGGTGATACCGCTACAGCGTCGTGAAACGCCGTTCCGGTAAAACTATCGCGGAGTTCGAGGACCGTTCCCAGCCCGCGGGGGCGGGGAATGCAGCCGCATCCGGCATGAGTGTCGGCAAAGGAAAACGACACCTCCGCCGCCGCCGGATCGAGACCGCGCGCGGCGACAGCCGACCGCGCCAGGGCCGCCGCGAGAATGAACTGTGTCCAAAGAATGCCGTGATCACCCAGATCTTCCATGCCGTATCCGTTCGCGCTTGTTGCACTTGCGAGTAAAGCACGGAACAGGCGCAGCGCCAGAGAAATGTGCTGGTGAGTGGATCAGCCCTTGGCGCGGGGGTGGGCGTCACGATAAACCTCGGTCAGCCGAGCCGAGTTGACCGCAGTGTAGCGCTGACTGGTCGAGAGCGAACTGTGGCCCAGCAAATCCTGGATCGCGCGCAGATCGCCGCCACCGGCCAACAGATGGGTGGCGAAACTGTGCCGTAGCCCGTGCGGGGTAGCGGTATCGGGCAACCCCAGCAGCGGCCGCAGACGGCGCATCTGGCGCTGAACCACGCCGGGATTCAACTGAATCGGAACGGCGGGCATGATGCGGCGTCTCTGGTTGCTGGGTCCGAATAGTATGACAGTGCCCCCGCAGCGGTGACAGCGGAAAGAAAGCCGGGTAATAATCCCGCCCCAAGAATGTCCGTCCCGCCGTCCGAGGTTTACCAATGAAATCCTTGTGGTCCGCTGCCGAAGCCGAACGTCTGGTCATCCAATTGACCGCCGAGGGAATCGACGCAGAATTGGCTCTGTCCGTTTATGCCACCCGATTGCTGGGCGGCGATCCGACGCTGGTGTTGCATGGCGGCGGCAACAGTTCGGTCAAGGCCACCCTGCCCGACTTGCTGGACCAGCCGGTTTCTGTATTGCACATCAAGGGATCGGGCCGCGATATGGCGACAATCGATCCCGATGGCTTGCCCGCGGTGCGCCTCGATCCGCTACAGGCTCTGCGGCGGCTGGATCGGCTGTCCGATGCCAGCATGGTCAATGTGCTGGAACTGAACCGGCTGCACGCCGACGCGCCCGCCCCCTCGGTCGAAACTCTGATGCATGCCTTTCTGCCGCATCGGCACGTCCTACACACCCACGCCACCGCCGTGCTGGCGCTGTCGAACCAGCCGGACGGCACGGCCGCCTGCCGCGAGGCGTTCGGCTCCCGCGTCGGCATCGTTCCCTACATGATGTCGGGCTTCGCTCTGGCCCGCGCCGTTGCTGAGACCTATGAAGCCGATCCGACGGTCGAGGGGCTGGTGCTGCTGAAGCACGGTCTGGTCACGTTCGGCGACGACGCCGCCACCGCTTACCGGCGGATGATCGACCTGGTTACTCTGGCCGAGGGCCATCTCGCCCAGGGCCGCCGCACGGTCGTCCCTGTCGCCGGTCTTGCCACTGCTCCGGTCGCGGCGGCGGCATTGGCTCCCCGTCTGCGCGGCTTGCTGGCCCGTGATAAGGGCGACGGCCTGTTCGAGCGCTGGCTGCTTGATCTGCGCGATGACGATTCGGCCCGCGCCCTGTCCGACGATGCCGCCCTAATCAAGGCGGTCGGGCGCGGCGTGGCGACCCCCGATCACGTCATCCGCACCAAACCCTGGCCACTGGTCCTGCCGCCCGCCCCCACCGCCGAAGGTCTGGATGGATGGGTCGAGGCCGCCCGCGACATCATCGCCGCCTACGAGGCGCGCTACCACGATTACTTCGTCGCCAATGATCGGGCCAAGGGCGGCGGGCGCATTGAGCTCGACCCGGTCGCCCGTGTCGCGATCGTTCCCGGCCTCGGGCTGTTCGGGATCGGTGCCGCCGCCGCCGCCGCCGCCGTCGCCGCCGACATGGCGCTGGCAACCGCCGCCTGCGCCGCTGCCGCCGAAAGCATCGGCACCTATACCCCGGCCGCCGAGGCCGACCTGTTCGACCTTGAATATTGGTCGCTGGAACAGGCCAAGTTGGGCAAGCGCAAGCACCCGGAACGTCCGCTGGCCCGGCAGGTGATGGTCGTTACCGGCGGCGGCTCGGGAATTGGGGCCGCCACCGCCCGCGCCTTTGCCCGCCAGGGGGCTGAAGTCGCGATCCTCGATCTGTCGGCCAACGCGGCCCGCACCGTCGCCGCCTCGATCGGGCCGCGCGTGCTGGGACTGGGCTGCGACGTCACCAACCCCGAAGCCGTCGCCGCCGCTTTTGACGCGGTTGCCCGTCATTTTGGCGGCGTCGATATCGTCGTCAGCAATGCGGGGGCGGCGTGGCAGGGCACCATCGGCAGCGTTGACGACGCAACATTGCGCCGCTCGTTCGAACTGAACTTCTTCGCCCATCAGGCCGTCGCCCAGAACGCGGTGCGGCTGTTCAAGGCCCAGGGCAGCGGCGGCAGCCTGCTGTTCAACGCATCGAAGCAATCGGTCAATCCGGGCAAGAATTTCGGCCCCTATGGCCTGCCCAAGGCCGCGACGCTATTCCTGATGAAGCAATACGCGCTTGATCACGGCCGTGACGGCATCCGCTCGGCGGCGGTCAATGCCGACCGCATCCGCTCGGGCCTGCTGACCGGCGATATGATCGCCAGCCGCTCGGCGGCACGCGGCCTGTCGGAAAAGGACTACATGGCGGGCAATTTGCTTGGGCGCGAGGTCGGAGCCGAGGACGTCGCCGATGCATTCGTCTGGCTGGCCCGCTCGAACAAGGTCACTGCCTGCACCATCACCGTCGATGGCGGCAATATCGAAGCCAGCCTGCGCTAGATCTAGGGCGCGATCACCCGCTCGGGCGGCAACAGGACACTGACGCGAGTGCCCTGTCCGGGGGAACTGTCGAGGCTGACCTGTCCGCTCAGGGCCTCGACGAAGCGCTTGACGATCGCCAGACCCAGCCCGGCCCCGTCGTGGGGCCGGGCGTGCTGGGCGTCGGACTGAAAAAAAGGCTGCCACACCTTGCCGTGATATTCGGCCGGGATGCCGATGCCAGTATCCTCGACATGAAACCCCATCCCCTCCGGCCCAACCGTGACCCGGATCGTTACCGATCCTCCGGCCGGAGTGAACTTGATCGCGTTGGCGACCAAATTCAGCAACACATGCCGTAATCGACGCGAGTCCGCCCGCAACCGGGGGACAGACGAAGGCAAAGCGACCGTCAGCCGGATCGAACCGCCGATGGCGTAAGGGTCGAACAGGCGCCGAATCGAATCGACCATTTCGTCTGGAGAAACCACGTCCTCAGCCAGTTCGATATGCCCCAACTCGACCCGCGACACGTCAAGAATGTCCTCGACCAGCGCGCCCAAATGCTGCCCTGCCGCAAGAATTAGCCTCAGGTAATCGCGCATCCGCTCAGGCTCCAACGGGCCAAGAGCATCCGACAGCAGCGCTTCGGAAAAGCCGATCACCGCATTGAGGGGCGTGCGTAATTCGTGGCTGACGGAGGCAAGAAAATTCGACTTGGCGCGGTTGGCTGATTCGGCCTCCAGCTTGGCGGCGATCAACTCGTCCTCGGCTCGCTTGCGCTGAGTAATATCGCGCCCTTCGGGGACCAGATAGATCACCGCGCCGTCATCTCCGGTCACCGGCTTCAACGAAAAATCGACATAAGCCAACTGCCCGTCGCGACCGCGATGACTGGTCTCGAACCGAACGAACTCGCCCTGTCGGGCGCGTTGGATCGCCTCGATCAACTGCGCACGCTCTTCGGACGAATGTGCCCACCACGGCGTATCGGCAAAGGGACGGCCGCGCAGCACATCGAGATCGTCGCAATTGATAAACGACATTGCGGTTCGATTCGCGTCGAGGAGATACCCCTCGGGCGAGAGCAGTCCAATAAATTCGTAGGCGTTTTCGATGATCGCCCGCATCTCGCGGTGCGCTCGTTCGGCGGCGCGCTGGCGGGCCTCGGGCCAGGGATCGAGATCGATCAGGGTGCCACCCCCCGGCAAGGGCACCAAGGCCAGCGAGACCTCGACCAAGCTGCCGTCGGGGCTACTCAGGACCACCCTTCCGTCACGCCAGGGGTCGATCCAGTCGGGAGAGGTGCCCACCAGCGACGCGAGATCGCGGCGGACCAAAGTGCAAAAAACGGAATTGGCATCGGAGAGCCGACCGTCTGGCCCCAATAGGGCCAGCGGCCGGCTCGACATCGTAAACGCGGCGCGGTGCAGATCGACGGGGGATTGGGCTCCCGCCGCCGTCATGAAGGCGGCCCGACGGGATGGCCCCACAGATCGTAATCCTCGGCGGCATCGATCTCGACCGCGACGATATCGCCGGGGCTTAGCTCTGTTTCGCCGTTAAGGAACACGGCACCATCGACTTCGGGGCTATCGGCAGCGCTCCGACCGATAGCGCCCTCTTCATCGACTTCATCGATGATCGCGACGATGACGCTGCCGACCTTAGCGGCGGCGCGTTCGTCGGCGATCCGCCGGGCAGCTTCGGTAAAGCGCTGGTGCCGCTCTTCCTTGATGTCCTCATCAACATGGTCGGGCAGAGCGTTGGCAGCGGCACCCTTGACGTTCTCGTATTTGAAACAGCCGACCCGATCGAGCTTCGCCTCCTCCATCCAATCGAGCAGGAACTCGAAATCCTCCTCGGTCTCGCCGGGAGAGCCGACGATGAAGGTCGAACGGATCGCCAGATCAGGACAATCACGCCGCCACCCGGCAATCCGGTCCAGCAGCTTTTCATGGTCCGCGGGACGACGCATCGACCGCAGCACACGGGGGCTGGCGTGCTGAAACGGGATGTCGAGATAGGGCAGAATCGTCCCTTCGGCCATCAGCGGGATCAGTTCATCGACATGGGGATAGGGATAAACGTAATGCATCCGTACCCAGATCCCCAACTCACCCAGCGCCTTGGCCAGATCGGTCATGTGAGTACGCCGCGATTGCCCGCGCCAGTCTTGTGCCTGATGGCGCAAATCGACGCCGTAGGCTCCGGTATCCTGCGAGATCACCAGGAGTTCGCGCACCCCGGATTCGGCCAGACGTTCGGCCTCGCCCAGCACGTCGGCGATGGGACGGCTCTCCAACCGCCCGCGAATGTCGGGAATGATGCAGAAGGAGCAGGCGTTGTTGCAGCCCTCGGAAATCTTCAGATAGGCGTAATGCGATGGCGTCAGATGCAAACCCGCCGCAGGAACCAGCGATTCCCAGGGGTCGTGCGGCGGCGCGACCGCGCCGTGCACCGCTTCGACTACTGACTGGTATTGGTGCGGGCCGCTGATCGCCAGAACCGAGGGATGGGCGGCCCGGATCGCCTCCTGATCGCCCCCCAGACAACCCGTGACGATCACGCGTCCGTTTTCAGCGATCGCCTCGCCGATTGCCTCAAGCGATTCGGCCCGTGCGCTATCGAGAAAGCCGCAGGTGTTGACGATCACCACGTCGGCTCCGTCATAAGTAGCGGAGATCTCGTACCCTTCGGCCCGCAGGCGGGTCAGGATACGTTCGGAATCGACGAGTGCCTTAGCGCAGCCAAGGCTAACGATTCCGACCTTGGGATTCGGTCTGTTCATGACGGTTCCGACTGCCGGGGGTGGAAAAGACGTCACTTAACGGATATCGGCCTCCATTCGCAAGTCTCAAGCCGCCACAGACATAGGTCATAACCGAAAGGAATAGAAGAATCAGCCCTGTCAGCGCCAGCCCGTAATGAATACGAAAAGTTGTTAAATGACGATGACACGCCCACCTAAGCAGAAGAAAGTGATGGAGCGCCCACAGATCTTCGTTTTTCTGTAATCACATTACGACACAACGAGCCCGGGCGCAACCCGGATACAAAAAGTACAGAACAAGCATTACACCTCAACAAGCACGCTCAAATCCAATAACTTAAAAATAGTCACAGAACGAATCTGGCCTTCTAAAAATCGAACTGAACAATTATTTTATGGATGAACCTTGCGATACCGATATGAAGATGCGACATTAGATTAATCAAGGCCGCTTTTGTGGCATGGGAGGGGCACTTATGCCGCAACCCGCCTTTTTCAGAAAGACCTACGACGAAACCCTCACCCTGATGGTTGAGGCACGCAACTACCTCCGCCACACCGAGCGACGTGAGCGGGAACGCGCCGCACCAGTCGTCGGCCTGCGGATGAGTTGCGAAGCGATGCGCGTCACCTCGCGCCTGACCCAGGTCATGGCGTGGCTGATGGTGCAACGGGCAGTACACACCGGTGAACTAACCCCGGAACAAGCTTTGCTCTCGGATCGTCGCCTGTCTGGGTTCGATGTCTGCCTTGACGACAGCTTCGTCGATGACGATTCCCTGCCGAACGGCCTGCGCAGCCTGATGGACCGCAGCCACCGCCTGTTTCTGCGCGTGGCGCGGTTAGAAGAGATGCTGGTCGAACGGGTTCTGCATTAAAGCGTCTCTGCTCAATGCTCGCCCACAGCACGCCGCCTCAATGGCGGATGGAGCGCCTTGCTTCAGCGCCAGACCACGTCCCACAGCGGTATTTTATCGCGGAATCCCTTGAGGGCGAAGCTACCCGCGCTATCGAAGGCTCCCCCTTTCCCCGAAGCGAGATCCTTGACCACCGTCGTGCACAGGGTGCGGTCGGACTGAGTGGCGGCACAGACCCGAGCCGCCAGTTGAACCGTCACCCCGAACAGATCGTCTTCTTCCTGGATCGGCTCGCCCGCATTCAGGCCGATTCGCAGATGCAACGGCAAATCGGGCCGTCCAGCGTTGTGGGCGGCAACCTCACGATGAATCTGGATCGAAGCCTCAACCGCATTGGCGGCAGACGCGAACGACGCCATAATGCCGTCGCCGGTATGCTTGACCTCCTTGCCGGAGAATTGGGCCAGACTGGCCCGGACGATGGCGTTGTGACAGCGGACAATTTCCTGGGCGGCGACATCGCCGCGCGCCTGGGTCATGTCGGTCGAACCAACCATGTCGGTGAACATCACCGTCATGATCGACGCCTTTTTCTCGGTGGCGGGACGGTTCCAATCTCTCAAAATCGAAATCAGTACCGAATGGACACCATTGCCACTCCCCAATTCAAGGGTCTCGATCCCGGCCCGACCGGCCTGGATCAGCCGCATATAGCGCGGCTCCATCATGTACTCACCCATCCTCTCCTCGAAGCGGGCGGCCATGTCGGGCGATGAATCGAGCCGGTCGAACGATTGCGCCAACAGGCGGCGGCGCGTTGCATCGTCAAGGCGGGACGACTCGGCCAACGCTCCAACCGCTCCCGCCATATAGAGGTTCAGGGCGAAGCGCTGGTACTGATCGAACGCCATCCCGCTTGCCTTGGCGGCGCGGATCGCCCCGTCGAGGAAACGCTCGCACAGATCGGTCGCCGCAGCAACGGCGGGAGACACGGATGGATTGGCATCGGGCGCCGGGGTAAGCGCGGGTATGGGAGCGGCCGTTTGAGCCGGAGTTTCCGGCAAAGCCGGGGCCGGTTCGGACGGCTCGACGCCAGGAGCGAAATCGAGATCAAGCGGAAGGGGCGGAACCTCCGACGAGTTTTCGTCCCAACGCTCGGGAACGGCCGGTTCGCCTTCGGCGGCGACGCGGGCGACCAGTTTGTTCAGCGATTTCTTCAGCCTGGGATCAGGACGGGACGACAGAGGGGCAACCGACCGCTTCGGCAGCAGGGCATGCGTAGGCAGGAAGCGCAACCCCAGCGGCACCGAGATCAGCAGAACCACAAGCACAAACAGCCCAGCCTGCAAATGATTGTAATCGTCTGGCGTGACACGGAAGCCATATTGATAAAGAGCAACGACCGAGGATTGCATCAGCCGCAACGATAAAAGCCCCAGCCCGACCGCGAACGTCAATATCAGAGCCAGGCGAGACATCACCGCAACGGTGCCGCCGACCGTGTTATTTTTGGATTTGGATCGACGTCGGGAGACGGTACGGCCCATGCCTTTGGGCAGTCGCGATTGTGCGGCGTCTTCCGAGCGTTTGGGAGGCAGCGGCGCATTCCCGCTGGCATAGACTTCGGCTTCGTCGAAGCTGTTGGTGTCGGTATTGTAGGTCTCGCGCAGAACCCTAACGCGCAAGCCCATACTGGCTTCCAACTCACGGGCCTCTTGCATCGCCTCGTCCCGATCAAGCCGGGGGAACCGGGCGTGCAACATCCACCCCCTGCTTTCGAGGACGTAGACCTCAAAGTGGACGATGATCATATTGCCCCAGACATCGTCAGGCTCTAGGGCCGCGTGTCGGCCGCTTACTGAACTGCTCTACCCTTATCGGCGGATGAAGTCCACAGCAAACGAATCCGGCCAGCACAAGGCTGGCCGGATGCCCGGTCGCGGATGCGACCCGAACTTACGAGCTCGACTTAATGCCGAAACCCTCGAACCGCTTCTTGAACTTGGCGAGCTGGCCGCCGGTGTCCATCAGACGATGAACGCCCGTCCAAGCCGGATGCGACTTGGGGTCGATATCAAGCCGGAGAATATCGCCGGCCTTGCCCATCGTCGAGCGGGTCTTGAATTCAGTGCCGTCCGTCATAACCACGTTGATCTCGTGGTAATCGGGATGAATATTGTCCTTCATGGCCAGGTGCTCCGCAAATCGAAGGCGCCTCTATAACCAAAATGGCGGGGCGGCGCAAGCCATCCTTGACCCATAGGGGCCGATGAGGAGTAGCATTATTCCCCCCACGCTGCCTGGAGAGCCTGTATGAGCCTGGAAGAAAGCCACTTTATCGCCCTCGCCGACCCGCTGCTCGAACGCCTTGCCGAAGCGATCGAGGATGGCCGCGACGATGCCGATGCCGAGCTTGAGGGCGGGGTGCTGACCGTTACCCTCGATAGCGGCGGAACCTATGTCATCAACAAACAGACGCCGAACCGCGAGATTTGGCTGGCATCGCCGAAAAGCGGCGCCCACCACTTTGTCTGGCGTGACGAGCGCTGGATTTCGACCCGAGACCCAGCGCTCGCTTTATTACCGCTGCTGTCGGCGGAATTGGGCGTCCCCTTGCCCTAAACCGCCCGAACCAGCACGATCCGCTTCTTGCCGGCGGCAAGCTTCAACACGCCGCCGGTCAGATCGGACAAAGTGACAGGGCGGGTTTCGTCCTCAATCGCGGCATCGTTGAGGCGAGCGCCGCCGCCTTTGATCAGCCGCTTCGCCTCGCCATTCGACGCGACCAGCCCTGTCTTCACCAGCAACGCAAAGGCAGGCAGCCCGGCGGCGAACTCGGCCGCAGGCAGATCGATCGTCGGCAAGGAGTCCGCCGCCGCGCCCTCCTCGAACGTCATACGCGCCGTCTCGGCAGCCAGAGCGGCCGCCTCAGCCCCGTGAGCCAACTTGGTAACCTCACCGGCCAGGATCTTCTTCGCCTCGTTGATTTCGGCCCCTTGAAGGGCTTCCAGTCGGGCGATCTCGTCGAGCGGCAGTTCGGTGTAGAGACGCAGGAAGCGGCCAACGTCGGCATCCTCGGTATTGCGCCAGTACTGCCAGAATTCCCACGGACTCAGCATGTCGCCATTCAGCCACACCGCGCCATTGGCGGTCTTGCCCATCTTGGCACCCGAACTGGTGGTCAAGAGCGGGCTGGTCAGACCGAACAGCTCGGCCTGATGGACCCGGCGGCCCAACTCGACGCCATTGACGATATTGCCCCACTGGTCCGACCCGCCCATCTGGAGACAACACCCCAGCCGCGTCCACAATTCGGCATAATCGTAGGCCTGAAGGATCATGTAGTTGAATTCGAAGAAGCTCATTGCCTGTTCGCGTTCAAGGCGCATCCGCACCGAATCGAACGTCAACATCCGATTGATGGTGAAGTGGCGGCCGAAATCGCGCAAGAAGCCGATATAATTCAGGGTGTCCAGCCAATCGGCGTTATTAACCATAACCGCATCGGTGGCTCCATCGCCGAAGGTCAGGTAGCGGTCGAACACCGTGCGGATTCCGGCGATATTGTCGGCGATATCATCGTCCGACAGCATCTTGCGAACATCATCGCGTCCGGTGGGGTCGCCGATGCGGGTCGTACCGCCGCCCATCAGCACGACCGGCTTATTGCCGGTCTTCTGCCACCAGCGCAGCAGCATGATCTGCATCAGCGAACCGACATGCAAACTCCGGGCGGTGGCATCGAACCCGATATACCCCGACGCACGCCCCTGTTGCAGCCGCTGATCCAGGCCGTCAAGGTCGGTACATTGATGGAGGTAACCGCGCTCGACGACGGTGCGAAGGAAATCTGATGTAGGAGTGCTCATGGCCGCTGATCCGCTTGCTGCCGAAAGCTCGCTCGTTTATCACACTCGGGCTGCGACGACAATGCGAGGAGATCACAATGCTGGCGCTCGGATTGATGAGCGGAACGTCCCTTGACGGGATTGATGCCGCCCTAATTGAAACTGATGGCGAGACCGTCACCCGCTTCGGCCCCGCCCTGACTGTCGCTTATCCCGACCCTCTCCGCGCCGCTTTGCGCGCCGCAGCGGTCGAAGGCGGCTCCGCCGACGCGGCCGAACAGGCGATGACCCGGCTGCATGCCGAGGCTGTGACACAGCTACTCGCCCAGGCCGAACTCCCGGCCGAGGCCGTCGGTGTGATCGGCTTTCACGGCCACACTCTGTCGCACCGCCCCGACCAGGGCCATACCCGCCAGATCGGAGACGGAGCCTGGCTGGCAACCGCCACCGGCATTCGTGTCGTCAACGATTTTCGCTCGGCTGACGTCGCCGCCGGAGGCCAGGGAGCGCCATTGGTGCCGGTATTTCACCGCGCTCTGGCCGCTGGTCTCGATACGCCGCTGGCCGTGCTCAATCTCGGCGGCGTTGGCAACGTCACCTGGATCGGCGCGGATGGAGCGATGTCCGCCTTCGACACCGGCCCCGGCAATGCCCTGATCGACGATTGGGCCGAGACCCACACCGGAACGCCGATTGACCGCGACGGAGCCTTGGCCACCGCTGGACGGGTCGATCTCGATCGCGTCGGCGTGTTCCTGTCCGATCCCTGGTTTGATGAGCCGCCGCCGAAATCGCTCGACCGCGACGATTTCGCCCGGCTGGCGGCCAAGCTGACCCGTGGATTGTCACCGGCGGACGGTGCCGCGACCCTGACCGCGTTTACCGCAGCAGCAGCCGCAGCAGCCGCGATTCACCTGCCGGTCCCGCCGCGCCAGTGGCTGATCACCGGCGGCGGCCGGCATAATCCGGTCCTGATGATGGCGTTGCGACAGGTCCTGGACGCCGAAGTCCGCCCGGTCGAGGCTGTCGGTTGGAACGGCGATGCGTTGGAAGCCCAGGCGTTCGGCTTTCTGGCGGTGCGGGTGCTGGCTGGATTGCCCACCACCTTCCCCTCCACCACCGGCACACCGGAACCCCTTAGCGGCGGCCGGATCTTCACCCCCTGACGGAGTGCCCCGCGATGAAACGTCTTGTTCTTTCCGCCGTTTGCCTGATCGCCCTGGCCGCCACGCCGGCCAGCGCCGACCGGGAAACCGCCCTGGCCGCCGTCCGCGCCCTGCCCGGAATGCTGGAAGCCCAGATCGATGATCGCGGCAACCTGTGGGCCGTGGTGAAGAACGATAGAGCGTCCTGGAACCAGTACGCCGCGCTGTTATGCGTCGTGGTGCGACCGCATCAGGCACGGGTGTTCTCTGCCCGCGTGGTTGACGTCACCTCGGTCGGACGGGGCCGCAAGACCTCGGAATGGACTGTGCTCGCTCAGGCGAATTGTGGGGCACTTTAATACAGCGATCGAACGCCCCCTCTCCCACGCTGCACTCTGCGGGAGAGGGGGCGTTCGGTCCGAGCCTCAGCTCATCGCGACGGCAAGTTCCGGCACAGGAGCCGGAACGGCTTTACGCTCGGGCACGACGTCGGCCAGATAAGATTCAACCATCCCGCCCAGTTGATCGAGCTGGGAGCCGAAGAAGTGGTTGGCCCCCTCGATCGTGCGATAGCCAACCCGGATATTGCGCTGGGTCGCCAGTTTGGTCGCCAGCTTGGCAACGCTGGCTTCGGGAACCAGATCGTCAGCAGTACCGTGGATGATCAGCCCCGACGACGGACAGGGCGCCAGGAACGTGAAATCGAACACGTTGGCGGGCGGTGCCACCGACACGAAGCCGTCGAGTTCAGGACGACGCATCAGCAACTGCATCGCGATCCACGCCCCGAACGAAAAGCCGCCAACCCAACAGGCCGACGCGTTAGGGTTGAAGGACTGCATCCAATCCAATGCCGACGCCGCATCGGACAATTCGCCCTGGCCGTTGTCGAATTTGCCCTGGCTGCGCCCGACTCCGCGGAAATTAAACCGCAGAGTTGAAAATCCCCGCCGCACAAAAGCGTGATACAGGGCGTAGACCACCTTGTTGTTCATCGTTCCGCCGTGCTGCGGATGGGGATGAAGCAACAGCGCCAGAGGGGCGCTCGGCGACTTCCCGTGATGATAGCGCCCCTCCAGACGTCCGTCCGGTCCGTTGAAAATTACTTCAGGCATGGTTCACCGCAATCATCTCCCAGCCCCGCCGATGCCCGATATCCGAGCATCCGAATCGGGGAAAAATAGACAAAAACCGCCAACTGGCCGGCCAAACTTGACCTGCCTTGTCGGACATAATATAGTCCGCTGCGATGAGCTGGCGCGCCGGATGGTCTGTCCCCCCGACGGCCTGACCGGCCGTCGGGGCGTAGATTAACATATTGAGAGCTATGATTTTCAAGAGGCTTCGAGAAGACATCGAATCGATCCGCACAAGAGATCCCGCCGCGCATTCCCGGCTGGAGGTTCTGCTGTGCTATCCCGGCCTTCACGCGGTGGCTTTCCACCGCATCTCTCATTGGTGTTGGAGCAGGGGCGCACGGGTGCTGGCTCGGTTCATCTCCCACCTGGGGAGGTTGTTTACCGGGATCGAGATTCACCCCGGCGCTGTCGTCGGTCCTCGACTGTTCATCGACCACGGCACCGGGGTGGTGATCGGAGAGACCGCGGTGATCGGAGCCGACGTGACTCTCTATCATGGCGTGACCCTGGGCGGCACATCGCTGCACAGCGGCAAGCGCCATCCGACACTGGAAAACGGCGTGATCGTCGGGTCGGGCGCGCAGGTTCTGGGGCCGATCACGGTCGGCACGGGAGCCAGGATCGGAGCCAATGCGGTGGTTCTGACCGACGTACCGCCTGGCGTGACGATGGTCGGCATCCCAGCGCGGATGGTGATGCGACGGACCAAGGAAAGCGAGTTCTGCGCCTATGGATTGCCGGGTGAGTCGCTGCCCGACCCGGTGATCCGCGCCATCGACAGCCTGCGCGGTCAGGTCGCCGGTCTGATCGAGCGGGTGAAGGAACTGGAAACCGAACTGCATGGACATCCGACGCTCGGCTGCGCTCGGCTGCCCCATCTGGTCGGCGGCGAGCAGACCGAGCCTCAAACCGGGCCGGATCACACGCGGCCGGTCGGCAAAAGCCCGGACCAACCGGCACTGGAGCGGGAGACTGGATCATGAAACTCAGCACCAAGGGACGCTATGCCGTCATGGCGATGGTTGATCTCGCCAGCCATTCACGCGGAAATCCGGTGGCGTTGGCGGATATCGCCGAACGCCAGGAAATCTCGCTGTCTTATCTCGAACAATTGTTCGGCAAGCTACGCAAGGGCGGACTGGTCAAAAGCGTGCGCGGCCCCGGCGGCGGCTATCTGCTGGCCCGGATCGCGCAACAGACCCGCATCTCGGATATTATCCTGGCCGTTGACGAGCCGATCCAGACCACCCGTTGTTCGCCCGGCACGCCCGCCGGCTGTCATAACAACAAGGGCCGCTGCCTGACTCACGATCTGTGGGAGGAATTGGGCAACCAGATTTATCTCTATCTGAGCTCAGTTTCGCTTCATGACATTTGCGAGCGCCGCATCCTCGGCAGTTCGGGAATGTTCCATGGCGGCGACCGCCCCGGCACCGTCGCGGCGGCTCAATAACGCCTCGGACGACGAGATCGGAAGGATGCGCGCGCCGATGAACGGCTCCGCTTATCTTGACTATAATTCCGGCGCGCCGCTGCGGCCCTTGGTCGCGGAGGCGATGGCGGCGTGCTGGACCGAGGCGGGCAACCCGTCCTCGATCCACGGGCCGGGCCGGGCGGCACGCAGACGGCTGGAGACCGCGCGCGCCCAGGTCGCCGCCCTGGTCGGAGCCGACCCGCACGGACTCGTCTTCACCTCGGGCGGGACCGAAGCGAACGCCCAGATTCTGGCCGGGAGCGGGGCCGAACGGCTGATCGTCTCCTCCATCGAACACCCCGCTATCGCCGAACCGGCCGACCGAGCCGGGGCCGCAACCATTCCAGTCGGCCGCGACGGAATAATCGATCTGGCCGCGCTGGAGCGCCTGCTCTCCGAGGACGACCGCCCGGCGCTGGTATCGGTGATGCTGGCCAACAACGAAACCGGGGTAATCCAGCCAGTGGCCGAAGCCGCACGACTGGCCCACGCCCATGGTGCCTTGCTGCATTGCGACGCCGCCCAGGCCGCCGGTCGGATCGAGATCTCGCTGGCCGCGCTGAATGCCGATTTCCTCACCCTCTCTGCCCATAAAATGGGCGGCCCGCCGGGAATCGGGGCACTGGTGCTCGCAGATCCGTCATTTCCCGTGGCACCTTTCTTGCTTGGTGGAGGACAGGAAAGCCGCCGCCGGGCTGGAACCGAAAATCTGCCCGGTATTGTCGGGTTTGGAACCTGCGCCACCTTGGTAGGGGATGATTTGAACAATCCCGCCACCACATCTCAGATCTGCACGATGCGCGACCGATTGGAACGCGCGGCGCTGACCCGCCTGCCCCAGGCGATGACGATCGGCGCCGAAGCGCCCCGGCTGGGAAACACCGCATGCCTCGCCCTGCCCGGCCTGCCCGGCCGCACTCAGGTCATGGCGCTGGATCTGGCTGGCGTCGCGGTCAGCGCCGGACCGGCCTGCGCCTCGGGACGTCAAGAAACTAGCCGGGTGCTGACGGCGATGGGTCTGGGACCGGATATTGCCGGATCAGCGATCAGAATCAGCCTGGGCTGGGCCAGCCGCGAGGGGGACATCGACCGCTTTCTTGCCGCCTGGACCGATCTGGCCCGGCGCAAGGGGTTCACGGTATCGCAGGCCGAAGCCGCCTGACGCACGATTTGAAAGAAGGATGAAACCGATGACAGCCCTCGGCCTCAAGACCAACCCGACCAGCGCCCCCCACACGGCTCGGCGGGCGGATGTGCCGGTTTATCTCGATTATCAATCCACCACGCCGTGCGATCCCCGCGTGGTCGAAGCGATGTTGCCGTGGTTCACCGAAAAATTCGGCAACCCGCATTCGCGCAACCATCAATATGGCTGGGAAGCCGAGGAAGCGGTCGAACTGGCCCGCGCCCAGGTCGCCGCGATCATCGGTGCCGACGCGAAGGAGATCATCTTCACCTCGGGCGCGACTGAATCGAACAATCTGGCGATCCGAGGCGTTGCCATGTTCCTCAAGGATCGCCGCAACCACATCGTCACCGTCTCGACCGAGCACAAATGCGTGCTCGACACCTGCCGCCATCTGGAACAGGAAGGCTTTTCGGTCACCTATCTGCCGGTCGCTCACAACGGACTGATCGATCTGGCCGAACTTGAAGCGGCGATCACCGACAAAACCGCGATCGTGTCGGTGATGGGAGTCAACAACGAGATCGGAGTGATCCAACCCCTGGCCGAAATCGGCGCGCTATGCCGGGCCAAGGGCGCGTATTTCCATTCCGATTGCGCTCAGGCGGTGGGTAAAATCCCGCTTGACGTCAATGCGATGAACATCGACCTGATGAGCATCTCTGGACACAAGATTTATGGGCCGAAGGGAATCGGCGCGCTGTACATCCGCCGCCGCCCGCGTGTGCGTCTGGTGCCGATGATCCATGGCGGTGGCCAGGAGCGCGGCATGCGCTCGGGCACCCTGGCGACGCCGCTATGCGTCGGCCTGGGACTGGCCTGCGCCCTTTCACAGGCCGAAATGGCGACGGAATCAAAACGGCTGCTGGGTCTGCGCACCCGCCTGCTGGGCGGATTGCAACAGCGCCTGCCCGAGATTTACGTCAACGGCGACATGGATCACCGCGTCCCCGGCAACCTCAACATCTCGTTCGCCTTCGTCGAGGGCGAGGGGTTGATGATGGGAGTCAAAGGTCTCGCGGTCTCGTCCGGTTCGGCCTGCACCTCGGCTTCGCTGGAGCCGTCTTATGTCCTGCGGGCGCTGGGGCTGAACGCCGAGATGGCTCACACCTCGCTGCGCTTCGGGTTCGGCCGGTTCTCGACCGACGAAGATATTTCCTACGCCATCGACCACATCGTGACGGCGGTCGAGCACCTGCGCTCGCTCAGCCCGTTGTGGGAAATGCACCAGGAAGGCATCGATGTCAGTTCGGTCCAGTGGGCCGAGCATTAATCGTCTCGCATCCCTTGCGGACGTGATATAGTTTGGAATCGTTCCGGAGTAATCCTCCGGCGGCACAAGGAGGACTCCTCATGGCGTACAGCGATAAAGTCATCGACCATTACGAACATCCGCGCAATGTCGGATCGCTCGATAAGGAAGACGGAAACGTCGGCACCGGCCTGGTCGGAGCCCCGGCCTGCGGCGACGTGATGAAGCTTCAGATCAAGGTCAGCGCCGACGGCATCATCGAGGACGCCAAGTTCAAGACGTTCGGCTGCGGCTCGGCGATCGCCTCAAGCTCGCTGGTGACCGAGTGGGTCAAGGGCAAGACCCTGGACGAGGCCGGTCAGATCAAGAATACCGACATCGCCCAGGAACTGGCCTTGCCCCCGGTCAAGATTCATTGTTCCGTGCTGGCCGAGGATGCGATCAAGGCCGCCATCGCCGATTACAAGCGCAAGGCAGGCAAGGACGACAGCGCGGCGGCCGAATAGGCCGCTCCGCTTTCACCCCCAGGCCAAGGACCACCGCTTTTCCATCGTTCGAGGATACCAACATGCCCGCTGCTCCACTGACCATCACCGACGCCGCCGCGACTCGGGTCCAAGCCCTGCTCGACAAACGCGGCAAGCCATCGGCTGGCATCCGCATCGGGGTGCGTTCGAAGGGCTGTTCCGGTATGTCCTACACCCTGGAATTCGCCGACGAACGGACCCCTTACGACGAGATCGTCGAACATAACGGCGTCACCGTCCTGATCGATCCCAAGGCAACGATGTTTATCCTTGGCACCGAGATGGATTTCGTAGAGGACAAGATGCAGTCCGGCTTCGTCTTCCGCAACCCGAACGAGAAGGGCCGCTGTGGCTGTGGGGAATCCTTCCACGTCTGAGGGGCAAGAGCCGACGATGAACCATCCCGCCACCGCGATCTCGTCCTGCTGGTCCTGCAAGGGGCCGGTCGCGTCCCGTGCCCTGTTTTGTTCGGTTTGCGGCGCGGTGCAGGGGCCGGGCGTGGTCGATCACTACACCCGGCTGGGGCTGCCCCGCTCGTTCGACATCGATCAGGAGGCGCTGGACCGTCAGTATTTCGGGTTACAACGCCGGGTTCATCCCGACCGCTTCGCCTCGAAATCGTCGCGCGAGAAGGCGCTGTCGCAGGCGCAGGCCACCGCGCTCAACGACGCCCATGACACGCTGAAAGACCCGCTGAGACGCGCCGCCTATCTGCTCGGTCTGCTGGGAAGCCCGGTCGATCTGACCGCCTGCGGCACCATCAACGACCGCGCCCTGCTGATGGAGCAGATGGAAATGCGCGAGGCTCTGGCCGAGGCCGAAACCCGTGAACGGGTTTCGCAATTGGCGATGGAGGCCGAATCGGCGATGATCGCGTGTCAGTGCGGTATTTCCGCCGCCTTCAATGCCAACGATCTCGAACAGGCCGGCCATCTGGCCATCCGGCTGAAATATCTGTCCCGTCTGGCCGAAGAGGCACGGGCCAAGAAAACCCGCATCACAAGGACGCCCTGAATGCTGTTGCAGTTGCACGAACCCGGCGAGAGCCCCGCTCCGCACGAGCAGGATCGCGGCCTTGCCGTCGGCATTGATCTCGGCACCACCAATTCCGTGGTGGCGCTGGCGCAAAGCGGCGCCGTCGAAGTTCTCCGCGATGGTGACGGTCAGGCGCTGATCCCGTCGGTGGTTCAGTACGACGAAGACGGCACGGTGACAGTTGGGCGCGAGGCGCGCCGGATGATCCTGGAAAAGCCGGAACAGGTGGTGAGTTCGATCAAACGGCTGATGGGACGTGGAATCGATGATTTAAAGTCGCTGGCGGGCACCCTGCCCTTCCGGCTCGACAGCGCCGCCGAGGGAGGCATGGTCCGGCTGCGGGTCGCCGGGCGGACCTTGACCCCGATCGAGGTCTCGGCCGATATCCTGCGCGCCTTGCGCACCCGCGCGGAAGAGGCTCAGGGTAAGACCGTCGATCGCGCCGTGATCACCGTTCCCGCCTATTTCGACGACGCGGCCCGCACCGCCACCAAGGACGCCGCCCGACTGGCCGGGCTTGAGGTGTTGCGTCTGGTCAACGAACCGACCGCCGCGGCGTTGGCCTATGGGCTCGATCACGGGGCCGAGGGACTGTATGCCGTCTACGATCTGGGCGGCGGCACCTTCGACCTGTCGATTCTGCGGATGGAAAAAGGCGTGTTCCAGGTTCGCGCCACCGGCGGCGACGCCGCGCTGGGCGGGGACGACATCGATCACGCCGTGGCCGAGCACTTCCTGGCCGAGCGCGCCCTGTCGCGGGGCGAGGTCACCCTGACCGAGGGCGAGGTAATGCAAGCCCTGGCCGCCGCCCGTGTCGCCAAGGAATGCCTGTCAACCCAGCGCGAAGGCGACTGGATGATCGAGGTCGGCGGCATCGCCACCCGCCACACCCTCAGCCGCGAGACGCTGGACGCGCTGGCCGCGCCATGGCTCGACCGCACCGTGGCGATTTGCCGCCAGGTGATCGAGGATGCCGGAATCGAGGTCGCCGATATCCAGGGTGTCGTGCTGGTCGGCGGATCGACCCGAATGCCGCTGGTCCGTCAGTCGGTCAAGGCACTGTTCGGCCGCGATCCGCTGGCCGACATCAATCCCGATGAAGTCGTCGCCGTCGGCGCGGCGTTGCAGGCCGAGGCGCTGACCGCCGGGTCCGATACTCTGTTGCTTGACGTCACGCCTTTATCTCTGGGCATCGAGACGATGGGCGGCATCGTCGAAAAAGTGATCCCGCGCAACACCCCGATCCCGGTGGCAATGGCGCAGGACTTCACGACCTATCAGGATGGCCAGACGGCGATGACGATCCACGTCGTCCAGGGCGAGCGCGAGATGGTCGATCAGAACCGCTCGCTTGCCCGCTTCGTCCTGCGCGGTATTCCGCCGATGGCCGCTGGCGCGGCGCGCATCCGTGTCACCTTCACCGTCGATGCCGATGGGTTGTTGACCGTTTCCGCCAGCGAGGGAACCACCGGCATCGAACAGCAGGTCGCGGTCAAACCATCCTACGGGCTGACCGAGGATGAAATGGCGACGATGCTGCGCGATTCGCTTGAGCACGCCCGCGAGGACATGGACAACCGGCTTCTCGCCGAGACCGTGGTCGAAGCCAAACGCTCGGTGCTGGCGGTCCAGGCAGCATTGGGGGTTGATTCCGACCTCTTGTCGGCGGACGAGCGAAAGGGTATCGATGCGGCTATCGCCGAAGTCGAGCGCACCATCGCCCTGTCCGACCGCGATGCAGTCACCGCCGCGATGGAAGCGCTGGAGACCGCCACCAAGATCTTCGCCGAACGGCGGATGGATCGCGGTATCCGTCAGGCTCTGGCCGGGGTGGCGATCGATTCGCTCGACGACGCTATCGGCAGCTAACTTTTTCGAATAAAGGCACGCGCCCCATGCCCAAACTGACGTTCATCAATCCCGATGGCTCCCGCACCGAGGTCGACGCCGCCGAAGGTCTGTCGGTGATGGAAGCCGCCCACCGCAATCATGTCGATCTGGAAGGAGCCTGCGAAGGCTCTCTGGCCTGTTCGACCTGCCATGTCGTCGTTGCCAAGGAATGGTACGACAAAATCCCGCCCGCCAGCGAGGATGAAGAGGACATGCTCGACCTTGCCTTCGGCCTGACCGCCACCTCGCGTCTGGGGTGCCAGATCATCGTGACCAAAGAGATGGACGGGTTGACCGTCACGCTTCCCGCCGCGACCCGCAACATGATGGTCGGCAAGAAGTAATCCTTTCGGGCTGTCTGCGGGGCGTCTTGCCCCGCGCCTCCCGACCAAGAGTGGCGGGGAGCGCGCCCACAGAGATTTTGGTATTGATGCCTTCCCCCGACCTCAACAGCCTCGACATCGCGAAACCACCCCACGCCACCCGAGTGGTGGTGGCGATGTCGGGTGGCGTGGATTCCTCGGCCACGGCGGCACTGCTGCTGGAACAGGGCTATGACGTCGTTGGCGTGACGTTGCGGCTGCATGACCCCGGCCCCGCCGCGATCGGCTGTTGCGGAGGGCGCGACCTTCACGATGCCCGCGCTGTCGCCGACCGCCTGGGCATCCCCCATTATGTGCACGATCTGGAAGCCGAGTTTAGACGGGACGTGATCGTTCCCTTCGCCGCGTCCTACGCGGCGGGGCGAACCCCGGTGCCGTGTATCGAGTGCAACCGCACCGTCAAGTTCCGCGATCTGCTGGCCCTGGCCCGCGACCTTGGCGGCGACGCCCTGGTCACCGGCCATTATGTCCGCCGCCGCCAGGGACCGGATGGGCCGGAAGTCTTGCGCGGTCGCGACCCTGCCCGCGACCAGAGCTATTTCCTGTTTGCCACCACCCGTGCGCAACTGGAGTTCCTGCGCTTTCCGCTGGGCGACATGGAGAGCAAGGCCGAGACCCGCGCCATCGCCGCGCGCCACGGACTGACCGTTGCCGCCAAGCCCGACAGTCAGGATATCTGCTTCGTCCCCGACGGCGATCACACCCGGATTGTCGCCGCGCTTCATCCCGAGGCGGTTCGCCCCGGAGAGATCGTTGATCGCGACGGCATCGTGCTGGGCCGCCATCCCGGCATCATCCATTATACCGTCGGCCAGCGCCGAGGACTGGGACTGGGCGGTGGGCCGCCCCTCTATGTCCTGGCGGTCGAGGCCGAGAGCGCCCGAATCGTCGTCGGTCCCCGTGCCGCGCTGAATCAAAGCCGGGTGATGCTGTCCGGCTTCAACTGGCTGGGCGGAGCCGAGATAGAACTAGAGGTTGGGGTCAGGGTGCGCTCAACCCGGCCTCCCGCCGCCGCGCGTTTGCGTCGCCTGGACGGAGATCGCGCCGAAGTAACGCTGCTTCAGCCGGAACAGGGGGTCGCCCCCGGACAAGCATGCGTTATTTATCAAGGTTCTAGAATGTTGGGCGGCGGCTGGATCGACGCTGCGACAGAGAACCTATAGCGCGATTATCATTTTTATTAATATACATGACATTTTAGATTCAAAGTCTCCGTATTATTACGGATTTCCACAGGTTGGGCAGTTTCGGGTTGCCCCCCTCAGGGATTCGGCCTATCTCAGCGGCAGGTGGTTTCAACCCGCCCTGGGTATCCCACCCCAACTATCCATCCAATCCAGCCAGCACATTGATCAACTATGTGAAGTGTGGATGAAGACGAGGCCCGAGTATATTATGAACCGTGCCAATGATATCGATCGTCACGTCGGAGCAAGAATTCGCGAGCGCCGCATCATGCTCGGGCTTTCTCAGCAGCAGATGGCCGACCTTATCGGTGTGACCTATCAACAGGCCCACAAATACGAGCGCGGCATCAACCGCATCTCTTCCGGTCGCCTGTATGAAATCGCCCAGGCTCTTTCCGTCCCGGTCAATTATTTCTTCGAAGGAATTGACACCAATCGGGCATCCGACCTGAACGCCCGCCAGAGAATGTGTCTGGAACTGGCTCGCAACTTCGCGACTATCTCCAACGAACGTCATCAGGAAGCGTTGTCACAGCTCGCCCGCGCGCTCGCTGCCGAGAACTGAGCCAGCCCACACCGCCATCTCCCGAACTTCCGCCGCCGGATCGAGCGCCAATCGCTCGACCAGCGGCAGCAATTCGGTTCGCCCGCCATTGGCGATCGCAATCAGTACTGTGGCGACAAAGCGATCTCGTCCGACCCGTTTGACCGGAGTTCCGGCGAACAGAGTACGGAATTCGGCTTCGTCCAACGCGGCGAGATCGCCCAACCGGGGCAACATCGTCTCGATCCGGGGCAGGAAATCAGGATCGGACGGCGCGGAGAACCGGGTCCACGGACAGGCTGCCTGGCAGGCATCACAGCCGTAAATCCGGTTGCCCAGCAGCGGACGCAATGCCTCTGGCATCGGGCTTTTCGCCTCGATCGTATGATAAGAGAGGCATCGGCGCGGATCGATCCGTCCGTCGCCATCCAGCGCCCCGGTCGGGCAAGCCTGAACGCAAGCCCGACAGGTGCCGCAATGGTTGGTCTCGGGCTGATCGGGCGGCAGGTCCAGATCGGTCAGCAATTCGGACAGAAACATCCAGCCGCCGTTCCGCCGTGACACCAGCAGGGTGTGCCGCCCCTGCCAGCCCAGCCCGGCTTGCTGCGCCAACGGCTTTTCCATCACCGGAGCGGTATCGACGCAGGAACGCACCTCGGCACCATGGCGCTCGACCAACCAGCGTCCCAACGCTTTCAGCCGCTTTTTGATCACGTCATGGTAATCGCGGCTGCGGGCATAAGCGCAGATTGTCCCGCGATCGGGAAGACGAGTCGCCGCCTGCGGATCGTCGGGGGGGGCATGGCTGGTTGCCAGGACGATCGCCGTCCGCGCCTCCGGCCACAACGCCCGTGAACTGGCGCGGAGGGCGGCCGTATCGGCCAACCAAATCATCTCGCCATGGCGTCGCTCGGCCAGAAAGCCGGACAGATCCTCGGACCAGTACGCCAGACCGTCCGTCGGAGCAAAGCCGACATCGCAAAAGCCGAGACTCAGCGCCCGAGCGCGGATCTCGGCCTTGATCATTGCAAGGCTAGCCTCTGCCGCGATAGGTCGGCACGCCGGGATCGGGTAGCCACAACCCCACCGGAGCCGGGCCGGTCTGCCAAAACACGTCGATCGGAATGCCGCCGCGCGGATACCAATAACCGGCGATCCGTAACCAAGTCGGAGCGGTGGCCGCAACCAACCGCTTGGCAATCCCCAGGGTGCAATCTTCATGGAACGCGCCGTGATTGCGGAAACTGCCGAGAAACAGCTTCAGCGACTTGCTTTCGACCAGCGCCACGTCGGGCGCGTAATCGATCACCAGATGGGCAAAGTCGGGCTGGCCGGTGATTGGACACAGCGAGGTGAATTCCGGTGCGGTGAAGCGCACCAGATACAGGCTGCCGGGGTGGGGATTAGGCACGACCTCCAGCACCGCTTCGGCGGGATCGGACGGCAGTGCCGTCGCCTGACCAAGCTGGGTGAGTCCGGGAGGCGCTCCACTCATGACCGTGCTCCATTCATCCGACGAATTGTATTGGTCGTGCTTTGTCCATCGACGAGATCGGCCAGGACAACCTTACCGCCCCATCCCTGCACCAGATCGGCCCCGACCACGGTCGCGACGGTGTAATCGGCTCCCTTGACCAGAACGTCGGGACGCAGCGTCTCGATCAGCGTCAGCGGCGTGTCCTCGCCAAAGATAACCACCAAATCGACCGAGGCCAGCGATGATAACACGGTGGCCCGCGCCGCCTCGGACTGCACGGGACGAGTCGGCCCCTTCAGACGCTGGACCGAGGCATCGCTGTTCAATCCCACCACCAATCGGTCGCAGGCCGCCCGTGCCTGAGCCAGGATCGAGACATGACCGGGGTGGAGCAGATCGAAACAGCCGTTGGTGAAGCCGACCTTCAACCCCTTGCGCCGCCACAGATCGGCGATTTCGGCGGCCGCTGTCGGCGCGACGATCTTCGACCCGCCCGCCGTCAGGTCGCCGTGATGCAGGGTCGCAACCAGTTCCTCGGCATAGGCAACGGCAGTGCCGACCTTGGCAACGACAATCCCGGCGGCAACATTGGCGAGCATCGCGCCTTCGAGCAGAGTGGCCCCCGAAGCCAACGCGGCGGCCAGAGTGGCCACCACGGTGTCACCCGCCCCGGACACGTCGAACACCTCGCGCGCTTCGGCGGCAAGGTGATGAACCGCCCCGTCGCCCTGGACCAGGGTCATTCCATCCTGGCTACGGGTCACCAGCACCGAACCGATGCCGCAAGTGGCAATCAGATGACGGGCGGCAGCCACCACGTCGTCGTCACTATCGACCGGCATCGCGGTCGCTTCGTGCAATTCCTTACGATTGGGGGTGACGATGGTGGCCCCGGCATAAATCGAGTAATCGGTTCCCTTGGGATCGACCACCACAATCTTGCCTGCGGCCAGAGCGATCAGACCGGCGACCATTTCGGGAGCCAGCACGCCCTTGCCGTAATCGGACAGCACCATCACCCCGGCCTTGGCCAACAAATCCCCGGCACAGGCCAGCACCTGATCGCGGATCTGGTCGCCCAGCGCCGCGCGGGTTTCGCGATCCGCCCGCAAAAGCTGCTGATTGGACGCGAAGAAACGGGTTTTTAGCGTGGTCTGACGCCCCGGCTCGACCAGGAGAGAGGGAACGATCGTGGCGTGCTCGCCGACCAGCCGGACGATCTCGCGACCCGGCACATCGTCGCCGACAACGGAAATAAAGGCGGGGTGCGCGCCGAGAGCGACCAGATTGCGGACGACATTACCGGCACCACCCAGCATCGCGCTCTCACGCTCGATCGCCAGCACCTGAATCGGTGCCTCGGGGCTGATTCGATCGACCGAGCCATAGATGAAACGGTCCAGCATCACATCCCCGACGCATAGAACGGATGTGGCGCGCAACCGCTCAACGCGGTCAGCCAAAGCGGAAAGTTCGGTCATGCTACCCCTTCGGACGGATGGATCACACCGCCCTATCCCAACCATCCTTCCGGTGCAAGACAAAAGCCCCGAGGCATCGCCAATTCCTCATTGGGGCTTTGACTTCTCTTGATTGCGGACAGGCGGACGGGCGATAAACAGAGCCATGGATACCTTCGTCATCGTCGTCTTCGTCCTCACCTATCTCGGCATGGCTTTCGGCAGCGTGCCCGGACTGAAAATTGATCGAACCGGCATTGCCTTGGTCGCAGTGGTGGCCCTGCTGCTGTCGGGCAAGGTCGGCGTGCGCGCCATGGGCAGCTCGATCGACGTGCCCACCTTGCTGCTGCTGTTCGCCCTGATGATCGTGTCGGCCCAGTTCCAACTGGCCGGGGTCTATGATTCGGTGGCGACGCGGGTGGCCAGCGGCTCCGGCTCACCTCGAAGGCTGTTGGCGTTGGTGATCATCGCGGCGGGCGGCCTGTCGGCGGTGCTGGCCAATGACGTCGTATGCTTTGCGATGACTCCGATTGTTGCCGAAGGAATCCGTCGTCGGGGACTTGATCCCCGCCCCTATCTTCTGGGACTGGTCGGTGCCGCCAATGCCGGCAGCGCCGCTACCCTGATCGGCAATCCGCAAAACATCCTGATCGGACAGGTGGGCGGACTGGATTTCTGGGACTTCCTCACCGCCTGCGCCGTGCCCGCATTGGCCTCGCTGGTGGTCGTTCACCTCGCCATAGCCTGGATCTGGCGGGCAGAACTCGACCGCACTCCGACGCCGCCGTCGCAACTTCCGGCGGGGCTGCAACTGCATCGCTGGCAGGCGATCAAGGGCGTCTGCGCCCTGTTCGTGCTGGCTTTGCTGTTCGCCGCCCCCCTGCCGCGCGAAGTCGGCGCGATGGTGATCGCTGGACTGCTGCTGGCCAGTCGGCGGATGTCCTCGCGCGAGATGATCGGATCGGTCGATTGGCACCTTCTGCTGCTGTTCGCCTGCCTGTTCGTCGTCACCGGCGCATTCGCCGACACCGATCTGGCGCGGCAATGGGTCGAGAATCTGTCCGAGCGCGGCCTGTTCCCCGAGACGTTGGGGACGATGGTGCCGCTATCGCTGCTGGCGTCGAACTCGATCGGCAACGTTCCGGCGGTGATGTTGATCTTGGCAGTCTGGCATACCCCCGATCCGGGAGCGCTGACCGGACTGGCGCTACTCTCCACTCTGGCGGGTAATTTCCTGCTGGTCGGCAGCATGGCCAATATCATCGTCGCCGAACGCGCCGCATCGGTGGGAGCACGGCTGTCGTTTGGCGATTTTGCTCGCGCCGGCATCCCGCTGACCCTGGTGACAATGGCGATCGCCGTGGCTTGGCTGTGGCTAGGCGGGTGGATGAGCTGGTAGAAAGGCGCACTCAGCCAACAAACCAGAGATGGAATCGCTTCCGCACGACAATTCAATCGAAGCGTTGTGGCGGCCGGAGAATCGGACAGGCATACTGAAGTTTGCCTCCCTTCGTCAGGGCAGCCTCGAACCCCGGAACACCATGCGGATCGTTATCCTCGTTCTTTCCTTCCTGTTCGTTATCGCTCCGGCCCAGGCCGCCGACTGCAACGCTCCTGCGGCCGCGGGGGTCGATTGGCAACGCTGTTACATGGACGGTCGCGGCTTTATCGACAGCACGTTGTCGGGATCACGGCTGCGCGAGACAAGCTTCCAGAGGTCGGATCTGTCCGGCGCCGATCTCCGTCGGGTTGATGGCTATCGCGCCCGCTTTGTTTCGACCCGGATGCGGGGAACAAAGCTGGATGACGGCCAGTTCAGCGATGCTGACTTTACCAAGGCCGATCTGGCCGGTGCATCGCTGGCGCGGGCCGATCTCCGGCGAGCCCGATTTTTCCACGCGTCCCTGCGCGGGGCCGACCTGACCGGGGCCAAAACCCAGGGCGCGGAAATGTTGGGTGCCGACCTGTCGGGAGCGCTATGGACCGACGGAGTGCGCCGTTGCGCCGAAGGGTCGATCGGGCAATGCAACTAACCGAAACCACAGACACCTTGAGGAGCATGGTTCGTCTTGGCTGACACACGGAGTACCGACCCGATTGATATTGCCCTGCATTGCGCACGAGCAGCTCTCGGCATGATGGAACGGCATCGGGTGCCGCCGCATCCCGAAAACTTTTCTATCTGGTACGCCTATGTCAGCGGTCGTAATCCCGAACTAACCGAGGCGATCAACGAGATCCTGCGGACGGACAGCCGCTTCTCCCCCGACGTCAATGATAGCCTGTACGAACGCTTTGCCGCCTTCGCGCCCGATAAGGCGGAATTGCGCGAAGTCGGCCAAAGAGTCGAGGAAGCGGTCGGGCGGATGCTCGATTACCTGAGCCACGCCGCCCAAGGCACCAACAGCTATGGTGCCGCACTTGAAACCTTCTCGGGATGTCTTAGCACCGAAGACCCCACGCCGGACCAAATCAGCGAGGCGATCTCCGCGATCCTGCTTGAAACCCGGACGATGACCGATCTCAACCACCAGCTTGAACGACGACTGGCTGCGTCAGGGCGCGAGATCCGCCAGCTTCGCGATGCCCTCGACAGCCTTCAGCGTGAGGCGTCAACCGACGCCCTGACCCAGCTTGCCAACCGCAAAACATTCGACACCGTTCTCGCCCAAGCGGTGCGTGAGGCTGAATATACCGGCCGCCCGCTGTGCCTGCTCATGGTTGACGTCGATCACTTCAAGACCTTCAACGACACCTATGGGCATCCGCTAGGCGACCAGATCCTGAAGCTGATCGGGCGTATCCTGGTCGAGACCGTTCAGCCCAAGGACACCGCCGCCCGCTATGGTGGCGAGGAATTCTCGGTCATTCTGCCCGGAACCAACCTGGATTCCGCGATTACCGTCGCCGACGACCTCCGCCTGCGAGTCGCTGGCCGCCGGGTCACTAACCGCCGTACCGGCGAAACCCTAGGACAGGTAACCTTGTCGGTAGGCGTTGCCCAGTTCATTGTCGGTGAATCGATCACCTCGCTGATCCACCGCGCCGACGAGGCGCTGTATCTGGCCAAACGCGAGGGGCGCAACCAAGTCCTGAGCCAGCGCGACCTGCCGCTGGACCGGATTTAGCGAGCCAGCGCCGCCGCCAGCCGGTCGGGAACGTCATCACTGATCGGCCCGGTAACCGCAAGCATCAGAACCGGCCACAATTCCGGCCAGCCGGGATAGAGCCGGGCGGCAGGAACAGCCTCGATCCCGGACAATCGGGGCAGGCATTGCGCCACCGTCTCGGCATCGCTCTCGTCGCCGAGGTAAAGCACGACCGAAGCGAACCTCTCGCCCGACACCACCGAAAGCCCCCTCACCCGCCGCAGCCGCGCCGCGATCCGGTCGGCCGCCGCGTCGGCCGCGCGAGCCTGGATCGCCAGTCCGTCCGGCCCCAACCGGGCCAGCGCGGTCAACACCATTTCTGCCGTCGCGCCGGGGGCGGGCGATGCCAGACCGTCGTCAGCCCATCCAGACAAAGCGGCCCGTCCATAGATCAGGCCAAGCGGAAGGCGTCCCTCCAGCCAGGGGATACAGCCATCAACCACCACCAAATCGGCGTCAGGCGGTCCATAAAGAGCAAGCATTGCGGGATCGGCCACCACGGCCACCGGCACCGTTCCATCCTCGCGACACAGACTGGCGGCCAGACCGAACGAATGCAGGCCGCCGAACGGGTCGGGAGTCTGCACCACCAGGGCGGCCAGATCCCAGCTGGTCCGCCCGGCAAGATCCTCGATCCCCAGCGGATCGGGGGCCAGACACTCGACGACGATCCCATCTGGACCCAGCGCGGCTTCGACGGTTGCGGCGATGACGGGATGCAGGCTGCCGGACAGGATAACTCGCCGACGCCCGGTCACGGCGCAGGCCCGCCGCACCGCGACGACGCAAGCCTCGGCAACGCTATTCTGGGCCGGAGCGACCGCCGCCCCCCCGATCAGCGCCGACAGCGGATCGGCAGCCGGGGCTGGACTCACCGCTTGATCCTGCGGTTCATCTCCAGTTCTTCCGGCGTGGTCTGGAAGCCAAGATAAATTTCGTACTGATCGATCAGGTCACGATTCTTCAGCGGGATATGCATCCGCACCCCGTCATCGGTGACGCGAACGGATTCGACACCTTCGGGGAAAACGACCGGGGTCGCGATCACCGCTTTGGCCTCATCGGCGGGATAGAATTTAGGGATTGCGACGAAATAGCTGAGGGTGGCGTCGCGGCTGGAGGCGGCAGGGCCGCGCCTGACATCGAGACTGACGGACAAATCGACATTCGCGCCCTTCGAATCATAGCCGCATTCGCCCTTGAAGCCGACAATCTCGGCCTCGACTTGAACATCGGTCAGATCGCGCCCGGCGCCGGGGCGGAACTTAGTGACATGCGATGCGTCCGACAGAATATAAACAGGCGGACAGGGCGGAGGTTCGTTCTTTGCCAACGAGGAACAGCCGGCCACGGCTACCGCCATCGCCAGGACAGAAACCACCGGGCCAAGGGCTCGGCCACGGGGGGCGGCAAAATCGCGCATGCCATTCTTCCTTCGACGGACCATGATCTGGTAAACCTTTGAACCGACTTTAGTGAAGGCGGCAGCCAGGCACAAGCTGGCATCAAGTCCGCGAAAGGATGCTCCAGTGACCACAAATTCCTCTGCTGCGAAAAAACCGCCCCTGACCCTGCTGCTGGCAAGCCCACGCGGCTTTTGCGCCGGGGTTGACCGCGCCATCCACATCGTCGAACGGGCACTGGAAAAATTCGGCGCCCCGGTCTATGTGCGCCATGAAATCGTCCATAACCGTTTCGTCGTCGAGGAACTCGCCCGCAAGGGAGCGGTGTTCGTCGAGGAACTGAACGAGGTTCCCGATGGCGCGGCGGTGGTGTTCTCGGCCCACGGCGTGCCGAAGACAGTTCCGCTTGAGGCAAAGCGTCGCGCTCTGACCTCGCTCGATGCCACCTGTCCTCTGGTGACCAAGGTTCACCGCGAGGCCGAGCAGCACCATGATCTGGGCCGCCAGATCATCATGATCGGCCATGCCGGGCACCCCGAGGTCATCGGCACCATCGGCCAAGTGCCCGATGGCACCGTCCTGCTGGTCGGCACGCCTGAGGAGGCGGCCAGCGTAACGCCGCGCGATCCCGATAAACTGGCTTATATCACCCAGACAACCCTGTCGGTCGATGACGCCGCCGAAGTTATCAAAGTGCTGCAATCGCGCTTTCCCAAGATCGTTTCGCCAAAGCGCGAAGACATTTGTTACGCCACGACCAACCGGCAGGCCGCGGTGCGAACCATCGCCCCGCGCTGCGATGCCTTGATGGTGATCGGGTCGCCCAATTCATCGAATTCCAGCCGTCTGGTCGAGGTCGCCACGCGGGCCGGATGCAGCCGTTCGGTCCTGGTACAACGCGCCGCCGAGGTCGATTGGACTGAACTTCAGGGCATCGAGCGGCTGGGCATCACCGCAGGGGCTTCGGCTCCCGAGATCCTGGTCGAGGAGGTCGTCTCCGCTGTGTTGGAACGCTTTGACGTCACGATTGAGGAAGTCCGGGTCACCACCGAGATGGTGACGTTCAAACTGCCGCAATCCCTGACGGAATAAACCTAAGATGGCGGTCTATACCGAAGTCCCCGACGATGCGCTTGACGCCTTCGTCGGTCAGTACGATATCGGGGATGTGGTGTCGTGCAAGGGCATTGCCGAGGGTGTCGAGAACAGCAACTATCTGCTGCAAACCGAGCGCGGAGCCTACATTCTAACCCTCTATGAAAAGAGGGTCGATCCCGGCGATCTCCCGTTCTTTCTCGGGCTGATGAACCATCTGGCGGCACGCGGACTGGCCTGTCCGACGCCGATTGCCGGACGCGACGGCGAGACTCTGCGATCGCTGTGCGATCGTCCCGCCGCCATCGTCAGCTTCCTGTCCGGGGTGTGGCACGGCCGCCCCCGGCCAGACCATTGCGCCGCTCTGGGCGAAGCGATGGCCGAGATGCATCTGAAGGGGGCGGATTTCTCGATCCGACGCCCCAACAGCCTCTCGGTGAAAGGGTGGCGGCCCCTGTTCGACTCCATCCGCGACCGCGCCAACGAGATCACCCCCGACCTCACCCCCGTGGTCGAGGCGGAGTTGGACTATCTCGACACCCATTGGCCGGTCGATCTGCCGGTCGGACTGATCCATGCCGACCTGTTTCCCGACAACGTGTTCTTTCTGGGCGGGCGAAGCGAAAGCACCCCGGAACGAGTGTCGGGACTAATCGACTTCTATTTCGCCTGCACCGACCTGTTGGCCTACGACATCGCGATCTGTCTCAACGCCTGGTGCTTCGAGGCAGATGGCGCGTTCAACGCCACCAAGGCCCGCTATTTGCTTGGCGGCTATCGTCGGCTTCGCCCTCTGTCAGACTCCGAACTGGCGGCGTTGCCGGTGCTGGCACGCGGAGCGGCGATGCGCTTCTTGCTGACCCGCAGCTACGATTGGCTGAACACCCCAGCCGGGGCCTTGGTCAAGCGCAAGGACCCGATGGAATACCTCCACAAGCTGCGCTTTCACCAGAACATCGCCGGTCCCGGCGGATACGGAATAGAATGAGCGATACCGAACGGGTCCAGATTTTCACCGATGGCGCATGCAGCGGCAATCCCGGCCCTGGCGGCTGGGGCGCGATTTTGCGTTTTCGCGGAACTGAGAAGGAACTGAAGGGTGGCGAGCCGCAAACCACCAACAACCGCATGGAAATGATGGCGGTTCTGGTGGCCTTCAACACCCTGACCCGCCCCTGTGCCGTCGATCTTTATACCGACAGCGAGTATGTCAAAAAAGGAATGACCGAGTGGCTGCGTGGCTGGAAAGCACGCGGCTGGAAAACCGCCGACAAGAAGCCGGTCAAGAACGATGATCTGTGGAAAGCGCTGGACACGGCGGCGGCGCGGCACGACATCGCCTGGCATTGGGTACGCGGCCATGCCGGTCATCCCGAGAATGAACGTGCCGATGCTCTGGCCCGCGAGGGCGTCGTAATGGCGCGGGAGGCCGGGATGACGGTTTCGGGCTGACGCCCTGTTGCGCCGAACGAGCCCGGCCCCTATGTTCCGCCTATGAATCCGACCGACACCAAACCCAATCTGATCGGCCTGTCGCGCGTGGACTTGATCGCCGCGATGGACGCTATCGGCGAGAAGCCATTCCGCGCCAAACAGCTTTGGCATTGGATGTATCATCGCGGAGAAACCGACTTCGCCGCGATGAGCTCAATTTCCAAAACAATGCAGGCTCGTCTGGCCGAACATTTCGTCGTCCGCCGCCCAACGGTCGAGCGCGAACTGATTTCATCCGACACGACCCGCAAATGGCTGCTGCGGTTCAATGACGGCAACGAGGCCGAAACCGTCTATATCCCCGATGGTGACGAGGATCGAGGCGCCGCCTGCGTCTCGACTCAGGTTGGCTGCACCCTCACCTGCCGCTTCTGCCATACCGGCACCCAAACGCTGGTACGCAACCTGTCTGCCGCCGAGATCGTCGGTCAGGTGATGGTGGCCCGCGACTCGCTGGGCGAGTGGCCGACCCCCGACGACAGCGGACGCCGCCTGTCGAACGTGGTGGTGATGGGAATGGGCGAGCCGCTCTATAATTTCGACAATGTGGCCACCGCGATGGAAATCGTGATGGATGGCGAAGGCATCGGCATCTCGCGCCGCCGCATCACCCTGTCCACCTCGGGCGTGGTGCCAATGATGAAGCTGTGCGGCGAACGGCTGGGAGTTAATCTGGCGGTCAGCCTCCACGCCGTCACCGACGAGTTGCGCGACCGGATCATGCCGATCAATAAGAAGTACCCGCTGAAAGAGCTGATCCAAGCCTGCCGCGATTATCCCGGCGCGTCGAACGCGCGGCGGATCACCTTTGAATACATCATGCTAAAGGGGGTCAACGATTCGGCGGCCGACGCCCGCGCCCTGTTGAAGTTGATCAAGGGGCTGCCCGCCAAGTTCAACCTGATCCCATTCAATCCCTGGCCCGGCTCGGAGTTCGACACCCCCGAACCACGTTCGGTCAAAGCGTTCTCGGATATCTTGCAGGATGCGGGCTATTCCGCTCCGATCCGAATGCCGCGTGGGCGCGACATCCTGGCCGCCTGTGGGCAGTTGCGATCGGACAGCTTGCGGGAAAAGGCCAGCCTGGCCAAGGCACGAGCCGCAGCCGGGATCGTCGATGACGATCACGCCCAAGGATAAAGCCGAACAAATCAGGTCAGCCTGGCGGAGTTCCGCTCCGCCAGGAATCTATTCGTCGCGGTGGGTACGTTCCTGACGCTCGTGCCGTTCCTGCGCCTCGATCGACAGCGTGGCGATCGGGCGGGCTTCCAGACGGCGGATGCTGATTGGCTCGCCGGTATCCTCGCAATAGCCATAGCTGCCATCCTCGACTCGCTGAAGAGCGGCGTCGATCTTGGCGATCAGCTTGCGCTCACGGTCGCGTGTACGCAGTTCCAAGGCGCGGTCGGTTTCAGCAGAAGCACGATCGGCGATATCCGGTTCCTGCAAGCCACCTTCTTGAAGGTGTTGCAGGGTTTCGTCCGACTCGCGCAACAGCTCTGATCGCCACCGCAAAAGTTTCAGGCGGAAGTACTCCTTCATGATATCGCTCATGAAGAGTTCATCCTCGGACGGATGATAATCCGGCGGCAGCGTGACGGTCATTCGAACCCTCGAAGTCGCGGGCAGTCCCAAATCGATGCGCAATATATGGGCCGAAGCTCACCCCCGCAAGCGCCGTCTTTCACCCAAGAAGTTTGAAGCAAGGGAAGGTCTCGCCGGAGCAGTAGCGGCGAAGGCGAGAAAACAGCCAAGATCATCACCCTCGCCGTGAAAGCTTGGCCAGTTCAACCTCGACTCTCAGCTCAACCTCGTCGAGAAGCGCGCTCAAGCGGGTGTCGGAGGAAGATTCACGACGGACACGGATTGTCTGGGCCAGAATCGTCATTTTCTCCAGCGGGATTTCGCCCATCAACAGGCCGTGGCGCAACGCCTCCAGCCCGTCGAGCAAATCTTCGCCGCGCCGGATCAGACGGTGGCGGATCTCGCGTTCCAGCCTGTCGTCGGTCTGCTGAACCAACAACAGGGCATCGACGCCGCCAATCCCGACCGGCGCCTCGACGCCGTGAGCGTCCTCTGCCTGATCCATAGAATCGACCAGAGCCCGACGAAACTCCCCGGTCTTGCTGTTCTTATCGGTCCGGCGGGGGCCGCTCGCGGCACCCTTGGACCCAACTCCGGAAATCTTCATGTCTCCCCGGTGTGGCTGCGGATGGTGGGGCCCGGCATAGGGCCGACATCGATCCTACCACAATTTACCCCGCACATATTTCGCCAGACTCACCCGCCCCGGTCAACCGGGCAGGAATTGCCGAGCAAAGGGACGGAACTGCCGGTCATGACCCCGCCACGACCGGCGGGATAGAGCGGATGTGCGCATCGGCGGCTGGCATGACTTTCGCATACATCCATATCAAGAGACTAAGCACCGCCTGTCGGGGACGAAACTACCATGACCCGCATCCTTGCCGTCCAAGCCACTTATGCCGCTCCCCTGCGCGCCCTGCTGCTGAGCACCTTGCTGTTTGCGGCGGCGCTGGGACTGGCTCCGGCCAACGCCTTCGGCGCGTCGCGCATTAAGGACATCGCCGATTTCGAGGGCGTGCGCGACAACATGCTGATCGGCTATGGCTTGGTGGTGGGGCTGAACGGCACCGGCGATAAGTTGACCAACGCTCCTTTCACCAAGGAAAGCCTGGCCGGCATGCTGGAGCGACTGGGGGTCAACATCCGCGACAAAACCGGTGCGATCACCACGCTCGATCCTAAAAACGTCGCCGCCGTGATGGTCACCGCCGTTCTGCCGCCGTTCTCGCGCCAAGGCACCCATATCGACGCCTCGATCTCGGCAATGGGCGATGCCAGGGATTTGCGCGGCGGAACATTGCTGGTCACCCCGCTGATCGGCGCGGATGGCGAAGTCTATGCTGTCGGCCAGGGACAGGTCGCCACCGGCGGCTTCACCGCCTCGGGCGCGTCGGGCAGTTCGGTGACCAAGGGCGTTCCCACCGCCGGACGCATCGCTAACGGGGCGATCGTCGAACGCGAGTTGCCGTTCGAGATGGCTCATATGGAAACGGTCAAGGTTTCCCTGCGCAATCCCGATTTCACCACCTCGCGCCGAATCGCCCAGGCGGTCAATTCCTATCTGGGGGGCGACATGGCCCGCCCGATCGATCCCGGCACGGTCCAAATCATGGTTCCGCCCGGCTATCGCGGCAATGTCGTCGGCCTGCTGACCGATATCGAACAATTGCGGGTCGAGCCTGACCAAATGGCCCGCGTCGTCATTGACGAGACCTCGGGCACCATTGTGATGGGTGAGAACGTCCGCATCAGCACCGTGGCGATTGCCCAGGGCCAGTTGACGATCCGAATTACCGAGACGCCACAGGTGTCGCAGCCCTCGCCCTTCTCCGAAGGCGGCACCACCACGACCGTTCCGCGCACCGATATCGAGGTCGATGACGGCGGCGGAAAAAAGCTGGCCGTCGTCCCCCACAAGGTGACATTGCAAGAACTGGTCGAGGGACTGAACAGCCTGGGCATCGGCCCGCGCGACTTGATCTCGATCCTTCAGGCGATCAAGGCCGCCGGGGCGTTGCAAGCCGATCTTGAGGTGCTGTGATGAGCGCAATAACCACCACACCGTCGTTTGATCCCGCTCTGGCGGCTCCCCGCGCCCCCACGGCGCAGACCACCAGCATCGAGAAAGCCGCCAAGACCGCCAAGGCATTCGAGTCGCAGTTCGTGTCGCAGATGTACCAGCACATGTTCGAAGGCGTCGAGGCAGACGGTCTGTTCGGCGGCGGCACGGGAGAGAAAATGTTCCGCTCCCTGCTGATCGACGAATACGCAAAAATGACGACCAACCGCCCCGGCGGCAGCGGCTTTGGCATCGCACCGGCGATCCAGAAGATGCTGCTGAAGCAGCAGGAGGTTTAGAGAGATGTCCCACTCCCTCGCCGAAGACGATTTCATCCCCGACGACTCGGCCGATGATTCGGCCGACGACGGCGCCATCCCCGCTTACGACGACCTGATGTTCGCCTGCACCAATCTGTGCGAGTTATTGGACGTCGAGAACGATGCCCTGCTGAACCACGATGCCGAGACGATCGCCGCCCTGGGCGACCGCAAAGTAGCTCTGACCCGCCTGTACGCCTCCTATACACGGGGACTGGCCGAGTTGCCCGATTCGGGCCGCGCCTTCAATCCTGAGCAGAAAGAGGAATTGTTGGCGATCGGCCAGCAATTGGAAGAGTTGATCGAACGCAACGCCATGCTGCTGCGTGCCGCGATCGAAGCCACCAAGACAGTGGTCGATATCATCGCCCACTCGGTGCGATCGAGCCAGGAGCCTGGGATCGTCTATTGCCGCGCGGGAACCATGTGCGCGAACGACGATAAATCGACCAGTTACAGCCTCAACAATATCCTCTGAAGGAACCGGGCCATGGCCATCACCCTTGGACTGGACACCGCGCTGTCGGGACTGCTGACCAACCAGCAGGCACTGAACACGATTTCCCAGAACATCGTCAACGTCAACACACCGGGCTATACCCGCAAGGTGTTGATGCCGGAATCGCGCGTCGTCAACGGCACCGGGGCCGGGGTGCAGATTACCGCGCTCCAGCGCAACGTTGACGAGGGGCTGCTATCCTATATTCGCTCCGATAACGCCACCCTCAGCAACCTTCAGACACTCTCCGGCACCTATCAGCAGGTCCAGAACCTGTTCGGCAAGGTCGGCGACAAGACTTCGATCAGCCACAACGTCCAGGCGGTTCTGAGCAGTCTGGTCGCGCTGGCGGCGACTCCAGACAAATCAGACGTTCAGTCGGCAGCCGTCCAGGCCGCCAAGACCATGACCGACCAGATGTCGATGGTCACCGACCAGCTCCAGTCGCTGCGGGCGACGGCGGATCAGAAGCTGTCCAGCGACTGCGATCAGATCAATTCCCTGTTGAGCAACATTCACGACCTCAACGTCAAGATCACCAGATCGCTGGCGCTGAAGATCGACGCCACCGACCTGCAAGACCAGCGCGACCAGTCGCTGACCAGCCTGTCAAAGCTGATCGACATCAACTACTACAACCTTCAGGATGGAGGCGTGACTGTCGGGACCAGAAACGGCGACGTTCTGATCAACAGCAACCAAGCCTTTTCCCTGAGCCATTCTGGTTTGTCTAGTGCCGCGCCTTGGATGACACGCGCGGGCGGCCAGTTCGGTGCCATTACCCTGAATAATGGCACTGTCCCGGCCAAGGATCTCACCAGTGTGATCGCCGATGGCAGCGTGAAGGCCAACATCGACCTGCGCGACACCATCCTTCCCAACCTGCAAAGTCAAATCGACCAGTTGGCGACCCAGGTGAAGGACACGATGAACCTCGTCAACAATCGGGGGGCCCAGCTCCCGGTTCCCGCCAGCACGATCACCGGCACCCGCACCTTCGCCGATCAGACCAACCTCAACCAATCGATCAGCCTGTCGGGCACCGAGGACACCGCTCTGGTGCTCTATGATGCCCAGGGTAACCAAAAGGCCACCACCACCCTGCGCAGCCTGATGGATGGCTCGTCCTTTACCCCGGCCAAGGAACTGCTCAACCAGCCGTGGACGCTGAGTTCGATCGCCGACCGGATGCAGACCTGGATGCGCGGCCAGACGAGCTATGCCAACGCTTCCACCGCCAAGGTCGGGTTCGATGCAACCGGCCATTTCTCGATCACCACCGGCAACACCGATATCGGGTTGGCCTTTCACGATCAGATCGACAGCAGCGCCGGAGCCAAGGCGACCGACATCAGCGTCAGCTTCCACTCCGTCACGCCGCCAGCCCTCAGCAGCAACACAGTGTCGATTCCCAAGGCGACCGCGCTGGGAACTAGCGGTGACACGTTCACCCTGACGATGGGTGGCCCCCCCTCCCATGTCTACACCGTCCCCCCCCCACCGGCCACGGCCACCGGCACCGATCTGCTGAACTGGGTCCGCTCGATCCCCGGCCTGGAAGGGTCGGAATTCGTTAATGTCGGCGGCGTGAACAAGATTCAGTTCGCCAACACCACCGGCCTGACCATCACCGCCACGGGCTCGACTGCCACGATGGCCTCGCTGGCCCCCGGAGCACCGGCGACGACGGCGACCCCGGATGAAGTGGTCCAGGGCTTCTCGAACTTCCTCGGCCTCAACGACCTGTTCGTCTCGAACCAGCCGCGCGCGCTGCTCGATTCGCAGATCATGCCGCCCGGAACCACGCTGGGGACGACGCGCGATCTGACTCTGTACGACCGCCTCGGCGGAGCCGGACCGACGATGAGCTTCAGTGCGGGAACCTCGCTCGACACCATCGCCCAGAAAATCAACAGCAACAGCACCATTCTGCAATCCGGCCTAGTGGCGCAAAGCTCGATCACCCTGAGCAAGGGCAACACCTCGATCAACATCCTGGATGCCAACGGCGGCACCGTCTCTACCTTTAGCCTGCCTGCCGGCACCACCAGCCTGCAAACGATTGCGGATTCGCTGACCGCCTCGAACACCACCCTTACCGCCCAGGTGGAAAAGGATGGCAATGGATATCGGCTGAGGATCTGGGATAACAGCGGCAATCCGCTGGCGGTCAGCTACGATGGTCCCGACACCACCGATCTGCGCAACAAACTCAGCCTGTCGAGCAGTCAGATCTTCGTCGCCAGCGTCGTCGATGAAGGGGCGGGGCAGCGCCTGCGCATCCGCCAAAGCAGCAACATGGACGTTTACGCACAATCCAGTTCGGATGCGGCCAACACCAGCATCCTGACCGATTTGGGACTCGACACCGCCGCCAGCGGCTCGGCCGCCACCATCACGGTGCGCAAGGATATCCTGTCCGCGCCGTCCAAGATGTCGCGTGCGGCGACTCAGTGGAATGCCGACACCAAGGCCTATTACATGAGCACCGGCGATGCAAATATCGCCAGCCAGATGGTCACGGTCTTCAACCAGACGCAGAACATCAACGGCGCGGGAAAGCTGGCCACCTCCAAATATTCCCTGACCGACTACGCGACCCAAGTCGTGTCTATGACGTCCCAAGACATCAGCAGCACATCCTCGGACCTCAGTTACCACGCGACACTGAATAGCAATATCAGCGTGCAAATTCAGGCGAAAAGCGGGGTCAACCTTGATGAAGAGGTTGCCAACATGATCAACTTCCAACAGGCCTATTCCGCCTCGGCCAAGGTGATCAGCACCTTGAACGACATGCTACAGGTTCTGATGGGCATCATCCGATAGGAGCGAACCATGGATCGCATTTCGACCTACGGGGCCTCCCAGCTCTACATCTCCCGGATCATGCAGACCCAGGTGCGGATGCAGAAGGAGCAGTTGCAATCGACCACCGGCTATGTCTGCGAGGATTATTCGGGCATTGCGCAAGATTCCCGCAGCGCGATCAACCTGGAGAATTCGACCGCGCTGAACGATGCCTTCATGTCCGCGAACGCCTCCATCCAGGTGCGCCAGAACACCGCCAACACCGCGTTAACCGGCGCTCAGACATCGATCAACACGCTGAAAAACCGGCTGATCGCCTTCGCATCGGGGCAGATGAAGGATCAAACGGCGATCCGCGACGTCCAAGATGTCGCCATGCGCACCCTGATCGAGTTGCAATCGTCGCTCAACACGTCAGTTGATGGCGAGTACCTGTTTTCCGGCGGACGCAAGGATACGATGCCGGTCAACTTCCCCGTCACAAAACTCGCTGATTTCCAGAAGATGTTCGACGGGCTTTCGGCAACCTTCCCGACCTTGCGCGGGGCCAATCTGCTCAACATCAACCTGACCAACCAAAACACCGGCGCCGTCAACTTCGATGCCACCAGCGGGTTGATCATCCCCACCAACGCCGGAGCCTACGCCAAGGTTCCGTCAGGTTCCTATGTCAACATCAGCGGCTCGACCCAGACCGTCAGCAGCGGCACGATCAGCAATGACGGCCCGATCACCATCACGGGACACGCCCCCAGCAATTCCGGCCGGACCCCGCTGGTCGAAACCTCGAATGCCGGTTCGGGCACCTTTTTGACCACTTCTAACGGCACAGTGATCACGAACTCTACCACCGGAGCCTTGTCCTTCTCTTACAGCAAGGACGGGCAGATGGTGGTCACCCCCACTACCAGCAACTCGCTGACCACAATGGTTCCCGGCACCCGGTTCACCATCAACGGCTCGGACGCGAAGATTGGGGCCACGTCGGCCACCGACAACACCAAGCTGATCGGCACCAATTTCTACACCTACGGTAGCAACGCCACATCGGCCACCGGCATCCAGATCAATAACGGCGACGATCTGAGCCTGACGATGAACGGCACCACCTTCACCTTTAACGCCAGTTCCAGCAACACGATGGCCGATGTCGTTACTTGGGTGAACGCCCAAGTCGATACGAGTGTTGCGCCTCCAGCCATTCCACCTCATATCGCCCAGGCGACGGTCGATAATCAGGGGCGGCTGACGATCACTAATCTTGCCACCAGCGCGGCGATTACCGTCAAGGGCGCTCTGTCGGGGGTATTCGGGATCAGCGGCACCGCCACAGCATCTGGCGGCACGGTCGGGGGAATCACCCCGATCCTGACCAGTGTGGCCCCCCATCTCCTGACAAGTCTGACCGATGGCTCCGGCGCGGCGGCATTCACAGCGGGTTCTCCCCTAGCGGTGCCTCCCGTTGCCGCGGACACCCTGACGGTCAACGGCAACACCCTGACCATCGGGGCGACCACCACCCTGACCGATCTGGTTCAATACATCCAGCAATACGCCCCTGGCGCTTCGGTCGCGTTCGCCAACGGCGTGCTGACCATCGCCAACGGAACAACAGCGCCCGCCATCGCCTTGAGCGGGTCGGTCCAGACCAAGCTCGGCCTGCCCGCCTCGATCGGCACCTCCACATCCGCCAGCAGCAGCCCGACAGCCCTCCCTGCGGTCGCGGGCAATTACGACGGCTCTTTCGTGGTGACCGGCTTCGACATCCTGACCGGCAAGATGACGATTGCCAACGACACCACGCAAACCCAGCCGGAAACCCTGGATGCCAACGCGATCAAGCTGTGGTCGGGCAACCCCCCGGTTACGTCGGGGCCATCGGTGAGCACCGGCTTCCCACCGGCCACTGGCTCGGCAACCTTCACTCTGAATGGCGACACGGTCACGATGACGTTGCCGACCGGAGGAAGCAGTCTGAGCGGCACGTTCGCCGTAGGCCAGCCGATTACCATCGGCGGAACCGACAGCCATAACGGCACCTACGAAGTTACCGGCGTCACCGCCAACACGGTCAGCTATAAAATCAATACCGATATGCTGCGGGCAGCCCCGTTCCTGCCCCAAAGCGGCCGGACCGATTTGACGATGACCTTCCCCACCCAGGTCAAGCCGCTCGACGGCAAGAACACCTCGCCCAGCGTACCGGGTACGATCGCGTCGGGTAACGCCACCCTGGACCGCACGGTGTTCGGCGGACTGAGCTTTACCTCGTCGGGCACCATCGTCTCGTCGGTCAAGGACGCTCTGCGTGATGCGCAGGGCATGCCTTATCCGCCAGCGGGCACCCTGATCACGCTGAAGGGCAGTTCGGACGTTAATGCCGGTGTCTACGAAATCACCGGCAATGATGGCACGAACCTCAGCGTCCGCTGCAAAACACTGACGACCGAGACCGGGCTGACGCAAACGTCAATGACGGCGCAATCCTGGTACAAAGGCGACACCCTGACGCTGAACACCAGCATCAATCAGACCACGACCATCGACACCTCGCTAACGGCGTCGGATCCGGCGTTCGAGAAGGTCATCCGCGCCTGCGGCATTATCGCCCAGGGTGTCTATGGCACGGCGGGAGGACTGGACCAGCATCCCGAACGGGTCGACGCCGCCATCGCCTTGTTAAAGGACGCGTTGAGCCATTCATCGACTACGCCCATGCCCTACGGCAAGGAAGAGGCTAGCGACCTCGACGGACTACAGAAAAAGGTCGGACTCAACCTTGCCGCAATCAAAAACAGCAACACGGCACTGACCCAGATGAAGTCGTTCTTCGTCAACCGGATCTCGGACATCGAGCAAATCAGCTCGACCGAGGCCGTGTCCGCGTTGCTGGCCGACAGCCAGGCGCTTCAGACCTCGTATCAAGCCTTAGCCAAGATGCAGCAGATGTCGCTGATCAATTTCCTGAAATAGGAGCGGCGTTCGCCTTATTGTTCGCGTCGATTTTACGCTGAAGCGCCTCCATCAGCGGCTCGATCTTGCCGCCGGAGGCGCGCAGCACCGATCCGAAATCCTCGCGCATCGCCCGGATCAGGCTGACACCATCGGCGGTGAGATCGACAATCCCCGGACGACCATCCGGAGTGAATGCGACTTCCCAACCAACCGGAGACGGAAGCGCACCGGGAACCGAGCGGGTTACTTCGGCAGGAACCCGGACGCGATTGCCCAAATCCTCGCCCTCGCCGACGCGGAACGTGATGCCGGATTCGGCCTCGGTCAGCATGCCGACATAGCTGGACACCAGGAACTGAAGCAGGCGCTCGGAAAACGCCGCCTGTTCCTCGGGCGCAAGCTTGCCCCAGAACCGGCCAAGAACCGCCGCCGACAGCAGGGACGGCTCGGTATGATGGCGCAACAACGCCTCAAGCAACCGCGATCTCTCGTCCAGAGGATAGGTGCGTCCCGACGCGAACGTACCCACCCCCTCTTCCAGAGCTGACTGCACCAAAGTTTGCGCAGCGACGACATCGGCGGCCTTAGCACTTCCCGCACCAACGGCCATTATGACCAGAGCAAGTAGCGTTCTTACGATCTTCATCTTTAATCCCCGGACAGAATTATCCCCGTCAACGGCGGGTCTTGTTGCACAGGAGATACCCCACAAGACGGCAGGGCGGCAAGCCGTCGTCACGTCTCTGACACACTTGGGGGAGGCAATGCCGAACCTCAACTTTGCTTGAAATACGATGATCAATCCCAATCCATTCGCGTTTAGCGCGTCTCATACTGATGAACCTCTTGTGGCAAGAGATATACGCCTATAGATTGATCATCAAAATCATAACGACAAAAGTTTAAGCAGGGAGGGCGCGGACATGAAGGATCAGGACGTCCCGATCAACCTTACCGCAGACACCGGTTCAATTCGGAACAGCCACCTCGTCCTCACCCACTCCGTTGCAGAGCAACACCTGCTCGGGGAGCGGTTGCGCTGTCTTGCCCAGGGAATGGTCGATCTTCTCGACAGCACTCTGTCCTCCCGAGCGGATGACGTGCGCCGCTGGGCCGCCGAGCCGGTTCTCCTTGACTGCCTGAGCCACCCGGCCACCCCTGCCGCAGCCAGACGGCTGGAGCGGATTGTCGCCGACCGAACCGTCTATCTTGACCTGTGGATCGTCAATGCCGACGGCATCATCGTCGCGACCGGCTGCTCTGGCCGCCAGCCTGGCATAGTCGGCTCCGATGTCTCGACCCATTCCTGGTTCCGCGAGGCGATAGCCTGCCGGGCCGGTGCCTATACGGTCAGCGATATCGCCGACACCACCCGGTTCGGCGATATCACGACTCTGCCCTTTGCCGCCCCGATTTATGCCCCCGGCACCACGACGGAACCGCGAGGTGTGATCGCCCTCTTCTTCGACTGGCAGACCCAATCCGAGACCTTGTTGCACCGAGTCCGCCAGCGCTGCGGCGGAACCACGGCCCGGTGTCTTTTGCTGGACCGCACACACCGGGTGATCGCCGCTTCCGACCGACACGACCCGGCCGAGACGGTTCCCCTGCCCCATTCCCCCGCCGCCACCGGATGGTATCTGGATTCCGACGGCATCATGATCGGCTATGCCCGGAGCACAAGTCACCCAGGCTTTCCCGGACTGAACTGGTGCGGTGTGATCGCCCAACGTCCCCACGGCGACAACCGCATCCATTAAAAACCGTGCGGACTTATCCTTTGGGTTGGACCCAAAGCATATTATGCTGCGTGCTCAATCAATATTGCGGGGCCACGCCGAATGAATCGCCTTGCCACACTTCTTGTCACCAATGCCGACCGGGTTGCCCTGGCCCCGGTACTGACCAGACTGGAAGCGGCGGGATATGCCCTCGCTGACGGCGGAGACAGGCCGGTCGAACAGGCGCGAAGGGTCCGCCCCGACCTGATTCTGGTCGGTGAAGCCGATGGTGACCCGGTAACCCTGGGCGCCGCCTTCCGGGCCAACCCCGATTGCGCCGATATTCCAGTGGTAGTCCTGACCCACGCCGCGGAAACCGGACTGGCATTACGGGCACTGGCGGCGGAACTGGACGAGGTTCTGGACCCGGACGCCGACGATCCCGAGCTGTTCGCCCGTCTCAAGCCACTGATCCGACTGGCGACGATGCATGCCGAACTACGCTTGCGGGCTGCTGCTGCTGCCACGCAGGGATTGACCGCCGCCAGCCGTTTCGTCGCACCAGCCGAGCCGGAGCGCCCCACCGTGCTGGCGATCGGAGCCGATCCCGCCAGCACCGTTGCCCTGCTGTCCGAAGATGCCGAGATCACCACCATTGCCGATCTTTACGAAGCGGAACGGTTGCTGGAACAACGCAACTTCGATGCGGCTATTCTGACGGCATCGGGCGAGGCCGAGTTGGCCTTCGCCTCGCAGGTCCGCCATAATCCGCGCCTGTTCAATCTTCCCATCCTGATGATCGCGGACGATGCCACCGTGGCGTCACGCGCCTATCGCCGGGGAGCCAGCCGGGTGCTGGATCGGCCGCTCGACCCTGGTCATTTGCGTGCGGCGGTGCTGACCCTGGTCCGTCGCCAGAAAGTGCGCTGGGGTATCCGCGCTATCCTGGGCCAAAGCCTGGGCGAGGCGACCGCCGACCCACTGACCGGAGCCTATAGCCGGGCATTCCTCGAATCCTATCTGGGGGCACGGCTGGATATCGCCCGGACCCAAGCTCGTCCGCTGGCAGTGGTGTTCTTCGCCATCCCCAATATAGAAGGTGTGCGCCGCCATTTCGGCGACGAGGCCGCCTCTCACCTGACCCGCCAGCTCGGCCAGTGGATCACTGGGCTGGTGCGAGCCGAAGACACCACCGCGCTCTTCGCCGCCAATCGCTTTTGCGTGGTGCTGCCCGACACCCCCCTGGTCGAAGCCGAAGTGGTGATGCACCGCATCGCCGGCGTGCTGTCGAACACTGATTTCGCTATCCCGGACGTCTACCAGCCGGTGCGGATTTGGGTCCAGGTCGGCTGTACCGACACCCGCCCCGACGACGATTGCGCCAGCCTGTTTGCCCGCGCCGGGGCCGCACTGGACGAGGAACTCCAGGTGCCATGAGGATCGAGTACGTCTTCGATACCGTTTGCCCCTGGTGCTATGTCGGCAAACGCCGATTGGAACGCGCCCTGGCCAAACGAGTCGATAGCCGGGTGACGATCCAGTGGCGGCCATTCCTGCTTAATCCCGACCTGCCGCCCGACGGGATTGACCGTCGATCCTATCTCGACCGCAAATTCGGCGGACCGGCGCGAGCGCAACGAGTCCACACCGCCGTCATCGCGGCCGGAGAGGTCGAGGGCATTGCCTTTGCCTTCGACCGGATCGAGCGAACCCCCAACACCATCGATTCGCACCGCCTGATCCGCTACGCCGGATCGATCGGACGCGAAGCTGAAGCCGTCGAGGAAGTTTATATCGCCTATTTCAGTCAGGGACTCGATATCGGCGACATCGGGGTCTTGGCCGAAATCGGCACCCGGATCGGGCTGCACCGCAAGGCGGTGTTCGAATACCTTGCCTCGGAAGCGGATACCGCAACGGTTCTGGCCGATAACGCCCGCGCCCATCGGCTGGGGGTCAATGGGGTGCCCTGCCTGATCCTTGAGGGGCAGTATGCCCTGGCCGGAGCTCAGGAACCCGAAATCCTACTGCGACTGATCGATATCGCCCGCGAAGCCGAGGCCGAAGCCGCCTTTAGCTAGCAGGACGACTGACTCCAAGCGGCGATGAGCTTCACTCAATGCCGCTTGGTATTACTCCGCCTCATGAAGATAGGCGCGGTAACCAAGGTCTATTTCAATGATATGCTCAACCATAGCCTGAATTAAGTGGCGCAAGGACAATCCCAAGAACGACACATCACGCGACAACTCTACCGCACCACGGATATGGCGAGCCATGTGACGGAGAACACGATGCTCGATCTTATGAGCCGGGGTATGAGGATAGCTGGTCGCGGAGAAAAGACGTTCTTCGTCGATGAAATGCCGCTCAAGCAGAGCCAGAAGGTGATCGATTGCAGCCAGAACGGCACCGCCATCCCCCTGATCGACGAAACCCGCGACCATTATGATCTGATCGAAAATTTCCTCGTGTTCACGGTCGAGCTTGGCATCGCCTACTGAAATCGATCTATTCCATTTTGGATAAATATGCGCCGAAACAGATGAATCCGCCAAACCCTTCCCTTCCATCTTAATTATATTTAATTAATCACAGTATAAACGTCTCATGAATGGTCGGAATAGCCGCCTTATCCTTGTCCCAAGAGTATCACACTAGCACCCCCCGACTGCACGATTGTTTTTACCTGTCGCCCCATCCCTGGCTGAAACCGACTTCGCTGATACCAGCGGCACTTGAACCGGGGAACCGCGAAAGCTACAGTGGCAAATGCGTAAAACTCAGGAATCTACACAATCATGATGGATATTCGTGACGGGCTGGCCGGAGCCATCGGCGAGACTCCGCTGATCCGGTTGCGGCGCGCCTCCGAGGCGACGGGCTGCGACATCCTGGCCAAGGCTGAATTTCTCAACCCCGGCGGTTCGATCAAGGACCGTGCTGCCCTGGGAATCATCCGTGACGCCGAAATGCGCGGCTGGCTGAAGCCCGGCGGCACCATCGTCGAGGGGACCGCCGGAAACACCGGGATCGGTCTGGCCCTGATCGGACGGGCGTTGGGCTATCGCACCCTGATCGTGATGCCCGAGACCCAGAGTCAGGAAAAACGCGACATGCTGCGGCTGGCCGGGGCCGAGTTGAAACTGGTTCCGGCGCTGCCATTCCTCAATCCGGGGAATTACGTCCGGGTGTCGGAGCGGCTGGCCGGAGAATTAGCCGCAACCGAGCCGAACGGCGCCCTGTGGGCCAACCAGTTCGATAATGTTGCCAACCGTGAGGCGCACCGCACCACCACCGGGCAGGAAATATGGCGCCAGACCGGCGGACGAATCGACGCCTTCACCTGCGCCGTCGGCACCGGCGGCACCCTGGCCGGAGTCGCGCTGGCCCTGAAAGCGCACCGACCAGACGTGAAGATTGTGCTGGCCGACCCGATGGGATCGGCGCTGTACGAATTTTATGCCAGCGGCCATCTCCGCAGCGAGGGCAACTCGATCATCGAAGGGATCGGCCAGGGCCGGATCACCCGCAATCTCGACAATGCCCCGATCGACGATCAGATTCGCATCGGTGATGACGAGGCGCTGGACGTGCTGTTCGATCTGGCCGAGCATGAGGGATTGCTGGTCGGCGGCTCGTCTGGACTCAACGTCGCCGCAGCGATCCAGACCGCCCGCAAGCTTGGACCGGGGCACACGGTAGTGACAGTGCTGTGCGATCATGGTACCCGTTACCAGAGCAAGCTGTTCAATCCGGCCTTCCTGCGAGAACGCGGACTGCGTGTCCCCGAGTGGCTGGAACGAACCCCGATCGAGTGACAAAGGGAGACCGTGACGATGAGCATCGCCAACCCGGACGCCCTGGTCAGCACCAACTGGCTGGCCGACCACCTTTCCGCTCCCGACGTTCGGGTTGTCGATGCAAGCTGGTTCCTCCCCAAGCAGAACCGCAACGCGCGGGAGGAATACGAGGCCGAGCATATTCCCGGCGCGGTCTTCTTCGACATCGACGAAATCGCCGATACCGATTCGGGACTGCCGCACATGCTGCCTCCGCCCGAGAAGTTTTCGAGCAAAGTGCGCAAGCTCGGGCTTGGCAACGGCAACCGGATCGTCGTCTACGATTCCAATAACTACGCTGCCTCGGCCCGCGTGTGGTGGATGTTCCGCACGTTCGGCCATACCGATATCTCGGTGCTGGACGGCGGCTTGCCGAAATGGCTGCGCGAGGGCCGCCCGGTCGAGGATCTGCCGCCGGTTCCCCGCACCCGCCACTTCGTCGCCCGCTTCAACCGGCTCTTGCTGCGCGACTACGACCATGTTCTGGCCAATGTCGAAAGCCATCACGAACAATTGATCGACGCCCGCCCGGCTCCCCGCTTTCGCGGCGAGATTCCCGAGCCGCGCCCCTGTCCGCTCCAGGGGCATATCCCCGGCGCGGTCAACATCCCCTCCGCCGAACTGATCGACGAGACCACCCACACCCTGTTGCCGCCCGACGCCCTGCGCGCACGCTTCGACGCCGCTGGCATCGATCTCAAACGGCCGACCGTCGTCGGCTGCGGCTCGGGCGTTACCGCCTGTATCGTCGCCCTGGGCCTGCATCTGATCGGAGCGAATGAAGTCGCCGTCTATGACGGCTCGTGGGCGGAATGGGGCAACCGCGAGGGATCTCCGGTCGCACAGGGGTAACGGGCGGATCGCCCGCCCCCTTTCGCCGTCGCCGATGGACAGAACTGAACCCCTGATCCATGATTAGGCAATATCCTGGCACCGCATCCGGGGGGATGGCGGGCCAGGATAAAGGGGGGCCTATGGCAACAATCGTTTATGGAATCTGGGACGGCTCAGTCATCGACCATCGCAATGGCAATGGCGAGGCCAGTTCCCTTTTCCCCAGCCTTGCCGGGTTCGGAGAATTCAATCCGGGTAATCCTATCCGCGCCTTCTTCGGCGATCGTGGTTTTCTGATCTTTGACCGTACGGTCAGCCTGATCGACGCGCTACGACGCCAGCTTGCCAAAGCCGAGGAGCAATCTTGCGGCAAATGCACCCCCTGCCGGATGGGCACGGCGCTGATCGGCGTGTCTCTGACGGCGATGGCGCGGGGCGAGGCGGCGCCGCTTGACCTCGACTCGATCGTGATGTTGGGACGGCAGATGGCCGAAACCTCGCTCTGCGGACTGGGGCGGACCACACCAATTGCCCTGCTGGCGGCGCTGACCCATTTCCGCGACGAGATCGAGAGAGAAATCGCCTCCGGTGTACCCTGTCCGACCCAATACGGCATGGATTACATGACGGCTCCCTGTATCGAGGCCTGTCCGTCGAAAATCAACGTGCCGCGCTACATCGATTATATCCGTGACGGCAAGCCCGAGCATTCGCTGGGCGTGATCTTGCAGAAATATCCGATGGCCGCAACCTGCGGCCGAGTCTGCGTCCGCTTCTGTGAAATGGCCTGTCGCCGCAATCTGGTTGATGAGGCGGTGGGAATCAAAATTCTGAAGCGCTATGTCGCCGACCATCAGAAGGGACCGAATGCGCTGCGTTTCTCACGCGACCTGATCGCCTCGTTCCACCCTACCGAGATGCGGGTGGCGGTGGTCGGCGGCGGCCCGGCGGGAATTTCCTGCGCTTACCACCTGCTGCTGCACGGCTATCACGTCGATATCCTGGAAGCGATGGCCGAGCCGGGCGGCATGGCCGCGATCGGCATCCCCAGCTATCGTCTGCCCAAGGACGTATTGCGCTCGGAAACCGACATCATTCTCGCCCTGGGCGGACGGTTTCTCTTCAATCAGGCGATGGGACGCGATTTCACCATCGACAGCCTGTTCGAGCGCGGCTACTGCTCAGTATTCCTGTCGCTGGGCTGTCAACAAGGAACGCCGATGGGCGTTGCCGACGAGGATTCCTCGGCGCTGGGCTATGAGACCGGGATCGGTTTCCTGCTCAAGGTCCACGACCACATCGCCGGCACCCGCCTGACCCGCCTCTGCGGCGACGTGGTGGTGGTCGGCGGCGGCAACGTCGCCATGGATTGCGTCCGCTCTGCATTACGCATGGGGGCCGAGCGGGTCCACCTGCTCTATCGTCGCACCCGCGAGGATATGCCCGCCGACCACGAGGAGATCGAGGCCGCCGAAGCCGAGGGCGTCATCGTTCATTTCCTGACCAATCCGGCACGGATCATTCACGAAAATGGCCGTGTCGTCGGCCTTGACGTCGTGTCGATGCGCCAGACCGAAACCGACGCCCGTGGACGGCGTAACGTCGAATCGGTCCCCGGCTCGGAACGGCGGATGGAGTGCTCCGTGTTAATCTCGGCGATCGGACAGCAGGTGCGCAAGGGCGTTCTCAGTCCCTCCGACGGCATCGCAATGACCCCGTGGGGCTGTATCGAGGCGGCTCCGGTCGATCTTGCCACCTCGCGACCCGGCGTGTTCGCTGGCGGCGATTGCGTGTCCGGCCCCTCGACCCTGATCCACGCGATGGCCGCTGGACTCAAGGCGGCGCGCAGCATCGACGATTATCTTCAGTTGGGTCAAACCCGCTTCTTCCCGCGCTCGCGGATGCGGCAGATCCTCAACGAGCACAAGCTGTTGGCCGCCGATTGCGTCGAACTTCCGGTGCGTCTGGAATACCGGGTTCACCATCCCGAACTCGACCCAGAAGTCCGCCGGACCATGTTCGAGGAGGTCGAGACCACCATCTCGGACGAAGACGCCTATCGCGAAGCCAAACGCTGCATGCGCTGTTACCGCATCTATTCGGTAATCACCGAACAGCCCATCCCGGAAGGAGCGGCCTGACATGACCGACCAAACCGTCACCGCCACTCTTGACGGCCGCACCGTCACTGCCGAGGCGCAGGAAACCATCTTGGCCTGTGCCCGCCGCCACGGAGTTCCGATCCCGACCCTGTGCGAATTGAACGACATCGACCACGCCCCCGCCACCTGCCGGGTCTGCATGGTCGAGATCGAGTCCCCCGGTCGCGATTCGGCTCAATTGGTCGCCAGTTGCAACACCCCGGTACAAGAGGGAATGACGATCCGCACCCGCACCCGTCGGGTGCGCGAGGCACAGCGGCTTCAGGTTGAGCTGCTTTTAGCCGACCACAATCAGGATTGCGCCACCTGCGTCCGCCACGGCAATTGCGAGCTACAAGACATCGCTCAATATGTCGGGCTGCACACCAACCGCTTCTTCGACCGGACCCGGACGCTGGGACGCGGGATCGATACCTCGTCACCGGCAATGATCCGCGACATGACGAAATGCATCCGCTGCCAGCGTTGCGTCACCATCTGCCGCAACGGGCAGACCGTCGATGCGCTGGTGGTCACCGGCACCGGGATCGATTCGGCAGTCGGGCTGCATCACGGCCTCAGCCAGAAAGACTCAACCTGCGTCACCTGTGGCCAGTGCGTGATGGTCTGTCCGACCGGAGCGCTGGGCGAGCGCGACGAGACCGATACGGTACTCGACTTTCTGTTCGATTCCGAGATCGTCACGGTCTTTCAGTTCGCGCCAGCGGTGCGGGTCGGCTTCGGCGAGGAATTCGGCCTGCCGCCCGGAACCAATGTCGAAGGCCGGATCATCGGAGCGTTGCGCCGCCTGGGGGCAGACATCGTTCTCGACACCAACTTTGCCGCCGACGTGGTGGTGATGGAGGAAAGCGCCGAATTGCTCGGCCGTCTGGCCGGAAAACGACGACCGACCTTCACCTCGTGCTGTCCCGCCTGGATCAATTTCGCCGAGCGGCACTATCCCGATCTGCTGCCGATGCTATCCTCGACCAAATCGCCGCAGCAATGTCTGGGCAAGATCGCCAAGACCTATCTGCCCGAACGGATGGGAATCGATCCCGCCCGGATCCGGGTGATCTCGATCATGCCCTGCACCGCCAAGAAAGACGAACGTGTCCGCCCCCAACTGGCGGAAAACGGTGTGTCCGAGATCGACGTGGTTCTGACCACCCGCGAGTTCGCGCGTCTGCTGAAGCGCCAGGGCATCGACCTGCGCAGTCAGGAACCATCGGTGTTCGACAATCCGTATATGAGCGCCTATTCCGGGGCGGGGGCGATCTTCGGCACCACCGGCGGCGTGATGGAAGCGGCGGTGCGAACAATGTACCAGATCGCCAACGGACGCGAATTGCCCCAGATCGAACTCAGTCAACTGCGCGGTTTTGATGGTGCCCGCACCGCCACCATCGAAGTCGGCGGCACCATCGGCACGGTCAAGGTGGCGATGTGTCACGGCCTACGCCCGACCCGCGACCTATGCGAAGCGGTCCGGGCCGGTACCGCCGATTTCGACTTCATCGAAATCATGGCCTGCCCCGGCGGCTGTGTCGATGGCGGCGGCAATCTGCGGTCGAAGAAGGCGTATCTGCCTTATGCCTTGAAGCGGCGAGAGAGCCTGTTCGCGATCGACCGCTCCACCGCTGTACGCCAATCGCACAACAACCCGCAGGTCCAGGCGCTATACCGCGATTTCCTGGAACGGCCATACTCGGAAAAGGCTCACCACCTGCTGCACACCTACTACACTGATCGGTCTGTCGAAATGTCGCTGACCGTCAAGCAGGTCTGGGAAGACATCACCATGAGCACGATGGTGTATTAGTTCGCTCGCTGCCTAAATTTTACAAGCCGCCTCGCCAGATTGGCGAGGCGCGCAAACGTCACTTTCGGTGAGATTTCCTTCGATCGCTTGAGGATGGCCTAATTGCTGATCGGGGGAGTTGATAGCGCCTTCCGTAGAAGGTCGTTCAACTGCCGATCTTGCTCGACAAGCTTTGGTTTGGGCTGCTTCCCTGTCATGCGATGACAGGCATTCCCACGATGTAGGGCGGTAGGCCATCAAGATAGTACTGCATCATGCGCTTGCTATTGGCCTCAACGATAGGGTTGGTTTTATTGGCCTCATACCATTTGAATGCGGCCTTGCAGAGGTTTTCGCAAAACTCAACGACACCATAGACGTAGGCATCACCGAACTGACAGTTCGTGAACGACGCGCCACCAGGCGGGGCGAAGATCACCCTAGCGACGCTGTGCTGTAAGTCGCCAAACCTACCTTGGTGCAGAACCCCGCAGCGAATGGAATATAGATCTTCCGCCGTTACGAAGTCGAATCCCGCACCAGAGAGATTTTCTGTGCACCAATTTTTATATTCTTTTCCACCTGCTCTCCCATTCTCTGCAGCCAATGAAGCACAGATAGTTGGGAGAGCCGAGGCCATGCCGATCGCAATCAAATGCAACCCGTTCTTTGCCGCCGCATTGATTTGTTCAAGCAGCGGATAGAGAGGTAATGTGGTCTGTTCCTGCAAAGCCATTCTCCCGCTCAAGCCATGCCAAGAGGTCGAACACATCAATCTCTTATAGCGCCAGCCTGTTCATCTAATATTTGCACCAACCACTCTGTAGTTCAATTATTTAATTTCCGACAATTTCGACACAACCCGAAAGGACGCGGGTCTTTATGGCCCCAGGGGCGACACTCGTCGCTCGTGGACATCTAGGGCGTACACTACGGGAACCTTTCGGGAAATAGAAAGCGCCCGGTGTGACGCATCGCGTCACACCGGGCCTGCTACAGCGCATCTCGTCGAAGTTATTGCGTTCCTGTCAAATTACCCGGCGCAACCAAACCGGACGCACGGCCACCACAAGGGGGTGGCCGTCAGCGATAGCGACGGTGTGATCGATAAACCCTTTAGCGCGCAACCGCCCAACAATCGACGCGGTTCCGCCCCAGATGTCGGCCTGGTTCAATTCAATGGCGACCGCGCGAGGCGTGTCCAAGTGGTCGATAATCGCTTCGATGTCGGCATCAATGGCATCAACGCCGGTGAACCAAACCACATCGGCGCTTTCTTCGTCCCCCCGACAGGCGGATGGAGACCGGAACGCCCCTGCACATTTGCAGCCGAAACGCGCCAGACCAAGCAAATGCTCAAGCGCCCCTCGACCTATCACAACCACACGGTCACCAGAGCTAACCGATGTCGCGGCGATCAGAGCCTCGGTACGACAGAACGATGAAATACCAGTCGATAAGGGAGGTTGTTCCTGCAGGCTGCCTAACATTGGAAAGTTACCCTATTCAATCGACGATGGAGCGATTTTATCCACACCGTCGATTGGCTCGCCATGCGGTTCTGCGCTCTTCTCGCATATGTTTTCTCTGCCCGCGCAATAAAGGAAAAATAAAAACAGGGTTTATTTGACGCCGCACGTCCATACCGATCATAACCAGAGAGCGGCTGTAATCGGAAGATATTCAATTAATAGGATATCACTCTTCCGAGTCGCGACGGCCGCGCCGTGCCGCCCACGCACCGAAGATCATCAGTCCCAAGGACAGGAACGGAGCAATCTGCCATTCGACCAAGTGTCTGAACGGTAACGACACTCGATCGTCCATCAACCATAAAATATCGGCACCCAGCAGCCCAACCGCCGCAACCACCGAAATAGCGGTGATCGCGCCCGATGCCATCCTGGGATTCACAGAATCATCCGCCATGTCTTCTTCCTCCGCCAGCGATACGGTGACGAAGAGCGGACGCCATAGAAAATGGTCGCCACCAATATCGACCGGGCATCCTCTGTCGCATCGGCGATAAAAATCGATGTGGAAATTCGTTGTTCGTTCATATCGACGAACACCGCACAAACAATATGGAAATCCATATGGATAATTTACGGCCACGATCCGCAGTATAAAAACAGACGTAACCGTGATCAGAGGATATTTATGACCGTCATCGCCATGGGTTCGCTGCGGATAAGCATCCTGCTGGCATCCGTCTTTACCCTCGTCATTCCCGTCTGCGCCGCTGCGGCCCCCCGCCTGCCATTCCAGCCGGCGGCACACAATATCGCCAAGCCCGAGAGTGCGCTCCCGACTCGTCCCGCCCCGCCCGCGGGAATTCGGTCACTCTGACGGGAGATATGTCCTCATCGCACCGAATCGGCGCGGCAAGAGCGTTCCGTACAGATACGCTCGATTGAGGCAAAGATGCTTTACTTCTCGAAAGTAAAGACACTCTTGATATGGACAATATGCCTCTCAGGCATTTTGTTCAGCCTGCCGAATCTGATTGGAACCGAATTCACTCCAAGCTGGCTTCCTGCGCCACTGACTGTGATTGAGGACAGCACGGCCAATCCCGATCTCGGCACGGACAGGATTGACGCCAGCTTAATCGGCTGCGTCACCGGCTTCATTCTGGTCGTCGCTTTTATGGGGGCGACCTATGGCGTGTTCGGCATTTTCGCCAACATCGCCCTGGCGTTCAATCTGGCCCTGACCCTTGCCGCACTGTCACTGCTTGGCGCCACTGTAACTCTTCCCGGCATCGCAGGACTCTTGCTGGCGCTTGGATTGTCGATTGACGCAAACATCCTTATCAATGAACGCATTCGAGAGGAGACCCGGAACGGCGCACCGCCCGTAACCGCGATGGAAACGGGGTTCCGGCGCACAGATTCAACACGCTTCGACCGCAACATGGTCATCCTGATCACGATGCTGATTCTGTTCGCGGTCGGCACCGAAACCGTAAAAGGCTTTGCGCTCACCGTCAGCCTGGGAATCGTCACCTCGATCTTCACGTCCACACTTTTGACACGCTGGCTGATGGCAGCCTGGTTCTGGTCGCACCGGCCGAAACTTCTTCCCGGATCGCACCTTCGTCATCCGACCGCGCACCACCCCCTTCCGTTCATGAAAGGGCGCAGCATCTACTTAGCCATTTCGGCCGCTCTGAGCCTTGCATCGGCTGGGCTGTTCTTCGCACAGGGTCAGATTGGGCAATTCCAAACCGGAATGCTGACTCTGGGATTAGCCGCCATCGCGATGCCGATCTACATCTGGTTCCGCTTTGGATGGCAATTCGGGATCGGGGCTGTCGTCGCCATGTTGCTGGATGGAACCAAGACGCTGGGCTTCTTTGCCCTGACCGGAATGCCGGTCAATATGACGGCGATGGCCGGATTAGTGACGATCATGGGCTATTCGATCACCAACAAGATCATCGTCTATGACCGGATCCGCGAGAATCTGGGGCGATACCCCAAGCAACCCCGGCACGAACTGCTCGATCTCAGTCTTCATCAGACTCTGATCCAGACTGTCCGCACCTCTCTCGCACTCGTCCTGGTCATCCTCCCGCTCACCTTGTTCGGCGGCGAGGCGCTGCGTCAATTGGCGGTCACGCTCCTGTTCGGCGTCATCCTTGCGACATCCTCATCGATCTTCATTGCCGCTCCGGTCCTCCTGTTCCTGGGAGACCTGGACCTGACACGCTCCCCCACCAACAAAACAGACTTTCGCGCCGCAGCGACGGCAAAGCCGGAGGTAGTGCCTGAAAGCTGTAGCTCAGAGAGACTTTCGCCCGAGATGGCGGCATGGCATCGTAAGGCGGGACGCCAGAAAGCCAGGAGAACGCCATGCCGACCGATCCCGAAACGATCTTATTGACCGAACAGACCGATGGCATCGCGACGCTGACGCTGAACCGTCCGGCGGCACGCAATGCGCTGTCGATGGCGCTGATGGCCGAACTGGAGGCCGAACTGGCGCGGCTGGCCGCCGATGCCACGACCAAGGTCGTGGTGCTGGCGGCGAACGGCCCGGCGTTCTGCTCCGGCCATGACCTGAAGGAAATGCGCGGCCTTTCGGGACGCGATGCGGTCGCTTCGGTGTTCGACCAATGCGTCCGGGTCATGAAAGCAATCGTCCGTCAGCCCCAGCCGGTGATCGCCAAGGTTCACGCGATGGCCACCGCCGCCGGGTGCCAGTTGGTGGCATCGTGCGATCTGGCCTTCGCCGCCGCGAGCGCCCGGTTCGCGACACCGGGAGTCAATATCGGCCTGTTCTGTTCGACTCCGATGGTGGCGCTCAGTCGAGTCGTCGGACGCAAGGCGGCGATGGAGATGCTGTTGACCGGCCACCCCATCGACGCCGCCACCGCCGAGCGATGGGGGCTGATCAATCGCGCCGTTCCGGTCGAGGCACTGGATAAAATAACCGCCGAGACGGCGGCCCTGATCGCGGCGAAATCGTCCCGTACCGTCAAGACCGGCAAGGAAGCCTTTTACCGTCAGGCTGAAATGGACTTGGACGAAGCCTATGCCTATGCCGCCCGTGTGATGACCGACAATATGCTGGCCGCCGACGCAACCGAGGGAATCGACGCCTTCCTGGCCAAGCGCCCGCCGGTATGGCGAGAATAATCCATTCGTCCCGCGCCCTCGTTCAATCGACGGGCGCATTCCCCATCGGAGCCGGGGCGCTGACCGAGCGACGATATTCGCCGGGATTGGCCCCGGTCCATTTCTTGAAGGCACGGTGAAAGGCGCTGGTTTCGGCGAACCCCAGCTCGGCGGCGATATCCATCACACTGAGCCTGGTATCGGATAGAAGATTAATCGCCATGTCGCGGCGCAGATGGTCCTTGATGGCCTGATAAGACTGCCCCTCCGCCTCCATCCGCCGACGCAGCGTCGAGACAGACAGCCGCATGTCCAAGGCGATATCGTCAAAGCCGGGCCATTCGCCCGGTGGCTGCGCGCGCAGACGACGCTGGATCTGCGCCGCCAGCGATGAACTGTCCTTGTACTGAATCAGCAGGTTCTCGGGCGCAACGGCCAAAAACGTCTTCAATGATTGCGCCGTCCGCACCACTGGCAAAGCGAGATATTGAGGGTCGAACGCAACCGCCGTCTCCGGCTGCTCGAACCGCAAATCGGCGCTGAACATCAGCCGATATTCCTCGGCCTGGGGCGGTCGGGCATAGCGGAACGCCGCCCATTGCAAGGGAATGCGCCGGTTGACCAGCCAGCAGGCCAGCCGATGCACAAACATCAGCAATGTTTCTTGGGCGAAAATCCGGGCCGACGCGGCGGGATCGCGTTCGATCAGCGTCAGCACCGCCTTGCCGTCAAGACTGGACAGAGTGCCACGCAAATCGTCCAGCCCAAGATCGAAGAAGCGCAAGGCCCGCGCCAATGCCTTATCCAGGGTGCGGCAATGAATTACGCAATGGCACATCATCGCGAAGCTGCCCACCTTCACCCGCCGCGAATCGTGGCCGAAGAACTCGTCGTCCAGAACTTGGGCGATCAGGCGCAGCAGCATGGTGTAGGTATCGGACGACACCCGCGCATGGGGATGGGACAACAGAGCCGGCGACAGCCCGACCTGCTCCAGCATTTCGTCGGCATCGAATCCCCGGCGGCGAACACCGTCGAGTACGGCATCGACGAACAAAATCGAAATGGTGCCTTTTTCCATACCCCCCTTGCCGCGCGCAGGTCTTTCCGACAACGCAGACTAACCTAAGACGTAAAAACTGTCAGGGTGTCTGAACGCTCGTGACATCGCCCGCGACCGCACGCTCCGATACCCTTCGCGCCGGACTTGCGACGGGAGAGCACAGCGCGATGCGGATCAGGGACTCAGTCTTTATCGTCACCGGGGGCGGCTCGGGCTTGGGTGCGGCGGCGGCGAGAATGATCGTCGAGAATGGCGGCCGCGTTGTTCTGGCCGACATCAACGCGGCGGCAGGAACCGCCGTCGCGGCAGAATTGGGCGCGGCCGCCCGCTTCGTGACAACCGACGTCGCCGACGAAGCCAGCGCCACCGGGGCGGTCGAGACCGCTCGGGCCACCTTTGGCGGGCTTCACGGCTTGATTAATTGCGCGGGCATCTGTCCGGGCGAGAAGGTGGTGGGCCGCGACGGGCCACATGCCTTGTCCACGTTTTCCCGCGCTATCGCTGTCAATCTGATCGGCACCTTCAACATGGTGAGGCTGGCCGCCGCCGCGATGAGCACGGGAGAGCCCAATGAACAGGGCGAGCGCGGCGTGATCATCAACACGGCTTCGATCGCCGCCTACGACGGACAGATCGGACAAGCCGCCTATGCCGCCTCGAAGGGGGGCGTGATCGGGATGACCTTGCCCATCGCCCGCGAACTGGCCCGCCACGGCATCCGCGTCATGACCATCGCTCCCGGCATTTTCGCCACCCCAATGGTTCAGGCGATGCCGCAAGAAGTTCAGGACGCGCTGGGGCGGTTGGTTCCCTTCCCGCCCCGCCTGGGCGATCCGGTCGAATTCGCCGATCTATGCCGCGCCATCGTCGGCAACGTGATGCTGAACGGCGAGGTCATCCGCCTCGACGGCGCAATCCGCATGGCCGCCAAATAATCAAAACAAAAAAATCAGGGAGAACAACGTCATGACCACCACCGACCCCGTCGTCATCGTCGGCACCGCCCGCACTGCGCAGGGTGGCTTTCAAGGCGTCTTCAAAGATATTCCCGCTGCCGCGCTGGGGTCCGCCGCGATCGGGGCCGCCGTGGCACGGGCCGGCTTGCGCCCAGACCAGATCGAAGACGTCATCATGGGCTGCGTCCTGCCCGCCGGTCAGGGGCAGGCCCCGGCCCGCCAGGCCGCGCTCGGTGCCGCTTTGCCGCTGTCGGCGGGATGCACCACGATCAACAAGATGTGCGGATCGGGAATGAAGGCGGCAATGCTGGCCCACGATTCGATCTTGGCCGGAACCGCCGCGGTGATGGTGGCGGGCGGCATGGAAAGCATGACCAACGCCCCCTATCTGCTCGACCGGGCCAGAACCGGCTATCGCATCGGCCATGGCCGCGTGCTCGACCACATGTTTCTCGACGGCTTAGAGGATGCCTACGAAAAAGGCCGCCTGATGGGCACCTACGCCGAAGAATGCGCCGATGCCTATGGCTTCACCCGCGAAGCTCAGGATGCCTGGGCCACCACCTCGCTGGCCCGTGCCTGCAAAGCCATCGCCGATGGCAGCTTCCAAGACGAGATCGTTCCGGTAACGGTGCGGGACGGCAAGGCGAACCGGATCGTTAATACCGATGAACAGCCGGGAAAAGCCAATCCCGACAAAATTCCGACGCTGAAACCGGCCTTCCGCGAGGGCGGCACCGTCACCGCAGCCAATTCCAGCTCGATTTCGGACGGAGCCGCCGCGCTGACCCTGATGCGTCTGTCTCATGCCGAGAAACTGGGGCTGCGTCCCATCGCCGCGATTCGCGGCCATGCCACCCATGCCCAACAGCCCAGTCTGTTCACCACCGCACCAATCGGTGCGATTTCCAAGCTGCTGGAACGGGTGGGCTGGACCCACGATCAGGTCGATCTGTACGAGATCAACGAAGCGTTCGCCGTGGTGACGATGGCGGCAATCAAGGATCTTGGCTTGCCCGAGGAGAAGGTCAACGTCCATGGCGGCGCGTGCGCCCTGGGCCATCCCATCGGCGCTTCGGGGGCGCGGATCGTGGTGACCCTGTTGGCGGCGTTGCAAAAATACCAACTGAAGCGGGGGATCGCCTCGCTGTGCATCGGCGGCGGCGAAGCCACCGCCTTGGCCGTGGACTTGTTCTGAGATGATCCCCACCGAAGAGCAAAACCTGATCCGCGACACGGCCCGCGCCTTCGCACGGGCACGTCTCGCCCCCCATGCCGAGGAATGGGACCGCGATGCCCACTTCCCCCGCGACGCCCTGACCGAAATGGGAGAATTGGGGTTTCTCGGCATGCTGCTGCCCGAAGAGGTAGGCGGCAGCGCTACCGGCCATGTCGCCTATGCGATGGCGCTGGAGGAAATCGCCGCTGGATGCGGTGCCTTATCAACGGTGATGAGCGTCCACAACTCGGTCGCCTGCATGCCGGTGTTCAAGTTCGGCTCCGAAACGCAAAAGCGGCACTTCCTGCCCAGGATGGCCAGCGGCGAATGGCTGGGGGCTTTCGCCCTGACCGAACCGCAAGCGGGATCGGATGCCTCGGCGTTGAAGGTCCGCGCGGTGCGCGACGGCGATCATTACGTGCTGAACGGTAGCAAGCAATTCGTCACATCGGGTCAATCGGCCGACGTCCTGATCGCCTTTGCCGTTACCGACCCTGCCGCCGGGAAAAAAGGGATTACCGGCTTCATCATTCCCACCGATCTTCCGGGCTATTGCGTTGCCCGAATCGAGAAAAAAATGGGACAGCACGCCTCGGATACCTGTCAGGTGGTGTTCGAGGATTTGCGGCTGCCCGCCGACCTGCGCCTGGGCGAGGAAGGCCAGGGCTACAAGATCGCCCTGTCAAACCTGGAAGGTGGACGTATCGGTATCGCCGCGCAATGCGTCGGCATGGCTCAGGCCGCGTTGGAAGCCGCCCGCGATTACGCCCGCGACCGCGTTACCTTCGGCACGCCGCTGATCGAGCATCAGGCAATCGCCTTCAAGCTGGCCGATATGGCGACCCAGATCGCCGCCGCCCGGCTGATGGTGCACCACGCCGCCGACTTGCGCGATTCCGGCCGGCCCTGCCTGACCGAGGCGTCGATGGCGAAGCTGTTCGCCTCGGAAATGGCCGAGAAAGTGGCATCCGCCGCGATTCAGGTTCTTGGCGGCTACGGCTATCTTCGGGACTTCCCGGTCGAGCGGATTTACCGCGATGTCCGTGTTTGCCAGATCTACGAAGGGGCCAGCGAAATCCAGCGGATGCTGATTGCCCGCTCGCTCTAGATCGCCGTTCGTACCGCACTGCAAGGTGGCAAATACGCTCAACCATAATGGGCGGTTACGACATCGCAACCCAACCATTGAACCCGCTAGGCTTCACCAAACAAAACAATAAAAGGGAACGACCATGCCCGACGGTAACGAACATCAGGTCAGCGTCACCCCCGCCAACAAGATCCGCTTCGTTACCGCCACCAGTCTGTTCGACGGGCATGACGCGGCCATCAACATCATGCGGCGGCTGCTGCAACAAAGCGGCGTCGAGGTCGTCCATCTCGGCCATAACCGTTCGGTCGAGGATATCGTCACCGCCGCAATCCACGAAGACGTTCAGGGGATCGCGATCAGTTCGTATCAAGGCGGCCATATCGAATTCTTCAAATACATGATCGACCTTCTGCGGGAACGCGGGGCCGGTCACATCAAGGTGTTCGGCGGCGGCGGCGGCGTGATCGTGGCGCAAGAAATCCGCGAGTTGGAAGCCTATGGCGTCGAGCGGATCTACTCGCCGGAAGATGGCCAGCGGCTGGGACTGGAAGGCATGATCGCCGATGTGGTGAGGCGGGCCGATTTCGACGTCTCCACCGATCTGCCCGCCGACCTGAACGGGATCGACGCCCCCGGCCACCGGCTGTTGGCCCGCCTGATCTCGGGATTGGAAAATGACCGAGCCGAACCGATTCTGCGGGCCGCCATCGCCCAGGCGGCACAGGCCCGGTCGGTTCCCGTGGTGGGAATCACCGGCACCGGCGGCGCGGGCAAATCCTCGCTGACCGATGAACTGATCCGCCGTTTCCGCATTGATGCCCCCGATTTCAAAATCGCGGTGATCGCGATCGACCCATCGCGGCGACGGACCGGCGGCGCGTTGCTGGGCGACCGCATCCGGATGAACGCGGTCAACGGCCCGATCTACATGCGCTCGCTCGCCACCCGGTCATCCGGCAGCGAAGTGCCGCCCCATGCCCCGGCCATCGTCGATCTGTGCAAGGCCGCCGGTTTCGATCTGGTGATCGTCGAAACCCCCGGCATCGGTCAGGCGGATTCAGCCGTCGCCGGACTGGGCGATCTGTCGCTCTATGTGATGACACCGGAATTCGGTGCCGCCAGCCAGTTGGAAAAGATCGACATGCTCGATCACGCCGATCTGGTCGCAATCAATAAGTTCGACCGCAAGGGAGGCGAGGACGCCTTGCGCGATGTCCGCAAGCAAGTTCAGCGCAACCGAACCGCTTTTTCCGTGGCGACGGAAACGATGCCGGTGTTCGGCACCGTCGCGTCTCGCTTCAACGACGATGGCGTCACCGCGCTATATCACGGCCTGCGCGACATGCTGACCCAACACGGCTTTGCCCTGCGGCCCAGCACCCTGCCCCGCCCGGCGACGAACGCCTCGACCGCGGCAACCGCGATCGTACCGCCCAGCCGCGTCCGCTATCTGGCCGAGATCGCCGAGGCCGTGCGCGCCTATCACGCCGAGTCGGAGCGACAGAGCCTGACCGCCCGCGAGATTCAGCAACTTTCCGCCACCCGGACGATGCTGGAAACCACCTGCGGAATCTCCGTCGCCCAGATTGATGAGTTGATCGAGCAACGCCGGAGCCAACTGACCACCCCTGTCCGCGCCCTCCTGGAAGCTTGGCCGCAGGTAAAAGAAAGCTATGCCGGAGACGAGCACGTCGTGACGGTTCGGGGCAAGAACGTCCGCTCCACCCTCGTTTCTACCTCGCTGTCCGGTACGAAAATCCGCAAGGTGGCACTGCCGCCCTATCGGGATCACGGCGAATTGCTGCGCTGGCTGCTGAAGGAGAACCTGCCCGGCGCCTTTCCGTTTACCGCTGGCGTCTTCGCCTTCAAGCGCGAGAACGAGGACCCGACCCGGATGTTCGCGGGTGAAGGCGACGCCTTTCGCACCAATGCCCGTTTCAAGCTGCTGTCGAAAGACAGCCCGGCCACCCGCCTGTCCACCGCCTTCGACTCGGTGACGCTGTATGGCTGCGACCCGGATGAACGCCCCGATATCTATGGCAAGATCGGCAATTCCGGCGTCTCGATCGCGACGCTGGACGACATGAAGATCCTGTATTCCGGCTTTGACCTGTGTTCGCCTTCAACCTCGGTATCAATGACGATCAACGGCCCGGCCCCGGTCATCCTGGCCCTGTTCTTCAACACCGCGATCGACCAGCAGATGGAACGGTTCGAGGCCGAAAACGGTCGCGCACCCGATGAAGACGAAATCGCCCGGATTCGCGACCGGACGCTGGAATCGGTGCGCGGCACCGTCCAAGCCGACATTCTGAAGGAAGATCAGGGACAGAACACCTGTATCTTCTCGACCGATTTCGCGCTGAAGCTGATGGGCGACATCCAGGAATATTTCGTCCGCAAGAGCGTGCGGAATTTCTATTCCGTGTCGATCTCGGGCTATCACATCGCCGAAGCCGGCGCGAACCCGATCTCGCAACTGGCCTTCACGCTCGCCAACGGCTTCACCTATGTCGAAACCTATCTGGCGCGCGGCATGGCGATCGACGATTTCGCCCCCAACCTCTCCTTCTTCTTCTCGAACGGGATGGACCCGGAATATTCAGTGATCGGTCGGGTGGCACGACGGATCTGGGCCGTGGCGATGCGCGACCGCTATGGTGCCAACGAGCGGTCACAAAAGCTGAAATACCACATCCAGACCTCGGGGCGGTCGCTACACGCCCAGGAAGTCGATTTCAACGATATCCGGACCACTTTGCAGGCGCTGATCGCGATCTACGACAATTGTAATTCGCTGCACACCAACGCCCATGACGAAGCCTACACCACCCCGACACCGGATTCGGTCCGGCGGGCGATGGCGATCCAGATGATCATCAACCGCGAATGGGGGATGGCGCGGAACGAGAACCCGAACCAGGGATCGTTCTTCCTGGAAGAACTGACCGATCTGGTCGAGGAAGCGGTTCTGCTCGAATTCGAACGGATCGCCGAACGCGGCGGCGTTCTGGGGGCGATGGAAACCGGCTATCAGCGCGGCCGGATTCAAGACGAATCGCTCTATTACGAGCACAAGAAGCATGACGGCAGCTACCCGATCATCGGGGTCAACACCTTCCTCAACCCCAATCCCGGTGAAGAGCGCGAGATCGTCCTGCAACGCTCCAGCGATACGGAAAAGCAAAGCCAGTTGGTCCGCCTGCGCGACTTCCAAAACCGCCATGCCGAGACCGCGCCGATCTGGCTATCGCGTCTGCAACAGGCGGCGATCCGAAACGAAAATATCTTCGCCGTCCTGATCGATGCGGTGCGCCATTGCTCGCTGGGGCAGATCACCGGCGCGCTGTACGACGTCGGCGGCCAGTACCGACGGAACATGTAAGAAGAGAGCAAAAGCTCCGTCTGATATCGAATCAGTCCAGGGAGGTTCCATGTCCGAAGACCTTAACGCATTCCTGAAGGCCCGAGATTTTCTGGTCGCCCATCGCAGCGATTACGAAACCGCCTATCGCGATTTCAAGTGGCCCGTCCTGACCGACTTTAATTGGGCGCTTGATTATTTCGACGACATGGCCAAGGGCAATCACGCCACGGCGCTGTGGCTGATTGACGATGACGGCGAGACCCGACTGTCCTTCGCCCAGATGTCGGAACGCTCCAACCGCGTTGCCAACTTCCTGCGCGCTCAGGGGGTCCGGCGCGGCGAGGCGGTTCTGCTGATGTTGAACAACGTCGCTCCCTTGTGGGAAACGATGCTGGCTTGCATGAAACTGGGCGCGGTGATTATCCCGGCCACCACCTTACTGGTGGCAGATGATCTGAAGGACAGGTTCGAACGCGGCGGCGTCCGCCACGTCGTCGCCGGTTCGGCCGATACAGCGAAGTTCGAAGCGCTCGACGCCGTTTTCACCCGCATCGTGGTGGGCGAGGACCGCGACGGCTGGACCAATTACCGCGATGCCGATTCCGCCAGCGCCGATTTCGTCGCCGACGCAGCCACCCACGTCAACGATACCCTGCTGCTGTACTTCACGTCCGGCACCACGGCAAAGCCGAAGCTGGTGACCCATTCCTACCAATCCTATCCGGTCGGCCACCTATCAACGATGTACTGGATCGGGCTGCGACCGGGCGATGTCCACCTGAATATCAGTTCGGCCGGTTGGGCCAAGCATGCCTGGTCGAACGTCTTCGCGCCGTGGAACGCGGGAGCGACGGTGTTCGTCTATAATTACGGCCGGTTCAGCGCCAAGGCGATGCTGGAGGCGATCAGCCGCTGCGGCGTCACCTCGATGTGCGCGCCACCGACGGTTTGGCGAATGCTGATCCAGGAGAATCTCGCCGCCTATCCGGTCAAGCTGCGCGAACTTGTCGGAGCCGGGGAGCCGCTGAACCCCGAGGTGATCGAGCGCGTCAAGAAAGCGTGGAACATCACCATCCGCGATGGCTACGGCCAAACTGAAACCACTTGTCAGATCGGCAATCCGCCGGGACAGCCGGTTAAAGAAGGCTCGATGGGCCGCCCGTTGCCGGGCTATCGGGTCGCCCTGCTCGATCTCGAAGACAATCCGGCGCAAGAAGGCGAAATATCGCTGGCGCTGGAACCGCGTCCGCTCGGCCTGATGCTCGGCTACAAGGACGATCCGGAAAAGACCGCCAACCTGATGCGTGCCGGTCATTACCATTGCGGCGACGTCGCCTGCATCGATTCCGATGGCTACATCACCTATGTCGGCCGCACCGACGACGTGTTCAAAGCGTCGGACTACCGCATCAGCCCGTTCGAGTTGGAAAGCGTCCTGATCGAGCATGAAGCCGTGGCCGAAGCCGCCGTAGTCCCCAGCCCCGATCCGCTTCGTCTGGCGGTGCCCAAGGCGTTCATCGTGTTGCGCACCGGATACCAGCCCAGCCACGAACTGGCGCTGTCGATCTTCCGGCACATCAGCACTTCGCTGGCACCCTATAAACGCATCCGCCGTATCGAAATTTCCGACTTGCCGAAAACCATCTCGGGCAAGATTCGTCGCGTCGAACTGAAGCGGATCGAGGAACAACGCCGCCTTCAGGGCATTCGGGTCGAAGGTGAGTATTTCGAGGAAGATTTCGCCGACGCAATGGCCTGACGCCACGTCGCTCGGATCAAGCCCGCCACTCTGATCGGTGGCGGGCTTTTCTGCACTTTCGGATCATTACAGAAATATCATCCACCCGCCATCCTGCCGTAACCCCGGCTGAGGCATGATGATCACGACTCGACAGACACTACCACCGATCGAAAGGCGAGCTTGAACTCCCCGCCCCGAGATCGGACTGAAAACAGTCAAAAGCCCCGCACGCCACACCCTCGTGCGGGGCTTTTCCTTGGCCATTCGCCAACACGCAAGCCCAAGCGGCGATGAGTTTCACTCAATCCAGCTTGGCATTGGCCTGAGCGCTATTCAGTATCGCGCTGGATTTGCACGACAAACGCCTCGACCTGCCGGGTCAGGCCTTCGGCCTGATCGGCCATTTGAGCGGATTCCTCGGTACGCCGACGCGCCACGGTACCAAGATCGCGGGCAAGCTCCGTCACCTGGGCGACATCGACCCCGACCATATCGACAGTTCCAGCCGCGCGATGCGCACTTTGTGTGATCTCGGCGATAGCTTGGCTTTGGGACTGTGACGACCCAGAAAGCGTCCCGATGGCATGTTCGATATTGCCGATAATGGCGCCGATTTCGTGGATGGCGGACACCGCTCCTCCGGTGGCGTTCTGGATTTCCGCGACGTGGGAGCCGATCTCCTCGGTGGCCCTGGCGGTTTGATTGGCAAGGTGTTTGACTTCGTTCGCGACCACGGAAAAGCCTTTGCCCGCTTCACCGGCGCGCGCGGCCTCGATCGTCGCGTTCAGCGCCAGAAGATTCGTCTGACTGGCAATATCCTGGATCAAAGTCACGACATCGCCGATACGGCTGGCCGCCGAAGCCAGCGTATTGACGGTCGCCCCGGTCTTGACGACCTCATGGACCGCGTTGCCAGCCATCTTGCAGGATTCGGTAATGATACGGTTGACCTCGGTGATGCTGGCCGAAAGCTCCTCGGCGGCGGCGGCGACCGTGCTGACACTGCCCGTCACCTCCTGAGCACTTCCCGCCGCAGCGGACAGGTGGTTGGACATCTCCGTCAGGCGGCGATCGACCTCCACGGCCGAATTGCGGGAATTGGCGGCGGTTTGCGACAATTTCGATGCCACCTGCCCGATAGCCGACTGAAACTGTTCGGACAGACTCATCATCTCGTGTTTGCGCTTCGCTTGAGTCTCTATCCTGGTGCGGTCTCGCTCCACCGCCGCCGCATCGACTTCAGTCTGGGCCTCACGCACCCGATCCAGAGCCTCTGCGGAATGCTCGAACGCCTGGGTCAAACGCCACGCAACCCAACTCAATACAGAGACCTGTCCAACCACGATCACCGCATGAAGAAGGACGCGGCCAAACGCCCCCCCACCGGGGAAGACTGCGGCTGGGTAAAGGAAATTCAGCAATAGATGGTGCAGGGCGACCATAACCGCCGCCAGGATCAACGACTTCCAGTCGCAGAACGCTGTTAGCATCGCCAAAGCACAGAAGAAGTACATATGCATGTCGATTTGCCAGGGGTGGCCTTCAAACCCGAAGACCAGCAAGGCAACCATCCCCATCAGGGCAACGCTGATGGTATAGCGGGCGGCTTCCGAACCGGGAGCCGCCCGCCACGTCGCCGTCGCGGCGCCAGCCAGAACCAAAGCCCCGATCGACATCATCGCCCAATCGCCTGCCATCACAATCCCAACCGCAGCGACCAGCGGAACATGAACCCAGAGATAAGCGATCAAAGCCCGCTCTACGACCATACGGATCTGTACGATTTCGTTCATGGCAAACGCCACCCTAGTTAGAGCAGTTCGTTGACTTTGGGGCTCTCAGCACCAGCAGGGCCCCGACTCCGTAGAGGTGATCGACAAATTCCGGCGTACCGGAGCGGACGAGCACAACCGATGGCCAGCCGCCGAAGGCCAAGACCTCCTCGGCTCCGGCATTCACGGCCGCTTCAAACGCGGAAGATCCGGCGGCGGACAGGGGAAAGATCACGGCCAGAGGCTCACCCGGACGCGGCCACACGGTCAGGCCAACGGTCCAGAGAAGGCTAAAGCCCATCAAGGCCGCTGCGGGAATGAACCCGGAAAGACCTCCCCACCGTTCCCCCATGAAATCCTCCTCGGATTGGCGTTTGGATCGTTATCGGGAGATTGCGCCTTCGCGCGAACTCTCGGAAAACAGGCCCCGCCAAAACGGGCGATAGATACTTAAGGCCAAAGCCTTAAAATATATTGGTCATAGCCATAGGAAATAAAAGCCCTCTTCGCCAAGAAGGAGCTGATCCGGGGGAATATCGATTCCATTGAGGGAGGGGGAGAGGCCGACCGAACCGTCGCATCAGGCGACAGGACGAAGCTCTACTTTTAAACCATTACAAAAATATCATCCGCCCGCCATCCTGCGGTAACCCCGACACGGGCATGATCTTCTTGACCAGACAGGTAGTACCAACCGATTGACCGGCGAGCTTGAACTCCCCGCCCAGAGATCGGACCGATCTAAAGTCACAAGCCCCGCACGCAACACCCTCGTGCGGGGCTTTTAGATTCAGATCTCAGACCAACCGGCCAGCGAGTCAAATCGAGGGGTAGCCGATATCAACCTGTCTTGAACTCAATTGCGGCCATAGCGATCGACAACAGCCGCGACCTGATCAAGCGAGGCAAGAAAAGCGTCAACGCAGGCCGGATCGAAATGAGTGCCGCGATTGCTGCGAAGGAAGTCCAGCGCCTTGTCCAACGGCCATGCTTGTTTATAAGGCCGAACGCTGGTCAGGGCGTCAAACACGTCGGCAACGGCGGTAATCCGGCCAGCCAAGGGAATATCCAGCCCCGACAACCGATTGGGATAGCCGGTTCCATCCCATTTCTCATGATGACTGACGGCAATTTTCGCGGCCATCTGAAGCAGGGGGGATTGGTTATTGCACAGGATTTGCCAGCCGATAACGGCATGGGTGGTCATGATATCGCGCTCTTCCGGTGTCAGGGGGCCGGGCTTGAGCAGCACCTGATCTGGAATCCCAATTTTTCCGATATCGTGCATTGGCGCAGCTGTAAAAACGAGCTCGACCTCCTCGGGCGGCAGCTCCAAGCGCGTGGCGATGATCTGGCAATAGCTGGACATGCGCAGCAAATGCGCCCCGGTTTCGTTGTCCCGGAACTCCGCTGCGCGGGACAACACCAGAATCGCCTCGCGTTCACGCTCGATGATCGCACTGGTCGCCTTTCTGACCTCTTCGGCCAGCAGGACAGCCTGTATCTTGGTTTGCTTGTGATGACGGCTCAACGTAAGCAAATTACGAACACGGGTCAGGAACTCGATTTTATCAACCGGCTTGCGCAAAAAATCAGTAGCCCCCAACTGAAGGGCATTGTAGCGAACTTCCGTCGTGTCCGATGTCGTGACCATGATCACGGGAATATCGGCACGACTTGGATCCGATAGGAACGCTTCGATGAACTGGAGGCCGTTGATTTTTGGCATCACGTAATCAACGATGACAAGATCCACATCGTTACTAAGACACCATGCCAATCCGACCTGAGGGTCCTTGAATGGAACGGCGGCATCCGATGCAATCATACTTGAGACAAGCTGAACGAGATGGTTAAGAACGCTCTCGCTGTCGTCAATTATTGCAATCTTCACAGATCTTTCGACCATCATTAACGCCCTGCCGCCAGTCCGGAGCACCAAGATCGAATCAATCGAGGACTAGGCGCTTTTGTGAACCCACCAATCGTAGAAGCATACGTTTACATGGATAAACAATCGCAGACGATAATGGTCCTTACCAGTGCCATTCTGCAACTCGTGTATCATCGTGCATCCGACACGACATAGCGCCCCGTCTCATTTCATCTTAATTCTAATATAAGCCTAAGCCTGATCAGAAGGCTTCTTCCCAAGACCGCGATAAACGCATCGCGCAATTGATAAGCCCGACCATCGAATAGGTCTGAGGGAAATTTCCCCACAACTCGCCGCTGCGCGGGTCGATGTCCTCGGACAGCAGACCGAGCGGATTGCGGTGGGCCAGAACGGTCTCGAACAGATCGCGGGCCTCCTGGCGCCGTCCCAACGCCGCCAGGGCGTCGATGTACCAGAACACGCAGATCACGAAGGCGGTTTTGGGCCGCCCGAAATCGTCCTCGGCAACATAGCGGTAGAGAAAATCGCCGCTGCGCAACGTCCGCGACACGGCATCGACCGTCGCGGCGAAGCGGGGATCGTCAGCAGACAGGAAATCGACTTCGTGCAACAGCAACAGGGTTGCGTCCATTTCCGCCCCGTCGAACGTCGAAACAAAGCTGCCCAACTCCGCATTCCACGCCCGTTCGCGAATAATGCCGTGGAGGCGGTCAGCGGCACCGCGCCAATGGGCGGCCCGCTCCCCCAGACCGATCTGGCGGGCGATCTTGGCCAGACGATCGCATGCGGCCCAGCACATCACCGCCGAGAACGTATGCACGGCCGCCGAACCGCGCAGTTCCCATGGACCGGCATCGGGCTGATCGAAAGCGGCAACGGCACGAACCCCCAATCGTTCCAGTTGCTCGAATAGAATCGTATCGCCAGGGCGGGTCATGCGGCGGTCGAAAAAGGCATGAGTCGAGGCCAGGACGACACTGCCATAAACGTCGTTTTGCACCTGAAGATGGGCCTGGTTCCCGACCCGTACCGGGCCAATCCCCCGATATCCGGGCAAATGAGACAGAATGCTTTCGTCGATCAAAGCCTCGCGGGTAATGCCATAGACCGGACGAAGCGCCCCGTCATTGGCATCCTCAACGATATCACCGATGAAGCGGAGGTAATCCTCCATCATCCGCGTGCCCCCGAGGCGGTTCAGGGCATGAATCACGAAATAGGCGTCGCGCAGCCAGCAGAAGCGATAATCCCAGGTACGTTCGGTATCGGGCGCTTCGGGAATCGAGGTGGTCAACGCAGCAACAATCGCCCCGGTCTCCTCGAAATGGCACAGCTTCAAAGTGATCGAGGCGCCGATCACCGCATCTTGCCACTCGAATGGAATCGACAGCGACCGCACCCAATTGCACCAATGGTCGCGCGTGCGTTCGAAGAGATCGCGGGCGGTCAACTCGATCCCCGCTTCCAGGCTTTCGTCACCGCCAAGCAACAGATCAATCGGGCGGTCGAGCAGAAATGGCCGTTCCTCCAAAACATAGGAGATCGGGGCATTCGTGGTCAGGCGCAGAGTCTGAGAGGCCGAAACAAAGCGGATATGGTTGCTGCCGCGCGTGATCTCGGGATCAATCCGCCCGTTCTCGAAGCGGGGCCGCAACCGTACCCGCAATCGCGGACGTCCCTGAAGCGGCCTGATGCGCCGCACGATCAGCGGCGGACGGTAAATCCGCTCGAACAGGGCGAATCGGGGGGCGAAATCAAGAATCTCCACCGCGCCACCATGTCCATCCTTCAATACCGTGCGCAGGATCGCGGTGTTGGGCAGATAGGCCTGTTCGCTTTGGCACTGATCGACGAGATCAAGGGAAAAGCCCCCCTCCCCGCTTTCTCCGGGAACCGCTCCGTTCAGCAGCGCCTGAAACACCGCGTCGCCGTCGAGGCGAGGGAAGCAGCCCCAAACCAAAGAGGCCTTTGCATCGATCATTGCGGCGATGGTGCAATTTCCAATAATCCCGAGATCAAGGGAACTCATGGCGCGTCTCCGATCAGGCTGTCGAGGCGGGCAAGCCAGTGCCGAACCTCTTCCGGGGAATTGAGGCGATAGCGCGCGGCGGTCGCGCGTGAACCAACGTGAGCCGACAGCCCACCCAAACGATTGATGGTTTTAAAGCCGTCCTCGTCGGTCAGATCATCGCCGATGAAAACCGGGATTCGTCCGGCATAGGGTGGAACGCTCAGAAACCGTTCGATCGCTTTGCCCTTGTCGGTCCCGGCGGGCACCAACTCATAGACGTTCTTGCCCCGGACCAGCTTGAGGGCAATGGGCGACAGGGCCGCCGCCGTCATGGCCAGCGAATGAACCTCGGCTTCGATCTTCGGATTGGCGGCGAAATGCAACGCCAGGGAACAGGGTTTGCGTTCGAGCAGCAAACCCGTCAGATGCCGGGCTTCCTCCCTGATCCACTCGGTCAGTTCGTCGGGCCAGGGCGCACCGACGATATCCACCTTGCCGGATCGTCGCCATTCCACCCCGTGAGTACCGGCGACATCACGGCCACCGGGAAACAACCGATCGACATTCTCCAGACTGCGCCCACTAATCAAGGCCACCGCCCCGGACAAGCGGCGAGACAACGATTCAAGCCGTTGAGGAAGATCGGCGGGAACAACAACATCGTCCGGAGCCGGGGCCAGATCGAGCAAAGTCCCGTCAATATCGAGAAACAGCGCCCACGCCGCCCAATCGAGAAGACGCGGGCGAGCGTCGATTACGTCGAAATCCATCGTCTCTCCCCGGCTTTCGTGCCTCCGGTTCTCCCCTGCGATACCACTGCGATCCTCCGTTCGATATGGCGGCGTTTGCGCATCCGGGCCGCGTCCATCAGCATTCGTGCCGCCCAAAAATAGATGTTGTTCTCACCGACCATCTCCCGCATCAGCCGCATCCGGTCCCGCCGCTGATCGGTCGGCATCGACAACGCCTGATGAATCGCTTCTCCCATTGCGCCAATATCGTAGGGATTGACGATCAGCGCCTCCTGCAACTCCCGCGACGCGCCAGCGAACGTCGAGAGCACCAGGACTCCGTCCTCGTCGTCGCGGGCGGCAACAAACTCCTTGGCGACCAGATTCATCCCGTCGTGCAGACTGGACACCAGGCACAGATCCGCAGCACGGAACAAAGTGAACACCTCGTCGGGTTCGTGATGGTGACAGACCAATAAAATAGGAACCCAATCATCGGTTCCAAAGCGCGCGTTGATCGCCTGAGCGACGGTTTCAGCCTCGGTCTGGGTGTCTTTATAAGCGGCCAATCGGCTGCGGGTCGGCGCGGCGACTTGAAGCAGAGTGACCCGGCCGATCCACCCCGGATGAGTCTCGAACAGACTCTCCAGCGCCCGGAAGCGGTCGGCGATGCCTTTGGTGTAATCGAACCGTTCGACTCCAACGGCCAGATGAATCGTCGGCGTCAGCCCATAGGCACGCCGGACAAGATTGCGGCACTCCTCGACCGATGGCTGTCCATCCAAGGCATGGGGCGGCCATTCGATCGAGATCGGATAGGGATGGACCAAGGTGGCGGAGTGGCTGGCACGGACGGTACTGTGTTCGCGGTCGATCTGGCATTCGAGAAAACGATCGACTGATTCCAGAAAATTCAGGCAGTGGAACTGTGTGTGAAAGCCCAGGATCGAGCTGCCCAGTAACCCGGCCAAAATCTCCTCGCGCCAGGGGCAGATGCTGAATACTTCCGGGTTCGGCCAGGGAATGTGCCAGAAGGTGATGATGGTTGCTTCGGGCAGACGCTCGCGCACCATCCGTGGCACCAAGGCAAAGTGGTAATCCTGGATCAGAACAAGAGGATTGGCGGTTTTCGCCTCGGCGATCACCGCATCGGCGAATTTGCGATTAACCGCAACATAATAGCTCCAGTCCGAGGCGCGGAACGTCGGGCGGACGAACACGATATGGCACAACGGCCACATCCCCTCGTTGGCGAAGCCATAATAATAGCCGTCCTGCTCCTCGTCACTGAGCCAGACCCGACGCAAGGTATAGGCGGGCGCCTCGGGCGGAACCGCCAGATGGTCGTTGCGATCCACCATCACCGGATCGGCCGAGCCGCTGCCATGGGCGATCCAGGTTCCACCGCAGGCACGCATGATCGGCTCCAGCGCCGTCACCACACCGCTGGCCGGGCGTTGCAGAACGATCTGATCCCCGTCACGATTATGGATATAGGGTTCGCGGTTCGACACCACCAGAACCTCGGCTCCGGGCAACTCATCCCGCAGCAAACCGCGCAGACTGTCCGGACTCCACTCGATTCGGATCGCCTCGGTCAACGAACGTGGCGTGTCGATATCACGCAGCATCTTGCGCATTTCGCGAATCAGCGGCCCGACTTCCGGCGGCAGAACCTTGCCATCCTGCTCGGGTGCCGACATGCCTTGACGCACCGCACGAACCCAACCGCGCAAGGTCAGCCGGGCGACCAGGACAGTGACGATCGCCACCCCCAACCCCAGAATGGCAAGGCAGATGGCCAAATAGGTTTCGGCGCTGGAACTACGCCGTTCGATAAAACGCAGGTCGTGCAGAATCACCAGGCGGCCCAGTTCGACACCATCGGCATTGGTGAGCGAGAATATCGCCGACAGGATCGACCCGGATTCGAGATGCTCGACCGCAATGGCCTGCCCCGTGGCGGGAACCGACGGACAACCATATTGTTTCGGCCAGGACGCGGAATGGTGCGTCAGTTGTCCATCCGGCGAGCACAGCCCGAGCGCAAGAACCCGTTCGTCCTGAGTAATCCTCTTAAATAATTGGGCAATCTTGCGGTCTGCCTTGGCCTCGACCAGCCCGGTAACGCTGTCCTGGATCGAATGGAACACCAGTTGCGCCCGCATTTCGACATCGGCGCGGAACCATCGTTGGATCAAATCGCCGACGAACGGCGCGGCCCCCCAGGCCAACCCGCCCAGAAGAACCAGCAGCGGCAGAACGAAGCGGAAGGCCATTCGCATGGCTTGTATATCCTTGTCTCCCGGCAATCGCGCCGACCGAACCAAAACCGGCTGGATGCCGATGCCATTGAGCATTTCGGTGCGGAGACAACCTCCTTTCGCCGCGCCTAAGTTCAGAGATATCGATTGATCATATCTAATATCCCGATTATGGCGTCTTCGTGGCAAGCGGATGCGAAGAACACCCCCGGTGGACGATCACAGATCGGATGAATAGATATCCGCTGGAAGCCACTATCCCGAAACAGACTGGGCTTGGTTCCCCGTCATCCTATGTTCGTCTTCTTGCAGTACGATGACATGGCGGAGGATCGCCGCCACCAGCGTATCTGGAGAAATAGGCTTGATCACCCGATCGACCATTCCGGCGGTAAGACAACGAACACGTTCCTCGTCCATGGCATGGGCGGTCAGGCCGATCACCGGCAGTCTTGGCGCGAACCGTGAAATCTCCTGAGCGAGGCCGTAGCCGTCAAGTTCAGGCATCTGCACGTCGGTCAGCACCAGATCGAAGGAATCGGCACCATGCTGGAGCAGGTGGTCGAGGGCGAGTCGACCGTTTTCGAAGCAGGTAAGACTCGCCCCCTCAATCTGGAGCATATCATCGAGAACGAGACGGTTTACCTCGTTGTCCTCCGCTCCCAGCACCCGCAGACCGGACAAACGGAATACTGTTTCAACCGCTCCGCCGGGCCGTAAGGTCTCCTCGGCCAACAACTGTCGCAGATGGCGCGGACGGAACGGCCGCTCGATCACTGCGGCCCCTAGCGGGATCGCTACCACGGACCCGATCTCTCCGGGCTGGACAAGCACCGCCACCCGCTTGCCCCGGTCAATTCGCGCCCTCACCGCGCCGACCAAAGCGGGATCGCCGAGGATCGCCCGGTCGATCAGCACCAAGGCCGCAGTCTCGTCAGACGACAGGCTTCCTGCCGCGATCAGGCGGCAGCGCGGCAGGGTGCGCAAGGCTTGGTCCGCCTCAGAAGCAGAAAGACCGAGCAGAGCAACCTCGGCCAGCGGCCAGGGCGGAGCCGCCTCGGCTCCAACCAACGGCAGAATGACGGTGAAGATACTGCCTTGATCCAACGCACTGTCGAGAGTGATCGTACCGCCCATCAAGCCGACGAGATTACGTGAGATCGACAGGCCGAGTCCGGTGCCGCCGAAGCGACGGGTGGTCGATCCGTCGGCCTGTTCGAACGGTTGGAACAGACGTTCAGCCGCCTCGGGAGCGATGCCGATTCCGGTGTCGCTGACGCTCAGAACCAGCCGGTTCGGCACGCAGGCCACGCCGAGCGTCACTGTTCCCCCGGCACGGGTGAACTTGATGGCGTTACTGAGCAGATTGATCAGAACCTGACACAGCCGGTTAGGGTCGCCGAGGCAGCGAAGGGGAATGTCTGCCCCCTCGCGAACCTCAACCCGCAGCCCCTTGTCCCATGCACGCAACGCCAGCATATCGATGGCGCGATCAACGACCTCGCCAACATTCATCGGAATAGTCTCGACCTTCATCTTGCCGGATTCGATCTTGGAGAAGTCGAGAATATCGTCGATCACCTGTTGCAGACCGTGGCCTGCATCAAGGATACGGGAGAATTTCTCCCGCCCGCCCGGTTCACCGCAATCGCGCCCGCCGATCTGGGCAATGCCGAGGATCGCGCTCAGAGGAGTACGAATTTCGTGGCTCATATTGGCGAGGAATTCGCGGCGCAGGCTGGCCAGACGCTCGGCCTCGGCCAGTGCCGCCTCGCGCGCCGCATCGGCCGCCTTGCGCACGGAGATGTCATTAAAGCTGACCACCGCGCCGACGATGCGGCCGTCACGGACCATCGGATGCGTCGAGAAGCTGACGGGAATCGGCTGCCCATTGGCATCCCAAAAATATTCGTCGTCAACGCGATGCACGATCCCGGTGCGCAAGGTCTCAATCAGCGGGCAGGCATCCCTGGGGAAAGGACGCCCATCGGGATAGCTGTGATGCAGCATTTCAAGGCTGGTCCGTCCGATCAGTTGCTCGGGCCGCCAGCCGAGGATGGCGCCAACGCCTGGATTGACGAAGGTGATGCGCCCCTCGATATCGACGCCGTAAATCCCGTCGGCGGTGGATTCAAGAATCAGGCGCAAACGCGCCTCGGCACTTTCCAGGTCGGCGGTGCGTTCGGCGACCAACTGCTCCAGGCCCTTGCGATACCGTTCCAGTTCGTCTTCGATCGCCTTGCGTGCCGTGATGTCCTGACAGAAGGCGACGAAGCGGTTCGAGGCGATCCGCACTGCCGATAGCGACACCCACACCACCGCCCCCGACGCGGCGACAAGACGGTATTCGCCGCAGATCCGCCCGACCGGACCGAACAGAACGGCGAAATCGTCTTGCACGCGCTCGCGATCCTCGACCGAAACGACTTCGGCAACATGGCGAGCGCAGATCTCGGCACGGCTCCATCCCAGCATTGCCTCGGCGGCGGGGTTAACATCGACGAAGCGCCCATCGGAATCCGCGACGAGAATCTCAAGAGGGGCTTCCTCGACATAGGTGCGGAAGTGTTCCTCACTCTTACGCAGCGCGATCTCCGTTCGATAGCGCTGGGTGATATCGCGGCCGATGCCCAGTACCCCGATCACTTGCCCGTCAGGACCGTACATCGGGGTTCGGATCGTCTCCAGCAGAGCATCCCGCCCGATATCGCCCGTGGCGGTCCATGCTTCATTGACAGTCGGACCGCCAGCCTCGATCGCCATGCGATCCTGGGCACGAAAGGAATCGGCCAAATCGGCGGCGGCGAGGTCATAGTCGGAATGTCCGACGATCGCCACCTCGGAACGGCCAGTGAAGCGTTGGAAGGCGTGGTTACAACTGAGATAGATGCCGTTGACGTCCTTGAGCCAGACCAAATCGGGAATGGTGTGGATCAGGGTACGCAACAACCCTCGTTCGCTCTCCAGTTCGGCCCTGACCCGCTTCTGCTCGCTAATATCGAGATAGCTCGCGACGAACCCGGTCAGGCGGCCGGTGAGATCGTGGATTCCTGCCACGGTGACGAATACCGGGATCTCGATCCCGTTCCGAGTGATGCAAAGGCTTTCGCCCGACCATTCGCCATCGACGAGAACCGCGTCGATGATCTTGCGATGCCGGATTTGGCGTCGCTCGTCGGCTTGGTCGAAATACCGGATCGACAGGCCAATCACGTCGTTCAGCGCGTATCCGGTCATCTTCAGGAAGGCGGGATTGGCGTAGACGATGCCATCCTCGGTATCTGTCATCACCACCGCCTGCGCCGCCTGACGCAACGCTTCGGCCATGTGGTGACGCTGTTCCTCGGCGCTCTTGCGCCGCGATATGTCCTCGACAACGGAAACGAAATAGTCTGGTCCGCCCTCGGGTTTCGCCACCAGTGCCACAGTCAGGTTGATCCAGACCGTATGGCCCTGTTTGTGAATATACCGCTTCTCAATAGAATAGGATTGAATTTCTCCTGCCAAAATCCGGTGAAGAGCCTCAAGATCGGCATTGAGATCGGTGGGGTAGGTGATGTCCTGGAAATTACTCCGCATCAGCTCTTTAGCGTCGTAGCCAACAATCTCACACAGCTTTCGATTTACGCGCAGCCAGCGCCCATCCGGCGCCACCAAGGCGATCCCCATCGCCGCCTGCTCGAAGGTCGCCTCGAACCGTTTTTCTCCCGCCTCCAATTGTTCGGCACTGCGGCGGTTTTCCTGCGCTCGTAACGACACCAGATGGAGGTAGAGGGTGTTGTTCTCCATCAGCAGAACGACCAGGGCGAGACTTTCCCCCAACAGCCCAAACACGCGGCCGACATACCACCCCAGATCGAATCGGGCGTGATTGAGCACGGCAGACAACGCACTGTCGAAAATCCAGATGCAGAGCAGCACCATCAGCCACAGATCGAGATGGGTATGCGGACGGATGCGCCAAAGCAGCCCCAGGGCCAGGATGCTCATCATCCACACGACCACGGCCACGACGAACTTCGCCGGAGCATCACGATTACCCGCCATAATACTGGGCAGAAGATCGTGCCCGGCTGTTGTCAGCAGAACCAGAGCGGCCACCAGGGCCATCACGGCAGCGATCATTATCGCCAAAGCCGTTAACAGCGGCCCCCGGCAGGGACGATCACGCCACAGAGCATATCCGACGACGAACATGGCAAAACCGCCATGCCATAGAAAGTAGACCCAGGCAGTGCTTTGCTGTCCGCCCTCCAGCAGCCCGGTGGGGGAAAACAAGCCGGGGAAGCTCAGCGCGTGGACACAAGCCATCGCCGCACTGAAGAGGAACCCTCCGGCGAGAAACAGCAGCCCCCAGCTCTGCACCATCCGGTACTGAAATAGAAGAAGGGAGACGATGATCAGGCTGAGAGTGACGAAAGCCGATTCATAGATCGGCAAAAATGCCCACATCTCGGCGAGTTGAATCTGGGCAAACGGCGCTGCCAGCAAAAACGCCCCGAAAGCCAGGGCCGCAGTGCCAAGAGCGATGCGTCGTTGCCCTGCGGTCGGAGCAACTGTGGAAACAAGGGGGAGCGACGAAAGCACGACGGACCCGGTGATACGAGCCCTTCCCCTCTCGTGATCGTCGGCAGCCCCCTCCATCTTCCACCTCATGACATTGGAAGAAAATGTTCAGCCGTTGCTGTCGTCTGTGTTGAAGAAGTCGCAACCGGAGTGGGAGTTTGCCTATCGTGGCCGCGGCTCCAGACGGCATCCGGTCAAGCCTTGTGCTTTCCCGATGGCCGCCCCACACCTCATTCGACTTATGATATAGAATAGACCCTTCGAAAACCACAACCATTTAGATTATAGGGATAATCTGAAGAGTCGCGATGAATGCGGCAACGGCCATAACGAGGACAAGATGGCAATGCCAGCCGCGCCAGAAGCGGATGATAAGGAAGCAGCGGCCCGGACAACAGCATCGACAGGCCACAAAAGGTGAAGGCCACCGCGTATTACGCGATGGCCTTCATTGGCGCGCCCGGAAAGACTCGAACTTCCAACCCTCAGATTCGTAGTCTGATGCTCTATCCAATTGAGCTACGGGCGCTTTTCGATCCGAAGCGATGTGCCCCGGCGAGGAGGCGGAACTTACACAAAGCTCCGACGCCCTGCAAGCACAAAATTCATCTTTTTTCGTCACCCTCCCCACCCCCCAAACGCTATGGATACGGCGCGGCTTGAAGTACCACCAATCGAAATGCGGGCTTGTGGCAACGTGGCTGATTGCGTAAAATCCGCCCCAAAGTTTCCGGGGGGACGCGCGCCTATCACCGTCCTTAAGCCATGGCCGTGCCCCTGGCGGTCTTTGTCCGAACCGGCGAACCTAAAGGATCTGCTAATCCAATGGCCCTGAATAAGACCCACGCCGCAGCATTCTGCGCGGCTCTCCTCGCAGGCGGATGCACATTCGCCGAGGATGCGCTGTTTCCAGGAACGGCGAACTCGGGCCAGTCGGCGATCAATGCCGAACAAATGTCCAATGACGGCCCGCCGGCCCTTGGATCGTCCAGCTTCGACCCGGTCGGCGTTACCCCCGGATCGTCCAGCGGCACCTATGTCGGAGCCAAAGCGGCGACACTACGCAACGATTTGCAGGGGCTCCAGGCGACCCTGGGGCGGCAGAACCAGACCCTTCAGCAGATTCGCGCCGAGACCGTGCAGGACTCCCAGCGCTATCACGGCACCGTTGCCGCCATCAATGCTCGCCTTCAGGTCGGCACCACGCCGGGCAACCCGATCCTGAACCAGCAATGGAATGCGGCACAGAACGAGTTGGATCGGATCACTGACGACGTTCTGAAGATGAACCGTTTGACCAACGAGGTCACCGCATCCTCGACGATGGCGGGCTATCTGCTTGAATCCGTCCGTGCCGCCCGCTCGCTGTCGGGCGCGATCGATGAAGATCATCGCCAGCTCCGCATCCTTGAGGACGAGACCAACCGTACCGTCGTGATGGTCGAGCGCCTGCTGGGCGAGCTGACCGACGATGCGGTTCGTCAGCAACAATATGTCGCCTCGGAAAAGCAGAACCTCAACACCCTGGCGCTCGGCATCAAGAACGGCGCCCTGTTCGTCGGCAGCCTCAGCAACCAGCCCAACTCCAGCTTCACCGCACCGGCTCCCCGCATCGCGGCTGCGCCTAGCGAACAGCCGCTGGTCACGATCAGATTCGACAAACCCAACGTCAATTACGAACCGGCCCTGTATGCCGCGGTCAAAAGCGCACTGGACCGTCGCCCGAACGCCACCTTCGATGTCGTTGCCGTCGCTCCGGTCGGAGCGAATCCTGGCCAACAGACCGTTGCCGCCGGAAACGCCCGCCGCAACGCCGAATCGGTACTGCGTTCGCTCACCAACATGAACATGCCGGCCAGCCGGGTCCGGGTTAGCTCAAGCACCAGCCCCTCGGCCAGTGCCAGCGGCGAGGTCCAGGTCTTCGTCCGCTAGACTCGAGACGCGACAACACAAAGCCCCGATCCGTTTGCACGGACCGGGGCTTTTTCTTTGGTCGAATACGCAAATCAGGTCACAGAATGCGGAGCACGAAGACTCCGCACGCCGTCCTTACATCGCCCGACGAGGCTCGGCAGCGGCGGCAGCGGTCTGGACCGACTTTTGCAGCTTCTCGAAGGCCCGAACCTCGATCTGACGAACTCGCTCGCGTGAAATGCCATACTGGCGGGACAGATCGTCGAGAGTGGCAGGCTCCTCGCTAAGACGGCGGTGAGTCAGGATCGCCCGCTCGCGCTCGTTGAGGCTGTCCAGCGCGGAAGTAAGGAAGCCGCGACGGCGCCCCAATTCCTCACGCTCACCCAGCTCGGTTTCTTGATCCTCGCGGTCGTCAACCAGCCAGTCCTGCCACTCCCCCTCCCCTTCGGCCCGCAACGGGGCATTAAGAGAATGGTCGGGGCTGGACAAGCGCCGGTTCATATTGACGACTTCGTCCTCGCTAACATCAAGCTTGGCAGCGATTTTCCCAACGATCTCGGCGGGAAGGTCACCCTCCTCGATCGCCTGCATCTGCCCCTTGAGCTTGCGAAGGTTGAAGAACAGCTTTTTCTGCGCGGCGGTGGTCCCCATTTTCACCAGGGACCAGGAATGAAGGATGTATTCCTGGATCGCAGCACGGATCCACCACATCGCATAAGTGGCAAGACGAAAGCCGCGATCCGGGTCAAAGCGGCGCACCGCCTGCATCATCCCGATATTGCCCTCGGAGATCATCTCGCCGAGCGGCAGACCATAGCCGCGGTAGCCCATCGCGATCTTGGCGACCAAGCGCAGATGACTGGTGATCATCCGTTCGGCGGCGGCAAGATCGTCATTGTCGCGATACCGCTTGGCCAGAAGGTACTCCTCCTCGGCCGGCAGCATCGGATATTTGCGGATGTCCTGAAGATAGCGCGTCAGGTTGCCCTCGGGGGCGAGCGACAGGGTCGAAGCGATTGCCGACATGCTCACGTCTCCTCTTCCGGTGTGGAGGGTTTTCCCTCGTTCACGGGGCAATGCACCGACAAGCGCTACTGCCCTACTCTCACCGCTCACTGTGAGACGATAATGCCATAGCCAATGGGTCAAGTATAGTGTTTTCTATATCCGCTCTAAAATTTTGATCAAAGCATTGATATCCGTAGGTATGGCACTTTCAAAGGAGAGCGCATATCCTTTAGTAGGATGCTGGAACCCTAGCAAAAAGGCATGCAAAGCTTGGCGAGGGAATGCGGTCAATGCCGCGCGAGCATCATCGGGGACGGACGCCAAACGTCCTAGCCGGACTCTACCATAAGTCTTATCCCCAACCAACGAATGACCTATGCTAGTCATATGAACTCTGATCTGGTGCGTTCTCCCTGTTGCCAGACGACACTCAACCGAACTGACGCATCCGCCGAGGTAGGTCTGCAACACATGATAGCGCGTCAGCGCCCTCTTCCCGCCCCCCGAGACAATAGCCATCGTCTTTCGGTCGCGCGGATTGCGTCCGATATTCCCCTCGATCTCCCCCTTCGATGGGGACGGCACCCCCCAGACCAGAGCACGGTAGGCCCGTTCCAGACTATGGGCGGCAAACTGTTCCGACAGTCCGCGATGGGCCGCGTCGGTCTTTGCCGCCACCAATAGCCCGCTGGTGTCCTTATCCAAACGGTGAACAATTCCCGGTCGGCGGACGCCGCCGATCCCGGCCAGGGACTCGCCACAATGAGCCAGCAGCGCATTGACCAGAGTGAAATCAAGGTTGCCTGGCGCAGGATGAACCACCAGCCCCGGCGGCTTGTCGATGACGATCAGATCCTCATCCTCGTGAACCACAGTCAGGGCAATATCCTGCGCCTCTGGGATCGCGGGCGCGTCGGGGGGAACACTGACCCGGCAGGACTGGCCGGGTTTGACCCGGTGGGAGGGGTCGAGTATCGTCGGCCCATCAAGGCTGACTCGTCCGTCTTCGATCAGCCCTTTGATACGGCTTCGCGATAGATCGAGCAGCCGCATCGCCAGCCATTTGTCCAGACGTTGGCCAGCCTCGTCGGGCGAAACCGGCTCGGGGGTGTACAGTCGTGAATTCGTCTCGTTCATTTCGCTATCATCGCCGATCCCGGCGGCGGCCGCGACCGGGTAAATCAGGGAATCAAACATGAAAGCGCTGAAAGCGTTGGTGATCTTCTTGGGTGTATTGATCGTCGCTGGCGTGGGGCTGGTGATCTATGGCGTTTCATCGAAGGTGGGCCCCAAATCGACACCCCCGGTCACGACCGGCGCGACAACCGCACTTTCATCGACAAATTTCGGCTCCGTCGATGTTGCCCTACCCAAGGGCGCGACGATCGAACAGGTTTTTGCCGCCGGAAACCATATCATCGTCCGCATCGGCACCGACAAAGGGATCGCCGACCGACTGATCGTACTTGATCCGGCCCGAGGCCAAGTGACAGGTAGCTTTGTCTTTGTCGCGACACCAGAGACCAGCGCCACGCAGTGATCATTCTCGACGCCACCGATCTGGCCGGAATCGCCGCCGCCGCCGAAGCTGCTTTCCCCGCTGAGGGCTGCGGCCTTCTGATCGGCAGCGGACAGGAAATCGTGCGAGTCAGCAGAGTCATTGCCGCCAATAATCTGGAACGTGAACGACGGAACGACCGGTTCGAACTCGACCCAAGCGTCCGTTTCGCCGCAGAACGGAGCCTACGCGGCGGAGCGGAGCGAGTCGTCGGACATTGGCACTCTCACCCCAATGGCAGATCCCACCCCTCGGCCGAGGACATCGCCCGTGCATTCGAGCCGGACTTGATCTGGCTGATCATAGGCGTCATGTGCAACGACGATAAACTCCCGCACGCTCACGCCCCCCTCGCCTACCGCCTCAACGCCGAGGCGGGGACGATACGCCCGGAACAACTCCACATCCGGTCTTCCCTCTAAAATAACGCTTGCGTTCCCCCGGCGATTCCGCCATAAAACCGCACCGCGCCTCCTAACGTCCCCATCGTCTAGAGGCCTAGGACACCGCCCTCTCACGGCGGCAACCGGGGTTCGAATCCCCGTGGGGACGCCAGCGATTTCAATGACTTAAGGCCGCTCGAAAGAGCGGCCTTAGTCGTTTTACGGCAATGGTACGGCATGAGACCAACCCCGAGCCGGATTATCATCCACCCCCAACCGAACAGCCCTCTGAGCTTGGTTCCGCTCGATCCCAAGGTCGCGGACGGCCGCATTGATGCCTCCAGGTTGTTGACCTGCCTTTCTGGTCTGATGCGGCGCAAGTTGCGCCGCATCATTTTCAGACGAACCGAACCGCCTCGGCTTTCGCCTGAGCTATGCTGGAATCTGGGTGACGAGCCCGATCAGGCGGCGGTTTGAGAAACGGCCTCGGGGTTCTGGACACCGTCAATGAATTTGATGCCACTGATGAGCTTGGGCAACTGATTTTCGCCCTTGAGACGACGCCAGGTTTTGGCGGCGGCCATGACCAGCTTGAAGACCATCAGCTTGGCGGTCGTCGCCGACAAAGCCCCCTTGGTCCGGACGGTGCGGTGCCGGACGGTGGCAAAGACGCTTTCAATGGGATTGGTCGTGCGCAGATGCACCCAATGCTCGGCAGGGAAATCGTAGAAGGCCAGCAGGGGCATCCGGTCCTTTTCGAGGCATTCGACCGCCTTGGGATATTTGGCGCCGTATTTGGCGGCGAAGACATCGATGGCTTTCTCCGCCGCCGCCCGGTCGGGCGACATCCAGATCTCGGCGAGGTCCTTCTTCATGCCGGGCTGGACGGATTTGGCCGCCTTGTTCAGGATGTTGCGGGTCTTGTGCAGCCAGCAGCGCTGTGGCGGGTCGAGGGGAACACCTCGTCCATCGCTTTCCAGAAGCCGAGGGCGCCATCACCGATGGCCAGTTCCGGAGCGATGGCCAAACCGCGAGCCTTCAGATCGACCAGCAATTCCCGCCAGCTTTGGGTGCTCTCGCGAACGCCGACCTGGAACCCCATCAGCTCCTTGCGACCTTCCGGGGTGGCGCCGATTAGCACCAGCATGCATTCGGCGCTGTCTTCCATCCGGGCCTGAAGATAGACCCCATCGGCCCAGACATACACATAGCGGCGCGCTGACAGGTCACGCTTCTGCCAGCGTTCGTATTCGCCCGACCACTCCGCCGTCAGCCGGGAAATCACTGCGGGCGACAAGCCGGGGGCCTCCTTGCCGAGCAGAGCCGACAAGACCTCCTGGAAGTCGCCGGTCGAAATTCCGCGCAGATACAAGGCCGGCAACAGTGCATCCAGGCTCTTGGTCCGCCGCGCCCAAAGCGGCAGGATCGCCGAGGTGAAGCGGATCTGGTCCGCGCCGCTGGTGGCGCCCCGGTCGCGGAGCTTCACCCGCGACACCGCCACCGGTCCGATCCCGGTCTGGAGGCTCCGTTCCGGGCCATGACCGTGGCGCACCACCCGGTCACGCCCATCGGCCAGCTTGCAAGCTTTCATCTCGGCCAGGGTGATGTCGGGAGTCTGCTCTACCAGCCCCAGGATCTCTTCGGCCAACGCCTCCATCCGGTGCGAATGACGGTCGCCGCCACGCGGCCTCGACACGGCGTGTCCTTCCGATCGCCAGCGGCTCACCCATTTGATCGCCGTCGAGGCGGCAACCCCGAATCGCTTCGCGGCGGCCCGGCACGATTGCCCGCTTTCGACCGCCCAGATCACACGCTCTCGGAGATCGCGGGAAAGGGATGTCGCCATCAGGGCTGGCCTCCTTCACCAGCCCAAATCTTGAATCACATTTTGCGAGTAATTTAGGAATCCTTTAATGATTCCATATGAATGGATGATGCTCTAGTGCTTGCCGTTGGACCCTATGTTCGCCCCCTGAAACGGGTGGCGAACATAGGGTCTAGTAGGGCAAAAGTAAGGCAGGTGGATAAAGGTGCCCTACTGCGCCATCGACCAGCACACCAAATAATCGACGGAAAGAGGCCCGACAATCAGGCCTGCTAAGAGCACCCCGATGGAAACCCACTGGTGCCGCCAGCACCATGCGACGACCGTTGCCGCGAGGTTGCAAAGTCCGCTTGCCAACGCGGAGAAGAAATAGATGCGTGCAGATTTATAGTTGCATGCCCCGGCAAACGGCCCCTCCGTCGCGCCAATGGGAAATTGGGGATCCATATATGGATCTGCCGCGGTAATGAGGAGCAGCGCGGCATTTATCCCCCCCAAGAAAAAAAGAGGCCAAAACAACCAGCGGCGGATACGGTCCATGGCATTCTACTCCCGGAGGCCACCGCCCCCCGGGTCGCCTTGTTTTCCAGATTAAGTCAACGATTGTAGCGAACGCGGACCGTCACATCCTTACCCAAGTTTCGGAAATAGCCTGCGAACTCACCCATTTTTCCGGTCAAATCAACACATCCGGCCGAACCTGGCTGCCAACCACCATGAACCGAGAAGTTATCTCGACCTTTGGTGTCTGTCCCTTTGCTCGGTTCGAGCCAAACCCGTTCAGTGCCCCAAACGGGAACACTGCCCGGCCAAGCACCATGTTTTCCAGGCTTGATTACCCCAAGCACTGCGTCTCTCGGGCCGATTTTCTGGTAGTTATCCTGCCTCAAAACCCACTCACCTTCGGGAAGGGGCCCGTTATCCTTATCTCCCTGATGCTCCGCTCCCTGATATCCCGGACGGCCTAAAACCGCCGGCCAGTTCTTGATCACCTTGCCGTTTTCAACGGCCTTGAATTCCTTTCCGTCGAATTCAATGGTCACCAACGGATGAAGGTCGGGGGCCGGCTTCATCGGCCCACCCTCTCCCGACTCAGGTTTCCCGAGAACAGGCGGGGAGGTTTCTGGCGGTACCGGAGCTGGCTTGCTCTCTGGGGGCTGCGTGGCAGGCGGTGTCGGCGGAACCGGTTGCGGCGCGGGAATGACGATATCGGTTTCTCCAGGCTTGGCGGGTGGAATGGGGCCAGGGGTGACGGTTGGGGGAATGGGAGCAGACAGGACGCTGGCATCTCCAGATCCTTCCGGCTTCTTTTCCGGCTCCGCCCCGTCAGCCCCGCCTTGTCCATCTGGGTGGCAAACCTCGCCGCCAGCGCAGGATTCTTCTCACCCATGATCTCGTGCACGGCGGCAAGATAGGGCATGGACTGGGCTCGGTTGCGGCCGATCTCGCCCCGGAAATGGGTGACGGCATCGGTGTAGTCGCCCTTGCCCAACAGCGCGTCGGCCATGTTGCCCGCCGCCCAGCGGTCGGCGCCTTGGGCAGAACCGAACGGGGCTTTGGGGGCGGCGGCGATCCGCTCCTCCTCGGTCGGTTCACGGAAGCCTTCGCCCAAGGGGGCAAGGCGATAGGGTAGCATCTCGCCGGTGGCCTTGTGCAGTTCGCGGCGCAGGGTCTCGGCCTTGGCGCCGTCGATCTTTTGGAAACGCGCCAGCAGGTCGGCCACGTCGCCGCGCCCCTGGTCACCGTAATTGTCGATGGCCCGCTTCAGCATGCGCACGGTCTGGCTGGGATCGGAATCACGCAGCAGCATCTCGGCATAGCCCTGGTTGGCGTCGATGCCTTCCTGGTTGATGGTGTGGCCCTGCAACAGACGATCCCAGTCATGGGGAGACGGCAAGGTGCCGGTAATCCCGCCCTGCTCCGGCCAGTCGCCCTTGGGACCGCCCCAGAAATTCTGGGGTTGCGCGCCCGGATTGCCCGCGTGTTGTCCTTGCACCTCGCCGCCGCCCAGCAGGCTGCCGATCTTGCCGATGGTGGGGCCACCCGGCTTGAGGCCGCCGTCCACCTCCAGGCCTTTATCCTTCTGGAAACTGCGGATGGCCTGATCCAGGTTGGCATTGTGCGAGCCGCTGGGGCCGTCGCCGGTCAGCGGCTTGTAATAGCCGGCATCGCTCAGGAAGGTTTCCACCTTGGCGACGTCGGGGCGGAAATTGTCGGCGCCGCTGCACCCCACCGTGCCATGCAGGGGAACGGGCTGGGGCCAAACAGATCCTCGACCAGAGCGCCATCCTTCCACGCCTTCCGGAAGGCGGGCATGGCGGGATCGTCCTCGGCCGAGGCGCCGGCCCCCAGCGACGAGGCGGGCCGTTTCGGCCGCGTGGTGAAGAAGGATTGGATGTCCTCGAACATCGGTGGTGCTCCCTTCGCTACAGGCACGAAAAAGCCCGGTGCCGTTGCCGGCGCCGAGCGAAATTCGGGCATAGAAAGCCCGGATGGCGGGAACCGTCCGAGCGTGGCTGTGGTGGTGATGGCACTCAGGGGAGCAAGGTGGTGATCGCCCCGTTAATCACGTTTTGTTCTTGCGTAGACGTTGTGCCACAGCCCCGGCAGCCCGGTGGAAACGGGGAAGGTCCGGTAATAGGAATGGGTGCCGATCGACGGAGCGGCCGTCATGAGGCGCAAAGCCGACATCAAATTTCCATTTCAGCTCGTCAGCGTCGGGATTTGTCCAGCGGTTATTTCTAAAATATTCTAAATAATTTCAGATACATATCACCCCTCCGATAGCAACCGACGCCCTGCCTTCCTGACGAAGGCGGGGCGTTTCGCCTTTGGAGGAAACCATGATGACAGGGGAGTTTCTGTCCTCGCCCGAAATGGGCGAACTGGCCAAAACCATGGTCAAGGTGCAGCGGGCCTTGGCGCCGGTGTGCAAGGACGCTGAAAATCCGTTCGTAAAATAGCACTATGCCACGCTCAACGCGGTGATTGATGCCTGCCGGGATGCCCTGATCGCTCAGGCGGTTTGGGTGGTTCAGGTGCCGGTGGCGGTCGAGGTCGGGCATTTGGGGCTGATGACCAAGCTGGTTCATGGCGAGTCCGGGCAGTGGCAATCGTCCCTGATGGTGATGCCGCTGCCGAAAAACGATCCGCAAGGGTATGGCTCGGCTCTGACCTACGCGCGCCGCTATGGCCTCGCCACCCTGGTCGGGCTGGCGAGCGAAACCGATGACGATGGCGAAGCGTCCATGCCGACACGTAATCGCGCCAAGGCTGCCGATAAATCCACACCGCCTGCGGCGTCCCAACCGAACGCTCCGGCGGGGCTGCCGAAGATCGACGGCATCGACTACCAGACCGTCGCCGCTTCCAACGGCAAAACCTGCGTCATTGCCAGCGGCAATGCCCGCGAGAAGCGGCCTTTGCTGGAGCAGGCGGGATTTCGCTGGGACGGCAATCGCAAATTGTGGTGGCGCTACGCGGCCTGACGGAGGAAGCCATGTCCGACACTTCACGGGCGGCAGCCTTGCTCGCCCAGGTGGCGCGCGGTTTGGTGCGCCATGGCCGCGAAGAAACCGTCCGCACCCTCGGGGATTGCCGCACCGATATCGGGCTGTCCGACGTGGGGCGGGCGATCACTTGCCTGCGCGCGGCAGTGCTGAACAAGATCGGCGGCAAGCCCACCGAGACCCTGCAACGACAACTGGTTTTGCAACGAGGGCACTGGTTGGAGGCCGGATTGATTCCGGCCTTCCGGGCCAATGGGGCCACGCTGATGTCTCAGTTGGAAATCAGCATAACCCCTGGCGACGTGCCGATCCGTGCTCTCCTGGATCTTACCTTGGTGGCCGATGGTGTCGTCCGGGTGCAGGAACTGAAAAGCACGGCCCGCCTGCCGGATGTTCTCAGCCCTGGTTACGAGGTCCAGCTTTATGGGCAGATCGGCTTGCTCTATGCCTATTGGAACCAGCCGGTATTCGGTGCCGAGGGCTTGAGCCAGCGCACCTTCCCCCAACTCGTCCAGGCTCTGTTTGGAATTGTCCTGCCGGATACGCCCGAGAGGGTGGATCTGGAAGGCTGGGTTTTGTGCGTATCGATGAACGACGCCAAGGCATTCGGTCCCTATGGACCGGATGCCAATATGACGGATTTGGTGCTGAAAACCGCAGAAACCCTGTGGCACGCAATGCGGCAGGAAGATTCGAACCTTCCCATTTGCCCAGGCTTTCACCCCCTGTGCGATTGGTGCGACCAAACCAAGTTGCGGGTGGAACTGACCAATCGCCTTGGTCCCGATGACGCCGACGCGCTGCTGGAGCGAATCACCACCAACGGCAACGACTATGACCGTTTGACGGTCTCTCCCCTCAAATAAGATAGGAAAGACCATGATCGACGTGAACAACGTGGAATCGTTCCTTGATTCCCTGGCGAAGCAGGGCATCCTTATCCCTGCGGAATACCGGACCAAAATATCGGCCCGGCTCAACGACATCATCCAATACGAGCCGATGGTCGGGGTCTTCGGCAAGACCGGCGCGGGCAAGTCCAGCCTGTGCAATGCCCTGTTCGGCCGGGACATATGCCCGATCAGCGACATTGCCGCCTGCACCCGCACGGCCCAACAGGTCAGGCTCAACCTTGCGGGCAAGGGCCTGACCCTGCTCGACGTTCCCGGCGTGGGGGAAAGCGGTGATCGTGACGCCGAATATGACGCGCTCTATCGGCAATGGCTTCCCAAGCTCGATCTGGTGCTGTGGATCGTCAAGGCCGATGATCGCGCCCTGGCCGTGGACGAGGATTTCTTCAAGCGTCTGGTCAGGCCGTATCTGGATGTCGGCAAGCCCTTCTTCGTTGTCCTCAACCAAGTGGACAAGATCGAGCCGTTCCGGGAATGGGACGAAAAGGCGCGTCAGCCGGGCTCCCGCCAAACGGCCAACATCAAGGAAAAATGCCGCGTGGTGGCGGGGGTCTTCGGCCTGCCTCTCGGTCAGGTTCTGGCCGTTTCCGCCGCAGAGAAATATGGCTTGGTGGAACTGGTGGACGGCATCATTCACGTCCTGCCTGCCGAGAAGCGGATCAGCGTGCTGCGCGAGGTGCAGAGGGAATACCGCTCAGAAAAAGCAAAGAGGGATGCCGAGAAGGGGATTCTCGACGTGATCGTTGAGGTCGCCGGAAAGGCGCTTGCCAAAGCGGTAGATTGGGTTGCCGGTAAGATCGGCAGCGTCTTGAGAGGCTGGTGGTGACGCCCGTGACGCTGATCGTCAAAGTCCGCCACGAAGCGCCGGTCGAGGAATTGATCCGCAGGATCATCGGCGCTGGAGCCGCAACGATGGTGCCTCGCATTCCCACGATGTGCAGGTGGTGTTCCTCGGCAAAAGCGGCTACGGCAAGTCCTCGATCGTCAATGCCATGGCCGGTCGGAGACTGATGGAAACCAGCGACGTTGCCGCCTGCACGCGGGTTGTGCAAAGCGCGGAATACGAATTGCGGATAGGAAATTATCTCTCTGAGAAAATCGGACGTTGTGGTTTACCTTGTCCGTGCCGACAACCGGGATTTCAGCATCGACCAGGGGGTGTTCACGAGGCTTTTTCGACAAAACGGCCAGCGGGAAAATGTGATCATCGTCATCAATGGGTGCGACAAGATCGACCCCATCCACCGGCAGGCCGGGCGAGACCCGAGCCCGCTTCAGCAGGAAAACATCGGCCGAAAAATCAGCGATCTCAGGAGCGTGTTTCCGGGGATCGCACACTTCGTCCCGTGCCGCGCCGAAACCGGATGGAATCTGGAAATGCTGGCACAGACCATCATGCGCGTCCTGGCCCGCAGCAACGGCATCACGCTGTCGGCTTCTCCCCTCAGCAAAGAAACTGCCAGGGGTTGAACAAGCGAACGTTTGTCCTTTCGAAATCCGCCACATTGCGCGTTGCCACCGTCATGCCGTGAACCAGGGCGGTGGCAGCGATCATGGCATCCCGCTCGCTTCGGGGATCGGGAACGTGGAGGGAGGCGCACCGCTGGGCCACGGCCAAATCCACCGGCAGAATGCGGTCGGCGAAGGAACGCACCACCTGCGTCTCCATCCAAGCCCTCAATAAAGCCGCCTGAGAGGCGTCCCGCCTTTCAACCTGGAGGATGCCGATCTCCAGCTCCATGATGGTAATGGCCGACAAGAACAGCGTCCCGGCGTCCAGTGTGGACGCCCAGGCAACGACCCCTTTGTCGGCCCGTCCCGATTTCACCCTGCGCAACTCGGAAACAACGTTGGTGTCGAGCAGGAACATCAGGTCAGGTCCGCCGGTCGCACGACAATCTCGGCCTTGCCGGGCTCGAACGCGATGTCGGGTTCCGCGTCCATGGACAGAAGGTCGATAATGCTGACGCCCTTCCCGGTAATGCGCTGATATTCCTCAATGGTCAGCAACACATGGGCCGCCCGCCCTCGATCCGTGATGAAAACAGGACCAGCCTGCGCGGCCTTCTTGGCACGGCCAACATCCTGGTTGAAGTCCCGGCTTGAGACGGTGGTGATGGGCATGGCGGCTTCTCCCTAAGGAAACGTAGACACGTTACTACATTTGGCGGCGGCAACGCCAGTCCGCAATCCCATCGTGGAGATCGGCTACCTGTAAAAGGGTGCGGGAAAACGCCGCTTTCGCGGCCGGGCTACCGCCCGGACCCGTTCGGAGGCCAGCCTCCGAATCTCCAGTTTCCTTTTTTTCAATTGGTTGAGAAATAAAAGGGTCCGGGAAGCTGTGCTTCCCGGTTGGGGGAACGGGGGCAAACGCCCCCGAATGGGAGTTTTTCAGATCGTCGCCAGCATGTCCGTGGCGATTCCCATCGCCAAACCCGCTTCCGCCAGTCGGCGGTCGAGGGTGCAGAGAGTGGCTCCCCGCTCTCCGGCGATGGCAAGGTGCAAGGCGTCTCCTGCCCTCAGCCCTTGGCTATGGTCGTCGGCAAACCGCGCGGCAATGCGGAAATGGCTGCTCTGGACGGGCAGAGTCTGAAAGGACTCGGCCACCAAGCGATTGAACAGCGTCAAGGCGGCGGCACGGTGTTGAACCGTGAGCGCTCCGGTCCTGACCTTGATGGACAGGGCCGAGGAAAACTCCGTCACCACCCAATCGCTGATCGCCAAGTCGTCGGGATTTTGTTCGGAAAGCCAAAACTGAACCCGCTCGGTGGCGGCTTCGTTGGTCACGGCGGCCACCAGCAGCGAGGTATCCAGATACAGCATCAATAGCGGCTTTCGTCACGCATCTGACGCAGAAGCTCTCCGGCTCCGATTGTTTGCATCGGCATGGTGTCGGTCACGGCCCGCAACGCCGCCAATGCCACCGGACGGCGCTGGGCTTGAACCTTGGTCAAGTGGGCGACCGGCTTGCCCCTACGGGTGATGCAGATTTCTTCCCCGGCCTCGGCCTGGGCCACCAGTTCGCTGAGATGAGCCTTGGCATCGGCCAAGTTCACTGAGGTCATTCCAGCCTCCTATCTGACCAAGTAGTTGGTCACTTATACCGCCACCGTCCCCGGTGGCGCAACGGTCCCATGGGGCCGAGCCTTGAAATGCAGCCCCCTCAACTCAAAGGACGTCATCATGACCGATCCCATCGCGGAGATCGGCAGCCTTTCGGCTGTCGATTTCGATGCCGGAGCCTTGTTCAGCGGCCAGCCCTCGGGCCGTCAAATCAAGGGCTACGCGGCACCCTGTCGGCACACTCCCGCCATCGATCCCGACTACCTGTTCCCCGCAACCATGCGGGATCTGGTGGTGTGGTTCATGGGCGGGAGCGATCCCCTCTACCTCTTCGGTCCTACCGGCAGCGGCAAGACCAGCTTGTCCGCCAAGTGGCGGCGCGGCTGAATTACCCGGTGTTCGATGTCACCGGCCACGGACGGCTGGAGTTCTCGGACCTGGCCGGGCACCTGACCGTAGACAACGGTTCCATGCGCTTCCAGCACGGGCCGCTGGCCTTGGCGATGAAGCATGGCGGGTTTTGTTCCTGCTCAACGAGATCGACCTGCTGGACCCGGCCACGGCTGCCGGGCTCAACGGGGTGTTGGATGGTGCGCCGCTCTGCATCCCGGAAAACGGCGGCGAGGTGATCCCGCCCCATCCGATGTTCCGCTTCGTCGCCACCGCCAACACCAATGGCGGCTCCGATGGGACTGGGCTTTACCAGGGCACACTTCGCCAGAACCTCGCCTTCATGGATCGGTTCTGGCTGTGCGAGGTGGCCTACCCAGACCCCACGGCGGAAATCCAGATTCTTGAACGTCGGGCTCCGGCGCTGCCTGCCGATCTGCGCTCCACCATGGTCGAGTTCGCCAACGAGGTTCGCCGCTTGTTCATTGGCGACAGCGACGGCCAGCACCAAAGCATCGAAGTCACCTTTTCCACCCGCACCCTGATCCGGTGGGCCGATTTGACCCAGCGGTTCCAACCCTTGGCTCGTGCGGGCATCCAGCCCGTCACCTACGCCCTCGACCGGGCGCTGGGATTTCGCGCCTCCCCGCCGACCCGCGCCCTGCTCCACGAACTGGGGCAGCGGCTGTTTCCCTCCGCTTCCTAAAGGACCACTGCCATGACCAACACCATTCCCACCGACATCACCGTCTTGAAGCAACTCATCGCCCTGCGGCTGGATGTCAATATCTGGTCTGCCAGGAAGAAGCTGACCCCCGCCGATTTCGGCACCCTGGATTTGCCCCCGGAAAAGTTGGCCTCGCTGGGGAGCAAGAAGGTCTGCAATCCCGAGGATTTGCGGGTGTTCGCCACCCTCAAGGCCCGCGCCATTGCGCTGTTGGACCGTCACGGGGTGCGGTTCCTCGGTGGCTGGGCGCTTCCCGAAAACGCGGTCAAGCCGGTGAGCGAGGGACTGAACGTCATCGCGACCGACTTCGCCGCCGCCAAGGACTCCTTCCTCGCCCGCTACGATCAGGCCATCCAGGAATGGGTTAGCAACAATCCCGGTGGGAATCGCTGATTGCCCGCTCGCTGGTGGGGATCGACACCGTGCGGGCACGGCTGGGCTTCGCCTGGCAGATGTTCAAGGTCGTGCCGCCCAAGGGCCAAGCCGGGCAGACTCTGACCGAAGCGGTCAACACCCTTGGCGGTTCGCTGTTCGGGGAAGCCGCCAAAGTGGACACTTCTGGAAACTGGCGTCGTGGCTGCGACAGTAGAGCCGAGATGATACTCACAAGGGCCCCCTTGTTGAGCAGAGGCTGCGGAAGCCCAATGACATAATAAAATCCGCTCACACAAATTGTTAATAGTCATCGGCGCATTGCAACGCAGTTGCATTTGAAACAACTAATTTATATCACCCCCTCAAGAAGAGAGAAGACCGTCCAATGCGGTCTATTCTCTCTCCCGCTCGACGCGAGCGCCATATAGATTTGCTTTGTTTTATCCCCGCAATCGGCGCAGGCGGTCCAGATCGACCGAGCCGAGATCGGGATAGACCACCAGCGCACCGGTGAAATCGTCGCCTCCGGTATAGACGCTTTCGGTCACCACCACGTCCAGCCCAGCACCGCGAGCGGCCTGAACTCCGTGTGAAGAATCCTCGATCACCAGACACTTCTGCGCCGGAAGGCCCAACCGTTCCAGCACCATGACATAGACGGACGGATCGGGCTTTTTCTTCGGCGTGTCCTCGCCACAGACGATAACGTCGAACCAGTCGCACCGTCCCCCCAACAGCGCGACGATGTTGGCGCGGCTGGTGGTGGTCCCCAGAGCCAGCTTCAATCCCTCGGCCCGCGCCTGCTCGATCAACGGCTCGATCCCCGGCCGGAACGAAAGAGCCCCTTCGGTGACCAGACGAGTATAATGAGCAGTCTTGGCAGCATGCAGCGCGGCGACTTGGGCGTCGGATGTATTGGGAGCGAAGGCACGTAGACGCTCGCGCCCCCCCGCGACCTTCAACAGATCGCGATAGACCGGGCGATCCCAGTGCCAGTCGAGGCCGTTCTCGGCAAAAGCGTGATTAAAGGACTCGCGGTGAACTTCCTCGGTTTCGGCCAGGGTACCGTCAACGTCGAAAATCAGGGCAGCCAAAGTCATGGCGAGGGGCTCCAGTCCGGTGGGGCCAGTTCGAAACCGGCGAAGGAAAAAGCGGGCGAAACGGTGCAGCCAACCAAACTCCATTCGCCCAGCGGCTCGGCGGCCTGCCAGACCCCCGGTGCGACCACGCCCTGCGGAACGTGGCCGAGGCTAAGATCAGACCCCAAGATCACCGACCGTTCGTCCCGCCCGTCATCGGACAGACGCAGGTTCAACGGTGCCCCGGCATGGAAATGCCAGATCTCGGTCGCATCGATCCGATGCCAATGCGAACGCTCGCCTGCCCGCAGCAGGTACAGGATCGCGGTTCCGGCACCACGATCCTCCGGCACCTCGGGACAATGCCGCCACGTTTCGGCATAGTGGCCACCTTCGGGATGAGGACGCAGCCCCAGCCGGGCAATAATCTCGTCCGCTGTACTCATGCGACGGGTTCCGTCGCCGCGACCGACGGACGCCGCGACAAGGCGACATACCACGCTGCCAGGGCAGGATAACGGCTGCGCCACGACGTTTCAGGAAAACGAAAATCAAGATAGCCCAGGGCGGCGACGACCGCGATCTGGCCAATCTGGAACGTATCCCCCCAGGCGGAAACTTCGTCTTCCAACTGAGCCAGCCCACGGTCAGCGGCGGCTTCCTGCCGTGCGATCCAATCGGGCCAACGCTTCTCTTCGGGACGCATCGTCGTTTCGACCCGCTTCGCCAACAGCGCATCGAGGATACCGTCCGCCAACGCCTCCAGCCGCTTTTGCGTCCAACGGGCGCCGCCGGTGGCGGGCACCAGCTTCTGCCCATCATGGAGCGAATCGAGATATTCGCAGATCACCGGCGAGTCGTAGATCGCCTCGCCGCCATCGGCGATCAGGGCGGGCACCTTGCCGAGCGGATTATCGCGCACGACATCGGTGGCGGGGTCCCAGACATTGGTCGGAACCGCTTCGATCCGATCGACCAACCCGGCCTCGTGAGCGACGATCCAGACTTTGCGGGCGTAGGGAGAGGTGGCAGAGGTGCGCAGCTTCATCTTTGCCTCGTGCGGCCGAAGGGGAAACACAGGTTTGGCTGCCCAGGTCCGGGTGTCAAGAGCCGAACACGACAATTGCGCCCTAGGCACGGTGCCCGGCATGGGTCACAATCGGTACAGATTGAAGGCCCCCCTGGTGACGACGTTCTAAGGAGACCCCACCATGACCACCGCGACACCCCCCCGCGCCATTTTTCTGCGCGAGGTGGTCGGCACCTTTGCCGACCAGGCCCATTTCGAGTCGGCGGTGAACGCCCTGGTCCAGAGTGGCTTTGAACGCCATCGATTATCGGTATTGGCTTCGCACGAATCGCTGGACGTTGCGAACGGCGAAGAACGGTCCTGGCGCGACGGTCTGGTCGCCCTGGTCGGCGAGCTGAAATACGAAGGCCCGCTGGTCGCCGCCGGTCTGATCGCGATCGCCGCCGGTCCGGTCGGAGCCGCGATCGCCGGATTGATTGCCGCGGGAGTTGGTGGGGCCGCGATCAAGGAAGTCCTGGACGAGGTTTCCGCCCTGCCCGATTCCGCCGACTTCGCGCGCGCCCTCGCCGCCGGAAGCGTCATCTTGTGGGTCGGCGTAGATTCCTCCCAGGAAGAAGAAACCGCAACCGACCTGCTGCGCGCGGCGGGCGGAGCCAATGTCCACCTGTTCGAACGATCTGGCACCTTTCCGGCCTGACCTCCGACAAGTCCCCCCCAGACGGAGACGACGACGATAATGAGTACAACCTTTAACACGTCCAGTGCCAGCGAAGAGAAGTCCAAGGGATCCTCTGCCCTTGAACGAGACACATTGCTGATGCATGCCTCGGGACGCCCCGGCAAAATCGAAATCGTCCCGACCAAGCCGATGTCTACTCAGCGAGATCTGTCGCTGGCCTATTCACCCGGCGTCGCCTTTCCCTGTCTACATATCGCCCGCGACCCGTCACTGGCCTACGATTACACCGCGAAAGGCAATCTGGTCGCGGTGATCTCGAACGGCACCGCCGTTCTGGGACTTGGCGATCTGGGCGCACTGGCCAGCAAGCCGGTGATGGAAGGCAAGGCGGTTCTGTTCAAACGCTTTGCCGATGTCGATTCGATCGATCTCGAAGTCGATACCCACGATGTCGATGAGTTCATCAATTGCGTTCGCTATCTCGCCCCCAGCTTCGGCGGGATCAACCTTGAAGATATCAAGGCGCCGGAATGCTTCATCATCGAGCAGCGCCTGCGCGAGTTGATGCCGATTCCGGTATTCCACGACGATCAGCACGGCACCGCGATCATCTCGTCGGCTGGCCTGATCAACGCCCTGGACCTGACCGGCCGCGCCATGGCCGACACCAAAGTCGTCGTCAACGGCGCGGGCGCGGCGGGCATTGCCTGCCTTGAATTGATCAAAAGCCTGGGCATCCGTCATGAAAATGTGATCCTGTGTGACACCAAGGGCGTGATCTATCAGGGCCGTGCCGAGGGCATGAATCAGTGGAAATCGGCCCACGCGATCGACACGCCTGCCCGCACCCTGGCCGAGGCGCTGGAAGGCGCCGACGTGTTCTTCGGCCTGTCGGCCAAGGGCGCGGTGACCCAGGAAATGATCAAGACGATGGCGCCCCGCCCGATCATCTTCGCGATGGCCAATCCCGATCCCGAAATCACCCCGGAAGAGGTCAAGGCGGTGTGCCCCGACGCAATCGTCGCCACCGGCCGCTCGGATTATCCCAACCAGATCAACAACGTGTTGGGCTTCCCCTACATCTTCCGCGGTGCGCTCGACGTCCGCGCCTCGACCATCAACGAGGCGATGAAAGTCGCCGCCGCCAAGGCGATTGCCGCCCTGGCCCGCGAAGACGTGCCCGACGAAGTTGACGCCGCCTATTCCGGCCGCCGCCTCCGCTATGGTGCCGAATATATTATCCCGGTACCGTTCGATCCTCGCCTGATCTCCGCCATCCCGCCTGCCGTCGCCAAAGCGGCAATGGACAGCGGCGTGGCGCGTCGCCCGATCATCGATATGGTCGGTTACAGTCGTGACCTGTCGGCGCGGCTCGACCCGGTTGCCGCCGGACTTCAGGCGATCACCGAGACGGTTCGCGCCAATCCCAAGCGGGTGGTGTTCGCCGAGGGCGAAGAGGAAAAGCAGATCCGCGCCGCCGTTGCCTTCAGCAACGCCGGCTTTGGCCACCCAATCCTGATTGGACGCGAGGACCGCATCCGCGAAACGATGCGCGCGACGGGTCTTCCGGCGGCGGAATCACTCGAAATCGTCAATGCCCGCCTGTCGCCGAAGACAAAGGACTATACCGACCGTCTCTATCGCCGCCTTCAGCGCAAAGGGGCGCTGTACCGCGATGCCCAGCGACTGGTCAATCAAGAGCGCAACATCTTCGGCGCGCTGATGGTTGAATCCGGCGATGCCGACGCGATGGTCACCGGCCTGACCCGCAATTACTGGCAGGCGTTCGACGAGATCAAGCGGGTGATCGATCCGGCACCGGGCGAGCTGATGTTCGGCATGACCGTGTTCGTCGCCAAGGGGCGGGTGGTGTTCGTCGCCGACACCACGGTGTTGGAGCGCCCGACCCCAGTCCAGTTGGCCGACATCGCGGTGCAGACCGCGCACAAGGCTCGGCAGATGGGCCATGAACCGCGCGTTGCGATGATCAGCTATTCGACCTTCGGCAACCCCAGCAACAACCGCGCCGAGCGGGTCCGCGAAGCGGTCGATATCCTCGACGCCCGCAAGGTCGATTTCGTCTATGACGGCGAGATGAGCCCCGACGTCGCCCTCGATCCCGAACTGCTCAGCCACTACCCGTTCTCGCGGCTGAAGGAACCGGCTAACGTCCTGGTGATGCCCGGCCTGTACTCCGCCACCATCAGTTCGAAGCTGCTGCAAAAGTTGGGAGCGGTGCCAGTGATCGGTCCGATCCTGGTCGGCCTGTCGCATCCGATCCAGGTCACGTCGATGGACGCCAGCGCCAACGATATCGTCACCATGGCAGTGCTTGCCTGCCACGACGCCCTCAAGCGCGAGACGGTGAAATAGGACGGCGATGATCAAACGCAATCCCGCGACCGCTGGCCGGTTGCTATCGGTCGCGGTATTGCTGTCCAGCCCGACCGGAATCGTTCTTCTGGTTCTCGCCGTCCAGGGCGCGGTTCACGCATTGTGGGCCGTCCTGGTCTGGTTGGGGGTCACCGCGATTCTGGCGGTGCTGGTTCGGGCGCATCTGACCCGGCTGGCGGCCCTGGCCGAGTGGGTCCGCTCGATGGCATTGGGAGCCGAGCCGGGACCGCCGCCGGGGCGTGACGACATCACCCTGGCGGGAACCGCCATCGCCGTTGGCGGGCTGCGCCGGGTCTGGCAGCAAAAGACCGCCGAGTTGACCAGCACGGCACGCTGGAACGAAAGCCTGCTCGACAATCTGCCCGATCCGTTGCTGCTGCTTGATCCCAGCCGCCGGGTGGTCCGCGCCAACAAGGCGGCACGGCTGCTGTTCGGGCGGGAATTGGGCGGACGCGACATCACGTCGTTCCTGCGTCACCCTTCTGTACTGGAAGCGATCGAGGCGGTCCTAAGCGGCGCGTCCGGTCGGGAATGCGAGTTCACCCAGCCAGTGCCGCTCGAACGGGTGTTCCTGGCCCGAGTGGTCCGCCCCGTCGGCCTGCCCCCCGATGGGGCCGCCGCGATGCTGACCCTGCACGATATGACCGATTTAAAGCGAGTCGAGCGGATGCGGGCCGATTTCGTCGCCAATGCCAGCCACGAACTGCGTACTCCGCTGGCCGCCGTCGCCGGGTTCATCGAGACCCTGCGCGGTCCCGCCCGCGACGACGAAGAAGCACGCGACCGCTTTCTTGCCATCATGGCCGAACAGGCCCAGCGGATGAGCCGTCTGATCGCCGATCTGCTCTCGCTGTCGCGGATCGAGTTGAACGAACACACCCCGCCCAGCGAGAAGGTCGATCTCGGACGATTACTGATCACCGCCGCCGAAGTGCTGCGCCCGCTGGCCCAGGGCCGGGGAATGGAGATCGTCCTGGAGATCGCCCCCGACCTCGACATCATCGTCGGCCAGCCGGACGAGATGGCCCAATTGTTCCAAAACCTGCTCGACAACGCCCTGAAATACGGCCGCGAGAACAGCGCGGTCCGGGTCCAGGCCTGCGCCGCCGCGACAACCGATTTGCCGGTAAATGCCGGTCCGGCGCTGAAAGCAGGCCCGATCGTCAAGGTCTCGGTTCGCGATCAGGGCGAGGGCATTGCCCGCGAGCATCTGCCCCGCCTGACCGAGCGCTTTTATCGCGCCGACACCGCCCGCTCGCGTCGAATGGGCGGCACCGGCCTCGGACTAGCGATCGTCAAACACATCGTCAACCGCCATCGCGGTCTGCTGACGATCGACAGCGTTGTCGGCCAGGGATCGACCTTCACCGTCTGGCTTCCCGCCGCCGAACGGTGAGTGCCGTTCGCGTCTATGCCTCGGCGATGACCGGATTGCGCAGGATACCGATTCCCTCGATCTCGATCTCGCAGACATCGCCCGGACGCAGGAACAGCGGCGGTGTCCGCGCGATGCCAACCCCGGACGGCGTACCGGAAACGATGATATCGCCCGGCTCCAGAGTCATAACCTCGCTTAGAAAGACGATCAGAGCTTCAATGTCGAAGATCATATCGTCGGTGGTCGAGTCCTGAACCGTCTCGCCATTGAGACGCGCTTGTATCCGCAAGCCCGACCCGCCCGGCGGTAATTCGTCGGCGGTAACGAACACCGGCCCAAAGGCTCCGGTGGCGTCGAAATTCTTCCCCATCGTCCATTGCGTCGATTTGCCCTGATAATCGCGAACCGAGCCGTCGTTGAAGGCCGAATAGCCGACGACGTGATGCAACGCATCGGCTTTGGCGATGTGACGACCGCCGGTGCCGATCACCGCGACGAGTTCCGCCTCATAATCCAACTGTTCCGACGCGCGGGGGCGAACCAATGCCGCTCCGGCTCCGATCAGGGTCGAAGGAAAACGGACGAAGATCGTCGGATAGGTCGGCGCCTCCCGCCCGGTCTCGCGGGCATGGGCGGCGTAATTGAGGCCGACGCACAGAATCTTTCCCGGCTGCGACACTGGCGGAGCCAGGGTGACAGTGGCAAGATCGACCATTGGGGCCGCCAGCAGCGCCGCACCGACCTTGGCAAGATCGGCCCCCGCCTTGATCAGAGTCTCAAGGCTGCCGGGATAGCCGGTCTCGTCCTCGGTCAGGCCGTGGAACACGTCGTCCCCGGCGGCAGCGACGGCCAGTCCCGCCTGCCCGTCCTTGCGATAAACCGCGAAGCGCATCGTTTTGTCTCCAAGACATGGACCAAGATCAGGATAATGCCCGTTTTCCCCACAGCTTAAGGGAAAGAAATCCGGTGCAGCCCCGGCCAGTGACGTTTCGGCCAGTCCCGTGCCGGACGGGGATCGCCAACCAGCCGTTCGACCGTTGCCCAGAATGCCGGGCCATGATTCATCTTGACCAAATGAGCGACTTCGTGGGCAACGACAGAGGTCAGCACCAGCGCCGCTTCGGCCCGGAGAAAATCGAATACCCGGCGATATCGATCACCAGAGGCGGGTCGGCAGGCGCGTTCACTAGACCGCAACGCCGCCCGGCGTTACCTCCAGATTCAGGGCAGCGGCCATCAACGCACGGGTATAGGCGGTTGTCGGAGACGAGAACAGCCGTTCGGCCGGACCGGATTCGACAACGCGACCATCCTTCATCACCACCAGATGATCGGCCAGGGCACGGACCACCCGCAGATCGTGACTGATGAACAGATAGGCGATGTTATGGCGGGCCTGAAGATCGCGCAGCAGGGTAACGATCTGAGCCTGAACCGAGACGTCAAGCGCACTGGTCGGCTCGTCGAGCACGATGAAGGCGGGCTTGAGCACCAGAGCACGAGCGATGGCGATACGCTGGCGCTGACCGCCGGAAAATTCGTGCGGATAGCGATCGGCGGCGGTGGGATCGAGTCCTACCTCCTCCAACACCTGGGAGATCAAACGGCGGCGCTCGCGTCGATCGGCGGCCAGACGGTGCACCTCCAGCCCCTCGCCGACGATCTCCTCGACCGACAGACGGGGGGACAGCGAGCCGTAAGGGTCCTGGAACACCATCTGCATTCCCCGCCGCTTCGGGCGCAAATCGGCCGCGCTCATCCGGTCAATCGGCTCGCCGTTGAGGCGGATCGTCCCCTCCGATTTCAACAACCGCAACAGGGCAAGCCCCAGGGTCGTCTTACCCGACCCGGATTCGCCGACCACGCCGACAGTCTGGCCGCGCCGGACCTGGAGCGACACGCCGTCTACCGCCTTCAGATAGCCGATGGTCCGGCCGAACAGCCCCCCTTTACGCGGGAACCACACTTTAACGTCGTCGGCCGCCATCACTTCCGGTGCGTCGGCGGCGGGAGTCAGCGGATGGCCACCCGGCTCTGCCGCCAGCAGCTTGCGGGTATAGGCATGAGCCGGAGCGGTAAAGACCTGTTCAACCGGGCCGGTCTCGACGATCTCCCCCCCGGTCATCACGCAAACCCGGTCGGCGATCTTGCGAACGATGCCCAGATCGTGGGTGATGAACAACATCGCCATGCCGAAACGGGCCTGAAGCTCCTTCAACAGCGTCAATATCTGCGCCTGAATGGTGACATCAAGCGCGGTGGTCGGCTCGTCGGCGATCAACAGATCGGGCTGGTTGGCCAGCGCCATTGCGATCATCACCCGCTGGCGCTGGCCACCCGACAATTCATGCGGCAGCGCTCCCAGACGGCTTTGCGCATCGGGAATGCCGACCAGGGTCAGCATTTCCAGCACTCGGCGGCGCAGTTCCTCGCCGCGCAGCCCCTGATGCAGTTCCAAGACTTCGGCCACCTGCTTCTCGATCGAATGCAGTGGATTCAGCGAGGTCATCGGCTCCTGGAACACCATCGACACCCGCGCCCCCCGCACGCTCCGCAGCACCGGCTCGGATGCGCCAACCAGCTCAACGCCGTCCAGGCGGATGCTGCCGCGGGGATGGTGAGCGCGGGGATAGGGCAATAATTGCAGGATTGATAAGGCGGTAACCGACTTGCCCGACCCGGACTCGCCGACCAGAGCCAGGGTTTCGCCCTTCGCCAGAGTAAACGAGACGCCGCGCACCGCTTCGACCGCCTTGGGGCCGTCGCCAAAGGTCACCGACAGATCGTCAATGACGAGAATCGGGGGAGAAACACTCATCAGCGGGTCTTCCTCGGGTCAAAAGCATCGCGCACCGCCTCGCCCACGAACACCAGCAACGACAGCAACGCAGCCACCACCACGAATCCGGTCAAGCCAAGCCACGGTGCCTGAAGGTTCTCCTTGCCCTGGCGCAGCAGGTCACCGAGCGAGGCCGACCCTGGCGGCAATCCCAGCCCAAGGAAATCGAGCGCGGTCAACGACACAATCGACGAACTGAGGATAAAGGGCAGGAAGGTCAGGGTTGCCACCATCGCATTGGGTAGGACATGGCGGACCATGATCCGCCGATCCGACACCCCCAATGCGCGGGCGGCACGGACATAATCGAAATTGCGGGCACGCAGGAACTCAGCGCGGACAACCCCGACCAGGCTGGTCCAGGAAAACAGCACCAGCACCAGCAACAGGGTCCAGAAGCCCGGCGTGATGATCGAGGCGACGATGATCAACACCAGAAGCTCGGGCAGCCCCCCCCAGATTTCCAAAAAGCGCTGGAACAAAAGATCGGTCCAGCCACCGAAATAGCCCTGCACCGCCCCAGCGGCGACACCGATCGCGGCGCTGATCGCGGTCAGGGCCAGCCCGAACAGAATCGACAGTCGCAGGCCATAGATCAACCGGGCCAGCACATCACGGCCCTGATCGTCGGTGCCCAACCAATTGCCCTGTCCGGGCGGGGCCGGATGGGTTCCTCCCCGGTCGAAATTGATCGAGCCGTTGTTGAAGCGAATCGGCGGCCACAGCGCCCAGCCGTGAGACGCGATGTTGGCCGCGATCATCGGGTCGCGATAATCGGTAAAGGTCGAAAAATCGCCGCCGAATGTCGTCTCGGGATAGTCGCGCGCCACCGGCACATAGACCGCACCGTCATAGACCACCAGGATCGGACGGTCATTGGCGACCAGTTCGGCGGCCAGGGTCACGGCGAAGACGGCAAGAAAAATCCACAACGACCAGAAGCCGCGCCGGTTCCGACAAAAAGCGTCGAGGCGACGGCGATCAAGCGGCGACACTCTCATCGCCCTCAGCCCTCCCTTGTTTCAAAATCGATGCGGGGATCGACCCAATGCAGGGTGAGGTCGCCCGCGAGATTCAGCAGCAACCCCAGCAGACTGAAAGCGTACAGGGTGCCGAACATCACCGGATAATCACGGTTGCTGACCGCCTCGAACCCCAGCAGGCCAATCCCGTCGAGCGAGAAGATGATCTCGATCAGCAAAGAGCCGGTAAACAGGATGCCGACCAGGGCGCGGGGAAAGCCCGCGACGATCAGCAGCATCGCATTACGGAAAACATGGCCGTAGAGCACGCCGTTCTCGGTCAGCCCCTTGGCTCGTGCCGTGACGACATAGTGTTTGCCGATCTCTTCGAGAAAAGCGTTCTTGGTTAACATCGTCAGGCTGGCGAAACCGCCGACGACCAGCGCCGTCACCGGCAGCGCGAGATGGTGGAGGTAATCGAGCAGACGAGCGACGAATCCCGCCTCCTCCATCCCCGGACTGGTCAGACCGCGCAGCGGGAACCACGACAGATAACTGCCGCCCGCGAACAGCACGATCAGCAGGATCGCGAACAGGAATCCGGGCACGGCATAGCCAACGATTATCGCCGACGAAGTGGCGACATCAAAGCGCGAGCCGTCGCGAGTGGCTTTGGCGATCCCCAAAGGAATCGACACCATATAGATGATCAGCGTGCTCCACAGACCGAGCGACACCGATACCGGCATCTTCTCGATGACCAACTGGGTCACCGGCACATCGCGATAGAAGCTGTTGCCGAAATCGAAACGGACGAAGTTGCCGATCATCATCCAAAAGCGCTCGACCGGCGGTTTGTCGAAGCCGAACTGGCGCTCGATTTCCTTGATGAAGGCGGGATCAAGCCCCTGAGCGCCGCGATACGCGCTTGACCCGCCCTCCTGCCCGGCCCAGTTCTGCGACCGCATGCCACCGCTTTCCGCCCCCCCAGCGCCCGAGACTCGGGCCGCGGCATCGATCGCCGTTCCCTGGATCTTCGACAGCATCAGTTCGACCGGGCCGCCGGGAGCGAATTGCGCCACCGTGAAATTGACCAGAATGATGCCGAACAGAGTCAGCGGAATCAGCAGCAGACGCCGCAGGGTATAGGCGATCATTTCTTCTCTGCGTCCTTCGACCACCACGCCAGCGGACGCACCCCCGCCGCCGGAATAATGGCGGGACGGCCAAATTTATCCCACCACGCCACCCGATCGCTCGCCATATGCCATTGCGGAATCACGTAATGGTTCCACAACAGCACCCGGTCGAGTGCCCGGCAATATGCCACCAGGGTCTCGCGATCGGGGGCGGCAATGATCGCGGCAACCAGGGCATCGACGGCCGGGTTCTGGATTCCGGCCAGATTCTGCCCGCCGACTTCGGCGGCGGCCGTGCTCCCCCAAAAGCTCACCTGCTCGTTGCCGGGCGATTGCGACTGGCCCCAGACCTGAACAACCATGTCGTAATCGTACTGATCGACCCGGTTTTTATACTGGGCGGTATCGACGACGCGGACGTTGGCCTCGATCCCGAGGCGTTCCAGATTGCGGGCGAACGGCAGCGCGATCCGTTCCCAAATCGGCTGATTCAACAGGATTTCAAAGACGAACGGACGGCCATCCTTGACCAGCTTGCCGTTCTCAACCGTCCACCCCGCCTCTTCAAGCAGACGCATCGCCGCCCGCAGATTGGCGCGGATATTGCCGTCGCCCTCGGTCTCAGGCGGCTTGTACGTCGTGGTGAAAACCTGCGGCGGTACTTTGTCGCGCAGCGGCTCCAACACCTCCAGTTCCTTCGGCCCCGGCAAGCCGGTCGAAGCCATTTCGGAATTGGCGAAGAAGCTGGCGGTACGCTTGTACTGGCCATAGAACAGGGTCTTATTGGTCCATTCGAAATCGAACGCCAGCGCCAGCGCCTCGCGCACACGGGGGTCCTGGAACAGCGGACGGCGCAGGTTGTAGACATAGCCCTGCATCCCGGCGGGGCGCTGGTTGGGGAAGACTTCCTTGAAGCCGCGCCCATCCTTCAACCCCGACCAATCCTGATAGCCGGTGGCCCACTTTTTGGCCTCCATCTCCATCCGCCAATCATACTCACCGGCTTTGAACGCCTCCAACGCCACCGTCGTATCGCGATAGCTGTCATAGCGAATGCGGTCGAAATTGTACTGCCCCCGGCGCACCGGCAAATCAGTCCCCCAGTAATCCTTAACCCGGACCCAGGTGACGCTGCGGCCGGTCTCGAACGGCCCGGCCTTGTAGGGACCACTGCCCAGCGGCGGCTGCAAGGTGGTGGCGGCGAAATCGCGGCCCTTCCAGTAATGCTTCGGCAGCACCGGCAACTGCCCTAGAATCAGCGGCAATTCGCGATTGTCACCCGGCTTGAAGGAAAAGCGCACCTTCCGCTCGCCCACTTTCTCGACTTTATCGACGGCGGCGTAATAGAAGCGGAAGCGCGGATGCCCCTTGCTTTTCAGAATATCGAACGAAAATACAACGTCGTCGGCCGTGATCGGTTTACCGTCGTGCCAGCGCGCCTTGGACCGCAAGGTGAAGGCGACCCACGAGCGGTCGGCCGGCATCTCGATCGATTCAGCCAACAATCCGTATTCAGAGAACGGCTCGTCGGCAGATTCAATCATAAGCGTTTCAAACGGCAGTTCGGACCCGCCCGCAGCCTCGCCCTTGACGATAAAGGGGTTGAATGAATCCCATCCTCCGGTTTCAGACAACCGGATCTCCCCGCCCTTGGGAGCGTTGGGATTAACATAGTCGAAATGGCTGAATCCGGCCGGATATTTCGGGGCGCCGCGCATCGCCAGGCCATGCACAGGGGCAGGCGTCTCGGCTGCGCACAGGGTCGCGGACATGAACAGGCCAAGACTGAGGGCAAGGCAAAGGACGACAACATGGCGCATGCGATCACCGGATCGATTAGGACGGGGGCGGTCGAGTGTGGCCGGATTAATCGTCGAGGGCAAGCAGAGGTGATAGAGCAGCGTTGACGCAACGCCATTCGGCTGCGACCATATATATCGGGAGGAAGGGACGTACAGACCAATGACTATTGAAGCCGAAAGGACTCCCCCACCCGCATCCGAACCAAACGTCTTCGCAACCCTGCGCGGAGGCGGCCGGATTTGGGCGATCGGTGCCATCCGCGGCGAAGTCGCTCGCCTGCACGCACTTCACATCCGTCTGGCCGCCGAATGCAAGCCCGGAGATCAACTCGTCTATCTTGGCGATTATCTCGGCCACGGCACGCTGGTTCGCGAAACCGTCGATGAAATCCTGCTATTCCGTCGCGCCTACATCGCCCGCCCCGGCGTCGGGCTGGATGATGTCGTCTATCTGCGCGGCACCCAAGAAGAGATGTGGCAGAAGCTGCTGCAATTACAGTTTGCCCCCAATCCGGGCGACGTGCTGCGCTGGATGCTCGATCACGGTATTGGCCCGACCATCGCCGCCTATGGCGGGACTCTGGACGAGGCTTTTGTGTGCGTTCGCGACGGCACCCTGTCGCTGACCCGTTGGACCGGGCTGTTGCGCCAGACGATGCGGACCTATGATGGCCACACCGCGCTGATCAGCGTGCTCAAGCATGCCGCCTTCACCGACGATTCCACCCTTCTGTTCACCCATGCCGGACTCGATCCATCACGGCCACCGTCGGCCCAGGGGGATTCGTTCTGGTGGGGGTCCTCCGCCTTTTCAACCATGTCCGAGCCGTATTATGGCTTCAAGCTGGTGGTACGCGGCGCCGATCATCGTAGCGGCGGCGTGATGCTCGGCACCCACATCGCCACGCTCGATTCCGGTTCGGGCTACGGTGGGCCGCTGACAGCCGCCTGTTTCGGCTCAGACGGCAATATCCTTCAATTGATCGAGGCCTGACGTCCGATGCGTTATCTCTCTCTTCCGCTCTGCACCGCCGCACTTCTGCTGGCAGCCCCCGTATCCGCCCCGGCCCAGAGCTGGTCCGACCTCGGCAAGGATCTGTTGAAGCAGCAATTGGAACGGCAACGTCCCGCCGAAACCACGACTTCGACCGCCGCCCCCACCCCCATCACCACCACCGCTTCGACCGAGGAAATCGGGTCCGGTCTCAAGGCGGCACTGAAGCAAGCCGCCACCCAGGTTACCGGCCGGTTGGGCAAAACCGATGGCTTCAACGCCGACCCGCTGGTTCATATCCCCCTTCCCGGTAAGCTGGCTCCCCTGCGCTCGGGGTTGGCCCTGGCCGGTCAGTCTGGATTGCTCGACGATTTAGAGGTGCGGCTGAACCGCGCAGCCGAAGCGGCGACGCCCGAAGCCCGCGAGATCTTCCTCACCTCGCTTGACAAGATGAGCCTGGACGACGCCCGCACCATCCTGAGCGGCCCCAAGGATTCCGCGACCCAATATTTCAAACGGACGATGACGCCTGACCTGACCGCCGCGATGCGTCCGGTAATCCAGTCCGAACTGTCCAAGACCGGAGCGATGACGTCATACCAGGCTCTCAGCGCTGCCGCCGGAGCGCTGCCTCTGGTCGGACAGGCATTGTCGGGCGGGCCGGAGCTGTTGACCGATCACGTGCTTGAGCGGGCGCTGGGCGCGATCTTTACCGGCATCGGCAAAGAAGAAGCGGCGATCCGTACCGATCCGGCCAAACGCTCGACCGACCTGCTGAAAAAAGTCTTCGGCGGCTGAGGGGACAAGCGCCTCATATATCTTTGTTTTTCCCATTTTGGCCAACATGGGTAGTTGACGAGGGGGCTGCTTCGGATTATTCATTCCGGTTCAGCAAGGATTTCCGGCTGCCCCCTCTCCAACGATTGCGCCATGCGAGACACTGTAGAGCCCCCCGCCCCCGTCAAACATTCCTACACCGTACCCTGCCCCAGCGTCTTTCGTGACCGGGTTGAGGCTCTGGCGGCGCGGCGGCGTGTCAATGTCGCCGACATCGCCCGCTCGATCCTGCTGGTTCTGCCGGTCGAAGCCATCGCAACCTTTCCCGATCCCGGCGAACCGCCGATGCACGACCGCGAAACGGTGGTGCTGAAATCCGGCCCGGCCGAAGGTCGCCCGTGGCGGCGCAAGCCGCGCCTGCAAATCCGCATGGCCCCTGGTTTTGATATCGAAACGATTCGCCGCGCCCTCGGTCTCGCGCTGGCGCTGGACGATGGCGGCTTGGCATTACGGATCGACGACCCGGCCGCTGCTCCACCGCCACCACCGCCCGTCGCCGAACCAGCCGGTGAGACCTTCCCCAAAGTCGAGCGGCGGCGCGGCGTCAACGAGCAGAGCAAGGCTCTGGCCGCCGCCACCGAGGAAATCGAGCGGCTGAAGGCAATCATCAACGTTCTATCGTTCGAGGTTCTGCCCAGTGGGGTGCAGACCCGCGAGCAGGCTCTGCACATCCTGGGCTTCCCCCCCCGGTCTCAATCCCGACCGTCGGATGGTGAAGGCAAAGTTTCGGATGCTGGCGACCATCCATCATCCCGATAGCAGCCACGGCAACCATCTGCGGATGAGTCAGCTTAACGCCGCGATCGATCTGCTGCGCAACGGCTAGAACGGTCGCCTACTGGCAGGCTTTATAGGACTGCACCACCTCGTTCTTGATAATCTTGGTCTGGGCGGAGAACCCGCCATAGCCCCGCTTTGAGATCGTCGTCAGCAACTCGCCGATATTCTCGCAAAACCCGTCGGTCAGCGGAATATTCCGGGCATACGTAACGATGCTGCCGTCGGCGTGGTTCTGCTTGGCCTGCCAATCTTTGGGAAACTCGCGCTGCCACGCCTTTTTGCGGCGAGCCACGGCGGCGCGGAACTTGGCACCGTTCGCCTCTTCGAACGTATCCCAGGTCTTGACCGAATCCGGCAGGAAACGACCCTGGCAGCGCCGAGCCGCCTCTCGCAGATAGATACCGTGACGTACCTCCCGCTCGGATGTCAGTTCGGGGCCGGTGAAACATTGCTTTGGCTTGGGTGCCGCCAGAAGCGATGAAGACAGCACGGGCAGCATCAGCAGGACAAAGACGAGAACTCGGATCATGGCTGCTCCGATCCGGGGGACGAGAGAGCCACTATGCCACAGCGCAGCCTGCCCCGACACTCTCTGGGGTAGGCCGATCCGGCGTGATAGGATGCCTGATCCGGCTTCTCCAGGGAGACTTCGATGAGTTCGTTCCCCGCCTTGATGCTAAACGAGGAAGATGGCTCGGTTCATGCCTCGGTCCGTGCCCTGACCGATGACGATCTTCCCGCCGGCGAGATCACACTCCGTGTTGCCTATTCGACCCTGAACTATAAGGACGGAATGATCCTGAACGGCTTAGGGCGGCTGGTGAAATCCTATCCCCATATTCCCGGCGTTGACTTCGCGGGCACGGTGGAATCATCGGACTCCCCCGCCTTTCGCCCCGGCGACAAGGTGATCTGTGGCGGCTGGCGGGTTGGCGAGCTGTATTGGGGTGGCTATGCCGGAAAGGCACGGGTAAAAGCCGATTGGTTGGTGCCCCTGCCCGCCAAGCTGACTCCGCGACGGGCGATGGCAATCGGTACTGCCGGACTGACCGCGATGCTGGCGGTGATGGCGCTGGAGGATGCCGGTCTGACACCCGCGACCGATGGCGAAGTGCTGGTCACCGGAGCGGCCGGAGGATTAGGGAGCATCGCGGTTCTGCTCCTCTCGCGGATGGGCTACAACGTCACCGCCTCGACCGGCCGGGCCAGCCAGCGTGACTATCTGCTCTCGCTTGGCGCGACGACGATCATCGACCGCGCCGAGATCGCCACACTCCCGACCAAGCCGCTACTATCCGAGCGCTGGGCAGGGATCATCGATGGCGTTGGCGGCTCCACCCTGTCGCACGTCCTATCCTCGCTGCGGGCACGGGCGGCGGTCGCGGCTTGCGGCAATGTCGGCGGGGTTCGTTTCGAAGGCAACGTGCTGCCGTTCCTGCTGCGCGGTATCTCCCTGCTCGGCATCGATGCCGTCATGTGTCCGACACCGCGCCGAATCACGGCATGGGCACGGCTGGCCGAGGTGTTGCCACTCGACCGGCTCGATATATTGACATCCGAAGCCCATCTGGCCGACTTGCCCAGCCTCGGCGCCGGCATCCTGAAGGGGCAGGTCCGTGGGCGCGTCGTGATCGATCCCCATGCGGTCTGATCGCCTGTCGCGCCGGGCGGTTCTGGGCGGCCTGCTTGCCGGAACCATCCTCCCCGCTTCGTCCTCCTGGGCGGCGGGGAGCACCGCGGGTCTATTTCTCCACCCCAGTCCGATTCCGTTGCCACCACTTAATATGCAGGACGGTGACGGCAAATCGGTTGGGCTGGACTCCTTGCGCGGAAAGGCAGTGTTGCTGAATCTGTGGGCGAGTTGGTGCACCCCCTGTGTCGCTGAACTCCCCGCCCTCGACCGGATGAAGCCATTGCTGGCCCGCACCGGGCTGGCAGTGGTGGCACTGGCGATCGATCGCGGCGGGGTGGCGACCTGCCGCGCCACCTTCGCTCGTCTCGGCATTCAATCGTTGGAGATTCGGACCGGCGACCCTCGCATCCTGACTGAAGCGCTGGGAGCCCGCGTGCTGCCGATCACGCTTCTGATCGACCGAAAGGGGGATGAAGTCGGGCGCGTCATCGGTGCCGCCGATTGGGAGGGGGCCAGCGCGGTCCGTCTGCTCGCGGCACTGGCCGAAGGCCGCCCGCTCTCTCCCGACATGGCCCCCACTATCGGCGGAGGAAAGCGGTAAGTTTCACCGCATCGCACTCAGATCGAGTTCCGTCCCCTCACGCACGACGAACGCGCCGTCCCAGGTGGCAGCGGCAGCGGCGGCGATGTCGTCCAGAGTACGGTCATCGTGATTGGGGTCGTGGTGGGACAGAGCCAGCCGTTTGACTCCGGCGGCACGGGCCAGCCGGATCCCCTCCTGCCAGGTCGAATGACCCCAGCCCCTGCGGGCCGGAAAGATCTCGTCGGTATAGGTGCTGTCATAAACAGCCAGATCGGCCCCGGCCATCAGGTCGAGCACCACCGGATCGAGGCGGCCAGGACGATGCTCGGTATCGGTGATAATAGCGACGACCCACCCCGCCCCCTCGATCCGATAACCGCAGGCACCGCCGGGATGGTTCAGCGGCGCGGTGTGCACAGCCACTCCCGGCAGCGGCGTCAGCACCGTGCCGATTGAGAACCCGTTGATCGAATCGATACCGGACATCAGCGACAACGGCACAGGAAAACCGGGCGGCTGCATTTGCCGGTCAAGCGCCAGGGCTGGACCAGCACCGTCATCGAGGCGCGGCCCGTGGATACGCAGGCAAAAGGACGGATCGAAACCGGGGGCGAAGAACGGAACTCCACAAATATGGTCCCAATGATAATGGGTCAAAAACAGATGGGCCTCGGTCAGTCCGTCGCGGCGCATTGCGACACCCAGCCGCCGCAGGCCGGTCCCTCCATCGAAGATCAGGACCCGTCCGCCGAGAGTGAGTCCGACGCAGGTGGTATTGCCGCCATACAGACTGTTTTCCGGTGACGGGCTGGCAATACAGCCCCGCACCCCCCAGAACGTTACCCGCACGTCCATTGCGCTTTTCTCCGCCCTGGCCAGATCCCAGAGCCTAGCGCGGTTCGGTCCGGCCCCGAATGGATTGGATCACATCCATGACCACCAAAATGTAACCATTCCACGCAAATCTAACGGGAAAAACTCGTAAAAAGACAAAAGCCCCGCCATCTCCTTTAAGAGACGGCGGGGCCTTTGTTTCGAAAGATCGCTGGATTAGACCTGCGGCAGCTCACTCGATCCCATCAGATAGGCATCGACAGCACGCGCTGCCTGCCGTCCCTCGCGGATCGCCCAGACCACCAGACTCTGGCCGCGCCGCATATCACCAGCGGCAAAGACCTTGGGGTTGGAGGTCTGATAGGCCACGGTATCGGCCTTGACGTTGCCGCGCTGATCCTTGTCGAGAGCCAATCCGTCGATCAGGCCCTCGTGCACCGGATGGACAAAGCCCATCGCCAGCAGAACCAAATCGGCCTCGATATGGAACTCGGTACCGGGTACCGGCTGGAACTTCGCATCGACTTCGGTGCAATCCAGCCCGGTCAGGCGACCATCGGTTCCGGTAAAGCGAACGGTTGAAACCGACCAGCGGCGCTCGCATCCTTCGTCGTGCGAGGACGAGGTACGCAGCTTGTTCGGCCATTTCGGCCAAGTGACCGCCTTGTTCTCCTTCTCGGGCGGACGGGGCATGATCTCGATCTGGGTGACCGAGGCCGCACCCTGGCGGTTCGAGGTGCCGACGCAATCGGCACCAGTATCACCGCCGCCGATCACCACCACTTTCTTGCCGGTGGCAAGGATGTCAGGCGCGCCGACCGGCTCGCCGCCGTTACGGCGGTTTTGCTGGGTCAGGAACTCCATCGCGAAGTGAACCCCACCCAATGCACGGCCCGGCACCGGCAGATCGCGCGGGCTTTCCGAGCCACCAGTCAGAACGACGGCATCGAAGCCGTCGAGCAGATCCTGCGGCGACACGTCACGGCCGACCTGGGTGTTGGTGCGGATCTCGACACCCTCGGCCTGCATCTGGCAGACACGACGGTCGATCACCGCCTTGTCGAGCTTGAAGTCGGGAATGCCATAGCGAAGCAAGCCGCCGACCTTGGCGTTCTTCTCGAACAGCACGACGTCATGACCGGCACGGGCTAATTGCTGCGCCGCCGCCAGCCCCGAGGGACCGGCACCGACCACGGCAACTTTCTTGCCCGAGCGGCGCATCGCCACCTCGGGAACGATCCAGCCCTCGGCAAAGCCGCGCTCGACGATCGCATGCTCGATGGTCTTGATCGCCACCGGGGTATCGGTGAGGTTCAAGGTGCACGACGCCTCGCAGGGCGCGGGGCAGATCCGCCCGGTGAATTCCGGGAAGTTGTTGGTGGAGTGGAGAACCTCCAACGCTTCCTTCCAGCGGTTCCGGTAAACCAGATCGTTCCAGTCCGGAATGATATTGTTGACCGGGCAGCCCTGATGACAGAACGGCACACCGCAATCCATGCAGCGAGCCCCCTGCCGGGCCAGTTCGTCCTGATCCAGCGGCACGGTGAATTCGTGATAGTGACGGACGCGCTCGGCCACCGGCTGATAGCTGGGGGTCTTGCGGTCGAATTCCTTAAATCCCGTCGGCTTTCCCATCTTAGCGTCCCCCCGCCACGGCCAGCTTCTTTTCCTGGACCTTTTGCATTTCGAGCAGGGCGTTGCGGTAATCGACCGGCATCACCTTGACGAATTTGGGCATGAATTTCTCCCAATTCTGCAGAATGTCCTGGGCGCGGGCGCTGCCGGTAGCCTTCACATGGTTCTGCAACAAAGCCTGAATACGGGCGGCATCGTCACGGGTCATGTCGCGCATCAGCTCGACCAACCCGTGGCCTTCCAGATCGCCACACTGGCCCTCGATCCGGCAGTTGACATCTTCCTCGGCGGTGACCGGCTCCAGCTCGACCATCGCAAGGTTGCACCGCTTGGCGAAATCACCGGCCTCGTCCAGCACATAGGCGACACCGCCCGACATGCCGGCAGCGAAGTTGCGGCCGGTGGCTCCGATCACGAGGACGCACCCGCCGGTCATGTATTCGCAACCATGATCGCCGACGCCTTCGACCACCGCAATCGCACCGGAATTACGAACGGCAAAGCGTTCACCGGCGACGCCACGGAGATAAGCCTCACCCTCGATCGCACCGTACAGGACAGTGTTGCCGACGATGATGTTTTCCTCGGCGACGATGGTCGAGACCTTGGGCGGATAGATCGCGATCTTACCGCCGGACAGGCCCTTACCAACATAGTCGTTGGCCTCGCCTTCCAGATCCAGCGACACGCCCTTGGCAAGGAACGCACCAAAGCTCTGACCCGCGGTGCCGGTCAGCCGGATATCGAGCGAGGACGACGCGGGCAGACCGGCATGGCCGAACCGCTTGGCGACCGCACCCGACAACATCGCGCCGACGCTACGATTATAATTGTGCACCGCCGTCTTGATCGTGACCGGACGCTGCCCCGCCAGAGCCGGTTCGGCCTCGGCGATCAGCTTGCGATCGAGCACATCGACAATATCGTGCTCCTGGGTCTCGGTATGCCGGGTCGCGATGCCGGGACCGGCGGGAACCTGATGGAACAGCTTGGCGAAATCGAGACCCTTGGCCTTCCAGTGATCGACAGCAGCACGAGTGTCGAGCAGATCGGACCGGCCGGTCAACTCCTCCAGCTTACGAACACCCAGGCTGGCCATCAACTCGCGCACTTCCTCAGCGACGAAGAAGAAATAGTTGATGACGTGCTCGGGCTGGCCAACGAAGCGCTTGCGCAGTTCGGGGTCCTGAGTGGCAACGCCAACCGGACACGTGTTGAGATGGCACTTGCGCATCATGATGCAGCCAGCGGCGATCAGCGGCGCGGTAGCAAAGCCGAATTCGTCGGCCCCCAGCAGAGCGGCGATAACGACGTCGCGGCCGGTCCGCAAACCACCGTCGCACTGGACCGAGACGCGGCCACGAAGACGGTTGAGCACCAGGGTCTGATGGGTTTCGGCCAGACCGATTTCCCACGGGCTGCCCGCATGCTTGATCGAGGTCAGCGGCGACGCGCCGGTGCCGCCGTCAAAGCCGGAAATGGTGATGTGATCGGCCTTGGCTTTAGCAACGCCAGCGGCAACGGTGCCGACGCCGATCTCCGAAACCAGCTTGACGGAAATCCGCGCGCCGGGATTGACGTTCTTCAGGTCGAAGATCAACTGGGCCAGATCTTCGATCGAATAGATGTCATGGTGCGGCGGCGGACTGATCAGGCCGACGCCGGGAGTCGAGTGACGCACCTTGGCGATGATCTTGTTGACCTTATGGCCGGGCAACTGCCCGCCCTCGCCGGGCTTCGCGCCCTGGGCCATCTTGATCTGGATATCGTCGGCATTGGTCAGGTAATCGGCGGAAACGCCGAACCGGCCCGAAGCCACCTGCTTGATCGCCGACCGCATCGAATCGCCATTGGCGAGCGGCAGGAAGCGTTCCGGCTCCTCGCCGCCTTCGCCGGTGTTCGACTTGCCGCCGATGCGGTTCATCGCGACGGCGAGCGTGGTGTGCGCCTCGTAGGAAATCGAACCGAACGACATCGCGCCGGTCGCGAAACGCTTAACGATTTCCTTGGCGGGCTGAACCTCGTCCAGCGGCACCGGAGCACCCGCGGGCTTCATCTCGAACAGGCCGCGCAGCGACAACAGCCGACGGCTTTGATCGTTCACGATGGTGCTGAACTGGCGGAAGCTGTCGGCCGAGTTGGCCCGCACCGCATGCTGCATCGCTCCGATGGTCTCGCTGGTCCAGACATGCTCTTCACCGCGCATCCGAACCGCGTATTCGCCACCGACATCGAGGGCGTTGCGGTAGATCGGCGCGTCAGAATAAGCCTCGCGGTGACGGCGCACCGTTTCCTCGGCGACCTCGGCCAGACCGATACCGCCGATCCGGCTGGCGGTTCCGGCGAAATACTTGGCGACGAACGCATCGGACAAGCCGATCGCGTCGAAGATCTGACCGCCGCAATAGGACTGATAGGTCGAGATGCCCATCTTGGCCATCACCTTGAGGATGGCCTTGTCCAACGCCTTGATATAGCGCTTCTGCACCTCATAGGCGCTGACCGGCTCGGACAGAGTCGGGCGCATCGCCTCCAGCGTCTCAAACGCCAGATAGGGGTTGATCGCCTCGGCACCGTACCCGGCCAACACGCACATGTGATGGATTTCGCGGGCTTCGCCGGTTTCCAGCACCAGACCGGCGCGGGTGCGCAGACCCTCGCGGATCAGGAAGTGGTGCACCGCCGAGACCGACAGCAAGGACGGCATCGCCACCCGGTCGGGACCGATCGCGCGATCGGACAGCACCAGGATGTTGTAGCCTTCCTCGACCAGAGCCTTGGCCTTGGCGCACAGGGCGTCAAGTGCGGGCTCCAGCCCGGCGGCACCGGTTTCAGCCGCCCAGGTGGTATCGAGCGTCACGCTGCGGAAGCCCGAACCGGGCAACGCCTCGATCCGGCGGATCTTGTCCATGTCCTCGTTGCTGAGGATCGGCTGGCGCACCTCAAGCCGCTTGCCCTGCGCCCCGGCATCGCCGAGACCAAGCAGGTTCGGCCGGGGGCCGATCAGCGACACCAGGCTCATCACCGATTCTTCGCGAATCGAATCGATCGGCGGATTGGTGACCTGGGCGAAACATTGCTTGAAGTAGTTGAACAGCAGCTTGGACTTCGACGACAGCACCGCGATCGGCGTGTCAGTCCCCATCGAGCCGACCGCTTCCTGGCCGGTGGTGGCCATCGGCTGCAACAGGAACTTGGTATCTTCCTGGGTGTAGCCGAACGCCTGCTGACGGTCGAGCAGGGTCTCGGGCGAAGCGGGGATCGGCTCGACCGGGATGTCGAGGTCTTCCAGCACGATCTGCGAGCGCTCCAGCCACTCGGCATAGGGCTTCTCGGAAGCAAGCTGGGCCTTGATCTCGGAATCGTCGATGATCCGGCCCTGCTCCAGATCGATCAGCAGCATCTTACCGGGCTGGAGACGCCACTTGCGGCGGATGGATTCCTCGGGGATCGGCAGAACGCCCATCTCCGACGCCATCAGCAGCTTGTCGTCCTTGGTCTCGATGTAGCGGGCCGGACGCAAGCCGTTGCGATCCAACGTCGCGCCAATCTGGCGGCCGTCGGTGAAGCACACCGCCGCCGGGCCGTCCCACGGCTCCATCAGCGCGGCGTTATATTCGTAGAAAGCGCGACGCTTCTCGTCCATCAGCGGGTTGCCCGACCACGCTTCGGGAACCAGCATCATCATGGCGTGGGCCAGCGGATAGCCGCCCATCACCAGCAGTTCCAGCGCGTTGTCGAAGCAGGCGGAATCCGACTGCCCTTCGGGGATCAGCGGCCACAGCTTGGCCAGATCGTCGCCCAGGATGGTTGACGACATCGTCTGCCGCCGCGCGTTCATCCAGTTAAGGTTGCCGCGCAGGGTGTTGATTTCGCCGTTGTGGCTGATCATCCGGAACGGATGCGCCAGACGCCAGCTGGGGAAAGTGTTGGTCGAGAAGCGCTGATGGACCATCGCCAGCGCGCTGACCATCCGCTCGTCGCTCAGATCCTTGTAGAACGAGCCAACCTGATCGGCCAGCAGCATCCCCTTATAGATCAGGGTACGGGTTGACAGCGACGGGATGTAGAAGTCGCGCTCGGAGCCGGCGGGGGCGTTGTTGAACACCAGCTTGCGGATCACGAACAGCTTGCGTTCCAGCGCGTTCTGATCGGCGATTGCAGGCCCCATGCCGATGAACACCATGCGGACCACCGGAACAGTCGGCAGCACGGATTCACCAAGCAGGGACGAATCGGTCGGCACGTCGCGCCAGCCAAGCAGAACCTGCCCTTCTTCCTTGATCTTGCTCTCGAAATGAGCCTCGCAGGCATGACGCAGCGCTTCGTCCTGGGGCAGGAAGACGCAGCCGGCACCATACGCGCCCTCGGGCGGGAGGTTTATTCCGAGCGTTGCCGCCTCGGCGCGCAAAAAGGCGTCAGGCAGTTGTATCAGGATGCCGGCGCCGTCGCCGGCCTTGGGGTCGGCGCCAACCGCGCCGCGATGAGTGAGATTCACGAGAATCTCAAGCCCGTCGCGGATAATCTCGTGCGACTTGCGGTTTTTGATGTCGGCAATGAAGCCGACGCCGCAGGCGTCGTGTTCGTGGCGCGGGTCGTACAGCCCCTGGGCCTCAGGCAATCCGCTCATCTTTACTTCACTTCCTTATTCCCCACCGCACGAACCAAGGGGTGCGTCGGCGTTATCCACCACAGCGTCGATCGCGCGGGCACGACCGATCCCTGCCCGAACGCATCGTCGCGAGCGGGCAAAGTGGACTACATAAGCCATTCCGTCGAGTTCGCCAAGTGTCGGCTTCAGAGGGAATCGAGTTCCCGGTCCCAAGGCGGCATCTGAGCAAAAAAGCGGCCGGGCTTGACGCCCGGCCGTCAGTCTGGGGGGACCTCGAACGGAAAAGCTTCAGATCACTTGACGCAACTCGGTCATAAAGGTTCTGACCGCACCACCCAGTTGCTCGGATTGTCGCGATAATTGCCCGGCGGCAGTCAGCACGTTGGCTGCGGCGTGGCCGGTTTCCTCGGCACCTTGCGACAAACGGTGGACATTGGCGCTGACCTCGGAGGTACCGAGAGCGGCTCGCTCGACGTTCAGCGCGATCTCGCGGGTCGAAGCACCTTGCTGCTCGACCGCGGCAGCAATGATCGAAGCGTATTCACCGACCTTGCCGATGGTGGTGGCAATCGACTGGATCGCCTCGGCGGAATTGACCGTTGCCAACTGCACCGCCGAAATCTGCGCGCCGATATCGCTGGTGGCGCGCGAGGTTTGGGTGGCCAAAACCTTGACCTCGCCCGCGACGACGGCAAACCCCTTCCCCGCTTCGCCCGCCCGCGCCGCTTCGATCGTCGCGTTCAAGGCCAAAAGGTTGGTTTGGGCCGCGATGTCGGTGATAAGATTGATCACCTCGCCAATCCGGGTCGAAGCTTCAGACAATCCCATCACCAAATCGTTGGTCCGCCCGGCCTGAGCCACAGCCTCGGTCGAAATCGCCGAGGATTGGGTTACCTGACTGCTGATCTCGCGCACAGCGGTCGCCAGTTCATCGGCAGCGGCGGCAACGGTCTGGACGTTACAAGAAGCCTCTTCGGCCGCGGCGGCGACAGTGGCGGCGGTAGAACTCGTACTGGCGGCGGTTCGCTGCATCCCCTCGGCGGTGGCGTGCAATTCGGCGGCAGCGGCCGAGGTCAGCCGCACCACCTCGCCCACCGTTTCCTCGAACTTACGGGTGACGGTGCTGAAATTACGAACCTTCTGCTCGATTGCGGCGGTCGCGGCATTAATCATCCGCGCTCCGACCAGAAAGCTGCCGAGCATGCCGCGCTCGACGATACGGCGGTAGTAACTCCCCCGGCTTACCGCTCCCATCGACGAGGTTGCCTCGCGGACGAAGGAATCGGTTCGGTCGATCAACTCATTGATCGAATCAGATAACTCACCGACAACCCCCTTCTCATTGATGCCGACGAGACGAGCCTCGAAATCACCGCCCGCGACCGCTTTGACCGTCGCCGCAGCCCGGATCAGCACAAGACGGACATTCCGAAGCATATACAATGTCGTCACCGACAGAATAAAGGCCATGGCCGAAATCGACAGGGACAAGAGAGAAAGCTCACCCAAAAAGGCGTCCTCCGCCACAATCGCGAACGCCATCAACATCGTCCCGATTGCTGCGATACGCGCTTTATAGAGAGAAGATAAACTGGTCATAGCCGACCCCCTTTTCCTGAAGCATCTTCCGGAGATAGACGTCGGCTGCCGTAATTCCGCTCTCTGGATCGGGAGCCTGACGCTCCAGATCGTTCAGCTTTTGATAGAGCGGCAGAATGACCTCGTTCAGCGCCGCCCGATCGGGAACCCGGCGATTGGAATGAAATCCAACAATCTGCTGATCGGTATTGAAGCTAGGGGTAACATGAGCAAGAACCCAGTAATGATTGCCAAGACTCGTTCTATTAAGAACATAGGCAAACATCTCCCTGCCACGCTTCAACCGTGACCACAATTTACTGAACATGAGTCGCGGCATATCTGGATGTCTTATCATGTTATGGGGCTTCCCCATAACATCTCTTTCCCTATATTCGCTTACATCAAGAAATGTTTTGTTTGCATAAGTGATAACACCAAGCGGATTAGTCTTGGTAACAATCACTTGATCCTCATCGAAGAACTTTTCTATTCCCGTAAGACGGATCGTATTGGGCATGGGAAGATTCCTTCCTCCGCGGCTCAGTTCGGAGCACCCGCTCGCTCAGGTCGAAACCCAGCAATGCAAGACCAAAGTCACAGGTCTATAGTGCACCCTACCCAAGACGACAGGCTATAGGGTGAATACCCTATATAGGGTCTTTTTCTTCATTTTATTCATTAACATTCATTTACAAACGACAAATTGCCGCAAAGTTGACTTGCATATATTTCAAAAAATCAACAGAGAACAAATAAAAGCCTAATCAAATGAAATAAATGTGCGAGTGCGAAGGCGACTCAGCCAACCACGCGGCAAGAATCGCCCCATTCGCAGAAAACAAAGTCATTGGTGGAATAAATCTGCACGATGGCAGACCTTTTATGGGATATATCGCACCTAAAGCGGATAAGGCATACAGAATCGCCCCCATAGAGCGATAAAGTTACAAATATTATACCACCACTACTCCAGGGCCAACTCCCACCCCTGGCAGAAAAAGGGGTCGAACCAGGCCGGACGATTCAAAGCATCCGACAGAAGAGAGCGGTATTCCTCGCGGGGGATCTCAACAGCACCGAACCGGCTTAGATGCGCGGTAACGAACTGAGTATCAAGCAGGGTAAACCCGCCCGATTTAAGCCGCGCCACCAGATGCACCAGCGCCACTTTCGAAGCATCAGTCTGGCGCGAGAACATACTTTCGCCAAAGAACGCCGCCCCCAGGGCCAACCCGTAAAGGCCACCGACCAAATGCCCGTCCCGCCACGCCTCGACGGAATGGGCCAAGCCACGTTCGTGCAGTTCGACGAACAGGCGGATAATCGACTCGTTGATCCAGGTCTCCGGGCGATCGGGGGCTGGCTCGCCACAAGCGCGCATGACCGCCTCGAACGCGCTGTTGCAGCGGATCTCGAACCCGCCTTGACGGAGCGTGCGCCGCAAACGGTGCGGGACATGAAACTGGTCGAGCGGCAAGATTCCGCGCTGTTCGGGATCAACCCAATACAGCCGGGGATCGTGCCCGCTGCGCGCCATCGGAAATATCCCCGCAGCATAGGCATGAAGCAACAGATCGGCGGTCAAGGCCCGCATCACCACCACCTCCCCAAGACCCTAGCAATAATCAAGCGGTCGGGTCGCGGCGTCGAGCCATGCGGCAGCGGAACCGTCAAGCAGCGGCCCGATCTCGGCCCGCACACGGGCGTGATAGGCCTCGATCCACGCGGCCTCGGCGGGGTCGAGCAGGCCCGGCTCGATCAGGGCGCGATCGATCGGCACCAGGGTCAAGGTCTCGAACCCCAGCAACGGGCGCTCGATCTCGGGAGGAAGAGGCAGCGTCACAACCTGAAGCAGGTTCTCGATCCGAATACCGTAAGCCCCGGTCTTGTAATAGCCCGGCTCATTCGAAAGGATCATCCCCGGTTGCAAGGCGATGCTGTTGCCTGCCTTGGAAATCCGCTGCGGCCCCTCATGCACCGACAGATAGCTGCCGACGCCGTGACCGGTGCCGTGATCATAGTCCAGCCCCTCGGACCACAACGCCTGTCGCGCCAGCACGTCAAGCTGGCTGCCGGTGGTGCCGACCGGAAAACGGGCGCGGGCGACCGCGATATGGCCCTTCAGCACCAGAGTGAAGCGCCGCCGCTCTTCGGCTCCGGCCGGACCGATAGCGATGGTGCGGGTGATGTCGGTGGTTCCGTCGAGATATTGCCCGCCGGAATCGACCAGATACAAATCTCCCGTCGCCAGCCGCCGGTTCGTTCGCGGAGTCGAATGGTAATGAACGATGGCTCCGTTCGGCCCTGTGCCGGAAATGGTGGCGAAGGACGGCCCGCGATACAGCGCCCCCTCGGCGCGGAATCGGTCGAGTCGGTCGGCGGCAGATAATTCATCGACACGGCCCGATGGCGCTTCCCCGTCCAACCAGGACAGAAAACGGACCATGGCCACCGCATCGCGGCGATGTGCCGCCCGCGTACCCGCGCTTTCCGCCGCGTTCTTGCAGGCCTTGGGCATCTGGCAGGGATCGGCACCACGATTCAACTGCGCCCCGGCGCGGTTCAGCCGCTCAACCACATGAAAGGAGGCGGCGGCCGCATCGATCCGCACCCGCCGCGCCCCGGCCCCCAGACGGTCCAGCGCCGCGTCCAGTTCCTCGGGCGGCGCGGTTCGCACCGTTGGCCCCAAGTGATCGACCACCCCCGGATTGGTGAGCTTGGCCGGATCGATGAACAGATCGACCGAGGAATCGGCATGAACGATCGCGAAGGACAGCGGCACCGGAGTATGGGCGACATCGCCGCCCCGGATATTGAGCAGCCAGGCGATCGAGTCGGGCGCGGTCAGAACAAGGGCGTCGTCACCGTCATTGCGCAAAGCCGCGGCGATCTCGGCCCGCTTGTCGTCGGAGCCGCGCCCAGCCAGGGAGAGCGGCTGGATTTCAATCGGAACCCGAGGCGGGGCAGGACGATCCACCACCCAAACTGTATCCAACGGATTGTCGGTGCAGGCGACCAACTCCGCCCCGGCACGGGCACAGGCGCGCCGCAACGGTTCAACCTGATCGGCGGTGTGCAGACGAGGATCGAACCCCAGCCGGTCGCCGGGAACCAGCACGCGGGCCAGCCAACGCGCAGGCGGGAATTCCAGCAAGTGAAGCGGCTCGAACAGAGACAGATCGATCTCAGCCCGAACCTGAAGGGTATAGCGGCCGTCGCTGAACACCGCCGCTTTGTCCCGCAGCACCACGGCTAGACCGGCCGAGCCGGTGAACCCGGTCAGCCAAGCCAGACGTTGTGCCGAGGGCGGGACATACTCACCCAGATATTCGTCGGCACGCGGCACGACAAAGCCGGTCAAGTCGCGCCGCGCCAATTCGGCGCGCAACGCCGCCAGCTGCTCGCCGCCAGTGGAGGACTTCGACATATTCGTGGCGGTGAACGTCACACCAAAATATCGATATAGGTGCCGCGCGCGGCGTTGTTGTCTAAGCTTTCGAGTGGCGTGTCGGGCGACAGCATCCGCCGCCCGCGCGGACCGCCGGGACTTGCCCCCCCATTTCCACCCAGCGAGGAGGTCGTTCCCCGAGACGATGGCCGGGGACGACGGGACGCGACCTCCCGCACTCCGGCGACAGAACCGCTCAGACCTGACAAAATGCTGTTCGGAGCTTTCTCGACCATCGTCGCCCAAGTTTGAATTGAGTCTTAAAGATTCAGGCTAGCATAAATCATCGGCCGGACAAAGCTGGCAGACGGGTGCGGCGCGGCGTCAGTCCCGACCGGGCAACATCCGCCGCAGAGTGGCATCTTTCTGAACGAAGTGATGACGCAACGCGGCACCGACATGAGCCAGCAGCACCAGCGCCAGCACCCAGCCCAGGGACTGGTGACCGAACTCGAACAATTCATGCAGTGCCGCATCCTTGCCGACCAGGAGGGGCAGTTCGAAACCGAGCGCGGTGACGGGATGACCGCCGCTTTGCGACATCAGGATTCCGCCCAAGGGAAGCGCCAGCATCAGAACGTAAAGGGCGGCATGAGCCAGCGACGACATCAGCCGCTCGAACGCGGGCGTGCTGGGCAGCGAGCGGGGCGGACGATGGGTAAAACGCCAGGCCAACCGACTCACCACCAGCGCCAGGATCACAACCCCCATCACCTTATGCAGCCCGATCAACTCGCTCCGCGGCGGCCCGTCGATCATCCCTTCGATGACATGGCCGGCCCCCCACAGGGCAACAATGACCAGGGCCATCCCCCAATGAAACGCCATCGTGACCGTATCGAAGCGATCAACCGATTGTCTGGACATTATCCTTAACTCTCCGGTGACAACAAATCCGAGGCACACGGTATCAGCCCCCTTGCCCGGCGGCAATCGCACGGCGCATTCGCCATCGGGTAAGGCGGCGACCGTTGTTCGCGTTGACTTTGGCGTCCCAACGCCTAACCTCTGAAGCGAGCAATTTAAACGGATGGGGGGCGAGGCGATGCGAAGCGTTCGGACAAGCGTTCTTCTGTCCGCGGTCGCGATGCTGACCCTGACCGCCTGTTCCGACCAGCTTCGCAATCAGCCGCCACCGCGCGCGTCCTGGCCCCCGCCGCCAGCCCCAGCGGTCGCCGCCCCGCCGCCGCCGCCCACAGCGCCGTCCTTCACCCTCGACATCCCGGACAGCATCGCAGGCGATTCCGAGGCCGAACGGTTCCAGGCTCTGCGTGGATTGGTCGATGCGGGAATCGTCACGCCGTCAGAAGCCGCGCCGCGCCGCGCCGCTAATCTGGGGGCTTTGCTGCCTTTCGACCAACCGCCGCCCGCCGCTGGCCTCAACCAGCCGCTGCCGCTGTCCGAGATGGGAACCCGACTGGCACAACTCGGCGGTCCGTCCGCCGCTCCGGACAATGCGGCGGAACGTGATTTGCTGCTCGACCAGCTGCTGCCGCTTGCGCCCCAGCAGCGCGCCGCCCCCGCCCGCCGCGATGCCGAGGCGGCGCAATTGGGCCGCGCCAGAGTCGAAACCCTGGCGACTCTCGGTCTGGTCAGCCCGGACGAAAAAGAACGCGAGATCAAGGCAATCGATCTCATGGGCCTACCCATGGCGATAACACCCCCGCCGACACCACAGTTGTCCCCGCCGCCCACCACGCCCCAACAGAAAAAGACACCCCGGCATAAGCCGTCGGCGGTCGATCCCGGCCAGAAGATGGGGGGCATCCCCGGCGGTGCCATTCCCGCTAGCGGCAAAGGGCCGGTCGGAGTACACCTTTTGTCGATGGCGTCGCCCTCTACCACCGACAAGGCGATAGAGGCGATGAAGAAAGAGAATCCGGAACTGGCGTCCCTGTCCTTCAAGGCGGTGAAGACCGTCATTCCCGATCTCGGAACCACGTACCGGCTGCTGGCTGGGCCGCTTGCGCCCGCCGAGGCCGAAACTTTATGCCGTACCCTCAGGACCAGAGGACAGTCCTGCGCGGTGAGCGGATTCGAGGATCGTTAAATGCTGTTCCCGGCAGGGGCCGGGAATATCTGGGAGAGGAACCATGACGGACTACAAGGCTCAGGTGCGTGACGATTACGAAGCGGTCAATGGAACCGTAGACCGACTCTATGCCGATATATTCCACATCAAGACCGCCGATGGCCGCTCGGTCAGCTATCGCGCCAGCAAGAATATCGACCGATTGCGCCTGGGTCAGTCGGTCTGTGTGATTTCACACAAGGGGGCCGAAAACGCCGCCCTGATCCTGAACCGGACCACCCGCAAGACTCTGCGGATCGAGTGCTCGATGACCGGAACCGCGATGTCGAAATACGTCGCCGGTCTGATCCTGTATGCGCTGGGCGCGGTGGCGTTCTTCTCCGGCCTGCTTGACCCCGATCTGGCGACCAAGCTGGGGCTCGGCCTGTTCGCAATCGGCCTGGGCGTGATTGTGTTCACCCCGATCCGCGACGACAACGCCTACGCCGACGCCTTCAACGCGTTCGTTGACGAGCAGTGGAAATCCGCCCCCACTGGTGCGGGTGCTGGTTTCCTGACCGGCTCGGCGTTCCGCTAAACCGACGGTTCGCCCCTTTCCCTCCCTTGGGGGGAGAGGGGCGAATGCGGGTGCTCATCGCCCGCCCTAAGGCGCGCTGTTCGCCCAGGCGCGCAGCATTTCCGCGACACTCCACGCCTGAGCCGGACAGCCTCGCGGCCGGTGCGGTGAGTCGCCGTCAAACACTTCGGCGATAGTGCCGACACAAAATTCATCCAGATGCCCGACCAGACCGGACAACACCCGACGCGCTCCGGCACGGTCGCCGGGATGCACCTTCAGCCAGGCATCGACGAAGGGACCGATCAGCCACGCCCACACCGTGCCGCGATGATAGGCGAAGTCACGGGTATGCAGGTCTCCGGCATAGGATGAACGGTAATCGGGTGCGGCGGGATCAAGCGAGCGCAAGCCAAATGGAGTCAGCAGACGCCGCTCGACCACCGACAGCACCGACGCCCAGCGTTCGGACTCCAGCACGGGGTGCGGCAACGATAGTGCCAGGATCTGGTTGCAGCGGCACGCCGGATCATCACCATCCTCGCCATCGATCAGATCGAACAGAAAACCGGTTTCCGGGTTCCAGAAGCGGCGATTGAAGGATTCGCGAACCCGTGCGGCCTCCTCGCGGATCTGCGCCGCCCCGGTTTCGTCGCCCTCGGCGGCGAGCCAGCCGCTCATTACGAACAAGGCATTGTACCACAGGGCGTTGATCTCGACCGCCTTGCCCCGGCGTGGCGTTGCCGAGTCCATCCAGGTCAGCATGTAGCCTTCGGCCCCTTGACGCAGCAGCCCGTCGGCGGGATCAACTCCGATGCCAAAGCGGGTTCCGGCGCGGTGGGCGGCCATGATCCGGCGCAGCACCGGCAGGATCAGAGCCAAGGTCTCGCTATCGCCGGTCGCGGCCAGATAACGGTCGAGGGCGTGAAAGAACCACAAACTGGCATCGGCGGCGTGATAAACGCCCTCGGTCCCGCCATCGGGGATGTTATTGGGAATCAATCCGTCGCGTTCGTAGGCGGCAAAGGTACGCAGGATGCGCCGGGCTTCGTCTGGGCGTCCCGTGACCAGGGTCAAGCCTTCGAGCGCGATCATGGTGTCGCGCCCCCAATCATTGAACCACGGATACCCGGCGATAACGCTGCGAACATCGTCACCCTGGGCCAGGGCGCGGGCGGCAAGGTCAAAGCGGCCTCGCGGCTCGAACAGAAAAGCATCGGCGGCCAGCACCAACCGCTGCCCCACCGCATCGCGAACAGCAGGCACGGCATGAGCGATCAGCCGGTCGCGGCGACCGTTCTCGGCGGCCAGAGCGTCCAACGCGGTCTGAGCCAGGGCGGCGGGCCACGGCTCGGCCGAGGCGATCAGTTCCGCGCCACCGTCCCCCAGCCGCAGCATGAACCGCCCCGGATTCCACACTGGGCCGCGCGCGGTGTAATCGCGCTCGGCCTCGATCGGATAGAACGCCGCCTCGGTTCTTTCCTCACCCAAGACCAGCGACATCGCGGCGGCACGAACCGCCAGACGGAGCGGCGGGAACGCGCCTTGAGTCACCTCGATCCGCCCGCCCTGGTGCCAGGACAACACCGGAGGGTACAGCGGCTGATCGGCGGGGCCGTCATTCCCGCGAAAATGCATCCAGGGCCGAATCTCCAGGCCGATATCCGGCCCACCCGACAAGAGGCGATAGGACAGCAACGTCGTGTTCTGCCGCCACGGCATCACGATCCGGCGTTCCAGTTCGATTCCGTCACGAACAAAACGCCAGACCGGCATTCCCCGTTCCAGCCGCACCTCGACCAGGGCGTCGAACAGAGCGAAGGCGGAAGCGCCAGCGGCGGGGATCACGGTTTCCTCGATCCGATCGAGCAGAATCGTGCGACCGGAAACCGGCAACGCCGCCACCAACAGCCCATCGTGGCGCCGTGCGGCACTACCATCGAGACGCCCAGAAGCATAGCCGGCAAGACCGTTGGCGATCATCCATTCGCGGTCGTCCAGCCCATCGGCTCCCTCAACGGACAGGCAAAAGTCAAGGCGATCCATCGGCGACCTCCCTTGTGGGGTGATGCCGTCAGCCTGACTCCGCCAACACGCGCTGTCCAGAGTGCCCGCGAGCTCACGCGGGCGAAGCCAAGCCCGCCGCCTGAGAAGCGGCACGAATCGGTCCCGATCACCGGAACAAGGCATGAATGGTTCTTATGCTTTCGAAGCAAGACCACCATCCCGATAGCTACTCGTCACATAGCAGTGTTAATTGGTATGGTGGATGTGAAAGATGGCCAACCTCGGGACGACGCCAAAGGACGGAAAGCAAAACCTCATGGCTCGCATCGCGATTGTTGAAGACGAAGTTCATCTTCTAGGTGATCTTACTGAGTACCTCACCACCTGCGGACATGACGTCGAAGGCTGTGCCGATGGCATGGAACTCGACGCAGTCCTGGCGCGGGGACAGATCGACATCCTGATCCTCGACATCAACCTGCCAGGCGAAGGCGGGTTTTCGATCGCCGCACGGCTGCGGGCAAAATCCAACGTCGGTATTATCATGCTCACCGCACGGGGACTGAATGTCGATCGGGTCGTCGGGCTGGAGATCGGCGCCGACGTCTATCTGGTCAAGCCGGTTGAATTGCGCGAGTTGGAGGCCCAGGTGCGTAGCCTCGCCCGCCGCCTGAAGCTGACGCCCCAGACAAAACCGATCCGCCCCACCGCCCCCGCCGTTTCGCGCGCGTCCATCACGACCGACTGGACCTTCGACCAACTGACCTGGACCCTGGCATCGCCCGAAGGACGTGCGGTTAAGCTGACGGGCAATGAGCGCGTGTTCGTTACCCTGTTGGTATCGCGCCCAGGCGAGCCGGTATCGCGTGACGAGATTTTCCGTGCGCTGGGCAAGCGTGGCTGGGACCCCGCCGACCGCTCGATCGATTCAATGGTTCGCCGCCTGCGCGCCAAGGGGGCCGAAGCGATTGGTCAACCCCTGCCGATCGAGTCCGTTCATGGCATTGGCTACGCTTTTGCCGCCGCAATCGGCAACGCCTGAGCCGATGGAAGAACGCATCCGCCGCCTGCGCCAGATGTCCCGTGCCAACGACGACACGGTGGCTGAGATCGACCCGATCAGCATCATCCTGCGCACCGGCAAGCCCGGCGATATCCCCGACCTTGATATCGTCGTCGGCAATGATCGCGGCGATTACAAACGCAAGGCAGAGCCGACTGCACGGAAGCAAACCACCTCTTTGACCGGGACATTGCGGGCGTGGCACGACATCGCCACGATCGCCCGGCTGAATGCCGACCTGTCCGCCCTCAATGCCGAGTTAGAGCAGCGGGTAGTCGAGCGCACCCGGCAATTACAAGACATGGTTCGAGCACTGGGCCGCTCGAAGCAACAGGCCGAGACCGCTCTGGCGCGCGAACGCGAAGCCAGACGGCAATTGCGTCAGCTCCTGTCGATGGTCTCGCACGAATTCCGTACACCGCTGGCGATCATCGATTCCGCCGCCCAGATGCTGGAGATTCGGACGGGCGCGACCGACCCCGGCAGCCTGCCCCGGCTGGGGATCATTCGCGGTGGCGTCCAGCGCTTGTTGGGCCTGATCGACACCTGCTTGGCCGACGAACAGCTCGATAGCGGCATCATGATGATGCACGAGCAATCCTTCGACCCGGCCGCGCTGATCGAAGTCACCCTGGCCCAGCACCGCATCGCCGCCCCCGATCATTGCTTTCAGATAGAGGCGGAAACAAATCTGGCGGTCTGGGGCGACCCTGGCCTGATCGCCTTGGCGCTCAACAACCTGATCGGTAATGCCGTTAAATACGCGCCTGAGGGATCGGAGATCACCGTCTCGACCCGCCGCGACGGAAAGAGCGGCGACATCGTTATCGCCATTGCCGATCGCGGCATCGGCATCCCCGAAGAGGATCTGCCCGGCATCTTCGAACGCTTTCACCGTGCGTCAAACACCCAGGGCGTTTCCGGGTCGGGGATCGGGCTGCACATGGTCCGCCAGATCGTCGAAATGCATGGCGGCACCATCAGCGTCGAGAGCCGTCAGGGCCAGGGGTCACGCTTTACCGTCAGACTGCACCCACCGCCAAGCGATCAGCCAACTATTTTCTGAACAGAGCCTCGGCCCCAGCCCGGACCTGTTCCTTGGCGGAAATCGCCTGACGGGCGCGGATGATTTCCGCTTCCAACCGGGTGATATAGACAGTCAATTCCTCAACCGAAAGCGGGTCGAGCGGACGCGGCGCGGTCGGAGTGGGGGCGCGGGGGTCAAGCTCGTCGAGATCCATCTCTCGCTCATCCTCTCTTGCCTTGCTGACAGGACCATACCAGATTGGTCCGCGCCACAATAGCAAAGGGACTGATGATGACCCCCGAGACCATGGCCTGTATCGAGATCGCCCGGCCCGGAGCGCCCGAGGTGCTGACCCTCGCCACCCGGCCGACGCCGATTCCCGGCGCGGGCGAAGTGGTGATCAAGGTCGTCGCCGCTGGAATCAACCGTCCCGACGTCCTCCAGCGCCAGGGAGTCTATCCGCCGCCGCCCGGTGCCTCGGATCTGCCCGGCCTCGAAGTTGCGGGAACAATCGCCGCGTTGGGTTCCGGCGTTGTCGAACCAGCCCTGGGCAGCGCCGTCTGCGCCCTGGTCCCCGGCGGCGGCTATGCCGAATATTGCGTCGTCGATGCCCGGTTGTGCCTGCCGCTACCCCAAGGGTTCGACTTCATCCGCGCCGCCGCCCTGCCCGAGACCCTCTTCACCGTCTGGCACAACGTATTCGAGCGCGGACGGCTTGCCGCCGGGGAGAGTCTGCTGGTCCATGGCGGCGCGGGTGGAATCGGTACCACCGCGATCCAACTGGCCAAGGCAATGGGGGCCACCGTCTTCGCCACGGCGGGCGGTGCGGAAAAAGCCAGCGCCTGCGCCAGTCTGGGAGCCGACCGCGCCATCGATTATCAAAGCGAGGATTTCGTCGAGGTGATCAAGGCCGCGACTGGTGGACGCGGCGTCGATGTCATCCTCGATATGGTCGGCGGCGAGTACGTCGCTCGCAATATCAAGGCACTGGCTCCCGATGGGCGGCTGGTGTCGATCGCCTTCCTGCGCGGATCAACCGTTGAGGTCAATCTGATGCCGGTGATGCTGAAGCGCCTCACCCTGACCGGATCGACACTGCGCCCGCAATCGAACGACCGTAAAGCGGCAATGGCCGAGGCTCTGCACCGGACGGTCTGGCCTCTGCTCGACCAGGGTCGGATCGCGCCGCTGATCAACGCGACCTTCCCGCTGGCCGACGCCGCCGAGGCTCATCGCCTGATGGAGGCCAACACACATATAGGAAAGATCGTGCTGACGGTTTGACCCAGGCTAAGAACACCCATATAAGAGGATGTGATTTCCACGGATCGTCGCCGGTCGGTGATGCGGGTTGTATCCGCTCGGCCGGAATTTGAACGATCCACGCGGGAACGATCCATTTTGCCCAACGGGGCGAAGGGATGCCTTCCCGCCGAAGCCGGCTGTGATCAGCCGGTCGAACGGGACCAGTCGACATTCAGGAGGATTCATGGCCCTGCCGCTGATGCCCAAGGCGACCGCCGTATGGCTCGTCGAGAACACCGCTCTCACCTTCGAGCAGATTGCCGACTTCTGCGGCCTTCATCCGCTTGAGGTTCAGGCCATCGCCGATGGCGAGGTTGCTGCCGGCATCGTCGGTCTCGATCCCGTCGCCAACGGCCAAGTTACCCGCATCGAAATCGAACGGTGCGAAGCTAATCCTGACGGCCGCCTCAAGCTGACCGTCACCGATATTCCGCAGCCGCGTTCGAAACCCAAGGGTGCCCGCTATACCCCGGTGTCGAAACGCCAGGATCGCCCCGACGCGATCGCCTGGATTCTCAAGCATCACCCGGAACTGTCCGACGCGACGATCTCGAAGCTGATCGGCACGACCAAGCAGACCATCCTGGCGGTGCGCGATAAGACCCACTGGAACGCCGGCAACATTAAGCCGCGCAATCCGGTAACGCTCGGCATGTGCAGCGAAAGCGATCTGGAAAAGGCGGTTGCCCTGTCCGGCCGCATCCGCCCGGCCACCGTGGCGGCCGAAGCCACCATCGGCCGCGCCAACAGCTACGACGAAGGCTGATTTTCTATCCAGCCCCCCCTCTTCTTCCGCACGGAAGAGGGGGGCTGCCCTACGCCTCTGGGTCCGGGAAGTAGACCTCCACCCGGTTTCTTCCCGCCGACTTACCCCGATACGGCATGTCGGCGGACGCTTGTCACCGCCGACGGGCGGTTGCCCCCTCAATGAAATGCCACGCCAACAACGCCGACAGGCCCAGGATCAGCTCGCGGCCCCGCTTCAGCAGCGACAGAGCCAGCGCGACCTCGGTCGGCAGACCCAGCATTGTCCCAAGCAGCATGTAGCCGCCTTCCTGGATACCGATCGCGCCGGGCACGACAAACGCGATGCTGCGAATGGCGAAGATAATGCTCTCCATCGCCAACACCTGAGCGAAATCAAGCGGGTATCCCAGCAGATAGAGTGCCACCCAGGCTTCGGCGGCTCCGGCGATCCAGGCCGCCAGATGCCATGCCACCGACCGCACCATCCGCGACCGACGCCGATAAATGTCGTTGATCGAGGCCACGATCCCCTGTTCGACATCGGGGGCATCCCAGCTTTTCGGCATCAACCGCGACGGCAACGATTCGAGGAAATGCATGAACCACGAGCGTTGCACGATCACGAAAGCGATCAACACCGGCACCGACACCACCAGGGCAATCACGCCCCAACGAGTCACCTCGGACTCTGGGTACAGCCAAGCCCACATGCCGACGCCGACCAGACTGAACAGAAACTGGGCGATTGCCTCGGCGGTGATGTCCGCCACCACTGTGGCCCCCGCCACCGCTGGTCGGATCCCGAAGCGGGTCAGGTGGCGAATTCCGGCCATTTCTCCGGACAGGGGCAGAAAGCCGGCCAGTTCGCCAACGCCATCGCGAATCCACCGGCCCATCACGAAGACCCAGGCCGGACGGAGCGGCTCCTGCGGCTGCAACGTCGCCCAGCTCAACCCGCACAACATCATCGGCAGCAGGTGATAGGCGGTTATGATCGCCACCCCGCTCCAACCGGCGCGGTCAAGCGCCCCACCGACATCGCCGAACCCGTCACGAAGCCACCATGCGATGCCAAGAACAACGGCAATGAGGCATAGCCGCAGAATCCCTGCGTTCATGCCTGTTCCGCCGCCATGGAGAAGTTGACCAATTCGATGCCACGATCCTTGACCCGCGTCACGTTGGCCGGTTCGACCAGGGCGCGGTATTCCTCGGCGACATGGTAATGCGACGGCATCGGTCGCACTTCCCAATGGCGGGTGGCGGGATGGCTGTAGATCTCCGACAGCCCTTCGGGCAGATGATCAAGGAACGACGCCACCCGAGCGTAATCCATCATGCCGCTGTCATTAACTCCGAACGAGCGGTCGTTGACGGTCAGACCGGCGGCGCGCGCCTTGGCTCGCATCCGGGCGCAACGACGCCAATGGAACACGCCGTTCCATAGCCGCAGTCCCAGCCGGTCGCCCCGCGCCGCAAACGATCGCAACGGCGGCTCCCACGGCACCCGGATTCCGGCAGCGCCGTATTCAACCGCCAGATCAAGCACTAGATCGAACACGGTCGGATGCTGGTGATAATGGTGATGAAAATCGACGTGGGCCAGCGGCAGGCCGGTGGCTGCGTACAGTTCGAACTGCGCCCGCATCTCGGCCCGGACCTGATCTTGCACGGCGCGGTCGAGATAAATCCGCGCCCCCAACCGAACCAGTTCGCGGCCAAACCGCCCATCGGGACCAACCAGAGCCGGAACCTGCGACGGCGGCAGCGCCGGAATGCCATCAACCAAAGTAACGTGCAGCCCGACGCCAAGTTCAGGCAGGCGCCGCGCCCGCGCCACCGCATCGTCAACGGCGGCCTCGGTCATCATCAGGCTGGCCGAGGTCAGGATACCGTTGACGTGTGCGTCTTCGACCGCTTCGTTGACCGGAACCGACCGGCCGAAATCATCGGCGGTCACGATCAGCCTCTTAGTCATGGTTGGGCCTTCCCAGAAGGTGAAACAAAGCAGGCAGCACCACGAAGGTTGCCGCCACCGATAAACCAAGCGAAACGAACAGCAACAACCCCATCGACGCGGTGCCGAGATGGGGCGACACCGCCAGACTGCCGAAGGCCGACCCAGTCGTCAGCGCGCTGAACAGAACCGCGCGGGTCGTCGGGTGCTGGAGCGGAGAGGTCACACCGCTCCGCCAATTGACAACGAAGTAGATGTTAAAAGCGACTCCGATCCCCAGCAACAGGGGCAAGGCGATGATGTTGGCAAAATTGATCGCCAGACCGCCAGCCCAGGCGGCGATCACCGTCGCCAGCGCCCCCAGCAGCAGCGGTGCCAGCACCAGGGCGGTATCGAGCACCCGGCGCAACATCAACCCCAGCATCAGCCCGATGGCGAGCAACGCCCCGACAGCGGCAAAGGCAAAGGCCCGCACCACCACCCGTCCCGATTGCTCCATCGAAATCGGCGCACCGGCAGCATCGGGAGTGACGGAAGCGACGGCATCAACGAAGCGGGTACGCGCCCCAGCATCTTCCATGTCCTCGCGTGGCAGCACCTTGACGCGGGCACGACCGTCGGGCGTGATCCAGTCACGCAACAGATCGGGCGGCAAGGTCTCCACCGTCACCGGACCAGTGACATCGAGAGTTTGGCGCAGGGACGAGATCAAGCCGGACAGGCCCGAGGCCAACAAGCTGTCAAGTTGAGCGACCCGCTCCGGCCCGGCGGCGGCGATAGCGCGGAGATGACCAGCCAACAAACGCGACGGCTCGTGACCCGGCAGTTCGGCTTCCAACCGTCCCGCCAACTTGGCCAGAGCGGCCGCGGTCTCTTCGGGCGACGGCGGGGGCAGCGGCGCGGCAACATTCAACGTCGGCCCCAACACCTGGGCCAGATCGGCGACGATCGGCAGAGTCTCGTCGATATCGTCGGGAATGAAGCTTTCAATCGTCATCGTCCGCCGCGCGCCGGGCAGAACCTCCAGCCGCTTGGCCAATTCGCGGGCCTCGGCCCGCGACGGGGCCAACACCTCGACCGCATAGACTCCGGCTTCGGGATCGCGCGCCATTTCGTGAAAGGTCGAAACCGCCTCGGCCTTGGGATCCTGGAGATGAAGCGGATCGAAATCAAGCGGCAGGAACGGCAGCAATGACGCCCCGCTCAGGGCGATCAGTCCCGCGCCCAACGCCACCGACCGAGCGTGACGCGCCAGCCAACGGTCAGGACCGGCAAGGGGCAACCCCACCGGCTCCGGCTCGGGCGGCGGCTTCAAAAGTGCGAGCAATGCGGGCAGAACAGTGAAATCGACGATCAAGGCGATTACCATTCCACCGCCCGCGATCAGGCCCAGTTGCGACACGCCGGTGTAGGCGGTCGGCAGGAACGACAGGAATCCAACGGCGGTCGCCAGCGCCGCCAGCGACAGCGGCCCAGCCATCGCTCCAGCCGATGCCAGCGCCGCCGGAGCTGACTCGCCCAGCCGATGACGCTCGTTGCGATATGAGGTCACGAACTGAATCGCGAAATCGACGGCAATACCGACGAACATCACCGCGAAAGCGACCGAGATCGGGTTAAGGCTGCCGACGGTCAGCGCGGCAAAAGCGGCGGTGGCAACCAGCCCGATCGCCAGACTGATGATGATTGCAACGACAACCCGAAGCGAACGCACCGCCAGGAACAGCAGCCCGATCACCGCCAAAAGCGACAACGGCGCGGTAATCTCGACGCCTTCGGTCACGGTGGCGAAGTTGGCGTCGGACAACGCGACCGAACCAGTCAGTCGCACCTGGTAGCCATGCTCCGGCACCAACCCCAGCGTGGCGGCAGCGGTGCGGATGGCCCGATCGGCCTCTGCCCCCGCCTCCAGCGCGCCATGATCGACCTGCGCCTGAGCCAACAAAAAGCGACGCGATGTATCGCGCATCGGTCCCGCGGCGAGCATCGCCTGCCAGTCGGCGGGCTCGGTCGAGCGCCCCTCGGCCAGAGCGGCGGCAACATGGTCGATACGGGCGACCAGCGGTTCGATATCGGCTGCCCCGGCTTGGCCGTGAGCGATGCCATCGACAATCATCCCCACCGCCGACAGCAGACCGCGCAGCGACGGATCGTGCGCCACCGTGCCCAGCAACGGCTGGGCCGCAACCAACCGGTCGGACAGCGTGGTCAGGTCGGCCGGCGACAGGAAGAGCAGACCGTGACGACGGAAATACAATTCCTCGCTCGGGCGTTCGACCGAACGGATCGGTCCCCCGATAGCGGCCAGAGCGGCGCGCAAACGCTCGACCCCATCTTCCGCCAGTTCGGGCGTCGGCGCGTCAAGCACCACGACCAGCCGGTCAAGAGTGTGGGGAAAAGCCGAATCGATCGCCTGCTCGGCTTGACGGAACGGCAGGTCTGAGGAAATCAGCTTGGATTCATCGGTGTCGAGCGACAGGTGGGTGGCGGCATAAAGCCCCATTGCCACGGTCGCGACCAGGGCGATCCCCACCACCGCGAGAGCATGCCGCCAGCACCAATCGACGATGAAGACCGCGAAACGCCGGGCCATATGAGTTCCTGTTCAGATCGGTGGATGAAAGAAAGCGGGACTGTGCCTCGGATACCCCGTCCAGGGCAAGGGGCGAGGTGACCAAGATGCATTGCCCTGAAAGCCGACTCTTGACGGAACTCCCCGCCTTGGCGTAAAGCGGCATGGTCCAGCATCCCGGAATACGGTGCAAATCCGTAGCGGTCCCGCCGCTGTAATCGGGGACACGGACCACTGGGGCGGAAAACGCCCAGCCACTGGCGGCCAACCGCCGGGAAGGCGTGGTTGCGTGGTCGATCCGAGAGCCAGAAGACCTGTTGGACCTCATCCGAGTCTCGGGGCGGAATCCGATGGAAAAGGGTTTCGGCAAAGGCATTGTCGTGCCCGCGCCGTCGCCCCGGCAACCGTGGAGTCCGAACGACCATGAGCAGAACCGAAACCAAAACCACCCGTCCGGCGGTGATCGCCAGCCGCAAGAGCTGCGACGCCGAAGGTACCGGCCTGTCGCATTACGTGCTGATGGACAAGCAGGTGAAGCGTTGAGCTTGCTCGCTGACGCGAAAGGTGAGGCGGCCCCCATCGGGGGTCGTCTTCCCGACGGGCTGGAATGGTTCGACATCGGCCATTCCGACTACACCGCTCTGATCGACGCCGATACCGCCTTCTGGTCTCTGGTGCGCACGGACGAGGCATCGCGCGTGCTGGCCGATGGCGAGTTGGTCCGGCAGTGGCAGGACAAGCGCGAGTCGTTCGCCGAAGAAATGGAACTGCTGCGTTTCAATCTGAAGCCGTCGGCGGTCTACTTCAATCCGACCGAGCGCTGCAACCTCGATTGCGCCTATTGCTACATTCCGCGCGACATGCGCAAAAGCGGCGAGCATATGAGCCGCGAAACGCTGCTCGACGCGATGGAACGGCTGCACGCCTATTTCTCGTCGATCATGCCGCCCGACCGCAAGCCGCAGATCATCTTCCATGGCGCCGAGCCGATGCTGAACCGCGATGCGATGTTCGAAGCAATCGCGCAGTACGGCGACCGCTTCCGCTTCGGAGTGCAGACCAACGCCACTCTGCTCGACGAATCCGCGATCGCATTCCTGACCAGCCATGGCTGCGGCATCGGCCTGTCGCTCGACGCCCCGATTGAAGCGGTGGCCGACAGGTCGCGCAAGCGCTGGAACGGCGACAGCGTGTTCGCCTCGACCCTGACCGCGATCGACCGGCTGAAGGGCTATGCCGGCTTCAACGTCATCTGCACGATGAACCGCGAGAACATCGACCAGTTAGTCCCGATGGTCGAGTTCCTGCACGAACGCGAAGTCCCGGCCTGTATGCTGAACTTCGTCCGCTGTACTCAGCCGGGCGGACGGGATTCGTGGGTCGAGGACGCGGTGGTCAGCAAAGCCTATCTCGCCGCACTCGACCGCACCCATGCCCTGTTCCGCGAAACCGGGCGCAAGTTGGTGGTGGCGAATTTCGCCAATATCCTGATCTCGATCCTGGCCCCCACGGCACGGCGATTGATGTGCGACATTTCGCCCTGTGGCGGCGGTCGCAGCTTTTTCGCCCTGGCCCCCGATGGCACGCTGTTCCCGTGCAGCGAGTTCATCGGCCTGCCCGACTTCGCTGGCGGCAACTTGTTCACCGACCGGATCGAAGACGTGCTGGAAACCCCGCCCTTCAAGCTGGTCACCGGCCGCAAGGTCGAGGACATCGCCAAATGCGCGGTCTGCGCGGTGCGCCATTTCTGCGGCTCGCCCTGCCCGGCCGAGGCGTTCGAAGCCAATGGCGGCATGGATAAGATCGGCGCTTATTGCGATGCCTATCTCGATCAGGCCAAGTACGCGTTCCGCCTGATCGCCGATGGAATCGAGGCCGACTATCTGTGGGACGGTTGGGATGACGGCACCGAGACCACGTTCGGCTTCGGCGGCTGTTAGTGATATCCCCCGCGCGGCCCGAGCAATCGGACGCGCGGGGCTTCCCTTGGCGACGTCATCCGGGCTAACATTGCCGCCCCTTAATTCCCGTCCCGCCAATCCGGCCGGACCAGTTCCCAGGCATCATGCCCAGCGACGCCGTCTACGCCGCCCTTGATCTCGGCACGAATAACTGCCGCATGCTGGTCGCCCGTCCCACCGGGCACGGCTTCAGGGTGATCGACGCCTTCTCGCGCGTGACCCGCCTGGGCGAAGGATTGAGCCGAACCGGCCGCCTGTCGGAAGCGGCGATGATCCGCACCCTTGATGCCCTGGAAACCTGCGCCGATAAGATGCGGCGCAACCGCGCCGGCCGCGCCCGGCTCGTCGCCACCGAAGCCTGCCGCCGCGCCGTTAACGGTGCCGAATTCACGGCTCGCATCGCCGAACGCACCGGCCTTGCCCCCGACATCATTTCAGCGCAGGAAGAGGCGGGGCTGGCTTTGGCGGGGTGCTCCTCGCTGCTTGACCCTCATGTTCCGTGGGCGCTGGTGTTCGATATTGGCGGCGGTTCGACCGAACTGGTGTGGGTGCGGACTGAATCCGATGGGCAATTGGTCCAGGGTGTCCGTTCGGTCCCGACCGGGGTGGTGACCCTGGCCGAGCAGAGCGGGGCCGAGATGTCCACCGCCGCCGGTTACGAAGCGGTCGTGGCTCAGTTGACCGAAGCCTTCGCCCCTTTCGAGCACGAACATGGCATCGCCGCGCGAATGACCGGCAAGCAGGCGCAAATGCTGGGCACCTCGGGCACGGTAACGACGCTGGGTGCATTGCATCTGGGACTAACGCGCTATGATCGCGCCCAGATCGATGGATTGAACCTGAATTTTGCCGATATCGCCGCCGTATCCCAGATGCTGGCGGGGATGAGTTCGGATGACCGCGCCGCCCACCCTTGCATCGGACCGGAACGGGCCGATCTGGTGGTTGCGGGATGTGCCATCCTTGACGCCCTTTGTCGGCTGTGGCCGTTGGGGCGGTTAAGGGTAGCCGATCGCGGCGTTCGTGAAGGCGTATTGCTCGGCATGATGCGCGAAGATGCGCATAGCCGCCAAAGAAAGAGGACGTGATGGCCGGCGAAAAGACCAAAGGCAAAAGCAAAAGCGGCGGCAAGGGTACCGGTGCCGGACCCGGCGGCGGATCGCGCCAGATGACCGTCACGGTCAAGACCGCGAAACGGCGCAAGCTGTCTTCGACGCTCTGGCTACAGCGCCAGCTCAACGACCCCTATGTCTATGAGGCAAAGCGGCTCGGATACCGCTCGCGTGCCGCCTTCAAGATTATCCAGCTCGACGACCGCTTTCACCTGCTCCGCCCCGGCGTGCGGGTGGTCGATCTGGGCGCGGCCCCCGGCGGGTGGACTCAGGTCGCGGTGCAGCGTGTCAAGGCCGGTCAGCCCAAGGGGGGAACCGTCGTCGGCATGGACATCCTGGAATGGGACCCGATCGCGGGGGCAACCGTGCTTCAGGGCGATTTTCTTGCTGACGACGCTCCCGACCGGCTGAAAGAAGCGCTGGGCGGTCCCGCCGATGTGGTTCTGTCAGACATGGCGGCCCCGACCACCGGCCACCCTTCGACCGACCACCTGCGCATCATCGCCCTGGTCGAAGTCGCCTTGCATTTCGCGATGGAAGTTCTGACTCCGGGCGGCGCTTTTGTCGCCAAGGTCTTCCAAGGCGGCACCGAGAAGACACTGCTCGATCAGTTGAAAAAGAACTTCACCACCGTCCGCCACGCCAAACCTCCGGCCAGCCGTTCGGATTCGGCCGAGACCTATGTTGTCGCCACCGGCTTTCGTGGACAAACCGAGGAACAGCCCCAAAATACATAGGGATTTCTCCGCTTCTCGTACTTTTAGTGGGGTTGTTATTCGACGCATCAATACGTATCATGCCACTTATGCCCATTTTCAACCTGCCCTCGCCTTGCCAGCAGAAGTTCACGGCAACCACAAATTGCCTTAAGTGCGGCATTGTCGTCGATGCACTGGTCATCCTCGGCGACATCGCCTACTGCCCCAGCGACAGCACCTGCGACCATAGCAAAGAATGTGCTTTGGAAGCCGCGCAATGCGCCGAGGGGCTACCACAAGGCAACCGGCTGAAATCAAGATTGCTCAGTCGGAGGACCGCGCCCGGCGAGGACGAAATCATAAAAGCTTAGAGCGTGACCCGCCTTTTGCTTGTCTTTATGAGTTTCTGCGCCAATAGGCGACATCGCCCAAGGTGACAATCCCGATCACCACGCCCTCGCCGTTGACCACCGGAAGATGGCGTATCCGTTTCGAACTCATCAGTTCCAGAACGGCCTCAAGCGCATCGTTTTCGCGGGCAACAAAAACTTCCGCCGTCATCAGACCACGCACGCGGGTCGTCCCCAGCGTTGACGCCGAGCGAGCCAGAGCACGGACGATATCCCGCTCGGACAGAATACCGACCAGTATTCCCGCCTCGATCACCGGCACCGCGCCGATACGGTGACGGGCCAGCAACTGGGCGGCTTCGACCACCAGAGCGTCGGGCGCGATCGAAACGAGCTCTCCGGCTCCCTTTGGCTTCGCGGCAAGAATGGCACGGACGGTCATAGCGGCTACTACTCCATGGCAATTCGGCATCCCAGCTTGCTTCATCCACGACGTCAAGCGCGGAGCCGCAGCCCCTGTCCTTCGTATTGTCCTTTGAGTACTAAGCCCGTAGACTAAATCGCCTTACGACCGCAGACATCGCGGCGAAGCGAGGGGGAGTTGATGATGACCGATAAGGTGCTGGACGTGCGCGGACTTTCCTGCCCGCTGCCGGTGCTGCGCGCCAAGAAGACCCTGGACACCCTCCCCCCCGGCACAATTCTTACCGTTATCGCGACCGATCCCGGCACCCGCCGCGACTTCGAATCCCTCTGCCGTCAGACCGGGCACACTTTGCTGAAGGCCAGCGAAGACGGTGAATTATTCACCTTCATCCTGCAACGCGCCGGGTAAAAGCCCCCTACCGCATCACCCGAAGCAACGCCCGCAAGCGCCCGCAGGTCTCGGGATCGGCGTCTCCGCTCAGGGACCAGGGGCGGAAGTGGCGCTGGAACGCGATCAGGGCCGCAGTCGGATCGGTAACGTCGTAGCCGAAATGGGCCAGACCGGCGAGGATCACCGGCAATGGCGGCGGATCGACCGGCTCGCCACAAGGCCACAGGCCGATTCCATGCGGTTCGGCCAGACTCTGCCACGGGAACAGTTCGCCAGGATCTTCCTTGCGGGTCGGGGCGATGTCGGCATGGGCAACAACATTGCGGGGCGGGATCGGGTGGCGGGCCAGGATTCCCCGCGCTAAATCGATCAACGCGTCGATCTGGGGCTGCGGAAACGGGCGATAGCCGAATTCGTGGCCGGGATTGACCAGTTCGATTCCAATCGAGCGGGAATTGATGTCGGTCTCGCCGCGCCAAGACCCAGCCCCGGCATGCCAGGCGCGACGCGATTCCTCGACCAGGGCAAAGACGCGCCCATCTTCCTCGATCACATAATGAGCGCTGACCTTGGCGGCGGGATCGCACAGCCGGTCAAGCGCAGTAGGGCCGTTGGGCATGCCGGTATAATGAAGCACCAGCATATCGACAAGCGGGCTGCGGCGCGGTTCGTGATTGGGCGAGGGGCGAAGAATCACGACTCGACCTTCTCCTTTGCTTTTCCCGACAACATTTGCACCGCCGCGACTCCGGCGACCGTCAGCACGCCGCCGACGAGTTTTTGCCAAGTCAAAGCTTCGCCCAGCAACAAAACACCGCCGGTGATGCCGACCGCAGGGCCGAGCAGAGTAAACGGCACGATCCGGTTCAGGGAATGGCGACGAACCAGCCGATACCACAGGGTGTAGGCGATCAGCGACGCCCCGATGACGGTATAGGCCAATCCGGCCCAGCCGGAGGGGCCGGTGGCGACAATCGCGTCAATCTGACCGTGCTCGAACAGGGCCGAACAGGCGAACAGCATCGGGATCGCGAACAGAGCGACCCAGCCGTTGATCGTTAACGGGTCGATCGTGCCGATCCGCTTGATCATCACGTTGGAAAACGCCCAGCACAAGGTACTGGCGGCCATCGCCAACAGTGGCCAGATCCCCGTGGCATGGGGTTCGCCCGCCAGCAGAGCAACACCGGCAAAGGCCAACCCAACCCCCAGACCGCGCCCCCACCCCAGCGCTTCGCGATAGACGATCCAGGCGAGCAACGCACTGAACGGAATCGTCATCTGAAGAGCAACGACGGCGGCGGCGGCGTCCATTCCACTTACGGCCAGGAACATCAGGCCGAAATGCCCGACCCCCAGCACCAGGGCCAAACCAAGCAGGCCGGGCAACTGGTCGCGCCGAGGCCGGAAGAACGGAGCCAACAGCAAAGCGACGATGATGAAGCGAATGCCCATCAGCAGAAAGGGCGGCAGGGTCTCGACCGCCGCCTTGACGGCAACCATGTTGCCGCCCCACAGCAGCGAGACCGCCAGAGCGCCAGCCCAATCCGCCGGAGACATGCGCGGCGCGGTCACTTCGCCGTGGCCTGCTCGCGTTTAGCTTCCAACTCCAGCCAACGATCCTCGGCGGTGGCCAACTCGGCACGAGCGACCTCGGCACGGGCGACGGCGGCATTGAACCGGGTGGCGTCGCGGGCGTAGAGGCCAGGATCGGAGACTTCGGACTCCAACCGGGCGATCTCGATTTCCAGATCGGCGATCTGTCCGGGCAGACGGTCCAACTCACGGGTCTCGTTATAGGACATCCGGGTCCGCGCCGGAGCGGGCTTCGCGACCGCCGGAGCAGAGGCCGGCTTCGCCGCCGCCTTTGCGGCCGTTTCGGGCCGGGCCGGACGCTGGCGAAGATAATCGGTGAAGCCGCCATCATATTCGGTGACATCGCCCTGCCCCTCGACGGCAATGACGCTGGTCACCAGCCGGTCGAGGAAATCGCGGTCATGGCTGACCAACAGCAGGGTGCCGTCATACTCGGCCAGAACCTCTTCGAGCAGATCGAGAGTATCGATGTCGAGATCGTTGGTCGGTTCATCGAGAATCAGCAGGTTCGAAGGCTTGGCCAACAGCTTGGCCAATAGCAGCCGGTTGCGCTCACCGCCCGACAGCGCCCGAACCGGCGTGCGGGCCTGAGCTTCGGTGAACAGGAAGTCCTTCATATAGCCGACGACGTGGCGAGGCTGGCCGCGCACCCACACTTCGTCGCCACGCCCATCGGTCAGGGTGTCCCAGACGCTGCGCTCGGGATCGAGGATGGTACGGTGCTGGTCGAAGGCGGCAATCTCCAGATTGGTGCCCAGCCGCACCGTGCCCTGATCCGGCGGCAACGCCCCGATCAGCATCTTCAGCAAGGTACTCTTGCCCGCGCCGTTGGGGCCGATCAGACCGACCCGGTCGCCACGCAGAATGCGGGTCGAGAAATTCTCGCAGATCACCCGCTCGCCGAAGCGTTTGCAAAGACCTTCGGCCTCGATCACCAGCCGCCCCGAAACCTCGCCGGATTCGGCGGCCAATTGAGCCTGACGCCCGGCGGCGAGAAAAGCCGATTTGCGCTCGCCCCGCTCGGCCCGCAAGGCATGAACCGCCCGCAAGCGGCCCATATTGCGCTTGCGTCGGGCGGTAACGCCCCGCGCCATCCAATGCAATTCCTGACGCAGGCGGTTATCCATCCGCGCCAGCGAGGCTTCCTCGGCGGCCAGAACCTCTTCCTGCCAATCGGTGAAGCGGGCGAACCCGACCTCGGCGCGGCGGACAACGCCACGCTCCAGCCACAGAGTCTGTTTCGACACGGTTTCAAGAAAGCGGCGGTCGTGGCTGATGACCACCATCGCGCCACCATAAGCCGCCAGCCATTGTTCCAGCCAAAGGATGGTCGGCAGATCGAGATGGTTGGTCGGCTCGTCGAGCAGCAACACATCCGGCTCGGCGACCAGGGCACGGGCCAGGGCGGCGCGACGGGCCTCGCCTCCAGACAAGGTGGCGGATTCGCGGTCGCCTCCGATCTTGAGCGCGTCCAGCACGGTCTCGACCCGGAACATCTGGTCGTGCTCATCGGCGGCCAGTCCTTCGGCGACATAGGCCGCGACCGTCGCTGCGCCGATCACCGGATCTTGCGGCAGAACCGCGATCCGGGTTCCCGGCTGAACAAAGCGTTCGCCCGAATCCGGCAGGATCTCTCCGGCCAAGACCTTAAGCAGGGTGGACTTGCCCGAGCCGTTGCGACCGACCAGACAGGTCTTGTCGCCACGGCCAATCCAGGCGGTGACTCCTTCGAACAGCGGTTTGCCGCCGAAGGTCAGGCGCACGTCGCGCAAACTGAGAAGAGGGGGTGGTGCCATGAACGATGGCTAACACCCCGGATGGCGCGAAGTCAAACCCGGCCGGAGGGGGGTCTCCACCCTCTTTGTAAAAAAGTGAGAAATACCCTTTGCCAGCCGACGATGATGACGCTATAAGGAGCGCCTCGCAGGCGACGGAGTGTAGCTCAGCCTGGTAGAGCACTGTCTTCGGGAGGCAGGGGCCGGAGGTTCGAATCCTCTCACTCCGACCAACAAAGGCCAGTCAATCCAATGGGTTGACTGGCCTTTACCTTTTGGGGCCAAAAAGCTGGAACCGTGACGCAGCGGGGCCGACCGTCCCGTTTTCACACATCAGTTATCATCCCAAGACTCTGGAGCCGCCGCGCCATCGCGTTTAGGCTGTCGGTGCCGTCCTGTGCGGTGCAATGGAGCGGGAGCTGATGAAGCAGACGATCTGGACTCAGAGCTACGATATCAATTCGATCGTCCTCAACCACCGCAAGCGGCTTGGTCTGGTCGGCCTGCTGAAGATCCTCCAGGACACCGCCTGGACCCACGCCAACCATCTCGGCCACGGCTTCGACGACATGCTTCGTCGCAACACGATCTGGGTACTGACACGACAACGGCTGGCGATGACCGACTGGCCGGGCTGGGGCGACAAAATCGACATCCGCACCTGGGTCCGCCCGATCACCGGCCCCCTGGCGCAACGCGATTACGAGATTTTTTGCGGCGACCGCAAGCTAGGCGACGGCACCGCCAGCTGGCTGACCCTGGACCAGACAACCCGGCGGCCGATGAAATTGTCCGTGACCGAAAGCGAGTCAATCTGTCGCTCCGACGGAACGCTGGCGATAACCCCGGAAAAGATCGCGATGCGGCCCGAAACCTCGCCAACGGGAACAATCCCGGTTCGAATTGGCGATCTCGACATCAACGGCCACGTCAACAATGTCTGCTATGCGCAGTGGATTCTCGACAGCCTGCCGCTCGAAGACCATTCCTCCTATCGCCTGACCGAGTACGAGATCAACTTCCTGGGCGAAAGCCGTCTTGGCGACACGATAGAATTGGAGCGGGAAGACCTGCCCCCCTCCCCCACCGCTCCGGTTCGGCTCCACTTCCAGGGAAAGCGCACCGCGGAAGGCGCCGCAGTCTTCTCCGCCCGAATCGGGGCCGCACCGGACTGACGTTCGCAATCAGTCCGTGACCAAGACTGAACGAAATGATACAGTGTCGGTTGAAATACCTCCGCCAGAAAGGCACACGCCATGGATATCTCCGCCATCGGCACCAAAAACACCGCCACGTATCTCCCTCGCGCCCAGGCCGACCTTGATGGCCCTTATGGCGCTGCCAAGCAGCAGGAGACCACGGCCCAGGTTCTGGCTCAAAGCCCGCCCTTGCAACTTCAGCAGGCACAGCAGGCTCAGGCGCAACAGACTCCTCCCCTGGCCACCACGCCGCCCGGCAAGGGCAGTGTCGGTCAGGTTCTTGACGTCTCAGCCTAATCCGGCCCTCGCACTTTTTGTCAAACGGCCCCCTCTCCCTCAGGGAGAGGGTTGGGCTGAAGATTGCCCCAGTGCGCCGACATGATAGACCCGGCCGCTCGCCAGTGGCGTGAGGGACTTGTCAGTCCCTCCCCCCAAGGGTAAATCTGACGGAGCCTCCCTCCGATCGCAGGATGCCCGTCATGAGCAGCAAGCCCCCGCGCAAGTTCTTCGAGCCGCTGGCCATCGGCGCTCCGGCGCCTTATCGCGACCTGCCGGTTCGGCTGGAGCGGATGATCCATTTCTTCCCGCCCCACATCGAGAAAATGCGCGCCAAGGCCGCCGAAATCGGCCGTCAGGTCGATGTCTTGCTGGGAAATCTTGAGGATGCGATCCCCGCCGAGGCAAAGGAAGCGGCGCGGGCTGGCTTCATTGAGGTGGCACGCGACTGGGACATCGCCACGACCGGGCTGTGGACGCGGGTTAATTGTCTGAATTCCCCCTGGTTCCTCGATGACGTCACCGAAATCGTCGCGGCGGCGGGAAACAAAGTCGATGTCGTGATGCTTCCCAAGGTCGAAGGACCATGGGACATTCATTATCTTGACCAGTTGCTGGCCCAGTTGGAGGCGAAGCACGCGATCCGCCGCCCGATCCTGATCCATGCTATTCTGGAAACCGCGCTGGGAGTCGATAACGTCGCCGCGATCGCCCAAGCCAGCCCGCGAATGCATGGGATGAGCCTGGGACCGGCCGATCTGGCCGCATCGCGCGGGATGAAGACCACCCGCGTCGGCGGCGGCCACCCCTTCTATGGCGTGTTGGAAGATGCCGCTCCCGACCGCCCTCACCGCACCTTGTTCCAGCAAGACCCCTGGCACTACACCGTCGCCAAGATGGTCGATGCCTGTCAATCGGCGGGGATCAAGGCATTCTATGGCCCGTTCGGAGACTTTTCCGACGATGCCGCCTGCGAGGCGCAGTTCCGCAACGCCTTCCTGCTCGGTTGCGTCGGCGGCTGGAGCCTGCACCCCAAGCAGATCGAGATCGCCAAGGCCGTGTTCAGCCCCGACCCGGCCGAAGTCCGCTTCGCCCTTAAAATTCTGGCGGCGATGCCGGATGGAACCGGCGCGGTAATGATCGACGGTAAGATGCAAGACGACGCCACCTGGAAACAGGCCAAGGTCATCGCCGACCTCGCCCGCGCCGTCGCCGCCCGCGATCCGGCGATGGCCGAAGCCTACGGACTGTAACCGCCCGATGAGCATCGTCGCATCCCAGGATCTACTGGCCCAGCTTGGCCGAGATCAACGCCTGCTCGGCCTTGATCTCGGCACCAAGACGATCGGGTTGGCGCTGTCCGACATCAGCCGAACCGTCGCCACTCCGTTCGATACCCTGCGCCGAACCAAATTCACCGCCGACGCCGATGCGCTGTTCGCCGTGATCGACCGCCACGATGTTGGCGGGTTGGTGCTTGGCCTGCCGGTCGAAATGGACGGTGCCGAGGGAGCACGGTGCCAGTCCACCCGCGCTTTCGCCTCCAACCTGCTGAAGCGGCGCGACCTGCCGATTGCTTTCTGGGACGAACGACTATCGACCGCCGCCGTCACCCGCACTCTGCTCGAAGCGGATTCGTCACGGCGACGACGGGCCGAAGTCGTCGATAAAATGGCTGCGGCCTATATTCTTCAGGGGCTACTCGACCGATTGGCGGTTGGCTTGGCTTTTCCCGCCTAAAAAAGCCCCCCGGATATCGTAGACCGCGCAGGTCACGCGAAGACAACCGAGGGGCGCGTGATTTTTTATTGAACAACACACCAAATTAAAGTCAGCGGATGAACTCCAGGGCCTTTTTCATTCCAGCCTCGATATTATCAGCAATCGCATTCGGTGTATTAACAATACGCGCACCAGGCAATTCCAAAAGATCCGTCTTCAGACGACGCACCCTGATTTGACGAAACTTACGGTCACTGCCCTTTATAGATTCATTAACTCGCCCACAACTTATCCAACCATTGACCCTTTCGATCAAGGCCACCTGCTGTTCGATCGTTGAATTCTGCCAGAGTTCTTCTTTTCGGTCTTCCCGCTCGGCATGGCTTCGCGGAACAACGTCCCGATTTTTTGGAAAGATTTCGACGATCCAGATTTCCTCAACGCCAAAATCAATCATGACGTCAACCGGCGGATTTTGCCCCCAGGCACCATCAAGGAACGTCCCCTGATAATGGGACGAATCGATGGTGGTCATGCCATTGATTTCGTCGAGGGAGCCAGAGGCCATCAAGGTATCCAACAAAAATTCGGCCGCGGCCTTATACGCAGCTTCGGGGCTGTGCAATCGGGCTAAATTCTGAAGCGCGGCAAGATCCAGACAGCTCTTCACTTCCCTCTTAGGGACGGGAGCTTTTACAATCGTGGACGATGATAGAACCGCCACGGCCTCGTCGATATAGTCCTGGTCGATAAAGGTCGCGATATCACCGGTAGTCACATTCGCAGCCCCTATCGCCAGCCTTGGCCCCATCGCACCATGCGAAAGCTTGGCCAGGGATCTGATGACTCTCTCAGGCTCGATCGCAGTCTCGATCCAACGACGGAACTGGGCTTGAACCCAAGGGATTCGGATCGTATCGGCAGCCATGTCATAGAGCGGATTAAGCCGGGCGAGATTGTCGAAGCTTTTCCAGAAATCGCCCCAGTCCTGGTTTGGAATGCTCGCTATGGCATTGTGATACCAAAAGGTTTTAAGCTTTTCTGGGGCTGCCTTCATTCCCTCTGGTCCTGCCATCGCACAATCCCAGCAAATGGCCGCCACCAAAGCGCCAGCCGAGGTTCCAGAGAAGGCGCGGACATCATATTTATTACAAATTTTAGCTTTGACAAAAGCGGTGACCACGCCCGTTGCAACAGCACCAGCCGTGAATGAGCCTCCTTGAAAGGCGATTCCGATCGGTATGCGTTTCGTCTCTTTTGTCATGATCCCTCCCCCCAAGGCATGGCAGGCATAACCTGCCTACAATGTATTAAGCGGACAACGAACAACCATAGAGACGTTTTATTTAGTAAAATAAACGTCTCTGGTTTCAAGGCGTGCCCGCCTCCCCACGCACTCTGCTACGATTGTCAAACGCCTGAGGTCGTTGAAAACCGGACATCCGAGGATGGATACGTCTTTCCTTGAGCCAAGCCCCCCGAGGGGGGATGATCTGGCATCATGAGCACCAGGACCGATCCGGGGCGGGTTGTCGCCGTTCTCGGCCCCACCAACACCGGAAAAACCCATTTCGCGCTTGAGCGGATGCTCGGCCACACAACCGGCATGATCGGCTTCCCGCTGCGACTGCTTGCCCGCGAGATTTATGACCGCATTGTCCGACTGCGCGGTGCCGGTTCCGTCGCGTTGATCACCGGCGAAGAGCGGATCGTGCCGGCGCATCCACGCTGGTTCGTCTGCACCGTCGAGGCAATGCCGCTCGACCGCCGTGTCGCGTTCCTCGCCATCGACGAAATCCAGCTCTGCGCCGATCCCGAACGTGGTCACGTTTTCACCGACCGTCTGCTGCACGCGCGCGGCGAGGCCGAGACCGCATTCCTTGGTGCCGACACCATCAGGCCGTTACTGCGTCGGTTGGTGCCCGAAATCGAATTCGTGGCACGGCCACGGCTGTCCAACCTGATCCATACCGGCCCGCGCAAGCTCGACCGACTGCCTCCGCGTTCGGTCGTGGTGGCGTTCTCTGCGTCGGAAGTCTACGCCCTGGCCGAAAGCGTCCGCCGGGCGCGCGGGGGAGTCGCCGTGGTTCTGGGGGCGTTAAGCCCGCGTACCCGCAATGCCCAGGTTGGGCTTTACCAGACCGGCGAGGTCGATTACATCGTCGCCACTGACGCCATCGGCATGGGACTTAATCTGGACGTCGATCATGTCGCGTTCGCCAGCCTGTCCAAGTTCGACGGTCGCGCCCCGCGTCCGCTGGCCCCAGCCGAGATAGCCCAGATCGCAGGCCGTGCCGGTCGCCACATGAACGACGGCAGCTTTGGAACCACCGCCGATGCGGGGCCGCTCGACACCGATCTTGCCCTGGCGGTAGAGAACCACCGCTTTGAACCGCTCAAGGCGTTGTCGTGGCGCAATGCCGATCTTCGCTTTGCCTCGATTCCAGCACTGCTCGCCAGCCTGGAGCGCCCCCCCAACCGGGCGGGACTGGTCCGGGCACGCATTGCTGACGATCATCTGGCGCTGACCGCGCTTGCCGCCACCGCCGATATCGCCAGTCTGGCCGTTTCGCCCCAGCGGGTTCGGCTGCTGTGGGAGGTTTGCCAGATCCCCGATTTCCGCAAGGTAATGGACGAGTCCCATCCTCGCTTGCTCGGCCGGATTTTCAGCCACCTCGCCGGACCGGCAGAGCGGCTGCCGACCGACTGGCTGGCGGAGAACATCGCCCGGCTTGACCGCACCGATGGCGAGATCGACACCATCGTTGCCCGCATCGCCGCGATTCGCACCTGGACGTTCGTTACCCACCGCGCCAACTGGGTCGATGATCCCAGCCACTGGCAGGGGCTGACCCGTGCGATTGAGGACCGGCTGTCCGACGCTCTGCACGACCGCCTGACCCATCGCTTCGTTGACCGCCGCACCGCCGTACTGATGCGCCGCCTGCGTCAGCCAGAGGCGATGGCTGCCGAAATCACAGGTCCGGGCGAGGTGCGGGTGGAAGGCCAGTATGTCGGTCGGCTCGTCGGCTTTGCCTTCGTTCCCGATCAGACCGAGGGAGCCGGCGCGGCCAGAACGGTTGCCGCCGCCGCCCAGCGTGCGCTGAAAACCGAAATCGTGACCCGGCTCGACCGCCTGCTCTCCGCCGATGAAGCGGCATTCTCCCTGACAGCGGAAGGGATCATGTGGGGCGATGCTCTGGTGGCGCGGCTGGAATCCGGTGCCGACCCGTTGCGGCCACAGGCCAATCCTCTGGTCTCCGACCTGATCGAACCGGCCGCGCGCGAGCGGTTGCGCCGCCGTCTGACCGATATTGTCCAGGGACTGGTCGCCCGCGACCTCGCCCCGCTGATCCAGGCTCGCGCGGCCGGTCTCGACGGCGCGGCGCGCGGTCTGGTGTACCAGCTCGCCGAAGGATTAGGGTCGCTCGCCTCGGTCACGGCCCGAGGACAGATCGCCGCGCTTGACGAGGCTGGACGAAAGGCTCTCGCCCGACTCGGCATCCGCCTGGGACGGGAAAGCGTATTCATGCCGACATTACTAAAGCCCAACGCGCAACGTGTCCGCGCCCTGCTGTGGGGGGTTGGCCAGGACCGTCCTCCCCCGCCCGTCCCAGGGCGACGGGTCGCATTGGCTTGTGACGCCAACATTCCCACCGCGTTCTACGAAGCGGTAGGCTATCCGGTGCGAGGCGGAATCGCCGTCCGGGCCGATAGCCTCGAACGCTTCGCCGCCGAAGCGCGGCGGCTCGGCCGCAATGGTTCTTTTGCGCTCGAAGCCTCCCTGACATCGGTGCTGAGACTCTCGCCTGATCTGGTTCTGAAGGTGTTGAGCGGACTCGGCTTTGAACCCGCAGGCACCGAGGGCGGGACGACATTGATGCGTCCGATCCGTCGCTCGAAACCACGGAACCAGAGGCCCCCCAGGCCCGCCCCGAATTCGCCTTTCGCGGTGCTGTTACAGCGACGGCCATGACACAGATCCCGCGATTGACCGACGCGATCCGCCCCCGAGGGAGCCAAGCCATGCTTCGCCTCCTCTGCCTTGTGTTCGCTGTCTTTCTCGGCCTCGGCCTTGCCGCCCAAGCCGCTGAACCGACCCTGACCGTCTCGGATGGCACGACGGAGCGACTCTATAGTCGCTCCGAGCTTCTGACCGATCCCAGAATACGAGAGGTGACAATCGCTCCAGACCCGATCTACAGCCGCTCCATGACCTATCGGGCGATCCCGGCGGCCCGCCTGCTGGAGGATCTGAGGCCGGGGGCCGACGACCATATACAGGTCCGTGCTACCGATGGCTTTTCGGTCAGTATTCCCGTCCGCTTACTGACCCAGGGCGGGTCCGGTGGAGCCGAAGCATTCCTGGCCATCGAGCTGCCCGAGGCACCATGGCCGGTTCTGCCCGCGAAGAACCAGACGGCTGGTGCCGGGCCGTTTTATCTGGTCTGGCTCCATGCCCCACGCGGCACGATCAGCAGCGAATACTGGTCCTATCGCGTTGCCGCCCTCACCGTCGTGGACAGCCCGACCAAGCGCTGGCCGGGTCTTGCTGTGGCGGCCAAGGTGCCGGAGAACGATCCAATCCGGCACGGCCTGGAACGCTTTGTCGCGGTTTGCATGGCCTGTCATCGCTTCAATGGCGAAGGAGAGTCCGATCTTGGTCCCGACCTCGGGCGGCCAATGAACCCGGTCCACTACTTCCAGCCCGCCGCCCTTCGCCAATTTCTGCGCGATCCGGGGACGATCCGGACTTGGTCCGAACGCAAGATGCCTGCCTTCGCCAAGGCTGACCTTTCCGATTCCGATATCGAGGCGATCATCGCCTGGCTGAGTTACAAGGCTGGGCGGCGATAAGGCGGCAGGAAAATTTGCCCGACAAAATCAACCGATATCGTGACGATCTGCCGTTACGTCATTCGGTAACGATTGGACTCTCCCCAGGCCCACCGCCGCGCCCTCCAGTCAAAAGTGAGTCGTGAACCCTGGACTGCTGATCAACATAAACCACCCGTCCATCCCCGGTGATTTCCCACAGAATATAAAGCGGCGACATTGATGCCCGGCACGGTGTCCACACGGCCTCGGCTCTAGCTCCGGCCCCGGCGGCGGCAAGGTCGAGAGCGGTCTGGGCGCTGACCGGCGGAAAGGGAGCCGTGCCCGGCAGGGTCGCGGTAACGCCCGGAGCACCGCTTTCGACTTCAATGGTGGCAACGGCGATGGCGTTACCACCGCTATTGTTGAACACGACCAGAAAATACCCGCCGTCGATCCGATCTAGACGGCGGGTACGAATCGCTTCGGCGGGAACAGCGGCTTCGACGCCCAGTTCTACGCCAGCTCGTTTGATAGCATCGGCGGCGGACAGATCGGCCATGGCTGCGATCACTCCGAATGCCACCCGCCCGACCAGAGAGCGAGACAGCGTGAAACCGGGAGGGGGGGTGGATTTGCCCCCCCTCCCGATCGTCACCCCATGATATCAGATCCCGCGCCCATCATCGTGCAGAGCGGCAAAGACCGGCCCATCGACCCGAACATAGACCTGACGGTTGCCCTGGGTCAGCATCTGGAACGGGAAGAACGGAGACAGGGATTCCCGACAAGGCTTCCACACCAGAGTCCGGTGTGGCGTCACGATTTCCGGCCGCAGCCGCAATATTCCGCCCTGATTGGGCAGCTGAATGGACAGGTTATGCGTCTGCTTGGTCAGGGCGCTCAGACTGGCTGAGGCAAGCGTCTTGCCTATGCCGGGATGGATCGATGCCTGCAAGTACTCGCCAGTGTGAGCATCGATGGCAACCACCGCTTTTCCCTGCGGGACAATGTAGTAGTAGCTATCCTGGTGGTCGAGACGCTGGACCAGAATGGGTTCCGAGGCAACCGCCCCTCCCTTGAGTTCAAAGGCATCCAACCATGCCGGATTCTTGGCAAGATTATAGTGGGCCACCCCCTCCCTTGCCTTCTGAACCGCTACCTCCGCTGAAATCAGCGGGCCGCCGGAAACGCGGAGAACATAAGGCAGTGCGGCACCCCGCCCGATCGGGGGCGGGCTGGGGTCACATATGGCGACGAACTTACCGACCCAATGCCCTCCCGGCACCCCGGTCATGTAGGTTGAACGCCAAGTGGCATAAGCGATGTGTTCATGGGCGATGCCGCGATTACCCCCGGTACCGCAATTGTCCGTGGTCGAATGAGGCGGCGGCGATCCAGGCCCGCCTGGAACCGGCGGCCACGGGTTATTCACGTAGAAGGCATTGATGGTAAATGCGTGATCCGTCGATGACGCCGGAAGAGCACTGATATCAGCACCATGGACGACGATCCAGTGCTGCCAGCCATAGACCAGCGCTGCCGGAGCCACCTTGTAGTGGTGAAGGGTCCAACAGATCATCCGTGAAATCGAGTCCTCGGTATCCAGGGCATCGAGGACGAAATACTTGCCATTCTGACGATTATTGAGAGTCCAGGTCAGACCATCAGGTCCAGTTGCCCAACCACCCTCGGCAATACTGTGACTGTGATTATCGTTGTAAAGCCCTACCTGATCCAGTAACGCCCCAGCATTTACGCTGGCCAGGATCATCTGCGCCGAAGCCGCACCGCAGAAATAGTCGGTATCCTGCTGATGGTAGGGGGTAGGAACATTGACTGTAACCATGCCGCACCTCCTTGATCTTCGCTGCGCATCGCAGAGACCATCACCTTTGACCCAGCCTATAGAGCGCAGCCCCTCGCAAAATATACACCTAGAGGCTTATATCCCTCTCGGATATATACATCAAACGGAAATATACTGGCATTCGGCATAGTTCTTTTGGATAAGACCACCCAAACAAGTCCACCAATGCTGTTGAGTTGTTGTTATCTCGACAAAATCTAATCACTCTGATCGTGGCGTTATTTTTCGGTGCAAATGGCCGGACAAGCTGGATCAAAGGGGGGCGTGCAGCGCAAAATGAAGGATTGGCCCCTTTCACTGGCAGCACCCATCTTCTTTCTTCTCGTGGCGGGCGAAGCCTTGGCGACGGCCGATGGCCCGGACCATTATCGTGTCCAGAGCATCGCCGAGGGGGAGGCATTGGAAATGCGCACCACCCCCAACCAAGACGCTCCCCGAGTAAATCGCATTCCCGCGAACGCCACGTGCCTGCGCAACCTTGGGTGCCAGGGCGGGATGAGCTTTGCCGAGTTCAGCACCCTCTCCGAAGACGAAAAACTCCGTCGGGGTGCGGAAAATCCCCGGTGGTGCAAAGTCGAATACCAAAAGACCATCGGCTGGGTCGAAGGGCGATTTCTGGCTGAAGCGGCATGCACAACAGCGGCTCCCCCTGACGAGGATCGCCGCATCGAGACGATACGGTTCACCGAGGGAACCTCATCGACGACTATCCGCAGGCGGATAAAAGGGCGAGAATATGTTGATTATTTACTGCGCGCCAAAGCCGGGCAAACACTAGAAGCATCACTAACCGCGTCGAACGGACAGAACTACTTCAACATCAATCCCCCAGGGACGGACGTTTCGATGTTCGTCGGCAGCATGTCCGGCGATCACGTCAAGCGGGTAATTCCAGATGATGGGGATTATACCGTTCGCGTTTATCTGATGCGGCCCGCCGCCCGGAGAAACGAATCGAGTGACTACACGCTGCGCCTCAGCCTAACCGGAAAGCCTTTCACGGCGCGCCCCGCCTCCAGCGATGCCCTGATTGATGGCACCCCCTTCCATGCTGCGGCAACACTCTCTTGTGCTCTGGGGGCACCCCCAAAGCGCCAGAACTGCGAGGCATTTGTGGTTCGTCGCGGTTTTGACGGAACGGCCACCGTGGAAATCCGCTGGACCGAGGGGCCGGTCGAGCGAACTCGCCGCATCCTGTTTGTCAAAGGCAAGCCGGTCAGCTCGGATGCGCCGGACCCGGTAAGCCATGTGCGGCGGGGAGATCTAACCATCACCCGAATCGGGACCGAGGAACACTTCGACATTCCCGATGCGTTTGTCGGCGGTGGCTGACACCTGCCTTTCCGTAACGAGGGAAGGGGCGCACGCCTGATCGGAACAGATCAATTATCGATAACGTCGAATTTACGACACCAAAACTCCCCCTTTGATTGACCCAATGTTTTTGCCAAGCTCGTTCAATTGCAAGTTACAAAAAATCTAATCGCCAAATCGGTAAAAAATATCATACAATCATGGCCTTAGCGTACATCAATCAAGTAAAATTCTACTTAAAAAAGAATCAATAAGGACAAAAACTACCAACCGCGACAAGAATAATAAAAAGTTTGATATAAAATAGAGTTAAATTTAATTAACTGTAAATAAATTGAAAATGTAAGCTTGCTTTTCACTCATCAGTAATTGAGGGATGTCAATGCATCTGAATGAAGACGCAGAGACCCTTGTCTTCTCGGGTGATTTGGCTCTCCCCCGAGCTGAGGAAATGCGAGACACCTTACTTGCCGCGCTCGATGGTGGGCGGTCGGTGGTAATCGACATTTCCCAAACAACCGAACTCGATCTCAGCACGATTCAACTGATCCTGGCTGCCCGCCTGAGTGCAGAGCGTCGGGGGGTATCGTTGCGGCTGAAAAGCCCGGCGGACGGTGCTCTGGCCGCAACCTTGCTGGCGGCTGGACTGACCGGAGGCCCGCTCTCCACGGACAGCCAGTTCTGGACGGAAGGCACCTAAGCGATGGCGAAGACAATCCTGTGCGTCGATGATTCTTCCAGCATGCGCCTGATGGTCAAGATGGCCTTGACCGGAGCGGGCTACGATGTGATCGAGGCCTGTGACGGCAAGGACGCCCTGGGAAAAGCCCAAGCGGGCGGCGTCAGCATGGTTCTGACCGATCTCAATATGCCAAACATGGACGGTCTCAGTCTGATCCGCGCGTTGCGGGCGCTCCCGACATACAAGGGAGTGCCGATTATCTTCCTGACCACCGAATCCGACGAATCCAAAAAGGCCGAGGCCAGGTCCGCCGGAGCCACCGCCTGGATCGTCAAACCGTTCCAGGAAAGCCAGTTGCTGGGCGTGGTTAAGAAGGTCATCGGATGATGGCCGCCGGCGCCGATCCCACCCAAGCTTTCCGCGAGGAGGCCTCGGATCTGCTGGCCGAGTTGGAAACGGCGCTGCTCTGCCTGGAAGAATCACCCGACGACCGCGACCTGCTCGACACCGCCTTTCGCGCCCTGCACACGATCAAGGGCTCGGGGGCGATGTTTGGGTTCGAGGCGGCGGCCGGCTTCACGCATCACCTGGAAAATGCGTTCGACATGGTTCGGCGGGGAGTGATCGCCCCCAATTCAGCCCTGATCGGCGTCGCCCTGGCCGCCCGCGACCACATCCGCACCCTGATCGAAGCGCCCGAGCAGGCCGATCTGGTGCTGGGCGAGCGGCTGCTGCACCAAGTCGCCGCACTGACCGGCGGAACCGATACCGCCACAACGGCCTCCCGCCGCGACGAGCCACCCCCGCCTCCCGTTACGGCGACATGGCGCTTTCGCTTCCGGCTTGCTCGGGACGCGATGGTGATGGGCACCAACCCCTTGCGCCTGCTCGACGAAATCCGCGATCTGGGCGAATGCACCATCACCGGACTGACCGAGGCGGTGCCGCCGCTGGAAGAGATCGATCCCTATGGCTGCTACCTCGCCTGGGATGTCGTCCTGACCACCGACCAGCCCGAATCCGCGATCGAGGACGTTTTCATCTTCGTCCGCGACAGTATGGAGCTGACAATCGAGCGGGTCGTCGATCTCGACCCGCGCCTGGGCGACATTCTGACTCGACGCGGCGACGTCGATGCCGAGACGATCGAGGACATCGCCGCCCGTCAACCCAAGCTGGGCGAGTTGCTGGTGCAGGACGGCGCACTGAGCGAAGAGCGGCTGCATTCGGCCTTGGCGGAACAGAAACATCTCCGCGCCGAGGGGGCGGCCAAGGCGGCCAACCCCGCCGCCGCCGCGTCGATCCGGGTCGCGGCGGAACGGCTTGACGACCTGATGGATCAGGTCGGCGAATTGGTGATCGCCCAGGCCCGGCTGAAACAGTTGATCGCCAGCAGCGACGATCTTCAGATCAAGGCGATCGCCGAGGAAATCGAACGGCTGGCCAACGGATTGCGCGAGACGACGATGGGGATCCGAATGCTGCCGATCGGGTCGCTGTTCGGGCGGTTCCGGCGGTTGGTGCGCGATCTGTCCCGCGACCTTAATAAGGACGTGATGCTCACCACTGACGGTGAGGAAACCGAACTGGACAAGACGGTAATCGAGCGCCTGAACGATCCCCTGGTCCATATCGTCCGCAACAGCCTCGATCACGGGCTGGAGACGGCCGAAGACAGAGTGCGCGCGGGCAAGTCGCCCCAGGGACGGCTTCATCTCTCGGCCCGCCATGCCGGAACCCAGGTGCGGATTTCGATCCGCGACGACGGCAAGGGTCTCGACCGCGCCCGCATCCGCGCCAAGGCGGAGGAGCAAGACCTGATCGCACCGGGCACCAAACTATCCGACGCCGACCTGTTCCAATTGATCTTCCACCCCGGTTTCTCGACGGCAAAAGCGGTGACCAGCCTGTCCGGGCGCGGCGTCGGAATGGATGTGGTCAAGCGCACCATCGATTCCCTGCGCGGCACCATCGAGATATCCAGCCCGCCCGGCCAGGGAACCGAGATCGCCCTCAGCCTGCCGCTGACGCTGGCGATTATCGACGGCCTGCTGGTCCGGGTCGGCAAGGGCCGCTTTGTCATGCCGCTCTCGGCGGTCGAGGAATGCGTCGAACTGCCCGCCGAGGACGACCGCCACACCGGCCGCAACTTCCTTAACATCCGTGATGAACTGGTGCCGTTCATCCGCCTGCGCGAGTTGTTCGGCACCCAGACCCCGCCCGATCCTTATCAGAAGGTAGTGATCATTTCGTCGGGCGAGCGGCGCATCGGGCTGGTGGTCGATCAGGTTCTGGGCGATCACCAGACCGTCATCAAATCGCTGTCGAAGCTGCACGCCGATGTCGCGAGCTTTTCAGGGGCCACCATCCTGGGCGACGGCACCGTCGCCTTGATCCTCGACACCGCGCACCTCGTCGCCAGCGGCCAGGGCCTGGACCAGCAGAGGAGCGCGTCATGACGGCGGCGGCACCCGGCACCAACAGCACCGATTTCGAAGCGCTGACCCTGGCGCTGGGCGGCGAGATCTTCGCGATCGATGCCAGCATCGTCCACGAGATCCTCGATCTGATCTCAGTCACCGAAGTGCCGGGCGCACGCGATTTCGTCGGCGGCCTGATCAATGTCCGGGGCAAGGTGGTGCCGCTGGCCGATCTGCGGCTGAAATTCGGCATGGAGCGCACGCCCCCCACCCTCGACACGCGGGTGGTCGTCGTCGAAATCAACATCGATGGCGAGACCACCGTGGTCGGGCTGCTCGCCGACAAGGTCTTCGAGGTCACCGAAATCGGTCGGGCCTCAATCGAAAACACTCCTGATATCGGCATGAAATGGCGCGCTGAGTTCATCAAGGGCATCGGCAAACGCGGCACCGATTTCATCGTCATTCCCGACATTGTCCGCCTGTTCACCACGGATTGACCGCGTCATCCGCGATGGGATCATCCAAGAGGGGTTTGGGTCATGCGAATCTCCGTCAAAGTCAAACTGGCCGCAGCATTCGGCGTGGTCATCCTGCTGTTGGTGGTCGCCGCAACTTCGGCTCTCAACGGGCTGTCCCAGTTAAACGAGACGATGGACGACCTCGTAAATGGGCCGGTGAAGCGCCTGTTGCTGGTCGAGCAGATGTCCCAAACAGGCGTTGAACTGATTCGGGCTGAAAAGAATCTACTCCTGGCTCAGAGCGAGGAAGATACGGTCGAATATTCGAACAAGATCGATGTATTAAGAGAAAATTTTCGCCGCTTAAGCGAATCATACTTAGCCTCGGCTTCTGAAGAAGGAAAACGACGTTTCATTTCGGTTCGGGAATCGATCGACAGATATTATTCGGTTCAGAACAAGATAAAGGACTTGTCCTGGACCCGCTCGAATGACAAAGCGGTCGAATATGCGAATAACGAGGCCAAGACAGCGATGGCGATGCTGATTGACTCGCTGGCTCCGCTTTATGAGCGCGCCGAGGGAACGGCCCAAGCCAGCCCCGAAGCGATTCGGATCGCTCATCAGGCGCGGCGTGTCGTCTCCGCTCTTCGTAACGCCCAGGCTGCTCTCTATCTGTCGCTGATCAATTCGAATGAACGGGAAAAAGAAGACCTCCTCTCGCGGACTCGGGAACAGAATGCCGAGGCGAAGCGGATTTTGGACGTCATGCGTCGCAGCGTCAGCGACGAGGACCGTCGTGTTCTCGATAGCGCGGTGGAACGGTTCAGCCGTTGGGACAGTATCTCGACCAAGGTCGCAGACCTCAGCGCGATCAATTCCGATGCAAAGGCCCTGGCCCTGTCCAATGGAGAGGCTCGCAAGGCAGCAATCGCCGTGGATGAGAACCTGAACGGGGTGACGAATCTGAATACCGATCAGGTGAATCTGGCGCAGAAGCAGGCTGAAACCACCTATGGATCGCTTCGAACCCAATTGCTGATTCTGGTCCTGGCCTCGGTCCTGATCGCTTTCGCGGCGGCAATTTACATCGCCGTCTCGATCTCGCGCGGCCTGACCAAAGCCGTTGGATTGGCCAATGCCGTTGCCGTCGGCGATCTTGGACAGACCATTGAGGTCAACACCAATGACGAGGTTAAGGATCTGGTCGTTGCGCTCAATCGTATGACGGCCAATCTGAGGGTCACGGCAGAGGTCGCCGACGAAATTGCCCAGGGTAATCTGGCCGTCACGATCCAGCGCCAGTCGGACAAAGACACCCTGGGGATCGCATTGAACGGCATGATCGTCAATCTGCGATCCACCGCCCAGGTCGCCGGAGAAATCGCCAAAGGTAATCTCTCGGTAGAAGCCAAGCGCCTGTCCGATAAGGATATTTTGGGCATCGCGCTGGAAACCATGCTGGAAAAGCTGCGCGCCGTCGTCTCCGATGCGATGACCGCCGCCGACAATGTTGCCGCCGGTAGCCAGGAACTGTCCTCGGCCTCGGAACAATTGTCGCAAGGCTCGACCGAGCAGGCTTCCGCCGCCGAGGAAGCCTCGGCCTCGATGGAAGAGATGGCCGCCAACATCAAACAGAACTCGGAAAACGCCACTCAGACCGAGAAGATCGCTCGCCAGTCGGCCAAGGATGCCCAGGTTTCCGGCGAAGCCGTGACCAAGACGGTTTTGGCAATGCAGACGATCGCCGAGAAGATTTCGATCGTCCAGGAAATTGCCCGCCAGACCGATCTGCTGGCGCTGAACGCGGCGGTTGAGGCGGCGCGAGCAGGCGAACACGGCAAGGGCTTTGCCGTCGTCGCCTCGGAAGTGCGCAAGCTGGCCGAGCGCAGCCAGGGGGCCGCTGCCGAAATCAGTTCGCTGTCGTCCGACTCGGTCAAGGTCGCCCGCGAGGCCGGGGACATGCTGTCGAAACTGGTCCCCGACATCAAGAAAACCGCTGAACTGGTTGAGGAAATCAGCGCCGCCTGCCGCGAGCAGGATATCGGTGCCGAGCAGATCAATCAGGCGATCCAGCAGCTTGACAAGGTGACTCAGCAAAACTCGGCGGCGTCCGAGGAAATGGCCGCCACCTCCGAGGAACTGGCCTCACAGGCCGAGCAGTTGCAGGACACCATTTCCTACTTCAGCATCGACGGGCAGGATTCGAATCGCGGGCGACAGACCCAAACCGCCCGTCAGCACGGCCAAATTCGCTCATCGGCCAAAGGGCGCACCTCCTCGACCCAGCCCAGGCCAAAATTCGCCGCACCCAATGGCGGCAAAGCGCGGGGAATAAAGCTAAATCTGGAAAGCGGCAATCCCACCGACGATCTGGATTCAGGATACGTCCAGTTCTGACGACGGCAGAGCCGGAGACACGCCCTAATATTCGGGGATGCGATATGACACAGACCGCCGTCACCCGTGCAGCGATGCAATATGTCACCATCGGCATCGAGCGTGAGATCTTCGCGGTCGAGGTCGATCAGGTGCGCGAGATCCTCGATCTGCGTCCGCTGTCGCGGGTTCCCAACGCGCCCTCTTTCCTGGCCGGAATGATCGATGTGCGTGGCCAGGGCGTCCCGGTCATCGATCTGCGCACCAAGCTTGGATTGCCCCCGGTGGACCCGACCGAACACACCCGGATTGTGGTTCTTGAAGTGTCGCTGGGGGATCGTCAGGTGACGCTTGGGATGATTTCCGACCGGGTGATCGAGGTCACCTCCCTCGCGGAACACAAACTGGAGCCGCCACCAGACGTCGGTGTGCGCTGGCGCTCCGATTATATCCGCGCCATCGGCCGTTCAGGGGGAGCTTTCGTGATTATTCTTGATCTATCGCGATTGTTCAGCAGCGAAGAGGTCGCGCTGGTTCGCGCTGAAGATCTTGATTTTTCCGACACACCCGACGACAGCCACGATTCTATTTCACGGCAAGGGTTTTGAAGCGCCAGCCCCAGGCGTTGACTTGGGCGAGACAGACCGCCGGGTTATGATGGCACATTGCGCAGTCGGGGAGGCTTTGCGGGTGCCAAGGATGGCCTTATGTCTTTAGCGCGTCTTCCTGTGGAATGGTGGAGACGCAATCGGTGGCGTATCGTCATGGGTGGTCTGGGGCTGTTAATCGGCATTCCCCTGACCCTGACGATGCTGTTCCGGGTTGTCCCGCCGCCAGTAACTCCCCTGATGCTGCTGCGTGTTGTTCAAGGGTATGGCATCGACAAGAACTGGCGGCCCCTCGACCAGATTTCGCCATACCTGCGACAGGCAGTGATCGCCTCGGAAGACGCGAAATTCTGTACCCATTGGGGCTTTGACTGGGACGCGATCGACAATGCCATCGACATGTACGAGGACGGCGGCAAGGTTCTGGGGGCCAGCACCATCTCGATGCAGACGGCAAAGAACGTCTTTCTGTGGCCCGGCCGCACGTTTGTCCGCAAAGGGATGGAAGCCTATCTGACGCTGTACCTGGAGGGGCTGTGGCCGAAGCGGCGCATCCTTGAGGTGTATCTCAACGTCGCCGAATTCGGGCCGGGCCTGTATGGAGCCGAAGCGGCGGCGATGCGATATTTCGGCAAACCCGCTGCCACCCTGTCCCCGCGTGAGGCGGCGTTGCTCGCCGCCGTCCTGCCCGCCCCGCTCAAGCGCTCGCCATCGCGGCCCTCTGCCGCCGTCAGCCGTCGCGCCGGTCTGATCGCCGCCCGCGCCGCCCAGGTCCGGTTAGGCCGCGACGGCGCATGTTAGCTGCTTCCGTGCAAACGCCGCAGCAGATCCTCGGCGAAGGTGGATAAGGTGTCGTCGCGCGCGCCCATCACGACGATGCGGTCACCGGGACGAGCCAGGGCAAGCAAAGCCTCACCGCATTCGGTCCGCTCGGGAAAGAACCGGGCCAGGCATCCCCGCGCAACGAGATCGGCGACGAGATCGCCGCTGGTAACGGCGCGCTCCGCCGTGCCGCCGAAATAGACCGGATCAGGCATCACCAGCACGTCGTCGGGGCGCAGATGGTCGGCGAAGCAAGAGACAAAGCCCTCCCGCATCAACTTCAGCGGCCCAAAGCCATGAGGCTGGAACAGGATCAGCAACCGTCCGGGAAAATCGTGCAGACTCGTCAGGGTGGCGGCGATCTTATCGGGATTGTGAGCGAAATCGTCGATGACCGTGATCCCGGCGGCACTGCCCACCACCTCCAGACGACGGCGAATCCCGGCAAAGCCCGACAGAGCCGCAACGGCCCGGTCGAGAGTAACACCACAAGCCCGCGCCGCCGCCAGCGCCGCCAGGGCGTTGGCGACATTATGCCGTCCGGGGACAAGCAGGCGAACCGGGACAGGCGAACCGCCCTGTTCGCGGATCGTAAATGCAATGCCGTCCGGGGCGGGCTGGATATCGGCAGCCAACAGATCGGCGGCGGGATCGCTGAGGGAATAGGTCAGACGCCGCGCGGGGGGAAGATCGGCGGCAAGGGCGGCGGTCTCGTCATTATCGAGATTAAGCACCGCGATCCGGGCTTTGTCGATAAAGCCCCGGAACAGACGGCGCAATTCGTCCATCGACTTGTGGTCAAGCGCGACATTGTTCAGAACCGCCACATCCGGCGTATAGCGGGCGATCGAGCCATCGCTTTCATCCACCTCGGCGACAAACAAATCGCTGTTGCCGACCAGAGAACTGGCAAAAGGCGTCTCGGGAGTGACGAAGTTACGCATCACCGCACCGTTGACGATCGTGGGGTTCAACCCCGCCTGCCGCAACAGCCAGCCGACCATGCCGGTGGTGGTCGATTTACCACTGGTTCCGGCGATACCGATCGATCGGGGGGCGGCGTTGAACAGATGGGCGAGAAGCTCGGCACGAGTCGTCAGGGTCGCACCGACGCGGCGGGCAGCCTGGACATCGGGCACGGTGTCTTCCACTGCGGCCGAGGTGACCAGAATGGTGTCGGCCCCGGTCACGCCGCTGCCGTCCTGAGGAAACAGGGCGATGCCGCGCGCGCGGAGGAAGTCGAACTTTGCGGCGCTTCGCCCCTGGTCGAGCGAACGATCCGATCCAGCGACGGCGGCGCCCTGCTGCTGGACGATCAAGGCCAGGGGAAGCATGCCGCTACCGCCAATGCCGCAGAAAAAATAGCGTCTATCTGGTTCCATCGTCGGAAGCTACAATCCGGCTACCGCTATTTGCAAGCCGTAACAAGGACATCGTCGTTGAGCGCAACCGGACGGATCAGAATCGGGATCGCCGCGCCAAGCAACCGGATTTCCCCGTCCCTGCCGGAAAATCTGGCGGCGGCGGCGGCTCGTCTCTGCCCGGATCGATTGCCTGAAATCTGGTTCCATCCGCAATGTTTCGCTTCTTGCGGTCACTTCGCAGGGACCGACGCGGATCGGGCCAAAGCGTTCCTCGACATCGCCAATGACGATCGGTTCGACGCTCTGTGGTTCGGGCGCGGCGGCTATGGCGCGTTCCGGCTGATCGAAACCGTGCTGCCGCGATTGCGGGCGGAGGCGGGGCGTAAGCTCTATCTGGGCTATAGCGATGCCGGGGCAATGCTGGGAGCTTTGTATGGGGCCGGAATCGGACGAATCGCCCACGGCCCGATGCCTGCGGATCTCAACCGCCGGGGCGGCGAAGCGGCGATCGGTCGCGCCCTCGCCTTCCTGACCGAGCAGGACAAAGCCGCACTGGACCCGTCGATGAGTCCGGGCATCCCACACGCGGCGTTCAACATCACCATTCTCTCGCACCTGATCGGCACACCGTACCTTCCCGACCTGACCGGCCATATTCTGATGTTGGAAGACGTGTCGGAACCGATGTACCGAATCGACCGGGCGTTGGGCCAGATCGTCAGCACGTCGTCAATCCGGCGGGTGGCGGGAATCAGACTCGGCCGCTGCGGCGACATCCCTGACAACGACCCGGATTTCGGCCAAAGCGAGGAGGACGTCGTGCGCTATTGGTGCGATCGCTCCGGCATCCCCTATTTAGGTCGCGCCGATATCGGTCACGACATCGAGAATAAGGTCGTGCCGTTCGGCTCATGGATTTCCGACCGAAGCTGAAATCCCTCCAATTCGCACGCGTCACGATCCGCCAGACCGGCTAGCAAAAGCAGGGAGACGCACCCCATACTGGTGAGGTCCGCCGACGGACATTCTTTCGAGGAAGAATTCGTCATCCTCCACCACGTGCGTTCATCGCATGCCCGTCATGAGCCTTTTTGGAAAAGACACGAGACGAATCTCGTGGCATTTAGACCCGAAAAGGGAAGAAATTTATTCGTCCGCTTCGGCGAGTGCGGATACCTTCCGAATTGGGCCTTGATCGCAATCACCCGAGACGGTTCGATACCATGCTGACACGCAGAGCCGTACTTTCCGGACTGATAGGCCTCGCGGCACTGCCGGCGACGGCAAAGACAAACGCTCTGCCCGCGACGGCAAAGACAAACGCCCTGGCCGATGCCGTCATCGACATCAGCTACATGACGGTCGTCAAAGATTTCACTTTGGCCCGGACGAAAAGCCACATCCGTGGCGTCATCCACAAAGCAAGCGAGGGCGGCGACTGGCGCGATCCCGCCTACGCCAAACGTCGCAAGCAGGCCGAAGCAGCGGGCTTGTTATGGGGAGCCTATCATTTCGGCACCCATCAGTTTTCAGGAAAAGACCAGGCGTTGATGTTTCTGGCCACCGCTCGTCCGGGGCCGACAACGCTCATGGCATTGGATCTTGAACTGAACGAGTTGAACCCCTCGAACAGCATGCATCTCCGCCAAGCCGAGGACTTCGTTCGCACCATCTTCGCGGCGACCGGACGTTACCCCCTGCTTTACACCAGTGCCGCCTGGGCAAGTTGCCGACCGATGGGCCGTTCCGAACGCAGCCTGGGCGGACCGATTACAACGCGATCGATTCTATCCAACTGTCCATTGTGGCTGAGTGATTACCGCATACAGCCCGAGGTTCCCAGCGCATGGAAAGGCAAAGGATGGCATCTCTGGCAATATGCTGGCGACACCAGCGACGGCGGACCACACAGCGCCAAGACGCGCGCGGTATCGGGCATTGAACGGTGCGATCGGAACCTGTTCCGTGGCAATACGGCTGAACTCGATCAATTCTGGCTGGCCCACGCCAACAGGGCGTCGAAACGAGGCTGAAGTGGAACCTCAGCCTCAGGACTGTGACGAGGCGGCTCCCTCCTTCGACTCAAACCGGCGGGCGTAGCGTCGCGCCAAAGCCGAGCAGGCCATCAGTTGGATCTGGTGGAACAGCATGATCGGCAGCACGATCATGCCGACCTGCGCCGCCGGGAACAGGACGTTGGCAATCGGCACCCCGCTTGCCAAACTCTTCTTCGAGCCACAGAACACGATCGTGATTTCATCAGCTTTGTTGAAACCGAGCCAACGGCTGAACAGCGTGGTCAGAACCAGCACCACGGCAAGCAGGACAAGATCGATCACGATCATCCCGATCAGCCCGTCCAGCGGCATCTGCTGCCACAGGCCGTGTACCACCGCTTCGCTGAAGGCGATATAGACCACCGACAGAATCGAACCTCGATCGACAAGACCGACCAGCAGCTTGTGCCGCGTCACCCAGCCGCCGATCCAGGGCCGCAAAAGCTGCCCGGCGATGAACGGGACCAGCAGTTGCAGCATGATCGCCTCGACCGAATCGAGCGAAATTCCGCCGCCATCCTGCGAGGTTATCAGCAACGCGACCAGGAACGGGGTAAGAAGTACCCCGATCAGGTTCGAGGCAGAAGCGCTGCAAATCGCTGCCGGGACATTGCCGCCCGCGATTGAGGTGAACGCAATCGAAGACTGCACTGTCGATGGCAGACAGGCGAGATACAGCACCCCGATGGCCAGCGGCTCCGGCAACAGCCAAGTGGGCGCGACCGCCTTGATTGCCAACCCTAAAACCGGAAACATCACGAACGTGCAGGCGAGAACCAGGAGGTGCAGCCTCCAGTGAGTCGCCCCGGCAAACACAGCCTCACGCGAGAGGCGGGCACCATGGAGAAAAAACAGCAGCGCGATCGCGAAATTCGAGAAATCGTGGAAATACGCGGCGAAAGTACCACGCCCAGGCAGAACCGACGCAAGAACGACGGTCCCGCACAGGATAAGGGTAAAGGAATCGAGGCGGAAGCGAGACAACACGATCGGGGGACTCCAAAATAACCCCGGAAATAAGACTCTATCGCCGCCCGGACACAACACAGACCCGTGTTGTCGGGCGGGAAAGCCCGAGCTTATACGCCCCCTCCACGAGGAGACCAGAGGGAACGCCGCATCAATTCTGCGACAATTGTTCGGTTACCCGCGCAGTCCAGGCCATTGCCATCGCCGAACCCAGGAAGATGCAATGGATCAGCACCTGTAAGGCGACATGTTGCCATTCCATTTGCGAGACGTTGATGAAGGATTTGAGCAGATGGATCGACGAAATCCCGATCAGCGCCATCGACAGCTTGATCTTCATCGTCGATGCGTTGACGTGTCCCAGCCATTCCGGGCGATCCGGGTGATTGTCCATGCCAAGGCGGGAAACAAACGTCTCATAACCACCAATGATCACCATGATCAGCAGGTTAGAGATCATCACAACGTCGATCAGACCGAGGACGATCAGCATCAACTCGGCTTCCTGAACCGTGTCGATCGTATAGACCAGATGCCACAGTTCTTTGAGAAACATATAGACGTAAAGGGCTTGGGCGACGATCAGACCGAAATAGAGTGGAGCCTGGAGCCAGCGACTGGAAAAAATCGTGATAGAAAGCAATTTTTCTGCTGGATTCAGTATCTTAATCTGCTGTTGATGAACAGGACTGTTAGGGGCGTGGCTCATGTGTCATCGATCAGTAAGAGGAGGGACTCCTCTAGTGTGACGGGGAATTGTGGCAATGTCATGTTCTTCGGCATAGCTCTGCGCCCGGACCGGCAGTTCCATTCCTGGCGCTTGACGCCCCCTCGATGGCGAGGTTGGATGGCGAACCAACATCCTCGCGACCGATCGACTTTTGCCCCCCACTCAACGGTTGCCATGTCCCATCATACCCCCCTGCCCCGAACCCAACGCCTTACGCTGACCGCCCCAGCCAGTCCGGCAATTCTGGAACGGGTCGCGGCGATCCGGGGAATAGGAACCGTCCAGCCGCTTGGCGACGGGCGGCAAGTCGCGCTGTCCTACGATCTTCAGATTGCAACGCTGGCAGAACTGGAACCACAGATGATCGCGGCCGGACTTGCTTTGTCCGACCGCGCCCTTCACCGCTGGAGCCGGGCCTGGGCCGCGTTCCAGGACGATAACATCCGTTCGCACTCGCGGCTGCGGCATCAATGCTGCTGCACGCCGCCCGATGATCGGACTTAAACCGTCCCCTCATCGGCAATCGGAGACTCATCCGGCATCTTGCGCAGATGTACGACCCGCTGGGGGAACGGGATCGAAATGCCCGCCGCCGCCAGATCGGCGGAGATCATGAAACGAATCTCCGAGGCGACCTTCGAACTATCGGCACCGCTGGCATAATCGATCCAGTAGCGCAGGATGAAATTGTTCGAATCCGGCCCAAAATTATCCAACAAAACACACGGAGACGGGTCTTCCAGCAAAGAGGGATGCTTGCGGGCTACCGACATCAGAACCTCGGCCACCTTTTCCGGCGGAGTCGAATAATCGGTTCCAACCGAAACCGAACGGCGAACCTTGGCGTTGCTATAGGTCCAGTTGGTGACGTTGCTTTCGATGAAGGTCGAGTTCGGCACCAGGATCTCGATCCCGTCCGAGGTCCGTACTGTCGAAGAACGGATGTTGATATGGGTCACCGTGCCGCTGACCGCGCCGACCTCGACGATATCGCCGACCCGGAGCGGCCGTTCGACCAGCAGAATAATCCCACTGATCAGGTTTTTCAGAATCACCTGAGTGCCGAAACCGACACTGATCGCCAACGCGCCGCCCAGGAATGCGAACACCGTCAGCGGGATGTTGGCAACGTACAGCGCGATGATGAACAGCATCGTAACGATGACGATGTGCAGCCACCGCACGATCGTGCTGGCATAGTTCTTGGGCAGACGGAACTGGCTTGATGCGATTGCGCCCAGCATGTTGAGAAGACGGCGACTGAGCACCGCCCCCAACACCACCAGCAGGATCACGCCCAGGCTTTTGCCGACGGTAACGCTGCGAACGGCGGTAATGCGGCGCCCATCGACTTCCATGCGGTCCTCGGCCGAGAACAGCTCGAAATCCCACACGGCGCGAGCGGCATAGATAATCGATGACCAGCCCTCGCGCGCGACCGAGGTCAGCGGCTTTTCCCCGTTACGGATCAGAAGGTCCTGACCCCAAGCACGGAAGGTATGCAACAGACTATCCACCAGCTTGAGCGCATCGCGCAAGATGACAGAGCGCTGGCGATAGGCATCACGCAGGGCGGCGTTGTCCTGGGCATCGGTCTTCGACTGAGCCACGACCCGCGGCGGGTTATCCTCTCCGCCAAACGGAGTGGTACGGGTGATTTCGTCGCGGAGGTAATGCTGCCAGTTTTCAAGCTTCTGTACCGTCAGGGTCAGGTTCGCCTCGGCTTCGCGTAGTTTGTCGCGGTCGTCCTTGCCGTTGAACAGATACCAGCGAAATTGCCATCCGGCCCGTTCCCAGCCACGCGCCTCGATCATCCGGCGCAGCGTGTCGTCGATCAGATCGTCGGTATCGATTTGCAAGCGGCGCAGCGACACCTCGCGTTCCAGCTTCTTCAGGCGCAAATCCATCGCGCTTCCCTTAACGGGTGTCGCGGGATTGGCTGTCTTGAATGCGCTCAACGCACGCTGGGCCTGATCGAACTGGCGGTGCGACTGTGTGCTGACGGCTTGCTGTCGGATCAACCGGATCTGCAACGGAGAGATCTGGCGGTCGAGATCGGCCAGCACCGCATTCAACTCTGCCTCGGTGAAATGCTCGTTGCGACGCATCTCGGCCAGTTGCAGTTCCTGCACCTGGGCCAGGGAACGCAGTTCGGCGATCTCGGCATGGTCGATGCTTTTAGCCGCCTTGGCCTCGCCCATGCTGGCGGCAGCGGAGCGGGAACGCAGCCGAGCCAAATCACGCAGCCAGATTTCGCGGGTCTTGTTCTGCTCCCCCTGGGCCGTTTCGATCCGCTCGCTCTGCTGGCGGACGAGAACTTCGCTGGCCTTCAGCCGCTTTTCCTCACTCGCGATCTGCTGGTCGCGGAATCCCTCGCGCTGAGTCGCCGCCTTCAACCGAGCGCGGGTATCTTCAAGCAAATCGCGCTGGTGATCCACCGCCAGGATCGACACCGGGGGCGGCGTCGGATTGGGGGTCCAGGCGCGGGTCTTTTCTTCCTGGTCCGCAACCCGACGCAGCGCCTCGGGCCGACGCGTAATGATGTCCAGATGGCGTTCCAGCACCGCCATCAGTTCGCCCAACAAATAATCGCGCTCGACCACCTCGGCAGGCAGCGCCGCCGCCGGAATAGCGGCCTTCGCGGTGCGGGCATATTCGGTTCCGGCCTCTTCCAACTCAGCCTCAAGCGACTCTGCCTCGGCTTGAGAATCGGCAACCGGATCCGGGGCCGCTGCCGCCGGAAGAGCGCTGTTTGCGCCGGTTAGCGAGGGCAGTCCCTGCGCCATCCCCTCGCCTCCGGTCAGCAACAGCAGGGTGACCAGAACGATCCGGCTCAGGTTATTCATCTTTTAGATATCCAAGTTCGCGACATTAAGTGTCTATTGGTAGCACACATACCCGAATCGTCAGCGCCGATCCAGGTTGCGCCGGGCACGAAGCGGCGTCAGTCGAGCGTCTGGCGATAGCGCCGAACCGCGATCACGCTGACCACCAGCAAGATCGCCGCCAGAGCACCGACTTCGGCCGCGATCTCGCCCGGCCCATTGCCCTTCAGCATAATGCCACGCACCACCCGCAGGAAATGGGTGAGCGGCAGGATTTCGCCCAGATACTGGGCCCAAACCGGCATGCCCCGGAATGGAAACATAAAACCCGACAGCAGAATGGAGGGCAGAAAGAAGAAAAAGCTGAGTTGCATCGCCTGAGTCTGGTTCTTCGCCACCGTCGAGAACGTGAAGCCGATGGCAAGGTTAGCGGCGATAAACACAATGCTGGTCAGGGTCAGCAACAACAGACTGCCGACAATCGGAACGGCGAAAACCAGCCGCGCCGTGACGACAATCACCGCCACCTGAATATAGCCGACCAGGACATAGGGCGCGATCTTGCCCAACATCACTTCGATCGGGCGCAGCGGCATCACCAGCAGGTTTTCCATCGTGCCGCGCTCGCGTTCACGGGTGACGGCCAGCGCCGTCATGATCACCAGCGTCATCGTCAGCACCACCCCCATCAGGCCGGGGACGACATTGTATTGGGTATCGGCTTCCTGGTTATAACGGCGGTGAATGCGCAACTCGAACGGCGGCGGCGTCGCTTTCAACCCGGTCAGAGAGCCGGTCAGATCGCGGTCGAGGGCGGTGCGGGCCAGCGTCTCAAGCGCTCCCAGCGCCCCCGAGGTCGCCGCCGGATCGGTGGCGTCGGCCTCGACCAGCAGCGCGGGGCGCTCGCCCCGAGCGACACGGCGGGAGAAATCGGCGGGAATGGTGACGACGAACTGAACCCGGCCCTCGGCCAGCAATTGTTCCGACTCGTCTTCGTTGGCGACGAAGTGGACCAGATCGAAATAGCGCGACACCTGCATCGTCGCGACCAGAGCGCGGCCGAACGGGCCGCGATCCGCATCGAGCACGGCCAACGGCAGATGGCGGGGATCGGAATTAATGGCAAAGCCGAACAGGATCAACTGAATCAGCGGAATTCCAACCATCATCGCGAAGGTCAGACGGTCGCGCCGCATCTGGATGAATTCCTTGAGGATCATCGCCCACAACCGATGAGCCGAAACACCAAACCGGCTCATCACCGCACCCCTCCGGCGAAATTATCGGTCGAGCTGCTCATCAGATGAATGAAGACATCCTCCAGGGTCGGGGCGTCCTCGCGCCAGACGAAATCGCTATCGCCCAGGAAAGGGGCGAGGCTGTGCCGCAGCAAAGCGGCATCGCCGCCGCCGACATGAAGAGCAGAACCGAACGGCGCCACCAGATCGAGGCCCGGCAATCCGGCCAGCGCTCGGGCCAGGTCGGCGATCCGCTTCATCCCGGTTCCCGATTCCTGGGCGGTGAAGGTGATCAGACCGGCATCGGCGATCACCTCGGCGACGGTTCCCCGCGCCAACAGATGGCCATAGGCGAGATAGGCAATCTCGTGGCAACGCTCGGCCTCATCCATGTAATGGGTCGAGACCAGCACCGTCAGCCCGTCGGCGGCCAGGGCGTGAATCTGCTCCCAGAAGTCGCGTCTGGCCTTGGGATCGACCCCGGCGGTCGGCTCGTCGAGCAGCAAAAGACGCGGCTCGTGCAGGATACAGGCGGCCAGGGCGAGGCGTTGCTTCCACCCGCCCGACAATTGCCCGGCCAATTGATGGCGGCGATCGGCCAGCCCCAGCCGCTCCAGCGTATCGGCGACCTTGCGCTTACGGTCGGGGAGATCGAACACGCGAGACACAAAATCGAGGTTCTCGACGATCGACAGATCTTCGTAGAACGAGAACTTCTGAGTCATATAGCCGATCTGACGCCGGATCTCGTGCGATTGGGTCAGGATATCCAGGCCAAGACAGGTTCCTCGCCCATGATCGGGGGTCAACAACCCACATAACAGTCGGATGGTCGTGGTCTTCCCCGAACCGTTGGGACCAAGAAACCCCATGATCTTGCCCGCCGGCACCGTCAGAGACAGCGCATCGACCACCATCCGCCCACCAAAGGATTTACTCAGCCCCTCGACGGCGATGGCAGGCGCGGCGGCGGTCATTTTACCGCACCGAGTGGCGGCAGGGTGATCGAGACTGGTTGCCCTGGCCGCAAACGGTCGGCCGCGGCAATTGGTCGCGCCTCGACCAGAAAGGCCAGCTTATCCTTGTTGTCACGCGAATAAAGAATCGGCGGGACATAGCTGGCCTCACGGGCAATGAAGCTGACTGCCGCGCTCTGGCCGGTCGGGCACCCCGCACAGGAGAAAGCCACTTCAGCCCCCAGGGCGATCCGCCCGACCTGATCGGGGTTGAGGTAAAATCGAACCAGGATGTTGCCGGGCGGCAGCAAGCTGACCACCGGCTGCCCTGCGGCGACGGTTTCGCCCGGACGGAACAGCACGTCTTCGACCCGCGCCGCCTGGGGGGCTTCGGCGCTACGTTGCGCCAGCCGGGATTCGGCCTGATCCAGCGCCGCCCGCGCGGCGTCAACCGCCGCTTCGGCGGCTCGAATTTCGCTGCTGCGTCCGCCCTCGCGGGCAAAGGCGAGTTGAGCCGACAATTCGACCACCCGCGCCCGGTCGCGTTCGTAAATGGCGCGGGCGTTATCCAGACTGGCCTGTGACGTTGTTTCGGAGCGGACCAGAGCCTCCTGCCGCCGCACCTGGATCTCGGCCAGACGCAGATCGGCCTCGGCTTGCGAGCGCTGCGCCTCGATTGCCCGCAATTCCAACAGACGCTTGCCGGTCAAAAGGTTGTCGCGCTGGTGCCGGGCCTGCTCCAGCTTGGCCCGCGCCTCGGCCACCGCCGCCTGTTCCGTCGTCCGGTCGAGCGAGAACAGCAAATCGCCTGCCTCGACCCAGCGGCCGCGTTCGACCGCGACATTCGCCACCTGGCCTGCTGTCGGCACCCCGACCCGCAGATAATCGCCCTCGGCATAACCCTGGACCGGAACGGTTTCCTCGCCGCAGGCCGCCAGCAGCATCAGACCGACGATCGGACCAAGCCGTTTCATCCCACGCCCTCCCGTACCCGAAGTCCGTCGAGGAGAATCCGCGCAGCCTCGTCTGCGATCAGATCGGGATCGAGCGACCGCCCCACCGCTGGGCCGATCGAGTGATTCCAGACCGCCAGCATCAGCAGTGGCGAGAACAGCACGATCACCGCCTCGACCCGGATCGGGGAAAAGTCTCCAGCGGCGACACCCCGGTCCAGAATGCCCCGCATGATGGCAAAGGCGCGCTCGACCACTTCGGTTACCCAAAACTGAGCCAGATCGGGAAAAGCGGTGGCCTCACTGATAATGATCTTTGGCATCCGCCCTATCGCGCTGGTGGTAAAGATCCGGGCAATCCGAGCCAGCAATCCGCGAAACATCTCAGCGGCCGAACCGTCGAAGCCTTTGGCCCACTCTTCCAACTCGCCAACATTGGGCAGCACGGTCTGGCGCACCATCGCCTTGAACAGCTCTTCCTTGCTGGGGAAATACAGATAGAGCGTCCCCTTCGAAATCCCGGCCCGCGCCGCGATCTCGTCTGGCCGCGCCGCGGCAAATCCCTTGGCGCTGAACACCTCCAGCGCGGCGTCGAGAATCTCGGCGGGGCGCGCATCCTTGCGGCGGCGGCGGCGCGAGACAAAACCGGGAGAAACGGGATGAGACGGGGCGGAAGCTTGGGTCATGATCCATAACTTACTGACTGGTTAGTCATTAATTTAGGTCTGTCCCCTTCCCCTGTCAAGATCACCCTCTTGCGGCTATAGTGCGCGACGCTCTCGGACCACCGGATGAGACCCCCATGTATACCGATCACGATCTTGATGCGGCCGTCGCGGCCGGAGCCATCAGCCCGGAAGCAGCGACGGATTTACGCAATTTCATCGCCCGCCGTGCCGCGGCTCCCGCTGCGGACGAAGAACATTTCCGCCTGCTGACCGGCTTCAACGATATCTTCGTCGCCATCGCCTTGCTGTTGATGCTGACGGCGGCCGGCTGGCTGGGCGGACAGGTCGGATCCAGCGGCGGCGGACTGTTCGTCGCGATCCTCAGTTGGGGGCTGGCCGAGTACTTCACCCGACGGCGACGGATGGCACTGCCCAGCATCCTTCTGCTGCTCGGTTTCGTTGGCGGCGTATTTCTCGCCGCCGCCGGACAGGTCACCTCGACCGATCTGCTGGTCGGAACCAACATGGGCTATCCGCTGGCCGGATGCGCCGCGCTGGCCGCCGGGGCCGCCTGGCTGCATTGGCGGCGTTTCATGGTGCCAATCACCGTCGCCGCTGGAGCGGGCGCGGCAATCCTGACCGTGGCCGCGCTGCTGCTGGCCCTCGTTCCACCACTGCGCCTGCATGGAGGGATGCCTCTGATGCTGGCGGGCGGATTGGTCGCCTTCGCCCTGGCGATGCGGTGGGATTCCAGCGACCGCACCCGCATGACACGGAGATCCGACGTCGCCTTCTGGCTGCATTTGGCCGCCGCGCCGCTGATCGTCCACCCCGCCTTCTCGATGCTGGGGGTAATCGACGGTGGCTCCAGCGAAGAGGTCGTCGCCATCATTGCCGTCGCGGTCTACCTCATCCTCGCCCTGGTCGCGCTGGCAGTCGATCGCCGCGCCCTGCTGGTTTCCGCGCTGGCCTATGTGTTCTATGCGATCAGCGCATTGTTCGAAGCCGCCGGAACGCCCGGCGCGACCGAGGCGCTGGCCGCTCTGGTGATCGGCTCGGCGCTGCTGCTGTTGTCGGCGTTCTGGCAACGGGCACGGCGTCCGGTGGTCAGCCTGCTACCCGAATCGGTGCAGGCGCGGCTGCCACCGCTCGCCCAGCCCGCCGCCGAAAGCGATATCCGACTCCGGCGTTGACAGCGGTGACGGGGGGAAATATGGATGAGCCTAGGGAATTGAAACACAGCCCCCGTCTCGCAACTCTACCTTTTCACCCCGCTTATTCGCGGGAGGGTCGTGCCGGGAGCTTGTAGAGGGGGATCGGTGTCCGTGCGAATACTTATCATCGCTGTCGCGTTCGTCCTCGTCGTCTTATCGACACTCGGCTTGGTGCCGGACGCCCTGCTCGCCCCCTACGGCGAGACGATTCGCGCCGTGCTGCCGAAAGCGATGTCACTCAGCGCGTCGGTTCTGTTTCTGGCGCTGCTGGCCGAGCGGGTTCGCATCGCCCCTGTCACCGTAGCATCGCGGGCCGAGCCGGAGCCTGTGCCCGAACCGGCCCAGCCGCTTCCCGCCGCGGCTCCTCTTCCCCCAGCGGCTCCGGCCATCAATGCCGAGGCCGAAGTCGTCAGCTTCCTAGCCCTGTTGCAGGACAAAGGGCGGCTGGTCGATTTCCTGATGGACGACGTTACCCCCTATAGCGATGCTCAGGTCGGTGCCGCTGCCCGTGTCCTGCACCAAGGCTGTCGCGCCGTGCTGACCGAGCATTTCAGCATCCGTCCGGTCAGGGATGAGGCCGAGGGTGCCCGCATCACCGTTCCGGCTGGGTTCGCCGCCGACGAATACCGTCTGGTCGGCCGCATCGGCGGCGAAGCGCCGTTCTCGGGGACGCTGATCCATCACGGTTGGCGGACCGAATCGGTTCGGCTGCCGCGTCTGGTCAGGGCGGACGAAGCCCGCCTGCCCGCGATTGCTCCGGCCGAAATCGAGCTTCGCTAGTTTTTCTTAACCGGCAACAGTAACGACGCGGCGGATTCAATGACCCAGCGATTTAGTTTCGGCATCGATCTCGGGACCAGCAACAGCGCGGTTGCGCGGGCCGGGGCCGAAGGCACGGACAGTGAAATCCTGGGGATCACCCAGGTTCTTGGCCCCAACCAAATCGGCGAGCGCCCGACCCTGCCATCGGCGCTGTACCTGCCCCACCCCGACGAATTCCCTGCCGGAGCCTTTCCGCTGCCCTGGCCGGATAACGAGGCCGGAACCGCCCTCGTCGGACAGTTCGCCCGAGATCACGGCGCGCTGGTCCCCGACCGGCTGGTGACCTCGGCAAAGTCCTGGCTGTCCAACCCACATATCGACCCCCGCCAGCCGGTTCTGCCCTGGCTGTCCGAAAGCGTCGGGGAAAAGCTGTCGCCATTCGAATGTTCGCGCCGTTATCTCGACCATCTGCGTCGTAGCGTCGCCCAGACCGTGCCGGAATCCGCTTTGTCCGATGGGCTGGTGGTTCTGACCGTCCCCGCCTCGTTCGACGAAGTGGCGCGGACGTTGACCGCCGAGGCTGCCGAGGCCGCCGGACTGGGCCGGGTCACCCTGCTGGAAGAACCGCTGGCTGCCTTCTACGCCTGGGCGGATCAGGCCGGGCGAGACTGGCGGGCGCAGATCGGCCCCGGCGACATCGTTCTGGTCTGCGACGTCGGTGGCGGCACCGCCGATTTCAGCCTGATCGCGGTATCGGAAACCAATGGCGAGCTTGACCTTGATCGCGTCAGCGTCGGCGAGCACATCCTGCTCGGCGGCGACAACATGGATCTGGCGCTGGCCTATACGCTCCGGGCCGGGCTGGAAGCCGAGGGCAAGCAGATCAGCGACGTGCAGTTCCTATCTCTGGTCCATTCGGCGTCCAGGGCCAAGGTGGCGATGCTGGAAGACGATTCGCTGACCGAAGTGCCGATCACGGTGCCGTCGCGCGGCTCCAGCCTGTTCGGCGGTTCGATCTCGACCCGGCTTGACCGGGCGACGCTTCAAGCGATTGTGCTGGATGGGTTCTTCGCCCGCACCGACATCGACGACATGCCGAAAGCGGCGCGGCGGGCCGGGTTGCAGGAATTCGGTCTGGCTTATGCCGCCGATCCGGTCGTCAGTAAGCATCTGGCCCGCTTCCTGGTGCGCAGCCTGGAAAACGTCCGGGCCAGCGACATGCTGTCGGCGCGGATCGGGCCGGAACGGTTGGGCGGACGTTTCCTTGCCCCGACCGCCGTACTGTTCAACGGTGGCGTGTTCAAAGCCGCACCGATCCGGGCGCGGGTGCTGGACCTGCTGCGCAGTTGGAGCGACGGCGCGACGGTGCGTGAATTGTCGGGGGCACAGCCCGACCTTGCCGTCGCCAAGGGCGCGGCGGTGTTCGGCCGCATCCGCCTGACCGGCAAGGGCATTCGGGTCAAGGCCGGGGCTGCAAGGTCTTATTATATCGGACTTGAGTCCTCGATGCCGGCGGTACCCGGCTTCTCGCCGCCACTAAAAGCGCTGTGCGTGGTGCCGCAGGGCATGGAGGAAGGCAGCGAAATCGTGATCGAAGGACGCGATCTGGCCCTGCTGACCGGACACCCGGCAGAATTCCGTTTCTTTGCCTCCGATGTCCGCAGCGGCGATACCGCCGGAACGGTTTTGCCCGATGCCGAACGCGAGTTGCAGGAGGTAAGTCTCCTCGAAATCGTCCTGCCCGAGGTCGAGGGCGTCCCTCCCGGCCAGCCCGTGCCGGTCCAGGTCAACGCACTCGTCACCGATGTCGGCACTCTTGAAGTGTGGATGAAGCACACCCGCTCCGACCGCCGCTGGAAAGTCGAGTTCCAGGTCAGAACCGAATAATCGGCGACCGTCCTTTTCCTCCAGATCGGTGTGTTCGTGTGATGGCCCAGCCTCGTTTCAGCATCGGCATCGATCTCGGTACCAGCAATTCCGCCCTGGCCTATGCGCCGTTCGACGGAGACGGCGGTACCGAGGTCTTGCCAATCCCGCAATGGGACAGCGAGACGACGCACACCGAGGCGGCGACACTGCCGTCTGCCCTTTATTGGCCGGAAGCCCCGCTTGACGGCGGCGCGGGCGGTTGGGTCGTCGGGCGGCTGGCCCGGCGCAAGGCGGGAGAGGTGCCTGGACGGGTTGTTCTGTCAGCCAAATCGTGGCTGTGCCACCACGCCGCCGACCGCTCGGCCCAATTCCTCCCCTGGGGTGGCGACGAGATGGCCGCCGCCGACAAGATTTCTCCGGTCGCGGCCTCGGCGCTGATCCTGCGCCACCTGTGGTCGGCCTGGGACGCTCGGTTCGCCGCACAGGGACCAGACTGGCACTTCGACGCCCAGGACATCACCATCACTGTTCCGGCCTCGTTCGACGCGGTGGCACAGCGTCTGACTCTCGACGCCGCCCGCGATGCCGGACTGCCCGAGCGCACCCGCCTGCTGGAAGAGCCTCAAGCGGCTTTCGCCTGGTGGCTGGAACAACGCCACGACGGCGGCGACATCTGGGCGGCGCTGCCCGATCCGCAGAACGAGCGGCACCACGTTCTGGTCGTCGATGTCGGCGGCGGCACCACCGATTTCAGCCTGTTCGAATTGCGGCGCGACGTCGGCGCCGATGCCCCGCGCATCGTCCGGGTCGCGGTCAGCGACCATATCCTGCTTGGCGGCGACAATATCGATCTCGCCCTCGCCCATCTGATGGAGCCACGCCTGACGCGGGGACTGGCTCCACTATCGGCCGCGCAATGGGAACATCTGGTCGCCTCCTGCCGCGCCCTCAAGGAACGGGTTTTGGCAGAGGACGGTGCCGCCGAGGAGGTCTTCACCGTCTCGGTACCGGGACGCGGATCGGGCCTGATCGGCGGCGCGTTGACCGCCGAACTGTCGCGCGCCGATCTCGATACCCTGCTGTTCGATGGCTTTTTCCCTGCATGCGGAGCGGACGAGCAGCCCAAGCGCGCGGCAACCGCGATCAAGGAATGGGGGCTGCCCTACGCCTTCGACGGAGCCATTACCCGCCACCTCGCCGATTTCCTGCATGACCGCCCCCGGATCGACGCGGTGCTGTTCAACGGCGGCTCGCTCCAGCCCCAACGGCTGCGCGCACAGCTGCGCGACCGTATCGCGGCGTGGCAGGACGGGATCGCGCCCCAAATTCTGGACAACGGACAACTCGACCTCGCGGTCGCACGTGGGGCCGCCTATTCCGGTTGGCTGCGCCATCGCCACACCGGAGCGATCGAAGCCGGAGCGGCCCGCGCCGTGTTCATCGAGGCCCACCGCGACGAGGACGGCGAGACCGCCCGTTCGCTGGTGTGCCTTCTGCCCCACGGTGCGACGGTCGAGCGTGATTTCGAGCCGCTGGGACTGGATCTCAGCCTCCGCCTCGATCGGATGGTCAGCTTTCGCGTCCACACCTCGACTCGCCACGATGCGGTTCGGCTGGGCGACATCGTGGCGCTCGATCCCGAACGCTTCCGTGCGCTGCCGCCGCTGGAAACAGTGCTGCGTGCCCCGGACGGAGCCACGGCCGAGGAAACCATCCCGGTCGGTCTGGTCGCTCGCGTCAATGAATTGGGACTGTTGCAGGTGTCGATCCGCAGCCGCACCCCCGGTCTCAATCAGTGCTGGCCGCTCGATTTCAACCTGCGCCAACAGGATCGGGCTGGAGCCGAAGCCGCCCCGATCCAGGCTGAGGCGAATGCACCGCAGGACCGGATCGAAGCCGCCGCTTCCCGGATCGAGGCCGCGCTGGGACGGCCGGTCGGCAAGGGCGAGAAGCTGACCGCGCCCCGGCTGCTGCAAAGTCTGGAACAGATCCTGGGGCTACCGCGCGGCGCATGGAACGCGGTGCTGCTGCGCGCCCTATGGCCCAGCCTGGAGCGCTGCCGCGACGGCCTCGGCTTGTCGGTCGAACATGAGGAAACGTGGCTGGCTGTCGCCGGGTTCCTGTTGCGTCCCGGCTTTGGCGTTGCCCAGGACGAAGCCCGGATCGATACATTGTGGCGGCTGCGCGAGGCGGGAGCGCGCTTTCCCGGCAAACGGGTCCGGGTGCAAGAGCACATCCTGTGGCGGCGACTAGCCGGGGGGCTTGATCGCGAGCGACAGGAAGTGCTGGCGAACGCCGAAATGGCGCGGATCGTTCAGACCAAATCCGCCGCGCCTGAACTGATCCGAATGGTCGGCGCGTTCGAACGACTCGGCCCCGACCTCAAGGCCGATCTGGTGCGCCGCTTCATCGACAGCGCGGCGGCGCTGGCAACAGAACACAAGCATTGCGCCCCCTATCTGGCGGCACTGGGATCGCTGTTAAACCGCACTCCGTTCCATTCCGGGCCGGAAGGAGTGATGCCGCCCGCCCTGGTCGAGCAGGCGTTCGACGCGTTACGCGGCTTCGATTGGGCCGACCCGGAATTGGTCGAGGCGCAAACTTTGTTCCTGCGCGCCGCCCGTGCCGTCGCCGACCGCACGATCGATCCTGGCGAATCGCTACGGTTCAAGATCGCCAACCGGCTGGAAAAATGCGGAGTCTCGCCTTCGCGGACGGCGCGGCTAAAGACCGTGGTGGCGGTCGAACGCGCCGATCTGATCGGCTATTTCAGCGACGACGTACCACCGGGCCTGATCCTGTCCACCTGACAGGCCTCGCCCGGCGAGAGGCAATATAACGGCGGGAGTGGGACTTTGGATGCTCCCCGTTCCTGGCTCCAGACCAGATCGACAGGCAGTCCAAAGTCCCGAACCCGTTATGATTTCCGCGACGGAGCCCGTGGCCGGGAGGCGGGACGCTCGGTCCGATCCGTCGTCCGGCTCGGGCGGGCTTCGCCCTCGGCCGGGCCGGAATCGCCCAACGGCTCGATACGAACATCGCCCCGTTCGATCCGGGTGACCGAGGCGAGGAACTTGTCCGCCGCCGCGACGTCGATCTCGAACCGGGTCTCGCGCTCGAAGATACGGATCGCACCGATCTCCTGCTTGGTGATCTTGCCCTGGCGACAGATCATCGGGATCAGCCAGCGCGGATCGGCGTTCTTCTGCCGACCGACATTCAGGCGGAACCAGACATGCTGACCCGGAGCGCTTTCGCGACGGGGACGACGAGGTTCGGACGGATCGCGCGGCGCCGGCGCACCTTCGCCCGGATCGAACACATCCTCGGCGGCGGGCAGATGCGAACGGTACATCCGCACCAGAGCCGCAGCGATGTCTTCGGGCGACCGCTCGGCCAGCAGAGCCTTGGCCATCGCCAGATCGTCCTCGCTCAGATCCTCGGTGACGAACGGGCTTTGCAGCAGCCGCTCCTGATCGAGCTTGCGGATATCCTCGGCCGAAGGCGCACCGCCCCAGATAGCGTGAACGCCCGCGGACTGAAGCAACTGTTCGGCCTTGCGGCGGCGCGACAGCAGCACCAGCAGAACGCTGATACCCTTGCGCCCGGCACGGCCGGTGCGGCCGCTACGATGCTGCATCGTCGCAGCGTTCTGCGGCAATTCGGCATGGATCACCAGCCCGATATTGGGCAGATCGATGCCGCGCGCCGCGACATCGGTGGCGACGCAGACCCTGGCTCGACCATCACGCAGCGCTTGTAGCGCCTGATTGCGCTCGTTCTGCCCCAGTTCGCCGGACAAAGCGACGGCGGCAAACCCACGTTCGAGCAGGATTGCCTGAAGGTGACGGACCGAATCGCGGGTGTTGCAAAACACCAACGTCGCCGGAGATTCGACAAAGCGCAGCAAATTGACGACCGCATGCTCGACTTCGTTGGGGGCGACGCGGACGGCACGGTATTCGATATCGGCATGGCCTTGCTGCCCGGCCGAAACGGCGATGCGCCAAGCATCGCGCTGGTATTGCTTGGCCAGGGCGACGATAGCCTTGGGCAACGTCGCCGAGAACAGCAAGGTACGGCGATCCTGCGGCGTCGCCTCAAGGATGAACTCAAGATCCTCGCGGAAGCCGAGATCAAGCATCTCGTCCGCTTCGTCGAGCACCACCGCCTTCAACCGGGTGATCCGCAGACCGCCCCGTTCCAGATGGTCGCGCAGGCGTCCCGGCGTTCCGACGACAATGTGCGCGCCCTTCGCCAGCATCCGCTGTTCGGCGCGGGGGTCCATGCCTCCGACGCAGGACACAACCCGCCCACCGGCATGCTGATACAGCCACGATAATTCGCGCTGGACCTGAAGCGCCAGTTCGCGAGTGGGAGCGACGATCAGGGCGATCGGTTCGTCCGCCGGTTCCAACGTCAGGGCATCGCCCAGCAAGGTGTCGGCGATGGCGAGACCATAGGCAACCGTCTTGCCCGATCCGGTCTGCGCCGAAACCAGCAAGTCGCGCCCCTTCGCACCGGGGTCGAGCACCGCCGTCTGGACGGCGGTCAATTCAGTGTAGTCGCGCTCGGTCAGAGCTTGGGTGAGCGGATGGCCCACAGGAAAAAAGACCATGTTTGGAGCGTTGCTTTCGTGCGTTGGGAGCATCAATGCCTGGCGCGGAACCGGCTCCACGAGGGTGCCGTGGGCCAGGAAGGAATCGGCGGCGACGAGCGATGCCGACCAAAGCGATTGGATAGCACGTTTCCCGCCGTCGTCACCCGAAATTCACTGTTCCCCGGATGGGGAGCGTCATTGTGTCAACTAAAACGCGATTACTTAGTGAACAGAACGCGTCTTTTCGGTCCAGCCGTTACGAGCGAAGCAACCTCGAACGACCTGATCACGCAGAGCGGCATTCGCATCCTCCTGCCGATAGGACGGGGGGGTAACCGTATCGTAGGTCGAGCAATTACGGCGACTCTTATCGCAATAATGCGACGTATGGGAACTGCCGGGATCGAGAACGTAGACGGGGATGACGGGAACCTTCCCAGCGCCTTCCAACATACAAGCCGCCTTGACCTGCTCCCATTCTCCAGGAGTTCCGTTGGGTTTATCCCAATACCGCTCGACGCACCCTGCAAGCAGAAGAGCAGATCCAACCGCTACAATAATGGGTTTTAACATCACCGATAACATCCCGCCCATATCCCTGGCACCAGCCTACACGACCCGATACGTCGTGAATACAGCTCACATCGCCCGTCCGTACCGGCGATACGGCGCGGCGATGGCCGTTCTTGCGGCTCAGACTGATTTCAGTAATAAGTATTTTCCCTCTGATCGGTCGTACCCATATCCGATCCAGCTCCGAGTGCCGTCGCGTTGCAGCGGCCTAGGCGGGCACCCTATTTCGAGCGGGATCGGTTCACCGAATGAATACGACGATGATCTCCACCCTATCGACCCTGGCTGGACTAGGGTCGGTCGCGGTCCTGGTCTTCCTGTTGGCGGGAGGATTGCTGAAGGCCTTCCCTCGCCTCGCCGACTCTGTGCTGGGCGGCGCGTCGGGCCGCACGGGCGAACTTGACGGATTGCGCGGCGCTCTCAGTCTGCTGGTGGTGCTCCATCACAGCCTGATCGTCCGTGATTATTGCGCCACCGGACGGTATGAACCGCCGGTCGGCAATTTCAATAATCTGGCGGGCGAAGCTGCCGTTGCTCTGTTCTTCGTCATCACCGCCTCGCTTTACTGGAAGCGATTGTTGACCGGGGCACGGATCGACTGGCCCCGGCTGCTGATCGGACGACTGCGCCGATTGGGACCGATGTATGCGGTGGCGGTGGCGGTCCTGGTCGCCATCGTAATGGCGGAAACCGGCTTCGTACTTAATGTCTCGCCTGCCGAACTGATCGTCGAAATCGGACAATGGCTCAGTTTCGATTTCCTGGCGCTGCCCGACATCAACGGCCGTCCCCAGACCTATTTTATCGAAGTGGTGGTTTGGACCCTGCGCTACGAATGGCAGTTCGTCCTGTGTCTGCCGCTGTTGGCCCTGTTCGCCCGCGGCCGTCGCCCCTGGGTTCTGTATGCCGCCGGTCTGGCCCTGGCGGCGTTCGGCTCCGCCGACAACCTGCTCTATGCCTATTTCGCAGCGGGTCTGATCGCCGCCGATCTCAACGCCCGCCAAACCCTGCCACCGCGCGTCTGGGCTGGACTCGGCATCGTGTCGCTGGCGGTTCTCCTCGCGTGCTATCACGATATCTATGGCTTGCCCCAGGTCGGCCTGATCACCCTGATCTTTCTTGGCGCTTCGTCTGGAATAGGCCCGTGGGCGATCCTGCGCGCCCGTCCGTTACGCTTCCTCGGTATGATCAGCTACAGCGTCTATCTGCTGCATCACATGGTGCTGCATCTGTTTGCCGAGCAAATTTTCGGAGTGGAACGGTTCGCCGCCCTGGACGGTTGGGCCTTTCAGGGAGCGGTACTGATGATCGGGACCACCGCGATCCTACTGTCCATCATCACCTATCTTACTGTCGAACGCCCCTGGTCTCATCCGGCACCAGCCCGCTCCTGACCACCGGATCCCGCCGCGCCCAGCGCAAAAACGATAGGCTTGCCATATTTCCGTATTCTGGCATAATGCCGCTCCCTTTCGAGGAAAAGAGCCAAAACGCCTTTTCCAAGAATGCGGGTGTAGCTCAATGGTAGAGCAGAAGCTTCCCAAGCTTACGACGAGGGTTCGATTCCCTTCACCCGCTCCAAGCACTTAGCCGAAAACGGCTCCCTTTCTTGGGACAAAATGGGACAGAGGCCGTAAGACGGCGGTGTCCCGAAAAATTGCCGAAAACCGAAATTTATCCTCCGGACGTGCCCTTCGAAGCGCGCCAGTATCCGACCTCGCCGAACGCGAGGCCCGTGAGACGACCCGTCACTGTATTCCTGGGAGGGTGGTTCCCTGGGCCAGGGATGGGGACAATGTTCATACCCCCTAAAACGGAAACAGCCACGGCACCAGCCCGACGCTGACCCCCATCACCAGGACGGTGAACGGCACCCCGACGCGGACGAAATCGCGGAAGGTATAGCGGCCCGGCCCCATCACCAGCGTGTTGACCGGCGAGGACACCGGGGTCATGAAGGCAGCCGAGGCAGCCAGGGCGACCACCATCGCGAAGGGATAGGGCGACGCCCCCAGGTCGCTTGCGGCGGCCAGGGCCACCGGGGCCATCAGAACGGCGGTCGCGGTATTGGAGATGAACAGCCCCAACCCGGCGGTCACGACGAACAGACCGGCCAGCACCGCGTGGGGGTTGGTCCGCCCGACGCTATCAAGCAACAATCCGGCGGCAAGTTCGACCCCTCCGGTCCGTTGTAACGCCAGCGCGAACGGCAACATGCCGACGATCAGCACCAGGCTTTGCCAATGGATCGAGCGATAAGCGGCATTGAAATCAATGCAGCGGAACAGCCCCAGCAGCAGACAGCCGAACAGCGCCGCCTGGACGTTGGGAACAACCCCGCCGACCATCAGAACGACGACAACCGCCAGAACCGCCAGGGCATAAGGCGTGCGCGCCGCCGCCGGCATCACCGCATCGACCTCGATCGGCAGCGGCAGCAGGAACAAATCCTGGCTTTCGCCCTGTAACCGGCGGATCGCCTTCCAGGGACCGATCAGCAGCAGGGTATCGCCCAACCCCAAATGACGGTCGAGCACACTGCCCTTATGCGGGGTCCCTCCCCGCTTCAGCCCAATGACATGCAGCCCATAGGTGGTGCGAAACCGGGCCTCGACCACGGTCTTGCCGATCAGTGTCGAGGTCTGCGGCACCATCACCTCGGCCATGCCGATGGTCTGGCGGCGATCGGCCAAGGACTGGTCGCCCAGCGGCAACCGCTCCAGGTGATATCGGCGGGCCACCGCGTCGATGTCGATCGTCGGCGCGAACAGGTCGAGATGAAGCACATCGCCGTCATTCAGAACCGTGGCGGCGGTGGCGGCAACAAACCGTTCGCCGATCCGACTCGACCGCTCGATGGCGACGATGTTGACCCCCGAGGTGGCGCGCATATCCAACCCCTCCAACCGCCGCCCGACCAGCGGTGATCCGGGTCTCACCCGCAATCGGTACTCCCGCTCGGCCAGATCGTATTGCGCGACCCAATCGGCCAGACGCGGACGCCCCGAGGGCACCGCCACCGGATGGCGCGCGGACAGCCAGCGGCGGGCGACCATCATGTAAAGGATGGCAAGCCCGAGAATCGGCAGGCCGAAGGGGGTGAAATCAAAAAAGCCGAACCCCTCGAACCCGTGGCGGATCAGTTCGGCGTGTACCACCAGATTCGGCGGCGTCGCCACCAAGGTGGTCATGCCGCTGACCAACGCCGCGACACTGAGCGGCATCATCAGCTGGCCGGGGGAGGTCCCGGCGCTCCGCGCCATCCGCAGCACCACCGGAATAAAGATCGCCACCACACCGGTCGAACTCATCACCGAGCCGATCCCGGCGACAATCACCATCAGCAACACAAGCAGCCGCGTCTCATCGCCTCTGGCGCGGCGGACCAGGGCATCCCCCAGCCGTTGGGCGACGCCGGTTCTCACCAGCCCTTCGCCGATCACGAACAAGGCGGCGATTAGGATCACGTTCGGGTCGGCAAACCCAGCCAGCGCCTCGGTCACGCTGATGATCCCGGTCAGGGGCAAGGCGACCATGATCATCACCGCCACCGCGTCCATGCGCGGGCGGTTGAGCGCGAACATCACAATCGCGGCGGCAAGAAAGGCAAGAACGATGGCAAGGTCGGTGGTCATGGCGGCGGGCGCGCTCCGGAGGGGGGGGACGGGGCTTCTCGTCTGGACGGATACCCGCCAGGATCATCCCCCCCTAATACAACAGACCGCCACCACCGCCCCCTATGACAAGAGGGATGCCCCATTGGTTAGGGCATCCCTTCCCCTCGCCCGCCGACACATCCAGCCCACACATGAACCAAGATGACTCGTCCGTTCAAAAGGGGGACCTCGGTGCGGCTGAGGAACGGGGGAATCATGGGACGATTTGGGACACTTCCTATGAAAAGCACCGCAATCCCACGCAAGCCGCGTGCGAGCACATATACCTGATATAATGCGATATTTTCATCTGGCGCAGCGAGCAAGCCACCCCAAAACAGCTTCCCAAGCTTACGACGAGGGTTCGATTCCCTTCACCCGCTCCAAGCTTTCTCGAGAATATCAGTGGTTCACCCCTCCTGGCGATCAGGCGGCATCGTCTTTTTTCGGATTCGCAGCGCTCCGATAACGCCAAAGAGGAAGAGATATCCCCCCTCTTTGGCGGTCAGATCAGTGCGTCATTCGACCCAGGAACTCGACTAGGGCTTCGATCGCCATTCCCGCGACAAAAGCAGCGGTCAGAGCAATAAACTGGTTGAGGGTTAGAACCCGCCACTTCGCCCGTTTTGGCGCGGCAACCGCAACCGAGGCCGCTTGCGACATCCGCTCGCCAGTGGTCCGGGGCCGCGCTTCGGCCAGTCCTGACGCGATGGCGGAACGGTTCAGAAGGTCAGCATGGATCGTCGCACGCCATTCGCGCAAACGCTCCAGCGCCGCGTCCCGGCTCGCCGCTTCGGGCAGATGAACCCAATGACGATTCTGCCGCACCAGCAGGGCAAGCATCTCGCGGGTCGCATCGACATAGCCCAGACCCGCAGGGCCGTCAGGGTCAAGCACGGTCACCGGCAACCCCAGTTGCGCCGCCTCGGCGACCTTGATCTGAGCGGGAATCTCGACACCCAGAACCTGATCGCCGAATTCGGCGCGGATGACACGGGTGACGTCAGCCCCGGTCGGATCGGCCTCGGTCATCGTCAGCAGGATACCGGCAACACCTAACTGATAATTGACCGTCTCACGAACGCGGCAGATCTCGTACCAAGTGTTAACCAACCCGTCATGGGCGAAAGGATCGGGATGGACCGGCATCAGCACCGCTGTCGCCGAAGCCAATGCGGTCGAGGTGGCGGCTGCCAACGAGGGGGGGCAATCGACGACAACGATATCGACGCCGGTTCCGGCCAGACGGGCTTCGAGCAATCCGCGCCGTCGTCCCGAAGGAGTCAGCAGATGGTCGTTGTCGCGTAAGCTCTGGGTCGCAGGCAACAGCCACAACCCCTCATAGACGGTATCGAGGGCGACATCGGCGACGTCAGCCCGTCCGGTAATGACTTCGAAAGCCCCTTCGGCGGGCAGAGGTGCGACACCGAAGCTGGCTGTGGCGTTGCCCTGAGTGTCGAGGTCAACCAACAGAACCCGATAGCCGAATGCGGTCAGGCTGACGGCCAGATTACAGGCGGTCGTGGTTTTCGCCACGCCACCCTTTTGATTGAAGACGGCGACCATCACCGGCGGAAGCGGTGGAGTGGAAGCAGCGGCAGGGGTGGATTCGGTCTCGTCCATCAGAAAAACAGTTCTTCGTCACAGGTTTCAGCCGGGGCGGGATTGCGCGGCCCAGGGTCGCGGCCGTCCAGAGCAGCGGCGAAGCGCCGCCGCCAGTCGGAGAGGGAAACACATTCACTCAATTGCCGACTCCAGGTTTCAAGCACGACATCAATCGGCGGCAAAGGCGGGTGGCGTTGCGTTTCTTCCACCAACTCGGCTTCGAGTCGCCGGAACGTCTCCAACACCGAGGCCACTTGCTCCAGACCCTGGCGGGAGCGATCGGCGGATTGTAGGCGCTGGATCACGGTAAAGGTCTCCGCCTGAAGCCGGTCTGGATCGGACGTGGCAACAGCATTCCTCATCTGTCCCAACACGGCGGCGGCACCATCGGTCGAATTCTCGAACTCCTCGCCGGTGGCGATCGCTTCTGCGGCAAGGAAAGAGAAAGCACGCTGCTGCAACTCGGAAAATGCCTGCCAACGAGCCAGCAGGCCGAGAAGCGCCGCCTTGTCCTCCACGGCATCCACGGATGTGTTCATCGACCGGCCCCCCTTACGCGCCGATACGCTGTCTCCACACTGTGGCCTAAGTGCGGCATTGCATCAATCATCGCCTTGAGCCCGGCATAGCCGCAAAATTTCCTCGGCGATGCGCGACAGCGGCAATTCACGCTGGGTTGCCCCAACCTCGCGGGCCGCCTTAGGCATACCATAGACGACACACGACGATTCGTCTTCGCCCAGAGTATCTGCGCCAGCCTCACGCATTGCCAGCAATCCGTCCGCCCCGTCGCGCCCCATCCCCGTCAGAATGACGCCAACCGCCTTGGCAGCGCAAGACTGCGCCACCGAATGGAATAGAGCATCGACGCTGGGCTTATGCCCAGTGACCAGAGGTCCGTCCTGCACGTGAGTCACCAGAGCCGCTCCCGAACGGCGTACCCGTAGATGGCGGTCGCCGGGAGCGATATAGACATGACCAGCCAGAATGCGTTCGGCATCGACGGCTTCCTTGACCCGAACCGCCGACAACCCGTTCAGACGCTCGGCGAAGCTGGCGGAAAAACGCGGTGGGATGTGCTGGGCGATTACCACCGGAGGCGCGTCGGCGGGCAAGGCGACGATGATATCCCGCAATGCCTCGACCCCGCCGGTCGAGGAGCCGATCGCGACCAGCCGATCGCTGGAACGGTAAATCTGGGTCACCGGCAACCGAGCCGACGACCGGGTCGAGGCATCGCGCGGCGGACGCAACTTGGCCATCGCGGCGGCCTTGATCTTCTCGATCAGTTCGGCCCGATAAGCGTTCAACCCGCCCGCCATGGCGTCGGCGGGCTTACAAAACACATCGACCGCCCCCAACTCCAGCGCCCGCAGGGTGACAGCGGCCCCCTGCCCGGTCAGCGACGATACCATCACCACCGGCATTGGCCGCAACGACATCACCCGTTCCAGAAACGCCAGCCCATCCATTCCCGGCATCTCGACATCGAGGGTCATCACGTCTGGATTCAGAGTCTTGATCTTTTCCCGTGCGACCAAAGGATCGGGCGCAGTGCCAACCACCTCAATTCCGGGATCGGACCCCAGGATCGACGACAGCATCTGTCGCATCAGGGCGGAATCATCGACGATAAGAACGCGGATACGGGCCATAGGACAATCTCACGTAAACAGTTCGACGTCACCTTCAACCGGTACGTCCTTGAGTCGCGAACGATAGGACATTTCGCGGGTAATGACCGCACGCTCGACGTCTTTTTTCAGGAACAGCCGGATAACCTTGCCAAGACGGGGGAAGAAGTGGATACGACGGGGATAGGGACCGCCGAGATCCTCGGCGGCAAGGCGCAATCCTTCCTCCCCAAGATAGCGGCGAACAAAAACGGCGTTACGGTCGCCGACCGAAGCGCCGCCGCCGACCATGCCGGGGATAACGTTCCCGGCGCCGAAGACCTTGATCTCCAGCGCTTCGCGTCGCGCCCCCCGGCGTAAAAGATCGTTGATCAATTCTTCCATCGCGTGGTTGCCATAGCGCATCGCCTTATCGATCGGAGCGTACTCTGCTCCGCTGTCGGGCAACATGAAATGGTTCATCCCGCCGATTTTCATCCGGGGATCCCAGATACAGGCCGCGACGCACGATCCGAGAACGGTCACGATCATCTCTTGCCCCGCCGTCGAGACGTAATGTTCGCCGGGCAGAACCTTGACCGCCATGATCTTGAACGTGGGATCGAACCAGCGTCGGCGTTCGGCATCTTCCGCCTGGCTGCCCCAAACCTGTTCCTTCTCTTTCATTTGCGCCTGTAAACGGTCTTGTCGGACATCTCGAAACGATCGGTCAGGCCGATCAGCGATTCGGCATGCCCAAGGTACAGCATACCACCGGGGACCAGAACATCCGCGTAACGGTTGAACAGACGATGCTGGGTCGGCTTGTCGAAATAGATCGCGACGTTGCGGCAAAAAACAACGTCGAACAAGCCTTTCATCGGCCACGGCTCATGCAAATTCAGGCGACGGAACCGAATCAGACGGCGCAGATCGTCACTCATCTGCACCCGGTCGTGATCGCCATGGACCCGGCGGACATACCGTTTGCGGTAGGTTTCGGGAATGGTGGCTCCCTCCTCCGCCGAATATTGCCCGGCGGCACCACGGGCCAACATGTTGGTGTCGATGTCGGTGGCAAGGATCAGCGCATCCCAACCTTCGATAGGGCGCAGGGTCTCGGCAACGATCATCGCGATGGTATAGGGCTCCTGCCCCGAGGAGCAGCCCGCCGACCAGATCCGCAGACGGGACCGGCGCGGCATTTCGCCCGCGCGGGGGATCAGTACGCGGGTCCGCAAATGCTCGAAATGATGCGGTTCGCGGAAGAACTGGGTGATGTTGGTGGTCAGCGCATTGACCAGATTCTCGATCTCGGCATGGCCATCCGGCCCCTCGATCAGATCGCAATACTCGGTAAAACTGCGCATCCCAAGCGCCCGCAATCGCTTTACAAGACGGCCAGAGACCATCTGACGCTTGTGGTCAGTGACGACAATTCCGGTTTCACGAGTCAGAAAGGAGGCGAGATAGCGGAATTCGCGGTCGCCTAACTCGAATTCACGTCGGGGCGCGGACGATTCACCCACGGTCATGTCCCCACCCCCGGCAAGGGTCCGGCTGCGGGGGCAACCGGACCCGGTGCGGGATCTTAGCGTCAGAACTCTGCCCAATCCTCATCCGCACCCGTCTTTGCGGACGAGGTAGCGGTGGGCTTCGGCGGTTCGGGACGAAGAGTATGAGCCTTAGCAACATGCGAAGACGCCAGTTTGCGAATCACCGGCTTGGCGGCCGCCTTAGCTGCGGACTTGACCGGAGCACGGCTGACGACGCGAGCGGAGGCGACCGCTTCGCCCGTGTTAAAGAAGCCCATCACCTCGCCCAGATGGCGCGACTGCTCTTCCAGGGAATGAGCAGCGGCAGTGCTCTCCTCGACCAGAGCCGCGTTCTGCTGGGTCATCTCGTCCATCTGAGTGACGGCCTCGTTGACCTGATCGATACCGCTGGCCTGTTCGGCGCTGGCCGCCGCGATTTCAGCAACGATATCGGCAACCCGCTTGACCGAGCCAAGGATTTCTTCCAGCGTCCGACCCGCGCCCTTGACCAGATCGGCACCGTTGCGGACCTGGGACGAGCTTTCAGCAATCAGCCCCTTGATCTCCTTCGAAGCCTGAGCCGAGCGCTGGGCGAGATTGCGAACCTCCTGGGCCACGACGGCAAAGCCCTTGCCCGCGTCACCGGCCCGAGCCGCCTCGACAGCGGCATTCAAAGCCAACAGATTGGTCTGGAACGCAATCTCGTCGATCATGCCAACGATGTCTTCGATCTTCTGCGAGCTGGATTCGATCCGGGTCATTGCCCCGATCGCATCGGTCACCACCTGACCGCCCGAGGCCGCGACTTCACGGGCACCGGCGGCGAGTTGGTTGGCCTGCTGGGCGTTGGCCGAGTTCTGGCGAACAGTCGCGGCCAGTTCTTCCATCGAGGCGGCAGTTTCTTCCAGCGCGCTGGCCTGCTGCTCCGAGCGTTCGGACAGATCCTGGCTTCCAGCGGCGACTTCCGAGGCGGCACTGGTGATCTGGACGGCAGCTTCATTGATGTTGCTGACGACCTCGAACAACTTGTCGGCGGTGCGATTGACATCAACCTTCAGTTGACCGAACACCCCGGCGTAATCGCCATTGATCCGCCGGGTCAGGTCACCGTCGGCGACGGCGGAAAGCACGCCCGCCACGTCCTTCAGCGCGGTTCCGGTCAAGGCGATCAGGTTGTTGACGCCTTCGCACAGATTGAGCAGGAAGCCATCTTTGCCCAAGAGATCGATACGGCGGTCGAGATCGCCCGAACTGGCGGCCTTGGCAACATCGGCCACCTCGACGACAATTGCGGCCTCGCGTTTGCGCTGGGCCTCTTCCTGAGCGCGCCGGGATTCCTCGGCGGCCTTTTGCTCGGCCTCCATCCGCAATTTGTCGATGGCGTTCTGCTTGAAGACCTCGACGGCTTTGGCCATCTGCCCGATTTCGTCGTGATTGTCCAACGCCGGAATCGTGACGGTATTGTCTCCGTTAGCCAGCCGGGTCATCGCGCCGGTCATTGCCTGAACCGGGACAGTGATGCCGCGTGCAATCACCCAGGCAAAGACGATACCGAGAAAAACCGCCAGACTCGACACGAGAAGAAGAAGGGTGATGGAGGTGGCGTTGGCCGCTTCGGTTTCTTGGGCGACCTTGATCAGACGCCGGTCTAGATCGGTCGATAATTCGTTGGCCAGGGCCGCGAAGTCGGCCGCAAGCTTGGGCATAGCGACATTGATAATGTTCTGGGCTCTGGTGCCATCGGCGACGGTGTCGTTGAAGGATTTCAGATATTGCGTAGTCAGATCGACGATGCCGCGGGTCTGCCGAACAACCTCAGGGTTCTTGGCCTTGGCAGAGAAGGCACTCAACATCTGAGACACTTTTTCGATCTGTCGGGTCGCGGTGTTGGCGCTCTCCGGGCTAGGATCGATCATATATTTAGCAGCGGCCAGACGAGATTGCGCCCATTCGGCACGCAGATCGGCCAGATCCGACGTCAATTCCGTTTCGTGAGCGGCGCGCAGAGTATCGATCAACCGGCCCAATTCGTCAAACCCGGCCGCGCCGTTACGACTCATCACGGCGACGTTCGCATCGCGCGTGATGGTGAATTCCTTCATCTTCTCGGTCGCGACTTGATAGTCCTGAGCCAGCCGGATCATTCGAGCCGTGGTTTCACGCCGCGTTTCGGTGACGAAAACACCCTGGGCGACCTTCAGAGCCTCGATCAGCGCGATGTTGCCATCGTGAACAGGGATGAAATCGCTCTCGTCCCCCGATTTCTCATAAGCTCGCACCAGCCGCCGTAAATTCGCGACGTCGGTCTCGATCTTCAGAATGCTCTGGGCCTGTCCGGCCAGGCGGGCATATTCGCGGCTTCGACCGACAGCTCCGTCCAAGCTCTGCCACCCGGTGACGCCCAGGACGCACAGCAGGGCCAGAACAAGGATGAAGCCTGCGAAGATACGGCTTCCGATCTTGAAGTTGGCCATCCAGGTGATCATCGCTCACTCCATTATCTGGTCGCATCGGGCGCGGCCGGTCGTGATTGGTCGGGCGGAGGATCAGGCCGCCGCGACGCCGTCGGTCAAATCCAAATCGTCGAACGCAAAAACATGGTCGAGATCGAGCAGGGCAACCATTCGCCCATCGACGGTAACCAAGCCGGTCAAAAAGCCGATATCCGAACGCTCGATCTGCGGCGGCGGCTGAATTTCATCGGCAGAGACGGCCAGGATGTCGGCAACGGCATCGACCAGGATACCCGCCACCCGGCTGCCCACCGCGACGACAATGATGACATGGCGGGGGCTGGTGGCGGTAACGCCTCGGCCAAAGCGGGCCCGCAGATCGAGAATCGGAACGATCGCGCCGCGCAGATTGATGACACCACGGATATAGGCCGGAGTGTTGGGCAATTCAGTGCTTGCCGTCCATCCCTTGATCTCGCGGATCGCCATGATATCGACGCCGTATTCCTCGTCGCCAATCGTGAACGAGATGAATTGTCTGATGCTGCTTTCCGACACGCTGCTCTCCGACACATCACCCTCCCCTTTGCGCCGTAGCGCTATTCCGCCGCCACGGTGGCGTCGTGGCTGAGACGCTCGCCCATGATTCGGAGCGCCCCAGCATCCAGGATCAGCGCCACTCGCCCATCGCCCAGGATGGTGGCGGCCGAGACACCCTCGACCGGATGAAAATTGGAATCCAGACTTTTGATGACGACCTGCTGCTGCCCGAGCAATTCGTCAACCAGCAGACCGATACGGTCGCCGCCCTCGGTCTCGACCACAACGGCCAGGGCACGGGTAGGATCGGTGATCGCGCCTTTGATCCCGAACAATTCGTACAGCCGGACCAGTCGGATATAATCGCCGCGCAACGTCAGCACATCGCCGACATTGACCAGGGTTCGGGTCTGCTGAGGCGTCGGGCGCAACGACTCGACGATGTTGGTGAGCGGCAGGACATAGCGCTCGCCGCCGACCGCGACCAACATTCCATCCATCACCGCAAGGGTCAACGGCAGAGACAGCACAAAGCGTGCGCCTAGGCCGGGGGTGTTCTGCACCACCACGCGCCCGCCGACATCCTGGATATTCTTGCGAACGACATCCATGCCGACACCACGGCCGGAAACGTCGGAAACCTGATCCGCAGTCGAGAAGCCTGGGGCAAAGATCAGCTGATCGATCTGCTCATCCGATAATTGGGCGGTGCGATCGATCAGTCCGCGCTCGACCGCCTTGTCGAACACCCGCTTGCGATTGATGCCACGCCCATCGTCTGAAATCTCGATGATAATTCGGCCCGAGCGGTGGGCGGCACCAAGATGGATCGTCCCCTCGGCCGGTTTTCCGGCGGCAAGGCGCTCTTCCGGCGGCTCCAGCCCGTGATCGAGCGAATTGCGAATCAGGTGAGTCAACGGATCGGATAATTGCTCGATCACCGTCTTATCAACTTCGGTGTTCTCGCCGCTCATCACCAGCCGGGCCTGCTTGCCCAGTTTCAGCGACAGATCGCGGACCAGACGGGGAGCGCGCGAGAACAGCGCCTTGACCGGCTGGGCGCGAATCGCCATCACGCTTTCCTGAAGCTCGCGGGTATGGTGCGATAGTTCCTGCAATCCCTGGATCAATTCGGGATGGGACTCGACGGAAAATCCCGTCGTCTGCTGGCCCAGCATCGCCTGAGTGATCACCAGTTCGCCGACCATGTTGACCAGACGGTCGATCCGGTCGAGATCGACCCGAATCGAGGCCGTGTGAATCCCGCTGCCGCCACTGCCGCCGACGCTGGCGCCGGTGGATGCATTGGTCCCGGATCGGATCGGGGCGGACAGGGGCGGATGCGGATCGGCACGGGCAACAGCCGGAGCGGGCAAAACCGGAACCGATGGAACCGCCGCGACGGGAGCAGGTGCGGGATCTGGAGCGGGTTCGGAAAGCGGCAGGAACAGCCCCCACCCCTCGCCTTCCCCATCGACATCAAGACCGATCTGCGTGATCAGCACGTCGGCGGTATCGCCGGCGACGAACTCGAACACCTCCTCGATCTCGGCCCGCTCCCGGTCGGTAATCAACGATATGGTCCAGGACAGGTATGTGTCGCGAGGATTGATCTCGGTCAAACCGGGAAGACGCGACAGGTCGGCGACAACCTCGATCTCGCCCAGTGCGGCCAGTTCGCGGAACAACAATTGCGGATCGTTGCCGGTCAGCAACAGACCCGCGGCAGGCAACAGGCGGATATTCCACAGAATAGGCGCGTTGACGACCGGAGCGGCACCAGACGGAACCGGCACGGCGGAGGGTGGTTCCGGTTCTTCGATTAGAATCCGTTCCAGTGCGGCGGTAACGTCGGCACCGTGATCGGCAGGCAAAGCCACCTCTTCCTGGGCGGCACGAACGAAATCGCCCAGCGTGTCGGTACCGCGAACAAGAAGATCGGCGACATGCGGCGTCAGGGCAACCCGGCCCGAGCGCAGCGCGTCCATCGAGGTCTCGAACACATGGGCGAAGCGGACCAGATCCTCGAAGGCGAAGGCTCCGGCACCGCCCTTGATCGAGTGGACACAGCGAAAGACGGCGTTGAGATCTTCAAGATCGCCCTCGCCCAGTTGCAGCCGCGCAATCGTCTCCTCGGCGGCGGCAAGAAGCTCGGCGCATTCCTCGAAATAGGTCGCCTTGAACCGCGACAGGTCGTAGGGCTGATCCTCGCTCACGCACGCCTCTCCCGTTCGAGCCGCTAGGGGCAGACTTTCGCCACGATCTGTAACAACTTTTCAGGACTGAACGGCTTAACGATCCACCCAGTAGCACCGGCGGAACGACCGGCATCCTTTTTCGCCTGCTCGCTTTCGGTGGTCAGGATCAAAATCGGCGTCCCGGCATGGGCAGGCAATCCGCGCAGTTTGCGGACCAGGGTGATCCCATCCATCTCGGGCATGTTGACGTCGGTGATGATGACATCAACCTTTTGCCCCTGAATGGTACGCAGAGCGGCAACACCGTTTTCGGCTTCGAGCACAGTGTAACCGGCCCCTCGCAACGTGAACGAAACCATATCGCGCATCGTCTTCGAATCATCGACTGCCAGAACGCACTTACCCATTCCGCTCTCCCAGATCTCAGATCAGTTTTTGTAATTCGTCGTCGAGACCCAGCCGCCCGAACGCTTCGACAACCGGGGCGGCTGGACTGTCCAGAATCAATCGACGGGCGGAACCAGCAAAGCCCGGCGCGGCGGCCAGGATGACCTGGATCGCAGCGGTTGACAGCCGGGCAACTCGGTCGGCCTTGATGGCAACATCGATTCCGTTGCTCTGCCCAAGCGCATCGAGAAGGGTGTCACGCAACTCTCCCGCTGCAAGCAGATCGACGATTTCTGGCAATTCGATTTCTAGCCGGCCTTGAGACTCTTTGGTTTCCATGGCGCGGTTGCCAACTTCCCAGTGGACCAAACTGTGATAATACGTCAAATTCCAGACTTAAGTAAGAGCCGAACCGCCCAGGCGCATGAATGCCCAAAATAACAACTCAGGCCGGTCCATGGAACATGACGGTGTTCGCTTTCGATCAAAGCGATCCCGAAAACCCACTTGGACAGCTCAAGGACGAAGACTTACGGAGAATCCCCTACGGAGCGGCCGAATTGAACGCCGAGGGACGTGTCGTATCTTATAACGACACAGAACCGGAAGAAAACGACGACGGCAAGATTTCGCCCATTGGGAGAAATTTCTTCGGCGAGGTGGCGCGCTGGGCCGGGAACCCGATCATCGTCGAGGAATTCCGTAAAGGCGTCAGCAGCGGCGCGCTCAACGTCGTGTTCGACTGCGCCAACGCCCGCCTCTCCTACAAAGTACGGGTGCACTTCAAGGTCAGCCCGATCCTCGGCACCTACTGGGTCTTCATCAAGCGTCTGCGCCGGGCTTAGCGGTTTCGTTCCCTCCACGGAACAAGGTGACCAACTGCCGCGCCGCCGCGCCGGGAGGGACGCGACCCGTGGCGACCGCCTGCTCCATCTCCGGCAACAGGGCCGCAACGCGGGAATCGTCGCGCAGGCTCTGCAACAGCGTTTCCGACACCTCGTTCCACATCCAGGCGCGGGCCTGCGCCTCGCGGCGGGCGGCCAGAGCACCATTGGCCCCCAGCGCGTCACGATGTTCGCGAACAGTGTTCCAAACGGAATCGATCCCGGTGCGGGTCAGTGCGGAACAGGTCAGCACCGGCACCCGCCAGCCGGTCGCGGCGGGAGCGAGCAGATGCAGGGCATTACCGTAATCGCGCGCCGCCCGCGCCGCTGCGGTGGCAAGATCGCCATCGGCTTTGTTGACGATGATCGCATCGGCCAGTTCGACGATCCCTTTTTTAATTCCCTGCAACTCGTCGCCGCCGCCCGGCACCAGCAACAGCAGGAACATATCGACCATATCGGCCACCGCCGTCTCGCTTTGACCGACACCGACGGTCTCGACGACGATCACGTCGAAGCCTGCCGCCTCGCACACCAGCATCGCTTCTCGGGTGCGCCGCGCCACACCGCCCAAAGTGCAGCCCGACGGGCTGGGGCGGATAAAGGCGCGGGGGTCACGCGACAAGTCTTCCATCCGGGTCTTGTCGCCCAGGATGGAACCGCCAGAGCGCGGACTGGACGGATCGACCGCCAACACCGCCGGACGCCCTCCCTGAGCCAGAACATGAAGGCCGAAGCTTTCGATGAAGGTGCTCTTCCCCGCACCGGGAACGCCGGTGATGCCAACCCGCACCGCGCCGCCGGTATGGGGCAGCAATTCGTGCAACAGCGCCTCGGCGCTTGCACGATGGTCGGGACGGGTGGATTCGATCAGGGTGATGGCGCGGGCCAGAGCGCGGCGCTCACCGGCACGGACGGAACGGGCCAGGGCAATGGGGTCGAGTGAAGGCAGGGTCACGGGCAGTCTATTTCCGGGTCTTGGGATCGGGCGGCGGCTCGGTCCCCTGGTTCAAGAAAGTCAGGATCGCCATTGATACCAGTTTGGCGCGATCCTCGTCGGACAGAGTGTCCAAAATCTTGCGCTTGGCGCGATGAATTTCAGCCGCCTCGCGCAGCAGCTTGGCGCGGGCGGCAGCGGCTTGGACAGCGGGTTTCGCCTTAGGAACCGAGGCCTGAGCGCGCACGGAAATCTTGGCGCGGGAAAGATTTTCGCGCGCCTTGCCGTCCAGGAACAGAGCTTGCAGCCAACCGAACATCGTCAGACACTACCCCGGAATCCCCTCCGCTGTCATCGACGAGGGATACCGTCGAACGATAACGGTGATTGAGCGGGGGGCCGAGGTTGGCTACAGTCCGGGCCAGCGGGCGGCTGGTGGAGACTTTCCGCCAGGGTGTCCGCTTTTCTTCGCTTCGGGCGCACCGATAATGGATATGAACCTGCTTCACCATCCCCAACTGATTTCCCTACGCCGCTGGTGGCTGGGTCAAGGTGGCAGCGAGGGGCTGCCTTCGGCGGCGGATCTCAGCCCCGCCATGCTGCGGCCTTGGCTCGACAATCTGGTCGTGGTCGATATCGACCCGGCGGGCGAGCCGCGCTATGCCTATTACGGTGCCAATTTAGCCGCCGCCTTTGGCACCGACATGGTCGGCCATTCGATCGATCAGCTGCCCAAAGCCCAGCGCGCCATCCTGGCCCGCGAATACGACACGGTGCGGCGCGACTCGACCACTCTGGTCCGCCGCTACACCGCTGATTTCGACGGGCAAACCCAAACCTGGGAACGCCTGCTTCTCCCCTTCTTCGACGGCGACGGCGCAGTCGAGAAGATCATTGTCGCCGTCTACCGCCTGGAATGACATGAGCCCCGTCAAAGACGACACCATGACCGCCGCCGATTTCAACTTTTGGTGCGCGGTCAACAGCAAGCCGTTCCGACTGATGCGTCACCGCTGGCCCGATGGGTCGGTTGAGTGGGACGTCGAGGTCTTCCCCGGACGGCCCGAGGCGACCGTCGCTTATGGCACCGGCCAAACCGACGAAACGCCCGCCGCCGCCGCCGCCTTTGCCTTCGCCGCCGGAGTCGAATGGGGCGAAAGCTTTGCCCGCCCGGCTGGAGCCGAAACTTGGGATGAGGACGACAGCGAGGAGCCGGGACCGGTCGTCCCGTTGCCCCTCAGCGTGCGCCCCACCCCCGCCGCCCCACCCCCGCCCATCGCCGACAGCATTGAGGCCGACGACGAACCGGACGTGGCGGACGAACACGACATAGACGTGGACGACGACGAGGACGCACCGCCACGCCGCCAGGGCTATACTCAGCCCTCGATTCAGCTCTTGCAGCCGCCGCCGCCGCGCAATCGGGTCGAAGAGGACGAGGAATCCCTGGCCGGAAACGCCCGGACGCTTGAAACCGTCCTGCGCAATTTCAAGGTGCGGGGCGAGATCATGGAGGTCCGCCAGGGACCCGTGGTAACGCTCTACGAGTTCGAGCCGCTGCCCGGCACCAAATCCTCGACGGTTATCAATCTCGCCGACGACATCGCCCGCTCGATGAGCACGATCACAACCCGCATCGCGATCGTACCGGGGCGGAGCGTGATCGGCATCGAGATGCCCAATCCGATCCGCGAGACTGTCTACCTGCGTGAAATTCTGGAAAGCCCGGCTTTCCTCCAGCACAGCGGGCGGCTGCCGCTGGCGCTCGGTAAGGATATCGCGGGCGAACCAGTCGTCGCCGATCTGGCCCGGATGCCGCATCTGCTGATCGCGGGAACCACCGGGTCGGGCAAATCGGTTGGTATCAATGCGATGATCCTGTCGCTGCTGTACCGCTTCCGCCCCGACGAATGCCGCCTGATCATGGTCGATCCCAAGATGCTGGAACTGTCGGTTTATGACGGCATCCCGCATCTACTGACCCCGGTGGTCACCGACCCGGACAAGGCGGTTCGGGTGCTGAAATGGGCCGTGCGCGAGATGGAAGCGCGCTATCGCGCCATGGCGCTGCTCGCCGTCCGCAATATCGACGGCTACAATGCCCGGTTGGGCGAGTTGGCTGTGTCGGGGCAAAAGGTCACCCATCGGGTTCAGGTCGGCTTTGACCGCGCCTCCCGCGAGCCGGTGTTCGAGGAACAGCCGATCGACCTGAAGCCGTTGCCGCACATCGTCGTGCTGGTTGACGAGATGGCCGACCTGATGATGGTGGCGGGTCGCGATCTGGAAGTGGCGATACAGCGCCTGGCTCAGATGGCTCGCGCCGCGGGCATTCACCTGATCATGGCAACCCAGCGTCCTTCGGTTGATGTCATCACCGGCACGATCAAGGCCAACTTCCCCACCCGAATTTCGTTCCAGGTCACCTCGCGAATCGACAGCCGCACCATCCTGGGCGAATCCGGGGCCGAGCAATTGGTCGGACAAGGCGACATGTTGTTCATGTCGGGAGGCGGCCGGGTGTCGCGCATCCACGGCCCGTTCGTCTCGGACACCGAGGTTGAGCAGGTGGTGGCTCATCTGAAGGCCCAGGGCGAACCGGATTACCTCGGCTCGATTACCGACGACGACGATGACGACGACCTGCGCGGCTCCGGTGACGAGGGCGGCGGCATCGGCAGCGGCGACGATCTGTACGATCAGGCGGTGGCGCTGGTAACGCGCGAGCGCAAGGTCTCGATCAGCTTCATCCAGCGTCAGCTTCAGATCGGCTACAATCGCTCTGCCCGGCTGGTCGAACGGATGGAGACCGAAGGTGTCGTGTCACCCTCCAATCATCAGGGCAAGCGCGAGGTGCTGGGGCGCAACGGAGGGAACTGATCCGGTCGCCTTCTTCTCTGGAAAACACCTGCCTCCAGATGGTGGGACGATCTCTCCACACGAGAGTGACGGCGATTCCGCATCGCCGGTCGGGGGGATCGTCCCATGCTTTGGATGCATGGGCCGGACGGGGCCGACGGGTGTACCGTGCGCATCGGACATCGGCGGTCCGGGGCCGGGGCCGTCACGGACCGGAGGGGAAAGATGAACTACGAGACGATCATCAACAATTTCCACGATTCCCTGTTCGCCCGGACGGGACGCAGCGGCGGCAGTCTGGGCTGGCGGTCGAAGGAATCGCAGCAAGCACGCTTCGACGCGGTATTGTCACAGGGAAACCTGGACGGCAAAACGGTACTGGATGTCGGCTGCGGCTTTGGCGATCTGGCCGAAGCGTTGCGGCTCAAAGCACCGACCGCCCTTTATACCGGCTATGACATCAACCCCCAATTCATCGATGTATGCCGCTCCAATGCCCCAGAGCGGGCTTTTGAGTTGCGTAATATCCTCACCCACCCGCCCGAGACGCCGTTCGACGTGATTGTTTCGGTCGGCCCGATCAATATCGAGCTTGGGCACAACGAAGAATTAGTGCGTTCAATGCTGCGGGCGATGTATAAATCATGCACTCAGCATTGCGTAATGAGTCTGGCCAGTAGCGAATACAGGGGAACAGACCGGGGCTTCCACTATTACGATCCAGTTGAAATCCTTGATTTCGCGCTATCATTGACCAAGAGCGTCGTTCTGAAGCACGATTACCTTCCTCACGATTTCAGCATATTCATGTTTCGCTAAACTGGCCCCTGCACTCCGTTCCCGTTCAGGCAACGGGGTGAGAGGACGTTTGCAACCGCGTCCGGGACCGCTATAGTCCGGCATCGTTTCGTTCGAATGGGTTTTCTCCCGAGGAGTAGTGAAGATGTTCGCCTCGCCAGCCTTCGCCCAAGCCGCCGCCAGCTCCGCTGCCACCGGCACCATGGGCATCCTGGAACAGTTCCTGCCTCTGGTTCTGATCTTCGTGGTGTTCTACCTGCTGCTGATCCGTCCGCAGCAGAAGCGGATGAAGCAGCACAAGGAAATGTTGAACCAGTTGCGCCGGGGCGACCGGGTGGTGACTGCGGGCGGCATCATCGGCACCGTCAACAAGCTGGTCAACGATTCCGAAGTCGTCGTCGAGATCGCCGATGGCGTCCGTGTCCGCGTCCTGCGCGCCACCATCACCGAGGTGCTGGGCAAGAGCGAGCCGGTCGCTGGCGAAAAGGCCGAGGCCGAAAAGCCGACCGAGAAGTGATCTTCCCGCCTCTTCACACGACAACCTTTCGAGTACGGGCCGGGACATGAGCTATTTCCCAAAATGGAAGATCGTTGTGGTGGTTCTGGTGGGGCTGCTTGGCTTCACCTTTGCCGCCCCCAATCTGTTGTCCCGCGAACATGCCGATCGGTTGCCGTCGTGGTTGCAGCCGGTCAGTCTCGGCCTCGACCTCCAGGGCGGCTCATACCTGCTGCTGGAGGTCGATACCGGCTATGTCGTCCGCGAGCAGATTTCCGGGCTGGTCGAATCGATCCGCACCACGCTGCGCAAGGAAAAGATCAAATATTCCGACCTGGGCGTTCGCGGTGACACCGTTAGCGTCCGCATCCTCGATGTCGAGGACCGCGAGCGGGCCGGAACGCTGCTGCGCAAAATCGATATCTCTGCCGATCTGGAGACCAAGGAAGACGGTCTGGTCCAACTGCGCTATTCCGAGCAGGCGATCCACAAGCGCAAGCTGTCTGCTGTCGAGCAGTCTCTTGAGATCGTGCGGCGGCGTATCGATCAACTCGGTACTCGCGAACCGTCGATCCAGCGTCAGGGCGAGGACCGCATCGTCGTCCAGCTCCCCGGCGTAAAGGACCCCGACCATATCAAGTCGCTGCTGGGCAAGACCGCCAAGCTCACCTTCCACCTGCTCGACGACAGCGTTTCCGCCGAAGAAGCGGCCCGAGGACGGGTACCGCCCGGTTCGATGGTGCTGCCCGGAGCCGAACACGACCGCGGTCAGCCCGAACAATACGTTGTGCGCAAGCGGGTCGAGGTCGGCGGCGACATGCTGACCGATTCCAGCGCGACCTATTCCGAAGGCCGCCCGGTCGTCAGCTTCCGCTTCAATGCGGCCGGGGCGAAGAAATTCGGCGATGCCACCCGCGATAATGCCGGGCATTTCCTCGCCATCGTTCTCGACGAGAAGGTCATCAGCGCGCCGAGGATCAACGAGCCGATCCTGGGCGGGTCGGGGATCATCTCGGGCAGCTTCACCCTGCAACAGGTGCAGGATCTATCGATGCTGCTGCGGGCGGGCGCGTTGCCGGCACCGTTGCAGGTGCTGGAGGAGCGGACCGTCGGTCCCGATCTCGGCGCCGATTCGATCCGCGCCGGTGCAATCGCCTGCATCATCGGCCTAATCCTCGTCGTCATCACGATGCTGGTGGTCTATGGCTCGCTCGGCATGCTGGCCGATCTGGCGATGGTGTTCAATCTGGTGCTGCTGCTGGCGGCTCTGTCAGCCTTGGGCGCGACCCTCACCCTGCCCGGTATCGCCGGTGTCGTCCTGACGATGGGCATGGCCGTTGACGCCAACGTGCTGATCTACGAGCGCATGCGCGAGGAACAGCGCAATGGCCGCACTCTGATGTCGGCATTGCAGGCAGGCTATGACCGCGCCTTCGGCACCATCTTCGATGCGCACGTTACCACCCTGGTCGCGGCGGCTCTGCTGTTCCAGTTCGGCTCCGGCCCGGTGCGCGGTTTTGCCGTCACCCTGTCGCTGGGCCTTCTGGCATCGCTGTTCACCGCCGTGTTGGTCAACCGGATGCTGGTGGTGTGGTGGGTGCGTTGGCGCAAGATGAAGACTCTGCCGCTGGCCTGAACCTTTGGTGAAACCATGGCCGCCGCAACCGGCGGCCATCAAGGCGGCGGCCCCGCATGCGGACAGAGCGCAAAGGCCGAAGGCGCCGTGAATTAGGACCGACCCATGCAACTGATCGATCGTTTCCTGCCGCACGGCACCAATTTTGACTTTATCCGCTATCGGCTTATCGCCTTTGGCATCACGGCTGTTCTGATCCTCGGCTCGATCACCGTGATCGTCGTGAAGGGCTTTAATTTCGGTATCGATTTTGCTGGCGGCATCCTGATCGAGGCCCAGGCGGTCGAGGGCAAGGCCGACCTTCACACGATGCGCACCAGCCTCGCTACGCTCAATCTCGGCGAGGTCAGCCTTCAGGAGTTCGGCACCACCGGCCGCGACGTGATGATCCGCATCCAGCGTCAGGACGGCGGAGAGAAGGCGCAGATGGATGCGCTGGGCAAGGTCAAGGACAGCCTCGGCACCGGCTATACCTATCGCCGGGTCGAAATCGTCGGACCAAAGGTCGGCGACGAACTGGTTCGCGACGGCATCCTGGCGGTCGTGTTATCGCTGGCGGCGATCGCCGTCTACGTCTGGTTCCGCTTCGAATGGCAGTTCGGGGTGGGGGCGCTGGTCTCGACCTTCCACGACGTCATCACCACATTCGGCCTGTTTGCCTTGACCGGGCTTGAGTTCAACCTCACCACGGTGGCGGCGATTCTAACTATCGCCGGTTATTCGGTAAACGACACCGTAGTCGAGTACGACCGTGTGCGCGAGAACCTGCGCAAGTACAAGACCATGCCGATCTACGACCTGCTTAACCTGTCGGTAAACGAGACGCTGGCCCGGACCATCCTGACGGTGACAACCGTGTTCGTCACTGTTCTGGCGCTGTTGTTCTTCGGCGGAGAAGTGTTGCGCGGCTTTGCCATCGCGATGTTGTGGGGGCTGATCATCGGCACCTATTCTTCGATCTATGTCGCGATGCCGATGCTGATCTACTTCAACCTGCGCAACGGCAAAGACCGCGAGAAAGACGCCGACCCGACGGCGACGCAGCGGCCCTAACCTTTATCGCCACGGCCGGGCTTATTGCCCGGCCGACTTTACCCCTGCGCCGTCTCCCGCAAGGCGGCGGCAAGAGCGGCAAGCGGCCCACTCCAATCGCCAGGCACAGTTTGACGGAACAGCCGGGCTGTCGGGTACCAAGGGCTGTCGTCGCGGTCAAGCCAACGCCAGCACCCATCGAAGCGGGACAGAATCCACACCGGCTTTCCCATCGCCCCGACCAGATGGACCACCGACGTATCGACGCTGATCACCAGATCGAGATGCGATACCAAAGCGGCGGTTTCGGCAAAATCATCGATCTCGTCCATCCAGTCGAACACGCTCAACCCGTCGGGCGGGGCCTTAGCCTGCGCTGCCGGGGCGCCCTTTTGCAGGCTGATGAGGGTAATTCCGGGGATATCCGCCAACACGCCGAACTGAGCCAGCGACAGGCTACGGCGGCGATCGACCCGGTTGGCAGCGCGGTCATCGGGGCGAGGATCACCCGCCCAGACCAGACCGACTTTCAGCCCCTTGATCCCGGCCAATCGTTCGCCCCAAGACCGCGCCGCCTCGGGATCGACGCCCAGATAAGAAATCGGTGCCGGAATGGTGGCGATCTCGGTGCCGAATCGCAACGGCGCACTCAGCAGCGGCAGGTGATAATCGGCGGTTACCGCCTCCCCCATCGGCACCACCTCTGCCACGCCGGGAACCGAGCGCATCAAGCGGAGCAGAGGACGTTGAACCGCCAACACGACCCGCGCGCCCTGAGCCGCCGCCAGATGAGCATAACGGGCGAAGTGCAGCGTATCGCCTAGTCCCTGTTCGCCATAAAGCAGCAGCGTCTTCCCATCCAGCGGCTCGCCGTGCCATTCCGGCCGGGTCGTGTTGAGATCGGGGAAGCCGAAGAGACGCCGCCTCCATTCGTACTCAGCCCAGCCCTCGGCCAACCGACCCGTGCGGAGAAGAACCGCCGCCAGATTGAAGTGAGCGATCACATCGTCGGGATTGAGCGAGAGCGCCACCCGGAAGCTGCCCTCTGCGGCCTGCAACTCACCGGAATTATAGAGTGCGATGCCGAAATGGGTGTGAAACCCTGGTCCTTTGGGATCAAGCCGAAGTGCCTCGGCGTGAAACGCAATCGATTCACCCCACCGCCCCAAATCGCAGGCGATTTCCCCCATCGCGTCATATGCGGCGGCATAATCGGGCCGCAGGCCGATGGCGAGACGGAGCGCCTCAATCGCCGCGTCGGTTCGTCCGATCTGATGAAGCGCCCGCCCAAAACCCAAATGCGCCTCGGGGAGACTTGGCACCAACGCGATAGCGGCGTGGAACGACTCGGCGGCGTCCCCCCATCGACCGAGATCGAGCAGGGTATTGCCCAGATTGACATGCGGTTCGACCGCATCGGGCTTCAGCGCAAGAGCACGGCGATAGCTCGATGCGGCCTCGTCACGCCGCCCCAAACGACGCAAGGCCGCGCCCTGGGCACCATGCGCCTCGGCGCGAGCCGGATCGACAGTTAATGCGACGCCGAGGGTTTCGAGGGCGGCTTCGGCTCGCCCGGTTTCGGTCAAGAGCTGCCCCAGCATGACAAGGGTTTCGACATGGTGGGGCTTCGATTTCAAGATCGTTCGGTATTGACGTTCGGCCTTGGCCAACTGCCCGGCCCGGTGGGAGCGGATCGCTGCGTCAAACGCCACCATGATCGACACTGCCGCCATATCAATGTCCTGTTTGCACGTCCCGGCAGGACGTGTTCATAAAAAAAGGGGCGGCCGAAGCCGCCCCCAATTCTTGGTCCGTCAGCTGGTTTAGCCGAACAGACGCATAACCGCCTGGTTGGCCTGCGAAGCCAGGGACAGCGACTGGATGCCCAGCTGCTGACGGGTTTGCAGGGCCAGCATGTTCGCGCTTTCCTCGTTCATATCGGCCAGGGTCAGATTGTCCGAGCCGGTCTTGAGGGTCGCAATCATGTTGTTGGTGAAGTCCTGACGATTCTGCACCGAGGTCAGGTTCTGACCCAGCACAGCCGAGTTCTCACGCAGGGTCGTTTGCGCGAGCGTCAGCTGGGACAACGAGGACTGGATGGTGTTCGCATCTTTCCAGTTGCCAGTCGCCGCAGTGAGCCCCAGACCCTTGGAGGTCAGATCGGTAGCCTTAACCACCAGCTTGTTAGCATTGAACGCCGCTTCGTTGAACGTCACCGTGAGCGGGTTGTTGCCGGTGCTGCTGATCAGATTGATGCCCTTATAGCTCGCATCCTGAACCTGCTGGTCGAGGAGCTTGCTGAGGTCATCAAACTGCTTGATGTAGGTCGCCGACACACCGGAACCGCTCAGGCTGGACTGGCCTGGCGCGATGCTCGGGGGCAGGGACAGCTTTCCAGCGGCATTACCACTGAAGGTGACCGTCTTACCCGAGCTGCTGGTGATGTTCAGCTGACCCGTGGTGTTATCCAGCGTGGCGGTGATGCCACTGATCTGGCCCAAGGCGCTCATCAAACCGGAAACATTCGACACCACGGTCGCGGTCTGCGCCCCCGCAGCAGTGGTGGCGATATCGTTCAGGGTGATTGCAGTGGTAACGCCATCGATCGTGACGTTCAACTGATCGCCCTTGGCGATACGAGACTGCCCAGCGGGAGCCTGAAGGCTGGTCAGAGCCGTGGTCGGCAAATTGGCCGCAACCACCTTGCCATAGCCCTGAACGATCGTCTGGCTGACGCTGGAGTTCGCATTGATGGTGGTGGTCGCGGCACCCAGGATACCACTGGCCGTACCGCTCACCGTCACGGCGGTCGAGTTATTATTGACAACCTTCAGAGCGCCGGTTGAGTCCAACGAAGCCGAGACGCCGCTGATGGTGTTGATCGCATCCAAGACGTCCTGAACGGTCGTCTTGTCGGTGATGTTGATGCTCTTGGTCGTTCCACCGCCGACCGCGATGCTGAGGTAACTCCCAGGAGCCGTATTGCCGTTGCCAGCGTTGGTCAACAACTTGCCCGCAGTGCTTTCACGCAACTGAGAAACAAGGGTCGAGCCGGTGGCAGGCGCCTGATTGGTGTAATCGAGGCTACCGACAAGAGAACCGGCCTGGACGCTGGTCTGGGCGGCCGTGGTGGTCAGGCCAAGGGCGCTGGCCAAATTGCCGGAAATCGTCAGACCGGCGGGGTTCGCGTCAACAGTTATCTTACCGGCCGTGGTCACACCGATATCGGTGACAGCCCCAAGGGTGTTCATCCAGGTGGCGAGTTCTGCCGCCGTGGTACCGCCGCCATTGCCTTTGACGGCATTGTTGGTCGCACTGGCACCAACGGTAAAGGTATAGGTGGCACCGGTGCCAACCTGAACCGTCATGGAATCGCCATTGAGGATGCCCAACGACGTGGTGGTGGTACCTGCCACCAAGGAGGTCAGGCCGTAATTCACGGCGGTGGCAGCCGTCAAAGCGACACCGGCCGAGGCAGCGGACCCCAGCGGATTATAGGCAACGATATTGGTGCCGTCGGCATTGCCGGCGGTGGTGATGGACTGGGCCGCCGAGTTGGCGATCGACTTCATCTGCTCAATGGTCTTCTGAGCGGTGGTGATGCCCTGGCTGGCGGTGGTCAGAGCCTGAATCGCTTGGCCCATGCCGTCAAGCAACGCACTAAGATCGCTCGCCCGTTGGGTCAGGGACTGAGCGGCAAAATAGTTGGTCGGATTGTCGAGAGCGCTATTGACCTTTTTACCGGTCGAGAGACGGCCCTGAATCGTCGTCATCAGCGATGCGGTACCCTGCAACGAGTACAGATTGGAACGCATTGCGGATGTAAGGGTGACGTCAGCCATGGGGTTCTCCTAATTCTAGAGACTTTATGTCATTTTCAATGACAACTGTAACCCTACGCCCCCCACCTCCTGAACGCAACCCTTTTTCGCCGACCGGACTAAGACTTTAGTCCTGGTACCGTCGGGACCGATCACCGCTGCGCTCCTGCGCCGGACGGGGGAGGCAAAAAACAAAACCCTCCCCCACCAGCGTGGGAGAGGGTTCTAAAAACTACTCAGTCAAGGCTTGCGCCCCGATCGGCAAGATCAGGCGACGTCAGACCCCGGCCCGACCAGTTCGGCTTCTTGAGCCTCGGACGATTCACCATCGCCTTCGTAGCCTTCTTCGCCTTCGTCACCAGCCTGATCCTCGGCCGGAGTCGGCAAAGCCTGACGCGGGCGGCCGTTATTCTGGTTCTGGGTGTTGATCAGCCGAAAATAGTGCTCGGCATGCTGGTAATAATTCTCGGCGGCAACGCGGTCGCCCTGGGAAGAGGCATCGCGGGCCAGCGCCAGATACTTTTCCAGCACCTGATGGGCGTTGCCGCGAATGCGGCCATCCGGGCCGTTGCTGTCGAACACGTGGTTACGACCGGGAACACCGCCGCCACCACCGCCACCGCTGCTGTGCTTCTTGCCCCCATTGGGACCACGGCCGCGAGAGCGTTGCTTGGGATTCACGGGACCTGTCTTAATATTCATCATGAGTCTGTCACATCCATTCCGCCGACGTCTCGGTCAGGCCAGTCCGCATCCGTACGAGGGGGCGGCTATGGGGGAGTTCACCACGCCCGGTCGAGGAGGGAGCCCAATGGGTTCTACGCGATCCCTCGACACCGCTGGCGCGTGTGGGCGTCACCCTAGTCGGGGAGAAACGTCTTTCCAACAACTTTTTTTAAGATTCCGGGGCGAAAGCCACGACGCAGCGCTCAATTCCCCCGAGATCGCACCGCAGCATTTCCAGACGCAGCCCGGCAGCGGTCATCAGCGCCGCCACCGCCCCGGCCTGCCCCTGCCCCACCTCCACCGCCGTCACCCCCCCCGGCACCAGCAAACGGGCGATATCCGGGATCAGACGACGATAGCATTCCAACCCGTCCGCCCCGCCTGACAGAGCCGACCGTGGCTCGAACCGGGCGACTTCGGGGGCCAGACCGTCGATTTCGGCCTCGGGAATATAAGGCGGGTTCGAGACGATCACGTCGAAGCGCCCACCGATCCCCTGCCCCCAATCGCCCAGGCGGAACTGGGCACGGGGCGCCAGACCGTTGGTTTCCGCATTCGCCGTCGCCACCGCCAACGCCGCCGGACTGGCATCAATGCCAAGTCCAATCGCGGCGGGCAATTCCGACAACAGCGCGAGCAGGATGCATCCGCTGCCCGTACCGAAATCGAGCAACCGCAGGGGCCGCTTCCGATTCGGCAACACCGCCAGCACCGCCTCGACCAGAGTTTCGGTATCAGGGCGAGGATCGAGCGTGTCGGCGGTCACCGCCAGATCAAGCGTCCAGAAGCCACGCCGCCCCAGAATATGAGACATCGGCTCGCGGCCCTCACGCCGAACCAGCAGCGCCTCGAACCTCGCCGCCGCCTCGGGTGGCAGGTCTTCACTCCCGCGCAAGGCAACCATCGGCGCGGCCAGCCCGGTCACCTCGGCCAGCAACAGACGGGCATCGAACAAAGCGGTATCGATCCCGGCCCGACTCAGCCGCAGCCGTCCCTCGCTCAAAGCTTGACCCAAACTGGGCATTACTGCATCTCGGCCAGACGCTCGGCCTGATCGGTGGCAATCAAGGCCTCGACCACCTCGTCAAGCGCATCGCCCGCCATCACGGCGTCGATCTTGTACAGCGTCAGATTAATGCGGTGGTCGGTCACCCGGCCTTGAGGGAAGTTATAGGTGCGAATCCGTTCCGAACGATCGCCCGAGCCGACCTGACTTTTACGGTTGGCGGCGCGTTCCGCGTCCAATGCCGACCGCTGGCGCTCGTACAGACGCGAGCGCAACAGGGTCATCGCGGTCGCCTTGTTCTTGTGCTGGCTTTTTTCCTGCTGACAGGCGACGGCCAACCCGGTCGGAATATGAGTGACCCGAACCGCCGAATCGGTGGTGTTGACGCTCTGACCGCCCGAACCCTGCGAGCGGTAGACATCGACGCGCAGATCTTTCTCGTCGATTTGAATATCGACCTCTTCGGCCTCGGGCAGCACCGCGACAGTAGCGGCCGAGGTGTGAATCCGCCCCGACGCCTCGGTCGCAGGAACGCGCTGGACCCGGTGGGCCCCGGATTCGAACTTCAAACGCGCAAAGACGCCACGCCCGGTAATCTTGGCGCTGGCCTCACGCACACCGCCGATCCCGGTATCGTTGGCGTCAAGCACCTCGAAGCGCCAGCCCTTCAAGCCAGAATAACGCTCGTACATCCGAAACAATTCGGCGGCAAACAAAGCCGCCTCGTCGCCGCCGGTACCGGCGCGGACTTCCAGGATTGCGTTCTTCTCGTCCGCTTCGTCCTTGGGCAGCAGCATGATCTGCACCGCCCGTTCCAGGTCGGGCAGCCGCTCTTTCAGCGCGAAGAATTCCTCTTCGGCCATCGCCCGCATGTCGGGATCGGCGCTGGCGTCCTGCATCATCACCGCGGCCTCGGCCATCTCGTCGCGGCTCTTGCGGAAGGTGACGATCGCCTCGACCACCGGATCGAGATCGGACAGTTCTTTGGACAGCCGGGGAATCTGAGCGGAATCGAGTCCCTCGCCGCTGGAAAGCTGCGCCCGCAATTCGTCGTGGCGATAAAGAACTTTATCGAGGTGGGTTTCGAGAATCATATATCGGAATCCATGTGCCCTGGGCGCATCCGGCCATCATGCCGCAAGCCGCCTACCCCTCAAGGTGGAACAGCTTTCGCAGCGTCTTTTCCATCGTCTGCCATTCGTGCCCTTCGGCGGCAATCGACTTCATCGTCTCGGTCGGCGTGTGCAGCAGCCGGTTGATCAGCAACCGGGTCGCTTCGGCGGGATCGACATCGGCGCCAATCTCGGCCAGCACCTTTTCTCGGGTCGCCTCGAACTGATCGCGCAGCGCGACAATCGCCGGAACAGCGGCACGGGCGGCACGGCCGCGCAGGAAGGCGGTTGCCTCGCTCTCGACAATGGCGCGGGCGGCACGAGCGGCCTGCTCGCGCGTGGCGCGGCCCTCCAACGCCACTTTTTCCAGATCGGCGAGGTCGTAGAGGAACGCGTTCTCGATCCGGTTGACCGCCGGTTCGATGTCGCCGGGAATACCGGCATCGACCAGGAAGATCGGCTGGCGGCGGCGGCGCTTCAGCGCCAGCGACACCGCATCGGCGGTAACAACCGGCGTCCGCCCCCCGACACAGGTCAGCACCACGTCGGCCCCGGAAATGCCGTCGCGCATGTCCTCGAACGGCAAGACATGGCAACCAAGCGTGCGGGCCAGCGTCTCGGCGCGGGTTTCCTTGGGGGCCGTGACCAACATGTCGGTCAGACCGGCAGCCAGCAGGCTTTCGCCGACCAATTCGCCCATGTCGCCAGTACCGATCAGCAGAGCACGGCAACCGCCGAGATCGCCGTGCAGATCGCGGGCAACCTGGACGGCGGCAGCGGCGATACTAACCGGCCCCTCACCGACGGCGGTCTCGGTCCGAACCCGCTTGGCGACGGCGAAGGCGGCCTGGACAAAGGCGTCAAGGTGACCGCCAACGGTTCCAGCCTCTCGCGCCAGGCGATGAGCGGCTTTGACCTGGCCTCCGACATGCGGCTCGCCAATCACCAGCGAATCCAGCGCCGAGGTCACGGTGAAGCCGTGCCGCACTGCTTCACCTCCCGACAGGGTATAAAGGTGGCTGGCCAACCCCTCGGCCGTCAAACCGGCCTTGGCCGCGAACGCTTCGCCGACCAGCGTGGTGGCGTGGTCGGCCTCGGTATCGGCACACCACACTTCGACCCGGTCGCAGGTGGACAGCACCAAAGCCTCGGCCAGACCGGCCTGCTTCAGGCCATCGAGAAAAGACGGCGCGCTGGCGTCGTCAACATAAAGAGCGTCCCGCAATCCCAGCGAAGACGACCGATGATTGGCCCCGACGATGACCACACGTTGGGCTAACGCACTCACCCGTGTGTCTCCCCTTCGACCTGGCGGAGCAGCCTCTCTTCAAGTCCGGACAGCGCGACTTCTTCCTGGGTCCCGGCGTCGAGATCGCGCACGGTGACCGCGCCCCGCGCCGCCTCGTCCTCGCCCAGGATCACCGCGAACCGGGCGTTGAGTTTGACCGCACGGGTCATCCGCTTTTTCATATTGCCGGAATAACCCAGTTCGGCGACCAGTCCGGCCCGGCGAATCCGCTCCGCCACGACCATCGCCGGGCCAAATTCGCCCATCGGCACCACCGCGATCGGGCGAACGGTGTCGGGCGGATCGCCCGCCAGCATCGCCAACCGCTCGATACCGGCGGCAAAGCCGATGCCCGGCGTCCGTTGCCCGCCCATTTGGGCGATCAGTTCGTCGTAACGGCCTCCGGCCAGCACCGTCCCCTGAGACCCCAGCGCCGTCGTCGTGAACTCGAACACGGTGTGACAGTAATAATCAAGGCCGCGCACCAGACCGTCACTGATCGTATAGGGAATCCCCAGGCTGTCCAACCCGTTGGTCAGCGTGGTGAAGAAGGTGCGGGAATACTCGTTGAGATACTCGCCCAGACGGGGGGCACCGGCAACGATGCGACGGTCGCCTTCGTCCTTCGAATCGAGCACTCGCAACGGATTGCGATCGAGACGGTTCTGGCTGTCCTCGGACAACTCGCCGCGATAGGCCGACAGATACTTGGTCAGGGCGGCGCGATAATCGGCACGGCTATCGGCATCGCCCAGACTGTTGATCTCAAGCTTGACCATCTCGGCCAGCCCCAGATCAGACAGCAGCCGCCATGCCAGCGCGATCACCTCGATATCGGCGAACGGAGTCTCGACCCCCAGCAACTCGACGCCGACTTGATGGAACTGACGCAACCGCCCCTTCTGAGGCCGCTCGTGGCGGAACATCGGACCCCGATAGAACAGCTTCAGCGGCAGAGACTGGGCCAGACCATTCGAGATGAACGCACGGGCCACCCCGGCGGTGCCTTCGGGCCGCAAGGTCAGCGAATCGCCCGAGCGGTCGGTGAAGGTATACATCTCTTTGGTCACGACGTCCGACGTCTCGCCCAGGGTGCGCGAAAACACCTCGGTGAACTCGAAGATCGGAGTCAGAATCTCGCCGAAGCCGTAGCGCCGGGCGGCAGCCAAGGCGACCTCCTCGATACGGCGGTGACGACGACATTCCTCAGGCAGCAGATCGTGTGTGCCGCGAACCGGTTGCAGGTTAGACAAAACCTCTAGACCTCCCCCTGCCCGGCCGCCTCGATTTCGGTGGCCTTGGCTTCGACCAGCGCCACGATGTGATCGATCATCGCCTGGGTCGAAATATTGTGGTTGGGATCGCCGCCGATATAGACCTTATGATTCCCGGCACCGCCGCCGGTGATCCCGATCATCGTTTCCCGCGCCTCGCCCGGACCGTTGACGACACAGCCCAACACCGACACCGTGACGGGAGCGCGGACGTGGGACAGACGCTTTTCCAAAGCTTCGACGGTGTTGATGACGTTGAAGCCCTGACGCGCACAGGACGGACAGGACACGATCCGCACGCCGCGATGGCGCAGGTCGAGGGTCCGCAGCAGTTCGAAACCGACCTTGACCTCTTCAACAACGTCAGCCGATAGCGAAACGCGCAGCGTATCGCCAATTCCTTCCCACAGCAGGGTTCCAATCCCCAGCGCCGACTTCACGGTGCCGCCGGTCAGCCCGCCCGCCTCGGTGATGCCGAGGTGAAGCGGATAGTCGCACGCCGCGGCCAGACCGCGATAGGCCGCCACCGCCATGAAGACGTCCGAGGCCTTGACGCTGATCTTGAAGTCGAGGAAATCGTTATCTTCGAGAATGCGGGCATGTTCCATCGCGCTTTCGACCAGCGCGTCGGGGCAAGGCTCGCCATATTTCTCCAGCAGATGCTTGTCGAGCGACCCGGCATTGACGCCGATTCGCATCGAGCAGCCATGATCGCGGGCTGCCTTGACCACTTCGCGCACCCGCTCGGCCGAACCGATATTGCCGGGATTGATGCGCAGACAGGCAGCACCGGCATCGGCAGCTTCGATCGCCCGCTTATAATGGAAGTGAATATCGGCGACGATCGGAACCGGCGAACCCTTGACGATCGCGCGCAGCGCCTGCGTCGAATCCTCGTCGGGACAGGAGACGCGAACGATATCCGCCCCAGCCTCGGCGGAACGACGGATCTGGTCCAGCGTTCCTTCGATGTCGGTGGTCAGAGTATTGGTCATGGTCTGCACCGAGATCGGGGCGTCGCCGCCGACCGCTACCGGGCCGACCATGATTTTCCGGGACGTGCGCCGGGTAATGTGCCGGTAGGGCCGCAGACTCATGGTTTCATTCTCACAGTGATGCTCGTGACCGTCCGGGCAACCGCCAGGACCGCCCGAAGCGTCGGGTTATAGCGCATTCCGCCGGGCACGAGGAAGGGGCCTGTGGGGGGTCACCCCCCTGCCCCCAGCCGGTCGGGATCGAGCCGGATATCGCGTCGGACCTGGCCGACCGCGCCGAGAGGAGCGATGCGGCGACCGTCAACCGTCACCTCCAGGGCGCCGGAATTTCCCGCCATCAGCGACAGGCCGGGACGGTTTGGCAGGCGCAGGCTGTCGCCCCGGCGCAACAGACGCGAGGTCAGAATCGACCCGTCCATTTCGCGCACCTGGACCCAGCAATCATCCGCTGCCGCATGCAGAGTGACGCGGGAATCCGCATGTTCCGATCCGAACACCTTCCCCGTCGGCGCGATCACATCGGGAACCTTGACCTCGGGCACGGGAACCGGGGCGGCGACTTCGACCTTGGCCGGTTCTGTCTTGACGGGTTCGACCTTGGGCGGCTCGGTCTTCAACGAATCCGGCCTTACCGCGACCGGCTCGACCGGCGCGGGAGGCAGAGCCGGAACCGTCGCCGGAGCCGCGGCAACGGGTTCAGGAGGCTTTGCCTCGGAAACGACGGACTTGGAATCGTCGTCAGACTCGACCGGAGGCACCACGTCCTCGCGGGTGTGGGTCTGATCGGAATCGGCTGCCGTAGGCGTGGAGGCAGACGCACGCGGCTCGCCGGTCAGCGCCGCCTGCCGGTTGAGCATCGTTGACAGGCGCTCCGGCAACGGCGGAACCATCTCGGCCACATCGGCTTCGCGCGACGACAGCAGATACCAGCCGCCATAAGTCAGACCGGCCAGAACAAGGCCGAGAAAGATCACGGCGCCGCCGGGAATTCGTCCCTCGGACACCGGAGACGGAAACGCCAGCTCGGTTCGGTTGGTAAAACCGCCCGCCCCTTCCTGACGGAAGCGGCGGACCAGTTCCTCGCCATCAAGTTCAAGATATTCGGCGTAGGTCCGCAGGAAGCCGGCGGCATAAGCTCCACCGGGAAGATCGCGATGACGACCATCTTCCAGCGCCTCAAGAAACGACAAGCGGATGAAAAGCTGTTGCGAGCATTCGGCCAGCGAACGGCCGGTCCGCTCGCGCGCAGCGCGCAGGGTCGGCCCAACCGCCAGATAATCGGCAATCCGGGCGGGCGGGCTGTCCACAGGGGGGATGCCGGAATCGACCGGCGGCGTCTGGTCGTCAGAAGCGGGGCTGTCCACGGCGGCGGACCCTTCTCGTCAAGCGGTTCCCTGGTTTAGCAATTCCACCGGGCCGGGGCAACCCCTGCCCGGAAATGACGGGAGCGCACAGACTGCAAGCCCGGCAAAGCCGACCGCAGTTGCGGCACCTGACGACACACCCTAAAGCCGCACGCCATGATCGATGGCAAAGCTACGCAGCTTCGGGCGCAACGAATGATCGCGCGCGTCCAACAGACTGTGCAGATACGGCACCAGAACTCCGACATCGAGGCTACGCACCATCGTCTTCACCGGACCGATCGCGGGCGCGGCCACCGACAGCGAGCGAATGCCGATCGCAATCAGAGTCATCGCATCAAGCGGGCGACCGGCCATCTCGCCGCACACCGAGAGATGGACCCCATACTCACGGCATTTATCGGCGACGTGGCGCATGAAGCAGATCATCGAGGGCGACAGCGGATCATAGCGTTCGGCAATGCGGGGATTGCCGCGATCGACCGCGAACAGAAACTGGGTCAGATCGTTAGAACCGATCGAGACGAAATCGACCAGCGGCAGCAATGCGTCAAGCTGGAACGCCAGGGCGGGGACTTCCAACATCGTCCCGACCCGAATGCGCGTCGGCGGCACCCCTCCCAACTGTTTCTCGCGAGCGATCTCGATATCGAGAATTTCCCGCGCGTGGACCAGTTCGGCGACCTCGGCAATCATCGGGAACATCACCGACAATTCGCGTCCAGCGGCGGCCCGCAGCAGCGCCCGCAATTGCTGGCGCATCACCGCCGGGCGGTCGAGGGTAATCCGGATCGAGCGCCATCCGAGCGCCGGATTGTCTTCGTCCGAGGGATTCCAGTACGGCAACACCTTATCGCCGCCCACATCCAGGGTACGGAAAACCACCGGCTTGCCTTCCGCCTGATCGAGGATCTTGCGGTACAGCATGGTCTGAGCATCGACGTTGGGCAGCGCCGAACGCGCCATGAACGGCAGTTCGGTGCGGTACAACCCGATACCATCGGCCCCGGATTCGTGCAGATGCTGAAGGTCGAGCAGCAAACCGGCATTCATCAGAATACCGATGCTGATACCGTCGCGGGTCTCCGCGGGCAGATCGCGCAACTTGGCATAGATGGCGCGGCGCTGCTGGCGCTCGCTCATCGCCTCGATAAAAGTCTCACGGATATCTTCGGGCGGGCGGATAAACACCTGTCCGTTGTCGCCGTCGCAGATGACAGGGTCCAGCGGCTCGATCATGTCGAGCACGTCCTTGACCCGCCCGACAACCGGGATATCGAGCGCACGAGCGACGATGGCGACGTGCGACGTGGTTGAGCCTTCCTCAAGCACCAACCCGCGCAGCCGCTTGGGATCGTAATCGAACAATTCCATCGGCCCGATATTGCGGGCGACCAGAATCGCCACCTCGGGCAGTTCGCCGCGCGGCCCGTCCTCATCGTCACCGGACAGGTGCTGCAACAGCCGGTTGGCCAGATCCTCGAAATCGTGCAGCCGCTCGCGCAGGTAATTATCGGTGATCAACGCCATCCGGGCGCGGGTATCGTCATGCACCTTCTGCACCGCCGCCTCGGCGGTCAGACCGGTACGCACCGCCTCGCTGATCCGGTTCAGCCAGCCCTTGTCCTCGGTGAACATCCGATAGGTTTCAAGGACGTCGCGATGCTCGCCGTCACGCATCTCGGGACGCGAGAACAGCTCCTCTAACTCGGTCTTTATTGCCGCCAGCGCCCGGTTCAGCCGGTCGATCTCGATATCGGGATCTTCGGCGACCAGACGGCGGACAGTGATGCGGGGACGGTGCAGCACCGCCACCCCCAGCCCGACCCCGGCATTCAGCCGCACGCCTTCAAGACGCAACGGCAGGACCGCGTTGCCATCGACCGGCACCAGTTCCGAGCGGTTGACCAGATCGCCCGACGCCACCAGTTCGGCAAGAACCATCGCGACGGTTTCGAGGGTCTCGACTTCTTCTTCGGTGTAGTGGCGCATGGTGCGGTTCTGCACCACCAGCACACCCAAAACGCGCGAGCCGCGAATGATCGGCACGCCCATCAGCGAATGGAAAATTTCCTCGCCGGTTTCAGGGCGATAAGCGAAGCGGGGATGAGCCTGGGCATCGGCCAAGGCCAGCGGGCGGGCATGGGCAGCGATGTCGCCGACCAGACCTTCGGCGACACGCAGCCGGGTCTGGTGCACCGATTCGCTTTTCAGCCCTTCGGTCGAAAACAGCTCCAACACCTCGCCCGCGCGCATCACGTAGCACGAGCAAACTTCGGCGACCATGTCGGCGGCGATCAGCGTCACCACCTTGTCCAGCCGTTCCTGAGCGGTACCCGCTCCGGCCATGACATCACGCAAACGGCCCAACAGCCGCCGCGATACCGATGTTGTTCCCGACGTCAGCATCCCACCTCCCCCGACGTCAGCGCCCGGATCACTGCCCGACCAAGGCCAGGGACGGCCCCTCGCGGGCATCCAAAGCATCCAGCGCCTGATCGACCAACTCTTGCAGGATCTCTGCGGTGGGCTGTTCGCGCGAAACCATTCCGACGCTCTGACCGGCCATCAGAGAACCATTCTCGGTATCGCCGTCGATTACCGCACGCCGCAACGCTCCGGCCCAGTAATGCTCGATCTGAAGCTGCGCTTCCTTCTGGCTGATCTCGCCGGAACGGCATCGAGCGATCACCTCGTGCTGGAATTCGATGAAGCGGCGGGTCGCGTTGTTGGCCAAAGCGCGCACCGGGATCACCGGGAATTGAGGATCGACCTGGATCGAAGGCACCGCATCGCGCGCAGAAGCCTTGATAAAAGATTGCTTGAAGCGCGGATGGGCGATGCATTCGGTGGCACAAACGAAACGAGTGCCAAGCTGACAGCCCGACGCCCCCATTTCAAGGAACGACAGCATCGCCTCGCCCCGACCAATGCCACCGGCGACGAACACCGGCACTTCGGGAATCTGGGGCAGAATTTCCTGAGCCAACACACTGGTCGCGACCGGGCCGATATGACCACCGGCCTCGGTTCCCTCGATCACCAGGGCGTCGATACCAGTTCGCACCAGCTTGCGGGCAAACGGCACGGTCGGCGCAAAGCACATCACGCGGGCACCAAGATCCTTGGCCCGGCGGATCGAGGCGCTGGTCGGCAATCCGCCGGCCAGGACGATATGCCCGACCGACAGACGGCCGCAGACATCAATCAGCGCCTCCAGGTCGGAATGCATCGTAATCAGATTAACGCCGAACGGGCGGGTCGTAAGCGCCTGGGTGGCGAGGATTTCCTCGGCCAGCCGATCCGGTGTCATCGTGCCGCAGGCCAGAACCCCGAACCCGCCGCCATTCGAGATCGCGGCAACAAGATTACGCTCGGATATCCAGGACATCGCGCCGCCCATGATGGCGTATTCGGTGCCGAGAAATTCACGGCCCCGGCGCCATAAGAGCTCAAGCCGCTGTCTCGCCTTAGCCTTGTTCATCAGATCCCCTGGTCCGTTCTCTCCGCCCCCCGGCACCGTGGCGGATACCACGGCCCAGGGCGACGATCTCGCCTCGACCCGGTATCAGGCCGCGTCGAGGCCGTAAGCGGTATGAAGCGCTCTGAGCGCCAGTTCCGTATATTTTTCGGCGATCAGCACGCTGATCTTGATTTCCGATGTCGAAATGACCTGGATGTTGATGCCCTCCAGGGCCAAAGTCTGGAACATCTTTTGGGCAATTCCGGCGTGCGAGCGCATGCCGACGCCAATCACCGAAACCTTCACCACGTCGGGATCGTCGGTCAGCCGTTCGAACCCTAACGTCGATTGGGCACCGTTCAGCACTTCGCGCGCCCGCTCCAGATCGGTATGCGAGACGGTGAAGGTCAGATCGGTGAACCGCCCATCTTCCGACACGTTCTGGACGATCATATCGACATTGACCGAAGCATCGGCAAGCGGCCCGAAGATCGAGGCCGCCACACCGGGCCGGTCCGGCACCCGAGTCAGGGTCACCTTGGTCTCGTCGCGGCTATAGGCGATGCCGCTCACCAGTTCCTTTTCCACGATCTCATCCTCGTCGCAAACAAGAGTACCCGGCTTGTCCTCGAAGCTCGACAACACCTGCACCCGCACCCGGTGCTTCATCGCCATCTCGACCGAACGGGTCTGCAACACCTTGGCCCCGACCGAAGCCAGTTCCAGCATCTCCTCGTAGGTGATGCGTTGCAGCTTGCGCGCCTTGGTCACGATGCGGGGATCGGTGGTATAGATCCCATCGACATCGGTATAAATGTCGCAACGATCGGCCCCCAGGGCCGCCGCCAGCGCTACCGCCGAGGTATCCGAACCACCGCGTCCCAACGTGCTGATCCGCTCGTCCGGGCCGACCGCCTGGAATCCAGCGACGACCGCAACCTGTCCGGCCGCCATCGCCGCCGACATCCGGTCGGTATTGATCGACTCGATCCGCGCCTTGCCGTGCACGCCGTTGCTGCGGATCGGAATCTGCCAGCCGCACCACGAACGCGCCTCCAGCCCCAATTCCTGCAAACCAATCGCCAGCAAACCGATCGTAACCTGTTCGCCGGTCGCCACCACGGTGTCATATTCGCGCGGATCAGGCAACTTCGCCATCTGATTGCACCAGGCAACCAGTTGATTGGTCACGCCGGACATCGCCGACAGAACCACCGCGACTTGATTACCGGCTTCGACCTCACGTTTGACGCGGTTCGCCACATTCTTGATGCGGTCGATATCGCCGACGGAGGTGCCGCCGAACTTCATTACTATGCGAGCCATTCAGGAGACCCTTTTGCCCCGGGCGCCCAGCCTGAAAACCCAGGGACGACCCGGCCTGATACTGGAAATCTTTAACATGCCCGGTTGCCGCCGGAAGGGCGCGTATACATACTCTGTCGAAGGTTCGGAAGCAAGAGCGGCCCAGCCCGAACGGGCGGGCCTCGCGTAAGGAGGTTTTTGTTCATGACTCAGCCGGGCACCGCATCGCCGGAGGAAATCGCCCGTTTCACCGCCATGGCCGACGCCTGGTGGGATCCTACCGGTAAATTCAAGCCGTTGCACAAATTCAATCCGGTGCGAATCGACTTCATGCGCCGTCAATTCGCCGAGTTGTTCGGGCGCGACCCGTCGCTGGAGCGTCCGTTCGAGGGATTGACCCTGCTTGACGTCGGCAGTGGCGGCGGCCTGTTGTCCGAGCCTCTGGCCGCGCTGGGCTTCACCGTCACTGGAATCGATGCGGGCGAGAAGAACGTCAAGGTCGCTAGCCTGCATGCCGAAAAGACCGGGGCCAACGTCACCTATCGCGTCGCGTCGCCCGAACAGCTCGACCCCGCCGAAATGTATGACGTCGTTCTCTGCATGGAAGTGGTCGAGCACGTCACCGACATCGACCTGTTCCTGCGCTCCGCCGGTGCTCATCTGAAGCCGGGCGGCGTGTTCGTCGGTGCCACCCTCAACCGCACCCCCAAAAGCTGGCTGCTGGCCGTGGTCGGCGCCGAATACATCCTGCGCTGGCTGCCACGGGGCACCCACGACTGGCATAAATTCGTCCGCCCGTCGGAGTTTTCGCGGATGCTGCGTAATGCCGGGATCGAGACCCACCGTTTCGTCGGCGTCTCCTACAATCCGATTTCCGACGAATGGCGCGAGACCGACAGTCTCGACGTTAATTATCTGGTGCTGGGCGGTAAGGCCGCCTGATCCTAAGCCTTCGGGGTGCGCTGGCGCAATGCCGCGCGCCCCAGGGTCTGGTCTGTCCGTATATATTAGAGTCTCGCCGATCCAACGGACGAATCGTCCACGATGCCCCGTCGCTACACGAAAGGATTAGTCTAGTAGATTAAGGTATTGCCCCTCTCCCCTCTCGTTCGCTAGGCTTGCCCGGCAACACAGGCGCAAGAACCCTCGCGCCGTGAACGGAGGGAACAGGTCGATCATGGTCGCCATTTTGACAATCCGCGGACGGCTGATCGCCCTGGCCCTGGTCAGTGTGATCGCCACGGGCGCCATCGTCGCCGGCTGGTGGACAGTCTTCAACGAGTTGAAGGTCGGCGGGCCGGTCTATAATCGTGTCGTCCAGGCCAAGGATCTGCTGGCCGACGTGAATCCGCCGCCGGAATATATCATCCAGGCCTATCTGACGATCTCGCGCGCCCTGAACGCCGACCCCAGAGATCTCGAAGGGCTGCAACGGATGCTGTTGCAGCAAAAGACTCAGTATTTAGAACGCCATGCCTATTGGGAAAAGGCGGGACTTGAGGGCGAGATCGCGGCAATCCTGCTCGACCGCTCATTCAAACCGGCGGTAAAGTTCTTCGAGGTCGCCGAGACTGTCTATTTCCCCGCCTTGGCCCGTGGCAGCAATTTCCGCGCCCAGATGGCCTTCGCCGAGATGGAAATGCTCTATGACGAGCATCGGGCCGCCATTGACACGTTGGTGGCGACCGCCAACACCCTGTCCACCACAACCGAAGCCGAGGCCGCGAGTCGCGAAGGGCGGCTGAAAGGCGCGGTGCTGGCGCTCACTCTGTTCGCGACTCTCTCCGCCCTGGTCGCGCCGCTCTTGGTATCGCGGTCGATCACCCGTCCGCTCGACCGTCTGATCGGTGCGGTGCGCAGCCTCGGTGCAGGCCAGACCGACGCCGAGACCCCGGAAACCAACCGCCGCGACGAATTGGCTCCGCTGGCGGTCGCGCTGGAGCAATGGCGGCAAAGCCTGATCGCGGCGGCAGAAGCGGCCCGGCGTGAACAAGCCGAACTGGCCTTGCGCGAGGAGCGTCAGCGCAAGATCGAAACGGCCACCCACCATTTCGACGGCTCGGTGAAGCTGCTGCTGGAAAAGATCAAGGCTGCTGCCAGCGATCTGCACCTTTCGTCGGACACCCTGACCGGCAATGCGGATCAGACCCAGCGGCAAAGCGCCGCCGTCTCCACCGCGACCGAACAAGCCACCGCCAATGTCGCGACGGTAGCAACGGCAGCGACCCAACTGAGCAGTTCGATTGACGAGATCTCGCGACAAGTCCGCCAATCCGCCGCGATCGCCCGCACCGCAACCACCGAGGCCGACGAAGCCAACCGAACCATCGGCGGCTTGCTGAAAGCCGCGCAGAAGATCGGCGACGTTGTGAAACTCATCAACGACATCGCCAGCCAAACCAATTTGCTGGCGCTGAACGCCACCATCGAAAGCGCACGGGCGGGCGACGCGGGCAAGGGCTTTGCCGTCGTTGCCGGCGAGGTCAAGACCCTGGCCGGTCAGACCGCTCGGGCAACCGACGACATCGCCCAACAAGTGACGGCAGTGCAGCAGGCGACCGAAGCCGCCGCCCGGACCCTGGAGGGAATCGGTCAGACGATCCGCGACCTCAACGAATTATCCTCGGCCATCGCCGACGCGATCGAGCAGCAAAGCGCCGCCACCGCCGAAATCTCCCGCAATGTCGAAGAGGCTTCCACCAACACCACCCAAACCTCGGGCAACATCGCCGGAGTCGCTCAGGCGGCGGCGGAAACCGGCCGCATGGCCCAAGGCGTGTTCCAGGCGGCCAACGGCCTGCTATCCGAAACAGAAAGCCTGGAAAACGAGGTCCAGCGTTTCCTGAACGAGGTTCGGGCGGCATAATACCGGACGGGCCGCACCCCGAGATTGCGTATAACGGGGGCGGCCAAACGGTATAAGGCTTTCACGAATATGGGTTTTCGGCTTGTTACCTGGAACGTCAACTCGCTCCGGCTCAGGATTGATCTGGTAGAACGGATTGTCTCGGAGATGGCTCCCGATGTGCTGTGCCTTCAGGAGATCAAGGTTGACGACCCCCTGTTTCCCCTGGATGCCTGCCGGGCGCTCGGCTTCGAACACGTCGCCTTTCACGGGATGAAAAGCTATAATGGCGTCGCGGTTCTGTCGCGCCACCGGATCCATTCGGTGCGCACTCCGTCCTGGTGCGGCAAGGACGACCGCCGCCACCTGATCGCCGAACTCGACGACGGGCTTCAGATTCATTGCCTTTACGTCCCGGCAGGCGGTGATATCCCCGACCCCGACCAAAACCCCAAATTTGCCCACAAGCTCGCGTTCCTACGCGAGCTGACCGCGTGGATGGCGACCGAAATCCGCCCCGAGCAGAAAGTGATTCTAGCGGGCGATTTCAACGTCGCCCCCCTGGTCAACGATGTGTGGTCACACAAGCAACTCTTATCGGTCGTCAGCCACACTCCGGTCGAGGTCGAGGCGCTGACCGCGCTTCAAAACAGCGTTCCGTTCGTCGATGCGGTGCGGCACTTCGTCCCCGATACCGAAAAGCTGTTCACGTGGTGGAGCTACCGTTCGCCGGACTGGACCCGCAACGACCGGGGCCGACGGCTCGACCATATTTGGGTTACTCCGGCACTGAAGGACAGCCTACGCGCCACCCTGGTCGCCCGCGAAGCCCGTGCCTGGCCGCAGCCGTCCGATCACGTTCCGGTGATGGTCGATTTCGATCTGTGATCGCCGAACCGCACCACCGCATCCATCCGCTCCAGCCCGGCCGGGCGGTGGGTGATCAGCAGGAGAGAACGGCCTTCCAACCCATCGATCACGGCGTCGAGCAACGCCTGCTCGGCGGCGAGGTCGAGTCCCTCGCCCGGCTCGTCGAGGATCAGCACCGGGGCCGGGCGCAGCAGGGCGCGAGCCACCGCCAATCGCCGCGCCTGACCACCGGACAGAGTCAGCCCCGCAGAGCCGATCCAGGTGTCCAGCCCCTCGGGTAAAGCGGCGACGAAATCGGCCAGCCCAACCAGGGAGAGGCTACGCCACAGAGCGGCGTCTTCAGCCTGGGGATCGGCCAGACGCAAGGTGTTGCGCAGAGTGCCGCTGAACAGACCGCAGCCCTGCGGGGCGACGGCGAAACAGCGCCGCCGCGTTTCGTCGTCAAGTGCAGCAATCGGCCGCCCCCCGAGCAGGATTGTCCCGGCATCGGGCTGAACCAAGCCGGTCAGCAGCAGCACCAGGGTCGATTTGCCACTGCCGCTAGGGCCGATCAGTGCAACCTTACCTCCCTGCGGCAGATCAAAATCAAAGCCGTCGAACAGCCGGGTCCGCCCCGGCCCCCAGCTATAGCCGATCCCGCGCAGCGACAGGTCGCACCGTTCGGGCAACGGCTGGGATTCCTGGATAGCAACGGATGGCGGCGGCACGGCATCGGCCAGAGCAAACACGCGTCGGGCCGATTCGATCACGCCCCCCAGCGCCAGGAAAGCGGCGGGCAGCGGTGCCACCGCCTCGAACAGCGCCAGGGCCAACAAGGCCAGCATCGCCAGATTTGGACCACCCAGCCGCCCATCGGCCAGCAGCGGCACCGTCAGCACCACGGCCGCCCACAGTGCCAGATGGCCGCACAACAGCCCTGCCGCCTGGGATAACGCGACCATCCGGCCCAGGCCGATCTGCTCGGCGATCAGGTCGGATGACAACGCCTCGATCCGGGCGCGATGACGGCGGTCGGCACCGAACACCAGCAATTCAGGTAGACCTTGTACCGCTTCAACCGACGCTCCCGACAAAGCGGTCAGCAACCGAACCTGCCGCACCCCCCGCCGCGCCGCGACCCGTGCCACCACGACCGGCACCGCGACACCGGCAGCCAGTAACAAGACAGCCTCGGTCAGCGCCAAGGACGGATCGAACCGCCCCATCCACGCCACCCCCAGCCCGCCCCCGGCCAAGGCCACGGCCAGCGGCGCAGCCAGCCGAAGAAATACCGTCTCCAGCCGGTCGAGATCGCCGCGCAATCGCTGGGCCAAATCGGCACCGTCATGCTCACCGCGCAAAACCAGCGGCAACAGTTCCAGCCGACGATACAGCCACACCCGCAAGCGGGCGATCAGGCGGAAGGTCGCCTCATGACCGACCAATCGCTCGCCATAGCGCCCGGCGGTGCGCACGATTGCAGCGGCGCGGATCAGCGCCGAAGGGGTGAAGTAATTGAGCGAAGTCCCCGCCACCCCGGCCAAAGCCATTGCGGCGATGAACCAGCCCGACAGCGCCATCAGCCCGGTCTGGGCCAGCAGAGTCAGGAGGGCGAGGAAGGCGGCCAGGGCCAGCCAGCCCCAGACCGGACGATAGAGCAGCAACAATCGCGCCAGAACTCTCATTCTTCGTTCCCTGTCACTCGTCCGTGATGAAGACAAACGACGCGATCGGCGGCAGCAATCGTTGCCGGGCGATGGGCAATCACCAAAACCGTTCGCCCGCGCGCCAGGGCGGGCAGCGCCAACGTCAGCGCTGCCTCGGATTCGGCGTCCAGACTGGCCGATGGCTCGTCAAGAATCAGCAGAGGAGCATCACGTAACGCGGCACGGGCCAGCGCGATCAGGCGGGCCTGACCACCCGACAGGCCGCCCCCGTCCTCGCCAAGGCGTTGGTCATAGCCATCCGGCAGAGTCGCGATAAACGAATCCGCCCCGACCGCCCGCGCCGCCGCGATCACCGCCGCCGCGTCCGCCTCAGGATGGCCCAGCCGGATATTGTCGGCGATACTGCCCTGGAACAAATGCGGCCGCTGCGGCACCCAAGCAACCCGCCGCCGCCATTCGCTGGGATCGAACACCGAGAACGGCCGTCCATCGATTAGAATCTCGCCGCCGCTGGGAACGGCAAAGCCCAGGAGAAGATTGACCGCCGAACTCTTACCCGCGCCGCTGGGACCAATCAGGGCGGTGATTCGTCCGGCTTCCAGAGTAAAGTCGGCTCCATTCAACCCGATCCGTCCACCGCCATAATCGAGGTGGACGTCGCGAAAAACGATCTCGGGTGCGGACATAGGGGGCGGTTCTGCCGCGACGGGCAACGGGGGAAGTGTCCGCGCCAGCAGATCGGCCAGCGTTCCCGCGGTCCCCAGCGCCTCCATCCGGGCATGGTATTGCGCGCCCAGGGTCCGCAACGGTCCATAAAATTCCGGTGCCAGCAACAGGATGAACAGACCGCGCTCGAACCCGATCTCGCCCGCCAAAAGCCGAAATCCGATCAGCACCGCCACCAGGGCGATCCCCAGGGTAGCGAAGAATTCCAACGCCAACGCCGACAGAAACGCCACCCGCAACACCGCCATCGTCGCCAGCCGGTATTCGTCGGCGATGCGGGCGACCGTCTCGGCCTCGCGCTTCGATGCGTTGAACAGCTTCAGAGTGGTCAAGCCTTGGACCATCTCAAGGAAGTGCGCTCCCATCCGGGCCAGCCGCGCCCATTGGCGGCGGTTCAGCCGTTCGGCTCCCGAGCCGATCAGAGCCATGAACAGCGGGATCAGCGGCGCGGTCAGCAGCAAGATCAGTCCCGACACCCCATCCAGCGGCATCACCACCGCCAGCAGCGCCAACGGCACCAGAACCGCGTTGCGCATCGCCGGCAGGAAACGGGTGTAATAGGATTCGAGCGCTTCGATCCCATCGACCAGCAAGGCCGACAGCGCCCCGGCGGACTCAGTCCCCAGCCGCACCGGCCCCAGCGCGAACACTTTTTCGGTCAGTTCGGCGCGAACCGCTTGGCGCACCCCGGCTCCGGCAGCCAGAGCCGCCGCCTCGGCCGCCCAGGTGAGCCCGGCACGCGCCAGAATGATCGGCGGCACCCACCCCAACCACGGCCACAGCGCGGCCAAATCGGCTCCACCGGATACCGCCCGGTCGATCGCTGTCGCCAACAGGGAATATTGCAAAATCATCAACGCCGCATTGGCCATCTGCGCCAGAGTGGCCAGAGCCAGCGGCCGCCGGACCGAAGCGACACGGCGGCGGAGAAACCCCGCCGCCGCTGCCGCCTCAGCGGCCGTTTTATCGACCGTCACTGCTCGTGGCTACTGCGGTCGAATGCATCTTCGGCTTCGTACCACAGGGCGTTGATCAACCCGATGGACAGCGCCGCCGTCACCCCTAAGATCCAGGTGAAGTACCACATCAGCCTTCTCCTTCACATAATATGCCTCTGCCTTAAGCGCCGCCGTGGCAAAGGCGGCCCCGGAAAGGGCCGCACTTTTTCTTAGTACGCGGAATGTCCACCGTCGCTTCTTATGGTTGCCGTTGTAACCTTGCCCCACATCCGCGTATAGCACCACGCGGTATAGGACAAGACCAGCGGCAGAAGCAGCGCCACCGCCCAGAACATCACCGTCAGAGTGAAGTGACTGGATGGCGCATCCCACACGGTCAGGCTCGAATTCGGATCGATGCTGGACGGCAGAATGAAGGGAAACATCGACAATCCGGCTGTGGCGATGATTCCGGCCATGCCGAGGGCGCTGGTGATAAAGGCCAGCCCCGGACGACGAACGGCCGAGAGCAGCACCGCAAGGAAAATACCGGCGAACCCGGCCACCGGCGCGATGATCGAGGCCGGAACGGTGTGATAGATCGACAGCCACGCGCCTCGCTCTGACACGACGCTCTTCGCCAGCGGGTTCGAAGGAGCATCGAACGGAGGCTGGCTGACCACCCGATAGCCGTCGATGCCATAGGCCACCCACAGACCGGCCCCAGCAAACGCCACAATCACCAACAAACCGAGCAGGATCGCCACTTTGCGGGCGCGGTCGGCGACGGGAGCCTCGGTGCGAATTTGCAGCCAGACCGCCCCATGCATCGTCAACATCGCCAAGCTGATGATCCCGGCCAGCAAGGCAAAGGGATTGAGCAGCGGCAACAACGCGGTCAGCAGCGAGCCCTGATAATGCGAGCGCAGGAACTCGTCGAGATGGAACGGCACCCCTTGCAGCAGATTGCCGAACGCGACACCGAAGATCAGAGCCGGAACCAGACCGCCGACGAACAGCCCCCAATCCCAGGCGTTGCGCCAGCGCGTATCGTCGATCTTCGAGCGGTAGTCAAAGCCGACCGGGCGAAAAAACAGGGCGAACAGAACCAGCAGCATCGCCATATAAAAGCCGGAGAACGCGGCGGCATAAACGGCGGGCCAGGCGGCAAAAATCGCGCCGCCCGCAGTGATCAGCCACACCTGATTGCCGTCCCAATGTGGGCCGACGGTGTTGATGATCACCCGGCGTTCGTCGTCGGTCTTACCCAGGAACGGCAGCAAAACACCGACGCCCATATCCATTCCGTCGGCGATGGCGAAGCCGATCAGCAGCACGCCGATCAGAATCCACCAGATAAATTTCAGGGTTTCATAATCGAGAATCATGATCCTCGTCCTCCCCTTCAACCGGCAGCATGTGCGGCAGCGGAATGCTCGCTTTCGCCGTGATAGCGACCGGTGCCCAGGCTAGCCGGCCCCAGGCGGATGTACTTGATCATCAGGAACAGCTCGATCACCAGCAGCACGGTATAGAAGGTGATGAAGCCGCTCAGGCTGAAGATCAGATCGCCGCTGGTCAGACTCGAGGTTGCGAGGAAAGTCGGCAACACCTCGCCGATCGCCCAGGGCTGACGACCGAACTCGGCGACAAACCAGCCGGTTTCACAGGCGATCCAGGGCAGCGGAAGACACCACACCAACGCTTTCAACAGCCAGCGCTGATGTTCGATCGTGCGCCGGATGGTGAAGTAGAGTGAGGCCGAAATCAGGAAGAACATCACCACGCCCGCCAAAACCATCATGCGGAAGGTGATGAACAGCGGCGTCACCGGCGGAATCGTATCGCGGGCCGCCAGAGAAATCTGCTCCGGCGTCGCATCGACCACTGACGCCGTGTACTTTTTAAGCAACAGGCCATAGCCCAGATCGGTCTTGTGCAGATCAAAGCGGGCCGTGATCTCGTCGCCCCGTTCTCCGGCGCGCAGACGCTGAAGTGCGTCATAGGCCTCGATACCGGAACGGATGCGTTCTTCGTGAAGGACGATCAGATCCTTGATCCCGGTGACCTCTCCGGTGGTCGAGCGGGTCGCGATCACCCCCAAGGCCCACGGCAACTTGACCGAATAGCGGTTTTCCATCGTCGCTTCGTCGGGAATTGTGAACAAAGTCAATCCGGCGGGAGCGGGATGGGTCTCGTACTCGGCTTCGATCGCGGCCAGCTTGGTTTTTTGGACGTCGCCCAGGGTATAGCCGCTCTCGTCGCCCAGCACGATCACCGACAGGACCGACGCCATCCCAAAGCCCGCCGCGATCGCGAACGAGCGTTTGGCGAAACCAAGATCGCGGCCTTTCAGAATATACCAGGCGCTGATCGCCAGGACGAACATCGCCCCGGTGACGTAACCGGCGGCAACGGTATGAACGAATTTGACCTGAGCGACCGGGTTGAACAGGACTTCGGAAAAGCTGGTCATCTCCATCCGCATCGTCTGATACGAAAAGGCCGAACCGACCGGATTTTGCATCCAGCCGTTGGCGACCAGAATCCACATCGCCGACAAATTCGATCCCAGCGCGGTAAAGAACGTCACCGCCAGATGCTGGCGCTTCGTCAGCTTATCCCAGCCCAGGAAAAAGAGGCCGATGAAGGTCGATTCAAGGAAGAAGGCCATCAGGCCCTCGATTGCCAGCGGAGCGCCGAAGACGTCGCCGACGTAATGCGAATAATAAGCCCAGTTCGTGCCGAACTCGAATTCCATGGTCAGGCCGGTGGCAACGCCAACGGCAAAATTGATCCCGAACAGCTTGCCCCAGAACCGGGTCATATCGCGGTAGACCTCTTTATTGGTCAACACGTATGCCGATTCCATCATGAACAGCATCCAGGACAGGCCCAGAGTCAGCGGAACGAACAGAAAATGATACATCGCCGTTGCCGCGAACTGCCATCGGGACAGTTCGACGAAAAGCGGATCAACCATGGGCGTACTCCCCCTATCCAGGTTGGCCGGGCAGCCACCCGAACCGGAACCTCGCGACATGATGTCAGGGAAATAGCTTAGGCTTATGAAGGATCAGCCGCCAACATTTTAATTATCATAAGGGGGGTTCCAAAATAGCCCCCCTCCTTTACAGCCCCATCCGCGCCGCAAGAATTGCAGCCTGGGTCCGGTTTTCACAGCCCAGTGAGCGCAGGATCGCGGTGACGTGCAGCTTTACCGTGATTTCGGCAAGACTGAGGTCGCGCGCAACCTCCTTGTTCGACTTACCCTGACGCAGCATCGCCAGCACGTCGCGCTGACGGGGCGTCAATAATGCGCGCAAACGCTCGGCATCGAAATCACCGGGTTTTGCCGGCACAGCCTCGGCTGCGGATACCGGCGGGGCGACGAAGATATCGCCCTCAAGTACCGAGCGGATGCCCTTCATCATTTCGGCGCTGCCCGCCGATTTCGAGATATAGCCATGCGCACCGGCGTCCAGGGCGCGGCGGACCACCTGGGGGTCCTCCGAGGCGGACACCACCACCAGATAAAGATCCGGCGCGGCACGACGAATCGCCCCGATCGCGGACAAGCCATCCATTCCAGGCATGGAGAGATCGACCAGAGCGACATCGATGTCGTTCGAGGTGCGAACCCGTGCAAGAACCTGCGGAAAGTCGCTGGCTTCGACCACCGTCAGCGGCTCCCCCGCCAAGCTCTCTAACACCATCCTGATCCCCTCGCGGAACAGGGAATGGTCATCGGCCAGCAGTAATTTCATTTTGCTTGTCCCCAATCAAGCCGCCGCGTCGCTCGGCGCGTGTCTGAACCTCCCTGCCCCGTCGCGCTTTATACAGCAACGGACGTTGTTTCGCCCGAACCGTTGCGACCACCCCAAACGGCGGAACGGTTCTTACCCCTACCCCCCGTAATACTTTAAGCATGGATCGACAAAAACGGCAACTTTTGAATGGCGAGCGGACTTCAAACCGCTGAATAATGTTGCGATTACCTTTCGGGGAATTATCGATGACCACGACGCTGATATCGCGGAACATACATCGCACACGCAGTATCGGATAGAAACCCATAGTTATTCGGTCATGTATTTTATGACGCGAACCTCGACAGTGAGTCCTCCCCCCGGCCTTTTCGGTTTATCGAAAGATAATGCCCCGACCCGCTTCCGAAGGTTCCGTTTCATCTTATCCTGGCTCATAGTGATAGACGGGATGGATCATCCTTCCCCAACATTCTACCGGAGAGTGGTCATGGCACGGCCTGGGCGTGTCCTCCTGGTTGATAATTCCCGGACCTTCTCGATGGTAATCGCGGCGGCTCTGACAGACCGCCTTGAGATTGAAGTAACAATCGCCGACAGCCTGGGCGCTGCCGCCAGAGTCCTGGATGATGAAACCGGATGCGACAATGTTGTCCTGGTCATCAGTGGGCTGGTCTTACCCGATGCCAAAGAAAGTGAGATCGTCGCATTCTTTACCGGGCGCGACCTCCCGCTCGTGGTTCTGACCGGCACCTTCGACACCGCCAGCCGAGAGCGCATCCTGTCCCACCCGGTGATCGATTACGTGCTGAAGGACAATCCCAGCAGCATCGATTATGTGGTGTGGCTGGTCCGCCGCATCTGGCGCAACCGCGACATGACCGCGCTGGTAGTCGATCACACTCCATCCGACCGCGCCATGCTATCGGGCCTGCTGCACCTTTACGGCTTCACCGTCCTCGAAGCCGAAGATGGAACCCAGGGCCTGACCATCGCAGAGACCACCCCCCGGCTTGATCTGGTCGTCACCGATTATGAGATGCCGGGGCTCGACGGAATCCAGCTCGTGCGACGGCTGCGGATTCGCCACCCGCGCGATCGTCTGGCAATCATTGGGCTGTCGTCCAGCACCGGAGCGATCTCGGCTCAATTCATCAAGAACGGCGCCAACGATTATCTCAACAAAGCGTTCCAGCCCGAGGAATTGTTCTGCCGCATCGCCCAGAACGTCGAGAATATAGAGAATATCGCCTCGCTCCACGCCCTGGCGACGACCGACCCGCTGACCGGATTGCGCAACCGTCGTTCATTTTTCGAACTGGCCCAATCACGGTTCCGCACCCTGACCCAGAGCGGACGCCCGGTCGCGGTGGCAATGATCGACGTCGATCATTTCAAACGGATCAATGACGGCTGGGGCCACGATTGCGGCGACCGGGTGCTGATCGAGCTTGCCCGCGTCCTGGCCGAGACGACGCTTGATGGCGATGTTGTTGGACGGTTGGGTGGCGAGGAATTCTGTCTTCTTGCCGCCGACCTGGACGAAACCAGCGATTTCTTCGACTCCCTGCGCCGCACCGTCGCCGCGCTATCGCCCCGCTTCGGCGATGAGACGCTTCACGTCACCATCAGCATCGGCGTCTGCGTCCGTGCGGGCGACGGCCGCGCCGACAGCCTGCGGGCGCTGCTCACCGCCGCCGACCGCGCCCTTTACAACGCCAAGAGATTGGGACGAAACCGGGTCGAATACGCCTAGGATCTTGCCCAAGGCCGCAGCCCTTCCTGGGCTGGTGTCGCTCAAGCGCCGCTCGGGCTTGTCGCGGCATCCACACGCGGAGTACCGCGCACGGTGGCGAGGAACCCGCCAACCTCGTCGTGAAGCTGCTCGGCCGGAGCGGCCAGATCCTGAGCGGCCCACATCACTCCGATGGCGGCACCGCAATAGCGGGCAGCAGATTGGGTAACAGAGACGATCCCCTCGGTGACGACCTTGGTGTCGAGGATAACATCCTCGACACACTGGCCGATGCGCGAGGTCGCCTCGGCCTGACGGCCGACAGCGGTCGAGATCTGGCGGGCGATATCGTCCATCCGACGGATCGCAACGCCGATACCGTCGATAGCGGCGACAGTATCGGCAGTAGCGGACTGGATCGCCGAGATCTGGGCGGTGATTTCGCGGGTAGAGGTAGCGGTCTGCCCCGCCAATTGCTTAACCTCGTCGGCGACAACGCCGAACCCTTTTCCGGCAGGCCCGGCGCGCTGGGCCTCGATCGCGGCGTTCAGGGCCAACATGTTGGTCCGTCCAGCGATTTCGGTGATCATCCCGACCACCCGGTCGATTCTCCCCGCCAGTTCGGCCAGACTGTGGATACGGTCGGTACTGCGGTTCAGTTCCTCGACGGCTCCGGCAACGATTTCGGTGGCGACGGCGGCACTCTGAGCGATCTCGCCGACCGAAACGTCCATCTCCTCCACCGCTTCGACAACATGCCCGACAGCGGTGCGGGCCTGCTCGGCCGCCTCGGCCACCGCCAGCGAACCAGACCCGACCGCATCGGTTCGGGCCGCCATCCGCATCGCGGTGTCGCGGATTACCAGTGACCGGTCGGAAACCAGATCGACCGTCTGCTTTACCGCGCTTTCGAACGTATCGGCCAGCCCCAACAGATGGACTCGATTGGCGGCCTCGGCCTCGGCCCGGATCGTATCCTGCTCGGTCTGAAGCCGGACCATGGCGATGGCATTTTCCTTGAACACACCAACGGCGCGGGCCATATCGCCAATCTCGTCGCTGCGATTGGCCCCCGGTACTCCAACGGTATGATCTCCGGCGGCCAGTCGCTCCATCGCCCCTTGGATCAGCCGGATCGGCTGGGTAACGCTGCGAGCCAACACCAAAGCCGCGACAATGAACAAAGCAGCGGATAACAGCCCGAACAACGCCACCATCCGGTTGGCGGCGTGGCGCTCGTCCTCCTGGGCGGCAATGGCCTGAGCCATCCCCTCGCGGGCGAAGGTCGCCACCTGGCCAATCGCGGGCTGCAACGCCTTGACTCCGTCGCGCACCCGGCCGATTTCGCTCTTCAGAGTCTGGCTGCCCTCGGCAAAGGCGGTCAGATCGGCGGCATAGACGACAAGAAGACGGCGAAACTCCTCGCGGGTCGTCGGCGGTAACGGCGAGGAGTCAATCGCCAGATCAAACTGAGTTGCGGCAGCACGGTGGCGCCCCAGCGCCGACGGCAGGCCGTACAGCATGAAATCGCGCTCGGCCAGTCGCATCCGCGTCATCAACAACGACAGGTCGCCGGCATTCGGCCATTCCGCCAGTTCGCGTTCGATCGCCTTGGTCGATTCGTTGAGGCGGACGCGCAAGCCGTCTTTCTCGCTAAGGCCCAATCGCCCGGCCTCGATCTCCAGCGCGGCAAATGCATCGGCCACCGTATCCAAACCGTTACGAGCCTCGGCCACCGCCTGAGCCATCGGCCCGGTTCCGGCCAGACCGGCCATCGCATCCAGCCGTTCGCGCAGCCGGGCAACCTCGCGGCGGAACGCCTCGGCGGCGGCAAGATCTCGGTCGCGGACGAACTGTTCCTGCATATTTTCGGCCGCCGCCGCGCCTGAGCGCATATCCGAGGCCAGATCATTGAGGCGGCGAAATCCGTCCTGAGCCAACAGCATCGTGTCGATTCGAGAACCAGCGACCTGCAACACAGTGCCAAAGGTGACCGCCGCCACCAACGCCAGCACCACCAACCCAATGAAACGAACCCGGATCGACACCGAACCGAGCAATGGAAAATCGCCGCGATGCCAGATATCGGCCAGTCGAGAGAAAAAAACCGAGCCGGGGTGCGGCCGGGCGTCAAGCGCCAAGACGTCTTCAGTCACACCAGAATTCCTTACGTTCAGGTCAGGCCGCCGAGTCGAAAAGATCGCCGAAACGGGCCAGGGCAAGCATCCGCTCAACCTGCCCCGTCGCTCCGGCCAGGACCACGGCTCCATCCCGGCCACGTAACACATCACGAGCATGCAGCAGCAGGCCAAGCCCGGCAGAATCGATAAAGACGATTCCGCTCAGATCCAACATCACCAATCCGCCCTGCGCATGCGCCGCCGTTACAGCGGACAGCATCAGACGAAAGCAATCGTTCTCGGTAAAAGTCAGCCGTCCGCGCAGGATCAAGCGCAGTCCGGTGGGTATCGTCTTGATATCGAAGTCCATGGCGCTGTCTTCCGAGGGTTATTTATCCGCCCCTCCCCCGTCCATGCGCTCCATTATCAGACCGTGGGGCCAAGACTCCAGTTGCGGTTTTATGTCACAACAGCAGCGGGATTGCGCTTCACGTCCGTGCCGCGCATCATCCGGCCCCAATCGCCACCGTTCGTCATGGAGAGACGATGACCGCTTATTTCGATGCCCTGATCCTTGGCCTGATCGAGGGGCTGACCGAATTCCTGCCGATTTCCAGTACAGCTCACCTGCTGTTGATCGGCGATTTTCTCGGCTTCGAGGGACCGCCCGGCAAGACCTTTGAAATCGTCATCCAGTTAGGCTCGATTCTGGCGATCTGCGTCGTCTATTGGGGCAAGCTGTGGTCGGTTGCGTCCAGCCTCGATCAACCGGGATCGCGCGCCTTCGTCCGCAACATCCTGATCGCCTTCCTGCCCGCCTGCATCGCCGGGGCGTTCCTGTACAAATACATCCGCCAATTGCTCGATACACCGATCGTCGCCGCCATCGCGCTGATCGTCGGCGGCTTCGTGATATTGGCCATCGAGAAGATGGTGCACACTCCACGAGTCCACACCGTCGAAGACATCTCGCCGAAGCGGGCGCTGGCAATCGGTGCCTGTCAGGTTCTGGCGATGGTTCCTGGTGTGTCACGGGCCGGGGCGACGATCATGGGATCGCTGCTGTTGGGAGTGGATCGTCGCACCGCGACCGAATTCTCGTTCTTCCTGGCCATTCCCACCATGATCGGGGCATCGGCCTATTCGATCTACAAGAATTGGTCGGCCCTGTCCTTCGATAACGCCGCATTGATCGCCGTCGGTTTCGTCGCCGCTTTCCTGGCCGCCCTGCTGGTGGTTCGCAGTCTGGTCGTCTTCGTCGGCCGCCATGGCTTCGCCCCCTTCGCGTGGTATCGCATCGCTTTTGGTGGAACGATGCTGGTGTTGCTGCTGATGCGATAAGGCACAGCCTGGAGCACCCCAAGAATCGATAAGGGCCGCCGGTTTCCCGGCGGCCCCATTCGTTTGATCGCGTTTTCGATCAGTGAGCAGCGGCACCTTCGGCACCCAGCCCGGTCTCGGACCGGATTGACTGAGCTTCGAAAGCGGCGCGCTCCTTGGCGGCACGCGGGCTGTTGTCCAGGACCGAGAACAGCCAAGTGAAGAAGAACGCCGCCGGCATCGAGAAGATGGCCGGATAGGCATAGGGGACAATCGGCTCGGCATAGCCGAAGCTCTGCACCCACACCGCCTTGCTGAGCACCACCAGCACGACCGAGGTGACCAAGCCGATGGTTCCACCGATCACGGCGCCGCGCGTGGTCAGGCCGCTCCAGAACATCGACATCACCAGAACCGGGAAATTCGCCGACGCCGCCACCGAGAAAGTGAGGGCGACGATGAACGCCACATTCTGCTTCTCAAAAACGATGCCGAGCAGCACCGCGATCACACCAAGCCCCAGGCTGGCATAGCGCGACACGGTGACTTCCTTGCCCTCGGTGGTCTTGCCGTGCATGAAGACGCTGGCATAGAGATCGTGCGAAATCGCCGAGGCTCCGGCCAGGGTCAGTCCCGAGACCACGGCAAGAATCGTGGCGAAAGCCACCGCCGAGATGAAGCCAAGGAACAAGTCGCCGCCGATGGCGTGGGCAAGATGGATCGCAGCCATATTGTTGCCGCCACGGAGATTGAGGCCGCCCTTGACGACATCCAGATAGGCCGGATTGGTCGCGACCAAGCAGATGGCGCCAAAGCCGATGATGAAGGTCAGAATATAGAAGTAGCCGATGAAGCCCGTGGCGTAGAACACCGACTTGCGGGCTTCACGCGCATCGGGAACCGTAAAGAAGCGCATCAGGATATGCGGCAGACCGGCGGTACCGAACATCAGGGCGATACCGAGTGAAACCGCATCGATTGGATTACTGACCAGCGTGCCGGGCGACATGATCGCCTCATGCTTGGGATGGACTTCGATCGCCCGAGCGAACAATTGCTCGAACGAGAAGCCGAACTGGTACATCACGCCAAAGGCAATGACGGTCGCGCCAGACAGAAGCAGACCCGCCTTGATGATCTGAACCCAAGTGGTCGCGACCATGCCGCCGAAGGTGACGTAAATCATCATCAGCGCGCCAACGATGATCACGGCGTAGATGTATTCCATCCCGAACAACAGCTTGATCAGCTGACCGGCTCCGACCATCTGGCCGATCAGATAGAAGATCACCACCACCAGGGAACCCGTCGCGGCAAAGGTGCGAACCGGAGTCCGCCCCAGACGATACGAAGCAACGTCGGCGAAGGTGTACTTGCCCAGATTGCGCAGACGTTCGGCAATCAGGAACAGGATGATCGGCCAGCCGACCAGCCAACCAACCGAAAAGATCAGCCCGTCATAGCCCGAGCCGTAGACCAGGGCCGAAATACCCAGGAACGACGCCGCCGACATGTAATCGCCAGCAATCGCCAATCCGTTCTGAAACCCGGTGATCCCACCGCCAGCGGCGTAGAAATCGGCGGCGGTCTTGGTCCGCTTTGCCGCCCAATAGGTGATCGCCAGAGTCCCGGCGACGAAAAGCAGGAACATCACGATGGCGTGCCAGTTGGTCGCCTGCTGCGCGGCCTGTCCCAAATCGGCCCCGGCGGCCATCGCCGCGGTTCCAGTGGCGAGCAACGTGCCGAAAGCGGCAAGCGCGCCCGCGAGAGCGGTCATGGTCGTCCTCATCAGCGCGATTCCTCAATGATCTGGCGGTTAAGCTCGTCGAATTCGCCATTTGCGCGATAGACGTAGATGCCGGTCAGAATGACGGCACCCAGGATCACGCCGACGCCGAGCGGAAAGCCGATGGTCGTGTTGATGCCAACACCCAGAGGAGTCGCAAGCAACGCCTTGTTGAAGGCGATAAGAGCGATAAAACCGAAATACATAACAAGGACAATCACAGACAAGGTCCAGGCGAACCTCGTTCTCTTGCTGACCAGCTCACGGAACTTGGGATTGTTCCGGATCTTCTCAGCACTTGCTAAATTTTGTGCTGTATTGCTCAATTTACCCTCCACTATTCGTCGCGCCACCGCAGCGGCTGCGATCATTGTTTGTATTTTCCGGTCTTGGCGCCGGTTTTGATCCTCGTCTCTGTCGCGCACTTGCCACGTATATGCATGGCCGTCATGCGCTCAGGGCTTATCTGAGGTGCTATTCCTAGTTAACACTCGACAATGGTGACGTCAACAGCATGCGAAGGCATTGCATTAATAAGCTCCGTCATACTTGAGCCGGACAGGTATTCGTACGAATCTCTTCAGCGCCGACATACAGTATACATACAGATAGGCATTAGTTTTTGCTTCACTCTGCAAATCGCTTTTTAGCCATCGGCACAGGAAACACCATCACAAGATCACGGAATGCGAGTACATGACGCATACTGTTCAGGCATATTCTATGCGTGATCCTGTATACGAAACTGGCCAATCTTGGGAACAAAGAAATCCGTTGAAAAATCCCGAATGGCCACTATCGTGAGCACATGGTGGAGGATCTTGCCCCTCTCGCACGGATCGACAGCTTCCCGTATCGCCATCGCATCCGCGAGGTGATGAGCAGTCCGGTTTTGACCGCGCCCGCCTCTCTTTCCCTCTCCGAAGCGATACAGCGGATGTATGCGGCGAAGGTCTCGTCGATTGTCATCGTCAATGAGACCGGGTGTACCGCAGGCATCTTCACCGAACGTGATTTGCTGCGGATTTTATCGACCTCCGGCCCGGCTGGACTTGAATCGACCCTGGGGGAGACGATGACCCGCTCGGTCGCCTCGGTCCCGGTAGACGCCTTCGTCTATGTCGCCCTGGCCAGAATGGCGCGAAGCGGGCTGCGACATCTGGTGGTGGTTGATCCAGAATCCCACCCGCTTGGAATGATCACCGGCAGTGCGCTGTTGAAGGTCAGAGCAACCGAGGCCCTCGTGCTGGGGGATTCGGTCGAATCCGCCCGCGATGCCGACGAAATGGGTGCGATCGTCGCCAACCTCCCTCGTCTGGCCTCGGGCCTGCTGGCTGAAGGGGTTCCGGCACACAATATCGCATCGGTCATTGCCTTGGTGCTGCGAGACCTCACCGCCCGTGCCGCCGAGCTAGCGGTTCTGTCGATGCAGGATGACGGGTGGGGAACCGCACCGGCCCGCTATACCGTTCTGGTGCTGGGTTCAGCCGGGCGAGGCGAAAGCTTGCTGGCCTTCGACCAGGATAACGCCCTGGTCCACGATGGCCGCCCCGCCGACGATTCCTGGTTTGCCGAATTGGGACGTCGCCTGAATGCGACCCTCGCCGCGGCCGGGATCCCGCTCTGCAACGGCAAGGTGATGGCGGGCGAACCCGGCTGGCGCAAGAGCCTTGACGAATGGCGCGAGGAGATCGGACGCTGGGTCTACTCGGTCGAGAACCAGACCGTGATGTATTGCGACATCTTCTTCGATTTCCAGCCCGTGTGGGGCGACCGCGCCCTGGCAGAGGATCTGCGAACGATGGCGATCGAGACCGCCTCCCGTTCCGGCTTCTTCATGCGCTACCTCGCCCAGAACGTCGCGGCCATGGACGGATCGATCGGGATGTTCGGCACCCTCGTTACCGTCAACGGACGCCTTAACCTCAAAAAATTCGGACTGCTCCCCCTGGTCAGCGCGGCCCGCCTCCGTGCCATCCGGGAACACCTGCCCCAGACGGGAACAGATGAGCGCTTCATCGCTCTCCATGCCGCCGGAGTCCTGCATCCGGACGATCTGCGCGACTTCATTGAAGTCCGTGAAATTTTGCTGCGGACGATGCTCGAACAGCAATTGACCGATATCGGGATCGGAATTGCTCCGTCTCCCCGTATTGAGCCAAAATGTTTCGACAAGCGCACCCGCACTCGGCTGCGCTGGGCCTTGAAACGATTACAGACACTTAAATTCGTCTGCGGTGTCGGGGGCTGAGGCCCACCCCCGACACATCCAATCCGTCATCCGTTCTTAGAAGCGATCCCATGCGCCGTCAGATGCTGCACCAACTCTCCGTTGGCCGCCATCTCGCGGATGATATCGCAGCCACCGACAAACTCACCCTTGACATAAAGCTGCGGGATGGTCGGCCAGTTGGTGAATTGCTTGATTGCTTCACGCAGGCTGGGATCGACCAGCACGTCGATTCCCTTGAACGTAACCCCCAGACCCGACAGAACCTGAACCACCGCAGCGGAGAAACCACATTGCGGGAACATCGGGGTGCCCTTCATGTACAGCACCACGTCGTTCTCGGTGATGTCCTGGCGGATACGGTCGAAGACAGGATTGTTCATGGCGGCGCACGTCCTAGGCTTTGTTTCTGGAACCTTTAAAATTTACCCCCGATAGCGAACCGGCACAACCCCCTTGCCGGCCCCTACCCTCTCCGCACCTCACATACTGGGCAACCCTGGATTTGACCCGTTAGCCGGTATCTAGCCGCCATTGCGACGGGGCGGCGAAGTTCGCGGTCAATTCATTGGCCGGTTGCTATCACACCGTGTCTCGGTGATCGGGGCGAATCGCTGAGCCCACGATGCGCCGGGCGAGAGGGCTCCACCGCCTGGACTTCGCTCGCACAAGCTCGCTGGGCCTCAATGACCCAGCCAGATCCCGCCCCCCCTAGCCGAGGATGGTATCGGGTACGTCTTCGGAATTCAGTCAATCTTCACATTGTGGTCGCGCATTGCGCGCCTCGCCCAGAAAATATCTAATACCAAAATATCCCATAAATTAAATAAGGATATTTAACCGCATAATTAATAATGAATTAGGCCACACTTCAATTTAATACAAATACGATACACACATAACCTTGATATACAGACACACCTCACCATCTGTGTTCTGAGCAGAAAAGTTGAGTGGACGCGAGGGCATCGTCTCTTGCCTCGCCCTCACAACGTTCTGGAGGTCGATCTTCTATGCATGAGGTGCCGCCATGACTTGGCTGAACCATCAGATAAGCAGCGGCTTTGCGGTCGAGCTGATTGTTGCCCTGATGTTGGTCGAAGGGCTTGCCTTGGTTTGGTGGCATGGGCGGACTGGACAAGGCCCAGCACCGACGGACTTTGCCGCCACTTTGGTGTCGGGTGTGTGCTTGATGATGGCATTACGCTCTGGCTTGGTCGGCGATGGTCCAACGTGGATCGGGGGATGGTTGATCGCAGCCCTTATCGCCCATTTGACCGATCTTGTTCGTCGCTGGCGGAGCTAGAACCTAATGCGACGGTTGCCTTCTCACCCTGATCCAAGACATCAGAACGCCTCCAGTCCTGGGGGATCTATGCCGTTATTAATGGTTCCACCCGCCCATCTGAGATGGCCTCCCAATTGCTTTAGAATCGCGGCATCGACGCCAGCAGATCAAACCTCCGAGAGAACGGAGGGTCTCCGACACAGCGTCTCGATGAGAGGAATAGGGAGTTACGAAGAAACCGACATTGAACCGATCGCGGATAACGATATCGGTTCAAACGGAACGCTGTCGAAATGCGCTTTGTTCGGTAATTTAATTCCCAAAAACACTTCGGCGCGGAGGCGGGGTCATCCCGCTCTCCGCGCCGATAATGTTTTGGTCTTCAGTTCTCTTCGTCTCGACCTAACCAAAGGCTATCAACGGAGCCAAACTGAAACGGAGCCTCGGCCCCACCCACGCCGACAGATGAAAACTCATCTGCCGGCCTGGGGTCTATTACTTCTTGATCGTCAGAGGGGTCGCCAGCTCAGGATAATCCTTCAGCTGAGAGACACCCAACAGGGGCTTGAAGACACCCTGGTGGCAAGTGGTGCAATTGACCTTCGGAGCGTCGCCCAGAGCACCCAGACGGTTCGCCGGCAGGATCGAAGCCAACGGATCGAGGTAGGTGTTATTCAGCTCACGGACATGACGGATGGCGTACCACGCCACCGCGCGCTGCGGCGAGCTCTGGTTCCACTCGGTGAAGGACCGGGTGTTATGGCAATAGGTGCAATTCACCCCGAGACCATCGGAGATGTGCGCCATGACGCCATAGGTCCATTCAGCCTGCATAATCGACTTACGCGCACCGGCATCCCGCTGGGGAAGAGCGGTCTGGGAAATGACGCGCAGATCGTTGGCTTCCTTCAGGAACGGCGTGAAGATGTCGTACGGAAGGGAGGTGTAGCCAACAACCGCCGCGGCTTTGTTCTGGCCATTGGGGGCCTGAGCATAGCCAGAAGCATGGCTGAGGTTCGGCTCGGTGAACCAGACATAGCTGGGAACCGGCTGACCACGGTGGCAGGTGTAGCAAGTCACGCCAGTGTTGGCGACGTGGGACTTGAACTTAGTGTTGATGGTACCGACCATCTCAAGCATCCGACGGGCCACCACTTTGGTGTAGACCTCGTCGGAAGCCATATCTTCCGGGTTGTGGCAGTAGTTGCAGCCTGCATCCGGCGACACCCAATTGGTGATCGCCATCATCAAGCGGTCAAACTCAGCCTTATCGAGATCGCCCAGGACCGTCAGGTTCTTGTAGCCGACCGAAGCCTTTTCGCCTTCGAGATCGACCGCAGGAATCACTTCAGGAGCCTGATTGGCAGCGGTGAGACGGGTGTAGGCGCGATCCTGGTACGACTGGATCTGGCCGGTCCCGCGATAACCGCGCTGGACGCTGTCAAGAGGCGGAGTGGTGAAAGTGGTAGCGACGAACACCGCACCGACAATGGCGGTAAGCCCGACTACAGCGGAAAATCCGAGTCTCATTGCGGCACTCCCGAGATCAGGGCCGGATCCGTGACTGGCGGGAATACCGGCGGATAGGACGGAGCAACACCGTGCTTGACGGCCCACAGATACCAGTTGTCAACGACGGTGCCGGTCAAAAGGATGCCAATGCCCGCAGTAATCACGGTCAGAACGGCGAACCAGTAGCCCCAGCGATGGAAAGACTCGATCGTCGCATTGAAACCGATCTGCCAGCGCCAGAACAGCATCGCACGCTCAACCGCGGTGCCGCGGTCAACGATCTGCTCGATCTCGCGATCGCCGCCGTAACGGCTGACAGCAAGAAGAGTGCCGGCATGCATGGCGAACAGAACCGCCGAACCATAGAGGAAGGCGATCGACAGCATGTGGAACGGATTGTAGTAGAGGTTACCGAAGCGGATCGAAATCGCCGCGGTCCAGTCGAGATGCGGGAAAATGCCGAACGGGACACCTTCGCCCCAGCTACCCATCAGGATCGGGCGGAAGAAGCCCAGAACCAGATAGAAGAAGATCGCCGCGGCGAACGCCCACGAAACGTGGGTGCCCAGGCCCAGGGCCTTAGCGCGGGTGTACATACGAGCCCACCAGAGCAGGATCGAAGCGGTCAGGAAGAAACCGGTGATGAGCCACCAGCCACCCTCGGCCAGCGGCGGGAAGGACAGGCCGTACACCGGCAGCGGCGGCTCAAGCGCCAGCCAGAAGAACTGGCGGACGAACTGAATCCAGTCCCAGTTCACCTGGGCCAGGAAGTTAAGGCCGACGACGGCTGCGGCAATACCAAAGCAAATGGCCGAGGCAAGGCCAAGGCCACCCAGATAAATCGGGCCGATCTGCGCGTTGCCGATCTTACCGGCCCAGTAGCTGAAAATGGGCTGCCCGAAACGATCATCCGTGTCCGGCGGCAACGGCACGCCCGGATAAGTCTCACCGCGAATTTGCACGCGGTTGAAGATATTCTGATATTCGGTCATTACGGTCACCTTGCGTTAGCGCCAGACGGGCAGATTGAGCCACCAGCCCCACCACTCGGGCCACCCACGCGCCCAGAAGGGCCCGCTGATCACGATGCACACCGCGCTCCAGAAGGCAGCGGAAATGGCAAGAAACAGGCCCAGGCGGTGAATGCCCAGGGCGCCGATCGAATAGCCAACCGCATCACGGAAGAAGGTGTCTTCGTGTTCGGCCGTCTTGATCTGCTCACCCTTGCCCGGATTGGTCGCGGACAGGATGATACCGCCGTGCATTGCCAGCGCCAGCGCCGTCGTAAAGAAGAAGCTGATCGCGATCATATGCGCGGGATTGTAGTGGAAGTGCAGGAACTGGTAGCCAACGTTCGACACCCAGTCGAGGTGGCTCATAATTCCATAGGGGAAACCGAAGCCCCAGGCGCCCATCAGAACAGGGCGAATCACAACCAGAGTTACATAAGCCAGAATCGCGAAACTGAACGCGAACGGGACATGAAGGCCCATCCCGAGCTTCCGAGCGATTTCCACCTGACGCAGCGCCCAAGAAACAAAGGCGCCAATCGCGCAAATGGTGATGAACTGCCAAAGGCCGCCTTCATTCAGCGGCGCGAAAGCCAGTCCATAGCTAAGATCAGGAGGGGCGATGCTGATCTGCCACAGGTTCCACGTGGGTCCCTGTGAAGCGCCTAACACGATGAGGGCGACGCCGAGCAAGGTGAAGAAAGCAGCAGTCACCCCGAACAACCCGACGTAAAACGGCCCCACCCAAAAATCGAACAGATCGCCGCCCACCAGCGTCCCCCCTCGGACGCGGTATTTCTTCTCGAAACTGAGCATCGCCATGTTGAAGTCCACCCTTTAGAGAGGGAGCGAGGATCGGTTCCTCGCCGCCTCGCCTGAACATTGCCAGCTTTGGGCTAGGGGTGAACGATGCTGTTCATTCCCTAGCCCACGCCACTGCTACTTCGCCGGCACCGGAAGGGTCTGCTGGACCACGGATCCATGCGCAACCCGAGCGCCGTCAAGCCAGTTGAACCGATCGGTGCTGAGCAACAAGAAGTGGATCAGCAGACCGAGAACGGTCAGGAACACGAACAACGCAGTGAGAGCCCTTCTCGGATCATAGAGCGTCCAAATCTTCCACATTTTACGTAGCCTCCATTAGACCAGGGTCGAGAGAACCGACTGCGCGGTGGCGGTAGCGTTATCAAGCAACGCGTAGCCCTTAGCGCTCGGCAACCAGGGGCGCCACTTCCAAGCGAGGAAGTGCGCGACGATGGCGACTACGATGAAGGAGATGAAGCTCGTCACGAAGATGCCGTGGAACTCCTGCGCTTCTGACTCAGACAGACCAGACAAGGTCCCGCCTCCTCTTTCTAATGAGTTAGCCATTTAATTGAACTCCCTAAGACAGGCCTTCCGGCCATAACCGCCTCTCCCCAGGCGGCGGGGCATGCCGTCGCGCGAACGCGGCGGCAAAACGTGTTTCGTATCGCAGCTTATGCCGCCCGTCCCGCGCCGATAGCGGCAAGCGAGGCGGACACATCGGCCGCTGTGACCCGTTCTCGTCCGGCGATCCGCACCTCGTGCTCAACGCTGTCGCGGAGCCTCTTGGTGGCGGAAATACGCAAGAGAAACGGTTCTGTCTCCACATACGCCTCAAGCAAACGACTTGCGTCGTCGTCCCAGGGCAAAGCATCCATTCGGGTCAGGCGCGACAGGGTCGATTCAACCTTATCAAGCTCCGTCCCCAGCGGCAGGATATGAAACAGCGCATCGAACAGCGCGTTACAGAACTCCTGGACCACATAAGTAGCCCCACTATAACCCATAAAAGGGGTTCCGGTCGAGCGCCTGACGATAGCTCCCGGAAAAGAAGCTGGAATATACATTGAACGCAGCCCTAACTCGGCCGCATACATCCGCTCATTATACGAACCGTACAGGACCAGAGGAGGGTGAGCCTTCATCGTATCCCGTACCGTCTGGTTATCTGGCTTCACCCCAGCCTTGCGACCGATGGCGAAAGCACAGGGCATACCCAGTTCACCTTCGAGAAAACCCCGCAATCCTTTGGCATAGGTCTCAGTGGCGACGATACCGAATGAGGCGGTCGCGAAAAAGTCCTGCGTTACGCTACGCCACAGATCCCACACCGGCTTTAGCGTGGTGTGCTTTTCCTGTTCGATGAACGGCTCTGGATCGAGACCAGTCAGTTCCCCCAACTTGGTCAGGAACGCGGTCGTCGAGAACACCCCGATCGGCGCCTGAAGATAGGGCCGCCCCAGTTCCTCACACAACTTACGACCGAACTCACGATACATCACGACATTGACGTCAGCATCGGCAAGCCGCTTGATGTCGTCAACATGAGTCCCCAGCGGGAACACCAGATTGACCTCACAGCCGATGCCTTCGACCAAACGCCGGATTTCAGCCAGATCGGACGGCATGTTGAAGGTGCCATACATCGGGCCGATGATATTGACCCGAGGCTTCTCACCGTCTGCCCGCACCCGTGGTTTGGCGCTGGCTTTCTTGGCCCCGAACTGGGTCCACAACCAGTAGATCGCACGATCAGCAGCCTGCCACTGGTCGTCATCGATCGTGCGCGGGATGAACCGCAGCAGATTCGACCCTTCGGGGGTTACTCCGCCGCCGATCATTTCGGCGATCGAGCCGGTCAATACAACCGCCGGCATCGACTGGTCCTGAGTGGCACTGGCGCGGCGCAACGCATCCTCGGTGCCGCTCATCGTCAGTTGCTCTTCCGACAGCCCCGTGACGACGATAGGCAGTTCATGCGGAGGCAACGCGTCGGTGTAGTGCAATACCGCCGTCACCGGCAGATTTTCACAGCCGACAGGTCCGTCGATCACCAGCCGCAAGCCGCGCACAGCGGCAAAGGCATAGACCGCACCCCAATAACCGCCAGCCCGGTCGAGATCAAGAACGAGCATGGTTACGCCCTCCCCTTGCCGGACAGGGGCGTATTCGGACCATAGCCAGTAGCGGCCCCGGTTCCGACTTTATCGAAGAACTCAACCATCCGGGCGAAACGCGCCTTGCCCTGAGCCTGGGCGGCGACGATACCCGCGATCGATCCAGCACCAGCCGGTCCAAACAGCGGCCGCGCTGAAACCATGTTCGTAAAGTACAGCGCCGGAATCGCCATCTCCTTCGCGTGTTGCACAAGCGGCGTGGTTCCAAGCGCAAGGTCGGGGCGCGCGTCGCGCATCGCCGCAATATCCTGTTCCAGCGAGGCGCGGAACTGGACATGAACGCCCTTTGCCGCCAGCCACTCGCGATCGGCCTCATTCCACGGCGTCCGCGGCGTTGCGGTCCCAACGTAGGGAACCTCAGCTCCAGCCTCGACCATCAACCGAGCCACCAAAAGTTCGGACCCTTCATAGCCCGACACGGTTACCCGTGCCTTGATCGGATGGGCGTCGAGTGCGGCACGAATTGCGGGCAAAGCCCGATCCTTTGCTGCGTCGATCAGTTTGTCGCTGATTCCGACCGCCTTACCAATTCCCTCCAGCCACGCCGCCGTCCCTTCCAGCCCGACCGGGCCGGACCCGACGATGGGACGACCGGCGGTCTGAAACTCACGCACCGAAGCGGTGTAGAAGGGATGGATCGCCGCCACCGCCACGCAATCGAGCGACGCGTAAAGATCGCGCCATTCCCGCGACGGCAATTGCGGCGCCACAGCCAACCCCATCGGGGCCAGTAGACCACCGATAACAACCGGATCGGCCGGGAACAATTCACCGATCAAAGAGACCGTCGGCATCCCTGCGATGCCACCGCGAGGCATTGCCACCGGGCCGGATTCGGCTTCGAGGCGGGCATAGCGCAACATCGCACCGGCCAGGACGTCCTTTGCCTCGGCGTGGGTCGGCACCCCAAAGCCGGGAACCTCGATGGTGATGATGCGAACGCCGTCGATTTGCTTAGGCAGAAGTTCGAGCGGCACGCCCGATGCCGTCGGAACACAGAGATTGATGACGATGACCGTATCGACCTGCTCCGGCCGGGCCATCTGATAGACCGCTTGCCGAACATCCTCGAACACCTGACCACGGACCAGAGTCTCGGAATCGAACGGCACATAGCCGACGGTACGCCGTGCTCCGTAGAAATGCGACGTGAAGGACAGACCGTAGACGCAACAGCCGGAACCGACCAGAATCGAAGCCGTCCGCCGCATCCGCAGGCCGACACGCAATGCGCCGAAAGCCGGACACATCGTCTGGGGCTGATCGTGCGGCCCCTTGGGATAGTCGCTCGCCAGCCGCGCCTTCACCGAGTCCGCCACCCCGCTGCCGGTGCAGCCAGCCGCAATCGGCGCGTCGCCTTTGGCCGGAGGAGGAACGAGGGTGGATGACGACATCAGAAAGCGGCTCCTAGGGGGTTTCGTAAATGATTTCGAGCGACGGCTTGTTGGCCGCCAATTCGCCACCCATATCCTCGGCGGTGGCGGGCACGAGAACCACGTCGCGGCCGACAGCGTCACCCTTGAACAGATTGAGGAGGCCTTCCTGGGACAGCGGCGTGGGTTGAATCGGCGGAGCCACATCGACTTGATCGGCCAGGGCCGCGAACAGCGGACCCCACTCGCCGTCTGGCTGCGCGACGATTTCATACGCGGCAGACAAGCGGCGGATGCCATCATTGGCCGGAATGGTCGCAAGGATCGGAATCCCGACCTGCTGGGCAAAAGCCTGCGCCTCGCCAGTGCCGTCATCCTTGTTAATGACGATCCCGGCCACGCCGACATTGCCGCCGAGGCGACGGAAATATTCAACCGCCGAACAGACATTGTTGGCGACGTAAAGGGATTGCAGGTCGTTGGCGCCGACGACGATCACTTTCTGGCACATGTCGCGCGAGATCGGCAGACCGAAACCGCCACAGACGACATCGCCCAGGAAATCGAGCAGAACGTAATCGAAATCCCAGTCGTGGAAGCCCAACTTTTCGAGAATTTCGAAACCGTGAATGATGCCGCGCCCGCCGCAGCCGCGACCAACTTCAGGCCCGCCCAGTTCCATCGCGAAAACGCCATCGCGCTTGAAACAGACATCCCCGATCTTCACTTCCTCTCCGGCCTGCTTCTTGCGGGCCGAGGTCTCGATGATTGTGGGAGTCGCACGACCGCCGAACAACAGCGACGTCGTATCGCTCTTCGGATCACAGCCGATCAGCAGAACCTTCTTACCGCGCTGAGCCATCATGTAAGAGAGGTTGGCGAGCGTGAAGCTCTTGCCGATACCACCCTTGCCATAGATCGCGATGATCTGGGTCTTCGGAGCCGCTCTGGCTCCATCGCCAGGCTGCGCCCCCGGTGTCGGCTGAGTCGAACCTCCCTTTCCGGCAGGAGGAACGCCATCAAGCGGCGCGGTCATGAGCAAGCTCCCCAATTAAGAATCATCTTCAGGCAGGAAGCATCGCCGAACGCTGTCCGATACGCCTCTGCTGCCTGAGCTGCATCAAAGCGATGTGTGATGAGCCCGTCAAGCGAGAGCTTGCCCTCACGGATCAAAGCCAGCACTGCCGGCATGTCGGGACCCCGCCATTCCGCAGCAATCCGCAACCGCGCCTCGCGCATAAAGGCCGGAGGAAAGGCGAAGCTGATCGGCTCGTGATAGAACCCGGCGAGCACAATCTCGCCCCCTGGAGCAAGGCGACCGATCAGAGTATCGAGGAGCTTGGCGTCCCCGCTGACATCATAAATCGAGCGGTAATCCTGGCGGGTGTCTTCGGACGGCGCGATCACCGTATAGCCCTCGGCTCCGCTGGCACGGTCGGGATTCCGCTCCCACACCACCGGAGATCCACCCCGCGCCACCGCGATCCGCGCCAGCAAACGACCCAAAACGCCATGCCCGATGATGAGTTCGGGCGCCCGCGCCCCATCGGCGGCCACCGCATGATATGCCGTCGCCGCGAGGGCCAGCAGAACTCCCTGCTCGCCCAGAGATTCGTCAACGGAGTGAACCCGCGCACCGGGCACCACGACCCGCGCCGCAGCGCCGCCAAACAGGCCACGCACATCGCCGAAACAGCGGGCACCGGGAACGAACACGCGCTCGCCGACCGTGCGACCGGAGGTCGGCCCCGCCTGGACGATACGACCAACCGATTCATAGCCGGGAACAAGAGGGTAACCCATGCCGGGGAATGGCGGCATCTTGCCCGTATAGAGCAGCCGCTCGGTGCCGGTGCTGATACCGCTCCATTCGATGTCAACGACGACATCCTCGTCGCCCGGAGGCGTCAAGTCGAGTCGGCTGAGCTCGAGGTGCTCAGGTTCCGTGAGCACTACGGCAATCGTGTTCATCCACTTCCCCCAGCGGATTCAAAACGGGTCGCTTCAACCCGGCGCCAGTGTATTCTGCCCGCCCAACGTGTCAATCGATTTCTACGACACCGGCCAAGGCCAAATCACCCCTCGCGGCCGCGATCTAAACACGACCTGAGCAATTAACAACTCTCTGATTTAAAGACACAATCAGACGTAAGACCGCCACACGGCAAGCAGCGAAGGCCGCCAATCAAAAAGCGATCCATCTCCATCTTGAGCACGCTTAGGTAGATTGTTTGTGACAACACAACATTGTCACAAAGGAATGCGCACCCAAGAAAAAACCCGCGAAAGTAACCAAATCGGTCACGGCTCGGAATGTCTCCCCCATTCCGAGCCGTGAATCGATCAGGCGGCGCGGCGCAGCTTCTTCGGCAGCAGGCTCGACACCTGCTGATGAATCATCGCCTGAAGAGCGGCTTGGCCCGGACAATCCGGGATGGCGGCGATGGCGGCAGCAGACAGTTCGTCGAGACGACGCACCGCACCGGCCAGACCGAGCTGCAACGCGGCGCTGGGCCGGTCGTTGGCGCGATCCTGTCCGGTCGGCTTGCCGATTTCTTCCGGCTTTGCCGCGACATCGCGAATATCGTCCAGCACCTGATAGGCCTCGCCCAGCCGTTCGCCCAGGGCGCGCCACGCCTCGGGATCGGCCCCGGCGGCGGTGGCTCCGGCCATCGTCGCGGCGGCAAAAAGCGCACCGGTCTTCTGCTGGTGATATTCGGAGAGGTTGATTTCGTCCTCGCACTCCCAGGCCTGCCCGGCAATGATCCCGGTGGGCGCACCGACCGAGCCGCCAACCATCAGCAGCAGCGGCGCAATCCGTTCGGGATGGGCCGTACCGGCCCGCGCCAGTTGCTCGAACGCCACCACAATCAGGGCATCGCCGACCAACAGGGCCAGGGGTTCACCATAAGCATGGTGAACCGAGGCACGCCCGCGACGCATCTCGGCATTGTCGAAACAGGGCATGTCGTCATGAACAAGCGAGGCGCAATGCAGCAACTCAATCGCCGCCGCCGTCGCGTCGGCCAGACCCGGCGCATCGTCACCGCAAGCAGCGGCAACTGCAAGGCACAACCGTGGACGAAGCCGAGACCCACCGGGAAACACCGCGTGCCGCACCGCTTCCGCCAGCCGGGGCGGGCATCCAGGCCCACTCATCCGCGACAGCGCCGTGGTCAGAGCCCCCTCGACCCGAGCCATGGCATCCATGTTCCCCCCCTCTGTTACAGGTTACCGAATGGTCATCCTTGGCAATATGTCAAATTCCTGAAGCGGATGGAAGCGGATCGAACCCACCATGCCTTCCCGCCATCCCCACATCGGCCAGCCGCATTTTTTTCCCGTGACAGGAGGGGCGAATTCGACGACACCTTCCTCCGGGGTCGGTCGCCTTCAGCGCTGACAAGGATGTCGTGCGCCCTGATGAGGCCACCCCACTGATGACGTCCGGGGGAGATCGACTTATGAACACCATTGGCCTTCGACCGTCCGGAAAGATGCGGCCGTCGCATCAGGCGGCAGGCGGAGACCGCTTGGCGGCCATGGACGGGTTGGATTCATACCCGTCCGACGGAAAAATCGGTGGGGGTATGATCCGCCCTTCGGAATTGGGGTCCTCCGATCCCGGCCCGCTGCCTTGCGGACGCAGCTTTGTCCAAGGATCGGGGCAGACCGGCAATGTCCCCCTGGGTGTGGCCGGAGATCGCGGCCCCAGATTCGACCGGCAGATCCCCAGATCGGGCTATTCCTGGTGGTACATCGACGCTCTCAGTGACGATGGGCAGCACGGCCTGACTCTGATCTTTTTCATCGGCAGCGTATTCTCGCCCTATTACGCCTGGGCGCGGCGGCGCGGTGGCGGCGCGGCGGAACCACTGGACCATTGCTCGGTCAATGTCTGCCTGTACGGAGCCGCTGGAAAGCGCTGGAGCATGACCGAGCGCAACCGCAATGCGGTCCACCGTAGCACCGATACCCTGGTCATCGGGCCGAGCGCGCTGCGCTGGACCGGCAACGCGCTGGAAATCCGCTTGTCCGAGCGCACGTTCCCCCTGCCCGGCCGTATCCAGGGCACGATTCGGGTCCATCCGCGGGCACTGACCGGCCATTCCGTCCGCCTGGACGGGCCGGGCGAGCATTTCTGGTCGCCGCTGGCCCCGGAATCGCGGGTCGAGGTCGAGTTGAACCACCCGGATCTGCGCTGGTCTGGCCCCGGCTATTTCGATACCAATTCCGGGATCGTGCCGCTGGAGAAATCCTTTGTGCGTTGGACGTGGTCGCGAGCGCCGCTAAAGGATGGCACCGCCATCCTTTACGACGTCACCCGGCGCGACGGCAGCGATCTTGCCGTGGCGTTGCGGATCGGCCACGACGGGAAGGTCGAGGAATCCGACTCGCCGCCGGTGGCTGATCTACCGCGCGGAGTATGGGGCGTCGATCGCGCGACCCGCGCCGACAGCGGTCACGCCGCCCAATTGGCCGAAATCCTGGAGGACACGCCGTTCTATACCCGCTCGATGGTCGAGACCCGGCTGTTTGGCGAGGAGGTCACCGGCTTTCATGAAAGCTTGTGCCTCGATCGCTTCCGCACCGGCTGGGTCCAGGCGTTGCTGCCGTTCCGGATGCCGCGCCGGTTCCGTTAAGGAACCGGAGGCTTCCGAGCTATAAGAGGGGAAGAGAGCCGCCAGGACTCTCTTCCCCTCGCTTTCTTTACGTCCGCCACGCCTTCAATCGCCGCGCCGCCTCGATCATGTCGGCATTGGACCCGGCGTAAGACAGACGCAGGCTGCGTCGTCCCCGTAGCGGATCGAAATCGGTGCCGGGGGTCGCGGCAATACCGGTCTCGGCCAGCATGCGGGCGCAAAACGCCTCGCTGTCGTCGGTCCGGTCGGACAGATCGGCGTAGAGATAGAACGCTCCATCGGCAGCGGCCAGTGCCCCAAACCCTGCCGAAGGCAATTCGTTCAAAAGCAAATCGCGGTTGGCACGATAGACCGCAACGCGGGCTTCCAATTCGTCCAAGCAATCGAACGCCGCCTCGGCGGCGACCTGCGAGACGGTCGGAGCTGAGATGAACAGGTTCTGCTGCAAGCACTCGACGGCGCGGGACAGGTCGTCGGGCACCACCAGCCAGCCCACCCGCCAGCCCGTCATCGCATAATATTTCGAGAAGCTGTTAACCACCACCGCATGGGGCGCGGCAGCCATTCCGGCAGCGGTCGCGGCAGCGCGACCATGGGTGATGCCGTGATAAATTTCGTCCGAGATCAGGCGGATATCGTGCAGCTCACACCACATCGCCAACTCGGCAACCTCGTGGGCCGACAACATGCTGCCGGTCGGATTGGCGGGACTGGCGACCACAACACCATCAAGCGGTTCGTTCAACTCTTCAAGAACACGGGCGGTCAATTGCCAGCGGCTATCGGCCCCGACCGGGACATCGACGCACGTGATTCCCACCGCCTTCAGGATATTACGATAGGCGGGATAGCCCGGTGCCGCCACCGCCACCCGGTCGCCCGGCGCAAAGGCCGCGAGAAAAGACAACAGGAATCCGGCCGACGAGCCAGTGGTGACGACGATCTGTTCGGGCCGCACCATGACGCCATAAGCCACGGCGTAATGACGGGCGATGCGGGCGCGCAACGAATCCAGCCCATTGGCCAAGGTATAGCCCAACGGCTGGTTCTCCAGGGCACGGACGGCAGCGGCACGGGCTCCGGCCGGAGCCTGCCCCGAAGGCTGACCGACCTCAAGATGCAGAACATCCTCACCCAGAGCCTCGCGCCGGGTAGCGGCGCGCATCACATCCATCACAATAAACGNGGCAATCGCCCCCCGTTCGGCAACTTTAAAAGCCATTAATCTTTCCCTACTGAAGTGGCCAAACCAAACCCGCGCGGGTCGGTCGCGGCTTCGCATTCAGGCGTCTGCAACATTCCATCGCGGCAGCGAAGCGCCTCAACCCGGCTGGGCATCGCCACGGGACCGGTCTGATGCCCACGCCGGTTCAGGGATGCGGGATCGAGGCGATAAGAGCCGGTTTCGACAAAGGCCGCGTCGGGCGTACCGAGATGGACAACACGCGGCCGCGCCACCGCCTCGGCCAACGCCTGATCCCCGGCGAGCGCGGCCAACATCGTTTCGGCCAGAGCCGCCGGTGCAGTCGCCCCACCCGACGAGGCTCCGGCGAAATGAACCCGCTTGGTATGAGGGTTGACCACCATCACCGTGGTGACGCTGGGCGGAGCGCCCGGACCCGGCGCGGCGGCCAGAACAATCCCGGTGCCGGGCGCGACCACACCCGGACCGAACACGCCACCAGTCCCGACTCCGCAGACGACGGCCGAACCGGTGCCGTCCAAAACGGCAAAACTGGTCGAAGCGTTGGCATCGGGCGGCGATGCCGACGCGCCGGAAACGGATCGGTGGCGGTCGGGGGTGTAATCGGCCATCAGCCGTTCCAGCTTTTCCGGGGCGATCAGCACGCCGGGAGCCTCGGTGGTCCAACCGTTACGCTGCATCCAGCGGGGGCGGTCGGCAAAGGCACGGGCCTGAGCCTCGGCGAGCAGATGGGGCCGCTCATCCTCCGACGCATTGCTCCAACGCGGCCAAACCATGCCGATCAACTCGGCGGTCATCGTGCTGCCGACCGAAGGGGGCGGGGCGAAATGGGCGATTTCATTCCCCACCCGAATCTTCAGGCTGTCGCGCCACGCCGGGCGAAAGTCGCGTAAATCGCTAAGATTGAGGGTTCCGCCCGCGTTTGTGACCGATTTAACCAAATCGCGCGCCATCAACCCCAGATAGAAGTCTCCGGTATTGCGGCGCAGATTGGCAATAATCGCCGCCAGTTCGGGCTGCCGGAGAATGTCGCCCTCACGCAAAATACCTCCGTCGGGGCGGAAGAAAATCGCCCGCGCCGCCGGATCGCGCGACAAGAGCGGCACGACACGGGCCAGATCGCTGGCCAGCGCCCGCGATACCGGCGTGCCGAGACGGGCCAGCCGTTCCGGTTCGGCCAGCAGGCTTTCAAACCGCATCAAACCGAATTTGGCGTGCAGCGCGTAGAATCCCCGTGGATTGGCGGGAACCGCCGTCGTCACCTGCCCGGCCTCGGTCGAGGGCAGCGCCGGAAATTCCAGGATCTCAGTCGTCTTTTTCTCTGCGTCATGTACTATACAGGACCCTCCGCCCCCCAGACTGGCGGTTGACGGCAGGGTCACCGCCAGAGTGTAGTAGAGGGCGGTCGCGGCGTCGGCGGCGTTTCCACCGGCGGACAGGACATCGCGGGCAACCACCGCCGCGCGCGGTTCGTCGGCGGCAACCAGACCGGCAAATCCGCGGACATGGCCGACTGTGCCGATCGGTGGCGTAGATTCGCTACAGGCCGCCAGGCCCAGAACGACCGCCAGGGCAGCGATTCGACGGCTCCGCCCTGCGTGCAACCTTTCGACCGGCGAGGAATGATCCTTGTTCACACGCATCTTCCTTCTGGTGACGATCCTGATCGCGTTGGTGTCGCCGTCGGCTGAAGCCCAACAGTCGAAGCGTCAATTCATTCGCGACGCGGAAGTGGAAAATACCATCCGCGACTTCGGCACGCCAATCTTTCAGGCCGCCGGGCTGGACCCGCAGGCGATCCGCATCCTGCTGATCAATGACCCAACACTCAACGCCTTTGTCGCCGGAGGCCAGAACATTTTCTTTCACACCGGGTTGATCATTCGGTCGGAAAATCCTGGTCAGTTGATTGGAGTCATGGCGCACGAAACCGGCCATATCGCTGGAGGCCACTTGATCCGCAGCACCGATGCGGTTGCCGCCGCCTCGACCGAAGCGATCCTGGCAATGCTGTTGGGAGCCGCCGCTGGCGCGGTCAGCGGCAACGGTCAGGCCGCCGCCGGGGTGATGATGGGCGGCCAGGAACTGGCGATGCGCAACCTGCTGGCCTTTTCGCGCAGCCAGGAGCAGCAGGCCGACCAGATGGCGATGCGCTTCCTTGACGACACCCATTGGTCGGCCAAGGGCTTGCTGGAATTCTTCAACATCCTGGGCGATCAGGAACTGCTGGTCGCGGCACGGCAAGATCCCTATGTGCGGACCCACCCGCTGACCCGCGACCGCATCGCGTTTGTGCGCGAGCACGTCGAAAAATCGTCATTCTCGAACCAGCCCTGGCCGGAGGATTGGGTCGAACGGCATCGCCGCATCAAGGCCAAGCTGTTCGCCTTCATCGAACCGCCGGTAAAGACGATGATGCGTTACAAGGAGAGCGACACCTCGATCGAGGCCCGCTATGCCCGCGCCGTCGCCCTGTACCGCAAGCCCGACATCGACGCCGCGTTGAGCCTGATCGACGGACTGATCGCCGAACGCCCCAAGGACCCCTATTTTTGGGAGCTGAAAGGCCAGATGCTGTTCGAAAACGGCAAGGGACGCGATGCGATCGAACCCTATCGCAAGGCTGTGGAATATCTCCCCAACAGCGCCTTGCTGCGGATCGGACTGGGGCAAGCCGAGATCGAAACCGACGATCCGGCGATGCTGGCCGATGCCGCCGCTAACCTGACCATCGCGGTACGGCTGGAACCCGAGGATTCCTTTGCCTGGCAACAATTGGCGATCGCTTTCGGCCGTGACGGCAAGGAAGGCATGGCATCCTACGCCCTGGCCGAACATTTCCTACTGGCGGGGAAACTGCCCGAAGCCAATTACCACGCCAACAAGGCCGAACAATTGCTGGGGCACCAAGGCTCGATCTGGCTGCGAATTCAGGACATCAAAGCTCAGGCGATCCAGGTCAAAGCGTCCCGCGACCGTGACAAATCCCCCTGGTAAGAGGGGCTTGCCCTGGCTTTGGAACCGGGAGAGCCCAGCCTCCCGGTTCCCTGCTTCATCCCGGCCAACGGATGAAGGACCGTTCCGCCCCTGGTTATCGTAATCCTGCCGTCGATCGGTGCAGGCGGCGATGACGCGACCCCACCCGGACCGGAGAACACGATTACGTTACGAGAGAAAGGCGGAAAGAGCATCAGATGAAGAACTACTTTGAAAGCCCCTTCCGTGGCATCACCCTCGACAAGCAGATCACGAATCCTAACATCGTCGTCGGACGATACAGCTATTATTCCGGCTATTATCACGGGCACAACTTCGACAATTGCGCCCGCTATCTGTTACCAGACGAAGGTGTTGACCGATTGCTGATCGGGAGCTTTTGCTCAATCGGTTCAGGGGCGGCTTTCATCATGGCGGGCAATCAAGGGCACCGGAACGACTGGATCAGCACCTTTCCCTTCTACTGGATGAGCGACGTGCCTGCATTCGCAGGAGCGGCGAACGGCTATGAACCGGCGGGCGACACCGTGATCGGAAACGATGTCTGGATCGGCTCCGAGGCGATCATCATGCCCGGCGTCAAAATCGGCGATGGGGCGGTGATCGGAACCCGTGCCCTGGTCACGCGCGATGTCGAACCTTACGCCATCGTTGGCGGCAATCCGGCGAAACCGATCCGCAAGCGTCTCGAGGACAGGCTGATCGCCCTTTTGCTTGAGATGAAGTGGTGGGACTGGTCCGACGATCAGTTGACTGCGGTCATGCCGCTTCTGACCAGCGGAGACGTGGAGGCGCTGCACCGTTATTTTGTTCAGAATATCCAGGCACGCTGAACATATGTGCCCGCTCCGTCTGTATGAGCGGGCGCATTAACAGCAAAGATGCCGTCGCGGCGAGAACGGCCTTTCACCGCGGCGAAGAAATCACCGTGACGATTCCGGCGCGTGGCGCAATTCCAGGATCACTTCGGCATCGACTTCGACTCGCACCGGCTGTGCCGCCCCCTCCCCCTGGGGAGGAGCGCCTTCAGCGGCCATGGCCATGGCGCGCATTCCTTTCATCATCACCGGCGGACGAGACGACTGACTGAGGGAAAGAGTCTTGTAGCCGACGATGGAAAGCCCGGTCGCCCGCGCCGCCAGCGCCGCTTCCTGGCGCAGAGCGGAAAACGCCTCGGTCACCAGCGCCTCATGAACGCTTGCCCGCGCTTCCGGGCTTAACTGATAGTCCATTCCGATCATCGCCAGCCCCTCGCCTTGCAGATCCCCGGCCAGGGCGAGCAGCGGGTCGAAGCGACGCGAGGTCAAATCGATGGTCTGCGACGCCCGCCAGATCGGCGCGGCTGAGGATTTAGCCTGCGGTTCATTCCGGCTGGCGTAGTAAGGGCCGGTGGCGATCGTCACACCTTCGACCGTCCGTGCCTTGGCCAGAGCGGCGGCAACGATCCGATTGAGTATTTTCTGAGACGTTGCGGCATCGGCCCCTTCGGCCTCGGCGCGCAGGGTAACGCGGATCATGTCGGGAGCGATCAGGGTCTCGGCCGATTCGTGCAGAGTCAGAACGGTCTGCAACGGTTCGGCTGCGACCGCGACAGGGCCGGTCCCGCCCATTAGACACAGGGCGATCCCTCCCGCCATCAGGAATGCTCGCATCTTCGTTATCCTCCGGTTCGTCAGCAGACGATTCATGCTCTTCTTTTTCCAGACCCCGGACACCATATTTTTTCTGTGGCAGAGGCCGCGTGGCCCCCACTCTTGAATTTCCGGGCATCAGGGCGCAAGGATGTATGACCGGAGGGATGAATACGTAGGAAGGGAGGGAGAGTGACGGAATCCGACATACCTCCCGACGAGCAGGAGCGGTTCGAGGACTTTGCCGCCAGGGTTGATGGCACGAACATTAGTGCCCAAACCCTTCTTGCAACCGATTACCTAAACCATTTCAACGAGATCGTTATGTTGATCGACATGATTCCGGACATGCCGGACATGGTGGAGGACTGTAAGCTGTGGGAACCCCGCACCTATAAAGAGCATTTTGCTCAATCCAGCTTCAAGGACCGCCAATTCGCGATCGAAGCTTACGATCATGTTCCAGCTAAATTTCGCCGTCCGTTCGAGGAAACCCTATCCCAACTGAACGCGGTGATTCTGGGCGGTGTCGCCCGCCTGGAAGAAGAAATCGTCGCCGGTTCCGACCCCGGCTTGGTCGCCGAACACGTCAAGGCGATCAGTCGGGCCGCTCAGGCCCTGATGGATTGCGCCAACGCCATCATTCACGGCTCGGATCGCGCCATGGCCCAGGTCGAGATCGATTCCCTGTTGGGGTAAATCACACCCCGCACAGCCGGTGCGGGCCGATATCGAGATGCAAATGATCGGCATGAACGGCATTGTAGTTCGGCGTCAGCACCACGCTGAAATGCCCACAGGCGGCGCGGGCGATCTCGTTCAGGAAGGCGGCGTTGCGGCCCCCGGCACGCCAATCGCGCTTGACCGAGACAATTGAGCCGTCGGCCAGTTCGAAGCCGCCGATATCGATCGCCTGTCCCTTCGCATGCTCCGACAGACGCCCCCCACGCACTGGCTTGCCCGCAGCGGCGGCCGCCGCCGTCGCGTCGGTGCGACGGGTCCGGCATTGATAGGTGCCCATGTGCAACAGGCGGACGACGCGCTGGCCGAAATGGCGTTGTGCCGCCGGTTGAACCTCGTCGGCCTCGAAACGATCGACCACCCGCATCGTGGCGCAGGACAGCACGCCCGGACGGCTCCAGTCCATTTGCCCGTCGGCGGTAATCTTGACCGGATTGGCAATCTGGCAGGCGGGCGAGGCCCCCACCATCGCCAGCGGCTCGAACACAACGGAGTGATCGCGCAAATCCTTAAGGCAGGCTGCATCGGGATCGAGTATTGGCGGCGGCGAAGGCGGCGGCGCGGAAGATCGCTGCGGCGATCCGGCACAAGCGCCGACCAGCAACGCGGCCGCAACCGTCAGATATCGGACAGACCGCAAGATCGTCCCCTTGTCATCCGTGGAGAACCGCACTTGTAACGGAGCAGACGTAACGAAGTCACGCCCATTCCGCCCGACGCGACAACGCATTGGATTCACGCGGCCAAATCGGCTAACACATCTCCCGGCGGCCAGGGGGGACAAACCCAGTCCGTGCCGCACACCAGGGAGAGACGGAAGATGCCCTATCAACGGATCACGCTGACCCATTTCCTGCTTCAGGAGCAGCGCCGCCTGGGCGGCACCGGCTCCTTCACCGGACTGATGACCGACATCATCTTCGCCTGCAAGATGATCTCGCGCGAGGTCAACCAAGGCGCACTGTCCGGCAATCTGGGGAAGGCGGGAACCGAGAACGTCCAGGGCGAAGAGCAGAAGACCCTCGACATCCTTTCCAACGAAATCTTCATGCACATGAACGCGATCGGCGGAGCCTATGCCGGAATGGCATCGGAAGAGATGGAGGATGTCCGCCCGGTCCACAGCGCCGTCGATGGCAAATATCTCCTGCTGTTCGATCCGCTCGACGGATCGTCCAACATTGACGTCAACATTTCGGTCGGCACGATTTTCTCGATCCTGCGCCTGCCTGAAGGTGCCTCGACCATCGCCGAAGCCGCCTTCCTGCAAAAAGGCGTGAAGCAGATCGCCGCCGGTTACGCCATCTACGGCTCATCGACGATGCTGGTTCTGACCACCGGCAACGGCGTCAACGGCTTCACCCTCGATCAGTCGATCGGGATGTTCATGTTGACCCACCCCAACATGACCATTCCCACCGATACCCAGGAATTCGCCATCAACGCCTCGCGCTCGCGGCATTGGGAACCCCCGGTGCGGCGCTATGTCGATGAGTGTCTGGCCGGAACTGAAGGCCCGCGCGGCAAGAATTTCAACATGCGCTGGGTCGCCTCGATGGTCGCCGAAGTCCATCGCATCCTGTGCCGGGGTGGCGTGTTCATGTATCCCGCCGACGCCGAAAATCAGGCCAAGGGCGGCAAGTTGCGGCTGATGTACGAAGCCAATCCGATGGCGTTCATCATTGAACAGGCTGGTGGCGCCGCCAGCACCGGACGGGGCCGCATTCTCGACATCCCGCCGACCAAGCTGCACCAGCGGGTGCCGGTGATCCTGGGATCGCGCAACGAAGTCACCCGTATTGCCGGCTATCATGCCGAATACGACGCGGGCCGGGTCTAGGGCGTTCAGCCCCTCGCGCTCTCTCCGATAGGAGGAGCGCGAGGAACCTCGCTTTAATGATCGCCGTGACAGCCGCAGGGACCAGCCGAATCGGCGGCGGCCGGAGCCAGTGCGCCATCGACGTAATTGCGAACGGCGGCAATCGGGTCGGTTTCATCGGTCAGAACGGTCACGATCCCGCGCGCGTCCATCCGCCGAATAAAGCCTTCACCGGCGCTGCCCGCCACCACCACCTGAGCCTGATCGAGCGGGTGCGGTCCATCACCGACGAAATCGTGAATTGCCAGACCCTCGGCCAAATCCAGCCGCCCGATTTCACGCACAGGCTGACCGGCGGCGGCTTCGAACAGCAGGAAACGACGGGTCTTACCCGCATGTTGGGTCACTTTGGTGAAGTTCTGACTGGCGACGGCAACGATCATGCGATGTGTCTCCCACGAAGATGAAGGGACAGCCTAAGCCTGTCCGGCCCAGGCGTCGTTGAATTCACTTAATCGCCATCGGCGATCCGCTCCAACGCCGCGATATCGCGTTCGAACAAATTGGCGGCGATTTCCCGGACCACGCCCTGGCGCTTGAACTCGGCTACGGTCTTGCTGGCGGTCTCGGTGGTGACGCCCAGCAACGCGCCGACATCCTCGCGCCCGAACAGACGGCAGCGCCGCGCCTCGACTGGAGCCAGCAGCAAGAACAGCCGTGCCACCCGTTGACGAGCATTGCCGGTGGACAGATCGCGGATACAGGCATGAGCCTTGCGCACCGATTCATGCCACTTTCGCATCAGTTGGGTGTTGAGCTTGGACGACAGCGCGCCGATCACCGCCTTAGGGATGCGGCAAACCTTCGACGGTTGCAGAGCAATAGCGGCATGTTCATAGCTTTCAGCCAGCATCGCCTCCAGCCCCAGCACGTCGCCCGGCCCAGCCAGACTGACGATCCGCTTGGTCCCGTCGGGCAGATATTGCTCCAGCTTGACCAGCCCCTCACGCAGCGTGAACAGCGCCCCTGCGGCCTGCTCGGCCCGATACAGGGTCGCGCCGGGCGGTAACCACAGATCGTCAATCGGCAGATGAATCGCACTGAAATCCTGGGCGTCCAGGTCAGCGAACAGGACCAGATCCTGGATCGGGCACCGATCGCACGAGGCGAGGCCATGCCATGCGGCTTCGATTTCGACTCCCTTCATCCGTGTCCTCTATGGGTTGGGGGGCGGCGGCGAATAAACCGCGCCGATCCGCGACGATAGCCGTAAGCGCGATCAGAGACCAGGATGGCGGCGCGGAAGGTTGCCAAGGCGCTATCGCCCGGAGTAGGTTTTCCCTCCGATAATTCACAGGTCCCTTGCTTCAGGATAATCGCCATGCGCCCCGACCTTGCGGCAAAATACGATCTTCGCGTTCCCCGCTACACCTCGTACCCCACTGCGCCGCATTTTCATCCCGGCGTAACCGGAGAAACCTACCGCAAGTGGCTGGGCGGGCTTGATCCCGCGCTTGAACTGTCTCTGTACCTCCATGTCGCGTTCTGTGCCGATATGTGCTGGTTCTGCGGCTGCCACACCAAGGTGACCCGACGCTATGCGCCGGTCGCCACCTATATGGAAGCCGTGTGGCGTGAAATCGAGATGGTGGCCGATGCCCTGCCCCAGCGCATGCTGGCCCGGCACATCCATTTCGGCGGCGGCAGCCCGACGATTCTGACCCCCACCGATTTCGTCAAAACCGTCGAACTGCTCAAGAGCAAGTTCCTTCTGCGTGATCAGTCCGAGATCGCGGTCGAGCTTGATCCCCGTACCGCCGACGAAACCTATATCAAAGCCCTGGGCAGCGTCGGCGTCACCCGCGCCTCGATCGGCGTCCAGGATCTCGACCCCGAGGTGCAGAAGGCGATCAACCGCATTCAGCCCTATGAGGTCAGCGAACGGGTGGTTGGCTGGCTGCGGCAGTACGGCGTCTCCGAAGTCAATGTCGATCTGGTCTACGGCCTGCCGCACCAGACCCTCGACGGCCTGCTGAAGACGATCGATACCGCCCTCACCGGCTTCAAGCCGCGCCGTGTCGCTCTGTTCGGTTATGCTCATGTGCCGTGGATGAAGAAGCACCAGCGCCTGATCCCCGAGGCGGCGCTGCCCGATACCGATACGCGCTGGCAGATGTACGAACAGGGCTGCAAGATGCTGGCCGATCATGGCTTCGTCCAGATCGGTCTCGACCATTTCGCCGCCCCCGACGACGCGATGGCGATTGCCCTGAAGAACAAGACCCTGAACCGCAACTTCCAGGGCTACACCACCGATACCGCCTCGACCCTGATCGGCTTTGGCGCATCGGGCATCGGCTCGCTGCCCCAGGGCTATGTCGTCAACGAAGGCGAGGTCCACGCCTATCAGCGCCTGATCTCCGACGGGATGCTGGCCACCTCGCGCGGGATCGCGATCAGCGACGACGACCGTCTGCGTCGTGAAATCATCGAACGGCTGATGTGCGATCTTGAGGTCGATATCGATGCAGTTGCCGCGACCCATAAGGTCGATGCCGCCCAGTTCGATGCCGAGATCGACACGCTTGGCCCGCTTCAGGCCGATGGTCTGGTGACTGTCGATGGTCGCCGCCTGACCGTCACCGAGGAAGGCCGGACCCTGGTCCGCGCCGTCTGCGCCGCGTTCGACCGCTATCTGAAGGCGGGCGAACAGCGGCATTCAAAGGCTGTGTAACTAAAATTCCGACCCTGCCGCCCCCTCTCTTCCCGAGTGGGGGCGGTCTTGGGCCGTTGCTCCTATTTTTCGCTCGCCCGCTGCTTATTGAAACGCAGCAGACAAATCGAAATCACCATCACCATAATCAGACCGCCCAGAACGCCCAATTCCAGCATCGTCGAATGCAGGATCGCCTGACTTTCCGGCGACCAGCTCCCAGGATGGTTGGCTTGAGACGATTGAAGGGTGATGCTGAGGACGCGCCGGATCGACGCGATCAAACCGACGATCAAAAACGGCTCGCACACCAGAGTCCCGGTTCGAAACGAGTCGCGGACGGTGTGGAGGATTTCCACCAGCATCAAGACGAACAGCAGACGGTCGATCGTAACAATGATCTTCTCGGTACTGCCGATATCGTGCACCGCGCCCCACAAAGAGGCTCCGGCATTACCGATGCCGATCAGCGCCGTCAAAGCAATCATCCCACCCAGGACGATATAGGCGAACACTTCTATTTTAAGAAAACCGCGCGTGGCGATCTGGCTTATGCGGGAAATTTCTTTGTCGGAATGATCGCTCTCGCTCATAAGGCCCCCTAGTCTTGTATCGGTCTCACGTCGATCGGAGAGCGTTCTCTGACGCCCGTCCATGAACCGATAGTGTAGCGGAAAGACGATGCGGAGGGCAGACCAGAGCCGCGGCCCCTCCGGGGCTGGCGTGGCTCTAGGGCAGCATCCAGTCGAAAAGAGCGAAGGCTGCGACGCCAGCGAACACTGTCATAAACAGGCTTCGCGTCACGATGCCGACGATAAAGCTGGCGAGGGTGGCCAGCAGTGAGAGACTCCAGCCCGCTTCGGTAAAGGCTGGGTGCATCAAAAGCTCGCTCACAATGAGCGCCGCCATGATCGCGGCAGGCACGAAGTTCAGCCACTCGCGCACCGCGACCGGAAAGGTCAGGTGGGATAGCAACACGATCGGCAGAATCCGCAGGGAAACCGTAACCCCGACGCACAGCAGCAGGTTCAAGGAGAAGGATGAAGCCATGAATGAGTCCGTTGTCGGTTGCGAAACGAGAGGATGGCGCTGACCAGCGCGCCGAGCATCGTGGCGACCAAGAGGGTGACGTTCGGCGGGGCCAGATGGAAAGCCGCCACCACCACCCCCGCAGCGACCACAATGGCAACGAGTTCAAGCCCGCGGGTTCTGCTGGAGAAATAGGTCAGAAGCAGCAAGCCCACGAACATGGCCGTGAGGCTGAAACTCAGACTGTTGATCATGGCTTCGGGCAGGTGCTGCGCCAGCATCGCCCCGACGAGATTGGCCGCGATCCAGTTCAGATAGGCGATGGAATTCAACCCCAGAAGCCACGGGAACGGCAGATCGCCGCAGGCCTTGGCCCGCTGCACCGCGATTCCAAACGTCTCATCGGTGAGCAGCGCACCACCGATGAGCTTTTCCCAGACACCCTTCCCCTGGAAGAAAGGAGCCAGGGAGGAACTCATCAGCAGATAGCGGGCGTTAACCAGCAGCATGCCGAGGACGAGGGCAAACTCACCAGCATTGGCGAGGACAAGGGAGTAGAACAGGAATTGCGCCGACCCCGCATAAAGCAGTGCCGCCAGCGCCACGATTTCTACTATTGAAAAGCCCGATAACGTGCCAATCCCGCCAGCGGCAAAGCCGATGCTCCAATAGCCCAGCACCGTGGGAAGACAGGCGATAACACCGGCTCGGAATCCGTCCTGTGGCGAGATGGTTTGCTGAAGAGTGTGTTGGCGTGTCGTCATTTCTCGGTGCCCCAGGCAGAGGCAATAAGCTCGCCTCGGCAGCATATCATCAACATCGATCACCCTTGAGGCGCAGGGCGAAGCACCTCTTTGTCGAAGGGCTTCTGCCGCGTCCGTTTGCCCGTCGCGGCTCGGTGCATACCTCACATTAGAAAAGACAACATCTTACGCGATAGGAATATCCTGTCATTTGGACGGCGTGCCCGATGAGTTGTGGACGGAGTGGTTCACGTCGGCGGCGTTGGAACCGTTCGAGTCCGATTGGAAATTCCTGCTCTCGACACTTACCCGGAACGGGCACTAACTTCGCTTGGCACACCTCATACCGGCCAACCCAGGATTTGACCCGTTGGCCGGTTGGTCTCATTTGCAGGGCGATGGATGAAAAGACGTCGGGACGATATCCGACTCTGGACCGATCAACAGATTTTCGGCGGCCTTGAGATCCTCAAGGCGAGCTGCGTTGAATTCCGCTATCCGCTGCACTCGCACGAGGTGTTTGTGATCGCGGCGCTCCGGGACGGCGCCCAGAAACACCAGATCGCCCGATATCGCGGCGTAGCCTATCCGGGAACGGTGATGATTATCCCTCCGGGCCAGGTCCATACCGGCGAGAGTGCGGAGCGCGACACTGGCTGGGACTATTCGGCGCTCTATCCGAACCCGGACGTGCTCGAAGCCCTCTCGCGCGAGCTGTTTCGTGACAGCGGTGGTTCGCTTGATTTCGGCACGAAAATGTTGATCGAGGATCCTGAGCTGGCGGCAAGGCTGATCGAATCGTGCGAAATCGCCGAACATTCGCCAGACGCGGTTGAGCGGGAGGAAGCGGTCTATGGCGCGCTGGACGTGATGATAAAGCGTTACGGCCAGCGCACAGGGAAGGGTAGCTTCCGCAAGGCTCCCGACGCTCGGATCCGCCATGCGTTGGACTATATCCATGCGCATTTCCACGAGCGCTTGAGGCTCAAGGACATCGCCGAACACGTCGATCTTAGCGAGTTCCATTTCATGCGCACGTTTAAGGCGCAGATGAACGTTACCGTTCATTGCTATCTCACGCAGGTGCGCCTTGATGCGGCCAAGGTGCTGCTGGCGGCGGGGAATCCGACTGCCGATGCCGCCGTCAGCACCGGGTTCTACGACCAGAGCCACTTTACCGGCAGTTTCCGCCGCTATTTCGGGGTCACCCCGTCACGCTACGCGACGGCTTGCCGGTAAACTTGTGTGTGGTCAACGACAGAGCCGATGGCCACGGGCGAACTGAGGGGAGCATCCCCAGTCAGAGATCGTTGGTTCCAAAGGAAGCGGCGTCTGATTTCGTGCCACAAGACAGGGCATGACCGACAAAATTGCCTCAAAAATCGGCACACACCACAATGCGCCGGATCCATCAGGAATATCCGGCTTTACCCTCAAACCGTCCACAGGTCTATCCACAGGATCAGAGGATAACCGGGCATGGCATGTCACGTCTATCATCGGAGCATTAGCCTGGAGCCGAGGACCGAAATCCTGGTTGGTTAGAACTATCTGGCATACGCCCCCAGATTGATTAGTCCAGCTCACGATCAACGGATGAGTCATAGATTCCGGGGATAGGTCGGAAAGGAAAAACGCCCTCGCACGGGTCTTGATAGCGCCAAAATTGAGCAAGAGCGGAGTCCAACCAAAGAGAAGGCATACCATCAACTCTTCACCCAACTGCGGGAATATGCACTTTAGCATTGGAACGAGGCAGGATCGTATTGTTCTAAATCTCAGGACGTGCTATGAGCCGCCTCCGCTCGTGGCCAGTTTCGGCCGATCAATCGGGACACATCGTGCAAGCAATCGCTCATTTGGCAGCCGGGGTCGCGGCGGTGTCTCTAGTTTCCCTCGGGGGAGAACAAATAGGGCACCCCCTAGAACCATCCGCACTGCCCCTGTATTACGGCCTCGGGATGGTCTCGGCCCTGCTTCCAGACATCGACCATCTCAGCTCGACGCTGGGACGACAAGCCAAGTGGATCGCCATAATGCTGCTGGTCGGGGTGGTCGTGGCGATGGTAACGATGGGGCCACGCCTGCCGATGGAACGGGTGGCCGTCCTACTGACGATACTATGCTACTATTTGGCGGCCGTAGTCGGTGGCCATCGCAGCCCTTGGACCCATTCGGTATGGCCTTGGCTCGGGGGAAGCATCGGACTTACCATCCTGGTGCCGTGGATACAGCACGAGCGGGGATGGTTTTACGGAGCGGACGATGCTGGCTTGGTTTTCGCAGCCGCATATGGCTCGCATCTTTTGCTGGATTCCTTCACCCGTCAGGGAATTCCCTTTCTATGGCCCTGGGTTGACCGGCGTCTCGGTTTCCGGCTGGTCACGACTGGTGGCAAGCCGGAGACCTTCGTCACCATCTTTTGCCTCGGCCTCGCCGTTCTTCCCTTGCTGTGGCCATAAGGCCGCTTGATGCACATGCCCCTACCGCGCACATAGGCGCGTCATGCGTCTTAGGCTGGCTCAGAGGCGGGCGGAGGAGAACCTCCCGCCAGAGACCGATCCCGCCGATCGCGATGCGGTCGAAAATTGGCCCAAGAGGCCAAGAAGGCGCTGAGACGCAGCCAAGCCGGAACGAACAGCATGGCAGCGACAGGGAAAGAAGCAAAAGCATTCAATGTCTTCGATTGAGGCCGACGCTTCGCCAGCCCCGTGCGGACCGCGTGCCGAATCGCGTCCGCAGCCTGGGTGAGGCTGGGATGATCGTCTTAAAAAAGGGGAGAAGCTTTGGCGCACCCGACAGGATTCGAACCTGTGACCCCCGCCTTCGGAGGGCGGAGAGAATTGTCTAGGCGTGTCTGCCGCTGTCTAGCAACAGATTGAAATTAAACAAATCACCTTGCCCGACTGTCTGCCCTGATCTACCCTTGTCCACGGATACAGACTGGACACTAACTGGACACCAGCCAGCTAGGGCGTTCCGCCAAGAAGGTGATCCTATGGCGCGAGTAAAATCCTCTCCCCTGGCGACGAAGAAGGCCCGCCTCGCCCTGCCCGTGGCGAAGAAACCCATTTTTGAGAGCCTGGGCAGCGGAACCAGCGTTGGCTATCGCCGCAACGCCAGCGCCGGCACTTGGCTTGTCCGCAAGGCAGATGGAAAGGGCGGCTCGACGCAACGGGTAATCGGCCTCGCCGATGACTACGAGGATGCAGACGGCGAGCGCGTGCTGTCTTGGGCGCAGGCTCAGGCGAAGGCGCTGGAAACCGCCGCCACCGAATCCGACGTATCACCGGCCAGCCGGATCACTGTCGCCGATGCGCTCAACGACTATGAAGCGGACCTCGCCGCCCGGAAGGGAGATCCGGGCAATGTTTCAAGGGTGCGCGTTAACCTCCCCGAGAAGATTGCATCCCGGCCGATTGTCGAACTCACGGCCTCCGACTTGCGAAAATGGCGCGACGAATTGTTGAAGACCCTGGCACCCGCCACGGTGAACCGAACCGCGAATGGTTTGCGTGCCGCCCTCGAACTCGCCGCGCGCCACAATGAGCGGATCGGCAACACCACCGCATGGAAACACGGCCTCGCAGGCCTGCCCGACGCGGAGGTGTCGCGCAATGTCATCTTATCCGATGAGGTGGTCGGACGGATCGTGCAGGCTGCCTATGCCCAGCACCCGGCCTTTGGCCTGCTGGTCGAGGTGGCGGCGGTGACTGGCTCCCGTTACTCGCAAATCGCCGGCCTTGTGGTGGGCGACCTGCTGCCCGGCCAGCGGCTCAACATGCCGACATCGAAGAAGGGCAAGAGCGTGAAAAAGGTGCTGCGCCGACCGATGCCAGTCCCCGCCGGGCTTGCGGTGCGGCTGGCCGAGGCAGCACAGGGGCGTGGGGAGGGCGAACCGCTGTTGCTCCGGCCGAATGGCAAGCCGTGGCTGAAATCGGATCACTACGACCTGTTTTTGCTCACCATCGCCGCCGCCAAACTGGAACCCGAGGCAATCGCGCCCTACGGCCTGGACGAGATCACCCTGTACGCGCTGCGCCACTCGTCGATCGTCCGCGCCCTGCTGCGGTCGGTGCCGATGCGGGTGGTTGCGGTATCGCACGACACCAGCGTGACTATGATCGAGCGGACCTACTCGGCCCACATCGCCGACCATGCCGACGCCCTGGCGCGACACGGGATGCTCGACCTCGACAGCGGGCGCGCTTCCGGTTCCGTCGTGCCACTGCGAAAATCCCCTTGATCGGATCGTATCTAAATGGATACAGTAATTCAGCGTCACGAGGAATTCGACGCTTGGCTTCGGCACCTGTCGGACCCCAAGGGCAAGGCCCGCATCCTGGCCCGGATCAACTCGGCCCAGCATGGCAATTTCGGCGACTGCGAACCTGTCGGCGAAGGCGTCAGTGAAATGCGGGTGCATGTCGGGCCGGGCTATCGGGTCTATTTCACCCGGCGGGGCGAGGTGGTCTATCTGCTGCTGTGCGGCGGCGATAAATCGACGCAACGCCGCGATATCGAAAAGGCCAAGGCCCTCGCGCGAGAGGTTCGGGAGATTCGATCATGAACACCACCGCTATCACCCCCTTCGACGCCTCCGAATACCTTGATGATCCCGAGGTGATCGCGGAATACCTCGCCGCCTGCCTGGAAGACGAGAACCCGGACGTGTTCCTTTCCGGCTTGGCCGACGTGGCGAAAGCCAAGGGGATGACGGATGTTGCCCGCGCTGCCGGCCTGGGGCGCGAAAGCCTGTACAAAGCGCTGGCACCCGGCGCGCACCCCCGGCACGAAACCATCTGCCGCGTGGTCGCGGCGCTGGGGTTGAAAATGTCGGTGGTGACTGCCCAGGCGGCGGAATAGCCGGACCCACCGGCTGATGTGGAGCGATGATTATTGCCTGTGAGCGACAGGGATTGACGCGCGGGAAAACTTTGGGGTAGGATTTTCCCACGATTGAGAATTGCGCCCGCTGGGAGACCGTGCGGGTTTTTTTATTGATCGACGCAGACCGCGACGGATGAGGCTTGACGGGGCGCGAGGGTGCGGATAATTTGGGAAATGTCAGATTGAAGAATTGCGCCCCGGCCGGTTGGTCCGGGGCTTTTTGTTGACACCCCCTGACCGTTACGGACGAAGATTGACCGGGCGCGGTTAACGAAGTAGATTGTCTATAATGTTTTTGTTGCGCCCGCCGGGAGACCGAGCGGGCTTTTCGTTGACCTCCTCTGACCGATACGGACAAAGGTTGACATCGTCGCCAGCGTCCTGTAGCGTTCGAAATGTCAGATTAACGATTTAGCGCCCGCCGGGAAACCGAGCGGGTTTTTTGTTGACCGCCTTTGACCGCGACGGATGATGGTTGACGTGCTCCCGCCCGCCATGGCATACACCGTGACGGCGCTATAGGCGCGCCTAGAGGTAACGCCCCGGCGATGGTCCGGGGCTTTTTGATTCCGGCGGACGCCCCGCCACGCAGGAAGATTGTTGTAGACAACAGGTGCCGCCCTCGGATAGTTTCCGAAATGTCAGATTGATCTTTTGGTGCCCGGTTCACTCCGAGGCACCTTTTTTGTTTCCGGCGCAGGCCGCCGAAACGCTCCCATAGTAAAACCGATCCGCCATACCCAAAAGCCCCGCCGCTAACCCGGACGGGGCTTTTCCGATTCCAGCCCCCGAAAGGATAGCAAAATGACCACCACGCCGCTGCTCGCTTCGGTGAAGGATACTCGCGCCCTGTTGGGCCTGTCTCATCAGACCGTCTACGACCTGATCAATGCCGGTGAAGTCGAATCCGTCCGCATTGGTGGTCGGAGACTGATCGTTCGTGCTTCAATCGACGCTTTGATTGAGCGCTCAAAGACGAAGACTGCCGCCTAGCAATGGCCGCGCATCCCGCCCCGAAGGATCACCCGCCGTCTGCTGCCGTGCCGTCCAACTGGCGGCCGGTCGGCGGCTTGGTCCTCGACATCTTGCGCCGTGCCGCCGGGAACGATCCGGCCCGGCTGGCGGCGATCGCGGCGATGATCGACGGGGGCCGAAAATGATCCCGCCAAGCCCCCCGAGATTCTGGCCGCTCTGAACGGTGTCCGATTTGCGCCCTCACCATCGATCGCCGCTTTCTGGCGGCAAGGAGACGAAATGAGCGCACGGATTTTGACCCTTCCTCGCACCCCCGCCGGTCGCGCCCTGCTGCGCGACTGCATCCCTTACACCTCGGATTGGCGTTGGCCCAACGGCGACCCGATCGAAATTGAAGATTTCGACGAACAGGCTGTCTTGATGAACTACCAGCCCACGCAAAAACACCCGGAGGCGATGTGATGAGCGGCCTCTTTAAATTCGATTTCTACACTCGCGACTGGATTTCCGGCACCCGTGAACTGTCAGATCGGGCGCGCGGAGTTTATGTTGATTTACTGGTTCGCATGTACGACCTCGGCCGTCCGCTGGATTATGATGAAAGCGATTTATGCCGCTTCCTCGGTAATCCCCCCTGGAAATAAGGGGATGCGGACGTAGAATTTTCTCGGTTTTGCGAACGAGGAGATTCGGATGAAGAAGAGTCGGTTCACGGACGCCCAGATCATGGGGATCCTGCGTCAGGCGGAGGAGGGTATCCCGGTCCTGACGCTGTGCCGCGAGCACCAGATGAGCAGCGCGACGTTCTACAAATGGCGGGCGAAATACGGCGGCATGGACGCCTCGATGATCTCGGAGATGAAGGGGCTGGAGGACGAGAACCGGCGGCTGAAGAAGNTGTTCGCCGAGCTCAGCATGCAAAACGAATTGCTGAAGGAGGCTCTCGGAAAAAAATAACCCGGCCATCCCAGCGCCGGGAGATGGCCGAGACAGCTGTGGCGCGACGAGGGATCAGTATTGCGTTGGCGTGCCGGACGTTTGGGCTCAGCGAGACGTGCTATCGCTATAGCCCGAGGCTCTCCGACGAGAACGAGCAGATCGCCGACCTTTTGATCGGGCTGACCCAGGCCAGAAAGACCTGGGGGTTCGGCCTCTGCTTCCTGTATCTGCGCAATATCCAGGGGCATGACTGGAACCACAAACGGGTCTATCGGATTTATCGCGCGTTGGAACTGAACCTGCGCATCAAGCCCCGGAAGCGGCTCAAACGCGACAAGCCCGACGAACTGGTGGTACCAGACGCCCCCAACCAGGTCTGGTCGATGGATTTCATGGCGGATCGTCTGGAGGATGGCAGGGCTTTCCGGCTTCTCAACGTGCTGGATGATTTCAATCGGGAGGGGCTCGGCATTGAAGTCGATTTTTCGCTGCCCGCAGAACGGGTTGTCCGGATGCTGAACCAAATTATCGAATGGCGCGGCAAGCCAGCGACAATTCGGGTCGACAACGGTCCCGAATATATCAGCGGCACGCTGATGAAATGGGCCGAGACGCGCGGCATCGGCCTCCAACACATCCAGCCCGGCAAGCCGCAGCAGAACGCCTATGTCGAGCGTTACAACCGGACGGTCCGGCATGAATGGCTGGGCCAGTTCCTCTTCGAAACCATCGCGGAGGTGCAGGATCAAGCGACAGAATGGCTCTGGACCTACAACAACGACCGCCCCAATATGGGCATCGGCGGCATCACACCCGCCCAGAAACTGAAATTGGCCGCCTGAGTTCTATGTCCAACCCCCGCTAAAAATGGGGGGATTACCGTGGCAACAGGCCAAGCTGCGCGAGGCCCTGGGGCGACTGGCGGATTCGCTGGGGTGTTGAAGGTGTCCAAGTTGGACACCTTTCCCGAGCGCATTCGGCGCGTGCAGTGATCAACGCGAACGGCTTGGTGCCGTGTAGCAGCCAATTGTTATGGGGCCGTCGCTGATCAGACTGGCGCGCTGCTCATCATTCAGCGATTCGGAAAAAGACCTCAGATGCTGGACGCGCGAAAGCGCGTCTTCATAGGCGGCACGACGAACCGGATTGTCCGGCCCATTTGTCCCCTCATGCTGGCGCTGGCTGTTCATGTCCATGGTGGTCACTCCACTCGCTTCCCATAATATGGACATCCTTGGATCGATGGGACAAGAGAAAAGCCGATTTTTTCGTATAGGGGTATAGCGCCCAACGCTGGATTTTTTAATAATATAAATTGCTTACATAGTATTTGCGCGTAAGTATGGGCTGCATCAATAGCTATGCCCCTGATGTGCCCGCGCATAGGAAGTCCAGACCACTGAAATCGTTCGAGAAATCGAATCGTCACATTGGTGTTTGGTCCAGTTTTCCCGCGTGATGCCATCCCGACAACCAAGCCTGACAAAAAACTGCCATCCCAAATGGCCATATCAAAACGCCTTGGGGTTGAGCGAACCTGACTGAAAATCGCTTTCCATGGAAACGTTCTGACGTTTACAGACTGGCAGTATGGCACCCATATATGTTCCCAAAAGACGAGTGCCTTTTCATCAATCGGGAACAAACGCAAGTCCACATCCATCGGAAGTTTGTTCCGCCAAGTCTGTTCAGTCACGGCGAAAGCCGCGTCCCGCATCCCCTGGTACCGATTGTGAGCGGTCGTGAGCGCATCGTCTGTGAAAAATGAGCCCATGACCTGTAGACGCACTCCATTCCTGGTCAACCGATTTCAATAGGTTACCATCGGAACAATTCCACGCCAATTCATTGACGAGCGCGCACGCACCGGCCGGCTTCGAGTGTCAAAGTCGATGACGGCACCCTCTACTGTTTAAAATGTTTCAATTCGTCCTCGTCAAGAGGGCCTCTTCTAACGTCCATGGCAACGTGTTCAATACAGCGGGGGTTTCTATCACATGTATTTGCGGAAATAGTAATATTTAATCCATTCTCCAATTTAACCCAATGGAGATATCCCTTGTATGTATACTCATCTTGATATGATGCATTTTTCTTTGTGCTACCTGGATAGCAGGAATCAACCATTGATGAAAAATATTTAAAGCTTCGCCTTGTTTCTTTTTCTGATCCAGGGCTATATCCGCGCGCATCAAGCTCAACGTAATATCTTACGTTTTGTGGACCGCTAACGTTTCCAGCCGCGCCGTTTTTTTCCCATTCAAAAATTGGGATTGTTTCGTGAATGTAGTGATCTGTAAGCCACTGATCTTTTTTATGGCTATCAATAATTTCTGAAAAATTATTATCTGAAGATGCAGTTACGCGGTGGAGATTTTCACAAAATGAAGATGCCGTTGCCGATTGAGGCTGTAGGAAAATAAAACAAATAATAGTGGCACATGTAGCATGTAATTTCATTTTTCCCGCCATTCATTAGTCGTCCGTGAAAAATTCGGTTCAGCCCTCCGGGATCAGACGAGCTGAGCGTTCAGGTTGTGCCTTTCGGCCCTGAGGACGGCCCGGATCATGGACAACAAAAGCCTCAGCCAGCGGAGCAGGAGGCGGAAGTTGTGTCCGGCGCCGCAGAGGATGGCGTTGATGCGGTCGCCGCTCTTTCCCTTGAGGAAGTTCCGCCCGAGAAGGCCGTCGTTTTTCATGTGGCCGATGACGGGTTCGATGGCGCTGCGGCGGCGCAGTTCGCGGCGAATGGCGTTGGTCGGGGCCTTGTTGCCGGAGATCCAGACCTTGAAGCGATCGAGGCCGTGGCCGCGATAGCCCTTGTCGACATAGATGCGGCGGGCGGTGACGCCGGTCCAGGCTTCGGTGGCCTCGACGGCAGCCTTGAGGGTATGGCCGTCATAGGGGTTGCCGTGGCGAGCGTCGATATGCAGGACGAAGTGACCTCCGGCGGCCGGGCGGTTGGTGGTGGTGACGGTGACCTTGCAGCCGAATTCGTAGGGCTTGGCGGCCTTGCCCTTGCCGATGCATTCGACCTCGGGGGCGTGGAGGGAATAGACCTTCGGCAAGGGATCGCGGCGTTGTTGGGTCATCACCCGTTCGGCCAGCCACAGGGNGCGCTTGAAGGCGTCGGTCAGGGCCTCGTTGCCGGCGATCTTGCGGCGGATGTCGCGGATCACCCGCCNCAGATAGGTCTTCAGCCGCCGCAATTCGCGGCGCGCCCGGTTGAACTGCTTGGCGTGGGCGTAGCGGCCCTGCTTCATCGCCGCCCGCTTGCCGACGCGGGCGTAGCTCTGGCGAAGGCCGATGCCCCACTCTTGGGCCAGCGCCACCAACTTTTCCCGGGCCCGCTGCATCAGCTTGGCGTCGGTCGGGAAGGTCACCGCCTTGGGCTGAACGGTGGTATCGACCGTCACCCGCTCCATGTCTTCGGCCTGAAGAGCGCCGGCCCGGTGGGCGGCGGCCAGGCTCTCCTGCACCAGGGCCGACAGGTCATCGGCACCGATGCGCTGACGCCAGCGGGTCATCGAAGAGCGGTCCACCGGCAGGGCGTGCTGGAAGAAGGTTTCGCCGCAGAAATACTGGAAATACGGATCGCAGACCCAGCGATCGCACACCGCCTCGTCAGAGAGGCCGTACATGTGCTTGAGCAGGTGCAATCCCACCATCAGTCGGGTCGGAACACCCGGGCGCCCCGTTTCCGCGTAAAGCGGCGCGAACCGCTCGTCGAAAAAGCCCCAGGCGACCAAACCCGCCAGCCGGACCAAGTCGTGGCGCAGGTTGATGATCTGGTCGAGCCGCGACCGGAACAGGTCGCCCTCGGTCTGCGGCGGTCTCTTGTGCGGCGTCATCTCTCCTCCCCGAGCGGCTCTGAGAGAATGGAATCACAACCGATGGG